>CAWGHM010000009.1:0-402180 GCA_963822365.1 uncultured Alphaproteobacteria bacterium
TTTCTCTTCACAGGCTGGAAGATTGCTTGGCTCGGTCCGTATTGCTCTCGCGGGTCGTGGCGGTCTGTTCTTCAGCAGCGGTGGCGATCTGGCTGATCTGCTCGGTTACATCGTTGATGATATCGAGGATCTCCTGCAGCGAACGGCCGGATTCGGCGGCATGGCTGGTACCCTGTTCGACCTGGGTGACACTCTGTTCCATGGAAGCTACCGCATCCTTGGTCTCTTTCTGAATGGCCTTGATCATTTCGCCGATCTCTTTGGTGGCACGGGTGGTCCGTTCGGCCAGGGCGCGGACTTCATCGGCAACAACGGCAAAACCACGACCCTGTTCTCCGGCCCGGGCCGCTTCGATGGCGGCATTCAGGGCCAGCAGATTGGTCTGGTCGGCGATATCTTCGATGGTGCCGATAATGGCGCCGATCTGTTCGGAGCGCACACCCAGGGCATCTACGGTACTGGCCGCATTTTGAACCCGCTCGGCAATGGTGTTCATGACCGCGATGGATTGACCGACAACCGCAGCTCCCTGATTGGCTTTCTGGGTAGCACCGCCGGCATTGTTGGCCGCCTGGTGGCAATTGTTGGCAATATCGCCCGAGGTGGCCGACATCTCTTCACCGGCGGTTGCCAGTGAGGTCGATTGCGACGACAGCTGGGCAATACTTTCGGTCATCTGTTTTGAGGTCAGCTGCAGCTCCAGCGCTGATGATGCCAATTGCAGCGAACTGCCGGAAACCTGGTTGATGATGCCGTGCAGCTTGCCGATGAAGGTATTGAACCATTCACTCAGCTCACCGATCTCATTGTTGCCGAGGATCGGCAGACGTCGGGTCAGGTCGCCCTCACCCTGGGCAATATCCTTGATCGTATCGACCACCGCCTTGATCGGACCGGTGACGGTGCGCGACACCAGCCAGGCCAGCAGGATACTGAGCGCCAGAATAACCAGCAGCCCAAGTCCGATGCCGAATTGGATTGTGCGCATATGGGCGGTCACGTCATCAACATAGATGCCGGTGCCGACCACCCAGCCCCAGGGCTGGTACAACTCGACATAGGAGAGTTTTGGGAACCGGCTCACTGCTGCCCGGCTTAGCCCAGGCATACTGCGACAAAACCCTTGCCCTTGTCCTTGCAGACCTTGACCATCTCCACGAAAAGCGCCTTGCCGTTCGGATCCTTGTTTTCGCTCAGATCCTTGCCGTTCAGCTCCGGCTTGATCGGATGCATGATCATTCTGGGAGTCATGTCGTTGATCCAGAGATAATCCTTTTCATTATAACGCATGGTCCGATATCCGCTCGGCGGCCTGTTTCTGGGCCTCCTCTTTGGTGAGTGTCCCGGCCTCGACCTGTTTCTGGTACGACGCCAGCACACTGCTTGCCTGCTGCACCAGATAGCTGACGGTCGCCTTCTTCTCCTGCATGATCAGACCGCGGATAAACGGCACCAGCGCAAACATGGTCGCCAGCACCAGCACCAGCCAGGTCAGCACCGACAGACTCATGATCTTCGTAAAAATACCCCAGTCCTTGTACGTCTTCAGCTTTCATAATTCCTCCCAATGCCATCGATATGTGTGGCTGTAGATTTACCCCTGGTAAGAGCAGGGAGCGTGCCACAGGCCTTGAAATAATTTTGCTGATTAATTACAGCTGGTTATAAATGGAATTATGCTTATGCGCCTGCGACAAAAGTTGGCTAAAGAAGATGTAAAATGGGGGTTATTACTGTAGTATCGAGTGGTTACAACAAAAGACCAGAGTTGCAGCAGCAATTTTTGTCGCAGGGAGGTAACGTTTGAAACGTTTTATTCAGGAACTCTCTCATTGAGGGTAAATTTGATGGTTGTGCCCAGACCGGGTCCGGGGCTTTCGGCCCAGATCCGGCCGTGGTGATTCTGGACAACCCGCTTGCAGATGGAGAGACCGAGACCGGAGGCATCAATATTGTGGCGGGATTCATCGGCTTTGAAAAACTCGTCAAAAATATGCTCCAGATGAGCGGGGGCAAGCCCGACGCCTTGATCCCGCACGGAAATCACCACAGCTTCGGCATCTCGCTCGGCAGTGATGAAAATGACACTTTTTTTCAGCCGAAAAATGAACGGCATTTGAAACAAGATTGACAAACAATTCATGCAGCTGGGCCGGCACAACCTGGACAAACAGTGCGGGGTCAAGACTGTTCCGGCAGTTAATCTGCTTTTTTGACAAGCATGTCCGCACAATCCGACAACAGCTTGATCCACAATGGCGGCAAGCGAAACAACTTCCAGTTCATACGGTTTTACACTGGATGAAAGCGTGGCAAGTATCCTGGTTTTGTCGGTCAGATTATTGATGGTGGTGGCGCTTTTCATACAGGTATCGACCATTTTTATCAGATCAGGTTCGCTCAGTCGCTTTTTCAGAAGCGACAACATAATAAACAGGGGCGTCAGCGGAGTTTTCAGATCATGTCCCAGGCGGACCATCAGCGTCTCCATGATCTGGGCCTTGTTAAGCTGCGACTCCAGCCGCAACTTTTCCTCCTCGGCACTTTTGTATTCAGTAATATCGCGGATTGATTCGATGCCGCCGATCTGCTTACCCTCTTTATTAAACAGCGGTGTAGCCGTTGCCCAAAAATAGCGAATCCCGAGGTTTCGAAACGTAGGAACAAAGGCCTCGGTGTAAAGTGTTCTGCCTTCATTTTTGATATACTTGTATTTATGCCTGGCTGCATCCGGGCTCTCGTCGATCAGGTCAATCAGGATCGGCCTGCGCTCTCCGTAAAACGGAAGCGCATATTCATAATCACCCTTCCCGATTATCTCCTGTTTTTCAATGCCGGTCATCTTTTCAATGGCCCGATTCCAGGCAATAACCCGCTTATCCTGATCCACTACAAAGGTGGCATCCGGCAAAAACTCTACAATATCAAGCAATTGCTGATATGCATATTTGGCAGTCTCTTCGGCATGTTGGGCGCGAGAAATTGCATTGGTCAGAGCATCCGCTTCCAGATTGATAAGCTCACCAAGTTTCGCAACAACCTCTATCCCGGAATCAACCGAGGCACGGCCAGAAAAATCACCGCTAGCAATCCGGTTGAGCGTTTCGTAATGCTCACAAAGCCCGATTGCCATTTCGTGGGTATAATCATTGGTCTGCTGCATATGCATTGCAAGTTCATTTATAAGCTTTTTTATTTCACTGAAGATGCCCGTTTCAGACTCAACCACGTCAGACTGGGCAGTATCGCCTTTACTTACCCTGGCAAGCAGATCATGTATCTCGACAAGCCCGGCAGCCAAAGCATCGGCCGGCACATTAGCATATTTCTCTCTCTGTCTCATAAACACCTCTGCTGACTACAGGCTTCAAGCGCTGACAAAACTGCACTGCGGATCACTCAGCGGGAGAATCCTTTTTCGCGGGCAGCAGATCGCGGACCTTGGCCATCAATGCGTCAACAGCAAAGGGCTTCTGCAGGAAATTCAGTCCCTCTTCCAACACCCCGTTTTTCACGATCAAGTTGTCGGTGTAACCGGATATGTACAGAACCCTTTCGACATCAGGCCTCTCGATATTGATTCGTTCGAAAAGCTGCATACCGTTCATACCCGGCATCACAACATCAGTGATCAGCAGATCGATTTTCTCCGGAATGTTCCTGACAAGCTCCAGGGCATGTTCGGGGTCTTCCCCGACATAGACCCTGTAACCGAAACCTTCCAGCAGCTCGGCCGTCATGACACGCACCATTTCGTTGTCCTCCACCAGCAGGATTGTCTCGCTGCCGGTATGGTCAGAAACAGGCCGCGCAGCATCAAGCGCAACGGCGGCAGGCTGCTCAAGCACCAACGGAAAATAAATCTTGAATGTCGTACCGCTGCCAAGCTTGCTGACAGCCTCTATGTAGCCGTCATGCTGTTTAACAATGCCGTACACGTTTGCAAGGCCGAGACCGGTGCCGTGGCCGACCTGTTTGGTGGTATAAAACGGCTCGAAAATATGCCGCAAATTTTCATCAGCCATGCCACAGCCGTCATCACTGAAAGACAGCAGGATATGGTCACCGGTTTTCATACCTGGATGCAGTCGGGCATATTCATCGTCGATCAGAACCTGTCCGGTTTCTATGATGATCTGTCCGGTCTCGCCAATCGCATCCTGGGCGTTGATGGCCAGATTGAGAATGACCTGATCCAGCTTGGAGCGGTCGCCGTTGATGACGGCTGGCTGTGTGGAGAGCTGCAGCTTGATATCGATGCTTTCGCGCACGGTCCGGCGCATGATGGAGTAAAATGATGAGATGACCTCGTTCAGGTCGATCACCTGCAACTGCATGACCTGCTTGCGGCCGAAACTGAGCAGTTGCTGGGTCAGATCGCGCGCCTTGTGCGAAGCCTTGATGATGCCGTCTACCTTGGACTGCAGCTTCTCTTCATCAGGCAGGGCACGTTTGAGCAGGTCGGCATAAACAATGATCGGCGTCAGCAGATTATTGAAATCGTGGGCCACACCGCCGGCCAGATGACCGATCGCCTCCATCTTCTGCGACTGCCCCAGCTGAAGTTCCAGCGCGGCCATCTCCGACTCTCTCCGGTTCCGCTCCAGGGCGATGGCGGTAAAGGCGGACGCCTGTTCGATCAGACGGATTTCCCCCTCTCCGGGGAGACCCGGCTGGTGGTGATAGATGGCAAAGGTGCCCAGCAGCTGACCGGCAGAGGAAACGATCGGCTCTGACCAGCATGACCGCAGACCCGGCATCCTGAGCCGGCTTAAACCCTTTCCAGAAGGGGTGGCTGTCGATATCCTCCACCAGTACCCGCTGCTTGCGGAAGGCCGCCGTACCGCACGATCCGACCCCTTCGCCGATCCTGGTGCGATTGACCGCACTATTAAAGAACTCCGGCAGGCTGGGCGCTGCTCCGGTCAGCAGCCGTTTGCCGTCTGCGTCAGCCAGCATGATCGAACAGAGTGCTCCCGGGCTCTCCTTTTCAATGGCACAGGCGATGAACGCAAGCAACTGCGGCAGAGGCTCATTAAGGGCAATCCGTTCCAGGATTTCGGCCCGGACCCGCTCGCGCAGTTCGGCATTTCTAAGGTTTTGCTCAAAAGCCTTCTGGGCACTTATATCGCGCACCACACTCAGAACAAGCTGGCGCTGCCCGATCAAAACCGAGCGCGCATGCCCCTCGATCGGCACTACAGCCCCCGAGGCATGCCGATACTCAGACTCAAACACCGCCTGGCCGGATGCCAGGATCTGACGGATCCGATCTTCGATCATGCCGGCTTTCTCCGGCGTAGACAATATCCTGGAGACTCATCGCCTCCAGTTCCTGACGACCGCGACCGGTCAGGACGCACAGAGCGTTATTAAACTGCAGCAGGCGCCCGTTTTCATCCAGCAGGATAATGGCATCCAGAGCCGAATCGATCATCGCGGCCTTGACAGCCAATTCATATTGTTGTGCTTCAAGCTGCAGGGATGACATCTCCAGGCGGCGTATCTGACGGAGGAATAAAAATGAATTGATGACAATAAAAACCGTCATAAGAAAGGCTACCGTACCATGTTTGAATAATGTGCCAAACCAGAGCAAATCAAATTCGGCGTGACGAGATGGCACTTCGGAAGTTATCCGTTGATAGTCATAAAGACTTTCCCAAACTAACAATCCGACCAGCACAGCCAGCATAATTGTCACGGCAAGCATGAATCTGCGTCTGATCTGTTGATAACGTTTATCTGGCATTATAGGTTCCTATAACTCAGGTACATGCTATTGCTGCAAACGATCCTTTTCAGGCCTGTCGGTCCTAACCAGGTCGACCGGCAGGCTCCAAAGCTTTCAGCAGGCTGAAATAATACTGCAGAACCTCCAGCAGCTCATCCGGATTAAACGGTTTGGTCAGATAGTCGGTGACATACTCCTGGATCCCTTCCATCTTGTTGTCAGGGACGCCCATGGCGGTCAGCATGACAATAATATTCCCGTCGTAGAGATCGTTATCCACAATCTTGCGGATCGTGTCCCAGCCATTCATCCCCGGCATCATGACATCCATCAGGATGACCCCCCGAAAGCCCTCCTCCAGATAATCAAGACACTCTTCACCACTTGCAGCGGTCAGAATCCGGATCCCGACAGAGCTGAAAAAAGCCTCCACCGACTCCCTGATCATCTCTTCATCATCCACCAGCAGCACCTTGGCATCCATCATTTCGACTCCTTCTGTTCATTCTATCGCTGGCTAGGATTTCAACAACGATTTGGCCGCTGAAAGCGCGGAAGTGCTCCCAGACAATATCAAGGGAAACATCCGCCAATATAGGAGCAGGCTGCGTGCCAACACAAGCATCAATTTTTATTCCATAATTATAAAGCGTTATGATTGATTTTGATTCGGGAGGGGTGCGACCCTTATTTCAGAGCAAAGCGGTGCAAGAGGTCAAACCTCTATTATTATTACGTTTTTTACCACAAGCAAAAAGCCACCACTGCAACATCTGTCGCAGGGGTGGCTTGGGCTCCGCTTTGATTTTACTGTCACGAACGCGATAAACGCTTGTTAAGCGCCTGGCGGGTGATACCCAGGTAGGTGGCGGCCAGACGCTGATTGTTATCGGCCAGCCGCAGCGCTTCTGCAATCAGAAGTTCCTCAGCCTCCTTGAGGGTCGGCATTTTTTCGGCGAACGGACAGACCGGACAGCTGTTGACCAGCGGCCCAAGACGACTCACGGCGTACGCAGATCACTGCCGATCGCCGTCACGATCGAATCCAGGGAGCAGGATACGACTAGCCGAGCGGGCCACGGCATCATGGATGAGCGCTTCCAGCTCACGGATATTGCCGGGAAAACGGTAAGCGGCCAGATAGCGGTTAAGTTCCGCCGGAGCAGACGGAGTCGTTTTGCCGAGCAGCACGGCAGCTTTCTCCATAAAATAGGCTGTCAGCAGCGGCAGATCCTCGCAACGCTCGCGAAGCGGCGGCAGCTCCACGCGGTGACTGTAGAGCCGGTAATACAGATCCGGGCGAAAGGTGCCCTGCTCCATCCGTTGTTTCAGGTCGGCATGCGTGGCAGCTACAATCCGGGCATCGCTTTTCTGCACCTTGTCGGAACCGAGCGGCAGGTATTCACCCTCCTGCAGCAAGACGCAGCAGCTTGACCTGCGATCCGGGCGACAGATCGCCGATCTCGTCCAGAAAGAGAGTGCCGCCTGAGGCCTGTCGGATCAGACCCTCGCGGGCCCGGTCAGCGCCGGTATAGGCCCCGCGCTGATGGCCAAAGAGGGTGTCGCTGAACATGGCGTCGTCCAGTCCGGCCAGATTGATGGCCACAAACGGGCCGCCAAGCCCGCTCAACCTGTGCACCGCCCGGGCGATCAGCTCCTTTCCGGTGCCGGTCTCTCCGGTGATCAGTACCGGTTGGCGCGAAGGCGCAACCGACTCCAGATACAGAAAGATTGTCGCGCATCCGTGGGAGACGTGGTGATTATGCTCGCTGAAAGCGGTCTCGTCCTCCAGCGTGCCTTCCGAGAGGTGCCGCCGCAAACGTTCCAGTTCATATTTTGTCCGGGCCCGCTCAAGGGAGCGTTCCAGCGTGATCTGCAGCTCTTCAAAATTCATGATCGGCTTGGAGACATAATCCCAGGCCCCCAGACGCATGGCCCGTGACCGCCTCATCAACCGCTCCGACCCCGGAAACAACCACGATCGGCGTGAATTCCGATTCGGCCGTAATCGCCTGCCAACAGTGCAAAACCGTCCATAACCGGCATGCGGAGATCTGTCATGACAATATCGGGCCGCCGGCTTCTAAACAGCTCCAACCCGCTCCGCCCGTTTTCAGCGGTCAGCACCCGGTAGCCGATGTCATCCAGATAGGCCGTCAGGGATTCCCGGACATAGTGCTCATCTTCGACAACCAGAACTGTCGGCTTTTGCACTGCAACACTCTTCAATGTAATTCCTCCAAATTCAGACACAGCCTTCATATTCCGGAAACATCATCCGGTTCCAGCATCCGGGCAACCTGATCGAGCAGGGCCTCAGAAGTAAACGGTTTGGCAATGTAGTTGCCCCCCTCCTCCAGAAATCCGTCCTGCACCGACAGGTTGTCGGCATATCCGGACATGAACAACACTTTCAATCCAGGGATGATCCCGGACAGCTGTTCATACAGCTCCGGCCCGTTCATCTTCGGCATAACCACATCAGAAATCAACAGGTCGATAGCGGCGACATTGCTGCGGGCAAGTTCCAGGGCAGCCTCGGGTTCAGTGGTGCACAGCACCTGGTGCCCCTGCATTTCCAGCAGGTCCCTGACCATCTCAAGCACCATGGCGTTATCTTCCACCAGCAAAATCGTGGCGGCGGTCTCTATCCTCTGTGCCGAGACCACCTCAACAGGGTGCTCCAGCTCTTCGGAACCGACACTTTCCGGCAGATAGATGCTGAAGATTGTACCTTGGCCCGGCTTGCTCTGGGCATCGATATAGCCATCATGCTGCTTTACAATGCCGTAAACCGTGGAAAGCCCCAAACCGGTACCTTTGCCGGGCGGCTTGGTCGTAAAAAATGGTACGAAGACATGGGCCAGAGTCTCTTCATCCATGCCTTTGCCGTTGTCGCTGAAGGCCAGCATGACGTATCGCCCGGGACGGGCACCCGGGTGCCGGTAACAGTACTCGTCATCCAGGACAACATGGCCGGTCTGAATGGTAATCCGGCCGTTTCCGGCGATGGCGTCCTGGGCATTAACCGCCAGGTTGAGCAGGATCTGTTCGATCTGGGTACGATCAACCATAACCGGGCAATTTTCGGCAGATAACGGCAGATCAATGGCAATATTCTCGCGGATGGTTCTGAGCAGGATCTTCATGAAGGATCTGATGATCTCGTTCAGGTCATAACGTGGGTGGACAGGATCTGCTTGCGGCTGAAACTCAACAGCTGGCTGACCAGATTCTTGGCCTTTGTCGCTGCGTCCAGAATCGCGGAGGCCCGGACATAAATCGGTTCATCTGGATTGGTCTTCTTGCGGATCATCTCGGCATAGCCGAAGATAGGAGTCAGCAGGTTATTGAAATCGTGGGCGATACCGCCTGCCAGCAGGCCGACCCCTTCCAGCTTCTGCTGCTGAACGACCTGCTGTTCCAGCAGACGCCGTTTGGTGATGTCATGACCTTCCGGGATCAGATATACAACAGCCCCTTCGGCGTCGAAGGCCGGCTTGAGCGAGAAATCAATCACATGCAGGCGGCCGCCAACGTCCTGATGGGTCACTTCAAGACGTACCGACTCTCCGGCAGCCGCCTGTTTGACGGCCGTCTGGAGGCGGGCCTGAAGGACCGGGTCATGGCTCCACCAGGGTGTCTCCCAGAAGTAGCACCCGACAACAGCTTCTTTCGTCCGGCCTATAAAATCGAGTGCCGTCCTGTTGACCTCGATCAGCATGCCGTCAGGGGTCAACAGTCCCTGAAACTGGAACGAGTTATTCATCATGGCGGTCACCAGCATCTGACTGGCCAGCAGTTCATCCCGCGCATGCGATGATTCATCCAGCTGATTGCGCAGCTCTTCCTCGATGGCGGTCAGCTCTCTCGTTTTTCTCCTGAAGCGACTCCTCGATCTGCATGACGCTTACCAATCTCGCTCTCCAGCTCAGCGGTGCGCATTCGTACCATGCGCCGCAGTTGAATAATGAAGACCAGTGCAATGCCGGCCAGAACCAGCATGCCCGCCAGGATGTCTCCGTTACTGAAACCATGCTCGTGACTAACCGTCAGACATTTTCGATCGATCCAACTCGTCTCCGCTCCAGAAGGGGAAACCAGCGTTTTTTTGAGGACGACCGGCGGCAGGGGTAGCTGTTCCGATGTCAACTTCTCTTCGCGGGCAGTATTATTTAAAGTTTGCGCTGCTCCTGACACTCCGTTGAAAACAGAGAGTGCCAGAAGGATTGCACAACACGATAGGTAGGGAAGAAAATTCATCTGAACCCGCTTGAGGAGGAATTGACCACATAATCAGGATAGCATATCGGAGCGACATTGCTACAGCGTTATGAAATTCTCGCCTTGATCGTAATACAAAGGAAAAAAGGGACAAAGCGGGAGGGTCTGCAGCAGAGGCCCTCCCGCTTGCAGGGGTAATCAGGAGATGGTGTGGCGGATATCCTTGCCTTTGACCATGAAGATCACCATCTCGGCAATATTGGTGGCGTGGTCGGCGATGCGTTCCAGAGATTTGGAGATGTAGTTGAGCTTCATGGCGCGGGAGATCGTCGTCGGGTCTTCGATCATGAAGGTCAGTAGTTCGCGCTGGATCTGAATATTGAGATCATCCACAAAACTGTCGTCCTTGCAGACCTTGATGGCCAGATCGGCATCGCCGCGTACAAAGGCATCCAGCGCCTCCTTTACCATGGTCTCGGCCCGGTGGGCCATGCGGGGAATGTCGATGTAGGGCTTGAGCGGCGGCTCTTCGTTCATCTCGCGGGCCCGCTTGGCGATGTTGGCGCACTGATCGCCCATCCGTTCCAGGTCGGTAACGATCTTGAGCGCTATCGTGATAAAGCGCAGGTCGCGGGCGGCCGGCTGACGCAGTGCCAATAACTCCAGGCAACGCTCGTCGATCGCCACCTCGGCCGCATTGACCTCATGATCCAGCGCAATGGTGCGTTCGGCCAGCGCCGTATCCCGCTCCACCAGTGACTTGACCGAATTGGCGATCATCAACTCCACCTTGCCGCCCATAACCAGAATGCTCTGCCTCAACTCGTTCAACTCGATATCGAATGCCGTACTGATGTGTTCGTGTTTCATTATTTCTCCTAATCCGGCTAAGCCGGATCTAAAATCTTTTGTTTCACACACCAAAAGTAGGCGCTTTTAAGCGAAGCCGCAAAGACGCGAAGGAAAGCTTTTCAATACATTATTGATTCAGGATCCAAACTTTGCGCCTTTGCGTCTCTGCGTGAGACAGGTATTGATCTATTATTTGCTCTCATATTTACAACAACTACGTAAGTAGAGGTTATCCGAACCGGCCGGTAATGTAATCCTCGGTCTGCTTCTTCTCCGGATTGGTAAAGATCTTGCGGGTCTCCCCGGCTTCAATCAGCTCTCCCAGATAGAAGAAGGCGGTTACATCCGACACCCGGGCGGCCTGCTGCATGTTATGGGTGACGATCACAATAGTATACTTGCTTTTAAGCTCTTCGATCAACTCTTCAATCTTGAGGGTCGAGATCGGATCCAGCGCCGAGCAGGGCTCATCCATCAGAATGATCTCGGGATTGACCGCAATGGCGCGGGCAATGCAGATGCGCTGGGCCTGACCGCCGGAAAGCCCCAGGGCCGAATCATTCAAGCGGTCCTTGACCTCGTTCCAGATGGCGGCACTTTTCAGACTGCGCTCCACCGCCTCGTCCAGGGTGGCCTTGTCGTTGACGCCGGCGATACGCAAGCCGTAGACGATGTTTTCATAGATCGACTTGGGAAAAGGATTGGACTGCTGAAAGACCATGCCGATCCGGCGCCTCAGCGCAATAACATCGGTGGAGGATTCATTTACCTCAGCGCCGTTAAAGCGGATACTCCCCTCAACCCTGGCACTTTCCACCAGATCGTTCATCCGGTTGAAACAGCGCAAAAGCGTTGATTTGCCACAGCCCGACGGTCCGATGAAGGCGGTCACCTGATGACGGATCATGTCAAGGTTGATGTTCTTGAGGGCTTGGGCCTCACCGTAGTGCAGGTTAAGATCCGAGACCGAAAGGATCGGTGCGTGTTCTGTCTGTTCCTGGGTTTGGGGCATATAAATTCCTTAATTACGTGTTCAATCTGAAATCAATTTGAAACACGGAGCAACGGAGCAACTGAGTAAAATCTGAGAATATAATTTAAAAATTTAGTTTTAAGAATCATCACAGATAGCAGACGTTATTTTGTTTAAATTCTCCGTTGCTCCGTTGCTCCGTGTTATTCCAACCGTTTTTAAAAGTTAAAACGTCGACGTCGTATACTTGCTGCGCATTCTGTTACGCAGGTAAATTGCGCTGCTGCTGGCTATGACAACGATTCCCAGAAGCAGCAGGGTGGTAACATACACCATCGGCTTGGCCGCTTCCACATTGGGAGACTGGAAGCCGACATCGTAGATATGAAAACCGAGGTGCATGAATTTACGGTCCATGTGAAAGAACGGGAAGTGGGTGTCAAACGGCAGCGTCGGCGCCAGCTTGACCACGCCGACAATCATCAGCGGCGCTACCTCGCCGGCCGCCCGTGCCATGGAAAGGATCAGGCCGGTCATGATGCCGGGGGTCGCCATGGGGAGCAGAATCTTGGTCAGGGTCTGAAACTTGGTGGCGCCCAGCGCCAGCGAACCCTCGCGGATCCCCTTCGGAATCGAGGCCAGCGACTCCTCGGTGGCCACGATCACCACCGGCACGGTCAGCAGTGCCAGTGTCAGGCTCGACCAGAGGATGCCGCCGGTGCCGAAGGTCGGGGTCGGCAGGCGCTCCGGGAAGAACAGGCTGTCGATACTGCCGCCGATGCCGTAGACAAAGAAACCAAGACCGAATACGCCATAAACGATGGAAGGAACGCCGGCCAGATTGTTGACGGCGATGCGGACCATGCGGGTCAAAAGATTGTCCCGGGCGTATTCACGCAGATAGATGGCGGCCACCACCCCGAAGGGCAGCGAAAAGACGCTCATCAGCAGCACCATCATGACCGTGCCGAAGATGGCCGGGAACAGCCCCCCTTCGGTATTGGATTCACGCGGGGCATCCCATAAAAGCTCGCGGATCCGCTCCAGATAAGCGCCGCATTTGGCAAGGAATGACATGCTGTTCGGATGTTGCACGGTTATGATTTCCGTCAGCGGAATGTCCTTGCTGTCGCCGGTCACATCACTAAACCGGGCGGTGATCTGACCGATTCCTGACAGGGTCGCCGTGGCCTGATCATTCAGTACTGAAAATTCAGCCATGGTTTTTTCGCGGGCAGCGGTCAGTTCACTTATTTCTGCGGCATTCTTTTGCGGGCCTTTATATTCGAGTTTCTGCAGCTTCAGCCTGAGCTGTTCGGCAGTATAATTCAGGTTTGACATCTGCTTTTTAATTGTGCCGGTGTCGTCCATTTTCTGTGCCACAAGCTTGCGCGCCTGCTGAAGTTTTTCTTCAGGGGTCGTACCGCTCAGAGCCAGACCCTCGGCCGTAACCCCTTTCAAATAACCAAAATAGTTGCCATTCTCACGCCGTTCCAACAGCACTGCCTCAGCGGGCTGTGTACGGGAAGCGATATCCTGCACATCGATCCAGCGAAAGTCCTGGCCGTAGATCTCCCGGTTGCCGACTTTAAGCTGGATCCGCCGGGCTCCGCTGATCGGGTTTTCTTCCTGCTGCATGACCTGTCCCAGCGCGAAGGTGCCGTCTTTCAGTTCAAACCTGACGAGTTCCCGCGGCCAGAAGTAACCCAGCCCGTTGGTCATGACGGTCCCGACCAGCGTCAGGGACATGACCAGGATGATCGCCAGGGCGGCACCGGTTGCCAGCACATAGGGTTCGCCTGTTTTCCAAAATAGTTTCATCTTTGTGAAGCCTTTCAACCTAAAAGCATTTTCAACACGGAGACACGGAGAACACAGAGAGAACCAAGTCAAAAACTTTACGTCTTTGGTTTAAACCATAAAATCTTTGTTTTTGACTTTCTCCGTGTTCTCCGTGTCTCCGTGTTATTAAGGTTTTTATCATTATGGTTTAATACCTACCATACTTCTTACGAAACCGTTGCCGCATCACCTCGGCCACGGTGTTGATCATAAAGGTGAAGATGAACAGCAGCACCGCCGAGAGGAACAGGGTCCGATACAGCGAACTATCCAGCGGCGCTTCCGGTATCTCGACCGCAATGTTGGCCGACAGGGAACGGAGGCCGTTAAACAGGCTCCAACTCATGATCGGGGTATTGCCGGTGGCCATCAGCACGATCATGGTCTCACCGATGGCACGTCCAAAACCGATCATGACCGCCGAAAACACGCCCGGCAGCGCCGAGGGGAGTACCACCCGCCAGGCGGTCTGCCAGCGACTGGCACCCAGCGCCAGCGAGGCGGCGGTCAGGTTGCGCGGGACATTGGAAATGGCATCCTCGGCAATCGTAAAGATGATCGGGATCACGGCAAAACCGAGTGCAATGGCTATGATGATACTGTTGCGCTGGTCGTAGCGCACCCCCAGCGAACTGTAGAGCCACTGCTTGAAATCACCGGCGAACAGGTGCAGCTCGGCCAGACCGCTCAGAACAAAAGCCAGGTAGACCCCCAGGATCACAACCGGGATCATGGCGATAAACTCATGACCGCGCGTGACCCGCTGAAGCAGTGAAGCGGTCCTGATCCGTTTCCAGAAGAAGATCGTCACCAGCAGCATGGCCGGCACGATCACGATGGCTCAAAAAGACCGTCAGGACACTCTTGTCAATCAACGGGGCCAGCCAGAGTCCGGCCAGGAAACCGATCACCACCGAGGGGATGGCGGCCATGATCTCCACCACCGGCTTGACGCGCCCTTTCAGCTTGGGCGACATGAACTGGCTGGTGTAGAGGGCGGCCAGCAGCGCCAGCGGTACGGCAAACAGCATGGCAAACAGCGTGGCCTTGATGGTGCCGAACACCAGCGGCACCAGGCTCATCTTGGGTTCGTAATCATCGTTGGCCGCCGAAGACTGCCAGGCATACACCGGTTTGTCGTAGCCTTCGTACCAGACCTTGCCGAACAGGGTGCCCAGCGAAATCTCCGGATGGGGGATATCCAGTTTCCAGATCGTTACAGTCCGGGCGTCGTCCAGAACTGCCAGGGTGTTGCCCTTGGGGGAAAGAGCGGCGGTAACAATCGGAGCGCCGGTTTGAATGGTCAGCAGGTTGCGTTCCGACGTCATATGGTCGGCATGGATGGTTCGGGAATCACTCGAAAAGATGGTCTTGTTGCGGGGCGAGGGGAGAATGAAGGCAACCTTGCCCGGATCGGGCCGCAGGGTATGGATGCGCGTCAGACGCTTGTCCTCACCACTGCCGGCTACCCGGACCGGAAACCAGGTCGAGAGTTTCCCTTTCGCGTCACCGACGGCAATTGAGACATCCCCCAGCACCAGCGCCAGAGAGGTGATGGCCTGCCGCTCTTCGGAGGCGCTGACACTATCCAGCAGCCGGACCTGCCCCGGCTCGGAGATATCCCAGCGCAGCAGCCAGCCGTTGTCGGTGCCGGCGTACAGATAATGTCCCTGCGTATCGACGGCCAATGCAGTCAGGTGTCCCGGTAGCGCATCATTGATTTCGCTGCTGGAGATGCTCCTTTTTCATTACCGTCCAGGTCGTTTTCAATCAGCTGATGGGTGACCCGCAAACGGTCACCGGCTAATCGATCAATCCGCACAGCACCCTTGCCTTCGATCAGGCGGGCAAACGACTGCGTGATGCCGGACGCGGGAGCGGAATGAAAGCTCATCCCGGGGTGTAATCTCGTGGGTCAGGGAATATGTGCCGTCGGCATCCCTTGGACGAGGCCAGAGCCACCGATACCGAGCGTGATGGCACCATTGTCCCAGAGCAGATTGTAGGCCGATTTGCCGACATGTTCGGCAGAGGACGACGCGTACAGCGCCGGCCGGAATGGTGGGGGTTTTGATGCTGGCAGAGAGGGAGCCATCGGCAACCTTCAGAAAATGAAAGCTACCGGTTTCATCAAGGGTGAAAGCTCCCTGCCGGCTGTCTTCGGTACCGACGGCCAGGATTTTGCCGCTCGGAATGTCGGACGGCAACTTCAGGGTGGCAGCGATATGGGCCGATGACGGATAGAAGAGCGGCAGCGCCACCCGGGAGATCATGACCAGGATCCATACCACCGCAACAATGACAAAAACTCCGCCGATGCGGATCATTACTTCAGCGATGCGGTCGTTGCGCCGGGATTTATCAATAAATTTTTTCTTCATTAATAGTCATTCCAACCACCCTCCAACCCTCTCCTTAAAAGTAAAGATGGGGAGCTAAAACAAGCCCCCCTCCTATTAGGAGGGGCTGGGGGTGGTAAGGTTTTTCTTTGAGATTACTTCAACGCCTTCAGCTGTGCATCGATCATTTTGGCGGTCAGCGGATCGTAACCATCCTTCACGACGATCTCCTGGCCTTCCTTGGAGAGTGCGAATTTAAGGAACTCTTCCACAACCTTGGGCAGCGGCTGGCCCGGCTTTTTGGCGACATAGATGTACAGCATTCTGGAAAGCGGGTACTTGCCGCTCAGAACATTCTGGTAGTTGGCGGCTTCAGCTTTGCCACCTTTTTTGTCGGACAGCGGCAGGGCACGTACACCGGAAGTGGCATAGCCGATGCCGGAATAGCCGATGGCGGCGATATCATGGGCAACACCTTCCACGACAGAAGCGGAGCCGGGCTGTTCCTTGACACTGTTTTTGTAAGTCGCCTTTATGGAGCGTGTGCTCCTTGAAGTAGCCGTAGGTACCGGAGGCGGAGTTACGACCGTAGAGGCTGATCGGCTTGGCGGCCAGCTTACCGGTTACACCCAGCTGACCCCAGGTGGTGATATCGGCCAGACCGCGCTTGTGTGTGCTGGAGAAAATGGCATCAACTTCGTCAAGGGACAGGCTCTTGATCGGATTGTCCTTGTTGACAAACACAGCCAGTGAATCAAGCGCCACGCCGATTTTGGTCGGCTTGTAACCGTACTTCTTTTCAAAGGCCTCGATCTCGGAGCTCTTCATTATGCGGGACATGGGGCCAAGCTGGGCGGTACCGGCGATCAGGGCCGGAGGAGCGGTGGTGGAACCCTTGCCTTCGATCTGGATATTGACATTGGGATACTTTTTCTTGAAACCTTCGGCCCAGTAGGTCATCAGGTTGTTGAGTGTATCGGAACCGATACTGTTCAGGTTACCGGCAACGCCGGCGGTTGATTTGTACTTGGGAATTTTGGCATCTACGTGGGTAGGTGCGGCCTGGGCTAGCAACAACAGTGACCATCAGCAGGGCAGCGGTCAGAATTGACTTCTTGAACATGAAATGTTCCTCCGATTTGAGTGTATGCAGCAATCTGAAGAAACTATAGCAGATGACTGTTACAGCAATGTTACAGGGAGGAAAACAGTCGGTTAAATCATTGCCTCTGATCAGGCTTTTTTAAGTGTAAACGAGAAAATCGAACCTTTTCCCGGCTCGCTTGTTACGGAAACAGCCCCGCCATGCAGCTGCACAATATGTTTCACGATTGCCAGGCCGAGTCCGGTGCCGCCCTGTTCGCGGGTCCGGGCTTCATCCACCCGGTAAAAACGCTCGAAGATGCGCGGCAGGTCCTTGAACGGGATGCCGATACCGGTATCTGCCACAGACACCCGGACAAACTCCCCGGCATCCTCCGTAAACAGACGGACCGTCCCGCCAGTCGGCGGTGTATTTGATGGCATTTTCCAGCAGGTTGACCACGACCTGCTCCAGTCCTGCCCTGATCGGCCATGACACGCTGTGAAACAGCGACATTGGCTTCATTGACGATTGAGATATCCTTTTTAACGGCCCGTTCCTGCAGCAGCACACAACCCTTGGCTATTGTTCCGGAAATATCCAGCGGGTTAAGTTCCAGTATCGCTTCCTTTGTTTCAAGGCTTGAAAGGGTCAGGATATCATTTATCAGATTGGTCAGGCGTTCCGAGTGATTGGAGATAATCTCAACAAAACGTTTCGCATTGCCTGGATCGGACTCCAGTGCTCCGTCCAGCAGGGTTTCAGCGTAACCCTTGATAATGGTTACCGGTGTTCTCAACTCATGGGAGACATTGGCAACGAAATCCCGGCGCATGTTTTCCGCTTTTTTCAGGTCGCTGATATCGTGGAACACCGCCACAACACCTTGCCTGACACCATCGACATGCAGCGGAACCCAGTGCGTAAAGAGGGTGATATCATTGGGCTGGATCGATATCTCACGCAATAGTTCGTTCACATCCGGCTTGTCCAGGTCATTGAAGGCCTCCTGCAGGTCAGGGTGACGCGAGATCTCCACCAGTTTTTTGCCTTCCACCTCACCACCGATTGCAAAGAGACGGCGAAAGGCCGGGTTGACCAGGGTGATAACACCATCGGGAGCGGTCACCATGACCCCTTCGCCCATGCTGCACAAAATGGTGTCCAGGCGTTGTTTTTCAGTTGAAAGACGCTGCACCTGTTCTTCGATCCGCTCCGACATATCATTGAGCACGGTCGCCAGCATGCCGATCTCATCGTTGGAATCGACCGGGATTTTGGTTTTACAGCCGCCATGGCCGATCCGGGCGGCGGCATCGGCCATGTCACGCAGCGGCCTTGTGGTCAGGTTGGAGAGAATATAGCTGAACAGGAGTGCGATCAGTATGGTTACAGCCGTTGCACCGCCGACGATGCCATGCAGGGCGTTGCGGGCAGAATCCAGATATTCCAGCGGCATGGCCAGACGAATGATGCCGACTTTGGCACCACTGCCCAATGTCACGGCCGAGTAGAGCATCGAGGTTCGCAGGGTCTCGGAATAGCGCAGGGCAGCTTCCGCTGCCGTTTTTGAGCGCCTCCTGCACCTCGGGGCGTCCCAGATGATTCTCCAGTTGGGCCAGGCGTGCCTGGCCCACATCCGAATCACCGATAACCGTGCCGTTTGGGGCGATCAGGGTAACCCTGGCCTTGATGACCGTTCCGATCCGTTTCGGCCAGCTGCTGCGGCGCTGTCAACCTGCTTGTCGCTCATCACCAGCAGACGGGCCAGCTGTGCCTGACTGGCCAGATTGACCCGGCTCTCTTCGATCATCCCTTTTTGCAGGGTATGATCGAAATACAGATAGAAACTTCCGGTGACCAGCGCGATCAGGAAGATGTAGGACAGCACCAGCTTGGTTCGAAATCCCATGATTACTCCTCGATCTTGTAGCCGAAACCGCGCACGGTTTTGATGATGTCGCCGGGCGTGCCCAGCTTGCCGCGCAGGCGGGTTACATGGGTATCAACGGTTCGGGTGTCACCGGACATTGTTGTAGCTCCAGACCCTCTGCAGCAGCTGTTCACGGCTCTGCACGCACCCTTTTTTCTCCGCCAGGTAGAGCAGCAGCTTGAACTCGGTACTGGTCAGTTCAATCTCGCTGCCGGCGCTGGTTACCGTATGACGCTGTTTGTCGATGACGATATCACCAATGGCAAGGAGTCCGGCACAGGAAGCTGCACTTCATGCTCGAAGCGCCTCATGACCGCCTTGACCCGCAGAGCCACCTCGCGCATGGAGAATGGTTTGACGATGTAGTCGTCGGCTCCGACCTCGAAGCCGACCACGCGATCGATTTCGTCACCTTTTGCCGTTATCATGATGATCGGAATCTGGGCGGTGCGCTGATCCTTGCGCAGCGCCTTGCAGACCTCGGTGCCCAGCATGCCGGGCAGCATCAGATCCAGCAGGATCAGATCCGGCAGTTCAGCAACGGCCCGTTCCAGACCCAGCTTGCCGTCATGAACGCAGGTCGCGGCATAGCCCTCTTTCTCCAGATTGAAAGCCAGCAGTTCCGCCAGATCCTTTTCGTCCTCGACAATCAGTACTTTCTTCATGTCACGCTCCAGCCCTGATTCACATATGTTCCGATACACATAATCTTACACGATCATTTGTAACATACAATTGTTACAGCCATGTTACGGACGTATAAAGATTTTGTAGAAATTACACAGTTACAGGTGACTTAAATTTACAAGAAGTTTATCTGACCTTCACAGGATTGTAATACTGATCGTTTATACTGGCGGAAAAACAGAGGAGGAGAACCTAACATGAAAACAGGATCAACTGAAGATTATTACTTCTGGTGCTGCGACTGGTGCGACACGGAAAACCTGGTGCTCCGGGTAAAACAGCAGGACAGCATCACTTGCGGGGCCTGCCACCGGCCGATGTGACTGGCGGACATGAATAACACCGTAAACTGCAGCAAGGTGGCGTTAGTAATTTACTGGCGACTGACTGGTCCGGACGGAGACCTCATACCGTTTTCCTGATTGCTGCCGGGCTGTTGACAATCTTGCGTTTTTCGAAATAGCGCAAACAGACGAAAGTGATCCAGCCGACCAGAATCATTGCGATGGTAAAAATACCATATGAAAGCGGCCAGCTGATCCCGTGCGTCATCATGGAATATTCGGACATGCCGCCCACGCCGGCCAGAAAATTGAGCGGCATAAAAATGATACTGATGATCGTCAACTGTTTGATGACCTTGTTCTGATTGATATTAACAAAGCCGACAATGGCATCCATCAGAAAGTTGATCTTGTTGAACAGAAAGGCTGTGTGACCGTCCAGGGATTCAATGTCGCGCAGAATCTCGCGCACATCCTCATGCTGCGCTTCCGACAGAAATTTACCGCGCATCAGAAAGGACAGGGCCCGCCGGGTATCACGGACGTTACGACGGATGCGACCGTTAAGGTCCTCCTCCTCGGCGATGGAAGCCAGAATCTTGGCCGATTCCTCGTCGGTCATGTTGGTGCCGTAAACCTGTTTTCCTACCGCTTCCAGTTCGGAATAGACATCCTCAAGGGCATTGGCCGAATACTCCACATCGGCGGCATACAGGTCCAGCAGTACATCCTTTGCCTCGGTAACGTAGCCGGACTGGGCACGGGCACGCAGACGCTGCAGACGGAATACCGGCAGCTCCTCGTTCCTGATCGAAAACAGGGTGCCGCCATTCAGAATAAACGCGACCATCACGTTGCGCGATTCGTCCTCGCGGTCAAGCAGGAAATCGGAGTGCAGATGCACCTCGCCATTATCCTCCACATAGAAACGGGCGCTGCTCTCCAGGTCGGTCAAATCCTGTGGATCCGGCAGCTCCAGACCGAAGATCTCGCTGGCCCACTCCAGCTCTTCGTCCTCGGGTGTGACCAGATCAACCCAGATCGGTCTGGCCTGGGCCAGGTCCTGGCGGGTTTTTATCGGTATCTGCCGCAACCGGCCGTCGTAGAGGTCGAAAACCCGGATATTTTTGCTCTGGTTATGATGCGACGTTTCCAGCAACGGTTCAGCGCCTGTGGCAATTCCGGTTTCCACAATAATCCCCTCCTTCATAGCATCAGTTCCTGCTGAAAAGCATCAATGCCCACGATACAGCTGCATAAGATAAATTACAATCTCGATGGCGATCAGGACGATGATGATCCATTCCAGACGGGCAGAGCGGCGGGCGTGGGAAAGACCGGTGAAAACGTGGGTCATGTCCAAAAGCGTCTCTGACTTGTGCTTGATTTCCTGATAGCGCTGATTCAGCTCAAACAGCCGCGCCATGGTCAGATACAGGCTGTCCGCTTCCGGGTTATCCCAAGTGATGTCAGGCTTGTCCAGCACCATGATATGGGCGATGGAGGTGAACTTGAAACTCAGGATTGATGACGCCAGCCGGGCCATATCGCGATCCGGCAGTTCCAGACGACCTTTGCCCAGATTGGCGATCAACGCTTCAACCTCGTCGAAGACCACATCGATGCGCTCTTCGATCCGCTCCAGCGCCACCGATTTGGCGATCACAAAACAGATGATATCCAGAAAGGCCAGATTGTAATGAGGCATGACAGCAAAATCATTCGTTATGGCCGGCTCCCGCTCCGGATCGATCTCCAGCCGGTATTCATCCTGATAGGGCAGCTGGATCTGCCCTTTCAGCGACTCGGCGTAGCGCGGAATACCGTCCAGAAAGCGGGCAATAACATCACCCGGGCAGTTGAGAAAGACGACCCCGCCGAAATAATACAGATAGACCTGTTCCGCCTCATTGCCGGACGCCAGGGTAAAGGTCAGGGGATTGAGCTTCATCGGCTCTTCCCAGCGGTACTTGCGGTTAACACCGAGTTCAACCGCCAGACGGTTAAGGTCGAGTTCTCCGCCGAATGCCCATGCCTTGAAATTAAACAGGTTCATAACCACCCAACCTTCAGACCGTTGTCACCGCTATCGGTGTTAATACGTAAAAGGATCGTTCAGGATTTCTTTTTCAGGCGATATGTACCGATATTTACCGGCAGCATGGTTCCACCGCAACAATCACAACTCTGCGGCCCACCTTCGATGACCACCAGTGCCTGATTGCCGCATTCCGGATGACAGACCGCATAACCGACCTCCAGCTCCTTCGGCAGCTCCGCCTCTTCAGGCTCCACATAATCAACCGGTTCGTCGCCGAAAACCGTCATTGTCTGCAGATGGTTGAGAAAAAGCTGCCGCTGGCATTTTTCGTCGGTTAAGCTGGAAAATCGCTGACGGATGAGCTCCAAAACAGGCTCCAACTCAAGATTTGTTGAACACATATCTGCTGGACTAGAAATCATGCTTACTTCTCCTTGACTGTATTTAGCTGGACTACTTAAACGTCAAATCCTCAGGCCGGTTAATTTCAACCCCGACTGTTATTGAAACAACGACAGATTCTACAGGAAACTGTCACCATAAAAAAGCTAAAGAACACTTCAGAAAAGATCACCCTGAAAAAAGAGCGGCATCGCTGCCGCTCTCAACATCCATCTATCTGCCAGGCTACTGCTTAAAAAACGCTTTCTTAAGATTTGTGATCTTTTTCCGCCCCGGCATCTGATACCAGAGGAAAACTGCCGGTTTGTCTTTATGCCGTTGATCAAGCTCCAGTGCCACACAGGCGCCTTTTTTCAGCCCGATGGCATCGTCGGAGCGACCAAGCAAAGTTGCCACCAACAGACCCAACTGCGGTTCATGTCCTACAAGCATAACACGCCTGGCATCCTCGTTCCCTTTTAAATAAGACACCAATTCATCGACCTCAGCCCCCGGCAGGAGCCGTTCGCTGGCGACAATCACATTTCTACGACAGGCCTTACGGGCGACGATCTCGGCTGTTTGCACCGCACGTGTCAGAGGACTGGTGATGGTCAATCGCGTTTTCGGGCCCTGTCTGGCTATCAGCGAGCTCATTTTCCCAGCCGTCGAGCGCCCTTTTTCGGTCAGATAACGCCACTGGTCCTGCAAGGCTGTGCTCCCTTCCACCGCTTCAGCGTGCCGCATAACATACAGAATCATGATAGCCTCCCGTTTGATGATACTTTGTAATTAATTATAATCCACATCCATAAAATGGCAATCACCCGGCCTGTATTCCTGCATGCACTTTCTGACACTTCGTGATATTAATAGCCGGACATGCAAACCTACCTGTTCATCAACCCCTGTTCCGGCCGTTATGATCAGCGCTGCGTCAGCACCGCTATCAAGCGCCTGAACGAAGGCGGCCTTTCTCCGATTGTCTGCACGGTAACCCAAAGAGAAGACGGACCATCCATCTTCCAGACCATCAATGATTCCGACGAACGCCCACTGGTGATCGTGGCGGCCGGTGATGGCACCATTAATGCCGTTATCAATGGTCTGAAACCTGGCCAGGCCACTCTGGCTATCCTGCCGATGGGTACTTCCAACGTACTGGCGGCAGAGCTGGGAATCGAATCTATAGACGACGGAATATGTCGCATTCTGGCCGGCACAACACGTTCATTATCGTTAGGGGTTATCGAGTGGGCTGGCAACAGCCGGCGCTTCGTGCTCATGGCCGGCATCGGCTTCGACGGGGCGGTCGTCAGGGATGTCTGGCTGCCGTGCAAGCGCGTTTTGAAACAGGGCGCCTATGCCATCTCCGCCATGCTTAACTGCCTGAGGTGGGACAGGCAGCAGATCGAGCTGCGAACAGCGGGGCAGAAAATTGCCTGTCACAGCGTCATCATCTGCAATGCAGCCCGCTACGGCGGCAGTTTTGAACTGGCTCCCGAAAGCTCCCTCTTCTCTCCCGGCCTGAGCGCCGTCTGCATACAAAAAAACAGCCGCAGAACCTATCTGCGGCTGGTGTATGAACTGTTCCTCGGACGGCTTGCTGCCAGCCGTTCGCTAATCCGCATCCCGCTTGACGGCTGCGAGATCCACGGCATCAAGCCGCTGCAGATCGATGGAGATTTCATCGGCTATTCTCCGGCGCGGGTGACAACCATGACCGGTTTTGCCAGGATCATCGTTTAGCAGCCCCCCTTGACCGCCTGCCACTAGGTCACAAACACAACCCGCAGACCGAAGGCCTTCTCGAACAGATCTTTCTTGGCGGTCGCCCCGAATATCTCCAGCGACATATCTTCCATCCCCTCCAGATGCACGCTGAAGAGCGTGCCGCCGAATGTGCAGGACAGCGACTGAACAGCCGAACTGCGCCGGCGATCAAGACCGTCGGCCAGGCGCAGGATGCCGCCCAGGCGCCCGACCCGCTACCTGATCCTCTTCATTCAGCGCCTGAAAGGTATCGTGCTTGCGCTTGGGGAGCGACTTGCGGTGATAGCGCGCAATCTGGGCGATCAGCTCGCGCTCGCGGGGCGTGAAACCAAACAGTTCCGCATGGCGGATGAGATGATAGGAATGTTTATGGTGACTGCTGTAGGCGATAAAATAGCCGACATCGTGCAGCAGGGCGGCGGCCTCCAGCAGCTTGCGGTCCGATTTTTTCAGGTTGAAGGAGACGGCCAGCGCGTCAAAGACGGACAGGGCCAGCTCGAGCCACATGCAGCGAATGCGGCTCATCAACATGGCAGGATCTGACAAAATCCAGCGCCGACTCGCGCCAGGTCCGCGGTGCCGAGACGACCGGAATCAGCCCGTGCTTCTCCATCGCCCGGATGATCAGCCCTTCGCGGATGCCGCGCTCGTTGACCAGCAGCTGGTTGGCGCCGAAGAAACTCATCAGCTCCTCTACCACGGCGATACCGGCCACGATGATATCGGCCCGGTCGGCATTCAGCCCCGGCACCAGCTTTCGCTCGACCAGCCCCTTGCGCGTCAGCATGGCCAGCATATGGACAATCTCGGAGCGCAGCACCTCATAACCGTGAATAGAGGCGTAGGATTTGCCCAGGGCACTCATGACCATTGCGCCGATGGCGGTGGTCGTGCCACCAGACCCGATCAGCGTATGAAGCTGCACCCTGGATCGGTCCAGACTGCTTTTTCAGCTCGGTGCGCACATGCCGCTGCAGCTTTTGCAGATCCCCCGGCCGGGGCGGATCATGGGTGAGAAACTGCTCGGTCATGACCACCGCCCCCAGATCAAGCGAGTAGCACTCTTCGATGTGGTTTCCCAGGGCGGTTGTGATCTCCAGACTGCCGCCGCCGATATCGAAGACGGCATAACGTTTGTATTCCATATCAAAATGCCGCTGGGCTGACACCATCGCCAACCCGGCCTCTTCCAACCCGGAAATGACCTGGATTTCATGACCAAAAGCTGCTGAAAGGGCATCCAGCAACTCCTGACCGTTACTGGCGCGGCGCATGGCGCTGGTGGCAATCGCCTCCACGGCGCCGACCTTGAAACCGGCGATCAGTTTCCTGAAACGGCTGACCGCCTCGATGGCCCGGGCCGAGGCCTGAAGCGAGATGGCACCGGTGCGGGTCAGATCTTCGCCCAGCCGGACGGTACTCTTCTCATCGTCCAGCACCTTGTAACCGCCCTTATGGTCGGCCTCCACCACAATGCAGCGGATCGAATTGGTCCCGATATCCATGGCGGCCAGTCGCTTCGTATTCACGTTTGAGAACTCCTCACAGATGAAAGGTGTACTGAAGTGGTCTCTTTGCAGCCATCTGCATAAATGCGGCAAGATGATCAGCGGCTGTCCGTTCCAAAATCGTTTTGATCTCTTGCCGCTCTTCGTCCGGAAGCGACAGACTGACACTTAGCGTTGCGAACTCGACCATGTCATTCAGTTTTCCGAGTACGCCCTGATAATCTTTCAGGGTTTCCAGTGTGGCACCAAAATCCTGTCCACTGACCTGTCCGATGGTCTCAAGCAGATAGCGCCACTTTTTGATCGCTATACGCAGCTCATGGCGCGCCGCCGCATCCTCCGGCATGCTTGCGGGTGTCAGCAATTCGTAAAGTGCCTGATAGCGCTGAATTGAAATATCCGACAGGTAGACCGGCAAGCTCTCATCAATATGCTGCGGCGACGATCTCCTGCCCAACACAGCCACCATTTTCCGCAGCTTTTTCCCCATATCCCGACAGGAAAAACCCTTCAGCACCCGGATGACAACCCGGGCCTCCCTCTTCTGGCCTTGCCCAACCGCTTGTTCAAGGTTGGCAAGGGCCCAGGCAACTCATTAAAAAAAAGAATGGCCTCATCGATATTACGCAGATGGCCCAAAACGCGGGTGACGTTCCGGAGCTCCTTCGAGAGGGTCTTGACCGCCCTGCCGGAGGTGAACGGCTCAAAAAGCCCGACAGTCGCCCGCATCCGCCGCGAGGTCACACGCAGATCATGAATGGTATCCGTATCATACTGACCCAGGGCAGCCTTTCTGAGGCGGCAGAACTCCTTCCACTGCGAAAAGAGCACCATACCGGCCTGTTCTGCGATGCTGTCAGCAGGTAAAGCGGGGTTGCGCACGTTTTTTGACCGCCTCTCGGCAAGGATTAATTACCCGAGTATAGGACAAACCTTCCGTATTGCAATAGCCATGATTATGAAACACTGGATTGGAATGCGGTTTTTAGGAGAGAAAGAAGCTATGGAGCGGGATAGTACCGCCAGTACCAACAATGCGGGGACTTCTGGCAGACCTTTTATCCGGACAGCATGGCCCGCGGTTACACTTTTATCAGTGCGGCTGGCCACTATTTTCACCACCTTGCGCCTGCGGTCCGCGTTGCGGAAATTTTTTTACCTGCATATTTATCCCCTGCAGTTTTTGCTCATTTTTGAGAGTAACCACAACCGGCTTGAACTCCCCGGTGATACTGAGAAATTCACCCGCTTTAGGGGCGCCGCCGCCATAAACGCTCCGCACCTTCAGAAAAAAAGTGCCGCCGCCATGGACACGCAAAAAATACCGGCCGTTTTTATCTGTCCTTTCGGAGATAAAAACCGGCCGGCCCGGCAACCGTCCAATTCGATGCGCCGCTACACTTCCCATGCGGCCCGACAGCTCCCGGCGCCCTCGCCACGGACCATGCTGCTGCTGCGAACGTACGACCTGGTCGACGAGTTGAATCGTGATCCGGAGGCGCTGACTGGCCCGCTTCGCCGAGATCATGCAGCAAGAACCGTCCGCAGAAAAACTCTTTGCCTACGCGGAACTCGCGCGGCGCGGCGCTCGGCATTTTGAACGCACGGACGAAAAGAAGGCGTTTGATCTTTATGTCTCGTCGGCGGTCAACGCCTACATGTATTTGTTTGATGAACGATTTGAACCCGGACGCAATACCTACGATCCCCAATTCCGTGGCGCTTGTGATCTATACAACCGATCGCTGACGAGCGCCCTGCGGATCGTTAATAAACACGGCGGCCTCCAACCGGGCCTTCAGCATACGTGCCGCGTAGGTACGAACACTTGGAATGTGCAATTCGATCTTCGCTGCGAACACCTGAAAGGACACGAGTTCGAAGGATTCGACTTCGCCGCGGATTATGAACTGAACGGTATTTCGAACCGTTACGTCGATTATGGACTGGGGGTTGCGCCTGATTGCGAAGCGCAAAGCCGGTGACGAACACACGCCGCTGGAACGGCATTATCCGAAAGGCCTGAGCATCCCACTGACGGCCTTTTTACGAGTTGTGCCGCAGCCTGAAGCGGCCACTCGCGGTCAGCCCCTAAGGGCCGTGCTGGAGTTGCACGATCCACTGGTGACTCGCGACGTGGTGGTTGCCGGACGCCGTGTTCCGTTGGAAACCGACCTGACCACGCCGCTCGCTTACTTCTTGAACCAGTTGGAATATACCGATATCGGTGCGGCGACCAGCGGCCTGTTCCGACCAGGGGAGACACCGACTCGAACCGGCCTCCACATGCTGGAACCGTACCAACCGGGCAAGATCCCGGTTGTGCTGGTGCACGGTATCTGGTCGACGCCCATCACATGGGTTGGCATGTTCAACGATCTGCGTAGTATTCCGGAGATTCGAAAGAATTATCAGTTCTGGTTTTACTTCTATCCGACCGGTCAATCGTTTGTCCTTAGTGCCGCGGGATTGCGGGATGATCTGGCCGAAATGCGCACGCTGCTGGATCCACCGCGTCAACAACCTGCTTTAGACCAAATGGTTTTGATCGGGCATAGCATGGGTGGCCTCATCTCCCGAATGCAGACGCTGGAAAGCGGGAATTTGTTCTGGGAGCAGGTCGCACAGCGTCCTCTGGATACCTTCAATGCGAAGGAAAGTACTCGTCGCACGCTGCAGCAGACGTACTTCTTCCAGCCCAACCCATCCATCCGTCGCGTCGTGACGATCGCGACCCCGCACCATGGCAGTTCGTATTCCAATACCGCGACTCGCTGGCTGGGTCGAAAACTGATCGGCCTGCCGCCGATCATGAACAGCCTCGCACAGCAGCTGCAACTGCAGAACCCTGAGGCCTTGCGGGACGACGGCATCCACCTGACGAAGAACAGTATCGATAGCCTGGCGCCAGATTCACCGGCATTGCAGGCTATGCAAAACTCGAAAAGCGCTTCGTGGGTGGTTTACCACAACATCCTGGCCAAGGTGCCAGAAGGTCAACTGCTGGGAAAATTCGTGGGAGAATCCGACGGGATTGTCGAGGTCGCAAGTGCTCGAACGGACGATGCCGTATCGGAGATCGTCGTGGGCGCCGACCATCGTACGGCTCACCGTCATCCACGCAGCGTCCTGGAGGTGCGGCGGATCCTGTTAGAGCACTTGGCGTCGGAACAGCAGACCACGCCCGTCCTACCAAAACCGTAGAACGGAATGGAAGTTGTCCCGTTTTCATGCAAGCCGACGGCAACAAAACAAACGGAACAAGTTCCGTTCTACAATCAGCCCGTTGCCGGAAGCCCGGCGCGCCGGGACTTGTTCCGGCCGACCGTTCGCAGTAACCGCGTTCATTCGGTTTTGACAACCTGTTCGATCTCAAATCCGGTGAATCAGGTGACTACGAACCGCGCGCGTTCCTACCGATCTACAAAAACCAGGGCCTGGCAGAATCGAGGTATGGAAGCGGTCGCCGTGCCCTTCAGCGTGGCCGACTAACCGACGCATTTCCCGAGTCCCAACCCATCGACTCCCAACCAATGGTGGGATAGTCCGTAAAACCTAGCGGTGGTTCGTCAGCCGCTTCTGTCGGGAGAGGCATATAGCCAGGATCGCGATCGGTTTGTCGCGCCGGCGACTCTTCCGCTACGGCGGCTACCGCGATATCTGCGATCTCGACCTGGCGAGCCGTGTAATCCGGCAGTTCGCCGCGGACGATCTTTATGCTTTCGGGTGCTTCGATTCCGATACGGACCGATTTGCCTTTAACCTGAAGAATGGTGATAGTCACCGAATCGCCAATCCGAATGGACTGCTGCAATTTTCTGCTAAGAACTAGCATGGCATACTCCTTTACGCGGACGATGAGATTGAACACGAGTTACTACAGATTCTACGCAACGTGTGTAGATTCGGTCAGGTTTTGTCCACACAATTTAGGAAAAAACCCTAGAAACCTGAATTTCGGAATCCCCTCGACACGCATCGCCCCGTATTTACGCTTCAATCGACCATAACGACAGCAGTGCAAGCGTTCGAGGATGGACGATGGACTGTGGACGATGGGGCAGGGGCGATAAGGATGAAGCGGACGTTTGTAGTTCCGCCTTTAGGCGGTGTCATCGATCGCAAGAACCGCCTAAAGGCGGAACTACAAACGCCAAACTGTCTTTCACCCCACAGACCGCTCCAAGTCCACAATCCACCGTCCACCGTCCACCGTCCATAGTCCATAGTCCATAGTCCATAGTCCATAGTCCTCTATTCCCATTCGCTTTGTTACTTCCGCTTTCCGGGTATCATCGAAGCACCGGATCTACGCCTCGACCGAAGCTCGACTTTCGGGACCGATTCGTATTAAGAAGGCGAGCTTTTTCAGCGCTGACCCTATGAGACGCGCATCGGGGAACGGGGCGCTCGCTTGTCAGGCGGCCAGGCCCAACGGTTGTCCATCGCTCGCGCTCATCTTGCAGATCCCCAGCTTGGACGAAGCCACCAGCAATTTGGATTCGGAGAGCGAACAATTGATTCGCGAATCGATCCAGGAACTATTCGCCGGCCGCACCACTTTCGTCGTAGCCCATCGGCTGTCAACCATCACCCATGCCGACATCATCCTGGTTATGGACGAAGGCCGGATCGTCGAATCCGGTACGCACGATGAACTGATCTCGCACGACGGCTTGTACGCGAAAATGGTATCGCGCCAGCAGGAAGCGATGCACTGCTAAGCGATTGTTGGCCGAGTCGTCTGCCAGGATAAAAGGTGTCACAGGATAAAAGGCGTCCCCGTTTCTGTCCCTCGGTACTTGACACCTTTTTTCTTTCAGCAGTGTCCAGGCGGCACCTTTTTCGGCCGAACAGAGCAGGGCATCGATTTCCGGCCTGTTTCCCTCAAAGAATTCGCGAAGGGTGTGCAAGTGGACGACCTTGGCGTTGGGAAACAAGGACCGCAGCTTTTCATCAAAATCACCCACGCGCGGCACGCCCACCGTCCATTGGTCGCGCTCGCGGATGACAGCGAAGCTGTCGAATTCCTTATCGCGGTGGTCACGAACGGCCAACGCCGGTCGCACGTCCAAATAACTTCCGGAAAAGTAAAGTTTTTCGAACAAGTCCATCGTCGCGGGAGTTGCCGACATGGCAATATCAAAATGGTCATCATTCAACTGTTGTTCCAACGTGTCCCGTTCGAACGGAACGAACTCGATTGTGACGTTCTTTTCCCGCGCCAAGTCGTGCGCCATCTCGATGTCGAAGCCAACCAGTTCGCCGGCGTTGTTGAAAAAAGCAAATGGCAACGAATCGGAATTGAACCCGATTCGAATGATGCCTCGTTCTCGCATCCGGTCCAGCCGTGACTGGCCTTCTCGGAGAGGAACGGGATTAGCCGTCGGCTCATTGAGCACGACCGCCGGTACTGCTTCCTCCAGGAGATACAAGCTGGCGATGATTTTGTCTCTCTGATAGGCATCCTTAAATACGCGCGCCAAATAGAGCCTGGTGCCCGCGATCAGACCCACGGCCATGACCCCGGTCACTATCAAAAAGAGACCGGCCTGACGCCACCGAGTTTGCAGCAATCCCTGGGTCGCACACGTAGAAATCGTCGTGAACCAGGCCAGATGCATCGCCCCCAACAGATCACCGACGCGGGCACAATAGATTCCCGCAACCAGGAACAACTGGAACATGTCCGACGGCAGCCGCAACATGTCCAGCAAGAATGGGATCGCCACCAACGGCCCGGCAAAATAACTGATGACCCCCGCACCAAACAGGCGCGGATAGTCGTCCGCCGTCAACGGGCTGCCCATGTACCAGGCGGTGAAAGGTACGAACAGCAATCCCGCCAGCTTGCCCAGGTGGGGAAACGGATAGGCGATGGTAACGAGTGTGCTTATTTCATTCGACGTCGTCTGGTCTTCCCCGTAACGCTCGCGGAACATCGACTCCAGGTTTTCGATCAACATCGGCAATACGACCATTACCTTGCCCGTTGCGAACGCTGTGACGAGTGGCTCCCTGGCTGCTCGCAGCACGTCACGATACCTAAACGGCGTAAGAAACGTGATCGACGCGGGCAGAATCCAAAACGCCAACAAAAGCACGGCGCCGGTAAAGATCAACAAATACGCCTGCAACTTGTCCGCTTCAGCAACTGTCATCGTGCCTGCCGCGCTGGCGGCAATCGCAAATACGCCAATCGGTGTGAGCTTAACGACAAACATGTTGACCCGCACCAGAGCCTCGACCAGCACGTCCAATTGGTCCAGTAACGCGTCCTTGTTCTGCATGCCGATCAGGGCGATACCCACGCAGACACAGAAAACGACAATCGCCGGCACGAAATTGTTTGCAAGAGAGTGAAACAAATTGGCCGGGATCAGCATTCCCAGCAGATCAAAATTCTGCTGTGTATCAAACGAGCTAGTACTGAAAAACGAAGCCGACTGCCATTCGGGCAACGCCCATGTCGCCAGATAGAATACGGCAACACCCACGACCCACAGAACCAACATCACGGCCGTTCCGACCCGCGCCATCCGCTTTCCCTGTTCAAACGTCAGCCGACCGATATTGCTGACCAGGGCGAACGTGATGTATGGCAGCACCGTCATTTGCAACAGCCCGACAAAAGCGTCGCCGATCGGCGTGAGCCAGGCACAATATTCGCCAAAGAACAGACCGCAAGCGATGCCGAGAATCAGCCCCCATAGGATGAGAGCCGTCAAGCTTGGGCGCCAAGGTTTCGCCGGCTGATCGGACATGCACTTCAATATAACCGGCAGCTGCGGTTGTTACCTGCCGGAATTCGAAGCACGACGCGGGAAAGCGGCCGATCAACCCGCCTTGCGACACCGCTCGTTATGAAGTTCCACCAGCAAGCGATGGACCCAAACCGGCTCGAAACGGTACCCCCGCCCGTTGTTCGCCTCCCGCGGATCGACGATTTTCAACCCCGATCGGTCCAACACTTCTCTGACGCTGACAGAAATCCGCACGCCATCCACATCGAGTGCAACCTGGTCCCGCTCACCGACAAGGAAGAATCCTCTCCGGTCCACGCGGCCGTCATGGAGGTATCGAGCGGCGACCTGTTCCAGCAAGTAAAGATAGAGATCCATCCGGGCGGGTTGGTCAAAGCAGGGTCGCCCGTGGGACTTCGTGCCCCGCTTCAACCAGCCCTCCAAATACGCCCTCATGAATTGCGCCTCGTCGTATTCGCGCCCGGCGAGCACGTCACGTTGAACGATTTCACGCGTAATGCCGTTACCCGCCAGATTGTGAATCGTCGCCGCAACGACGCGCGACTTGCTGGTCCGGGATACAAGTTCGGTGTGGACATGAGCCCGCGTCGACGAATTGTCCTCGCCGGAAACCGATTGATGCTTGGCGTCTCGAGCAAAACCGCTGGCCACCCAATCTCGATAAGGTTCTAACGGTATTTTTTGCCGAGTGCCGCCCTGGGGCACCCACGACAGCTTGCAATTCCAGGTGTGATAGTTCCAACTGGAAACCATCCAATCACCCAATGTTTGCAGTTTGGGTGGATTCAAAACGTGCAAGGCAACGCTATGCGTTTGCGTTGTCTTGCCGTGGCGCTGCCAGAATTCACAAAATGCCGCGCCGCGGCCGAAAACGACCACGTGCACAAACGGCCGATCACTCGCATCGACAAACTGCTGAAGCTGACGCAGCACAGTCAAGTAATCGTCAGGGTGAATTTCGTCCAGGGAATCGACAACATAGAAGCTGGCGTCTTTTGATTTGAGCAAATTTGTAATATGTGGCGTCTGGTGCTCGCGTAAGGCAAACAGTCGGTTGACAACTTTATCGCCTGCCACCAGGTCCGCCCTGGCCTCGCAGATTCCTTCCTTCGCCCATTGGTCGTAGAGTTCACGGACGTCGAACTTAAAGACGTCGGTGGGCTGAAAATCTTTCTCGAAGACCAGGGACTTGATAAACGTCTTGCCGACTCCAGCGGCCCCGGCGACCAGCGTCAAGCCGCGATAGCCTTCCCGCCCCTTTGCAAATTGCGATTTCGCCCATTCAAAGCGTTCAATCAATTCGCCATTCTGTGCCCAAAAGTATTCCTCGAGCGACCCGTGCTGGGCGGGGCCCGGCGTGAGCGGGGCCGGCAGCACCCGATATTCAAGCGCCCGTAGCGGCGCAGTCGAGACTTCTACACGCAGAGGTTGTGCGGGACGGCTTTCGACACGCGGAACGAAGCTGTCAACGGTGACTGAGGCTCTGGTAATCTCGTCACCCACGCACAGACGCGTTAAGAACAGAATGGTGACCGCCGAGATTCCAACAGACATAACCGAACGACTGAAAACCTGTATGAGCATAGCGTTGGCCCGCAATTTGTTTGTTCTTAAACCGAGCCAACGATTGTAAACACTTTCAGCCGTCGCCATCGCGGGCGACGGAATCTTAATGGAAACTTCATTTTGGCGTGAGAAGGCGCAACAAAAAAAACGCCCCAAGCACAAGGCTTGGGACGCTTTTTGAAGGGAGTGGAATTGGATTCGAGCCTGGAAACAGATTGCACGCTCGTTTTGTGAAATTTCCGTTAACGGCGATGGTTCGGACCTCGAAGGCCAGCTTCCTTTTCAGCCTGCTTCTTCGGCTGGGCTTCTTTCGGCGCTGCTTCTTTCGGCTCAGGCGGCTGCGGGGCTTCTGAACTCGGTTCGGCCGCAGCATCGCAGGACGCACTGTCGCAACCTCCGCCGTTGGGCGTCCACTTGTATTTGCAGCGCTTGCATTGGTATTCGTATTTCTTCAATACGCGAGCGCACCGCACTTTGGCGCCTTTGCACGGTACCGGGCAATCCGGGCCGCAACAAGTATCGCAGCCAGCGCCGTCGCAGCCAGCACCGTCGCAGCCAGCACCGTCGCAGCCAGCGCCGTCGCAGCCGGAACAATCACAGCCACCTTTTTGGTGCTTGCTGACCTGCCACGGAAAATTGACTTTGGGAATACAAACCGTTTTTGTTCCGACGTCGTAACAATATTTCTTGACGTCTTCCAGCTTGATTTCCAGTTGGCAATTCGGGCAGCACGCGCCGCTGCTGCAGCCTTCGGTGCCGTCGCATGTATCGCTCATGGCGTTGACCGGCAACAGCCCGATGAGCAGCAAGTTGGCGAAAATGATTATGAAGTAACGCATTTATCCATTCTCCTGCTTGGTCGAATGATGATTTCGAATTGTTTTTTATGTTTGGCGACCAGGGTTTTATGCAACTCAAAAGTCGACCATGAGTCGTACGCCATAAGCATCGTAGTCTCCGGACGTTCCAACACCGACGGGAAGGGCGGCACCGCCCGTCGTCGCGGGGTCGCGACGACTGATGTCGCCGTGGATATAGTTGAATTGGATGCGTCCACGCGGATTCCACCACCAGTTCAAGCCCAAGGTAAAGCTTTCTCCGATGCCACCCAGAATGTCGTTGTCTGAAAAATCACCGTACGAGTAGCGAGCACCCACCTGCCAGGCTCCCCAGCCATTTGCGCGACCACCCTCGCAAGTCCGAACCGCAAAGGCGTTCTCAAGGGGCTCGGTGCGGTCGAGCGTACCCGTTTTACGATCCCACGGTGAATAGTCTTCGGTCAGCCAGTAGGCGACATAAACGTACCCACCACCGAAATTCAGATCGCTATTGGCCGTTCGCTGAACCCATGCATTCTGGTATTCGCCGACCGCCGACAATCGACCCACATTGACCACACCTTCAAAGCCCAGCAACTGGTAAGTCTGTCCCCTGAAAATGGGACCCGTATCAAACCAGCGGTTTTGGGTTCGTGCTTCGGGGCGGGTTCGGAAGCGCGCATCGGGCCCGCCACCAGGAAACGCGGCGGATGTGGAAACGGCCCAGTGTGCATAACCGCGGCCATCCGAGGTGTCGTCGTACCAGATGGTGTTTGCGAGGCGGGCTGCAAATTCCGGTTGATAGTTGTCCGTGTACTGAAAACCAGGATTTTGCAGATCGTCCATAATGAATCCGCCAAAGCGCCAGTTCCACCGTTCGTCTTCCGACAGGCCATAGGACTGAATGCCCAATCGTCGAGCATCCTGGTTGAACGCCTCAACATGAAAAGGACGCTCCAAAAAAACGTTGTAACGACTGCTGTTCAAGTGATCCAATCCGTACGGACGCTTTTGATTGCCCACCAGCACGGTATGCAGCAGCGGCAATTCGTTCCATCCCAAGTAGGCATCCTTAAACGCCAAATTGTCAGGCGACGCGAATTCCATTTCCATCTTGTATTCCATCGTCTCGTTGACTTTGCCACTTACGCCAATTCGCAGACGACGAAAGCCGATGAAGTCCGGAGGACCTTCCGCGGGATCCCCAGACGACGACAGAAAGTTCGCCAGCGGCGACTCTTCGGGAAATCCCCAATAGTCAAAGTGGACGCGGCCAAAGACTTTCATCGTCGGCTTTGTAAGGATGTCGATCTCTTTGCAGGCCTCTTCTTCCTTGTCTTTCTTCTCCTTGTCTTTCTTCTCCTTGTCTTTGTCTTCCAGAGCAGCCAGACGTTGTTCCAGTTCAAACATCATCGTGTTGTAGCTGGTCGACGTGGCTTCGCCATAGCCGTCGTTGGATGGCGGAACAGGGGGTAGGAAGTAGTCTTGGGCGGTCGCGTGCGAATGCGACAAGCCGATGAGCAGCGCGCCGAGGGCAGCTGCCCGCCACAAGCAAGATCCGTCTTGCATGGTCTGAGTCCTTATGAAATTGGATTGGAAGACGACGTAGCGTCGAAGACTTCCTAATTCTTTCCGCCAGAAAACCGTCCGTGGTCACCCGGCTGCGGCGTCACCGCTCGCAGCGTTTCTGCCTGCGATGCTTAATGAATTACCTGTAGGGGTTCATCGAATGGAGGCCGGGAACTTCTATGTTAAGATTCCTTAATCCTGTTGTATGCCGCCCTTGGTGGCCTACATGACGATTACGACCGCAGCAACCGGCGCAACCCGTCGAACCATTAATTGATGACCCTTTTTGCGTGGCGGAGCCGATCGCAAGTCTCATTCGACATCCCGAAGCCCGTGTAGTCGGACGCTGCAGATTCGATGCCTTGGGTCAGGTCCACTTTGAGGATTACGCCGCATGCGCCGCCGGCGAATGGTGGACTTTCAGGACCAAACAGCGGGTGGGTCGTATCTAGCCTTTGCTTTCCGATTGGTGGCTGGGGCTTCCAGCCGCAGTAACTGGGGCTGGAAGCCCCGGCCACGGCGCAGTCTCAAAGCGTGATCGTCTATCAACACTATTTCGGGACACTACCCTCCGATAGTCATGCTTGACGCTGGTCAGGTTTCTCCAGACAATTGCCCTGGTCTTTCCGTGGGTCGACCCGCCGTCTTGGGTCTGTAGGGATCTACATCTAGTGAATGCCGCATCACGTGATTCTTATGTAGCGTCTGGTCTAATCGACCGCTTCACGTGACCATCGCTCTAACTGCAGCGGCGTGTCCGTAGCGAGACTCTTTCGGCTTAGCAATCCTTCGCCGAGTCCTCGATCTTCATCGGACCTGATCTGTTCGATTATCCAAATGAAGGGAACTGTTGTGTTAGAACGTGAGAATGATCGGCGCGACTTCCTGAAAAAGGCATCGGCGGCATTAGTGATTCTGCCGTTAGCTGAAGCCGCGGCAGTTGCAGGCGAAACGGAACCGCCGGACGACTCACAATCGAACGGACGGTTTCAACCGGAAGAGTTTTGGCAAGCGCGAATGAAAGCGCCGGACGACGGCAAAAAATTCGGCTGGTTCGTCGACACGCGACGATGCTTTGGCTGCCACGCCTGCGAAGTGAGCTGCAAAGCTGAAAACGACGTGCCGCTGGGCCATTTCATCCGCCAAACGTTCTACAAGGACGTCGGCGAGTACCCGAAAGTCGCGCGGATGTTTATGCCCATGGCGTGCCAGCATTGCGAGGACGCGCCGTGCATCAAAGTGTGTCCCTGCGGCGCATTGCATAAAGAATCAGGTGGAACCGTCGCGGTCGACTACAACACATGTTGTGGCCACGGGAGCTGCGTCGATGCCTGTCCGTACGGTGCAATCTACCTCGATCCCGTCGCCAAGCAGGCCGTCAAGTGCCACAACTGTTACCACCGGACGGAAAACGGCATGGAGCCCGCGTGCGTTCCCACCTGCCCGTCGGAAGCACTGTACTTTGGCGACTTGAACGATCCGGATTCCAAAATTAACAAAGCGATGGAAGACGCCAAGAACGCTGACGGCGAGTTGCAACAGCTTCGTGAAGAAAAGGGAACCAGGCCGCGTATGTGGTTCGCCGGACCCGCACCGCTCGAAATCGAAGACGCCGTCCCGCGCGAAGGCGAATCCTACAATCCAGACGCATACAGCATTTACAACTGGAAAAAACAGCCAGACGGACCGGGCGAGTCAGCCCGCTGACAATCTGGCGGCCCAACCCGGCGCGCCAAGGCTCCTCGTTTGAAATCGGGCAACGACCAAACCTACGGAAATCGATCAAGATGAGCGACAAACTCCAATCGCGACGCAAATTTATCAACCTCGGTCTGGCGGCAAGCGGTGCCGGCGTACTGGCCGGTTTCGGTATGGCCGGTTGTCGCGATAACGCCAAAACGCCAGATGCATCAAGCGAAGCGAACAGCAATGTCGACGAATCGGGCGTGACCTCTGGCGATTCCGGGCGTGAAAGGGTGCCGCAAGGTATCGATCTCGAAAAATGGAACCGCATCAAAGGCGAACCGTACGAATCAGGCGGCTTCGCAAACATGCCCGGTGTCTGCCGCCTGCCCGGACCACTGGCCAAACGCAATTGGCCGGACCGCAACAAGTATAAGGATGTGAAAAAGGTGCCCGGCATGTGCCAGTTGTGTAGCACGGTCTGCGGCATCGTTGGCTACGTCAAGGACGATCGCGTTATCAAAATCGAAGGCAATCCGAACGACCCGAATAGCCGCGGCCATCTTTGCGCTCGGGGGCAGGCGGGGCTGAATCACCTGTATCACCCGGAACGTTTGCTCTACCCGCTGAAACGGGTCGGCAAGCGCGGCGAGGGAAAATGGAAACGAATTGGTTGGGACGAAGCGCTCGACGAGATCGCGGACAGGCTGAAGGCTGTCCGTGAAAGCGGCAAACCCGAAGAATTCGCTTTTCACCAAGGCCGACAGCGAAGCAAGGACGCACTCAAGCGATTTCTCGACGCCTTCGGTACCAGTACGCAGCTCAGCCACCGCGCACTTTGTTCAGGAAACCGCCGTGCAGCGAACCTTACGTATCTATGGGAAAGCGACTGGGATCTGAACGACGTCGAGAATTCGAAATATATCCTCAATTTTGGCAGCAATGCTTTTGAAGCGCATCAAGGCCACATTCCTTTCGCCACGCGGATTCAAAACGGCCGCTTCAAAAACGGCGCAAAGCTCGTAACGTTCGACGTGCGACTTTCCAATACCGCCGGCAGCAGCGACGAATGGTTCGCACCGCTGCCCGGCACCGACGGCGCGATTGCACTGGCGATGTGCCACGTCATCATGGACGAGAACCTGCACGATGCAAAGTTCATCACAACTTGGACGAATGTCACCATTGGCGAATTGAAAGAGCACCTGAAACCCTATACCCCCGACTGGGCCGAAAAGGTCAGCGGTATGCCCGCCGCCGACATTCGGCGCATCGCGGTCGAGTTCGCCAAGGCCTCGCCGGCCTGTACAACGATGTGCAACCGCGGCAGTTCAGCTCATATCAACGGCTTCTACAACGATCGTGCGATCCAGCTTTTGAACGCCGTTGTCGGCAGCGTGGGCAAAAAGGGCGGCTGGTGCTGGTCGCCATGGGGCGGGCTCGATCCGATCGTGAAAACTCCGGCAATGCCACCGGGTGCGAAGACATGGAGCGTCCTGGAGGACCCGCCCGAATACCCGCTGGCGAATGTTTGGCGACGGATGCGCGTCGGTGAAGTGATTTACCTTTACCTCTTGCAAGGCCGCGCGAAGTTGCAGGCCTACATGACTTACAACCTCGACTCACCATTGACCTGGCCGGAAGAAAGCCTCACGCAACAAGTGCTGACCGACGAAAACTTAATCGCGTTTCACGTCTGCATCAATTGCTTTTACAACGAAACGGCGCACTACGCGGATATCGTCCTGCCGTGGGCGACTTATATGGAACGCTGGGACCTCGACGCTCGTGGCTCGTACAACCTGCGACCGTATGTCGGACTGAGGACCCCAATGATCGAGCCGCTGGGCGAAGCCAAAGACGTCCGCGAATTCTTTCCCGAATTAGCCAAACGCATCGGCGGCGGCATGGAAGATTGGTACGAGGAGTCGATTGAAGAGTACATGGAACAATGGGCTTCGACGGTGCCCGAGAACCCCAAGACCGGCAAGAAGGGTCTTGAGAGGTTAATCGAAGAAGGCGCGTGGGAGGGCGACCGCGAGCCGTTCTACGAACCGTACAACATCGCGATCGCCGGCAATGACATGCACGGCGCGAGCGTCGACGACAAATCAGGCGTCATCATGAAAGATGGCGTCGGAATCGGCATCATGCAGGACGGGAAACCAGTGCGCGGATTCGCAACGCCCAGCCGCAAATTCGAGATCCGCAGTCTGTTCGTCCAAAAGATCGGCAAGAATGAAGACTGCTCCGAACTGATCGCCCGCAGCGGAATTATCAAGACCAAGAACCGACCGGCCAATCACAAAGGCCACGACCTCGATATCGACACGATGCCGACCTGGTTTCAGCCAATAGAACATGAAGACCTGGCCGACGACGAATTGATTATGACTAGTTTCAAGTGGAATGTTCATAACCACGGCCGCACGATGAACCTGAAGTGGCTGGCCGAAATCGTTCATTCCAACCCCGCCTGGCTCAACCCACAAACGGCCGCCAAATTCGGACTGAAAGACGGCGATTGGATTGAGCTGACTTCGTATTACTCGAAGGAACTGGAAAAGCAATCGCCGCATCTGCTGCGTGACGACCTCCAAGCGGTGGACGGCCGTCGAGTCATCGCCACGATGCGCGTCCCCATCGTAACGATGCAAGGCATCCATCCGCGGGCGATCGCGATGAGCAATAGTTGTGGACATTGGCAATACACCAGTGTCGCCCAAGCTCGCAAGAAACCCGCCGCAAGCGGTCATCTGGTAGGCAGCGATCGTGCGACGTACCGCGACGCCGATTGGGAGCGCAACATGTGGTGGGAAGACACGTCGGGCGATAATCCGGCCAACTGGAAGCGCAATACTGGTAACGGTTGGAATCAAAACCGACTGATGCCCATCGCCCCCGACCCGGTCACCGGCCAGCAGTCGTATCATGATACGGTGGTGAAAATCACAAAAGTAGGGTGAGCATGGGCCACATCGCAACTTCATTTCTATCTTCAGAAGACGTCGCGTCACGAAGCAGTATTTACGGTCTGCTCGCGCGGATTTGGCTTCGCGAAGTGGGTCGCAATTTTGTGCGGGAACTTCAGTCCCCACCCTTATGTGATTCCTTTGCAGCAGCCGGCGGCATTCTGCCGATTGGCGATGATGATCCGACCATCGAGCAACTGGCGATTGCGTATTGCCGATTGTTCGTGGGTCCGACGGACCACCTGCCGCCGTATCAGTCCGTCTGGCAAACCGGTCAGTTCCAAGGCACCACGACCGTGTCCATGAGGAACTTTGCCGAAGTCGTCGGTTACAATATCGATAGGCTGCCCGGCGGAATGATGCTGGACCATCTAGGCGTTCAGCTTGACGTCATGGGACACATCCTCGGCCAGATCTCATCCTGGCCGTCCGATATGGAAGGCCTCGATCAGGGGTGGGAGTTGGCGAACTCCTTCTTTGCCGCGCACCTGCTATGGCCAACCGACCTGCTGGAGGCCGCGATGCATCGGGCGGAGACCGACTTCTACCGTTCTTCCGTCATGCTAACCCGCAACTTCCTGAAGTCTGAAATGAGGTAATCGCACGTCGAGTCCAAGAGTTGGCGATGTGGAAATTCATGCGCCCGCACAGCCGGCAAAAAAGCGGGAAATATTATTCCAATCGATGCCAACGGTCGATTCCGAGAACGTGGAAGCTGACGGTTCAGGATTTTCGGTTCGACTGGTCATGATGAAAGTGACTCTAGTTGAGACCCAATTACCGAAGTGCAGCGCAATAACGCTGGGCGAGTTGCAACGGATCGGTCCAGGCGCAATGCAGCGCGCAAGCTGACTGACTAAAAAGCGAGGGGCGCGGACTGACACCATTAACACCGCATCGGCGCGAGCAATCCGTTGCGAATGCGATGCCGGCCGATGAAATGCCCATCGCAATCCTGGGCGTACACGATTGGCCGCTTCGGTGAAAAGATGCCAGGGCGGGACTTTTGAAGTTGCGCTCTTTGGGAACCCGCCGCGTTAGCGAGGGACATTTGCAGCTAGGGCTTATCCCTCGCTGACGCAGCGGGTTTCGATTCCACGGCGAAAACGCGTAATGCGCAACTTCAAAAGGCGGGACCGGCGTGGCCGGCCGCAGCGATTTTTTGGTAGCCGATTCATGGACGCGCAAGACCGGCAACCCTTAAAATATTGCTCCCGACCGCTTCATGTGGGTTCGCGAATTTTCTGCCCGCGAAGCCAGCCCGGGGATCCCTCCGATGTGGCGATCCGGCATTTCCTGAATAGCCGGTAGCTCAAGTCCTCGGCGACGACTATGATTTGCGAGCGGGTATTCCTACCACCGCTCAGCGAAACGGATGGCATTCGCTGGTAAAATCCGGCAACAAACTCGCACCAAAGAGAGAACGCCACGTGAGATTTTTGCCGATGTTCGATTACGTGCCGTGCGCCGATACGTCTGAGATTGGAAACACCCGGTGCGTAAAGTAGGGCTTGCGTAAAGTTTGAGGAGTAACGAAAGGACGTTATGTCGGGTCTCGATCGTGAACAACAAATGAAGGAAGCCGAAGAGCTGCTAGGCGATCGGCTGCAGCACGTCAGTTTTGCTCAGGGTCTTTATTTCGGGCGCTACCTCGATCGAAGTCTGCCACGCTATCCGGACCTCAGCGCGGACGTCGAAACGGCTCAACTGATCGACCGCCTCAAAGACTATTGCCGCGACCACATCGATCCAGACAAGATCGACCGCGAGAGCCTGATACCGACGGAAGTCGTACGAGGTCTCGGCGATATGGGCGTGTTGGGAGCGTGCCTGCCCAAATCGTGCGGCGGTTTAGGGCTGAGCCAAACACAATACTGTCGCCTCGTTGAGGTGCTTGGCGGCCATTGCGGAAGCACCGCGCTGTTCGTCAACGCTCATCATTCGATCGGTCCGCGGGCGCTGGTGCTGTTTGGTAGCCAAAAGCAACAGGAAGAGAATCTTCCCAAGCTGGCCACGGGCGAATGGATCAGCGCTTTCGCCTTGACCGAACCGGAAGCGGGCAGCGATGCCGGCAATGTCCAAACCATGGCCACGCCCTCGGAAGACGGAAAGGGTTATGTGCTGAACGGTGAAAAGCGCTGGATTACTAACGGCGGGATAGCTCAAGTGCTAACCGTCATGGCACGGACGCCTGTCGAAGGTAGCGACCAGACCAAAGTGACCGCCTTCATCGTAACTCCGGATATGCCAGGTTTTGAAGTCGTGGAAAAGCGGATGGATAAAGTTGGCGTACGTGGCAGCGCCACGGCCCGACTGGCTTTTCACGACATGTTTGTCCCGAAGGAAAACGTGCTGGGTGAAGTCGGCAAGGGCCTGAAGATCGCGCTAACCGTGCTCGACTTCGGCCGTACGACGTTCGGGGCCAGCTGTACGGCGCGGCCAAGTTTTGCGTCCAGCGGGCGATCGACCACAGCCATCAGCGCGTGCAATTCCAGGAAACGCTGCGATCATTTCAGCTCGTCAAAAAGAAGCTGGCCTACATGGCGTCCGGTACGTTTGCCATGGAGGCAGCCACCTACGAGTCGGCCGCTTTGATTGACGCGGACGAAAGCGAGTACATGGTTGAAACGGCGATGCTGAAGGTCTTTTCAACCGAAGTCTTGTGGCGGATCATCAATGACACAATCCAGATTTTTGGCGGCAAGGGCTACTTTACGGACGAACCCTTTGAGCGCATGATGCGCGACGCTCGCATCAATACGATCGGCGAAGGTGCCAACGACGTTTTGCGAGCCTTTATCGGGCTGGCCGGGATGCGCAACGTCGGGCTCGAATTGAAATCGGTTGTCGATGCCTTGATGAAGCCGTTCAGCAATCTCGACAAGATCACCGGCTTTGCAGGCAGAAAAATAGGTTCGATGTTCAACGCGCCGGAAGTGCCCGTCTCGGATCCGCGACTAACGCCCGACGCGGACCAACTCAGTTCGTTGATCAGAAAGTTTGGTGGGCAAGTTGAACGGCTGCTGCGTAAGTATCGTGAAGACATCCTGGACCAGCAATACCAACTGGAACGCGTTTCCGACACAGCAACAGAACTCTACGTCAGTGCGTGCGTGATCCGTCGCCTTGAGCGAGAACTGGCAAGCAACGCAGACGACGAGGCGATCAACCATCAGCTGGCATTGGGAAGGTTCTATCTGAAAGCTGCCCACCGCCGTATCCAGCAGAATTTCTCGTCGATGTGGGACAACATGGATGACGAAACGACAGCGCTGGCTGATAGTCTGAAGGCAACGCAGTCCGCTAACTGAAGCCGGTGGCGGGCACGGCAGCGGCTAAAGCAGCCAGAGAACGCGTGGGCAAACGCTGTCGAGAGTCTTCTTCGTGAGGGCAAGGGGGTCGGGAGTCTTTTTCGGACACGAACGACCATTGCGTTTTGGATAACGCATCGTCCGAAAAAGACTCCCGACCCCTTATTCGCCGGACCCCTTATTCGCCGGACCCCTTATTCGCCGCCGCTTGCTTAACCGCGACCCAAAGGAGTTTGCCGCAAAACGCTGGGATGGCGCAACAAACGTAACGGCTATCTCCGACGGGGAGCGCACCGACTACGCGCTCCCCGCCGGAAATCGCCGCCAACTAAACTCGTGAATTCAAGCGGAACTCGCGATTTCCTCTAGGTCGCGGTTAAACGATTTGCGGAGCTAATCGTCGCCGGCCACGCCACGGCGACGTTGTTTCTTTTCGGACTTTTGGCGTTTGTCCGTCAGCCGTCGCTGACGAGCGGCCTTGGAGGGCTTGGTTTTCTTGCGTGGTTTCGGGGCGGTGGCCACGGACGCCAATAATGCTCGAAGCTTTTCCAGACAATCTGCGACATTGCGGCCCTGATCGCGAAACCGCTGGCTGGTCACGATCAGATCCCCTTCCTTGTTTATGCGACGAGCGTATTTCTTTTGAAATCGCTCGCGCAATGCTTCCGAGACGCTGGGCGATGTCGAAATGGACCAGCGCAGCATCGCCTTGGTGTTGACCTTGTTCACATTCTGGCCGCCGGGACCGCCGCTGCGCACAAAGGTAAAATGGAATTCGCTCAGCGGAATCTTGATCTGATTCGTCGCGACCAACATGGCTAGCACCTCGCCCAACTTCTTTTGGCGGGCAGTGTCTTTTGGCGGGCAGTGTCGAGCAATTGCCCCGATTGCTCCATAAAACAAGTGGGACAATTGTTCTACAATCAGAAGTGGTTAAACTTGGGAAGGAATTATACCGCCTGTTGCCAACAAACTTGAATCGATTTCATGCGAAGACTACGAGCGACCGGGATTCTTGCTCTGATCGTTGCGACGACGGCCACGGTCGGCGCGGAAGAAATCACTCAGCCGGTCCCCGATTTGCGTACTCGTAAAGACGGGACCGATTGGCCGGGCTTTCTGGGCCCCGCCGGCGACAGCAAGTCGCCGGAACGGGGAATTTTCACCACCTGGCCGGCCGCCGGTCCGCCGCTTGTCTGGCAACGCACTCTGGGAGAAGGATACGGGATGCCTTCGGTCAGTCGGGGGCGTCTGTTTCAGTTTGATCGGATCAATGATGAAGCGAGGCTGGTTTGCCTGCAAAGTCAGACTGGCCGGCTTCTCTGGGACTTCACTTATCCGACCAACTATGAAGACCATTTCGGATACAACAACGGGCCGCGCTGTTGTCCGCTCATTGACGATGAACGCGTCTACATTTATGGCGCTGAAGGAATGTTGCACTGTTTGAACGTCTCCGACGGTCGGCTCATCTGGAAGGTTGACACGGTCGCGCAATTTGGTGTCGTTCAGAATTTTTTCGGTGTCGGGTCGGTTCCGGTCGTCGAAGACGACCTGTTAATCGTGCAGGTGGGCGGCAGCCCGGCGGAATCGCGGCGCACGGCGCCCGGCGATCTCCGGGAAATCAAGGGCAACGGTACGGCCGTCGTCGCCTTCGAAAAACGGACAGGAAAGGTACGCTATCGAACGGGGGACGAGCTGGCCAGCTACGCCAGCCCCAAACTGGTGACGATCGGGAACCGCCGCTGGTGCTTTCTCTTTGCGCGGGGCGGTCTGCTGGCGTTCAATCCAGCCGACGGAAAAGTCGACTTTCACTATCCATGGCGCGCTCGGATTCACGAGAGCGTTAACGCCAGTAACCCGGTCGTCGTTGGAAACGAAGTGTTTATTTCAGAGACGTATGGCCCAGGCAGTTCGCTCCTGTCGGTCGACGATCAGGGACCCACCGTGGTGTGGCACGACGACCCAGCGCGACGCAAGAAGGCGATGCAAACGCATTGGAATACGCCCATTTGCATCGATGGCCACCTCTACGGTTCCAGCGGTCGGCACACGAATACCGCCGAACTGCGCTGCATCCAGTGGAAGACGGGTAAAGTCACGTGGTCTGAACCGGACTTGGAACGAAGCAGCCTGTTGTTCGTCGACGGGCACTTGATTTGTCTCAGCGAATACGGCACGCTTCGCCTGATCAAGCCGAACCCGAATCGTTACGAAGAGGTCGCCGTAACGACAATGATCGACCAGGAGGACGCTGACAACCGCCCGTTACTGCGGTACCCGGCTTGGGCGGCCCCGATCCTTTCGCACGGACTGTTGTACGTGCGCAGGCGCGACAAACTGGTCTGCCTGGAGTTGATTCCGCAGCCCGATCGATGACGCGACGCCTCTAGCCTGCCACGCTGTGCGCGGGTCTCCCGACCCCGCACACATAGCCTGCCACGCTGTGCCGGGTCTTCCGACCGCACACATAGCCTGCCACGCTGTGGCGGGTCTCCCGACCCCGCACACATAGCCTGCCACGCTGTGCGCGGGTCTCCCGACCCCGCACACAGATTGACCGAAGGTTTCCCAGCAAAATCAACCATGGCAGTGAGTTGAGTTGATTGAGACCTACGGTCAGGCAATCCTGCCACGCTGTGCGCGGGTCTCCCGACCCCGCACACAGGTTGACCGAAGGTTTCCCAGCGAAATCAACCATGGCAGTGAGTTGAGTTGATTGAGACCTACGGTCAGGCAATCGACGAGGTCGGGAGACCTGCGCCAGCAGCGCCAGGCAAGTGACGCCAGGCGTTTAGCGAGCCATCGTCAGCAATTCGTCGACGAATTGTTTCGACTGGAATAGGACGTGATGATAATCCGCCGTCTCGATCTCTTCGCCAATCAACTCGACGTCGAAGTATCCGCCGTAACCCGCTTCGCTAAGACGTACGATAATTTCGGTTAAAGGAATGTCACCGCTGCCCAGGGTGCAACGATTCTCTTCCGATTGCGGTGGTTCGCGACTGTCGCCCAGATGAACGATCGCGATGCGATCGGCTATCGTCTCCAGCCTCTCGATCACCGTTGCTTCTCGGCCCAGGTGATAGGTATCAAAGGCCAGTTTCACAAAGGGGCTATTCAGCTTATCGATCAAATCGAGCGTCTCGTCCAGGGTTGTCAGAAAGGTGCATTCGCCAGCACCGCGCGGATGCATCGGCTCCAGCGCCAACGCGACGTTCTCTTCCTGTGCCAGGGGTATCAGTTCCCTTAAGGCAGACTGCAATAAACGACTGGCATGATTGCGGGTATGGCCACCGCGACCGCCGCCGTAAACGACCAGGCATGAACTTCGCAGCTCGCCAGCCAACCGAACCGCCTGGCGAGCGTCCGCGACGCTATCACGAAAGGTGCGACCGTCGCTGCCGGTGAATCCGCCAGCCCATAGCAGGTTGGATACCTCCATGCCACTTTCCGCCAGCAGTTCGACACCTTTTTCTTCGCCATAATCCGAGAGCTTTGGCCGCCAAACACCCACCGCGTGCACGCCTGCGGCAAGATAGTTGGCGATATCTTCTTCGAACGACCAGCGATAGGTCGTCAATTCATTGATCGAAAGTCGAACCATTTCGTGTCAATCTCCTCTGGATTCCATTTGCAGTCGTCGTTCTTCCGATATTCACTTCCACTTTGTGTCGTTTTGCCGCCTGCTATTTCACGGCCACGCTTCAACGGCATCACCATCATGTCGGCCTGGCATGGAAAGGGAGGTGATCGATCAACTCACCGTTCGCGAGACTCGCGCTATGCATGCGGTCGACAAGCCTCGTTGATACCCGCTGAAGCCGCGAGCGCAAACTCCAATTCCCGGATCGACTGCCCTTCCTTATGCAGCTACGCAGCGCGTGGGCGTAGTATGGTCCATCGCCAGTTGGCTGTAAACACGAAGTGACAGCAACGCTTTGCTATCAGTAAGTTGGCAGACTTCCTAAGCACGTGCGAATACGTGGGCTTGATAGCAGCCGAAAAACCGGCATTTTCGGCACGTCTTCTCTTTCTTACTCAACTACCGCGACCGGCACTGCCGATACTTTGCCACGAGCACGTTGCTTTGCGCGTGTATTCCGCGAAGGCTGTAATCCGTGGGGCAAAGGATTTGGTTATGGAAAACCGTTGTTTCGTCAAAATCATGTGTTTAAGCAAAATCACCTGGTTAAGCAAAGTCATCGTGGCTGGATGTCTGCTGATGACGTGTGCTTCCAGCGCGATGGCGCAAAGATTTCAGCCTTTTGGTCCGCTGGACCTGGCAGACGAATTTCAGCCCTTTGCGCCGGCAGAAGTTGGTTCGTTTGGTGACGGGCCACAACCCCATACAGGTTTGTTTTTCACCTACGACCGCGTCAATTGGTACGTCTCACGGCCAGCACGAGCTCAGCAGGACAAAGAACTCGATCTGACGTGGGGCAATCGGATCGATTTCGGCTACATGACCAAGGAAAATCACGGCTGGCTGGTCGAAATACTGCATATCGACGGGCCGAATGTTGAGGGTTTCGATAACAGTGACCCTCAAAATATAGTTCGCACCTCCGTTGAAAACAGCTTTGACCTGAGCGGTTTCGAAGTGAGTAAGTTGTGGCGTTGGAAGCAATTCCACGGCGGCAGTCATTTGGAGATCTTCGCGGGCGGTCGTTACGACCGGATGCGCGGAGCCGATAACCTATTTCGCGTCCTGGATGCGACCAGACTCACGGTGCTGGATCCAGAAATCATAGGCAACGTTACTGCCGTCAATTTTGGGGGAATTGCATACGAGAACAACGTTTTTGGACCCCAGGTTGGTTTGCGGTGGTTCAAACAGAAAGGTCGTTGGACGTTCTCGTCCGAGGGTAGATATTACTATGCGTACAATGACCAGTTCTACGCGTCGCGCCAGACGATCGTCGGCGGCACCGCATTCTTTGACGTCGACGAGCAGTCCTGGGTACATGCGGGGGATATACGCGTGCAGACGAGCCTTACGTGTACGAAGAACATCAATCTGGCCCTCGGCTGGGAGTTCCTGTACTACGCGAACGGGATCGGTCGAGGACCGTTTGGCGAATCGGATCAGGACGTGACGATGACGGGCGTCACCTTTGGCTTCCAATGTAACCGCTGACGCCGGTTCACGTTTCCATTCGCATTCCCAAGCGCCAGGGCTATTTCTTCTTCCCCGGATTCTTCTACTCAACCAGGCTTTGTCGGAAAACCATCAGCCGTTGAGCGCTAGCCCCGGGTTTCGGCGACCCCATGGTCAGAAACCGGTCCCGGCGCGCCGGGACTACTGACAAGTTCAAACGACCTGCGCGCGACCGGCGTTGGAGAGACACAGGATCCCCGCTCACCTGAACGGGATCAAGATAGAAGCGCAGATAAACAATCGAAATCGCCGAAAATCGGCGTGTAGCTACGATGTCAGACTACGTCTTAAAATTACGTCGCCGACGCAACACGCTTGCGAATCTCATCGAGTTCACAATCCAACCGATGCCGCAACGGACTCTCCGGACGCAATTCGTCCAACAGAGACGCAGCCTTCACGATTGTCTCGTCGCACAACTCGTTGCCTTTAAACAAATTTAGCCAACTTCTAGATACTTCTTGTTCGGTGAGCAAGCTGCCGCCCCCATGGTCTATGGATGAATATGGATGAAAAGGTACCTTCACGACTACTATCATTCTACTCAAGCTGGAGTGCAAAGCAACCGCTATTTTCCGCCGTTGCATCCAAACGTTGCATCCAAACGTTGCATCCAAACGTTGCATCCAAATGCTGTCACTCGGCGGCTCCAGGCAGCTTCAGCCGACCTTAACTTTCGCGGAGCCAGGCGGCGAAGTCCTGTACGCGGAATCGATCAAGGCTAGTTCTTCGGCGGCAGCCGTGACGGCATAGCGGATCTGCTGTTCGGAATGCTTGGACGTGATAAAGAAGCGAAGACGCGTAGCGCTTTCTTCGACGGCCGGATAAAGAATCGGCTGTACGTTGACACCTCGCTTGCGCATCCTGTCGGATAATTCAAGGCAGTGCAACGAGTTACCAAGTATGACGGGAACAATCGGCGTCCCTTCAGCAGTCCCTGTATTCAATCCATACTGCTGCGCCAACGTCAGGAACAGTTGCGAACGCTTTTGCAAAGTCGCGACCCGTTGCGGATCCTCGCCCAGGAGCCTGATCGCGGCCAGGGCCGCGGCAGAACTGCCTGGACCGATCCCGCCGCTGAAGACGAACGCTGGTGCGGTGTACTTCAGATAGTCGATCAGGGCCGATGAACCGGCGATATATCCTCCGGTGCTGCCCAGCGCCTTACTTAACGTACCCATCCATAGATCGACATCTGCTGGTCGCACATCTGCGAATTCGCTCATTCCCCGCCCACGCAACCCCATCGTCCCCACAGAATGGGCTTCATCCAGAAGCAGGATACACTTGTGACGTTGCTTGACCTCGACAAACGCCGGCAGGTCACAATAGTCACCGTCCATGCTGTAGACGCCTTCGATCGCGACCAACACGCGGCGATAATCGGCGCGAATATCGGTCAGCAGCCGTTCGAGCGCCTCGAAATCGTTGTGGGGAAACGGTCGGCGTCTGGCGCCGGACAGAATGCATCCCTGGACGATACTGTTGTGTGCCAGCGCATCGTGAAGAACGAGGTCACCTTGTCCGAACAAATGCCCAATCGTTGTTGTGTTGGCCGTATGGCCGCTGACGAACGCCATCGAGGCGTCGGTTCCCAGGAGTTCTGTAATCGTTCGCTCTAATTCCTGATGGATTGCTTTCTCGCCAGAAACCAGCCGGCTGGCCGACGTACTGGTTCCGTAGCGGTCAATGGCCGCCTTGGCCGCGGCGGCAATCGCCGGTTCGCCCGACATGCCGAGGTAGTTGTAGCTGGAGAAATTGATCAACTGGGTGTCGCCGATTGTCGTCGTATCGCTGGTCAAGCCTTCGTGCACTGCAAAATACGGATTCGGCAATTCTGTCGACGTCAAATAATTCTCGAGGCTTTTCAGATTCTGATACTCTTCCATCTTTTCGAAGTTGTAATACGATTCCGGGATTTCCGTCTTGGTGCGTCGTCGCCGCTGTCGCGGTGTATCGCCCAGATATTTCTGCACCGCCGCAATGACTTCGCGGCAAGTTTCGATCTCGCTCAGGACAGATTCGGGAAACCTGCCGTCATACAGCTCTTCCAGCGTGGCAATAATCTCCATCCGCTCGATCGAATCCAAACCGAGGTGGACGATATTCGTATCCAGATCCAATTCGGTAACACGATCACCGCCAACCCGGCGCACCACCTGCTGCACGTTGTATTCGACGCTTCCGTCGAGATCCGCCAGGGGATCGTCCGCAGCGGAATCGGAATCAACCTGAGTGAGCGAGATGACGTCCGAGTGACTGGCCACTGCCGCGCCCTCGCTGTTTTTCGCATTCGATTCGGTCGCCACGGGCTTGGCGTCGCCGTTGGCAGTACCGCCGGGAGCTCCATGGGTAGCATCAAGCGGCTGCCCCAGTCGCCACTGGGCGACAACCTTCAGCGTCGAGCCTTCCATCATTTCCCGACAGGCAAAACGCTGGACTTTGCCACTCGATGTCTTGGGCATGCTTCGCATACGTATCAGAACAACGGCATCGACGGCCAGACTGTAGTGATCCGCGACGGCCGCACGAATCGCTTGAATGATTTCGGCGTCGTTTCGATCCGGTTGACGATCGACTTCCTGAACAATAACCAGCCGCTGCTTTCCCGCCGTCTCGACCGTAAACGCGGCACCGGCGTCGGTGACCAGGCTGGGGTGACATTCCGCCACCGTCTTTTCGATGTCGTGGGGATAGTAGTTCTTGCCATGGATGATGATCAGATCCTTGATCCGTCCGGCAACGAACAGCTCGCCGTCAATTTGGAAACCGAGATCTCCAGTTCGCAAAAACGGCCCTTCGCCTGTGTCAGTCAAATAGGCGTTAAATGTTTGTTCGCTCTCTTCGGTCCGTTTCAGATAACCTTTGGCGATACTGGGACCTTTCACCCAAATTTCCCCCAGTCGACCGCTCGTTGCCGTCGTCATTTCGTGCGGATCGGCGATCACGACTTGCTGATCGGGCATGGACTGACCGCAACCGACCAGTTCCATAGCGTCTGGCGCGGGCTGTACCTGAACGACGATGCCTTCTTCCATCGCGGCAGCGTCGAAAGCACGAATGACCGGCATCTGAGGAACATAGCCGCCGGATACGATCAAAGTTCCTTCCGCCAAACCATAACAGGGATAGAACGCTTCACGGCGAAAGCCTCTTGGCCCAAACCTTTCGCAAAAGCGATTGATCGTTTCCGCTCGAACGGGCTCGGCACCATTAAACGCCACAAACCAGCTGCTTAGATCGAGCTCTTCCAGCTGCGCGTCGGTGATTTTCTCGACACACAAGTCGTAGGCAAAATTCGGTCCGCCGCTGGTCGTGCCGCGGTAGTTGGTAATCGCCTTCAGCCATCGAAAAGGCTTTTGCAAAAAAGCCATCGGCGACATCAGTACGTTCGGGACACCGATATACAGCGGCTGCAGGATGCCGCCAATCAAACCCATGTCATGATAGCTGGGCAACCAGAAGACGCCGGTGGCACTGCGGGTATTCTCGAAGGCGTGGCAGATCAACGCCGAATTGTGCATCAAGTTGTCGTGCGTCAGCATGACGCCCTTGGGGGTACCCGTCGAACCGGACGTGTACTGCAAGAACGCCAGAGTATCGGGTTCAAGATCCGGCATCTTCCAGTCGTCTTCGGAAGCCGTCGTCGCCAGATCGGTGGCCTGCCAGGTGAGGTTTCTGAGACCCTCCGACTCACGGATCAAATTACCGAGTGTTTCCAGGGTGGAATTGGTTGTTAAGGCGACGCGCGCGTTGGCGTCTTCCACGATCGCCTCAATCCGGGCCAGTTTCTGGTTGCGGCGTGGCGGATTCGTCGGAACCGCGGTAACGCCCGCGTAAAGGCAACCAAAGAAGGCCACAACAAAGTCCATCCCCGGTGGATAGAGCATCAGGGCGCGCTGGCCCGACAGGCCGGACGCTTGGAGCCAGGCGGCGATCGAACGCGCCTTGGCGTCTAATTCGGCATACGTCCAATGCTGCTCGTCGATCTCGCCGTCCACGAGATAAGTGAATGCGCGACTATTCGCCTGATGCTGCGCGGTGCCGCAGCAGATGAACAAGCGTTCTGGGGTAAAAGAACGAACCTGAATATGTGCTCTTCACTTGGCTACTAATTACTCAATGACGCGTTGGTAATTACTCGTAGGATGTGTTTCAAAGAAGCGCTTGCTTCCGATCACAGCACAAGCCGTCGGTTCGGTAGGCGAACCGACGTCGGCGAAGGCAGGCGGCCGGCAGGAGATACGACAATGGACAGTGGCAACAGTCAACATCGGAAGCACCCAGGCTATCACGACAACTCCTGATTTGCAATGATCTTAGTGCGGCTTCCGTAAGGTGTGTGGCCGATTTAGCCCCGGCTACGCGAAGATTTCGGGCCGATCCAGAAAACTCAGATCTACGCAATAGTTAGACCCTGATGGTCCGCTTTGCCGCTCGATCATTACCCAGAACGGCGCGAATCGGCTGGACCAGATATATTCGTCATGATCGGAACTCGTCCTACGAATTACCTAACAGCGAAGCTGATTGAACCGGTTTCGCTAACGCTCCCCATCGCGACCTATTTCGAGCTTTTCCAAAGAGATAACTACGGGTTTCTGCTGGACAGCGCATTGCCCTCCGCGACGGTGGGCCAATATTCGTACGTGGGTGGAAACCCCTTTCTGGTCTACCGAGCGACCAGGCTACGCCGGCACACAGCAGGGTCACGTTCCGACCCCAACGGTTCGCCGCATTCCAAATCGGGGCGCACTAAATCAGGCGACGGTGATTTCGAGTTTCCGGGTACGGTTCAGCACGCGCGATGCGAAGTGCTTCATTTTACCGATTCCGAACTCCCCGATCAGGTGGAACCGTCCTCAGAAACGATCGCGGACCCCTTCGCCCATCTGCAATCGCTGTTGGATCAGTACGCGCACCGCCGACCGCGAACGGCTCGGCGATTTCATTTCCCCTCACAGCCGGAGCGGTTGGCTATTTTGGGTATGAGGCCGGGCACTTACTGGAAGACCTGCCCGATACCGGACGCGACGATCTGAATCTGCCGGACATTTATTTCATGTTCTGCCGTCAGATCCTGGCCCATTGCCACCAGACGGGAGCCAGCTATCTCTCGGTGGTTGGACAAGGACCGGACCGCCCGTCGGCCGAGCGCCATGCCGCAGCAATATTGGCCGACCTGCGGACACGGATCCGCGAAATTGAACATGAACCGCCGGCCTCCTGGCCACCAACGCCGGCCGTGCCGTCCTTGGAACGACCGGAGGTCGAGATCTGCGCACACTTTGACGAGGCCTCTTATGGTCGGTGCGTTGAGAAAATCAAAGAGCATATCTATGCGGGCGACATTTATCAGGCGTGCATGACGCAGCGGTTTGAGTCCCCGCTGTACGGTGGCGACTCCTGGAATCTGTACCAGGAATTGCGGCGCATCAATCCGGCACCGTTTGCATGCTACCTGCGATTTCCAGAAGCGACCGTCGCGTCCGCTTCACCCGAACGCTTTCTGAAGCTGGACGACGGGCGTGTCGCGGAAAGCCGACCGATCAAAGGAACCCGGCCGCGCAGCACGATGCCAGAGGCCGACCTGGCACTACGTAACGAACTGCGTGACAGCCTGAAAGATCAGGCCGAAAATACAATGATCGTCGACCTGGTGCGGAATGACTTCGGCCGCGTCTGCAAGTTCCGCTCAGTGCACGTGCCAGAACTGAAAGCGATCGAAGCCTATGCAACCGTCTACCAAATGGTATCCACCATTCGTGGGACGTTGCAGGAGGAATACAAGCCCATCGACCTGATTCGAGCGTGTTTTCCTGGGGGATCGATGACCGGCGCGCCGAAGATCGAGGCGATGAAGGTCATTGACCAGCTGGAACCGGTATGCCGCGGTATCTACTCGGGAGCGATTGGCTATCTCGATTTCACCGGACAGATGGACCTGAGCATCGTTATTCGCAGCTTCGTGGTTAAAGACGAGATTTGCTATTTCCACGTCGGCGGCGCCGTCGTCGCCGATTCGGACCCCCGTGCTGAGTATCAGGAGACCCTGACCAAGGCCCGCGCACTAAAGCAAGCGCTTGAAAACGTCCAGAGGTGGACCGAACCAGAAGTGCCTCAGACTAGCGCCGAAACGCTGGCTTGAAACGCAAAGCACTAGTAACTGATCGTTTGCGGAGGTAGCGCCACGGTCCGCGGTGGCGGCGGAGGCGCTACGACCGGCGGGGGGGTCACCGAAGCGGCCAGCGCCGCCACGCGCGCCTGCAGTTCAGGCTGCCGCGGATTGCGGGCGAGCGACGCGGTATAGTCCGACAGCGCCTGATGAATATCGCCTTGATCCTCCCGGATCTTCCCCAAGGCCGCTCTGGCCCTGGGATTGCTGGCATCGACCGCCAGCGCGTTCAGCAGGTTTTCTTCCGCCGATCGGCGATCGCCCAATTCTTCGTGCAGTCTCGCAAGTTCTATTTTCGGATTGGGCATGAACGGCTGGCGGTCGCGCCAGCCTTCCAGCAGTGTCACGGCCTGGTCCGTTCGATTCTGTTCCATCAACAGCACAGCCAACCCGCGATAGGCTTCACCATGGGTCGGATCGCGATCAAGACTCTGCACGTAGTAATTCTCTGCCTGTCCCCAGTAAGAACTGTCCGCACCTGAATTTGCCAGGTGATGAAATGCCGAACCCAAGTTGTAGTAGCTGTCCGGATCCTTCGGATTTGTGGCAATCGCCTGTTCAAACCGATTGATGGCGGCTGCCGAATTTCCCTGCTGGAAATAACGGGTGCCTTCGGCATTCATACTGCTCGAAACAACTCCACAACCGCTGGTCAAAACCAGAAGCGAGCCGGCGAAAAGGATGACCGCCAGTCGATCTTCCTGCAACGTTGCGAACGTGTTCTTGTACACAGCAAACACCCGTGACAAAGCAAGTGGCGCGCAGGTTATAAATGAAGAGTGAAGCGGTCCCGCGAGATACCGGTCCGGAGTTTCGAGGGGGAAACTTATCGAAGCCGTCGCGTCCGTGCAACAGCGATTCGTGCCGACGTGCATGCAGCTAAAGCAGTGCTGGACATACGATCAAAGAATGCGTTGTTCAAGGGCGCGGCGAACGCCCCGTCTTTCAGCTCCGCGCATCGCAGCGGCCAAGCGCGATATCGTATCAACAGGTGGCGGTAAACTACTACGAATCCTCGCCTTCGTCCACGTCAGACAGGCAAGATTCCTCCCCATTCAACTCGCAGCTATGCGCCTTTTGCGGCAACTTCAGCAGTCTCGAACGGCTGCGTTTCGACCTTCGCATCCGTCGCGTCCGGCAACGGCTGCTTGACGTAACCAATGGCCCCCAGCACTTCCAATATCTCGCTACAGGTCGGAAACATCCGTCCGCTAGTCCGCTTGTACTCGTCCAGGGCCTGCATAAACTCAATTTCGTCCGTCGAATAGTCGCGTTCGCAAGTCGTTGGATCAATCTGTCGGCGACGATTAACTTTTTTACGTCGCTCTGGTTGGCGTCGATCGTCCTTGACCGCTTCGCTCTTCGCCCGGCGTTCCGCTGCCTCACGTCGTTCTTCGCTTCTTCGATCTAAAGTCACGGTCTTGGATTTCGCTTTCGCCACGTTTCAGTTCCCCTATGTTGAGCAAGGCGGCTTTCGAAGCATTCGCCGCTAGCGTTCGTGCGACGAGATGGTTCATCGTTGAACGCTGTTGTAAAAATACAACATTTAGAGAAGATGTGTGGTTTTTTGGAACATTTCGGACTGCGCAAAGTCGTTTGAACGCGTAAGCATGCCGCTTGTAACGATTGGGAGGGGCTGCCAATGACGAGCATGCCGAAAGCCCAGTGGCGGGCAAGTCGAAACGCCAGCGGGTGGCAAGCCAAAAGAACCGTGGAGACCGAGCCGGAATGGTTCGACTAGATCTAGATCCGCCGGACGAACAGCCGTTCAGCCTCGTGGGACGTGGGCGGACTGTACGGCCTGTGCGGACGGTGGACGGTGGGCGGACTGTTTGTTGAAGGGCGATACGGAAGCAACCGCGCCTACTTCTTATCTTTGCGTAATTTGTCTTTCTCTTTCTTGTCTTTCCGTTCTCTGCTTAGCCGCTTGAGGACATCCATGGCTGCCGAATGCGTATCTTTCGATTTTGGGCCGTCTTCTTCTACCTTAGGCTTATCCGTCCCAGGATGAGGGAGCGTCTCATCGCTGGACAGGCGGATTTCGGTGGTCTCGTTGAGCGACTCGATGGTAGTCGTTCCGGACTTTTCGCCGATCGATTGCGTATCGCCCTGATCGTCGGCATCGTCGATCAACCAATCGTCGATATCTACGTCGACACCGGACCGATCCGCCGTCCGCGCCACGGCGTCCTTCATGTCCTTGACCTTGGACTTTTTGCGGCCGCCGATGGAAACGTCTAAGGCTATACCAAAACGGAGATCACCAACTTGAAGCTCGTCACCCGCCTTAAGCTCCCGTTCACCAGCAACCCGCTCGCCGTTGACGAAAGTGCCGTTTTTGCTGTTAAAATCGCGGACCCCCACGTAACCTTGCTCGACCAACAACACACAGTGATGTCGGCTAACCGACTCGCTGCGGGGTCTAAGATTGCACTCCGCATCGCGGCCGATGAGAAATTTAGGGCCGGGAATGAGAATCGCTTGCGCGTCCTGAGCGCCGCCGATCACGTTCAGCTTAAGCTGCATTGTTCGTCTTTCCCTCGTCGAACCCGATCGCCCCTGGGGACGTCAGCTGGCCGCTGTCGTATTTACGAGCATCGCCGATACCCTCCATACCAACAATCGCTCACTTAGCAGCTTAGCCGATGAGCACGAATTAGTCAAAACGCCGTTGGCCCTTCCGGCACTCGGCTACTCGGTCGAGAGGCTGTGCTTTGGTCAACTTTTCCTGTTTTCGGCAACTCAAAAACGACAATAGGCTATCGCCGACGAGACCAGCGGTCTGAGCCATATTTCTCATCAACCAATTTACCAGCTTTCCCTACCTCGCGTTCGGTTAGCTGGGAAGCGTGGAGTTCCATGTGCAGTTGTCGAGACAACCGCGGCGGTAGGGTCTGCCGTAAGCTGTTATGGTAATAAACCTTGCCTCTCAAATCACCGCCGCTCAAATCACCGCCGCTCAAATCATTCAGCCCAGGCAGCTCGGGTGCGAACAACGAAGTCGCCAAAAGGATACTGCCGTGTTGGAGTACGGCTGATTTTTTCCGACGTTGAGCACTGCCGACGATTTTTGCACCCCGAACGACGACGTCGTGCTTGCTGCGCCTCTGAAAACACAAGAAAGGCGCTTTGTCGGAATCTTCCGCTGACCGGTCGGCTGGCAGGTCCAGTTGTGCGAGTTCGGCACGCACGGCTGCATGAACGGCATCGTACAACCATTGAACATCCGGCCGACCCTGGCCATTTCCGATCCAGCATAAACTGTAGGTCAATTCACAGTCGTGCAGAATCGCTCCCCCACCGGTCAGGCGGCGCACAACCGCGCAATGGCGCTCGCCGCATGCCCGCAGCGATCCGCGTACGCCTGAAAGTATCCCAACGATAAAGTTGGCGCTGACCAGCCATAGAGCCGCAGGGCCGGCTGACCCGTCTCGGCCGTTGAGCCTAACAACACTTCATCGACGGCCATGTTCCATGCGCCATCGGCGGGCGGATCAAGCAGCAGGCGACAGATACGCGTGGGAGGGGTCACGGGAAAATAGGCCGTTGGCTTGTAGACGGGAGGCTGATGGTGAAGTCGAGGAGCTGTCGTGATGGGCTGGATGGTGGACGTTGGATGATTGACGCCTGCCTCCTGGATCCCGTCTCCCGCCTACTCCTCCGCCCGCCATCTCAGGATAGGCTTCCTGGCTGCCGCCACTTCATCCGGTCGGCCAATGACCGTACTGTGCGGGGCACCGCGAAGGAGGTCGTCCGGTTCCTTGACAACACGGGCCAGCGTTTCAGCGAAGGCATCTAACGTTTCCTTGCTCTCCGTTTCGGTCGGCTCGACCATCAACGCTTCCTTCACCGTTAGCGGGAAGTAAACGGTTGGCGCGTGAAAGCCATAGTCCAGCAATCGCTTCACGATGTCCATCGCCGTGATGCCACGTTCGTGTTTCAAACCGGCAGCCGTGGCAACGAATTCATGAGCACACCGGTCGCCGTGCGGGACCGGCAAGACTGGTTTGACCTTGCTCAGCAGATAATTGGCGTTCAGGACGGCGTTCTCGGCCACTTGCCGTAGACCATCCGGACCGTGGGTCATGATATAGGCGTAGGCACGCACCAGGACTCCCGTATTGCCGAAAAAGCTGCGCACCCGACCGATCGATTTCGGTCGCTCGTAATCCAGCCGATAACGTGCCTCCTTGCCGGTTCCTTCCTTCGTAATCGTCGGTGATGGAAGATACGGTTCCAGCTGCGCGGTTACGGCGATCGGACCCGCACCAGGCCCGCCACCGCCGTGCGGTCCACTAAACGTCTTGTGCGGATTGTAGTGCATCATGTCGGCGCCAAAATCGCCGGGCCGCGTGATGCCGAGAATGGCGTTCATGTTCGCGCCATCCAGATAGATCAGCCCACCCTGCTGGTGCACCATGTCGGCGATCCGGCGTACGTGAGGATCAAACAAGCCCAGCGTATTGGGATTGGTGATCATGAAGACGGCAACGTGTTCGTCCAGCTTCCTTTTCAAGTCCTCCAGGTCGACACAACCTTCCGGGGCACTGTTCACGGTCACGGCGTCGAAGCCACACATCGCGGCGCTTGCCGGATTCGTGCCGTGTGCCGAGTCGGGAGTAAGGACCTTGGTGCGCTGTTCACCACGCTCGCGAAAGTACGCGGCCGCAACCATCAGCGAGGTCAGTTCTCCATGAGCGCCGGCAGCCGGTTGAAGACTTACGGCATCCAGACCGGCGATTTCGCCAAGCATTTCTTGAAGGCCGTACAACAGAGCCAGCAGGCCCTGAATCGATTCGTCCGGCTGGTAAGGATGCACATCGACAATGCCCGGCAACGAGGCCAACCGTTCATTCCGCTTCGGATTGTATTTCATCGTACACGAACCGAGCGGATAAAAATGCGTATCGACCGACATGTTTAACGTCGACAGATTGGTGTAGTGGCGCACCAGCTGAGGTTCAGTCACTTCGGGTAACGGCAGATCTGCATCCGCGAGAAAGCGACTGGGAATCAGTTTCGACGTTTCCTCCTGGGGAACGTCGCACGCCGGAAGATCCACGGCCGTGCGACCGGACCGCGAGAGTTCGAAAAGCAGTTTGGTGTCAAGCGTGTTTCGCATGAACCGCGACCTCCGTATTGGATTGGAACGCGGTGATTTGCGCCAGCGCGTCGATTTCCGCACGAGTACGTTTTTCGGTGACGGCCAGCAGCAGGCAATCCGACAAGTGTGGATACCAGGAACGCAACGGCACCCCGGCCAGGAATCCTGCCGTTAACGCTTGGGAAATCAGCTGGTCAACGTCGCCATCGGTGACGCGCACAACAAACTCCTTAAACGTGGGCGCCGCAAAGACCGGCTCCAGCCGGCCGCTGGCAAATAACTGCGCTTGCGCGTATCGCGACTTGTTCAAACAAAGTTGAGCGACATCCCGCATTCCCGCCGGCCCCATGGCTGCCATGTAAACGCTCGCTCGCAAAGCAAACAGGCCCTGGTTCGTGCAAATATTGCTGGTCGCCTTTTCTCGCCGTATATGCTGCTCGCGTGTCTGCAGCGTCAGCACCCAACAGCGTCGCCCCTGACGATCGACGGTTTGACCGGCGATTCGCCCTGGCATCCGCCGCACGAATTTCTCGCGACATGCCATGATGCCAAGATACGGGCCGCCAAACTGCATCGGTGTACCAAGACACTGGCCCTCGGCGACGACCACGTCGGCTCCATAGTCACCGGGCCGCTTGAGTATGCCAAGACTGATCGGATCGACGACCACGACCAGCAGTGCGCCCGCCTTGTGCGTAATCTCTGCGAGTTGTTCGACTTCTTCCAGGCAACCGAAGAAATTGGGGTGCTGCACCAGCACGCATGCCGTATCATCCGTCAACGCCGCCTCCAGTTGCCCAGGCGGCAGGACACCCTCGGGTGTTTCTAGCGTGACCAGTTGCGTTTCGAGCCCAGCGAAATACGTCTCAATGATCTGCCGATACTCCGGATGCACACTACCTGCCGCGATCACGCGACCGTGTCGCCCGGTGACCGACATCGACATCAACACCGCCTCGGCAGCGGCGCTGCCGCCGTCATAAAGGCTCTGATTGGCAACTTCCATTCCCGTCAATTCACAGATCATGGTCTGGTATTCGAACATGGCCTGTAGATTGCCCTGACTGACCTCCGGCTGGTAGGGAGTGTAGGACGTGTAGAATTCGCCGCGCGATCCAACATAGTCAACGACGGCTGGAATAAAATGATCGTAGCTTCCGCCACCCAGGAAACTGACAGACTGCGAGGGCGAAACGTTGCGACCGGCCAACTGCGACAAGTGCGCAGTTAACTCCAGCTCGCCCATCGCCGGCGGCAAGTCCAATTCGCGTCCAAGCCGCAGCTCTTCGGGAATCGATTCGAACAATTCGTCAAGCGAACTCAGGCCGATGGCCTGCAACATCTGCCGCTGGTCTTCGGGGGTGTTGTAGAAATAGGGCATTCTGCTTCTAATGCGTCAAGCCTGTTCTTCCGCGCACAACTTTTGGTAGGCCGTGAAGTCCATCAACTGATCGATTTCCGCTTCGTCGCTAATTTTTATTCTAGCAATCCAGCCAGGGCCGTAGGGATCGTCGTTTAGTATTTCCAGCGTGTCCGGTAGCTGGTCGTTCACGGCAACGACTTCACCGGTCACTGGACTGTAGAGATCGCTGACCGCCTTGACGGATTCAATTTCGCCGAACGAATCGCCGGCGCTTACCTGGCGGCCGATTTCCGGCAATTCGAGATACACCAGGTCCGTCAGGGCTTCGACAGCAAATGCCGAGATCCCGACCGTTGCCACTTTGATGTCCGCTTCCTCTGTCAAAAAGACCCACTCATGGGTCTTGGCATACAACAGTTCCTCTGGCTTCACAACAAATTCCTCGCACAGTAATTGCTTGTTCGCTCGATATTTTTCACATCCTATTGCCGATGGTAAAACGGCAACGTCACCACGCGCGCCGGCTCTTCGCGGCCACGCACGTCAATTGTCAATTCCAGATCCAAGGCACTCAGCGCGATCGGAACATAGCCCATTGCAATCGGTTTTTCCAGCGTCGGCGAATATCCACCGCTCGTCACGATGCCAACCTCTTCACCCGCGTGCTTGATCGGGTAGCCCTCGCGCGGCACGCGGCGACCGGAACATTCTAGGCCGACACGGCAGGGCAGGGCAGGGTCACCCTCTAAGCGTTCCAAGGCGGCGTGTCCTGGAAAGCTGCGATTCGGCAAATCGACGGCGAAATCGAGCCCCGCCTGCCACGGACTGATGGACTCGTTAATCTCATGCCCGTACAGCGGCATGGCAGCTTCCAACCGCAAAGTATCGCGTGCGCCCAGACCCGCCGCAACGGCACCCAGCGCCTTACCTTGATCGATCAATTGTTGCCAAAGTGAAGGGGCATCAGCCGCCGGAACGATCAATTCGCATCCATCCTCGCCCGTATAGCCGGTCCGACTAATGATCCTCCCCGCTGGCTCTCCCTTCAGCAGCTGCCCGCAGTAATACTTTAAAGTACTCGCGTCGAAACCGAGCACGTTCTGGGTCAGCTGAAGCCCGCGGGGACCCTGGATGGCGATCATTGCAGTCTCCAGCGTCTGGTCAGCAAATGGTACCGATGTGGGCAGCCGCGGCGTAATCCACTGGACAATCTTGTCGCGATTCGACGCGTTGACAACCATCAAATGAAAGGTGTCTTGGCCATCCTGCAGGTGGTACACCAACACATCATCCAGCACGCCACCTTCGTCGTTCGTGATCAGCGCATAACGAATTCGACCGGGCGCGAGATTGTCGACACGGCGGGTCACCAGTGAATCGAGAAATGCGGCCGCGTCGGGACCATCGAAACGCAACCGCCCCATATGCGATATGTCGAAGATCCCAACCGCGTTGCGCGTGGCGTGATGTTCCTCGACAATCGACGTGTATTGGACAGGCATCTCCCACCCGCCAAACTCGACCATCCGTGCTCCATGGCCAACATGCCATTGGTGGAGAGGCGTTTTTGCCAGATCAGTCGTCATTTACGTGGTCTGTCACGAACGGGGGAGTACCAGGACCCGCGTATTTTAGCCCGTGCCCCGCTGTTCACCAGGGGACCAATGCGACACCGCGACGCGTTCACCCCGAGCGCTGAATAGACGTGTACCAAGCGCGTGACTCAGAAACCGAGGCAGATTCAGAGGCGGAAACGTAGATAGCCCGGCGGTAACGAAGGACAGCTGGACCGGCAAGAACTCCGCCATTTCCAGTGCCTGCAGGCCGCTGACAAACGTTAGAGGAATGTTGACAAGAATTTTCGGCAGCGCTTTGGACAAATGCAGAATCCCGGTTTTTAGGTCCACTCTGCAAACCGAACGTCGCAACGAAAGGCGATTCACTGAAACAGCCAGGCTTTTCGTATTTCGACTACGGCGCGCCAAGCGAGGTGACGAATGCCAGCAGGTTGGCTCGTGCTGCGTCGTCGAGTGCGACGTAGGCATCGCGAGACGTCGCTGCTTGACCACCGTGCATGCGGATCGCTTCGTCCAACGTTGCCGCTCGACCGTCGTGCATATAGGGCGCCGAATTGCGGACTCCCCATAATGGTGGCGTTTTCCATTGGCGAGCCTGTTCCAGCGAGCCACTGCCGTAGTAAACAAGTTGGATCGCCGGATCGTACAGATTGTCTCCCATGTCGTGCAGCAGCAAATCGCTATAGATTCCGGCGACGCCACCGACGTTTTTAATGTGACAAGCGTTACACTGAATGCCGTCAAATACTCGTGCCCCGCGAATCATGAAGCTGCGCGTTCCGTACACCGGTCACCTTCAGTTGCCTGGGCGGCGGCAATTCGCTCACGTAGTTAATGAGTGCCGCCATCTGCTCCGACGACATGTCGGGCTTGCTTACGTCATAGTCGTGATTCGGTATCCGCGCGGCCTCGTTCCCTGGCGTTGTCAGTCCCAGCTCGTTGGCACAAGCGCCCAACACGAATTCCCGTAGGCTGGCGGTTTGGCCGCGCAGCCGAATTTGCCGGCCACTTGACCCGCGATACCCGGAGTCCTCTTACGCTGTCCACTCATGACTCGATTCAGCGTACTCGGGGGCATCTTATCAACGAGTCCCAAGCCGAAAAGCGGTGGGGTGTTGCGGGCAGATGTCTGTAGCAGGGCCCGGCCGACGCGAATCAGATCGCCATGCTTAAGTGGGATCCGCTGGACGGAAAGCTTGTCGTCGAGCAGCAGCACATATGGAAAAGCCGTGCGGCCACTTAGATTCATGCGTAGCGCAGCACCAATGCCCAGAACCTGCACGCGGTTGGCGCCGGAAACGGCGGCGTTTACCTCGTCACTCCAGACCAGACCAGGTTAGCTGTCGCGGCCAGCTGCAACAGATGCCCCCGGGCAAAATGGATGCTTCGATTTACTGGATCCGGTCCTGAATTTCGGGTGGGTTTCCCTCGACACATGAACCTCCGGAGCGTCGGCGGCGTGGGAGTAGAGCGCGATATCCGCGATGGTCGGGGTCTCGCCGAGAAAGCACGCCGGCAGCGGCAAGAAGGGCCTTTCGGACAGCAAGCACACGCGCCGCCGCCGCCTGTGCGCGGGCCAGATAATGACGTGCGATGTTCAGGTCGACCGGTCGTGCTGGGGCAGGTCGTGCTGGGGCAGGACCGGAATAGAACCGCCCCGCTGCGGCGCGCCCGCCTTGCGGGACGGGGGCCAATGTCTCGCAGAGAAAGACATTGCCTGAAGCGGCCATCGCCTCCAGACATTCGACGTATCGATCCGGGTCAGTCCGTGGTCTAGCCATTTGACTTTCCGCCATGCGTCGAGAGTTCTCGCCTCGAGTTCGGCGATGCGGGTCAATAGCGGCGCCGTCACCTTGCGTACCTCATCCAGGGAGAAGCGTTCAGTGATGTGTTGCGGGCAGTTCCAGTCGAAGCCTTCGACGGTGATGGTAATGCCGCGCTCGATCATTGCGCGGTATCCGGGCACGGCGAGCTTCCCCAGCGTCTCGTGATCCTCCAGATCCACAGCCTGCGCTCGGCCAAGAAGTTTCAGCCGCGTGCGGTTCGGGTAGTCCATGAAGAACAACGACACGCGATCATCGGTCAGCAGATTGCCAACGCTGATGTACTGGCGGTTGCCGCGAAAGTCGGCAAAGCCGATCGTCTGTGCATCCAGCACCCGGACAAAGCCCGCGGGCCCGCCCCGGTGCTGGATGTATGGCCAGCCGGTCTCGCCCACGCTGGCCATGTAGAGGGAATCGCGCGCGGCGATGAACTGCGCCTCGGACTCGCTCAGCCGATGATTGAACGGCTCTTCTACCTGCTCACTGCGCGCGTATGCGGCACGGCTGCCCTGTTTTTCCTGCACCTGCTTGACAGTGGGAGTAAAGGCAATATCGGCGAAACGGTGCGTCATGATGGTCTCTCCTTGTCGTTTGCGTCTCTACAGCCCAAGCGCGCTGAGGCCCGGATGGTCGTCGGGGCGGCGACCCAGAGGCCAGTGGAACTTGCGGTCCGCCTCGGCAATTGGCAGATCGTTGATGCTGGCGTGGCGGATCGGCTGCCTTGACGTCTGCCGGGGCAACGCCGGTGAAGCGTCATCCGGGAAGTCGATGTAGCCGTCGGACATGACGGTGATCTCGAACCGTCCGATCCGATGGCGGGCCACAACGGGCGGGCGCGCCAGCGGGCCTGTAGACCGTGCAGCGGCATGGTTTGCAAGGGCGGTGGAAAACGGAAGGGCAGCAAGCGCGGCCCCGAAGCCGCGGCGAGACAGGTCAACCATGGAAACTCCCTTCATGCGTTGCTATGTTGCGGTGCAGACCCCGGCAGCGGACCCAGGAGGCTTGAGCGCGAGTATGTTCTGCCGCAGCCGTTGCGAGAATACGCAACGAACGGAATTGATTATTCCATCGGGAGGAATGAATGGACCGCCTCCACGAAGTCGAGGTGCCCTCCTTGGCGGCGCCGGAGGCTTCGCCAAGGAGGGCACCGGCTGCGCATGTCGCTTCCGGCGGTGACTCGGGTCATTTTGAAATTGGCAGAATGCCAATGCTCTGGACTCATTTGTCGAGCCAGTAGCCGCGAGTTGCGGCGATGAGGATCGCAATTCACCAGCATGGCCTGGGTATCGTTCCTGAAGCACCGCAACCGGGTCACTCGGTGAGCCGACGCTTCTCCTGCGCCTGTTTCATTAAACCATCACCGAACGGGTGATCGATCACCATCTTCCAGCTGTTGTCGGGTTGGCGACGGAGAACGGCGACTGAAAGCGCCGTTTGCACGCCGTTAGGGCCGGGAGCCGTCCACTGCATCAGGTGCAGGCCGATATCGCCTGCAACGACGATCTCATGCTCTCCGTATTGGAAAGCCACGCCTGCGGCGATAAACTGCGCGAACATGTCCCGGAGCGCTTTGTCGCCGAAAACGGGGCTATCGGGCGCTGCGACTACAGCCGCCACAGGCTCATAGGTCGACATGATCGTGTCGACATCGCCTCTAGCAAACGCTGCTGTCATTGTTTCGATCGTGGCGAGAATGTTTTGTTGATCTCCTATGGAGCCCGAAATCGCCCGGAATACAGCACGAAATACCGGGCTCCTTTCGATGCGACCTGCACACCCTCGATGAGAAGTCGCTTTTCTCGATCTACCAGGTTCCGGTAGACCCTGCGCCGCTGTTTCGAGTGAGACTCGATACGCTCACGTCAGGGATACAATACGACCTTTCCAATCGTCTGCCGATTTTCGATTGCCATATGGGCGGCGTTGGCCTCGTGCAGTGGAAATCTGCCGCCAACATGGACCGTGAGGGAGCCTTGAGCTACGAGCTCGAAGAGCATTGCGAGATCGGCACGAACATTGTCAGGGCTGAGCAGAGGAACCAGAGCGAAGCCGGTGATGGATTGATTCTTGAAAATGAGCCCCAGCAGCTCCGGGACTCCCAGCTGGAAACTCTGAATGTTGAGCGCCCCGAAGATGACCATCTGCCCCAGTGGCGCGAGAGCGCCGAGAGCATCCAAGGTAATCTGGCCGCCTGTGGATTCATAGATGATATCGGGACTGGTCTCCCCCTGCAGCAGCGCGTGCCAATTGGGCGACGTGTAGTCGATCGCTTGATCGGCGCCCAAGCTGCGTGCGTATTCCCGTTTTTCCTCAGAGCCTGCGGCGGCAATAATGTGCGAAGCGCCCTCAAGCTTCAGCAACTGGATCAGGAAGGATCCGACACCTCCAGCGGCGGCGCTCACGAAGACCCGCTTCCCTCCGGGGTTTGTGCGCCGGACGAGATGAATGGCGGTCATTCCCTGCACCATCAAGGCAACCGCATCATCAAACATCACACTGTCCGGAAGGGGCACCGCCCAGCGCGCTTCGATCGTGGTGTATTCCGCATAGCCCCCAAAGTGAACGCCGGCCGCAAAGAGCGGAGCTGCCACGCGTTGCCCCACCTTGATCGTGTCTACACCCTCGCCGACGGCTTCCACCTCACCAGCGACTTCCGAACCAAGGATCGATGGCAGAGGGGGTGTCATCGCATATCGGTTCTGGCGCATCAGGGTTTCGGCAAAGTTGACGCCAGCCGAGCGTACGCGAACCAGGATTTCGCCGGGACCCGCTGTCGGCTTGGGCCTCTGTCCCACCGTCAGGACGCCGGGGTCTCCGAAACGCTCGAGAATGATGGCTTTCATGTTTTCTCTCCTTGGCACCATTGTCTGCAAGCCAGGAATTGCCATATCGAATATTTCGAAAATACAGACATTTTGGTGCGATACCGACCAGGAGGTAAGTATGACTGAACTCACCAAACGCTTGCCGGCCCTTCCCGCCGAACGGGCACTGAAAGTCATCTCGGGGCGATGGAAGGCCATTATCCTCTACAACCTGTTCGATGGACCCAAGCGTCTTTCCAATCTCCAGCGCCTGATGCCTGAGGTCACGCAGAAGGTCCTGATCCAGCAGCTGCGCGAGATGGAAGAGCACGGGTTGCTCAGCAGGAATATCTTCCGGCAGGTGCCGCCGCGGGTCGATTATACCGCAACTCCGCTGGGCCTCAGCCTTGAACCTGTGCTGGTCTCGCTCTGCGAATGGGGCCGCATGCACGCAGCCGAACTGGACGACCTTGATCGCTTGGCCAACTGTCCCGTTGAGCGCTGAAGGATACGGCCGGTGCCGATATCGGCTGGAGGGACGCGGGCAGAGAAACATCACCTTCTGTTGATCGAGCGTGATAGCCCTTGCGCTTCTGGTCGAAGCTTCTGCGGGCATATCGATCCGTGCGGTTGACGGGGCAGCCGGCAGTCGGTGGTACGGCGTCCTTGTTCCCACTTTCTCGGCAGCACCCCCGTGTTCGCGCCCACCTCGAACACCGGAGGATCGCAGAACCGAACGCCAGCATGCGGTGGAAACACCCGAGAACCAGGCGGTGCCGCGTGCGGGCGGCATAGCTCTTCGACGCTCCGGTCGGACCGGAATCCGGATGGTGCGACCGAGACCATGAAGGTCGTCAGGGGGTTTTCTTGATCGGGTCTTGCCACGGCGATGACCATGGGGAGCATTCGCGCTCCCCATGGTTTCAAAGCCTGGCTCAGCGAATGCTGTCGAGAACAGGAAACAGCACATCCGGATCCGGCCGCATGGTGTAGTCCGGATTGATTTCATTGTAGACGATCATGCCCAGGCGATCGATGACATAGCGAGCGGGCATGGGCAGCGACCAGCTTGGATCATCGTTGAAGACGGAAAGATCGACACCGAACTGGGTGTAGAGCGCCTTGAGGTCTGCCGGCAGCGACCAGCGCAGGCCGAAACTCTGAGCGACTTCGCCGCCCGCATCGATCAGCAGGGGAAAGCCCAGCGACAGCTTCTCGATCGTCTTGCGGCTGTTCACGGCGTTCTGCGGCGAAATCGCCACCAGTCTTGCGCCGCGGCTTTCGAGGGCAGGGCGGGCCGTCTCCAGGGCCTCCAGGTCCGCGTTGCAAAAGGGGCACCATATGCCGCGATAGAAGGTCAGCACCAGCGGACCGCTCGACAGCAGCGATGACAGACTGTGGCTCTTCCCATCCGTGTCGACAAGTGTGAAGGGTGCGGCGACTTGGCCGGCACGCAACGCGCTTTCTGCCTTGCGGCCATCGATGAGGGCCTGGGTGGCGTGCTTCATGATCGCAAGCGCTTCCGGAGGAGCCTTCGATTCAAAATCCGCTTTGATAGCGGCCAGTTTGTCCTGCAATGACATTTCGTTTCCTCTGTTTTGGGAGTGCCAAGCCAGAGTATTGATGCTTGTTAGAACGCGGTAGACAGCCGTTCTGGAAATCAGTTATCCATTTTCCGGATGAATACGGATCTCGATATCTTGCGTCTCTTCGTTCGTGTGGCCCAGCGTGGCAGCTTTTCGGCTGCCGGACGCGATACCCGCATGCCCCAATCGACCGTCTCAAGGCTGATTGCGGCATTGGAAACGCGCCTCGGCTTCCCTTTGTTCAGCCGAACGACACGCATCGTCACGTTGACGGAGGCAGGCAGGGTCTATCTCGAGCGGGTGGAACCCCTGCTGCTGGCGATGGAGGAGGCTGAGCACGAGGCGAGGGGCGGGCTCGAACTGCGCGGCACCCTTCGGGTTGGCCTGTCCTCCAGCATGGTCATGCGTCATGTCCTTCCCAATCTCCACTCGTTTCTCGCGCCGCATGCTCAGCTGAAGGTCCAACTGCTTACCGATGACCAGCGGCAGGATCTTGTCGGCGAAGGGGTGGATCTAGCGCTTCGTTCGGCGTGCTGGAAAGCTCAGCGGCGACGGCCCGGCGCTCGCCAACTGGCCGCTGGCACTTGTCGCTTCGCCCGGTTATCTGTCCTGCGAAAAGTCCGGTGGCTGAGCCGGGCGACCTTCCCCTGCATGACTGTCATAGCGGGTCCCAACTGGCGTCAGGACCATCTTACGTTTCGCCGGCAGTCCTCCACCCTATCGGTGCGGATTGAACCTCGCATTCTGGTGGCCATGAACGAGGCGGCCACCTCTGCTGCGGTGCAAGGGCTCGGCATTGCTTATATGAGTGCGGGAGGGTGCGCGCCGGAAATCACGTCCGGTGCCCTGGTGCGCCTGCTGCCCGAATGGGATCTTGGTTCGATCGAACTGCACGCTGTCTACCCGGCAGGTCGGGCCGCCAAGCCGGCTGCACGCGCATTTGACCGAGCACCTTGCGAAACACCTGAAGACGATCGCCCCTTGAGGGCTCCCATTCGGTTCCGGCTTAGGCACGCCCCTTTTGACGGTCCCTGAACGCAGCAACCTTGAACCGGTTGCCGCAGAGTGCCTGGCTGCACCAGCGGCGCCTGTGCCCCTTGGTGCGATCCTGGAACCAGATGGTGCAGGCTGGATTTTCGCATTTCCGGATGAGGGCCCAGTTCCCCGCTGCGATCATCTCCGCCGCAGCCGAAGCCACGGGCGCCATGATTTGCAAAGGATCGCGCCAGACGCGGTGGCGCACCACTTCATAAACCGAGCCTGACGCTGCATCGAGCCGTGTGTGGCTGTGGTCCGCGTCCAGCCATCGATTGATCGCCTGCCGGTCTTCCTGCTTTACGGCGCTTAACCCTTCGGCCGAGATCCGCTGCACAAGCGATCTGAATTCTTCCCTCCAGGCAACTGCAGCCCTCGCCACCTCGTCGAGCGTTGTCTTGCCCCAGGTTGACCGGACAGTCGCCGCATCCTCAGCCGTGATCGCATTGAAGGCTTCAAGCCATGCCAGCAGGTCCGGCCCCGAGTGAATCCAATCGTAGACTTCGCCCTGCGGTGCGGCGACCGAGTTCAGGAAGTCGAGGGCCAGCTGATCTCCGAGCGCGATCGGTGGCGGAGACTGAAAATGTGTCGTGTCTTTCATGGCAAGATTGTAACCGAAAAAAACCGTGTTGACAAGTTACGCGCCATCTGTAACCAATAATGATGTTTTTAACAGGTTACAGGAAAATCTCCATGAACAACTCATCCTCTTCCTCTCGCGCTGGAAAGCTGGTCGCAGCCGCCATCGGTGCCGGTCTGCTCGCATCGGCATCATCCGGTGCCAGTGCCGCTGGCCGGCAGGTGCAAAGCCAACAGGTCAGTGTCGATGGTATCGACATTCACTACCGCGAGTCCGGTTCACCGAAAGGCCCCGTCCTGCTGCTGCTGCACGGTTTCCCCTCGTCTTCCCACATGTTCCGGGAGTTCATGCCGTTGATCGATGCGAAATACCGGGTGATCGCCCCGGATTATCCCGGCTTTGGCTACAGCAGCGCGCCGGACGTCAAGTCGTTCGACTACTCCTTCGCCCATGTCGCCGAGCTGATGGATCATTTTCTCGACAAGGTCGGCGCCACCGACTACGTGCTCTACATGCAGGATTACGGCGGTCCGGTGGGCATGCGGCTGGCTGTCAAGCATCCGGACCGGGTAAAGGGCCTGATCGTACAGAATGCCACCTTCCACGCTGAGGGATGGAACCCGGATGTGGCGAAGAATTTCGGGCCTTTCTGGAACGGACGCACCGCCGAGACCGAGAAGCCGCTGCGCGGATTTCTTGCCGCCGAAACCACCAAATGGCAGTACACGCAAGGCGCGACGCGCAGCGAGCGGCTGAACCCCGACGCCTGGACGCTGGATCAGGCCCTGCTGGACCGGCCGGGTGTCGATGCGATCATGCTGCAGTACCTCTGGAACTACCAGGATAACCTCGCTCAATATCCCGCCTGGCAGGCCTACCTGAAGAAGAACCAGCCGGCGACCCTGATCGCCTGGGGCAAGAACGATCCGTTCTTCACCATGGCGGGCGTGGAGGCGCTGCAGAACCTGCTGCCCGCCGCCACGAGTGAACTTTATGATGCGGGTCATTTCGCGCTGGAAACCCATGCGGAAGACATTGCCAAGGCGACAAATCAGTTCCTCGCAAAGCACGGGAAGTGACCTCGTCACAAGCATGGTTCTCCACATCAAGGCATCCCCCAGCGGGGGGTGTCTCAGTCCGCGACGATTGCCAATGTCTTCTTGGGTGAACTCCGCCTGCGCGATGCCGGCTTGGCTGTCGATGTTCTGGATTTCGCGCGGAAGGTTTTGCCGGAGTTCGACGGTGATGGATGGTGATGGTTGCGAAAATCCGGAACAATGTTGGAGCTGTTGCCTTTGCCCTTTGATACCAAAAGGGAGAAGAACAATGGAGTTCAAGGAAGCCGCACGGACATTTTCGCCATCGAAAGCCGCGGTGATGGTGTTGGTACTGTCTTTTGTTGGTGCTTCAAGCGAAGCGATAGCACAAGACGCAGACCCTCAGGGGAAGGGCGATTGTGTCGCGCGTCCGAGCCAAGATAATCAAAAGTCGTTCAGTGGGAAGCTCGACGACTGCAACAGTGTTTTGGTGCCGCCGAAAGTTGGCGATGGAGAGATCGTGTCTCCCCCTCCTGAATCGGGTACGATGCGCGTGATCAAGCCGCGTGACGTTCCGCTCGACGAAAATCCGTGAGTGCGCTCGGCTCGACGAGCATGTCGGAGAGCGTATGGAGCGGCAAGAAAACGATACATGGATAGGCGGTGTGATTCTCTCACACCGAAGATGGGGCCTACCGGACGTATGATGTGTTGTCCTGAAACCGATGGCACCCGGAGAGTCGTCAGCCGCGTGACGTAGCGAAAAGCACGGCGTGAAATTCCCTGCATCTGTCCTATCTTGTCCAATTGTTTCGCTCGGGAAGCATTGGCGGCGCAATTGGAGTTCATGAATGACATCAAGGTGGATTTGGCTGCTGTCGCAGATCGCTCGCCGTATTTGGTTCCGAGCGACCTTGTTTTCGCTGCTGGCCGTCGCAACGGCCTTGGTTGCAATCTTGATCAGCCCCTATATTCCTGGCGATCTCCCTACGAAAATCGGTGCGGATGCAGTCGACAATATTCTGGGTATCATTGCGTCCAGCATGCTGACGGTCACGACGTTTTCGTTGAGCACAATGGTTTCGGCCTATTCCGCCGCCACAAACAATGTCTCTCCGCGCGCCACCAAACTGGTGATGGAGGACAGCACGACCCAAAACGTGCTTGCCACTTTCATCGGCTCCTTTTTGTTCAGTCTCGTTGGGATCGTCACACTGAGCACGGGCGCCTATGGAGAGCGCGGCCGGGTCGTGCTGTTCGCGGTAACAATCTTGGTCATCATTCTCATCGTCGTGACATTGTTGCGGTGGATCGACCATCTGTCCCGGCTGGGACGGTTGACGGAGACGACGGAGCGCGTCGAAGCGGCGACGATTGCGGCAATGCGCGTGCGCCACGGCACCCCTACTTGGGATGCAGTCCATTGGTTCCAGGTGAAACCACGGTGCCCGAACCATGCGAAGGGGATATTCAGTCCCTCGATTGGCTACGTCCAGCATATCGATATAGACGCGCTCGCAGCTGTGGCGGAGAAGGGCAACCAAAAGATTTTTGTATTGTCTATACCCGGCAAACTTGTCGATCCGACACAGCCACTTGCATGGGTGGAGGACGGTGTATCGGAGGATGAGGCGGATTCTATCCGCAGCGCATTCGCGATCGGTGACACGCGGTCTTTCGATCAGGATCCTCGGTTCGGCGCATCGGTACTTGCCGAGATCGCTTCCGGGCTCTTTCTCCGGCCATCAATGATCCGGGCACCGCCATCGAGATCATCGGAAGAGCAATGCGCGTCTTCGCGGTGTGGATTGAACCGGTTGAAGAATGACGCGACAATTCGCCATCCGAATGTTTACATACCGCCGCTCATATTCGCTGACCTGTTCGACGACCTCTTTACGCCAATCGCCAGAGATGGCGCCGGTATCGTTGAGATTGGCATTCGTCTTCAAAAGGCATTCAGAAGTCTCGCCTCGTTCGATGACGCGCGCTTTTCCGACATCGCCAAGCACCATTCACGTCTTGCATTGAGCCGCGCTGAACAGTCTCTAAGCCTGGAATTCGACATAGACAGGGTAAAGGAAGCCGCCGACTTCGCATGAACGGGTGCGTTCCCGGGGCAGCGTCACCGATAACCCATGTTCTTCAGCCCCCATCCGATCCAAATCAGATACCGTTCCCAGGGTGTGAGTGACACTGAGAACTCGGGTTAAAGTTGACATTTAAGCAAGGAAATTGAGCTTTTGAACGCTGCCAAAGGTTGACCGGCGGGGACCTCTGACTAACTACGAGATGAAGTTCCTCCAAAAAGCAGTGCGTTCGTTGTTGATGAATGCCGAGAAAACTGATGGCATTTAAACCGATCCGTGCATTCCTTTTCATTGTTCTTGTCTTGCTGACGAGCAATCCAGCCGCCTATGCTCAACAAGCCGACGTGTCAGGCCAAGCTGTTGAGCAGCCGGCACGAAGCGAAAAACTCGACGCATTGATCGAGATCTTGCGCGACGATGCCTCGCGACAAGACTTGCTGAATGAGTTGGACAAGATTGCGAGCGGCAATGCGAATAGCGACGCCGTACCGTCCCCGTCACCGGTCGTGCAGAATGACGCGATTGGTACCAGGATCGCCGAAACGACACGAAACTTTGCAGAAGCGACGGTGTCTTCGGCGATTATCTTCGCACGGCAGCTTGCTGCCGCCCCTGCCATTTTTGCCAGTCTGAATGGCGCCGAGGGCGAGGTTCTGCTTGTGGCGCTTCGGGACCTGGCGCTCGTCATCTTCGTGACCTACGGCGTCTTCCTTGCCCTGCGACTGATCACGCGCCGTGCAGATGTGTCATTCGGCAAACGCGCTCTGTCTTCCGGCTTCTTCGAAAAGGCATTTTTGATTATTGCCTCCCTGCTGCTGGACGTCCTGATCGTCGTCATTTCCTGGGGTGCTGGTTATCTTGCTGCCTTGACCGTTTTTGGCGAGCTTGGCCAGATGGACATTCAGCAGACGCTGTATCTGAACGCGTTCACGATCGTGCAGTTGGCAAAGGTCGCCATCCGAACGGTTGTTTCTCCCTCGGCTCGAGAACTCCGTCTGGTGCGTATCTCGGATCAGGCTGCGCGCAGGACAAGCCGAATTCTCGGCTTGATCGTCAGCATTCTCGGATATGGTCAATTGCTCCTGCAGCCTATTCTGGCGAATTCGGTCTCTTTGGCATCAGCGCAGGCAGTGTCCGCACTGGTGGCACTCTTGGCGCTGGTCATTTCTGTCGCCGCCACGCTGTCCAACCGTCAAGCGGTGACGACCTGGCTCTTGGAAATGCCGGAACACACGCCGCGACACAGGCGTGTCCGATTTCTCGCCAGACGGTGGCATTGGCCGGTTCTTGCCTATCTGACGTTCCTGTTCTTCGTCGTTCTGATCGGCCCGGCCGAACGGCTCTTTGCGGTTCTTGTTGCCAGCGCTCAAGGATTTGCCGCGATCATTGTCGGCTTCGTTGTTGCAGACTGGCTTGCCCGCGCCGTGACAAGCGGCGTCGCTCTGCCGGAGAACATCAATCAACGGCTTCCGCTTCTCGAGCGACGGGTGAACGGGCTCGTTCCGAAGTTCTTGAGTATCCTGCGGATTGTCATTCTGGTTCTGGTCGTGGGAGCGGTTCTGTCGGCGGTTGGCCTGATTGATATGATGTCCCTGCTGCAGTCGCGTATCGGGCTTGCCTTCACCGGGGCGATCACCTCGGTTTTTGTCATTCTTTTCGTGGCATACATCCTCTGGCTGGCGCTGACTTCGTGGGTGGATTACCGCCTCAATCCGGCGTTCGGATCGATCGCGACCTCACGCGAAACGACCCTTCTGTCGCTTCTTCGAAATGCTGTCACGATTGCGATCGTGGTGATCGCGCTGATGTTTTCCCTATCCCAAATGGGGCTGGATATCGCACCACTCTTGGCATCCGCCGGTGTCCTTGGCCTGGCGATCGGGTTCGGTGCGCAAAAGCTCGTTCAGGATGTAATAAACGGCGTCTTTATCCAGCTCGAAAACGCCATCAACGTTGGAGACGTTATCACCGTCGGGAGCACGACTGGAACCGTTGAGCGCCTGACCATCAGATCCGTCAGCCTCCGCGACATTCGCGGCGCCTATCACATCATCTCCTTCTCATCGGTCGATATGGTGACCAACCTGATGAGAGATTTCTCCTACCATGTCGCCGATATCGGTATTGCCTATCGCGAAAGTGTCGAAGATGCGCGCCTGGCGCTTGTCAAAGCCTTTGACGCGTTGTGCAGCGACCCCGAAATGCGTGAGGTCATTCTTGGCGAGATGGAATGGTTCGGTGTGCAGGAACTGGCGGATAGTGCCGTCATCGTCCGTGTCCGGATCAAGACGCGTCCCGGTAAACAATGGGCTGTGGGCCGCGCATTGAACGGCGAGGTCAAGCGCATCTTCGATGCCTGCGGTATTGAAATTCCGTTCCCGCACCAGACGATATATTTCGGGATCGACAAGAATGGTGATGCACCGCCGGCGTTCATTTCCATGCGCGAACAGCGAGCCTCCCGCGACGCGACCGAGGACAAACCCTCGTCGCGTGTTTCTGCCACGCCTTCTGACGCGGAGGACCTGGAGAACTGAGCATTTTCAGATGGGTCTTTGTCCAGCGGGAGTGGAAGGCGGGGAAAGAGCGGTGAGAAAGACGCGGCCCGGATCGGTGTCGTGGCGGGAGCCAACCGTCTGAATCATCTGCCTGACAGACGGCGCCTCTCGCTGATCCCGCGCGATGTCGCCCGGCTCGAACCAGTTGCAACAGGCATTTGCATTGTTGCTTCGCGTCTGCTGCGCAAACAGCACTGCAAAACCATAGTCATCCGCACAATCAATAACGTCTAGTTCCACGGATAGGCCTCATCCCGTCGTGGGAACATTTGACAAACTTTGCCAAGACCGAATATGGTTCCTTTAAATGGAGGTTGCCGATGGCGACGATGAACGTATCTCTTCCAGACCCGATGAAGGATTGGGTGGAGGCGCAGGCCAGGACTGGGCGATATTCGAACGCTAGCGACTACGTGCGCGACCTGATCCGACGCGACCAGACACGAAACGACAAGATTGCCGCCATGCAAAGTTTCGTCGAGGCCGGGCTCCAAAGTGGCGTTGGCATTCGATCAAGGGATGAACTCTTCGCTGAGGCGATGGCTCGTGCCAGCAAGTCATGAGTTTTAAGCTTTCTGTAGAGGCGGAAGAAGACATCATTGCGATCGCCGAGCAGGGTGCGCGTATGTTCGGAGTAGATCAGGCAAAACGCTACCACGAAGAACTTTTTGCACTATTTGATCTGATAGCTGCCAATCCACGCATCGCACGTGAACGGAATGAGATCGAACCGCCCGTCAGAATTCATCCCTTCAAAGCACATCTCATCGTCTATCGGGTTGAAGACGATGAGAAAATTTTCGTGGTGCGAATTCGCCACGGCCATGAAGATTGGGCAAGCATTTCATTGTAGCCCCCCGGATGGAGCTGTGAGTGCCCTAGGCTTCTTGCTTTCGCTTCGAAACGGCCTATCCGCGCCAGCGTTCGGGCGGTATGGCACAGTGGGTCGGCATCGCCCGGGCCCTCGCCATCCAGCCGAAAATCCTGCTCATCGAAGAACCAGGGCTCGATCCATGACCGAGATCGGCATGCGATGTAGCCCGTTATGCGTCCGAAGTTTAGTCAAGATCCCCAGACGACTGCCTGTTCGTGGCGTTTGATGAGATGTTTGAGGTTCCCGAACCCGGTACGGATATGCTGAGCGAACTGATCGACGGCCGGCACACGGGCTGCATTGGCACGGTTTAGAAGGCCCAATGCCCGCTCTGGGTGAGGAATCGTCATGGGAAGGGCAGTGATGGATCTGTCGTTGCGCAACGCGAAGACGACGCTGTGAGGCATGATGGTCAATGCGTCGGCTCCCTTCAAGAAGTTGACGACGCTCAGCAGCGACCCGCCCGAATATCGGATCTTGAGTTCCGTAGCCCCAAAAGATAGCAGCATATTGCGCAAGTCCGTCAGCAAGGGACTGCCTGGGGGCGGCGCCACCCATGGATACTCAAGCAGGCTTGATGGCTGAACTCGCCTTTTCAAAAGCAAGGGATGGGTGAGGCGGCATGCGACGACGTTGCGCCCCGGAAGGATTTGCTGAAACTCCAGGCCAGACCCTTCGTCGAGGATATCGATCGGACATATGGCGAGGTCGATCTGATCTGCATGAAGCGCGGCGCGCAGGTCCGGAAAGTATCCGTAGGTTTGCTCGATACGCACGTCGGGGCGCATGGTCTGAAACTCTGCGACCATCCCGGCGATCAGCGCGTCCATGAAGAACGGCGTGCCGCCCACACGCACGACACCGCTTTTTCCGACGCGGAAACTCTCTACGACTTCCGAAGCCTTGCGAGACTCAGAGAGCATTATCTGACCGTGGTCGGCAAGTGCCTTGCCGAGAGGGGTGGGCTGGAGAGGACGTCTCCCCTTGATGAACAGCGGTTCTCCGAGGCGAGCCTCGAGCATGGCAAGCGTCCTCGACAAAGCCGGTTGGGATAGGCCAATCAGAGCCGCGCCTTCAGTAACGCCTCCGGCTTTGACGACAGCGGCAAGCTGTATCAGATGTCTTTCATCAAGCTTCATAGCAATTTGTTATATTAAATACGCGAAAAATGATCAAGCGGTCGCTTATCGTGCGCTACGTTCTGACCACCAGCCAAATGCTTTGGAGGAAGCGCATGACGCCGGGTCCCGGAACGCTCGATTTCAGCGAAGCCAATTCGACTGAAATCTTTGCGCAACGACTTCCGAAAAGAAGAGACGACACGCTGCCGCGCGTCCTGGCGGCGGCTGTTGCGCACCTCCACTCGGTCATTCGCGATCTCAGACCGACGCAGGCGGACTGGCGAAAGGTACTCGAATTTCTGACCGACGTTGGGCATGCAAACGACGAGCGCCGTCAGGAATGGGTGCTACTCTCGGACCTTCTTGGCGCGTCCGCACTGGTCGAGGACATCAATTCCCGACGGCCGAAAGGCGCAACGCCCAACACCGTCCGCGGCCCGTTCTTTCGATCCGACGTTCCCGAACTCCCCCTTGGCAGCGACATATCGATTGACGGCGTCGGCGAACCCTTGATGGTATCCGGCCGCGTTCTCGACCTTGACGGCGATCCCGTCGCCGCAGCCGAAGTCATTACCTGGCAGGCAAATGGCCAAGGCCTCTATGAAAACCAGCAGCCGGATCTGCAACCGGAATTCAATCTTCGCGGGCTCTTCCGGACCGACGCGGACGGTGCGTTCAGCTATAAGACTGTGAAGCCCGCAGGATACCGCGTGCCGGACGACGGGCCGGTCGGCCAGCTTCTGCGCGGTGCCGGGTTTTCGCTGCGGCGACCTGCGCACCTGCATTTCCTTATCAGGGCGCCCGGATTCGAGACGATCACAACGCATGTCTACGACGGGAGCGATCCGCACTTGGGCGAGGATGCGATTTTCGGCGTCAAGGAAGCGCTGGTGAGGCAGTTCGAACGCCATGACGGTCGTAGCCTGTGCTGGCGGCTGGACTTCAATTTCGTGATGGTCCGCGCCAAAGAGGGAGCACTCGCATGAACCGAGACTTTGTCTATGGTGGCAGCCCAGCGCATATCGTCTTCGGAGACGGGCGCAGTAACGATGTCGGCGAATGGCTTGAAAGGCTGGAATGCAAGAAGGCCCTGATACTCTCGACGCCGCATCAGCAACAGGATGCGAAGGATATAGCGGCAAGACTCGGCCAGGCTGCGGTGGGAGTTTTCGACGGCGCGGTGATGCACACGCCCATCAACGTCACCGAGGCGGCGATGGCGGTAGTCGAAGAGAGCGGAGCCGACTGTGTCGTTTCGTTCGGGGGCGGATCGACGACGGGTCTTGGAAAAGCCATCGCCTATCGCACCGATCTGCCACAGATCGTCATTCCGACGACCTATGCCGGCTCGGAAGTCACGCCCATTCTTGGTCAGACGGAGAACGGCCGCAAGACCACCATCCGCGATGCCCGGATACTGCCGGAAGTCGTTATCTATGACCCAAGGCTGACGACGGGCCTGCCGGTCTCGATGAGCGTGACGTCCGGATTGAACGCCATGGCCCATGCTGTGGAAGCACTTTATGCGAAGGACAGAAACCCGGTCTCATCCCTCATGGCGACAGAGGGCCTGCGAGCATTCCAGGCGAGCCTGCCAAAGATCACGGTGTCGCCCGCGGACATGACCGCGCGTTCTGACGCGCTCTACGGTGCATGGCTCTGCGGCACCGTGCTCGGGACCGTGGGCATGGCCCTGCACCACAAGATCTGCCACACGCTGGGTGGGACATTCGATACGCCGCACGCCGATACGCATGCGATCATGCTTCCTCATACTGCGGCCTATAACGCAGACGCGGCGCAAGATCTGCTCGCTCCCGTCGCCGAAATCTTCGGCGGATCGGTCGGAGGCGGGCTTTGGGATTTCGCCAAGTCGATCGGGGCACCTCTTAGCTTGAAGGAACTTGGTCTCAGCGAGGCGGATCTCGATCGCGCTGCACAGATCGCCACGGAGAACCCCTACTGGAATCCGCGACCAATCGATCTATCGAGCATACGCGCCTTACTGCAGGACGCCTGGGAGGGCAGACGGCCGGATTGAACGCATTCTATGTCACCGCTCTCTGGAGGGAGAGCAATTGGGAGGAGAAAACATGTTTACGAGACGCGATTTCTTGAAGACCACCGCTGCCACCGGCGCGGTCGCTGTCACATCCGGTCTTTCGGCCCCTGCTGTCGCCCAGGACGTGGCGATCAAGCTGGGCTACGTCAGCCCGCAGACCGGACCGCTTGCCGCGTTCGGCGAAGCCGACAAGTTTGTCATCGACAGTTTCCTGTCGACCACCAAGTCTATGGGCCTCAACTACGAGGTCATCGTCAAGGACAGCCAGTCCAACCCGAACCGGGCCGCTGAAGTCGCCAAGGAGTTGATCGTCGACGATGAGGTCAATCTCGTGCTTGTCGCCTCAACTCCGGAGACGACGAATCCGGTTGCGACCACCTGCGAGGCGGAAGAGATGCCCTGCATCTCGACAGTTGCGCCGTGGCAGCCATGGTTTATCGGGCAACAGGGAAATCCGGGCGACCCGGCATCTTGGAAGCCGTTCAACTACGCCTATCACTTTTTCTGGGGCCTTGAGGATGTCATCGCAGTGTTCACAAACATGTGGGCGCAGATAGAGACCAACAAAAAAGTAGGCGGCCTGTTCCCCAATGACGGTGACGGCAACGCATGGGGCGACAAGGTCGTCGGGTTCCCGCCCGTGCTGGAGAAGATGGGTTATGGCCTGGTCGACCCCGGCCGCTACCAGAACATGACAGACGACTTCTCGGCACAGATCAACGCATTCAAGTCGGGCCAGTGCGAAATCATAACCGGCGTCGTCATTCCTCCAGACTTCACGACCTTCTGGAACCAGGCAAAGCAGCAAGGTTTCGCGCCCAAGGTCGCATCGATCGGCAAGGCGCTGCTCTTCCCGCAGACGGTGGAAGCGCTCGGGAATGCCGGGCACAATCTGTCCTCGGAAGTATGGTGGACGCCAAGCCACCCATTCAAGTCCTCGCTGACGGGCGAGACCTCCGCGCAAGTCGCCGCGGAGTTCACCAAGGCAACGAACCGGCCATGGACGCAGCCGATCGGCTTCGCTCATGCCCTGTTCGAACTCGCGGTTGACGCTCTGAAACGCGCCGGTGATCCAACTGATGGCGACGCCGTCGCACAGGCAATCGCCGCCACCAAGCTTGATACGCTGGTTGGTCCGATCGCCTGGGACGGCAAAGGCCTGCCGCCGTTTGCCGCCAAGAATATCGCAAAGACCCCGCTGGTCGGCGGCCAGTGGCGACTGAAGGATGGCGGCGGCTATGATCTCGTTATCACCGACAACAAGACGGCGCCAAACATCCCCGTCGGCGGGAAGATGGAAGCGATCGCCTGATCGTCGTAGCGGGGCCGCGAATGGCCCCGCCTATCCAGGAGGGATGGACTTGGCAATTCTGGAGCTCAATGGGGTCTCGAAGTCGTTCGGTGCGTTGAAGGTGGCCGATCAGATCAGTTTTTCGGTGGAGGAGGGCGAAGCGCTCGGCATCATCGGACCGAACGGCGCCGGCAAGTCCTCGCTGTTCAATCTGATTACCGGCAATCTACTCGCAGACAGCGGCAGCATCAATTTTCGCGGCAGCGACATTACGCAGACGCCACCGATGGCGCGCTGCCTCTCAGGCATGGGCCGGACATTTCAAATCCCGCAGCCGTTCGAGAAGATGTCGGTCTTCGAAAATTTGCTCGTAGCGGGAGCATTTGGCTCGCGTCAGAGCGAAGCGGACGTGTCCGATCAATGCGCGGAAATTCTGATCGACACGGGTCTCATCAGCAAGGCGAACAAGCTTGCGGGCAGCCTTAGCCTCCTCGATCGAAAGCGTCTTGAGCTTGCAAGGGCGCTCGCCACCCAACCGAGTCTGCTTTTGCTCGACGAGATCGCAGGCGGCCTGACCGAGGGCGAATGTCAATCATTGGTCGCGACCATTCGTGCAATCAATGCGCGGGGGGTCTGCGTGATCTGGATCGAGCATGTTCTGCACGCACTCAATTCCGTCGTCGAACGACTGCTTGTCCTGCATTTCGGCAAGGTGATCGGTCTCGGCAATCCTGACGAAATCATGGCGTCCCGTGACGTTCGCGAGATCTACCTGGGGATCGACATCTGATGGCGCTGCTGGAGACGAAAAATCTCAAGGCTTTCTACGGTGATTTCCAGGCGCTTTTCGGCGTCGACGTCTCCCTCGATCTCGGTGAGACCATAGCCATTATTGGAGCCAATGGTGCGGGCAAGACGACCCTGATGCGCTCGATCGCCGGCGTCCTCACCAACCAGGCGGAATCAATTTCGTTTGCCGGAGAGGCCATCGGCAGCAAGCCCGCCCCCGACATCGTCCGCCGCGGCATAGCCATGGTACCGGAAGGCAGAAAGCTCTTCCCGTCCCTGACCGTAGAGGAAAACCTCTTGATCGGAATGTACGGACGGAAGATCGATGGTCCCTGGCATCTTGAGAGCGTCTATGCGCTGTTCCCGATCCTGAAAGAGCGTCGAAACAACCCTTCGACCGCTCTCTCCGGTGGTCAGCAGCAGATGGTCGCGATCGGCCGCGCGTTGATGTCAAATCCCAAGATACTCCTCTGTGACGAGATTAGCCTTGGCCTTGCTCCTGTTGTTGTCCGCGACATCTACGCCGCCTTTCCGAAAGTTCGTGAGACCGGTGCGTCGATCGTGATCGTCGAGCAGGACATCGGGCAGGCTCTCAAGGTGGCCGACCGCGTCTATTGCATGATGGAGGGCCGGATCACGTTGACCGGTCGGTCCGGGGATCTCAGTCGCGAAGACATACACAAAGCGTATTTTGGAGCTGGCACGCATGAACTGGCTTGATACCATCCTTCAAGGTGTTCTTCTGGGCGGCCTCTATGCGCTCTTTGCGGCCGGGTTGAGCCTCGTCTTCGGCATCATGCGGTTGGTCAATCTGGCGCATGGCGATCTGATAGTGCTGGCGGCGTTCCTGATCCTGTTTCTCGTATCGAACCTGGGTCTCGATCCCTTTCTGGCGACGCTGGTCGCGGCACCCTTGATGTTCGCGATCGGCTGGGTGCTGCAATACGGTCTTTTCAATCGTCTTCTCGGCAAGGACATCCTGCCTCCCTTGCTCATCACTTTCGGGCTTTCGATCGTCATCCAAAACGGATTGCTGGAAGGCTTTTCGGCCGACAGCCGTCGCATCTTCTCTGGGAGTCTCGAAAGCGCATCGGTCGATCTCGGGATCGCGACGGCCGGCGTCATGCCGCTCTTGACGTTCCTGTCGGCCGTGGTCGTCATCGTCGCGATGAACCAGTTGATCTATCGCACGTCGCTCGGACGGGCGTTCAGGGCGACGTCCGACGATGGCGTCACCGCCGGTCTGATGGGCATCCGGACCGACAGAATCTTTGCAATGGCAACAGGTCTCGCGATGGTGGTCGTCACGATCGCCGCGCTTTATCTCGGAACGCGGGCGAACTTCGATCCCACATCGGGACCGTCCAGGCTCATCTACGCTTTCGAGGCCGTCATCATCGGGGGAATAGGATCGCTTTGGGGGACCTTGGCTGGCGGCGTCATCCTCGGCGTCGCTCAGACGGTGGGCGCAGCCATCAACCCGGAATGGCAGATCCTGGCCGGCCACCTCGCCTTCCTCGCCGTTCTCCTGTTCAAGCCGCGCGGGTTGTTCCCGCGTGCGGTGGATTGAGGTGCAAAGATGACGATTGTTCCTAACACCTGGCAGGTCGAGACAAGGACGAAAGCGTCCACTTTTACAGGGGCTGCTGTTGTCGCAATCTTGTTGCTGGCGTTTGCAGCACCGGTGTTCGTCCCCCGTGGCGTGATCCAGGATCTGTTCTTCATCATTACCATGCTCGTGCTCGCGCAATGCTGGAACCTGCTTGCGGGCTACGCCGGGCTCATTTCGGTCGGCCAGCAGGTCTTCGTCGGATTCGGTGCCTACACGATGTTCGGCGCGGTCATCTTATTCGGGATCGACCCGATGCTGGCGATCCTGATCGCCGGGCTGTTCTCGGTTGCGCTTGCCATTCCGACCGCGTTTTTTACCTTCCGTCTCTACGGTCCCTATTTCGCGATCGGCACATGGGTCGTGGCTGAAGTGATGCGGCTTCTGCTCGCTCAATGGAAAGCGCTCGGGGGCGGCACCGGTACCTCGCTACCGCGGGATGCCACGCGGGACATGGCGGGCGTCGGCCTTGTGCGGGATGCGTTTGGGATGAAGGCGTCACAAGCCAGTGATGCGGTGACATACTGGCTCGCACTCGTTCTCGTCGTCGCCACGGTCGGCTTCGTCTACCGTCTGCTGCGCAGCAAGCAGGGCCTCGGCCTCGCTGCATTGCGCGACAACGAGCAGGCTGCCCGGGCGGTAGGCGTCGATGCAAAGCGGATCAAGGCCCTCGTCTACCTGTCGACCGCCTTCATCACGGGCGTTTGCGGCGCACTCATCTACGTCCAGAAGGCCCGTATCTCGCCCGACGCCGCCTTCTCGGTCACAGACTGGACAGCCTACGTCATCTTCATCGTCGTGATCGGCGGTCTCGGGACGATCGAAGGGCCTGTTGTCGGGATTATTGTCTTCTTCCTTCTACAGAACCTGCTGGCCGATTTCGGCTCCTGGTATCTGCTGATGCTCGGCATTCTTAGCATTGTCGTCATGCTTTTCGCGCCGCGGGGTCTTTGGGGCTTGTTCTCGGACCGCACCGGCATCCAACTTTTCCCGGTTCGTCGCGTGCTTAAAGGCGGGCCGCTCAATGACACGCCTATGGGAGGGCCTAATGGCTGACATCAATACCGACGTACTTATCATTGGTACTGGACCGGCGGGGTCCGCCACTGCCGCACTTCTATCGAGCTACGGGATAGAAAATCTGGTGATCAACCGCTACCGCTGGCTGGCCAGCACGCCACGGGCGCACATCACGAACCAGCGCACGATGGAGGTGCTGCGCGATCTCGGCAAAGACATCGAGGACGAGGCCTACATGTTCGCGGCCGAACAGGACCTGTTGGGCGAAAACGTGTTCTGTACCTCGCTCACCGGCGAGGAGATCGGGCGCATGAAGAGTTGGGGTACCCATCCTCTGTCCCGTGCCGAACATCAGCTTTCGTCTCCGACGAAAATGAACGACCTTCCGCAGACCTTCATGGAGCCGCTGCTGTTCAAGACTGCATGTTCTCGCGGCACCCAGTCCCGCATGTCCACTGAATATCTCAGTCACGTGCAGGACGACGACGGCGTCACGACGACCTGCCTCGACCGCCTGACCAACCAGGAGTTTACGGTTCGATCCAGATATCTCGTCGGAGCCGACGGCGGCAACTCGAAGGTCGCGGAACATGCCGGCCTGACGTTCGAAGGCAAGATGGGCGTCGCTGGTTCCATGAACATCCTGTTCAAGGCCGACCTGTCGCGCCTTGTCGCACATCGTCCATCGGTTCTCTACTGGGTGCTTCAGCCGGGCGCAGACGTGGGCGGTATCGGCATGGGTCTGGTGCGCATGGTGCGTCCCTGGAACGAGTGGCTGATTGTCTGGGGGTACGACATCAGTCAGCCGGCGCCTTCCGTAGACGAGGCCCACGCCAAGAAAGTGGTGCGCGATCTGATAGGTGATCCCGATCTGGACATGACCATCAAGTCGGTGTCGACCTGGACCGTCAACAACATGTACGCGACGACCTTGTCGAACGGGCGTGTCTTCTGCATGGGCGACGCGATACATCGCCATCCGCCGTCGAACGGTCTTGGCTCAAACACCTCGATTCAGGACGCATTCAATCTCGCATGGAAGCTTGCCTACGTCATAAAGGGCGCCGCAGGTTCGAAGCTGCTCGACAGCTATCAGGCCGAACGCGCCCCGGTCGCCAAGCAGATCGTCACGCGGGCGAACAAGTCGATCGAGGAATTCGGCCCGATTTTCAAGGCGCTGGGCCTTCTCGACTCCATCGATCCAGTCAAGATGCAGCAGAACATGGACGCGCGCTGCAACAATACAGAAGCCGCAGAAGAGCAGCGCGCCTCCATCCGCAAGGCGATCGCCGACAAGGTCTATGAGTTCGATTGCCATGGGGTCGAAATGAACCAGCGGTATCGGTCGGGTGCTGCGGTTACAGACGGGCAGGAGGAGCCTGCCTTTGCCAAGGATGCGGAACTGCACTGCCAGCAGACAAGCTGGCCGGGCGCGCGTCTGCCGCATGCCTGGGTGTTCTCCGAAGCAGGCAGGAAGGTATCGACACTCGATCTCACCGGCCATGGAAAGTTCACGGTGCTGACCGGCATCGGCGGGCGGGGCTGGATCGACGCAGCGCGGGATCTGGCCGCGGAATTTGGTATCGATCTCGCTGCCCATATCATCGGGCCGCGGCAGCACTGGCAGGACTTCAGCGGCGACTGGGCAAACATCCGGGAAATCCGCGATAGCGGCGTCCTTCTGGTGCGTCCGGATCACCACGTGGCCTGGCGGAGGGAGACTATAGCAGACGACCCCACGGCGGAATTGCGCCGCGTGCTAACCAGTATTCTTGCAAAGTGAGGTCGTTATGGACGCGCATGAAAAGGGGTTCTTCACCGAGGAAAATTCCGTCGAGGTCGTTACCGGCCGCAATAGGAAGGCTCAGGATGAACGGCTGAAGCAGATCATGGAAGTGGTCACCCGCAAGCTGCACGAGGCGGTGAAGGAGATCGAGCCGACGCACGACGAATGGATGCAGGCAATCATGTTTCTGACCCGCACGGGTCAGACATGCAATGAATGGCGGCAGGAGTTCATTCTGCTGTCAGACACGCTCGGTGTGTCCATGCTTGTGGACGCAATCAACAACCGAAAGCCGTCGGGGGCGTCGGAGAGCACTGTTCTGGGACCCTTCCACGTTGCGGACGCCCCAGAACTTCCGATGGGTGCCAACATCTGCCTGGATCGCAAGGGCGAGGATATGGTGATCGGCGGGCGGATTCTTGATACGGCAGGAAAGCCGATCCAGGGTGCGGTACTGGACGTCTGGCAGGCCAACGATGAAGGCTTCTACGACGTGCAGCAGCAGGGCATCCAGCCCGACTTCAATCTGCGTGGGGTGTTCCGCACGGACTCTGACGGTCGATACTGGTTTCGGGCGGTAAAGCCAAAATACTACCCGATCCCGAACGATGGCCCTGTGGGGCAAATGCTCGAACAACTGGGCCGCCACCCGTATCGCCCAGCCCATCTGCATTACATAATCAAGGCCGAGGGCTTCGAGACACTGATTACGCACATATTCGATCCCGACGATCCCTACATCAGTTCGGACGCGGTCTTTGGTGTAAAGGAAAGTTTGCTCGCTGAGTTCAGGCGCATAAATGACCGGGAACGCGCCCAAAGTTACGATTTCGCAGGCGAGTTCTGGGAGGTCGAACACGATTTTATTCTGGCCCGCGAAGGTGAAAAGCATCAGTGACGATTGCAACCTAGGGGCAGGCGGCTATCTGTTGCCGGATAAACCGCCTGCGCGGAGGGGCGCGGCGACCTAGGCGAATTCTTCCCTATCGCCACTGGTCGCGTACGGAAAGCGCCGTCGCTCCGCCCGGGAAGATCGCTTAGGCCATCTCCCTGGAGCGGAAGTCCCCCGGGCGTTTTCCGACCCTTGGGTCGCGCCTCAGCTGGAAAGCAATGCGTCGAGCTGTTCAAACTGCTCCGGCAATGCGGCCGCCGCGCCCTGGAGTGCTTCCTCAAGCGCTTCCCTGGAAGGATAGAGTTCGTGGAAGTTCAGCAACGTCTTCCCTCCCTGGTCTTCGAAGGTCACTGTCGTCACCGCACCCTCTTCGCCCTCGTCGTTGGTCCATACGATGCGCTCGTCTGGCACCACCTCGAGATACTTGCCGTAGAAAGCCATGGTGTCCGAAGCGCCGAGACCAAATTCCAGCCGGTATTTGCCGCCGGTACGGACGTCCATATCGCACGATACGAGCGAAACACCGGCTACCGATTTCGGCATCCACCATCGCTGGAAAAGCTCGGACTGGCTCCACGCCCGGTAAACCGTGCTCGGCGCCGCATTGAATGTCCGTGTGACGACGAGTTCGCGATCCCCTCTTCGTTCGATTGGCGTGCGGCTCTGCGCGCCATCAGCACTGTCAATCTGCTGTGTCATTGCTTCCCTCCCGTTTCATGTCGCAAAGATCTCGTCCGATGCTGCGAAGAGCTTGCGATGCGCCTCTAACCACTCGGCCGCCGCTTTGAGCCGTGTCTCCCGAGCTTGCAGTTTCTCGCGCGCCAAGACCTTCTGGATAACGACAAGCCTCGCCCGCTCGAGGACCTGGACGTGCTTCTTGGTACCGGTCAGCGTCATTTCGAACTGATCCGCCAGACTGGTGATCGACGCGTCCCAACGCCCAGACTGATCTATGTTCCTGCGGCGGGTCGCATCGCACAGTGCGGCTGCTGTTGCAGCGCGACCCTGTCTCTAAGAGAAGTCCAGTCTGTTCTTCATTGCCCGAAGGATGATCACCGCGGAAGCGGCTCCCGGATCGACATGGCCTAACGACCGTTCGCCGAGCCGGGCCGCTCTTCCGCGGGCTGCTACCATGGAGCGCGTGGCGTTCGCTCCGGCTTCCGCTGCCTGTATGACCTCGTTCCAAAGAACCCGAACGTCTGCACCGTCGTTCTGCGCTTTGATGGCAGCTTCTGTCGCGGGAATCCACGCGTCCAGCATGGTCTTGTCGCCCCGCTGCCCTTTGCCACGCTCCTGAATTCCTGCTGTCATGGCGACTATCATTTCAACGTGATTTTCGAGCGAGAGCGTCTCGCTGTTCTCCAATACCTTTGCCGCCTGCAGAAATGCGCTGGCATAGAGAGGGCCGGTCGAAGCACCGACCGCATTCAAAAAGGCTGCGGCCGCGCTGGCCAGCACCGCCGAGGCTGCGACGTGGTCAAGATCCATGCCGGCCAATTCGTTCGTTACCGCATTGAAGCCGAGCGACATCGTAATCCCGTGGTCAGCATCGCCGATCGCCCCATCCAGAGCGGTCAGATGATCCTTCTGTGCGTCGATCGCGATGGAAATATCGCTAAACATCCGGCCAATAACCCGCGCCGCCTTATCCGTCATGACAGTCTCCCTCGGAAGGACGCATGTCCAGCCGATCCAAATATTCAGCTCATCTTCAATGTGACGCTGTCGCAGGGGTGGTTCAGCAGCACGGTCAGTTCGTCATCGAGATGCAGGATCGAGATGGATGCACCGACCATATCAAGCGAAGTGCAGTAATGTCCGACCCAGTTTGCCACGATGGTGACGCCCTTCGCGTTCAGACGTTGCTCGACTCTCCTGAAGAGAATGTACAGTTCCATCAAAGGGGTTGCACCAAAGGAGTTCACCAGCACCGCGACCTGATCGCCGGCCGCCGGTTTCATCTCGGAAAAGATGCGATCCATGACCCTGTCCGTGATCGCATCCGCCGTCATCATCTTTTCGCGAACGACACCCGGTTCGCCATGGATCCCCATGCCGAATTCGATGTCGTCGGGTCCGATATCGAAATTGTGCCGCCGGGTTTGCGGCATGGAGCACGGCTCCAGTGCGACACCGACCGTGTAGGTGCGGTCATTGGCCTTGCGGGTCAGGGTTTCGCATTTGGCGAGCGAGAAACCGAGGTCGCAGGCAGCGCCGGCAACCTTGAAGATAAAGAGGTTTCCAGCAACACCGCGCCGGCCTTCGCGGTCCTCCAGCGGCGACGAGGCGATGTCATCGGTGGTAAGAACCGTGCGGACCGGAATGCCCTTTGCCTCGGCCATTTCGGCAGCCATTTCGAAATTCATCACGTCGCCGGCATAGTTGCCGTAGACGAACAGCACGCCTTCTCCGCCGGATGCAGCCTCCGTGCAACGCAGGATCGGCCCGGGTGGCGGCGAGGAGAAGATATTGCCGATGGCGACAGCGTCGGCCAGGCCCTTGCCGACGAAGCCATAGAACCCCGGCTCGTGCCCCGCGCCACCGCCAATCACAAGGCCGACTTTTCCCGGCCGTGGCCCAGTGCGCGCGACAAGAGCGCGGTGCGATTTGTCAATCGGATGAAGATGGTGCGGGTGCGCCTTGACGATGCCCTCCAGCAACTCATCGACAACTCTGTCCGGATTGTTGAGGAATTTCTTGGTGTAGATACGCTGGGTGGCCTTTGACGTCGCTGGCAGACTGTCGAGCCTGCCGCGATGCGCACTTCTCTGGTCGATTTCGGGAACACCATCCGCATTGAGAATGCCGCGCGCGGTTGCGGCATCGGTGATCAGCACATTGGCATAACCACCGCGAAGCATGGCGAGAATCGCCGGAACCTTGTCGAACCCGCCGGCAACGGCAATGCGCAGTTCGATACTCTTGAGCATCTCCAGTGATATGCCGATGGTTCGATCATCCAGAGGCCCGGAAATGGCGCGCCCGTGTCCGTCGATAAAACGGCCTGCAACAACCCCGACGGCGTTCCTCGCCAGATAGTCCTGCAGAGAGACGGATTCGAAAAAGCCGCTGGTATGGATGGTCGAGTTCGGGCGCAGCGACGAGATGCCGAAAAGCGCCTTGTTGGCGCGCGCCAGGGTCTGGAACTGACTTTCGATCAACGGCTCGCGCAGGAACATGTCGCGAACTTCGTTGGAGGACACGATGGCTGGTGCCGAGATGTTGATCAGCTTTCCACCGACGGCTTCGGCAATCGATGATGCACAGAGTTCAGGTGTATAGCCAAAGCTTGCCCGTGTGCCGCCGGTCGCCTGGACCACGGTCACGTCCTGCAGTCCCGGTGCCAGGGCTCGCTCTCCGATCGAAAGAACCGTCCGCCCCCAGGCGACAGCGATCGTGTCTCCGGACTTCAGAAGCCGTTGCAAGCGCCTGGGCACCAGCCCCGCCAAGGCGCTCGATCAGTGAATGGGCATTGTCGTGGGTCGGTACAACAAGACAATCGACAAGGCCAAAATGGCGTTTGAGTTCCTGGGCAACGGTCAGGGAGGCCAGCCGGGCCGGCTCTATGGAGATATTAACTATCCCGCGCTCGCGCGCCTCGGCGAGGTAGCTGTTGACCGTAGCGCGGGAAATTCCCATGGCCTCGGCAATGTCGCCCTGCGTCATGCCGTCTTCATAATAGAGCCAGCAGGCCCAGACATAGGGATCGTCGCCGTAGCGTAGCGGCATTGCGTCAAACGGCTCGGACGGGCTGTCCTTGCTTGAAACACTCTTGCGCGGCTGTGCCTGTTTGACCGTCATCTAACCGCGCTGTCTCCGATGTTCCCGACTGGCAGGATGGATGCAATATCGGCAGTTTGCAAGGCTGTCGAGGCACCGCGTGCGATCGGCGACCGGACCTCTGTTCATCCGGTCGCCGGCCTTGGGAGGCATCCGTTTAGCCAGGCGATGCACTACATGTGAACCGCGGCATCAATGAAGCCGGCTCTTTGCGGCGATCGACATTTCCTTCAAGATGATGGCACAGGATGTCGCACCGGCATCGAGAACACCGAGCGACCGTTCGCCAAGGCGGGCCGAGCGTCCGATTTTTGCGACCAGATTGAGCGTTGAATCCCGACCTGTTTCGGCGGCTTCGACCAGCGCATCCAGCGCACTGTCAAAAGATTGTCCGGCAGCAATCGCGCCATCGAAAGCCTCGATGGCCGGTACCAGCGCGTCGAGCAGGGTCTTGTCGCCGACCTTGGCAGATCCGATCGACTGGATGCCTTCGAGGCCGGCATGCAGCATCGAACTGAAGATCTTCGGGTCGATGTCGTCATGCCCTTCGAGCTTCTCGGCAAACTCGGTAAACATCACGCCATAGAGCGGTCCCATGGAGCCGCCGATTTCGTCCATCAGCACGTTGCCGAGAACCTCGAAGGCTTGGCCGAGCGTCGTGTCCTGTCCCTTCAACCGTTCGGCTGCCATGCCAAAACCCTTGGCCATGTTGACGCCGTGGTCGCCGTCGCCGATCTTTCCGTCGATCTCACTGAGATAGGCGCGGTTTTCAACGATGCGATCGGCAATGACGAGCACGATCGATGCGGCGGAGTTGTTCTTGAATGTCTGCATAACCCGCCCCTTAAAGCTTCATGGTGCAGTTGGCTTCGACGTCGAGAAGCGCCTTCGTCTCGGCATCGAGTGCAAAAACGGTCAGCGTTGCCCCCACCATTTCCAGCGACGTGAAGTAGTTTCCGATATAGGTTCTGTGAATGATCAGGCCCCGTGCGGAAATTTCGGTCTCGATCGTATCGTTCAGGATGTATAGCTCGTTGAGCGGCGTGGCACCGAGGCCCGACACAAGAACGGCGACTTCCGTTCCGGCCGGCAGGTCATGATCGTCCAGCACGATCTGGCACATATCCCTGGCAATCGCCTCGGCTGACTTCAGCGGCTCGACGCGAACGCCGGGTTCTCCATGATGGCCGATGCCGACTTCCATGGTGCCGGGTTCGATCTGGAAATTTGGATGGCCGACGGCAGGCAGGGTGCAGGGGCCAAGGCCCACGCCGATCGATCGGCAGTTGTCGATGGCTTTCTGGGCGACCGCTCTGACCTCTTCCAGGCTGCCGCCCTGCGTTGCCCTGGCGCTGCCGATCTTCCACATGAAGATTTCGCCGGCGACGCCGCGACGCTTTTCTCTTTCATGCGGGGGCGCGGAACAGACGTCGTCGTTGGCGACGACGGTTGCGACTTCGATGCCCTCCTTGGCGGCAAGCCGGACGGCCATTTTGACATTCATGTTATCGCCGGCATAGTTGCCATAGAGGCAGATGACACCAGCGCCACCATTGGCTTCGCGGATCGCATCGTGAAAACTCTTCGCGGTTGGCGAGGAGAACAATTCCCCGACCGCCACGGCATCCAGCATGTTTTTACCGGTGTAACCCATGAATCCAGGCTCGTGTCCCGAACCACCGCCGGTAATCACGCCGACCTTACCGGCGACCGGGGCATCCTTGGCGACGATGACGCGGGGGTTCTGTCCAAGCCGCAGGATATCGGAATGGGCTTTGACGAAGCCCTTGACGGTGTCTTCGACGACAAGATCGGGATCATTGATAAAACGCTGCATAGTGTCTCCTTAAATTCCAGACGCTGCCGCTCAGAGGATGGTGTAGCCGCCGTCGATGAGCAGATCGGCACCGTTGATCATGTTCGCGCCTGCCGAGACCAGGAAAACGGCGGCGGCGGCGACTTCTTCCGGATAGGCAAAACGGCCGGTGGGAATTCTCTTCTGGCGGCTTCACCCTTTTCGCCGGCCCAGGCTTTCTTGCCGAGTTCGGTGAGCACGACGGTGGGTGAAAGCGTGTTGACGCAAATTCCATGCTTGCCCCATTCGGCGGCAAAGGTTTTCGACATGCCGATGACACCGAATTTCGAGGCGCAGTAAGCGACATGCTCCTCGATCGCAACGGTGCCGGCCTGCGATGCCATGTTGACGATCTTGCCGCCCTTGCCGGCAGCGATCATTGCGCGCCCGACGGCCTGGGTAACAAGAAAACTGCCCTTGAGATTGATGTTGATCGTCTTGTCCCAATAGTCCAGCGACAGGTCTTCGGCAGGTGCCAGATAGACGACCCCGGCGCTGTTGACGGCGATATCGATACCGCCGAATGCAGCCAGCACGTCGGCAACTGCCTTGTTGACCGAGTCGACGCTGGAGACGTCGCAAACGAACGGCTTTGCGCCATTGCCAAGCGCGTCAGCCTTCAGCTTTGCAACTTCGGCATTGATATCGAGCACGGCCACAGTGGCGCCTTTTGAAGCGAAGGCATCGGCAATTGCCGCGCCGATGCCGGACGCACCGCCGGTAACGAGTGCGATCTTGCCTGTCAGCGGGAAATTGAGGTCAATCTGGGGGGCTGTGTCGGTCATCTTTTCCACTTTCAGACTGGAAAGATCGGGGCGGCACCGCCGCCCCTGTCTTTCTCATATGTTATTTGCGCGATTCCAGAAGCTTGTCGGCATTTTCCGTTGTGACCTGGGTCCAGGGAACAAGATAATCCTTGTCCTTGCCATCGTTCCATTTCATGTCCGGATACTGCGTCCAAACGGTCGAAACCGGCGTATAGTCAGGGCGAACCGCCTTGATAGCAACGTCCAGAGCGCCCTGCGCCTGTGCGCTGCCGTCCTGCAGGACAGACGCCATCAGGCCATCCTTGACGGCGTTGATCGCATCCGTCACACCGTCGACGCCGGCAATGGCGAAGTCGGACACGTTGAGGTTAGCAGCCTTGATGGCTTCGATCGCACCCAGTGCCATCTCGTCGTTCTGACCGATGACGCCATTGATCTGGCCGGGGTGAGCCGTCAGCCAGTTTTCCATCAACGTCTGTGCTTCCGCACGCGACCAGTTGGCTGTCTGCGTTTCGAGAACCTTCACGTCAGGGCAGGCAGCAAGCGCCTTTTGGTTGCCCTCAAGGCGCTGGATCTGGCCGGACTGGCCGATCGGTCCCTCGAGGATGACGAGATTGCCCTTGCAACCCATCTTGTCGAGAACGGCCTTGGCTTCCATCTCGCCGGCCAGAACGTCGTTCGACCCGACATAGGATGTCAGCAGGTCGGAGTTGACGCGGGCATTCGAGCCGACGACGGGAATACCGGCGTCGTGGGCAGCCTGAACAGCGGCTGCACCGGCTTCGACATCCATCGGCACGAAGATGATCGCATCGAACTTCTGCGTGATCATCGTGTTGAACTGCTCCTGCTGAACAAGAGCATCATAGCGGCCGTCGAACACGGTCAGTTCGACATCACCGCTCTTGACTGCGGGATGCTCCTTCAGCGCTGCCGACCAAAGCTGCATGAATTCGGCATTGAGGCCGTAGGTCGTGGCACCGATCTTGAGCTTCTTTTCCTGGGCCATGGCCGGTGCGGCAAAAATGGCGACGCTGGCGATAAGGCCAATCAACAGTCTCTTCATCTCATTCTCCTCCATAGAGAGTTCCGGCCGCCATGATGGCGTGCCGCTTCATTGCGGGCTGCGCGTGCAACCCGAACATCCTGGTCACTGACCATGATTTCGTTTTTGATCCAGCATCACGGCGCCGACGATCAGGGCGCCCTTGAGCACCTGCTGGTAGTAGGATTGGATGCCGAGCAGATCGAGGCCGTTGTTCATCACGCCGATGATCAGGGCGCCGATGAGCGTCCCGGTGACGCGACCGACACCACCCGAAAGGCTGGTCCCGCCGATCACGACCGCGGCGATCGCATCCAGCTCGTAGGCAACGCCGGCCTGCGGCAGTGCGGAGCCCGTTCGGGCCGAAAGCATCATGCCGGCGAGACCCGAAAGCGAACCGGATATGGTGTAGACGATAAAGCGGATGCGGGTGACATTGATGCCGGACGTCTTCGCAGCATGCGGGTTGCCGCCGACAGCGTAGATATAGCGTCCGAACCGGGTTCGGTTCAGCACCCACCATGACACGATGAAGACGACAGCCAGGATCACGACCGGCATCGGTACACCGAGAATATTGCCGGTGCCGATCCAGCGAAAATCGGGCGTCAGTCCCGGGACCGGCTTGCCGCCGCCATAGATCAGGGTCATTCCCCGCGCAGCCGACAGCATGCCGAGCGTGGCAACGAAGGCGGGCACGGCGAAACGGGAAACGATGATCCCGACGATCGTACCGCAGGCAAAGCCCACGAGAATACCGACGACAAGCGCCAGATAGGCGGGGTAGGGCGCACCGAACACTCCGGCTGTGGCGGAGGTGGTTGCAAGGCTGCCGCTGACGATGCCGGCCAAAGCCACGACCGAGCCGACGGACAGATCGATGCCGCGTGTCAGGATGACGAATGTCATGCCGATCGCCAGCACGCCGTTGATCGAGGTCTGCAGCAGAATGTTTGAGATATTGCCTGATGTCAGGAAGTATTCGTTCGACACCGACAGAATGAGAGAGAGCAGCAGGAAGGCGAGGAAGATGCCGTATTCCTGAATGATCACTCTGCGACGGTCCGAATTGAACCAGCCGGTGGTTGTCTTGTTATCTGAAAGAGACACGTTTCTTACCCTTTAACGGACCGGTCGATTGTTTTTTGTTGTTTGGGACGGTGTTTCACGTCGAAAGGTGGACAAGCGTTTCCGCATTGGCTTCCTCTCGCCGGTAGACGCCGGTCGACCGACCGTCACGCATGACGAGAATGCGGTCGGACATTCCCAAAACCTCGTCGATCTCCGATGAGATCATGATCACCGTTCCGCCGGCGGCGGCGAAATCACAGATGATCCGGTAGATTTCGCGCTTCGCACCGACATCGACGCCGCGGGTCGGCTCGTCGAGAAGCAAGACTTTCGGGTCGCGCAGGAACCATTTTCCGAGCACGACCTTTTGCTGGTTGCCGCCCGACAGGCTCGAAACGGGCATCGTGTCGCGGGCTGCCTTGATGCCAAAATGGGCGATCATCCGGGTGCTGGCCGCCTGTTCCTCGCGCCGGCGCATCAGGAAGTTCGGGCTCATCTCGGGCAGGCTGGCCATCGCTATATTGCCACGCACACTGTCATCGAGGTTGAGGCCGGTCAGCTTGCGGTCTTCGGTAACGAAGGCGATGCCGTGCTTCATCGCTTCCGAAGGCTGGGATACCGTGATCGGGTGGCCATGCAGGCGCATGGTGCCGGCGTCCGGCTTGTCGAGGCCGAACAGGCAGTTGAAGATTTCCGTGCGCCCGGATCCCATCAGACCGTAAATGCCGAATATCTCGCCCCGCTTGGCGTCGAAGGAGATGTCCTCGATCTTGCCCGACGCAGTCAGCCCGGACACTTCGAAGCCGATGTCTTCGGTCGGCACGTTGGTCTTGATATACTCTTCGCCCAGGTCGCGACCGACGATCATGCGGATCAGGCTCGGCCGATCGATCTCGCCAAGGTTGCCACTACCGACATAGCTGCCGTCGCGAAACACGGTGTAGGCGTCGGCGATCTGGAAAATCTCGGACAGACGATGCGAGACGTAGACAACGCCTTTGCCGGCGGCCTTCAGGCGAACGATCGTCTTGAAAAGCTGCTGCGCTTCCTTTTCGCCGATCGCCGATGTCGGCTCGTCCATGAAGATCACTTCGGCATCGTGGCTGAGCGCCTTGGCAATCTCGACAAGCTGCATCTGCGCGACCGAGAGGTTCATCATGTACTGATTGGCGCGGATATTGAATTCGAGCTGGTCGAGCAGCACCTGCGCATTCCGGTTCATCGTCTTGAAATCGATGCCGCCAAACCGTCCCGATGGTTCACGACCAAGATAGATGTTCTCGGCAACGGTCATATGCGGTACCGGGCTGAGCTCCTGCTCGATGATGGCAATGCCGGATGCAAGCGCATCGGCGGGTCCGGAGAAGTCCACGTCCGTGCCATTGCGCCGGATTGAGCCGGCGTCGCGCTTGTGGATGCCCATCAGGATTTTGAGGAAGGTCGATTTGCCGGCGCCATTGCCGCCGCAGAGCGCATGCACGGACCCTGCCTTCAATTGAAAGCGGCCATCTTTCAGGGCCGAGACGCCACTGAATGACTTTTTCAGCCCCTCGACATCGAGAAGGTAATCCACGTGCTTTTCCTCCGCTCAGCTGCCCAGTGAGGGAGCCGTCATGGCAGCAACAATCTCCACATTCCCGCCGCTGTTGACAATAGTCAGTTAGATATCGACATTTGTCAAGCGTGCAAAAACATGTCATGGGTTAGCCGCGAACAGGGGGGCTGCGCCATGAGGCAATGACTGTCGACCACCGACGTATGACCAGGCCTCTGGTGAGGCCGAGCCTCCACGTCATCCGGTTCTGGCTTTCCAAAAAACCGGCCGGGATATATCCCTGTCTTCAATGTCGACCCAAATTAACGGATAGATGAAAATGGCAATGCAGCGCGCCCTGGTCCTTGAACGTCAGCATGAACTGACCCTTCGCGATATCGACTTGCCGGCGGAGACCGGGCCGGGACAGGTGAAAATCCAGATCCATACCGTTGGGGTCTGCGGATCCGACGTTCATTATTACACCCACGGCAAGATCGGCCCGTTTGTGGTCAATGAGCCAATGGTGCTCGGGCATGAGGCCGCCGGAACCATCATCGAAGTCGGGGAGGGGGTCACGCATCTCAAGGTGGGTGACCGTGTCTGCATGGAGCCGGGTATCCCTGATCCGAACTCCAAGGCGAGTCGCCTCGGAATGTACAATATCGACCCGGCTGTCCGCTTTTGGGCAACGCCGCCGATCCATGGCGTCCTGACGCCGCAAGTCGTGCATCCGGCCAATTATACGTTCAAGCTGCCGGACAATGTCAGTTTTGCGGAAGGCGCGATGGTCGAACCCTTCGCCGTTGGCATGCAGGCCGCGACGAAGGCAAAAATTGCGCCGGGCGATACCGCGGTGGTGCTCGGAGCCGGGCCGATCGGCACGATGGTCGCGATTGCGGCGCTTGCCGGTGGCTGCGCGCGCGTTGTCGTGGCCGACCTTGCCCAGCCCAAACTCGATATCGCCGCGCAGTACCAGGGCGTAATCCCCGTCAATATCCGTGAGACGGATCTCGCTGCAGAAGTCGGTCGCCTGACCGACGGCTGGGGCGCCGACGTGATCTTCGAATGCTCGGGTTCGCCGAAGGCCTGGGCAACGCTCATGCAGCTCGTCCGGCCGGGTGGTGTCATCGTGGCCGTCGGTCTTCCCATCGATCCTGTCGCGTTCGACGTGTCGACAGCCACCACCAAGGAACTGCGGATCGAGACTGTTTTCCGGTATGCGCACCAGTATGAACGGTCCATTGCGCTGCTTGGCTCCGGCCGCGTCGACCTGAAGCCGCTGATCTCGGAAACCTTTACCTTCGAGGACTCCATCAAGGCGTTCGATCGCGCGGTCGAAGCACGCCCCACCGACGTAAAGCTGCAAATCGTGTTCGAGTGAGAAGCACTGTTCGACATGTCGTCCCGCCCGTACTGGGGGCGACGGGGTTGGCTCCCTGTCCGAAGCTGAAGCTGGAAATACCGCCTCTCGCCGCCTCTCGGAACAAGCGTCAAAGGAACTCGTATCCGCATGGCGACGATGGCGGCAGAGGATGTCGTTCGAGTCATAAATGCCGAGCAACGGCTCCAATCCCGCTATGTATATGCGTTGTGCATATATTTTTATCCTGGATTGGTGAAATTGGAGACGGAGATCGTTGTTCCGTCCGCGCAGCCCTGGCCTGGCCCATCATTCCGACCGCGGAAGTCAGTGATTGTTCAATTGACGATCAGGGCTGCTGCGCAGCAAAGGCATTGTGATCTCGATGTCAGGAAAGGGAAATTGCGACGATAACGCCATCGCTCGCTATATCGATGGTTTCTGCAATCCCACCCGGCGACACTCGGCGCTTGGCTGTTCAAGCCCAGCACAGTTCGAAAGACTGGCCGCATGATCTGAAAATGCCTCTCGACGGCATTGTGGCCCTTCTTCGCAGGCGGCCGGAAACCGAAAGATCGCCGATGTCGACAGGCTTCAGTTCCTGTTCGTCCAGATTGGCGGCATGATGTTGCCACGCCGGATGGCCATGCTCAGGATGGCTATGCCCGCCGTGGTACAGACGACCAGCGCGACGATGCTTGCCTCCATGCCGAAACGGCCACCCGTGAGAAGGTCCGGGCCTTCGATCACGGATCTGAACAGTCCGGGGTGATCAAATGCCCCGGAGACCGAGCCGGAGAATATGCCGCTCTGGGTAAAATTCCAGGCGATGTGTGCACCGATACCGAGCCATAGACGACGGGTCAGAAGATAGAGGACCGCAAGCAGCAGGCCCGCTTCGATGGTGATGGCCAGCGCGCCGAGGAGGTTGCCATCCGTGTTGCCCAGATGCCGGAAACCGAAAAACAGCGCTGAAACCAGAAGGGCGATCCAGCTTCCTGCCAGCGCTTCGACGTTGCGGAAGATCGTTCCCCGGTGCAGAAGTTCCTCGAAAACTCCCGAACTCAGCGCCATGGCGACCGACGGCAGAACCAGTGCTATCGGGTTCACGCCTTCGATACGATAGACGCCGAAACCGATGAGGATCCCGACGCAGAGCGCGTAAAGGGCCGCACCCGCAACGAGGCCGAGCCCGAGCTCACGGCCCATTGCCCAAAGGGCCAGTTCGCTGACGGGCCGCCGTTCGACGATACGGACGAACGCGACATAGATGGCAAGCGCCAACGTGGCCATCAGCGCTGCCATGACGATCGCAATCAGCGGCCGATCGGCGAATTGCACGCCCCAAAGCCCGTTGCTGATGCCCATCATCAGGAACAGCAGCGGGCCGAGCAGGAGGAGGCGGGTGAGGGGAAACTGCAGGACGCGCAGCCACAGGGCAGGCCTTGGGTCCGTCTGTTGCATGTGTCCTGCCTTTCCCTTGAGAACAATCACCTCGCCACCGTCACTTCGCCGCTTTTGCCCAGTCAGGGACATGCCACGTGATGGTGATGCTCTTCGCGCAGGCGTCGGAAAGCTTGCGTCCCGGTTTGTCGATGAAGGCGACGCCCATGTCGGTGACGCAAGGCTGGTAGGCCAGCGCGCCATGTCCGGCTTCGGGGATCATGAAGACCTGCGCGTTCGACAGTTGTTCCGTTGCCACCCTGGCCCAGCTCGCCGGCGTCTGGCTGTCATAAAGGCTGCCGATCGAAAGCGTCGGGATGTCGCTCTTGACCGGCACCTGCCAGTTTTCGCGCTGGACCTGTTTGAAGGGGATGCAGGCGCCAAAGACGAAACGCGCGGCTGCATCGGCGTCATCACCGAGATAAGGATATTTCTGGGCGGCCGTGAACTTCTGGTAACCCTCGAAACTGTTGAACGGCATGTCTTCCTGGCAGGCATAGTTGAACAGATAGAGGTCCCCGAAGAAGCCGTATTCCGATTTTGCCACATCGCGCTGGATGATGGCAAAGGAGCCCTTAATCTCGGCCTCGCTCATGCTCTCGATCAGGGCAAGCAGTCTCGTTGTTGCTTCGCCGCTCGTATAGGTTTTGACGAAGCTGTTCAGGCTGTCTTTCGACGGTTTGGTGTTTTGCAGGGCGGTATAATCGGAGACGATCTTCACGCCTTTTTCCGCATCGCTCCCGCGCGCGGCGATCAGCGCCTTTTCGAGTTCGGCGTCGAACAGGGCCGCGACCGGTCCGTAATTCCTGTTGGCATCGATTTCGTCTCGCAGCTCTTCCATCAGGTTCAGATTGGAGCGATCGACCCGCGCGGAGATGGCAACATTGTCGGCGAGTGCTCCGATCATCGCGCGCTGCGCCTTCGGCAGTTTCGCCGCTGCCGCCGTCACGTCGTCGTCGCCTGGCATCGGCATGACGAAATCCCGGCCGACCAGCATGTCGACCGTCGGCATCTCCTTGCCGCGGTGGAGCTCGTAGATGAAGGCGGGCAGATACGGCGTCATCGAAAGGTTGCCATATTTGCCGTTGCGCTCTTCGAAGGGACGAAAGATGGTGCGCGGCTCCATGGGCTTGCCCTGATGGATGATCTTGCCGGCCTTCGCCGCATTCAAGGTTTCGATGATCACCTTGTCGAGCTCGGGGAAGGCGGCATTGCAGGTCGCGTCGTCCCGGCATTGTGCCACCACATGGTCGATCGGTTCGCTGATCTTGAGCGCGAAAGTATCGTAGAGATGCACCCAGGACGGGGCCACGCCGTCAATCACCACGGAGCGGATGCCCTGCGGCGCCACGCGCATCGTCTCCAGCGCCAGCTTCGTGCCGTAGGAGATGCCGTAGATGTTGTAGCTTTCGTAGCCGAGAGCCTTGACGATGAGCGGCACGTCCTTGGCATTTTCGGTCGTATTGTATTTGGAGATGTCGATGCCGGCGGCTTCGACTTCCCTCAGACAATCGGCGATCGTGTTGTTGTCCACGTTGGCACCGCTGATGTCGGTTGACGTGTATTCCTTCTTCGCAATGATCGCCGCATTCGCTGCCAGCGCATTGAAGCACTTGACCGAATGACCGGAAAGCCCGGCGGACCGCTGGTCCCAGAACACCACGTCGCGGGTCTTGCGAAAAGGTTCGAAGGTCCCGGCGAGGAGCGGGATCTGATCCACGGCGCTGCCACCGGGACCGCCCTGCAGATAAACCAGTGGATCGGACTCGGGATAGAGCGAACGCGACTTCAAGATACCGAATTCGAGGGTGATTTTCTTGCCCTCGAGCTTGGCATGATCCTCGGGAACCTGCACCGTTCCGCAGAAGACCGTCTTTCCTTCGATCTCATCGGCCGGCAAGGGCCGGGGACAGACGATCTGGGTGATCGGGGCTCCGGCGTTGGCACCTGCTTTGAGGGTTGCGAAATCGTCCTGCGCAGTGCCGGTGAGTACGGAGATCAAAGTCAGGATATCTGTATAGTCCATCGAAGGATCTCCGGTTTGAAGTCAGACGGACGGGTCGCAGGATCGAGGTGCTGCGACCCGTGGCGTGTGTCAGAGGCGACCGCCGGTCAGGTCGAGCAATTCGCCGGTGTCGCGCATCTTGCAGGTCATGTATTGCCGGCCGACCGCAGCCTCGATCAGCCATTCATGCTTGCCGGGCGAGCGGGCTTTGGTGAAGTGGACCTGGTGCGCGCCGACAGCGAAATTCTGGGCGACGATCTGCGCGCAGCCCTGATAGGCCATCGGCGGCGCGCGGCCGTCCACAGGCTGCCGGCGATGTGCCATCGCGTTCTCCCGCTCCTGGTCGCCGGCCTGATAACCTGCGGCATAGCCCCGTGTGCGGTTCTGTTCCCAGTAGGGGTAGCCGTGCAGCCCGTCGCGATAGCCGCGCTCGAATTCGGCCGTCTCCTCGCCGTCTCCAGGCTCATAGCCTTCTTCGTAGTGGTGCTTGTTGTGCGCCAGCGCCGCGATCCCGAGAAGCGCGATCGCCGCAGCGGCGGCGGCCGCCTTGTCCTTGTCACTCATTTTCGCCTCGACAGGCTGAATGCCGACCTGCAGGCCGAATGCGGCCGCGGCCAGCAATGCAAAATAGCGTTTCATAATTCCCTCCCATAGCCATCAGCTTGCTTTAGTTGCGTGACCCCGACCGTTCGAGGATCACCAGGCCTTGACGCGCTTTTCCTGCGGAACCCATTCCTTGTCGCCTTCCTTGATGTCGAAGGCTTCGTAAAAGCCGTCAACATGCTTCAGCGCCGCGGTCGATCGATAGAACCCCGGCGGATGGGTATTGCTCATGAAAACGCCACGGATCGCCTCGTCCGTGACCTTCATCGCCCAAAGTTGCGCCCAGGAGATGAAGCAGCGCTGTTCCGGCGTCAGTCCATCGATCTCGACGTTTTCTTCCGGATGTTCGGCGAGATAGTCTTTGAGCGCCTCGAAGGCGAAGTTGATCCCGCCGACATCGGCCATGTTCTCGCCGACGCTGAGCGCGCCGTTGAGCTTGAGGCCCGGCAGCACCTCATAGGCGCTCGCCTGTTCGATCAGCTTGGCCGCTTCCTTGTCGAAAGCGGCCGCATCCTCGGGTTTCCACCAGTCCTTGAGATTGCCATCAGCGTCGTAGAGACGGCCTCGGCTGTCGAAGCCATGCGTCATCTCGTGACCGAGCACCGCACCGAGACGGCAGAAATAGGTCGGTGCATCCTTCGTCACGTCGAAGGCGGCGGGTTGCAGGATGGCGGCAGGCACCTCGAAGCCATTGATCTGCATGTCGTAGCCCGCATTGATGATGATCGGCAGGGTGCTGTTGGAATCGGAAAAGGATTCGTGCACCACGGGGGTACCAAGCTTCGCAAAGGACCGCTCCACGTCGAACGCCGTCAGCCGCATGATATTGCCGACGAGATCGTCCGGGCGGATGTCGACGCCGGAATAGTCGATCCATTTTTCGGGATAGCCGATCTTGTAGGAGAGCTTCTCCAGCTTGTCGTGCGCCGCCTGCCTGGTTTCGGCGGAGAGCCAGTCCAGACCCTCGACCCGCTTCAGGAAGACATGGTGGACACGCTCCACCATGTCCGTTGCCTTGGCCCTGGTCTCGTCAGAGAAGTAGCGTTCCACATAGAGGCGTGACACCGGATGTCCGAGATTGGCCTGCAGGCTCGACTGGACCAGTTCCGTACGGGGCGGCAATGTGTCGACCCCTAAGGTGATCCGGTTCATCTCCCGGGTGCTCTCGTCGAATCCAGTCCCGAGATAAGGCTTGAAGTGGTTGATCACCTTGACCTTGAGATAATCCCTGATATCGCCCAGCGGTCGCTCGGAAAGGATTTTCGTGACCGCCGCCAGGTAGCGTGGCTGGGTCTGCACCAAGGTCTGGGGTACCGCGACATCAACGGCCGCCAGCATTTTCGTCAGATCAAGCGCCGGCACTTCGGCCTGAATGGCGGTGAATGGCTTCGGCTGGTAGCTGTTCACCGGGTTCATCGCATCGACCGGCGACAGCATGGCGCCATGCAGTTGCCGCTCGATATCAGCCACCGTGTCGACGACGACGGCTGCACGCGACACCTCGTATCCCGCAGTCTGCAGCACCTTTTTCAGGTTGCCTCTGAGCGCGCGGTCCAGCTCCGAGCCAGCCGGTTCGCCGTAGAGGTTCTCCTGTCCGAAAACGAGCGATCCCTTGACGATGAACAGGACCATCTTGGTTGTGTCCACCTGGTCGACCGAGGGCACGACGCCAACAAGGGCGACGTCCCCGGCAATCGAAAGGTAGCGCCCGAGATAGGCGGCGAGATCGTCGAGATTGGCGATCGCATCGATCCGCGCCAGTTCCGGCGCAATCGGAGCAATGCCTTCTGCGTCGAGGGCGGCGACATCCATGAAGGACGTGTAGAAGGCGCCGACCTGCTGGAGAGGGCTTCCTTTTTGCGCAGTGACCGATTTCTCCGCGGCCTCCGCAGTCAGGTTCTGCATCTGCGCCGTCAGCCGGCGGCCCATGAAATCAAAGGTATCGATGGAAATGCGATCCGCGGGACGCTCTACCCTGTTCAGCCACCCGCCGGCCGCATAGCGATAGAAATCGGTCCCGGGATCCACTGTGGTGTCCATGTTGGTGACCGAGAACGAAAGCTGGTCCGGACCGATCTCGGGAACGGGAACAGGGTCGGCGGCATAGGCAACGTCGAGTGCGGACATTGCAAGGAGTGTACTGAGCATGATCCGTTTCACGATGGAATCCCTATCCTCTACAGCCTTGGACCGGGCCCAAAGTCTTGCCGGGCGCCGCTTGCCCAGGCGTCGAAAGCCTCACTTGACCGTGCAGATGCCGTTGACGCCACCTTTGCCGGTATATGAAACATCAACTGTACCGTCGGGGTTTACCGCTACGGAGATGGTCACGTGTCCGTGCCGAACTTCGTAGTAGCTGGAGTTGAACACCTTCAATTTGCCTTCGTGCCCGTTGACATAGACAGGCCCACCCTGGTCGGCATGTATTTCCAGCTTGCCCGGGCAGGCCGCATTGAAAAACGGGATTTTCGCGTGTGCCCCGGTGGCGATCATCAACATGACGACTGTGCTGATTGCGACGGGTTTGGGTCGGAGCCCCATGGGGATACCTTTCGTTTGTGAGAGAGATGCAATTGACGCTGTTATCTCTTCAAAGTGCTCCTTCATTGGTCAGGGACATGACGTTTGCGACGATGCCACTGTTTGAAACCAGGCATTGCCATGGTGCTCTCGCCGGTCCGACTCCGACCGTGACCTGTGAATTCGCTTCCGAGTAGATCATCTCAATGATCAGCGCATCGGGATTGCCGGTTGTTTTCGATACGGCTGCAAGGCAGGCACTGCGCGCCGCCTGTGGAACGCTCTCGTCCATCAAGCGTGCCGATTGGACTGATGGCGACGGTTGCGATGGCGCCTGTGTCGTACAGCTCACGAGCTGTGAAACGCCTGCCAATAGCAGCGGTGCGAAAAAATTGAGACGCATTCTTTTTCTGCCCTCCTGGCTCGGTCCATTCCGCGGCGCACTATTCCCCGTCCCGAGTAATTCCCCCAGTGCTACCCACCATATTCCACGAGATACCGGCCTGCGGCCCAGCCCGACACTTTTCCGTCCCTGCTTTCGACGCGACACCATCGGGTCTGGCCATTCATGCGGCAGCCACGGTTGCGTAGAACGGCGCCGTTGCGAAGGCGCGCCAGGATCTGGCCCTGCGCCGATGGAGTTCTCCTGATATTGAGAGGATCGCCGCTGGAAACACCGGCCACCGCCCAGAAATCGGGGCCGCCGGCCAGTCCATCGGCGAAGTCGGGCTGCGGTCCCAGGTTCTCGTCCGCTGCGCGGCCGGTTACCTCTATTCGCAGGGAAAACTGCGCGCGCTCGTTTCGACGCGCGGCGTTGCGCATCAGATAGACTTGTACAACGTAGTCCCCACCTGCCGGTACGATCACATCGGCAAACTCGCCTGCGATTGATCCCGTGAAGATTGCTTCAGACGCACCCCGCCTGAGTATATTGAAATAGGCGCTGGTGTTGCTTGTCTTGATCGATACCGCCAGCCTCTGGCCTGCTCGAGCGTTTACGATGTAGGCGATGTCGTCATAGCCACGAATGGTTCCGCGAAGTGTTTGAGCGCTTTGTCCACGGTCGAACCTCACGCGCTCCTGCGCAAATGCCCCGCCGGTCGCGCACAAAAAGACGACCGCGAGCCAGATCGTGAACGCTTTCGCCCAACGCGACAAACCAGACACACAACACCTCTGCGGATAGATTCGTTTGATGGCTCGCTTGGCTTTTCTGCTGCACGGGAATGTTGCATGCGATCATGAATTCGACCAGTGAAATTATTCACCGATCCATGAGGCCAACTCAATGATTTCACTGGCCGGGCGCCGTTCGCGTAGTGTCTGCTTTGCATTTGCAAGTTCCATCTTGAACCAGCGCTCCAACGCCTCAAGTGCCGGTTCGCCGCGCCGGCTTTCCTTGATGCACAGATGATAATCTTCACGTGTCGGAACCGCGATATCGTCGAGCAGGACAAGGCTGCCTTGGGCCAGTTCGTCTTGCACCAGAAAGTCAGGCACGAGTGCCGCGCCGAGGCCTTGGCGGACCATATCCAGCGCAATGACGTAGTGCGATGCGTAGAGCCAGCGGCCCATCGGCGGCATGGGGTCAGGAAGCCCGGCGATCTGCGCATGGGCTCGCCAGTCCGCGCCAGCTCTGCCGGGTTCCAGGTCGGTCGTGATGAGGCTGAGTGCGTTGGCAGGGATCTTCTGCATTGCCGACCTGACCGGTACAAGCAATTCGGCCCACAGAAACAAGGCGTGGTACCCGCGATCTTTTGGTAAAGTCGTGACAAAGGCATCACCGACAGCATCGGTCAATTCCGGATCTCGAGCATACATCATGATCTGCAGGTCAACCTGTGGATTGGCAGCGTAAAAACCGCTCAATCTCGGCACAAGCCAGGCTGGAGCGAAACTGCTGCAAACGGCCAATCTTATGCAATCCCGCGTGCCGCCGATGGCAGACGTTACGGACCGGTTGATTTCCGCGAAAGCCGGTTGGAGCTTTTGAGAGAGCTTGCGACCGGCTTCCGTCAGAACGATGCCGCGGCCGCTCTTCTGCACGAGCTTTTCCCCGACCGTTTCGGAAAGAATGCGCAGCTGGTGACTGACTGCGCTCTGGGTCACGCCGAGTTCAGCCGCCGCCGCTGCCACGGACAAATGTCGCGAGACTACCTCAAACGCATGCAATGCGCGGAAATTTTGCCTGTTTTCCATTGTTGTAGCCCTCGTTCAAGACCTTGGAGATGCATGAATAGGGTTCGACTATCGCGGCGAGGCATGAAATGCACCTCCAGCCTACCAAACATACAAAAACCGATTTCGGAATCGTTAGGAAGTTAAAATTGCAGGAAAGGTTGGACGGCATCAATGCTGCGGGTGGGTAGGACAGGAGGTTTGGACAAAGCTTAAGGCCATTCGGACGCCATGGGAATAACGCCTGGGAATAGTCAGGCCAGAGATTGCAGAGGGAATGATGCGGAGCAGCGCGACCACGACGATCAGCAGATCCATGGAGAGCATGAACTGCGCGGTCAGGACGGTGAGCATAGCAAGCGCCGCCCCGTTGCGGGAGCGATGCTCTCACGGATCGAGCTTGCCATCCGGCATCTCCGATGGATGATTGAGGGCGTTCCTGGAGGTGGAAAACTGCGCCCGGTCTTTGCCGGACGCAGGGTTTGTGCAGGGGCTTGCGAGCGGGTTTAATAGGCGACGCCGCGAACGACGCCGGCGGCACGCAGGACCGGGATAGTCGCTGGCCACCAATGAAGAAATGTCCATGCGGGGCTGGTTGCGTGCCGAGCCCGCGCATGGCGCATTCGTCGCGAGCTGCCGGTGAACTTTCATCCGGCAGCGATCAGAGCTTCGGCAGTCAGCGGCCAAGCACGGCTTCGATCGCTCCTGCCGCCGCCCTGACGACGATATCGGCTTCCTCCCGGGTCAGGCAAAGCGGCGGCGCAAAACCCAGGATATCGCCCTGCGGCATGGCGCGGCCGATGACGCCGCGCTCCAGAAGGGCCGCCGAAACCTGCGGGCCGATCTTTTTCGAGGCGTCGAAGAATATGCGATCATCCTTGTCCTCGACGAATTCGACCGCTGCAATCAAACCATCGCCGCGCACATCGCCGACATGTTTGTGGCCGGCCAGCGCCTTTGCGAGTTCAGCGCGGAAATAAGCCCCCATTGTTCCTGCATTCTCGACAAGGCCGAGTTCATCGACAAGTTCGAGGTTGGCAATGCCGGCTGCGGCGCAGATCGGGTGGGCGGAATAGGTCCAGCCATGCCCGATGGGTCCCATCCGATCGGCGCCTTCGACCAGCACCTTCCACATCTTTTCTGAAACGATCGAGCCCGGAAAGAGGCGCATAGGCCGATGTCAGGCCTTTGGCGATGGTGATGAGGTCCGGCTGTCATGCCGTAGTGATCGGAACCGAACATGGAGCCCAGACGGCCAAAACCCGTGACGACTTCGTCGGCGACGAGCAGGATATCGTATTTCTCAAGCACCGCCTGGATCTTCTGCCAGTACCCGGCCGGTGGCGGCACGATGCCGCCGGTGCCGAGGATCGGCTCACCGATAAAGGCGGCGATCGTGTCAGCGCCCTCCGCCAGGATCATCTCCTCCAGCTTGTCGGCGCAATCCTGCGAAAATTGCTCTTCGCTCATCGATCGATCAGGGCGGCGGAAATAGTAGGGCGCCTGCGTATGCAGGATCGGCGCGCGCGGCAGGTCGAAAAGGTTGTGGAACAGCTCAAGACCCGTCAGCGATCCGGTCATGACGCCGGAGCCATGATAACCGCGCCAGCGCGAGATGATCTTCTTCTTTTCAGGACGACCGAGAATGTTGTTATAGTACCAGATCAGCTTGATATTGGTCTCGTTGGCGTCAGAGCCGGACAGACCGAAATAGACCCTCGACATGCCCTTCGGTGCCCGGTCGATGATCATCTTCGACAGCGTGATCGAGGCTTCCGTGCCGTGGCCGACATAGGCGTGATAATAGGCAAGGTTCTTCGCCTGTTCCGCAATCGCGTCGGATATCTTCTGGCGCCCGTAACCGACATTGACGCAATAGAGCCCGGCAAACGCGTCAAGGCTGGTGCGGCCGTTGGTATCGGTGATGTAGACGCCTTCGCCGCTGGCAATGATGCGTGTCGGTGTTTCGCCTCGCGCATGCATGGCCATATGGGTGGACGGGTGAAAGAAATGGTCGCGGTCCCAGGCGTTCATTTCGTTGCTTTGTTCGGACATGGTGTTTTCCTCTTCGGGTGCGGGAAAGGGTCGATGCGTTTCAGGCGGCGGTGTCGATGCAGAGATATTTGAGTTCGGTGAAGGCCTCGAGGCCATGACGGGACCCTTCGCGGCCGATGCCGGATTGTTTCCAGCCGCCGAAGGGAATCGGGGCTGCCGGTGATCTTCACCCGGTTTATCGCCACCATGCCATATTCGAGCGCCCGACCGAGCCGCATCTGTCGCGCGCCGTTTTCCGTGACGACATAGGCGACCAAGCCATATTCGGTATCGTTGGCACGAGCGATGACCTCCGCCTCGGTGTCGAAAGCGGTGACTGCGGCGACCGGCCCGAAGGTTTCCTCATGCATGATGAGCGCCTCTGACGGCACGTCGGCAAGAAGCGTCGGCGTGTAGAACAGTGGCCCCGCCTTGTGGCGCATGCCGCCGGTGAGGAGCGTGGCGCCGCGGGCAAGAGCATCGGCCACATGTTCTTCCACCTTGGCAACGGCCCGCGCATGCATCAGCGGGCCGATCTCGCTACCCGCCTCAAGCCCGGCGCCAACATGCAAGGCCTCGATCCGGGCTTTGAATGCGGCGTTAAAGGCGTCAAGGATCGGGCGTTGTACATAGATGCGGTTGGCGGCAAGGCAATCCTGCCCGGACGTTGCGAATTTGGCATCGATGGCGATATCCACCGCTCTGGTCGATATCGGCATCGGCAAAGACGATCAGCGGCGCATGACCGCCCAGTTCCATCACCAGCCGCTTCATGGTCGCTGTGCATTGGCCGGCGATCAGCCTGCCGATTTCCGTCGAGCCGGTGAAGCTCATCGCACGCACCCGGGTGTCGCTGCTCATGCGGCCGACGATGGTCGCGGCATCGCCGGTAACGACGTTGAACACGCCGGGCGGTATGCCCGGCCCGCTCGCCAAGCTCCGCCAGCGCAAGGGCGGACAAGCGGTGTTTCGGAGGAGGGGTGGACGACGACCGTGCAGCCCGCCGCCAGCGCAGCCGCTGCCTTTCGCGTGATCATGGCACACGGGAAATTCCACGGCGTGACAATACCGACGACGCCAAGCGCTTCCCGGCGCACGATCATTTCGGCGTCCCTCAGGTGACTGGTAACGCTCTCGGCGTTCAGCCGCTTGCCTTCCTCGGCATACCACTCGACGAACCCGGCAGCATATTCGATCTCACCGCGGGATTCGGCGAGCGGCTTTCCCTGTTCCAGCGTCATGATCAGCGCCAGGTCATCCTTTGCGGCAAGCATCAGTTCGTGCCAGCGGCGCAGGATTTTCGCGCGGGCCTGCGGCAGCAGTGCCCGCCATTTCGGGAATGCGGCCGATGCAGCGTCAATGGCCTGCGTTGTTTCATCCGCATCCAGCGCAGAGACCCAGGCGAGCGATGCGGATGAAGCGGGATCGCGCACCTCGAATGTGCGGTTGGCACCATTGGCTTTCCACCGGCCGTCGACATAGGACAGGGACCTCATGAGAGGCTTGTCTTTCAGGTGCGTCAGCGCCTTGTGGCAGTCAGGTTGTGCAAATACGGCATTCATCCCCGGCTCCTTGTGTTCAGGATGCCGTCATTCTTGCAGGTTTCGTGAGAGAAATGGTCCGTTCGGCGGGAGGCTGAGAGAGGATCAGACCAAAGGATGTTGGCTTCGGAGAGGAATTATCTAGCTGTTCGGCGCTTCTGCTGCAGACAAAAGTGTCGAAAGCGGCAGCACGGTATCTTCCTTGATCGTCTTGGTGATGATGTAGGTAAAGTAGCGGGCAATGCCGATCTCACGGTCGAGCAGACCATCGACCAGCCGTTGATAGGCATCGATATCGGCTGCCATGATCCTGAGGATATAATCGACCCCGCCGCCGACCGACCAGCAGGCGATGATTTCAGGTATGGCCGAGACGGCACGTTCGAAACGATCGAAGTCCGCCTGCCGATGGTTTTCGAGCGTGACTTCCATCATGACGCTGGCGACGGGCGCGACGCGGCGTACCGCGATGTGGGCGTGATAGCCCGAAATGATGCCGGCCTTTTCCAGTTTGCGCAGCCTCATCCAGCATGGCGTGGGCGACAGCCCGACGTCTTCGGCGAGCGCCACCTTGGTGATGCGGCCGTCACGCTGGACGGCTTCGAGTATGCGCAGGTCGATCGCGTCAAGTTTCATGCGAAGGGCGTTCCCAAGCTGGAAGTCATGCCAAAGACTATGAAAAAGTCGTCAGGAATGCAAATTCCCATTGTCAATTGACCTGAATTTCATCAGTGTAAATCATGACAAATTGGTACCCCGATCCTCATCAGCTTCGCCGTCCGGCCTATCTCTCGCTCGCCGAGCAGATTGCCAGTGCCATCCATGATGGCAAGCTTGTCCATGGCGCTCGGTTGCCGACGCACCGGAAGCTTGCGGAAGACCTGAAGCTGTCGATCCAGACGGTCAGCCGCGCCTATGACGAACTGATCCGCCGCGGCATGATTGCAGGCGAAATCGGGCGCGGCAGTTTCGTGCAGACGAGGCCGAGCGAGCCCGAGCCACCCTATCTTCCGGAACGTCTCGGTGAACTGATCGACCTGTCGATCCTGAAGCCCGTTTGCGAACAGATCCATCTCGACCAGATGCGCGAAGCGTTCGGCTGGCTGGCGGAAAACCTGCCGTCCAGTTCGGCCCTGTCGTTTCGGCCGAACATGGTGTTTCCCCGTCACAGGGCGGTTGCGGTCGAATGGCTGGCGAAATGCGGCCTCGACGTTTCGCCGCTCAACGTCAACCTGACGAACGGCGCCACGTCTGCAATGACCGTTGCCTTGATGAGTGTTGCGCCGCCGGGATCAACGGTGGCGATCGAGGCAATCAGCCACCATACGCTGGTGCCTCTTTCGACCTATCTGGGCATCCATCTGGAAGGCCTGGCCATAGATGCGGACGGGATGATCCCGGAAGCCCTGGAGGAAGCGTGCCGGAAGGGGCCAATCCGGGCGGTCTTTCTGCAGCCTTCCGTGGTCAATCCGACGGCAACCCTGATGAGTGCCGAGCGGCGGCAGGCGCTTGCAGCCGTTGCAGCCAAGCATGATATCGCGATCATCGAGAACGATATTCTCGGTCCGCTGGTTGAAAACAGGCCGCCGCCGCTGCAGACCTTTGCCCCGGAGCGGACCCTTTACGTCACAAGTTTCACCAAGATCACCGTGCCCGGCCTGCGCATCGGCTATCTTGTCGCGCCGGACCGCTATGTCGCCGCAGTGGCCAACCGGCATCTCGTGTCCAACTGGATGGCCACGCCGGCAATTGCCGAGATTGCCACGCGCTGGGTCAGCAAGGGCACCGCGATGGAACTGGTGAACTGGCAACGCCGGGCGCTGGCGCGGCGTCACGAAATCGCGACGGAAATGCTGGGCGAACTCCAGTATCATTCCCATCCCCAAAGTCTTCATGTGTGGCTGCCGTTGACCTCTGATCACACCGAAGAAGGGTTCGTCGCCCAGGCGCGTCTGCGCGGCGTTGCAATCGCACCCGGCATATCGTTCCAGACCGCCGATCACGGTCGTGCACCTGCCGTTCGCATCTCGCTTGGCTCGACATCCGAGGCCGAGTTGAAGGAGGGACTTGGCATCGTCGCGTCACTTGCGCTTGGAAATCCGGAAGCACTTCTGCTCGCGATTTGACGATTCCGCCTATCGATTGGGCAGGGAATGTTTAATTGTCATGATATTATTTAGATGATTGACATGATTTACTGTTGTCGTCATCGTTAGGCATCGCTAATCTCAACAGGAAGAGATCTGCATGCCTCCGCCGATGATCCGAATTGACAACATCACCAAGACCTACGGGCCTCTGACGGTGCTTGATGGCTTGTCGATGGACGTCATGCCGGGCGAGAAGCTGGCCTTGATCGGACCATCCGGCTCCGGAAAAACCACCATCCTGCGCATCCTCATGACGCTGGAAAAGATCAATGGCGGTCATATCGAGGTCGACGGCCAGCAGCTTTATCACACGCAAAAAGCAGGCGCTCTCGTGGCTGCCGATGAGAAGCATCTGCAGAAGATGCGCGAGAAGATCGGGATGGTCTTCCAGCACTTCAATCTGTTTCCGCATAAATGCGTGCTCGACAACATCACGCTTGCGCCGATGCTGACCAAAGGTGTGGCGAAGGACGCAGCCGAGGCGCGGGCCATGGAACTGCTCGAGATGGTGGGCATGGCCGACAAGGCCCGCAGCATGCCGGCGCAACTGTCCGGCGGGCAGAAGCAGCGCGTGGCTATTGCACGCGCGCTGGCGCTTTCGCCGAAGATCATGCTGTTCGACGAAGTTACGTCCGCGCTCGATCCCGAACTGGTCGAGGAGGTTTTGAACGTCATGCGCAAGCTTGCCGCCGAGACCGACATGACCATGCTGCTCGTGACCCATGAGATGGGCTTTGCCCATGATTTTGCCGATCGCATCCTGTTTTTCGACAAGGGCAGGATCGTCGAGGAAGGCAAGCCGGACGACATTTTCAGAAATCCCAAGCAGGAGCGCACGCAGAGCTTCCTGCGCAAGATCATCGCGGCGGGTCACCGCGTCTGACCGCCGCGGCGGTCCGGCGATGCCCCTATAAAAATGGAAAAATCCAGAGGAGTTGGAACAATGAAAATGAAACACTTCATGATGATGGCAGCCGGCGCCACGGCGTTGATCACGGGTTTCGCGGCTATCCCCGCCAGCGCTGACGACGCGAAGCTGGAGGAACTGAAGGCGCAGGGCTTTGCCCGCGATTGCGATCGCCAACGAGCCGCCTTTCACGGCTGTCGGCGCGGACGGCAAGGTTTCCGGTGCCGCGCCCGATGTCGCACGCGAGGTCTTCAAGCGCCTCGGCGTGGCCGATGTCGTCGCTTCGATTTCCGAATATGGGGCGATGATCCCCGGCCTGCAGGCGGGCCGCCATGACGCGGTCACCGCCGGCCTGTTCATGAAGCCGGAACGCTGTGCCGCGGTTGCCTATTCCGAGCCTGTTCTCTGCGATGCAGAGGCAATGCTGGTCAAGAAGGGCAATCCGAAAGGCTTCAAGAGCTATGCCGATATTGCCAACGACCAGTCTGCGACGATCGGTGCGCCGGGCGGTGGCACGGAAGAAAAGCTCGCACTGGAAGCCGGTGTGCCGCGCGATCGCGTGATCGTCGTGCCCGATGGCCAGAGCGGTCTGAAGATGCTGCAGGACGGCCGTATCGATGTCTATTCGCTGCCGGTCCTGTCGATCAACGATCTCGTCAAGAAGGCCAACGATCCGAACCTCGAGGTTGTCGCTCCTGTTCAGGGCGCGCCAGTCTATTGCGATGGCGCTGCCTTCAACAAGGGCGACGAAGCACTGCGCGATGCCTTCGACGTCGAACTGGCCAAGCTGAAGGAATCCGGCGAGTTCGCCAAGATCATCGAGCCTTACGGTTTCTCGGCTGCGGCCGCGATGTCGACGACGCGCGAAAAGCTCTGCACTGCAGCAGCGCAATAAAAGTCGGGGGAGAGGGGCATGTGCGCCTCTCCCTTTCCATCGCGGGCGAACCCATGGCTGATGCCATATTGATAGAGAAAGGCACGATGATCGACTGGTCCGGCTACATAGGGCTGATACTGCAAGGCGCGCTGGTGACGATCGAGCTCACGGTCATGGGCTCGGCACTGGCACTCGTCATGGCCTTTGCTGCCGGTCTCGGTCGCATGTCGCGGTTCTGTCGCGGTGCGGGCGCTTGCAACGACCTATATCGAGTTCTTCCGCGGCACCTCGATCTTCGTGCAGCTGTTCTGGGCCTATTTCGTGCTGCCATTTGCCGGCATTACGCTGACGCCGCTGCAGGCCGGGGTTCTGGCGCTCGGCCTCAATGTCGGCGCCTATGGTGCCGAGGTGGTGCGGGGCGCCGTGCGGGCGATCGGTCGTGAGCAGCACGAGGCCTGCGTCGCGCTCAATCTCGGCCGCTACCACCGGATGCGTCATGTCATCCTGCCGCAGGCGCTGCCCCTGATGCTGCCCACCTTCGGCAACAACGCCATCGAACTTCTAAAAGGCACGGCCGTCGTCTCGCTGATCTCGCTGAGCGACATGACGTTTCAGGCGCAGGTCGTGCGTGCGCAGACCGGCAGCACGCTGATCCCGTTTGCCGTCATCCTGGTTCTGTATTTCGCCATGGCCATGGCGATATCGGCCGGCGTGCGCTGGCTGGAGCGCCGCGCATCGCGCGGTCTTGATGGCGTGAGGGTCTGATCATGGAATGGGACTGGGCTTTCGTCTGGCAGATCATGCCGACCCTTCTCGAAGGGCTGAAGATCACGATACTGGCGACGCGTTCTGGGTGCGATCGTCGCTGCGGTCGTCGGCCTGGTGCTGGCGATTGCCCGGCGCTCGCCGAACCTGCTGATTTCGCGGCCCGTCGGCTTCTTCGCCGAGTTCATTCGCGGCACGCCGCTGCTGGTGCAGCTCTATTTCATCTTCTACGTGCTGCCGGACATCGGCATCCGCCTGTCGCCGCTGGTCGCAGGCGTCATCGGTCTCGGTATCCATTACGGCACCTATACGGCCGAGGTCTATCGCGCCGGCATCGACAATGTGCCGCGTGGCCAGTGGGAGGCCGCGCGTGCGACCAATCTCAGCATGCGGCAGACGTGGATCCATGTCGTGCTGCCGCAGGCCATCCCGCCGATGATCCCGGCACTGGCCAATTATTTCATCGCCATGTTCAAGGAGACACCGCTGCTGTCCGCCATCACCGTGCTTGAATTGATGAACCAGGCCAAAAGCGTCGCCAACAGCAGCTATCGCTATATCGAGCCGATCACCATGGTCGGCGTCTTCTTCCTCGTCATCAGCCTGATCTCGGTGGTCGCCCTGCGCTTTCTGGAAGAGCGCTATGCCCGGGTGGACCAACGATGAGGGACAAAGAGATCAGTATCGGCACGGCGAGCCGTCCGCCACGTCTCGATGATCGCCCGGTTGCAAAGCGCGTCGGCCTGATCATCCTGGCGACCGATCATACGACGGAAGTCGATTTCCAGCGCATGGTGGCAAGCGAGCGGATCGGCGTCTATGTCACGCGCATTCCCTATGCCAATCCGGTGACGCCGGAAAACCTGATGAAGCATGCAGCCGTCGCTGACGGCTGGCTGCCGCACTTATCCTGCCCGACGAGGCGCTCGATGTCGTGATGTATTCCTGCACCTCGGCCTCCGTCGTCATCGGCGATGCGCGCGTCGAGGCGGCGGTTCAGACAGCAAAGCCCGGCGTTCCCGTCGTCACGCCAACGGCCGCAGCCGTCGCGGGCCTCAAGGCGCTGGGCGCGAAGCGCATTTCCGTCCTGACCCCTTACACCATCGAGACCAGCCGGCCGATGGCAGACTATTTCGAGAATCTCGGTTTCGAAATCGACCGCGTGACATGCCTTGACCTCAGCGATGACCGGGAAATGGCACGTATTCCGCACGCGGAGATCGTGGCCTTTGCAGTGGAGGCTATGGCTCCAGAGTCCGACGCCTTGTTCATCGCCTGCACGGCGGTCCGCGCAGCAGCGGTTGTTCCGGATATTGAGCATGCGCTCGGAAAGCCTGCCTTGAGCAGCAATCTTGCCACGGCCTGGGCCTGCCTTCGGATCTGCGGCGATAGCGCCTCGCGGCCGGAACTCGGGCGCCTCATGACCAAACCCTATCCGGAGGGCTGATGGCATGAGCGTACAGCCATTCGTTTCCCTCGATCAGATCCGTGCGGCCTCCAACCGCATTGCCGGGCGCGTCCTGCGCACTCCCTTGGTGCAATCCGCGATGTTGACAGAAGCGATCGGCGTGCCGGTCTATCTCAAGCTCGAACATCACCAGACGACCGGGAGCTTCAAACTGCGTGGCGCAACCCATGCGGTTCTATCGCTGACGGAGGCGGAGCGCAGGCTCGGCGTCATCGCCGCATCGACCGGCAATCATGGCCGGGCGCTTGCCTATGCCGCCAAGGCGGAAGGCGCGGTCGCCACGATCTGCATGTCGCGGCTGGTACCGGAGAACAAGGTTTTAGACGTTCGCCGGCTGGGCGCCGATGTTCGCATCGTCGGCAACTCGCAGGACGAGGCACAGAAAGAGGTCGATCGGCTTGTCGCGGAAGAGGGAATGGTTGCCGTGCCGCCCTTCGACGATCCAGCTATCATTGCCGGGCAGGGGACGCTCGGCCTGGAAATCCTGGAGCAGCTACCCGAGACGGCGACCGTGCTTGTGCCGCTGTCTGGCGGCGGTCTTGCGGCCGGCATCGCCGCTGCAATCAAGGGATCGAAGCCGGCGGCAAGGGTCATCGGACTGACGATGCAACGCGGCGCCGCAATGAAAGCCAGCCTCGACACGGGGCACCCGGTCGAAGTCGAGGAAGGGGCCAGCCTTGCGGATTCGCTGGGCGGTGGAATCGGGCTCGAAAATGCTCTGACCTTCGCCATGTGCCGCGATCTGCTTGACGATGTCGTCCTGCTTTCCGAAGACGAAATTGCCGCCGGCATGCGCCATGCCTATGCGGTCGAACGCGAGATCATCGAAGGCGCCGGCGCTGTGGGTATCGCGGCTTTGCTTTGCGGGCGCATCCGATCCCCAGGTCCTGTCGTTGCCATCCTTTCCGGCCGAAACGTCGATATGGGGCTGCACCAGCGCGTGATGAATGGCGCATCATCCGTTGATATCGAGGATGCAGCATGACGCGGATGCTCATCCTCACCGAAGCCGACCTCCGACGCACGGTGACGCTCGACAGTGCCGTCGTCTCCTGCATCGAGGACGCTTTCCACGCACTTGCCACCAAAGCTGTGGCCATGCCGCCGATCCTGAGGCTCGACATGCCCGAGCATCATGGCGAGGTGGATGTGAAGACCGCCTATGTGCCCGGACTTGATGGTTTCGCCGTCAAGATCAGCCCCGGCTTCTTCGACAATCCGAAGATCGGCCTGCCCAGCACCAATGGCATGATGGTTCTCCTGTCGGCAAAGACAGGTCTTGTTCAGGCTCTGCTGCTCGACAATGGCTACCTGACAGATGTGCGCACGGCGGCTGCCGGTGCCGTTGCCGCCAAATATCTGTCGCGTCCGGATGCGTCCATTGCCGCGATCTTCGGTGCCGGCATGCAGGCTCGCCTGCAACTGCAGGCATTGACATTGGTTCGGCCGATCCGCGAGGCGCGGCATCTGGGCGCGGGATCATGCCAAGGCGGACAATGTCGCTCGCGATCTCTCGCAGGCCTTGGGCATCAACGTCGTGGCAGCCACCGATCCGCAAGCTGCCGTTGCCGGCGCGGATATCGTCGTGACCACCACACCTTCGGACAACGCCGATCCTGAAGGCCGAATGGCTGGAGCCCGGACAGCATGTCACCGCGATGGGTTCAGATGCCGAACACAAGAACGAGATCGAACCGGGCGCGATCGCCCGGGCCGGATGTCTATGTCGCCGACCGTCTGGCCCAGACCCGCCTCTGGGCGAACTGCATCATGCCATCGCAGCAGGCATCGTGCCGGCAGACCGGGAGTTCCCCGAACTCGGCCAGATCGTTGCCGGCCAGAAGCACGGGGCGCATCAATGCCAATCAGATCACGATCGCCGACCTGACCGGTACCGGCATTCAGGATACGGCCATCGCAACACTGGCGTTCGCGCGCGCCGGGTCGGCCGGCGTGGGCACAAATTTTGAAAGTTGAGACTTTCAAGTCGAGACCGGCAAAAGCCGGAGAATGAGGGAGAAACATGACCCAACCCAACCTCAAATTTTCGCTCGGGGAATACGAAGCGCGTCTCGCCAAGACGCGCAGGGCCATGGAGGCGAAGGGCATCGATCTTCTGATCGTGCAGCGACCCGTCCAACATGGCCTGGCTGACCGGCTATGACGGCTGGTCGTTCTACGTGCACCAGGCGGTGCATCGTGCCGCCGAGCGGCGAGCCGATCTGGTACGGGCGCGGGCAGGACGCCAATGGCGCCAAGCGCACGGCCTATCTCGAGCACGACAACATCATCGGCTACCCCGATCACTACGTGCAGTCGACCGAACGCCACCCGATGGACTATCTGTCGGCCAAGCTGATCGCGAGCGCGGCTGGGACAGGCTGACGCATCGGCGTCGAGATGGACAATTACTGGTTTTCGGCCGCCGCCTTCGCCGTCGCTGCAAAGCATCTGCCGAATGCGCGCTTCGTCGACGCGACGGCGCTGGTCAACTGGCAGCGTGCGGTGAAGAGCCCGAAACCGAGATCGAGTACATGCGCAACGCCGCGCGCATCGTCGAAGCGCATGCACCAGCGCATCTTCGACAAGATCGAAGTCGGCATGCGCAAATGCGATCTGGTCGCCGAGATCTACGACGCCGGCACGCGCGGCGTCGACGGGATCGGCGGCGACTATCCGGCGATCGTGCCGCTGCTGCCGTCGGGCGTCGACGCCTCCGCGCCGCATCTGACCTGGGACGACAGGCCGATGAAGCGCGGGCGAGGGCACGTTCTTCGAGATCGCCGGCTGCTACAACCGCTATCATGTGCCCGCTGTCGCGCACGGTCTTCCTCGGCAAGCCGACGCAGGAATTTCTCGATGCCGAAAAGGCGACGCTGGAGGGCATGGAGGCCGGGCTGGCTGCCGCCAAGCCCGGCAATACCTGCGAGGATATCGCCAACGGCTTCTTCGCGGTTCTGAAGAAATACGGCATCGTCAAGGACAACCGCACCGGCTACCCGATCGGTCTCTCCTATCCGCCGGACTGGGGCGAACGCACGATGAGCCTGCGCCCCGGCGACCGCACCGAGCTGAAGCCCGGCATGACCTTCCATTTCATGACCGGTCTGTGGCTGGAAACCATGGGGCTGGAGATCACCGAGAGCATCCTGATCACCGAGACCGGCGTCGAATGCCTGGCCAACGTGCCGCGCAAGCTGTTCGTCAAGGATTGAGCCTGCCATGAGCGAACCCGAACTGCGCGCCATCGCCGATCACGCCGACGGTCGACTTCGACGGCCGACGGCGTGCAGCACGGCTTTCTGCGGCTGCCCTACAGCCGCGACGATTCCGCCTGGGGCTCGGTGATGATCCCGATCACCGTCATCAAGAACGGCGAGGGGCCGACGGCGCTGCTGACCGGCGGCAATCACGGCGACGAATACGAGGGGCCGATCGCGCTGTTCGACCTCGCCCGGTCGCTCGAACCCGGACGACGTTACGGGCACGGTGATCATCGTGCCGGCGATGAACTATCCGGCCTTCGCGCCGGCACCCGCACGTCGCCGATCGACAAGGGCAATATGAACCGCAGCTTTCCCGGCCGACCGGACGGCACGGTGACCGCAGAAGATCGCCGACTATTTCCAGCGCAATCTGCTGCCGCTTGCCGACATCGTGCTCGACTTCCATTCCGGCGGCAAGACGCTCGACTTCCTGCCATTTTGCGCGGCGCATATCCTGCCCGACAAGGAGCAGGAGGCGAGATGCCTTCGATCTGGTCGAGGCGTTCGCCGCGCCCTATTCCATGAAGATGCTCGAGATCGACGCCGTCGGCATGTACGACACGGCCGCCGAGGACATGGGCAAGGTCTTCGTCACCACCGAGCTCGGCGGCGGCGGCACTGCGACGGCAAAAAGTGCGGCGATCGCCAAGCGAGGCGTCGCAAACGTGTTGCGCCATGCCGGTATCCTGGCTGGCAAAGCCGAGGCATCCTCGACGCAGTGGCTCGACATGCCTGATGGCGATTGCTTCGCCTTTGCCGAGGACGGCGGTATGATCGAGCCGCTGGTGGACCTTGGGGATACGGTTTTCAAGGGGCAGGTTGTGGCACGCATCTACCCGATCGGGCGGACCGGAATCCGGCCCTCGGACGTCCTTGCGAAGATGGACGGTATCCTCTGCGCCCGGCACTTTCCCGGCCTCGTCAAGGCGGGAGACTGCGTGGCGGTGCTCGCGATAACCGTTTGATCGGCGCGTCTACCCAAGGCAATTTGCGTCAGCACCCATTCAAAAACGGATGGGTTCACCATCTGTTGCGCGGGTCTGATGTCCCGAGCAACATTTGACCGTCCGGTAGCCCCAGTTTTCAAAGCGGAGTGCAGCGGACTACGTGTCACCGGCGCGTTGGCCATTCGGCGGCATTAAGACCTGATCAACCATAACATCCTCTTTGTTTGAGAATGGCTCAGTCCATCCGCCGGCATTAAAACCTGCCTAACCATAACACCCTACTCAGGTCGGACTAATCGTCGAAAGGGTCGCGCCCCGGCGATGTCTTACATGAGGTGGGATGATGCGGAATTCTGAGCTGCGCATGATTGTGCAGCGACTGCGGCTGTGCACGGCACTGGTTACTCTTGCAGCCTTCGTGCCGATACCGGTGCTTGCCCAGTCAACCTGGACGGGTGCGGTCGGCAACGATTTTTCAGACGGCGCAAACTGGGCTCCGGCACGGCCGGGCGCGAGCGATGCGGCAATCGTTGCATCCGGCACCGCGATCGTCGGCAGCGACGCAGCAGTCGATACCTTGACGGTATCCGGCGGGACTCTGAAGATCGAGGACACGTTGACGGCAGCGGGCGGCACGTCCCTTTTCGACCCGGGCCGCATCGAAATATCTGTCGGTGGCATATTGATCTCCGACGGGACGATGACGGGTGGTTATCTCGGCATTTCCGGCAGCCTGATCGGAAACTTGCAGGCAGCAGGCGGTACGGTCATAAACGATGGCCTGATTACCGGAGAGACCTTCCTGGGCAGACGCGACCCTGACCAACAACGGGACGCTGCGTGACCTGATTGTCGCCTCGGGCGGCATCGCAACCAACAATTCCGCAGGCACCGTATCCGGCAGCACCAAACTGCGTGACGGCACCTTGACCAACAATGGCAGCCTCGGATCGATAGAGGTGGGGGCTGCTGGAACGTTCACCAGCAATACCGGAGCAAGCGTTGGCGCGCTGACCAATTCCGGTACCAGTTCGAACGCTGGCACGATCGCTTCGCTCAACAATCTCGGGGGTAGCTTCACCAACAATTCCGGTGGCGTCATCACCGGTGCGACAACGGTGACCGGCGGCAGTGTCACCAACAACGCGTCACTTGGTTCGGTCGATATCGCTTCAGGCGGTACCTTCAACAACAATACCGGCGCGTCGGCCGGCGACGTCACCAATGCCGGCAATGCGTCCAGCGCCGGGACGATCGCGTCGCTGATCAATTCGGATGGCAGCTTCATCAACAATTCCAACGGCATCGTCACCGGTGCCACTGTCGTCAGCGGCGGAACGCTCACCAATAGCGGAACGCTCGGTACAGTCGATATCGGTGCAAACGGTGGGTTCACCAACAATACGGGTTCTGTTGCCGGGGCAACCACCAATGCGGGCGATAGCACCAATGCCGGGAGCATCGGTTCGCTGGTCAATACCGGCGGTACATTCGTCAACAATGGCGGGGGCCGGGTCACCGGCGCCACGACTGTGGCCGGCGGAAAGGTGGTCAACAGCGACAGGGTCGACACGGTCGACATTCTTGCCGATGGCACCTTCGTCAACAATCTGACCGGAACGACGGGCGCGGTTACCAATGAAGGCACGACGTCGAACGGTGGCACGGTCGCTTCGCTGTTGAACACCGGCGGAACCTTCTTCAACAGCGGCGCGATATCGGGCCTCGCCACGGTCACCGGTGGTACCTTGGTGAATGACGGTACGATTGGCTCCGTCGATGTCTACACGGGCGGTCTGCTGACTGGCACGGGCAGTATCGGGGACCTCAGCGTCGCAAGCGGCGGCACGCTTTCTCTCGGAACGGGCATCGGAACGCTCGCCGTCAATGGGGACGGCAGCTTCGAGGCCGGCTCCACGTACAGCGTCGATGTCGATGCCTCAGGGCAGTCCGACCTGCTCGCTGTTTCCGGGACCACGACGATCAATGGTGGAACACTTGAAGTTCTGGCAGCCACCGGCACCTATGGGACCTCGACCCGCTACACGATCCTGACTTCGGGCAGCGTAACCGGGGCCTTCGACGACGTGACGACCAATATGGTCTTCCTCTCGCCATTCGTCACCTATGACACGACCAGCATAACTCTGGCGCTCGACCGCAACGACGTCGCGTTCGCCGACGTCGCGGAAACCGCCAACGGACGCGCTGCGGCAAACGCCATCAATTCCCTCGATACGACGAACGCCTTGTTTTTGGCCGTCCTGCCGCTGACGGCAGAGGGCGCCGATTCCGCCTTCCGGCAGCTGAGCGGCGAAATCCATGCTTCGCTCAAGACCCAGCTGCTGCAGGACAGTCGTTTCGTGCGAAATGCCGTTCTCGACCGGATGAGCGGCGCGATGCCGACCGGGCAAGCGCAATCGAGTGACCTGTCATTCTGGCTTACGGGCTATGGGGCAACCGGCCATAGCGGAAGCGACGGCAATGCTGCGGGCATCTCCGGCCGCACCGGTGGTGCGGTGGCCGGCGTCGATGCCGAGGTGTTCGATACCTTTCGGCTCGGCATGCTGGGTGGCTACAGCGACACCGCCGTCGATGGCGATGCGGATGTGCAGTCCTATCATGCCGGTCTGTATGCGTCGGCGGACTGGGGCGCGTTGACGTTCACGGGCGGCGCGATCTATTCGCACAACGATATTTCGACGGAACGAAATGTCACTGTGGGAACGCTGACCGATCAGCTGACGGCGCAGTACGACGGTGCCGCGCGACAGCTGTTTGCCGATCTGTCGTGGCGCATGGGGACAGGTGATCTCGACCTGCGGCCGTTTGCCAGTCTCGCTTATGTCGATCTTGATACGGAGGGCTTCCGCGAATCGGGCGGTTCGGCCGCGCTATCCGGCAGCGGCGGACATGACGACATGACCGTCAGCACATTCGGCTTGCGCTGGGCGGCGGACCTGCCGGTTCAGAACGCGATCACGCTGTCGGGCATGGTCGGCTGGCGTCATACGATCGGCGATCTGACGCCGTCGTCGCAGATGGCCTTTTCGACGGGAAATCCGTTCACGGTCGACGGGCGTATCCCTGGCCCGTGACGCGGCAGTCGTAGAGGCCGGTCTCAGCGCGTCGCTGACGCAAACCGCCCAGCTGAATTTGACCTATGCGGGCGAATTCGCCCGAGATCTGGCCAATCATTCCGTTCACCTCAACATGAAGATCGACTTCTAAGGCCGGTACCCATGGCGGCATGCTCGTGAAGGATCCGGAGATCCTGCGCAAAGCCTATCTGACCTGATGAGAACCGGACGGTACCATCCCAAAAATGGTCAGTGGAAGGCTACAGAGAGCCGAACCGGCAGAAGCCGACACGGTTGAACCCGACATCGGCCGTCATGCACGCTACAAGGGTTGTCTTTGCAGTCTATCGTGACACCCGTAGGGCCCTTCAGCCGCTGATGCACGCATGGCACGCCGGGGCGATGTCAAGCTGTTCTCGGTGCAGACATCGGTGTGCATTCGCCAGCGGAAACGGCAATGCCGTCGCTCCGGTCAGGACTTTGAAGCGGGTTCGCCTGAGGCAAATGCGCGTCCCCCTTAGGCCTCCGTAGCAATCATCAGCTTCTTCTCCCGCGCGGCCCGAAGCCGTGCGAAATCGTCGCCGGCATGGTGCGACGAGCGGGTGAGCGGGCTGGAGGCGACCATCAGGAAGCCCTTGGTATAGGCGACGGTCTCGTAGGACTTGAACTCTTCCGGCGTCACGAAGCTCATCACCTGATGGTGCTTGCGGGTCGGCTGCAGGTATTGGCCGATGGTCAGGAAATCGACGTCGGCCGTGCGCAGGTCGTCCATCAGCTGCAGCACTTCGTTGCGCTCCTCGCCGAGCCCCACCATGATGCCGGACTTGGTGAACATCGTCGGATCGAGTTCCTTGACCCGCTGCAGAAGCCGGATCGAGTGGAAATAGCGGGCACCCGGTCGCACCGTCAGATAATTGCCCGGCACGGTTTCCATATTGTGGTTGAAGACGTCGGGCTTGGCGGCGACGACGCGCTCCAGCGCGCCGGGCTTCTTCAGAAAGTCCGGCGTCAGGATTTCGATGGTGGTCAGCGGCGAAGCGGCGCGGATCGCCCAGATCACCTTTTCGAAATGCTCGGCGCCGCCATCGGCGAGATCGTCGCGATCGACCGAGGTGATGACGACATGGCTAAGGCCCATCTGCCTGACGGCCTTGGCGACGTTTTCAGGCTCGGCCAGATCGAGCGCGTTCGGCTTGCCGGTCGTGACGTTGCAGAACGCGCAGGCGCGGGTGCAGATCTCGCCCATGATCATGAAGGTCGCGTGCTTCTTGTCCCAGCACTCGCCGATATTCGGGCAGCCGGCCTCCTCGCAGACCGTGACGAGCTTGTGCTCCTTCACGATCGATTTGGTTTCCATGTAGCCCGGCGACATCGAGGCTCGGACGCGTATCCAGTCAGGCTTTGCCAGCATTTGCGTATCTGGCCTATGGGCTTTTTCCGGATGGCGCAGCCGGGCTGTTGCACCTGCGGGATCAGTCCTGTCGAGAATGGTGACCATGATGTCGTTCTTCCTTGCGCCGTCCGGGCTCAGAGCGTGGCGTATATTCCGGCGATTGCCAGAAAATCGGCAGCTTTCAAACTTGCGCCGCCAATCAGTGCGCCGTCGACATTGTCGATGGCCATGAGTTCGGCAGCGTTGGAGGCCTTGACCGAGCCGCCGTAAAGGACGCGCATCGTTTGCCCTTCATTGCCGAAGCGGGCCACGAGTTGCGTTCGCATGAAGGCATGCGCTTCGAGAATATCGCCACTCGTTGGCGTCCGTCCCGTGCCGATTGCCCAGACCGGCTCATAGGCAATCACCGTATTGGCGGCCGTGGCCCCATCCGGAACCGAACCGGCCAGCTGGCGCCCAAGGACGTTCAATGTCTCGCCGGTTTCGCGCTGGGCTTCCGTTTCGCCGATGCAGATGATGGCGATCAGCCCGGCAGCATGCGCGGCCTGCGCCTTGCTGCAGACAAGGCCGTCCGTTTCCTTTTGAAGGGTACGGCGTTCCGAATGGCCAAGGATGACGAATGTGCCGCCACCATCCGCGATCATCTCAGCCGAAATCTCTCCCGTATAGGCTCCGAAGGCGGAAGCATGGCAATCCTGTGCGCCGATCCGCAGGTCGGTTCCCGCGCAGAGCGTTGCTGCCTCGTGCAGCAGGGTCGCCGGCGGGCAGATCAGCGTATCGGTTTTGCCGGCAAGTGTGGAAACACCTGCTGCAATCTCCGTCAATGTCTCGAGTGATGACCGCAGGCCATTCATTTTCCAGTTGCCGGCAATCAGCGGCTTGTTGCCCGGTGTCATGTCCGTCGTCCCTTTTACCTGGGGCGTGCCCTGTTTGTCTGGCAGCCATGTGTTGTGGAATGCTGCCGTCACGGCGCGAGTGAGGTGACCCTGTAGTGCCGGGTCAGAAGGGATGTCGTGTGGGCGATCTCATCCGCCAGCCGCAGATCGTCCCAGCCCAGTTCGCCTGCAGCAATTCTCGCAATGCCGGTCAGCGTCGCCGGGGTGATGGCGTTTTCGAAGGGAAGAAGTGTGCGGCGCAGAATGATGTCGGCAAGCCGTGTGACCCGCTCGTTCTTGAGGATCCAGCGAATTTCTTCCTCGTAATACAGGCCGTCGCCACCGACCGTATTGCCTCCGCCCTTGGCCAACATTGCGGCGACATGGCGCGCCTCGCTGCCATAACGGCGGTAAAGGACAGCGGCCAATGCCGTCTCCAGCCCGGATGCCGAGGCAATCCCGTCGATTGCCCGATCGCGTCCCTGCGTGTCCGTAGCCAGATCACGTCCGCCGCCGATGGGTTGCGAAAGCGTGCTTCCGGTTCTGCGCATACCGATCCGCTTCAGGACCGTATCGCAAATCTGCTCCGCGCAGGCCCGGTAGGTCGTCCATTTGCCGCCGACCAGTGTCAGAACGGGAAAGGCACGGTTGGCTTCCGGTTCGAATTCATGGAGGGCGTGATCGCGGCTGATCGATCCGGTTGCCGCATCGCCGCTCCATGGCAAGGGGCGAATGCCGGCATAGGCAAAGACGATCTCCTCCTTGCGTGCCTTTGCGCCGGGCAGGACCTGTTCGAGAACATCGAACAGGTAGTCGATTTCATCGTCGGAGCACCGCGCGCCGTCGGGCTCGTTGACGCGGATATCGGTCGTGCCGAGAAGGATATTGTCCGTGTCGAGCGCATAGACGAGGCAGGCGCGGAAATCCCGCGTTTCAAAATACAGCATGCCGTCGCCGAGCTGGCGGGCGAGGTCGGGGCGGCGCATGATGAGATGCGACCCGCGTGTCCCGCCGATCAGGCGTTTTTCGATGTGAAGCCGGCGATCGACCTCGTCGGCCCAGGCACCTGCACAATTGACGACGAGCCGTGGCTTCATCGTGAAGATTTCGCCGCTGATTTCATCCTTCAGCCGCACCTTGTCGCCGTCTGTTCCGTCCAGCGACAGATAGGGAAGGGCGATCGACTGCGGGCAATCGCGCTCGGCATCCTTCACCAGTTCGAGAACGAGGCGCTCCGGATGAACCAGGCGCGCGTCATAATACTCGGCGACTGCGCAGACCTTATCGGAGAGTGCCGGCATCCGGCGCTTGCTTTCGCTCCGCGACATCAGCCGGTGGGCGGGCATTGTCTGGTTCTTGCGGCCGAACCGGTCGAAGAAGACAAGACCGAGCTTGACGACGAGAATACCCTTTGCCCCGGGCGTCTTCTTCAGCTTCAGGAACCGCAACCCGGCGGACAGCATGCCGCCGAACCAGCTGAAGGCAGGAACCCAGACCGGGATGGGTTTGACGAGATGCGGCGCATTTCTGATCAGATGATTGCGCTCGATCACCGACTCGCGCACCAGTTCGAATTCACCGGTTTCAAGATACCGCAGTCCGCCGTGAATCAGCCGCGAGGGCGCGGCGCTGGTTCCGGATGAAAAATCACTCTTGTCGATCAGGATCGCCGGAACGTTCTGCAGGGCCAGGTCTCTATACAGACCGATTCCGTTGATCCCGCCGCCGATGATCAGGATGGGCGCGCTGCCGTCCGACATCATCCTGAGCTGCTGCAGGACCTCGTTGCGATTGCGCATCATCGTCTCCGTGCTTGCCAAAGTGTTGCTGGCCTTTCCATAATGGCAGTTTATTACTTTTGGAAGGGATATAAAGAGGAGGAAAAAACATAAAATTGATATTTGCATTTAATTTCAGATATTTATGTTTGTATAAAATTTTCTTACAAATCCGATTGACAATTTTCCCCGGTCCAATAGCCTAGCTTTAGAGGAAAAATGCCGGACGGGAAGCCTTTCCCAGCGCGTCGAGTGGAGACGGAGCGCACCGGCCTGGAGGAGGGACCATGCGCGAGCGCCTTATTGGCATTGACGCCGGTGGAACGATGACGAAAGTCGTCCTGTTCGATCTGAACGGAAATGAGGTCGGCAGCGAGCGGCGGACCAATGTCATGCTGTTGCCGCACGAAGGCTGGACCGAGCGCGATGCCGACAGCATGTGGCGCGCCGCCTGCGAATGCATCGGCATCCTGCTTGAAAAAACAGCGACGGATCCGGCTGACATCATTGCCGTGACGCCTTCGGGTTATGGCGGTGGTGTCTATCTGATCGACAAGGATGGCGTGCCTGTTCGCAACGCCCTGGTCTCGACCGATACGCGCACCATTCCGCTGATTGCGCGCTGGACGGCGTCTGGTCGTGCGGCTGCGGTTTCAAGGCACATCGAACAGCAGATATGGCCGGGCCAGACCCTGCCGATCCTGGCCTGGATGCAGGAAAACGAGCCGGATACGCTGCGCCGCACCGCGCATGTCATGGCCTGCAAGGATTTTCTGCGCATGCGCCTGTGCGGCGACATCTCGACCGATCCAACGGATGCAGGTTGTTCCGGCATCATCAACGTCACCCGGTCGGAGATCTCGCGGGAGGCGTTTCAGGAAGCGGGATTGACGGCGTGGCTGGACAAGCTCCCGCCGATCGGCCCGAGCGTTGCGATCGTCGGGGGGGTGAGCGAAATCGCTGCAAGCCAGACAGGGCTTCGCGCCGGTACGCCTGTCGTACGTGGCGTCTATGATGTCATCGGTTGCTCGATGGCGTCGGGTGTCGAACGGCCGGATCAACTGGCCGCCGTCGCCGGAACCTTCAGCATTCATTCGACCGTTCACAGCACGCCGTCGCACAATCCCCTGCCGACGATCCAGACTCCCTATCCTGTGGCCGGGCAATTTCTGGCGACCACGGCAACGCCGACGTCTGCGAGCAATCTGGAATGGCTCTGCAAAACCATGCTGTCGGCCGAAGCGCATCAGGCCCTGCTGGAGGGACGCAGCGTCTATGATATCTGCAACGACCTGGTGGCCGGAGCGTTGACACGCAGCAACAACATTCTGTTCTTCCCGTTCCTGTATGATGGCCCACAGGGCGCCCCCGCCGGCTTTCTCGGGCTCAAAGCGGGCGTATCGCTCGCCGACATCATCCGGGCTGTCTACGAAGGCGTTGTCTTTGCCCATCGCCAGGACATGTCCTTCCTGCTGGATGGACCCGACGCCGCCCATCCGACGGTTATCCGTCTGGCCGGCGGGCCGTCGAAAAGCGCCGTCTGGGCGCAGATGTTCGCAGATGGCCTTGGACTTCCGATCGAGATCGCCAATGGAACGGAGTTCGGGGCGAAGGGGGCTGCGATCTGCGCATCGGTGGCAACCGGTATCTATGCCGATATTCCCACTGCAATCGCCGCCATGGTGCGTGTCGATCAAAGGTTCGAGCCGGACCCGGTCAGGGCGAAGGTTTTGACGGCCAAGTACAATGTCTATCGCGCCGCCATCGACGTCGTGGCTCCCCTGTGGTCGCAATCCCAGGACTGCGAGGACTCCTCCTATGAGAGCAGTGGATCGCCGCAGGCGCTGGCAGTCTGACATGCCTTTCAGGAAACGGATAATGCTCAGAAAAGGTGTTGCGGCACATGCTTGAATTGAACGGAATTACCAAGGTCAGTGGAGCGGATACGCATATTCATCCGACGAACCTTGTTCTGGAACGGGGGACGCTGAACGTGCTGCTCGGCCCGACTCTCTCAGGCAAAACCTCGCTGATGCGCCTGATGGCCGGTCTCGACAAGCCGACGACCGGCACGATCCGCTTCGACGGCAAGGACGTGACCGGCCTGCCGGTGCAGCAGCGCGGCGTTGCCATGGTCTACCAGCAGTTCATCAACTACCCGGCTTTCACGGTCTATGAAAACATCGCCTCGCCGATGCGGATCGCCGGCAGGGACAAGGCGACGATCGACCGGGAGGTCCGCAAGGCAGCCGAGATCCTGAAGCTCACGCCCTATCTCGATCGTATGCCGCTCAGCCTGTCGGGCGGGCAGCAGCAGAGAACGGCTCTTGCCCGCGCGATCGTCAAGAATGCGGCACTGGTGCTTCTCGACGAGCCCTTGGCCAATCTCGATTACAAGCTGCGCGAGGAACTGCGCGAGGAACTGCCGAAAATCTTTGCGGCTTCCGGCGCGATCTTCGTCTATGCGACGACGGAGCCATCGGAAGCCCTGCTGCTCGGGGGCAATACCGCGACGCTGTCGCAGGGACGCATCACCCAGTTCGGCAAGACCATCGATGTCTATCGCAATCCGGTCGATCTTTTTTCGGCGCGCACCTTTGCCGATCCGCCGCTCAACGTCATCGGTCTCACGAAGACGGGCAGCGGTTTCTTCAACGGCAGCGACGCAGTTCTCGCGGTGCCGCCGCATCTGGCCGCCATGCCCGATGGCTTCTACACGATCGCCTTCCAGCCGCATCACCTGTCGCTGCATCGGCCGCATGCGACGGCCTCGGCTGTCCAGGCCCGGACGATCATTTCGGAAATTGCCGGCTCTGAAAGTTTCATTCACGTGGCCTTTGGAGACCACCGTTGGGTGATGCTGGTGCACGGCATTCACGATATCGACGCCGATACCGATGTCAGCCTGTTTGTCGATACACGGCATCTGATGGCATTCGACGCGGATGGCAGGGCGATTGCCGGCTACAGCCAGAAAGCAGCGTGAGGACAGACCATGGCACGCATCAATCTCGACCATATCCGCCACGCCTACGGCCTTCGTCTTTCAACGCCCGATGACTACGCCTTGAAGGAAGTCCATCATGAGTGGAACGATGGCGGCGCCTATGCGCTGCTCGGGCCGTCCGGCTGCGGCAAGACCACGCTTCTGAATATCATTTCCGGTCTCGTGCAGCCGTCCGAAGGCAAGATCCTGTTTGACGGCAGGGACGTGACCCATCTTTCTCCGCAAGACCGTAATATCGCGCAGGTCTTTCAGTTCCCGGTGATCTACGACACGATGACCGTCTACGACAATCTCGCCTTCCCGCTGCGCAATCGCAAGGTTGCCGAGCCGGAAGTCGATCGGCGGGTGCGCGAAATCATCGAGATGATCGGCCTGTCCGACTGGGCGACGAAGAAGGCGCAAGGCCTGACCGCCGACCAGAAGCAGAAGATCTCGCTCGGCCGCGGCCTGGTGCGGTCCGACGTCAGCGCCATCCTGTTCGACGAACCACTGACCGTGATCGATCCGCACATGAAATGGGTGCTGCGTTCGCAGTTGAAGCGCCTGCACAAGCAGTTCGGCTTTACCATGGTCTACGTCACCCACGACCAGACCGAAGCGCTGACTTTCGCCGACAAGGTCGTCGTCATGTATGACGGCGAAATCGTGCAGATCGGTACGCCGGCGGAGCTGTTTGAAAAGCCCAAGCACACTTTCGTCGGCTATTTCATCGGTTCGCCGGGCATGAACGTCATTCCGGCGCGCATCGACGGCAGAACGGTCGAGATGGGCGGCCAGACCATCAATCTCGATTTCGCCCCGACCTTTGCAGCTGGCGCCAAGACCGAACTCGGCATTCGCCCGGAATTCATAACGCTCGGTCGCGAGGGCCTGGCGGTGACGATTACCAAGGTCGAGGATATCGGCCGGCAGAAGATCGTGCGCGCGCAATTCGGCGACCGGCCGATCGCCATCGTCTTGCATGAGGACGGGGAGATCCCGGCGGAACCGAAGGTGACCTTCGATCCGGCCGCCATCAATATCTATGCCGACAGCTGGCGCGTGCCAGATTCTTCACGGGTTGGGGGGGACGCTTGACCATGCAAAAGACCTGGAACAACAAGGCCTGGTTCATGGTGCTGCCGGTGCTGGTGCTGGTCGCCTTCTCGGCCGTCATCCCGCTGATGACCGTCGTCAACTATTCGGTGCAGGACACGTTCGGCAACAATGAATTCTTCTGGGCCGGCACGGAATGGTTCACGGAAGTGCTGGACTCCGCTCGCTTCTGGGATGCCCTGCAGCGAAACCTGTTCTTTTCCGGCATCATTCTGGCCATTGAAATTCCGCTTGGCATCTTCATTGCGCTGAACATGCCGAAAAAGGGGCTGGGCGTTCCCTTCTGCCTCGTCTTCATGGCATTGCCGCTGCTGATCCCGTGGAATGTTGTCGGCACGATCTGGCAGTTGCTGAGCAGGGCCGATATCGGTCTCGTCGGCTACGGCCTGGCGCGGATGGGCATTCCGTTCAACTATGCCTCCGATCCGCTGCATGCCTGGATCACGGTCGTTGTCATGGATGTCTGGCACTGGACGAGCCTGGTGGTGCTTCTGGCCTATGCCGGTCTCGTCTCTATCCCCGACAGCTACTATCAGGCAGCCAAGATCGATGGCGCGTCGCGCTGGGCAGTGTTTCGCTATCATCCAGCTGCCCAAGCTGAAGCGGGTCCTGCTCATCGCCGTGCTGCTGCGCTTCATGGATAGCTTCATGATCTACACCGAGCCCTTCGTTGTCACCGGCGGCGGACCTGGATCTTCCACGACCTTCCTGTCGATCGACCTCGTGAAGATCGCCGTCGGCCAGTTCGACCTTGGACCAGCCGCCGCCATGTCCATCATCTATTTCCTGATCGTCCTGCTGCTCTCATGGGTCTTCTACACCGTGATGACCAGCAGCGACGCGGCCAACTGAGGAGAGCGTGATGAACACCCACGCAACCGCGATCTCGACCGCACAGACGGATGCAGCCCACACGCTGCGGACAGGCACGACGCAGGCAGCGGAACGCCGGCCTGGCGCGCTTCCGTTGCCCGCACGGCGCACGAAAACAGGCTTCGCCTGGCTCGTGCCGACGCTTTACATCGTGTTCCTGATGCTGCCGATCTACTGGCTGGTGAACATGAGCTTCAAGACCAATACGGAGATCATGGGCGGCGTTCTCGCTGTTTCCGCAGACGCCGACCTTGCGCAATTACATGGTGATCTTCACCGATCCGTCCTGGTACAAGGGCTATATCAACTCGATCATCTACGTGGTGATGAACACGATCATTTCGATCGCGGTGGCGCTGCCTGCGGCTTACGCCTTCTCGCGCTACCGGTTTCTCGGCGACAAGCACCTGTTCTTCTGGCTCCTGACCAACCGCATGGCGCCGCCGGCCGTCTTCGCGCTGCCCTTCTTCCAGCTCTACTCGGCCTTCGGCCTGATCGACACGCATATCGCGGTGGCCCTGGCGCACTGCCTGTTCAACGTGCCGCTCGCCGTCTGGATCCTTGAAGGCTTCATGTCGGGCGTGCCCAAGGAGATCGACGAGACCGCCTATATCGACGGTTATTCCTTCCCGCGCTTCTTCGTGAAGATCTATGTGCCGCTGATCGCATCGGGCATCGGTGTCGCCGCCTTCTTCTGCTTCATGTTCTCCTGGGTCGAACTGCTGATCGCCCGGACCCTGACGACGACGGATGCCAAGCCGATCGCCGCCATCATGACGCGCACGGTCTCGGCCTCGGGCATGGACTGGGGCGTGCTGGCTGCAGCCGGGGTGCTCACCATCATTCCGGGCGCGCTGGTCATCTATTTCGTGCGCAACTACATCGCCAAGGGCTTTGCCCTGGGCCGGGTATAAGGAGGCAGTCACATGGACTTTTCGTGGATGGCATGGACGCTGCCGACAGCGCTCTTCTTCTTGACGATCCTTGCCCTGCTGGTTGGCATGGGCATCTGGGAATATGCATCGCCCGGCGGAAATCCGCGGGTCGGCATCCTGCGCTTCGAAACGACGCGCGGCGACCGGCTCTTCGTTTCGCTGCTGGGCTCGGCATTCATTCATCTCGCATGGCTGGGGCTTGGCGGCCCTGACCTGTGGTGGGCTCTTGCTCTGTCCGTTGTTTACGCCATCGGCGTTTTCAAACTGGTCTGAGACAGGATGTACGGAAGGATTGTCCGGGGGAGGAACCGTTGGGCAATCCGGATATCGCAATCGCAAAAACCTGAGGAGGAACATATGCGACAGCATCTTCTAACATCGACGGCGGCAATGCTGCTGGCTTTCACCGGGTCCGCATTCGCGGGCATGGATGAAGCAAAAACCTTCCTGGATGCGGAAGTGGGCGACCTGTCGACCCTCGATCGCACCGCCCAGGAAACCGAAATGCAGTGGTTCATCGACGCTGCCAAGCCGTTTGCCGGCATGGAGATCAAGGTGGTGTCGGAAACCATCGCCACGCATGAATATGAATCGAAGGTTCTGGCCCCGGCCTTTGCCGCGATCACCGGCATCAAGGTAACGCACGACCTGATCGGCGAAGGCGACGTGGTTGAAAAGCTGCAGACCCAGATGCAGTCGGGCGAGAACATCTACGACGCCTATGTCAACGACTCTGACCTCATCGGCACCCATTGGCGCTACCAGCAGGCCCGCTCGCTGACCAAATGGATGGAGAACGAAGGCAAGGATGTGACCAATCCCGGTCTCGACCTCGCCGACTTCATCGGCACAAAGTTTACCACCGCGCCGGATGGCGATCTCTACCAGCTTCCCGACCAGCAGTTCGCGAACCTCTACTGGTTCCGTTATGACTGGTTCAGCGACGAGAAGAACAAGGCCGATTTCAAGGCGAAGTACGGCTACGACCTCGGCGTTCCCGTCAACTGGTCTGCTTATGAAGACATCGCCGAATTCTTCACCGGTCGCGAAATCGACGGCAAGAAGGTCTATGGTCACATGGACTACGGCAAGAAGGACCCGTCGCTCGGCTGGCGCTTCACCGACGCCTGGCTGTCGATGGCCGGCAACGGCGACAAGGGCCTTCCGAACGGCCTGCCGGTCGACGAATGGGGCATCAAGGTCAACGAAAAGTCCCAGCCGGTCGGCTCTTGCGTTGCCCGCGGTGGCGACACCAACGGCCCGGCCTCGGTCTATTCGATCCAGAAGTATCTCGACTGGTTGAAGGCCTATGCACCGCCGGAAGCCCAGGGCATGACGTTTGGCGAATCTGGTCCGGTTCCGGCCCAGGGCACAATCGCCCAGCAGATGTTCACCTACACGGCCTTTACGGCCGACTTCGTCAAGCCGGGCCTTGCAGTCGTCAACGAGGACGGTACGCCGAAATGGCGCTTTGCCCCGAGCCCGCATGGCGTCTACTGGAAGGACGGCATGAAGCTCGGCTATCAGGACGTCGGTTCGTGGACGCTGTTGAAGTCAACGCCTGAAGATCGCGCCAAGGCCGCATGGCTCTATGCGCAGTTCGTTGTCTCCAAGACGGTTGACGTCAAGAAGAGCCAGGTCGGCCTGACCCTGATCCGCGAGAGCACGATCCAGCACAAGTCGTTCACCGACCGTGCGCCGAAACTCGGTGGTCTGATCGAGTTCTATCGTTCGCCGGCCCGCGTGCAATGGTCGCCGACCGGGACGAACATTCCTGATTATCCGAAGCTGGCACAGCTCTGGTGGCAGGCGATCGGCGACGCATCCTCGGGTGCGAAGACCGCGCAGGAAGCCATGGACTCGCTGTGCGCCGAGCAGGAAAAGGTGCTGAGCCGCATCGAGCGCTCCGGCATCCAGGGCGATATCGGCCCGGCACTCGCCGAAGAGCATGATCTGGCCTACTGGAACGCGGAAGCCGTCAAGGCCGGCAACCTCGCTCCGCAGCTGAAGATCGAGAACGAGAAGGAAAAGCCGATCACCGTCAACTACGACGAACTGGTCAAGAGCTGGCAGAAGTAAGCACCGAAGCTGACTCGCTGATTGCAAGAACCAACACGCCCGGAGGTTATCCTCCGGGCGTTCTTTTGCATTGCTGTCGTCGATGTTTGAAAATAAATAATTTTCATGAACGCTGAATTTTGCTCAGGGTAGCGACGATTTTTGGGACTTGTTCTCTGAGAAATTTTTGCGTCCATAGTAATTGTAATTGAAAATATTGATTAATTACGAAATCTCCAATCAAGAAAATTATTTACAAAGTATTCTGCATTTGATATTGGTGGTTGTCGGGGTCGCCGTTGGCCCGTCACCTATCGGGCAGTGTTGGCCTGATGAAGGTTTTGACAACAGATACGCACAGGATGGACAGGAACATGGCATTCGTATCGATGGGGCCAATGTTGAAGCGGGCGCAGGCCGATGGCTATGGCATCGCCGCCTTCAACATGATCGACTACAACAGCGCGCGTTCCATCGTGGAAGGCGCTGCCGGCATGAACGCGCCGATCATCGTTCAGGTCTCGGTGAAGACCATCCGGCACTGGGGCTTCAAGCCGATCGCGACATGGGTCCGGATGATGGCGGAAGACGTGGACATTCCTGTCGCGCTTCATCTCGATCACTGCACGGACGAAGACGTCATCAAGCGCTGCATCGATGCCGGGTGGACGTCGGTGATGTTCGACGGTTCGTCTCTGCCCTTTGCCGAAAACCGGGATCGCTCGGAGGCCATTTACCGGCTGACGGAATCGGCCGGCGTCGGGCTTGAAGCCGAAATCGGTGCGATTGGCGGCGTCGAGGACGACAAGTTCGTCGCCGAGGATTCCGCCATTCTCGCCGACTATGACGAATGCCTCGAATTCGTGAAGAACATGCCCAATCTTGCGGTCTTTGCGCCGGCCATCGGCACGGCGCACGGGGTCTACAAAGGCCAGCCGAAGATCGCCTATGGACTGCTCGAGAAGATCACGGCTGCAGTGGCCATTCCGATTGCGCTGCATGGCGGTACCGGTCTCAGCCAGGAGCAGTTTGACCGCTGTATCGCTGCCGGCTGCGCCAAGGTGAATATTTCGACGATGCACAAGATCCGTTTCATCGAAGGCTTTGTCGGCGTGCGGCAGGAGAAGCCCAAGCTCGAGGAACCGCTGCCCTTCATCATTGGACAGTATGATGCGATGAAAAAGGATGTCTGCGACATGATCACCGCTTTCGGTTCCCAGGGCAAGGCCGCGCATGCTGCCGGCACGGCGGGCTGAGCGATGATGCAGGCATTGATCTTCGATTGTGACGGTGTGCTTGTCGATACCGAGCGCGACGGCCACCGCGTTGCCTTCAACCAGGCCTTTGCCCAGCTGGGCATCGATTGTGTCTGGGATGTCGAGCGCTACGGCGCGCTGCTTTTGACGGCAGGCGGCAAGGAGCGGATGCGGCGGCATTTCGATGAAACCGGATGGCCGCAGAACTATCCCGACCACGATGCGCTGATTTCCAGGATCCATCTCCTGAAGACGGATATCTTCATGACGCTGATCAGCACCGGTGCGCTGCCGTTGCGTCCCGGTGTTCGCCGGATCGTCGATGAAGCCATCGACGCCGGTATTGCGCTCGCTGTCTGTTCCACGTCCAACGAGAAGGCGGTGCAGGCCGTCGTCGACGTGATGCTCGGGCCGCAGCGATCCGCCAAGATCACCGTCTTTGCCGGAGATGTGGTGGCGGCCAAGAAGCCTGCGCCAGACATTTACACGCTGGCGGCAACGACGCTTGGGCTCACCCCGTCTGCATGCATGGTCATTGAGGATAGCAATAACGGACTGAGGGCCGCCAAGGCCGCGGGCATGCGCTGCGTCGTCACGATTTCGTCCTATACTGCCGAGGAGGATTTTACCCTGGCGGACAGGATCGTTTCGGACCTTGATGCAGGCATCGATATCCCGGCCTGCCGGGCGATCGTGGAAAAGACGGCTTCAACATTCTGAGCAGCAAACGCGACGATCCGGAAATCCCCTTGGATTATCGGATCGTCCTTCAGGTTTCATGCGGCATCGGCGCCATCTGCAGGATCAGGCTTCGTCGTTGTTGCGGTGACGGTAACGCTTTTCAAGCGCGGCCCCGGTCGTGCGAAGGCTTTGCGCCGTCTTTTCGCCTGTCCGGAACAATGTGCCGACATAGAGAAGGTCGATCAGGAACAACTGGCTGATCCGGCCCTCCAGGAAGTCCCCATGCAACGGAACGAGTTGCTGGCTCGCACCCCAGGTGATCAGGGATACGCTGGAGGCTTTCGCCACCTCCGAATTTGCATTGCTGGTAATGGCGATCGTCGTTGCCGACCGTTCGCGCGCGAGGTGTAAAGCGTCCGCAACCGTTTCGGTTGTGCCGGTGTGCGATATGCCGACCATCACGTCATCGGGTTGCAGCGTGGCGGCTACGATCGTCTGTGTGTAACCGTCTCGATAGCTCGTGGCATCAAATCCGGCCTTCATGAAGAGATGGGCTGCCTCGTCGCAGATGGAGGCCGCACCTCCGACACCGACGAAGACGATCTTGCGCGCCTTGTGCAAGGCTTCCACTGCAAGGTCCAGACGCTGGGCGTCCAGCATGCGATGCGTGCCCTCGATGCCTGAAATCAGAAGCGAGGCAAGCTTGCCGCTGGTGCTGATCAGCGAATCGCTGTCTTCGATTTCCAGGGGAATGTTGACGAACGACCGGCGGCTTCGCGCGCCCTCCGCCAGCGACAGCTTCATGTCGGGATAACCCTCGTAACCGAGGGCCCGGCTGACGCGGCTGATCGTGGCTTCGCTGACGCCCAGATTGCGGCCGAGTTCGGTGATCGAGGAATCAAGCCTCTTGGTGGCATTGTCACGCAGGAAATCAGCGACGATCCGTTCGGACTTGCGCAGCGTGCCGTAGCGTTCCTGGATGCGTTCGAGAAGATCGCTTTGCTGAAGGTCCGAAAGCTGGCGAGGCTCAGTCATGCACGATGTCCGTTTCTGCGATAGGCTCTGCCAACGCGACAGAGTCTCCTTCTGTAGCATTTGTGAAACAAGAATAAAAGTTTCACCCGAATGCATCAAGTTTTTCCTGAGGGTGAAAAGTAAGGCGGTGCTCACGCTGTGCGAGGCTGGCTGCGCCTTCAATGTCAGTGGCGCAAAGCCGTCACGGTGTTTTCTTCCAGTCTTGAAAGTAATTTTCCAAATCTGCAGATATTTTGGCCGCCGGAGAGCGATCTGGAGCGAAATTCCCCTGAAAAATGAATTTTCTTCCACGCATGATGAAATTTTATATCCTTATATATCATATAGATACAGTCGATAATCAGGCGGAACTTACCGAAGAAAATCATCGGATGTCGTGATTTCGACATTATGGAGAAAATTTTCTCGACAGTGCTGATGGAGGGTGCTAGATAGATTGCAACGAGGAAACAATGGACCAATCCGGGGAGAGAAGCATCCATGTCAGCCCAATCCAGCAACGCCAATGCCCCATCGCGGGAGCTCCTGGAGAAACTTTTCAGGACGGCCTATAAAATCCGTGTCTTCGAGACAGAAGGCATCAAGCTTTATCGTCAGGGCCTCATCCGCGGGTACTTCCATCCCTATCTGGGGCAGGAAGGTATTGCGACCGGCGTCTGTGCCGCGCTGAAGGATGGCGACTATATTGCGTCGACCCATCGCGGCCATGGTCACTGCATCGCCTGGGGCGCGAGCATCAACAAGATGGTTGCCGAACTGCTCCAGAAGGAGACCGGCTACTGCCGTGGTTACGGCGGCTCGATGCACATTGCCGACATCAAGGCCGGCAATCTGGGTGCCAACGGCATTGTCGGCGCAGGTACGCCGCTTGGTGTGGGGGCAGCACTTGCCTCGCAGATCAAGGGTTCCGATGCCGTTACCGTCACCTTCACCACGGACGGCGCTTCGAACAACGGCACCTTCATGGAATCGCTCAATCTGGCGGCCATCTGGAATCTCGCTTTCGTCCTGGTCGTCGAGAACAACCAGTATGCGGTTTCCACCAAGATCGAGGAATCGACCCGCGAGGTCGATCTCTACAAGCGGGGCCTCGCCATCGGCGTGGAAAGCTATCAGGTCGATGGCAACGATTCGCTCGCCGTCTACAACATGACGAAGGATGCCGTCGAGAAATGCCGGCGCGGCGAGGGGCCGATCCTGATCGAAGCCAAGACCTATCGCCATATGGGCCACCATGTGAACGATCCCGGCAAGTACATGCCGGCCGACCGTCTTGCCTACTACAAGGAACGGGATCCGGTTGATCGCGCTCGCGCAGCGCTGACGGAAATGTCCGGTATCGACCAGTCCGAAATCGATGCGATCGAGAATGAGATCCGGCTGGAATTCGAGGCTGCGGTCGAGTTTTCCAAGGCGAGCGGCGAAGTCACCATCGCGGACTTCCGCGAATTCGCTGCTGCTTATTGAGTTTCCGGGGAGAGAGAACGAAAATGGCCAGAGAACTTATGTACCGTGACGCCCTTCGTGAGGCGATCGACGAGGAAATGGAACGCGACAGCTCGGTTTTCATCATCGGCGAAGGCATTGCCGAGCGCGGCGGTTCCTACAAGGTGACCGAAGGACTGCTCGACAAATACGGTGCCAAGCGCGTCCGCGATACGCCGATTGCCGAAGCCGGCATGATCGGCGTCGGTGTCGGTGCCGCGATTGCCGGTGCCCGTCCGATCGTTGAAATCCTCTATGTCGACTTTGCCATGCTCGGCATGGACATGCTCGTCAATCAGGCGGCGAAGTTTCGCCTGATGACCGGCGGCGACGGGCGCGTGCCTTTCGTGATGCGCACCCAGGGCGGGACGGGTGGCGGCGTGGCGGCGCAACATTCGCAGAGCCTTGAGGCACTGTTCTACCATATTCCCGGTCTTCAGGTCGTCATGCCGTCGGTTCCTGCCGATGCCAAGGGGCTGCTGAAATACGCGTTGCGCCAGCAGGACCCGGTGATGTTCCTTGAGCACAAGCATCTTTACATGACCAAGGGCATGGTGCCCGATGGTGAACATATCATCGAGTTCGGCAAGGGCGACATCAAGCGCCCCGGCAAGGACGTGACGATCATCGCCTGGTCAAACATGGTCCCGCGTGCTCTGGAAGCCGCAGCGAAGCTTGCCGAAGAGGGCATCGATGCCGAAGTGCTCGATCCGCGCACCCTGGTGCCGCTCGACAAGCAGATGATCCTCACCTCGGTCGCCAAGACCAACCGGGTCGTCATCGCTCAGGAAGCCGTGCGCCGCGGCGGTGTCGCCTCCGACATTGCCTCGATCATCCAGGCGGAAGCCTTCTATGATCTTGATGCGCCGATCGAGATCGTCGCCGGTCTCAACATCCCCGTTCCGTTCAACCTTGAGCTCGAAAAGGCCAGCGTTCCGCAGGTCGACGACATCGTCGTCGCTGCCCGCCGCACGTTGCATGCCAAGCCCTTCGCGCTCGCCGCCGAATGATCGACGATCTTTGGACAGGACAGGAAAACGACGATGTCTATGAATGTGTTGGAAAAACTGGCTGCCACAAATCCCGAATGTGAAATCTGGTGGGATTCCTCTCCATTGATCTATCCGGGGTGGAAAGAAGCCGTTCTGAAGGGGGCGCCGGCTGAAAAGCGTGCAGATTGGGAGGCGCAGCTGACGCGCCTCTTCGATGCCGATCACGCGGCGGCGACCGGGGAAATGGGCTTTCGCGGCGTGACCACCAATCCGCCCCTGTTGCTTGCAGGCAATCCAGGCGGACCCCGCCTTCTGGGCCGAGGAAATCCGCAAGCTTGCGACGGAAAGCGGCTCTGATGATATCGAGCACATCTACTGGACCATCTATCTCGATGTGGTTCGCCGTGGCGCCGCCATGATCCGCAAGGTCTATGATACATCCGGCGGGAAATATGGTCTTGTCTCCGGTCAGGTCGATCCGCGTTTCGTCACTGACCGCGCACGCATGCTCGAACAGGGTCTGCAGCTTGCCGATATCGCCCCGAACGTCATGGTCAAGATTCCCGGTTCCAAGGAAGGCTACGAGGTCATCGAGGAACTGACGGCGCGCGGCATCTCGACCAACAACACGACGTCCTTCACGGTGCCGCAATATGTGGCCTGCATGGACGCGGTCTCCCGCGGTCTGGAGCGCGCAAAGGCCAATGGTGTCGATCTGTCGAAATGGCGCTCGGTCATCACGCACATGTCGGCAAGGCTCGGTAATGTCGGCGATCTGAAAGCGCAAGCCGAAGCCCGCGGCATCGCGCTTTCGCCCGAAGACATTCTCCTTGGTGAACTCGCGGTTCTCAAGCGTGCCTATCGCTATGGCAAGGAGCGCGGTCACCCCAGCAAGATGCTGCAATGCTCCATGCGGGTGTCCGATGCGGGGCCGGGCGGCACGGCATCCAGCTGGCATATTTCCAAACTTGCAGGCGGTGACTTCGTCTATACCTGCCCACCCGGCTATATCCATCAGCTGATGCAGGCCGAAGATCGCCTGCCCGAATTCGATCCGCGCGCCATCGATGAAGATGCACCGGCCGAGACCATCGAGAAGCTGCTGCGCATTCCGTATTTCCGGCAGGCCTATGAATTCGACGGCATGCGCCCGGAAGAATTTTCCCAGTTCGGAGCTTTTGCGACCACGGCCGGCGAATTCGCCGCCGCGACCCGCAAGACCGTCGATTTCGTGGCCCAGTCGGTTGAGTCCGTCCGGCGCCGTGTGGCTTGAGAAAGAGAGCAAACGTCATGGCACGTCCCATTCTTATGCCGCAGGTCGGGCAGGACCTGACCGAAGGCAAGATTACAGCGCTGAACATCAAGCTCGGCGACAAGGTCAAGAAAGGCGATATCGTCGCCGAGGTTGAATCCGAAAAGGCCGTGTTCGAGGTGGAAGCCTTCGAAACCGGCACTGTTCTGGAAGTCCGTTACAAGGTCGGTGATATGGCCATCGTCCTCGAACCGATCATCATGGTCGGCGAGGAGGGCGAGGTCCTGGAAAGCGTGGCCCCGACCGGTTTTGCCGGCGAGGATGCGCAGGAGATCGTCAGCAAGGCTGGCGAAAGCGACGCGGCGACGCCGGTGGAAATCGGCCGTGAGAGCGAGACCGTCTTGCTGAAGACCGGCACCGGTGGATCATCGCCTTTGGCACGTCGGCTTGCTGGCAGCGCTGGCCTCAACATTGCACAGATCACGGGTACGGGTCCTCGCGGTGCCGTGGTGAAGCGTGACGTCGAGGCCTATCAACGCGGCGGCTCGGGTCGGTCGTCCGTCCTGCCGTTCAGCGGCAGCACGGTTCGCACCCTAGGCGGTGCATTGCCCGTGCGCACGCTGCAACCCGGAACCGGCGATCCGGTCGTGCTGATCCATGGTTTCGGCGGCGAACTTTCCGCCTGGAAGCCGTTCGTTGCCCATCTCGGGCTTGCGAACCCTATTCTTGCACTTGATCTTCCCGGCCATGGTGCCGCAGCGTCCTCGGTTGCTGCCGATTTTGAAAGCCTGACCGCAGCCGTGCATGCGTCGCTTGCCGCCGAAGGGATCGACCGGGTTCACCTGGTCGGCCATTCGCTCGGCGCAGCCGTTGCAGCCAGCATTGCAGGCGGCGGCGATCTCCAGGTCCGCTCACTGGCGCTTCTGTCTCCAGCCGGGCTTGGCCCGCGGATCAACGGAGACTACATCGCCGGTTTCCTCTCCTCGACAAGCGAGGCGGCGCTGAAGGTCTGGCTGGAACTCCTGGTCCACGATCCGGCTTCGCTGCCGGGTGTTCTGGTCCGGGCAACGCTCGCGGCGCGCGAGGGAACGGCTATGCTCGGCAATCAGGCGCGGCTTGCCGCGGGTGTCTTCTGCCGGCAACACGCAGCTTTTCTCGATCCGCGACGCCTTGCTGCGCTTCGGCGGACCGGTGCGGGCAATCGTCGGGCGTGAGGACAGGATCGTGCCTTCCGAGCAGTCCGATTCGGTGCCCTCGCATGTCGGCCTGTATCGCCTGCCGAATGTGGGACATCTGCCGCAACTGGAAGCCGCCGCGCTGGTCGGGCGTCTTGTTGCGGAAACGGTTCGAAGCGCCGGCTGATCCGTCGCTTCACCTCCCGGTCGCACTGCACGCTCCCAAGGGCGCGCAGTGCGACTGACCGGATTTGCAGGCGGCCCAATACCGCTTCCATCAGTTTGCTGCTTGAAAGGACAGGCCGATGCCAGCCTATGATCTCATCGTCATCGGCGCAGGACCGGGCGGCTATGTCGCCGCGATCCGTGCCGCCCAGCTCGGCCTTCGCACAGCCGTCGTCGAGCGCAGACATCTGGGTGGAATCTGCCTGAACTGGGGATGTATTCCCACGAAATCGCTGCTTCATTCGGCCGAAATCCTGCATGGCCTGCGCACCGCCGCACGCTTTGGCATCGATGTGGTCGAGCCCGAAGTCAGCCTGTCCAGGATTGTCGAGCGGTCGCGCGGCGTTGCCGGACAGTTGAACGCCGGCGTGCAGTTCCTCTTGCGCAAAAACAAGGTCGATACGATCTGGGGCGAGGCCGAGATCGTGGGTCGCGGTCTTGTCCGGGTCAAGGGCTCCGGCGATGGGCCGAAAGGTGTTCTGCCGCCGGGTGACTATGAAGCCGCCCACATCATCCTTGCCACCGGTGCACGCGAGCGCGTCTTGCCGGGTCTTGCGCCGGATGGCGTGCGCATCTGGTCCTATCACCATGCCATGACCGCAACCGAGCTTCCCAAAAGCCTTGTGATCATCGGCGCAGGCGCGATCGGCGTCGAGTTTGCCGCCTTCTATGCCGAACTTGGAACGAAGGTGTCGCTGATCGAGCGGATGCCGCGCATCCTGCCGCTGGAAGATGCCGAGATCGCCGATCTGATGGCCAAGGCCTTGAAGAAAAAGGGCGTCGATATTCTGTGCGGTGCGACCGTGTCGGACGCGCCGACCACTGAGGCCGGCCTGACCGTCCGGATCACGCTTTCGGATGGCGAGACGCGGATAGTCGAGACCGAAAAGCTGCTGTCTGCCGTTGGGGTCGTTGCCAATATCGAGGGGCTGGGACTGGACCGTCTCGGTGTCGAACTGACTGATGGTACCATCCGAACAGCGTCGCAGGGGCGCACAAACGTTGCGGGCATCTACGCGATCGGCGATGTCGCCGGCCCGCCTATGCTGGCCCACAAGGCCGAACATGAAGGCGTGATTTGCGCCGAGGGGATCGCCGGCCATGCCGGCCACACCGCTCTTGGTGCGGTTCCATCCTGTGTGTTCGCCAATCCGCAGATGGCGTCCATCGGCTTGACGGAGGAGGCGGCCGTTGCGACGGGGCGGGCTTTCGAGATCGGCCGTTTCAGCCTGCGCGGCAATGGCAAGGCAGTGACGCTCAGTGAAACCGACGGCATGGTCAAGGTCCTGTTCGATGGGCAAAGCCGGCAGGTCATCGGTGCGCATATGCTCGGCCCGAATGTCAGCGAACTCATCCCGGTCTTTTCCCTGGCCATGGCGATGGGGGCGACGCGCGAACAGCTTGCAGCGACGGTTTTCCCGCATCCGACGCTTTCGGAAGCTCTGCATGAAGCGGTTCTCGCCTCCGAAGGACGCGCGATCCATGCTTAGGGAGATGAAGTGATGACCGGGTTCTCTGGCGACTACAGGGGTACGATCGTTTTCGACCTGGATGGAACGCTTGTCGATAGCGCGCCGGATCTCGCCGGCTCGCTCGATGGGCTCATGAGGGAAATGGGTCTGGAGGCCATCGGCGTCTCGGCGACGCGGAAACTGATTGGCCACGGCATTCCCAATCTGGTCCGGAGCGCCTTGGCTGCGCGCGGGGTCGAATGGCAGGAGGAACAGGGCGAGAGCGCAATCAGGCGCTTTACCGAATTGTATTCCCAGCGGCTGTCCCGGGACACGCGACCTTATCCCCATGTGGAACCGACGCTTTCGTTTCTCGCTGGCCAAGGCTGGCGACTTGCAGTCTGCACCAACAAGATCGAACGTTACGCCAGGGCGATCCTGCGCGATCTGGGACTTGCGCATTTTTTCCCGGTCATTGCCGGGCCGGATACGTATGGCGTCGGCAAGCCGGATCCGAGGCATCTGCTGGAAACCGCGAGGGAAGCCGGTGGCGGCGACCTGATCATTTTTGTCGGGGATTCCGAAGTCGATATCGCAACGGCAAAGGCTGCGGGCGTGCCGGTGATCGCGCTGAGCTACGGCTACGCCAAGACACCGCTTGCCGCCTTGCAGCCCGATGTCCTGATCGATCGGTTCGCCGGCATTCCCGAGGCCGTCGCGGGCATCGCAAAGGCACATGCATCATCGGCACGAGCAGTCACAACTATTGGGAACAAGAGGCGCGGTACCAAGCCATAAGGCCGACCGTATCGTGATAGTCGAGGAGATCACCATGGCGCTCAGATTGTCGCTGAACACAAATCCGCTGGTCAACCGGTTCGCCGACGTCGATGACCTCATCGACACGCTGGCCGAGCGACATCCGGATCGGCCATATCCAGCTCACGCCGGAATTCATCAATCCATCCTGGCCGGCCTGCGTCATCACCAAGCGGGTCCGGCAGTTTACCAGGGCGATGGACAGGACCGGCGTCAGGGTCACATCCATCATGACCAGCACCTATGGCCGTCTCAACCACTTCGGCCATCCGGATGCCGATATCCGCCGTTACTACCTCGACTGGTTCCGCACATTGGCCGATATTTCAGGGGAACTCGGGGCCTACGGCATGGGCACCCAATTCGCCGTCTTCACGCAAAGGGACTATGACGATCCGGTCCGCCGGGAAGCTTTGATCGAGATCGTCATCGAATGCTGGCGCGAGGTGGCCGAACACGCAAAAGCGGCGGGTCTCTCCTACCTGTTCTGGGAGCCGATGTCTGTCGGGCGTGAATTCGGCCACACGATTGCCGAATGCCGGTCCTTCGACAAGCGTCTTGTTGCTGCCAAGCTCCCCCTGCCGTTCAAGATGATCGTCGATATCGATCATGGCGACGTCACGTCGAGCAATCCTGACGATACCGATCCCTATGCCTGGGCCGCTGCCTTTCCGCAGCAATCGCCGATCATCCATGTCAAGCAATCGTCGATGAACAAGGGCGGCCACTGGCCGTTCACGGCCGAGCACAACAAAGACGGGCGCATTCAGCCGGAAAAAATCATACGGACCGTAGAGGCGGCCGGCGGCACGGACAACGAGATCTGCATGGAGCTGTCGTTCCGCGAGCGTGAGCCGACAGACAGCAATGTCGTCGAGATGATCCGTGAATCCGTTGCCTATTGGGAGCCGCACATCGACACGGGTTTCAATCGGTAGAAATGCCCGAAGGCAAAGTGGCGGCCCCGCCGCCTCAAGGAGAATGACATGACCGCTTCGACACTTTGGGTCGGGACAAGCTGGAAAATGAACAAGACGCTGGCCGAGGCGCTTGCCTTCGCCGACGGGCTGGTTGCTGCCGACGCGGGCAGCCATCCGCGCGTCCAGCGATTCATCGTTCCGCCGTTCACGGCCATGCGTCAGGTGAAGGAACGGCTGGCCGGCACCAGCGTCAAGGTTGGCGCGCAGAACATGCACTGGGATGACGGCGGTCCCTGGACGGGAGAGATTTCGCCGCCCATGCTCAAGGACTGCAATCTCGATCTGGTGGAAATTGGCCATAGCGAGCGGCGCGAATTCTTCAACGAGACCGATATGGCCGTCGGCCTGAAAACGGCAGCGGCCGTTCGCCATGGATTGGTCCCGCTGATCTGTATCGGCGAGACGCTGGCGCAGCGGGAAGCCGGTCAAGCCGACACTGTTTTGCGTCGCCAGGTCGAAAGCGCCCTGTCGCAGCTCGACGCTGCGGAAAAGGCGGCGACAATCCTGATTGCCTACGAGCCCGTCTGGGCAATCGGCGTCAACGGCATTCCCGCAACGATCGATTATGCCAGCGAAAGACACGAAAGGATCGCCGCCGTTGCCGGCGCCTGTCTTGGTCGGACCGTCCCCATTCTCTATGGCGGCAGCGTCAATCCGCAGAATTGTGCCGAGCTCATCAGCCAGCCGGCCATCGATGGCCTGTTTATCGGCCGTTCCGCCTGGACGGTCGAAGGCTATCTCGACATTTTGCAACGGGTCGCCGCAGTCGTCTGAACAAGCCTCCAACCACCGGAATGAAACTGATGATCTCTCGCGAACAACACGACCGGATGGCAAATGCGATCCGTTTCCTTTCGATGGATGCCGTCGAAAAGGCAAATTCCGGCCACCCCGGCCTGCCCATGGGTGCTGCCGACGTGGCGACGGTGCTTTTCTCCCGCTACCTGAAATTCAATCCGAAGGCGCCGCTCTGGGCGGACCGCGACCGTTTCGTCCTGTCGGCCGGCCATGGCTCGATGCTGATCTACTCGCTGCTCTATCTCACGGGTTATGAGGATATGAGCATCGAGGACCTGAAGCAGTTCCGCCAGCTCGGCTCGAAGACTGCCGGCCACCCGGAATACGGCCATGCCTCGGGCATCGAGACGACCACCGGTCCGCTCGGCCAGGGCATTGCCAATGCGGTGGGCATGGCGATCGCGGAGCGCAAGCTCGCCGAAGAGTTCGGCTCCGACCTGCAGGATCATTTTACCTATGTGCTCTGCGGCGACGGCTGCCTGATGGAGGGCATCAGCCACGAAGCCATCGCGCTTGCCGGCCACCTGAAGCTCAACAAGCTCGTGCTGTTCTGGGACGACAACAACATCACCATCGACGGCGCCGTATCGCTGTCGGATTCGACCGACCAGATCGCCCGTTTCCAGGCCGTGCACTGGAACACGATCCGCGTCGACGGTCATAACCCGGACGAGATTGCCGCCGCCATCGAGGCCGCGCAGAAGTCCGACCGCCCGACCTTCATCGCCTGCAAGACCGTCATCGGTTTCGGCGCACCCAACAAGCAGGGCACCCACAAGGTCCACGGTTCGCCGCTCGGCGCCGAGGAGATCGCCGCCACCCGCAAGGCGCTGAACTGGGAAGCCGAAGCCTTCAGCGTGCCGGCCGACGTTCTCGATGCCTGGCGTGCCGCCGGCACCCGCTCCGTCGATGCCAACAAGGCCTGGGATGCGCGCCTGGCCGCCACCGAAACGACGAAGAAGTCCGAGTTCACCCGCCGTTTCGCCGGCGAACTCCCGGCTGGTCTGGATGGCGCCATCGACACCTACAAGAAGAAGCTGGCCGGCAGCCCACCGGCCATCGCCACCCGCAAGGCCTCGGAAGATGCGCTCGAAGTGATCAACGGCACCCTGCCGGAGACGCTGGGCGGCTCGGCCGACCTGACGCCGTCGAACAACACCAAGACCAGCCAGATGAAATCGATCACGCCTGCCGATTTCTCCGGTCGCTACATGCATTGGGGCATCCGCGAGCACGGCATGGCCGCCGCGATGAACGGCATCGCCCTGCATGGCGGCCTGATCCCCTATGCCGGCGGCTTCATGATCTTCTCGGACTATTGCCGTCCGTCGATCCGGCTTGCAGCGCTGATGGGCATCCGCGTCATCCATGTCCTGACCCATGATTCCATCGGCGTGGGCGAAGACGGCCCGACGCATGAGCCGGTCGAGCACATGGCGGCGCTGCGGGCGATCCCGAACCTTCTGATGTTCCGCCCGGCCGATGCGGTCGAGACGGCGGAATGCTGGCAGCTGGCGCTTCACGAACAGCACCGGCCGTCGGGCCTGGCGCTCACCCGCCAGAACCTTGCGCCGTCGCGTCTCGATTATGTCGCTGAAAACCTCTGCGCCAAGGGGGCCTACGAGTTGCGCGCCGCCGACAACGCCAAGGTGTCGATCTTTGCATCGGGCTCGGAAGTCGAACTCGCCGTCAAGGCGGCCGAACAGCTGAACGGCAAGGGCATCGCCGCCCGCGTCGTTTCCGTTCCCTGCTTCGAACTCTTTGCCGAGCAGCCGGCCGATTACCGCAAGTCGATCATCGGCGAGGCTCCGATCAAGATCGCCACCGAGGCTGCCATCCGCCAGGGCTGGGACACCTTCATCGGCAATGACGGCGACTTCGTCGGCATGCACTCCTTCGGTGCATCCGGTCCGGCCAAGGACCTCTACAAACACTTCGGCATCACCGTGGAGGCCATCGTCGCCGCCGCCGAGGCCAAACTTTCCTGAACCCATCCGCGGGGCTTTCGTTTCACGAAGGCCCCGCTTTCACATCGTGCTATTCTCACAGGGAGAGAACCGAAATGACTGTTAAAGTTGCCATCAACGGCTTCGGCCGCATCGGCCGCAACGTTCTGCGCGCCATCGTCGAATCCGGCCGCACCGATATCGAAGTCGTGGCCGTCAACGACCTCGGCCCGGTCGAAACCAACGCCCATCTCGTGCGCTACGACAGCGTTCACGGCAAGTTCCCCGGTACGGTTACGGTTTCCGGCGACACGATCGATGTCGGCCGCGGCCCGATCCGCGTCACCGCCATCCGCGACCCGAAGGATCTGCCCTGGAGCGACGTCGATATCGCGCTGGAATGCACCGGCCTGTTCACGACCCGCGAAAAGGCTGCCGCCCATCTGGCGAACGGCTCCAAGCGCGTCATCGTTTCGGCCCCGTGCGACAATGCCGACAAGACCATCGTCTTCGGCGTCAACCACGACACGCTGACCAAGGATGACCTCGTCATCTCCAATGCGTCCTGCACGACAAACTGCCTGGCACCGGTTGCCTATGTTCTCGACAAGGCCTTCGGCATCGAGAAGGGCTACATGACCACCATCCACTCCTACACGGGTGACCAGCCGACGCTCGACACCATGCACAAGGACCTGTACCGCGGCCGCGCGGCAGCCCTGTCGATGATCCCGACCTCGACCGGTGCAGCCAAGGCCGTCGGCCTCGTGCTTCCGCAGCTGGCCGGCAAGCTGGATGGCTCGGCCATCCGCGTTCCGACCCCGAACGTCTCCGTCGTCGACCTGAAGTTCGTACCGTCCCGCAAGGTCACGGCTGCCGAAATCAACGACGCCATCAAGGCTGCGGCCGAAGGCGAACTGAAGGGCATTCTCGACTACGTCACCGGCCCGCTGGTCTCGATCGACTTCAACCATGACAGCCACTCGTCCAACTTCGCCGCCGACCAGACCAAGGTCCTCGATGGCGATCTGGTGCGCATCCTCTCCTGGTACGACAATGAGTGGGGCTTCTCCAACCGCATGTCCGACACCGCCGTGGCGATGGGCAAGCTGATCTGAAGACGAACAGTCTCCCTCCCCCTTGCGGGGAGGGAGTTTTCTCAAGCGAGCCCCTCTCCCGACCCTTCGGGCCATCCTTCCCAACGGGGAGGAAGACTATCCGGGACTGCCGCACGCTCTCATAATTTGATCGAGCCCTCGTTGCGACACACCACTATCAGCGGAGAACACCCATGACTTTCAAGACCCTCGACGACCTCACAGATATCGCAGGCAAGCGCGTTCTCGTGCGTGTCGATCTCAATGTCCCGGTCAAGGACGGCAAGGTGACCGATGCCACCCGCATCGAACGTGTCGTTCCGACCATCCGCGAACTCTCGGAAAAGGGCGCCAAGGTCATCCTGCTTGCCCATTTCGGCCGCCCCAAGGGTGAGCCGGTCGCCGACATGTCGCTGTCGCTGATCGCGCCTGCTGTCGAGGATATTCTCGACCAGCGCGTCCATTTTGCTGCCGACTGCATCGGCGAAAAGGCGACATCGGCAATCGCCGGCATGAATGACGGCGATATCCTGCTTCTGGAAAACACCCGCTTCCACAAGGGCGAGGAAAAGAACGACGCGGATTTCACCAAGGCTCTGGCCGCCAATGGCGACATCTACGTCAACGACGCCTTTTCTGCCGCCCACCGCGCACATTCCTCGACCGAGGGCCTGGCTCACCTCCTGCCGGCTTACGCCGGACGCACCATGCAGGCCGAACTGGAAGCCTTGGAAAAAGGCCTCGGCAATCCGACCCGCCCGGTCGTTGCCATCGTTGGCGGCGCCAAGGTTTCCACCAAGATCGACCTCCTGATGAACCTCGTCAAACAGGTCGACGCCCTGGTCATCGGCGGCGGCATGGCCAACACCTTCATCGCCGCCCGCGGCACCAGTGTCGGCAAATCTCTCTGCGAGCATGACCTTGCCGATACCGCCAAGCAGATCATGATCGAAGCCGCGACCGCCGGCTGCGCCATCGTCCTGCCGGTGGACGGCGTCGTTGCCCGCGAATTCAAGGCGGGCGCCGAAAACGAAGTCGTCGATATCGAAGCGATCCCGGCCGATGCCATGGTTCTCGATGTCGGTCCGAAATCGATTGCCGCCATCAATGACTGGGTGAGCAAAGCCGCAACGCTTGTCTGGAACGGCCCGCTCGGCGCCTTCGAAATCGCCCCCTTCGACAAGGCGACGGTTGCGGTTGCCAAGCATGCCGCGGCGCGCACCAAGAGCGGTGCACTCGTCTCTGTAGCCGGCGGCGGTGACACCGTCTCGGCAATGAACCATGCCGACGTGGCCGATGACCTCAGCTACGTCTCGACCGCTGGCGGCGCCTTCCTGGAATGGATGGAAGGCAAGCCCCTGCCCGGCGTCGATATCCTGCACCAGCAGAAATAAGATCCGCTGGCCGAAAGCATATTTTGAAGCGCAGGGCTCAGGCCCTGCGCTTCTTTCATTTGCGCAAGGGCGCAGGATCGGTCTTTCGCTCGCATCGAGAGCATTTGCCCCAATTTAATCCAGTTATTTCAATCGATTAAAATAAATTCAATCGTTTTAACAAATTTAAATGTTATTTTCGAACCGGTTTGCTTCTGCTATTTCAGTGTCCAAAATCAGATTTGGAGATCGGGAATGAGCGAGAGACTGGACGATATTGCAGCGGCCATGGTGGCAACGGGCAAGGGCCTTCTGGCTGCGGACGAATCCACCGCGACGATTGGCAAGCGCTTCGATACGATCGGGCTTGCATCGACCGAAACATCGCGCCGCGATTATCGCGAGATGCTGTTTCGCGCCGACGAGGCCATGAAGGCCTATATCTCCGGCGTTATTCTCTTTGAAGAAACCCTGTTCCAGAAGGCCGCCGATGGCACGCCTTTCGTCGACGTGATCCGCGCCGCCGGCGCCATTCCGGGCATCAAGGTCGACGCCGGTGCCAAGCCCATGCCGCTGTTTCCCGGCGAGACCGTCACCGAGGGCCTTGATGGCCTCGCAGGTCGCCTCAAGACCTATTACGAAGCCGGCGCGCGCTTTGCCAAATGGCGCGGCGTGATCGCCGTCTCAGACATCCTGCCGAGCTATGGTTCGATCAAGGCCAATGCCCATGCGCTCGCCCGCTATGCAGCGCTCTGCCAGGAAGCCGGCATCGTGCCGATCGTCGAGCCGGAAGTCCTGATGGACGGCACACCCGGCGATCATTCGATCGAACGCTCCGAAGAGGTGACGGAACGCACCCTGCGCATCGTCTTCGACGAGCTTGCCGATGCCAATGTCAGCCTCGAAGGCATCATTCTGAAGCCGAGCATGGTCATCGACGGCAAGAAGGCACGGCATGCCAGCGTCGAGGAAGTGGCAGAGCGCACCGTCCGCGTGCTGAAGCGCACTGTACCATCCGCCGTCCCCGGCATCGCCTTCCTCTCCGGCGGCCAGTCGACCGAGGAAGCGACCGCCCATCTTTCCGCAATGAAAGCCGGATATGACCTGCCCTGGGGCATGACCTATTCCTATGGTCGCGCGCTGCAGACCGAGGCGCTCAACGCCTGGGGCGGCAAGCAGGAGAATGTCGCTGCCGGCCAGCGCGCCTTCACCCATCGCGCCCGCATGTGCAGCCTGGCTGCCACCGGCGGCTGGAAGAAAGACCTCGAAAAGGCCGCCTGATCCCTATTCCAATCCTGGGGAGGAGAAGAGAGCCCGGTCCGCGAAAGCGGCCGGGCTTTTGATTGTCCCGGTGACAACACATCCTCTTCGCAACCACCCGGTGCCGCGCTATCCATCCAGAACCGCAGCACCGGAACAGCCGTCATGCCAAACTTTGCTTATGTCACCGTCGATGTCTTCACCAGCGAGCGCTTCGCCGGAAACCAGCTCGCGGTTATCCCGGATGCGAGAGGCCTGACGGACACGCAGATGCAGCAGATTGCCGCCGAGTTTCGCTATTCGGAAGTGACCTTCGTGCTGCCGCCACAAGATCCGGCCAACAGTGCTCGCGTCAGGATCTTCACGCCGACCATGGAAGTGCCCTTTGCCGGCCACCCGAATGTCGGAACGGCCTTCGTGCTCGGCAATCAGCCGGATATTTTCGGCAAGGCCGCGGGCCACATCCTGCGTTTCGAGGAGACAGGGGGCCTTGTCGAGGCCGAACTGATCCGGGCGACGGATGGTCGCGTCACCGGCGCCGCCATCCGCGCGCCGCAGGGGCTCGTTTCGGGAGCGGAAATTGACATTGAAACCATTGCCGCCTGCGCCGCCATCAAGACGATTGACATCAATCCCGACACCCACCGACCAGTCATCGCTTCCGTCGGCCTGCCCTTTGCCGTCGCGGAGGTGAAGGATCTCGACGCCCTCGCCCGCGCCTGCCCGAACACAGCAGCCTTTGCCGAGGCGAACAGGCATTACACCCATGCGGATGAGCAGTTTTCCCTGTTTCTCTATGTCCGCGATCCGCAAAACCCCTGGAAAATCCGCGCCCGGATGTTTGCGCCGCTCGACAATGTCATCGAGGATCCGGCGACCGGCAGCGCGTCGGGTGCGCTGGCCGCATTGCTGGCTTCACTGGATCCGATCCCAGACGGTACGTATGACATTGTCATAGAACAGGGCGTGGAAATGGGACGACGCAGCCTCATCTCTGTCAATGTCGTCAAGGTGGCCGGGCAGGTCGAGCGCGTGCGCATCGCCGGCGATTGCATGCCGGTCATGCACGGCGTCATCGCATTCTAGGTCGATTCAGCCTATGGCCGTATCAGCACCGTCACCATCATGACGGCGATGGCGAAGACCGCGATCTTCCAGAAATCGCGGCGCTGCTTCAGGCCCGGCAGGCCGAGCGGCTTCAGAAGCTGGATCACCATTGCCAGAAGAAGAATGGTCGTCAGGGCCTTCGACATTGATTTTCCCGTTCGCGTGAAACAAGCCCGTAAGGCCGCCTGCGTCACACCCGTGTCACTTTTACGCGTCAACAGGGCTATTCTTCCGGTTAAGGTTTTGCAATCACCATCGAATTTAAATTTGCGGCTGGCAATTGCGGGCGCATGGCCCTAATTTTCGAACAGAGTTTGAAGCGAGCGAATATCCCATGAGAAAAAATCTTCTGCCGGTCGCAGCGCTGCTGCTTGGCACGCTCTTCCTGTTTCTCGGGAACGGCCTGCACAGCCTTTTGCTGCCTGTGCGCGGCACGACGGAAGGTTATTCGACAACGCTTCTCGGCCTGCTTGGAACCTCCTGGGCAACCGGCTTCGTGCTCGGCTGCCTTCTGGCGCCGAAAGTGGTGCAGCGCATCGGCCATGTCAGGGCGTTTTCGGGCTTCACCTCGCTTCTGGCAATCATCGCGCTGCTCACCGGACTGCTGGTTGATCCCATCTGGTGGGTCGTTCTGCGCGCCGTCACCGGTTTTTCCACGGCCGGCACCTCGATGATCATCGAAAGCTGGCTGAACGAGCGGGCGACCAATGAAAGCCGCGGCGCGATCTTCTCGCTCTATATCGCCATCACGCTGATGGGCGTCGTTGGCGGGCAGTTGATGATCCCGTTCGGCGATACCTCGACAGCACTGTTCTTCATGATCTGCGGCATCGTCTATTGCCTCGCAATGCTGCCGACCCTTCTGTCCACCGCCGCATCGCCGCAACCGTTGAAGCAGGTGAGCCTGGATTTGCGCGGGCTCTATCGAAACTCGCCGATCTCCTTTCTCGGCATCCTGCTGATCGGTATCTCCAACGGCGCCTATGGAACGCTCGGCGCAGTCTTCGGCAGACAGGCAGGCCTTACCGACAGCGACGTCGCCCTGATGATGTCCACGACCATCTTTGCCGGCGCCGTCATGCAGTTCCCGGCCGGCCGCCTCTCGGACCGCATCGACCGGCGCTATGTCCTGGCCGCCCTTGCCGGCATTGCGGCGCTGGCCGGACTTTCGATCTTCCTTGTCGAGCCGAGCAGCGCCATCATGCTCATGGTGCTGGTCGGCATCTACGGCGCCACGGCGAATGCGCTCTATCCGATCGCGGTCTCCCATGCCAACGACTTTGCAACGCCCGAGGATTTCGTCAAGATTTCCGGTGGCCTGCTTCTGCTGTACGGCATCGGCACGATCATCGGCCCGACGATCGGCGGTCCGATCATGACGGCCACGGGACCCTATGGGCTGTTCATGATTACCGCCTGCGCCCATGTGCTGATCACCATCTACGCGATCTTCCGCAGCCGCATGCGCGCCGCAGTGCCCGCCAGCGAACGCGATGCCTATTCGACGATCAACCCCGGCACCATGACGACGCCGGAGAGCCTGCAGCTCTCGCCCCGCGCCGTCCCCTTCGAGGCGCCCGCTTCCGAGAGCGCGCCGGACGCGGATGAAACCGGAAAGGTCAAGGCATGACCCTGTTCGAGGACGATCGCCCCGCAAAACCGCGGGCACACGAAATCGGTTGCGATCTGTCGCTGCTGTCGGCTGACGAACTTGCAGCACGAATCGACCTGCTCAAAGAAGAGATCACCCGTCTCGAAACGGAGCGGCGGAGCAAGTTGACCAGCCGTTCTGCGGCCGAAAGCCTATTTCGCTGACGTTCCAGTCTTCACATCATCGTGAATCGGTCAGCATTAACCGGCCATTAAGCCTGACAGGATATTACTGTCCCATCCAGATCGCTCTGGACTCAGATGTTTACCGATTGGCGAATTGTCTGATTTTTCTCCCTGTTTTACCTTGAGAGCCGCTTTGCGGCTCTTTTTTTGTGTTTTTTTCATGGGACGTCAAAGACTTGTGGAGATTAACCCTTTCTTAAGAATAGGCTTGCGTGAAATGCGCTATGGGATCATTCTTGGACTATAGGCGCCGGACCGAAGAAACTTTTTGTTAACCCGGCAGTTACCTGACCTAGAAGTGATGCGTTTAACCAGGGAAATAACACATGTCCGAACGAGGATTGAATACTGTGAGCTTCGCGGGGCACGCTGCGTCTTCTGCGCAGTTCAAGGCGCTCTATTCCGAAGGCATGGGTCTGGTTGAAGAAACCGCAAGCTATCTCGACGGTCCCGGTCGCGCGGCCTCCAAGGTCATGCCGCGCATGGCCTCGGTTCTGTATGCGGCCGAATCGATGCGCCTGACCACGCGTCTCATGCAGATGGCCTCCTGGCTCCTGCTGCAGCGCGCCGTCAACAATGGCGAGATGAGCCGCGATCAGGTGATGTCTGAAAAGAACAAGGTCCGCCTCGACAGCTTCAACGTCGATCGCACGGCGCCAGGCTGGAACGATCTGCCGGAAGGTTTCCGCGATCTGATCGACCGTTCGCTGCGCCTGCAGAATCGCGTCGCCATCCTCGACCGCGAAATCTACCGCCCGCAGGACCTGTCGGCCTTCGTTCCGGACAACCAGAATGGCGTCAAGGCACAACTCAGCCTGCTGCAGACGGCATTCGGCGCAAGCTGAGACCGAAAACCAAGCTGAGGCTTGAGAACACTTTCATGACGTCATCAACCCGGCCTGTGCGCCGGGTTTTTTGTTGGCGATCAACCCGCCGGCTCATCCTTCGGAAGGCCGGGATGATAACGAAGATCGCTCAATCCCGAACGCCTCTGTGTCCGGCAGACCGCATCGAACTCTTCCGCCAGGTCCGCCAGGGAAACCGCGCCCAACGCTTCCAGAAGCATCGCCTCGGCCCGGCGCATGGCCTCACCGATGGCATTGTTGACCACGCGCTCGACCGCGCAGTCCGGATTGTCATTGTCCATGCCGATGGTGAAAACCTGCGCGCCGCCGACGGCGCGGTGAATATCCAGCAAGCTCGTCTTGCGCAGATCACAGGCGATCGTCCAGCCACCGCCATGGCCCGTGCCTGATGTCACATAACCCGCCTCGCGCAGACCGGCCATGGTCCGGCGCACGACCACCGGATTGGTATCGAGCATCGTGGCGATCTGTTCGGAAGTGAAGGGCTGATCGTGGCGCGCCATGTGCAGCAGGACGTGGAGCATGCGCGACAGGCGGCTGTCAGTTCTCATCGGTCACTCTATCGCCTCGCAAGTTCGCACAAAGGATTATTGGCGATGCTATCCAAACCCTGCCTCCCGCGCACGCAAAAAAGCCCGGACGAACCGGGCTCTTTCGAAGACAAATTCTGAAAGCGGATCTTAGAGGCCGAGGCCTTCGAAGCGCTTCTTGAACTTGGAAACGCGGCCACCGCGATCCAGCATCTGCTGGTTGCCGCCGGTCCATGCCGGGTGCGACGTCGGGTCGATTTCCAGGTTCATGGTCTGACCTTCCGAACCCCAGGTCGAGCGGGTTTCGTATTCGGTGCCATCGGTCATGACAACCTTGATCATGTGGTACTCGGGATGGATATTCGCCTTCATAACAATCTTCCTGCAGGTCCAGGGTCCAATTGTCGCAAGCCCCGTCGTGGGCCATTGCGGCATCCGGACCAAACACGTAAATGATGCCGCAGACCGCCTGAATGGCTACGGCTTCCCAATTTGATGCCGTGCCTATACAGGATGACTATCAGGATAACAAGTACCGCGAATGGCGAGTTGCGCGAGAAAAGCCGGCTTTCCCTTGGCGATTGGGGGTTACGTGTCGAACAAGGTCGTTTCGCCGGCTGAGCGCAAATCTGTCCGGCCGCTGGCCAAGCTGTTGCCATATGTCATCCGCTATCGGAAACTCGTCATCGGCGCCGTCATTTCGCTCTCGATTGCCGCTGCAACGACGCTGACCCTGCCCATGGCGGTGCGCCGGATGATCGACCATGGCTTCTCCAATTCCGATTCCGGCTTCATCAACACCTATTTCACCATGCTGATGGTGCTTGCCATTATCCTGGCACTGGCCAGCGCTGCCCGCTATTATTTCGTCATCACGCTTGGCGAGCGCATCGTCTCGGATCTGCGCCGCGAAGTCTTCGATCATGTCACCCGTCTCTCGCCCTCCTTCTTCGACGTCAACCAGTCCGGCGAGATCGTCTCGCGGTTGACGGCCGACGCCACGCAGATCAAGTCCGCCGTCGGCGCCACCGCCTCCGTTGCGCTGCGCAACACCATTCTGTGCCTCGGTGCCATCGGCATGATGGTCTATACGAGCCCGAAGCTCTCGAGCCTGGTGATTGCGGCAATCCCGATCATCGTCTTTCCGCTGGTCGGCTTCGGCCGCTCGGTGCGTCGTCGCTCCCGCGAGGCGCAGGACACGCTGGCGGCGGCATCGGCCTATGCCGGCGAAGCCATTTCCGCAGCCCGCACCATGCAGGCCTTCAATGGCGAACAGGCAGCCCAGACCCGTTACGGCAGTGCCGTGGAAAATGCCTATGATGCCGCCCGCGCCGCCATCAAGGCGCGTTCGGTGCTGACCGCCTTTGCCATCACCATGGTCTTCGGCAGCGTTGTCGCCGTGCTGTGGTTCGGCGCACAGGATGTGCTTGCGGGCAATCTTTCGCCCGGCACGCTCGGCCAGTTCCTGTTGTATTCGGTGTTTGCAGCCGGTGCGCTGGGCGCGCTCTCGGAGGTCTGGGGCGAGCTTTCGCAGGCAGCCGGTGCCGCCGAGCGATTGAACGAGCTTTTGTCCGAGGAGCCGGAGATCGTCGCCCCCGAGCACCCGGTATCGATGCCGCAACCGGCAAGCGGCGACGTCGTTTTTGAGGATGTGCAGTTCGCCTACCCGTCGCGGCCGGAATACAAGAGCCTGCATGGCCTGAGCTTCACGGTGAAGTCAGGCGAAACAGTCGCGATTGTCGGTCCTTCCGGCGCCGGCAAGAGCACCGTCTTCTCGCTCCTCCTGCGCTTCTATGATCCCGTCAGCGGCACCATCACGATCGATGGTATCGACGCCCGCGAAGTCGATCCGAAGGATCTGCGCGCCCGCATCGCCATCGTACCGCAGGATGTCACCATCTTTGCCAGTTCGATCCATGACAACATTGCCTTCGGCTCGCCGGACGCCTGTCGTGAGATGGTCAAGGCAGCCGCGGTTGCAGCCCAGGCCGATGAATTCATCGCGAGGCTCGATCAGGGCTACGACACGCCGGTCGGAGAACGCGGCATCACGCTGTCCGGTGGCCAGCGCCAGCGTATCGCCATTGCCCGCGCGATCCTCAAGGATGCGCCGATCCTGCTGCTCGACGAAGCCACGTCCGCGCTCGACGCCGAAAGCGAAACACTCGTCCAGAAAGCGCTTGATGGACTGATGCAGGACCGTACCACGCTGGTCATCGCCCACAGGCTGGCGACCGTGCTGAAGGCCGATCGCATTCTCGTCATGGATCAGGGCCGCATCGTCGAGGAAGGCACCCATGCAGCCCTCGTGCGTCAAGGCGGCCTCTATGCCAAGCTTGCCCGCCTGCAGTTCGATCAGGGCTCTGAAAATCTGCTGCTCGCCGCCGGCAACGCATAGCCACGAGACTTTAGTCGATAGGCGGCAGCCTGCCGCCTGTGCAGACCTTGTTATTGTTGAAAACGAGCCAATATCCGTTCCGTCGCCTGATGGGCGACGGATGGTTTGCCTGTTGATTTCTGGGAGGAGATTTAAATGGCCGTTTTCAAGACAACCCGCCGCGCCGGTCTGGCGCTTGGTATTTCGCTGCTGGCTTCCGTGGCCTTTGGCTTGCCGACCCTGGCCCAGAGTTTTCCGGATCGCCCGGTCACGCTGGTCATTCCCTTTGCCGCCGGTGGATCGACCGACGTCGTCGGCCGCATCATCGCACAGAAGATGTCGGACGAACTTGGCCAGCAGGTCATCGTCCAGAACGTCGGCGGTGCCGGCGGCAGTCTGGGGGCCGCCAATGTGGCGCGGGCAGAGCCGGACGGCTATACGATCCTGATGGCGACCGTCGCCACCCATGCGCTCAACCCGCTGATCCTCAAGACCAAGCCCTATGATGCAGAGAAGGATTTCGCGCCGATCTCGCTTCTGGTGCTGGTGCCGAACGTCCTTGTCGTCAACCCGGAACTGCCGGTCAAGACCGTGCAGGAACTGGTTGCCCTTCTGAAGGCAAACCCCGACCAGTATAGCTATGCCTCGTCCGGCAATGGCACGCCGCTGCATTTATCCGGAGAGCTTTTCAAGAGCATGGCGGGCGTCAGCCTGCAGCATGTGCCCTACAAGGGCTCAGGCCCGGCGCTGAACGATGTCATCGGCAATCAGGTTCCGATCATGTTCGACAACCTGCCTTCGTCCTCAGGCCACATTACGGCCGGCACGCTGCGGGCTCTTGCAGTAACGACAGCCGAACGGGCTCCTTCTTTCCCGGATGTTCCGACCATGGCGGAGTCAGGCGTGCCCGGATACGAGACGTACACCTGGAACGCCCTGTTTGCGCCGGCCGGCACGCCGCCGGAAATCGTCGCGCGTCTCAATACCGCCGCCAACAATGCCATGAAGGACCCGACCGTCATGGAGCGCATGAAGGAATTCAGCGCCACCATCGTTGGCTCGACGCCCGAAGAACTCGCAACGCATGTGAAGGCCGAACTCGCCAAGTGGACGCCGGTCGTCAGGGACGCAAACGTCTCGATGGATTGATCGCTCAGTGCTCTACAGTCGAGATCAGACGCTCCGGCCGGCGATGCGGCCGGAGAAGATGCAGCCCCCGAGAAACGTACCCTCGAGCGCGTTGTAGCCATGCATGCCGCCACCGCCAAAGCCGGCGATCTCGCCCGCGGCATAGAGCCCCGGCACCGGCTCTGCCTGACAGCTCCAGCACCCGCCCGGACAAGATCGGTCTGCAGCCCGCCCAGCGTCTTGCGGGTCAGGATATGCAGCCGCACCGCGATCAGCGGTCCCGCCTTCGGATCCAGAATGCGGTGCGGCTTGGCCGTGCGCATGAGCTTGGTCGCCAAGATAGTGGCGCGCACCGCGGATGGCGGTGACCTGCGCATCCTTGGAAAACCCGTTCGTCCATCTCCCGATCGCGCGCCTCGATCTGCTGGCGCAGATGCCGCAGCCGAAAGCCTGTCCTCGCCGGTGATCGCATTCATCGCCTGCAACGAGATCTTCGAGACGATTGCGCACGACGAAGTCTTCGCCCTTGTCCATGAAGGCCTGTACCGGCGCCGGCGGGTTCTTGCCGAGCCGCTTCAGCAAGAGGCGGATGTCCTTGCCGGTCAGATCCGGGTTCTGCTCCGACCCGGACAGCGCGAATTCCTTCTTGATGATCGCCTTGGTGAGGATGAACCAGCTATATTCGTTCCCGCCCTGCCGGATCGCCTTCAGCGTGCCGAGCGTATCGAAGCCGGGCATGGCAGGTGCGGCAAAGCGGTTGCCGTCGGCATCGCACCAGAAGGAGGACGGTCCGGGCAGGATGCGGATACCATGGTTCGGCCAGATCGGATCGAAGTTGCGCAGGCCTTCGGTATAGTGCCACATCCGGTCGGCATTGATGATCGAGCCGCGCGCCCGGCCCGCTATCTCCAGCATGCGGCCATCGACATGGTGCGGCACGCCGCTGACCATGGATTGCGGCGCCGGTCCCAGCCGCTCCACCGGCCAGTTGCGGCGCACCAGATCGTGATTGCCGCCGATGCCCCCGGCCGTGACGATCACGGAACCGGCGGCAATCTCGAAATCCCCGACGATTTCGCGGTTGCTCCTTTGGCCGCGCAGGCAATCGTCCTGCCGCAGCTCCGAGCCGCGCGCACCCACGACCCGGCCGTTGATGGTGATGAGTTCATCGACCTGATGGCGGAAGCGGAAGCGGATCAGTCCCCGGCTTTCGGCTTCGCGGGCGCGGCGGATGAAAGGCTCCAGCACCGCCAGGCCCGGTGCCCCAGGTCACATGGAACCGCGGCACGGAATTGCCGTGGCCGTGGGCAAGCGCCCCGCCCCGCTCGGCCCAGCCGACGACGGGAAACCAGCGCATGCCCATGGCATGCAGCCAGGAGCGCTTCTCGCCTGCGGCAAAATTCAGATAGGCCTCTGCCCACAGCCGCGGCCAGTGATCTTCCGGCCGATCGAAGCCCGCCGATCCCATCCAGTCCTGAAAGGCCAGATCATGACTGTCGCGGATGCGCATCAGGCGCTGTTCGGGACTGTCGATGAAGAACAGGCCACCCAGCGACCAGAAGGCCTGCCCACCGAGGTTCTGTTCCCCCTCCTGGTCAAGCACGATCACCTTGCGGCCGCGATCTGCGGCCTCCGTCGCTGCGACCAGCCCGGCAAGCCCTGCCCCAACGACAAGCACATCGCAATTCATCCGCCACTCCTCCAGGTCCGTATCGAACACCAACTTACGTGCGCGTAAACGAGAGGGCAATCAGGCAGATCGTTGTCCCAGCCCAAAGAAGCGTCGGAAGCAGCTACTTCTCCGTAAGCTTCAACTCGATCCTGCGGTTCTGGTCGCGGGCTTCCTTGCTGTCGCCTTCGGCAATCGGCTGGAATTCGCCGAAGCCGGCAGCGACCAGACGGTCGGCAGGCACGCCGCGGGAAATCAGGAACTTGACCACCGATGTCGCGCGTGCGGAAGAAAGCTCCCAGTTATCTATGTAGCGGCCGGTACCCGAGAGCGGCACGTTGTCGGTATGGCCGTCGACCCGCAGAACCCAGTTGATTTCAGCGGGAATTTCCTTGGCAAGATCGAGAAGGGCAGCTGCAAGCTTGCCCATTTCCTCCTGGCCTGCCGGGTTTAACTCGTTGCCGCCGGACGGAAACAGGACTTCCGACTGAAAGACGAATCGGTCGCCAACGATGCGGATATTCTCGCGGTCGGAGAGGATTTCGCGAAGCCGGCCGAAGAAGTCGGAACGATAGCGGTTGAGCTCCTGGACACGCTGCGCCAGCGCGACATTCAGCCGCCGGCCAAGATCGGCGATCTTGGTTTGCGACGCCTCGTCCTTGGCCTCGGAGGCCTGGAGCGCGCCCTCGATGGCGGCAATCTGGCTGCGCAACGCGGCGATCTGCTGGTTCAGCAGGTCGATCTGGCTCATCGCCCTTGTGCTCGCCTCTGTGGCCGATTCCAGCTGCCCGGTCAGGTCGCCGATCCGCTGATTGGCCGCTTCGGAACTGCCACTGCCCTGATCGAGCAGCGACTGCAGCCGCGAGCGCTCGCCTTCAGATGTGGCAAGTGACGCCTGCAGATTGGCCAGCGAATCCTCGAGATCCTGCTTGCTGCCCTTTTCCAGCGCCAGCAGCTGCGTCAATTCGTTGATCTGGCTGTTCAGCCGGTTGAGCACATCATCCTTGCCGCTGATTTCCCGGCTGAGCAGGAACTGGCCGAGAACGAATACGGTGAGCAGGAACATGATCGAGAGCAGCAGCGTCGACAGGGCGTCGACGAAGCCGGGCCAGTAATCGATGGTTCTCTGGGAGCGGCCCCTTCGCGCGAGCGCCATCGGCTATTCCCCTCCGATTTCGTCGGCGCGCACTGGCTTGGTCACAGGCTTTTCAGCGTGGACCGCGATCTTGTCGGTCTGGCCGATGCGGGCGGCAAGCTTGTCGAGCGTCTTGCGCATCGAGCGCGCCTCTTCCTGCTGCGCCTCGATCCAGTCGCGCAGCATCTGCTGCTCGCCACGCATGTTCTTGACAAGGCCCTGGATGCCTTCCGCAAGGCTCGCCATCGCTGCCGTGGTGCGCTGGTTCATGCCGCCATCCTGGTTGAGCCTGGAGAGTTGTTCGGTCAGCTCACGCAAGCCTTCGATCGGCGCAGCAGCACCCTGCCCGTCGGATGATGTTGAGAGATCCGAACTGACATCGGTGACGGAAGACAGCCAGTTTTCAAGCTCGGTATAGAAGCGATTTTGCGCCCGGCCCGCCTGCAGGTCGAGAAAGCCGAGGATCAGCGAGCCGGACAGGCCGAAGAGCGAGGTCGAAAAGGCTGTGCCCATCCCTGAAAGCGGCGCCGAAAGCCCGCTTTTGAGTGCCGCCAGAACATCCTCCGTGCCGCCCGTTCCGGCGTCCAGCGACTGGATGACCGTGTTGATCGAGCCGATCGTGCCGAGCAGGCCCCAGAATGTGCCGAGCAGGCCGAGGAAGACGAGGAGGCCAATGAGATAGCGCGAGGTGTCGCGGGATTCGTCAAGGCGCGTCGCGATCGAATCGAGGATCGAGCGCAGCGCTGTCGTCGAGATGGTCATCGAGTGGCGCTGACCGATCAAGGCCCGCATCGGTGCAAGCAGAACCGGGTCGCGGCCAACCTTGTCGGCACTGCCGGCTGCGCGGAACGAATTGAACCAGCGCACTTCCGGCCGCAGACTGAGCACATGGCTGAAGACCAGCAGCGCACCGATGAGAAGCACGCCGACAATCAGTCCGTTCAGTCCGGGATTGGCGAGAAACGCAGTCTGCGCCTGGCGAAAGAGGATGGCTCCGACAAAGCCGACGATGATGAGAAAAATGATCATCGTCCAGAAGAAGCTCATCGGGCTGGAGAGCTTGTTGGGATTGTACCCCTCTCCGGTCTCTCCGGCGGCATCCCATCCCGACAGTTTCAGTTTCGCCATAGGACGTTGCTCTCCGATTAAGGCACGAATGCACATGATAAAGAGCGCCCGAGCCGAAGACCCTTGCGCACTTGCCGGGAGACTAGATTAACTTTGTGCCGAATTGAAGGGAAAACAACGCCGGCCGACATTCGGGCCGGGACGCCCGATGCCGGATTTCGCGCATTGTTTCCGTTACTTGCCGGGGATCGGGCGACGCACGACCTCTTGCAGCGCCTTGCGGATATATTCGTTGCCCGCAACGATGGTTCCATCTTCCATCGACTTGTTGCCGCCATCGAGGTCGGTGACCCAGCCGCCGGCTTCGCGAATCAGCAGCATGCCGGCAGCGATGTCCCAGGAGGACAGGCCGCGCTCCCAGTAAGCCGTCGACACGACCGGCTGCCACATAGGCAAGGTTCAGCGAGGCAGCACCGAGGCAGCGCATGCCGGCGACTTCGCCCATGACGTGGCGCTGTTCGACAAGGTAGGTGCCGTGATTGCCATGGCCAAGATGCGGCATCCCGGAGGCGACGACGGCGTCGGAAAGGCTCTTGCGGGCGGCCACACGCAGGCGGCGATCGTTGAGGAAGGCGCCGCCGCCGCGCTCGGCGGTGTAGAGTTCGTCCGTTGCCGGATTGAGGATCGCCGCACAGACAATCTCGCCCTGGCGCTCGAGCGCGATCGAGATCGAGAAATGCGGAATGCCGTGCAGGAAGTTCGTCGTGCCATCCAGCGGATCGACGATCCAGCGATGGGCGCCATCGGTGCCGATGATTTCCTTGCTTTCCTCTCCGAGGAAGCCATAGGTCGGCCGGGCCTTCAGCAGCTCCTCGCGGATCAGCTTTTCAGCCTTGCGGTCGGCCTGGGATACGTAGTCGCCAGGACCTTTCAGCGAAACCTGCAGGTTCTGAACTTCGCCGAAATCGCGCGACAGAGACTTGCCGGCCTTGAAGGCGGCCTGGACCATGACATTGAGAAGAGCAGAACGTGCCATCTTGGCTTTCCTTGGAATATGAACCGACGACCGGGTGAACCGACGGGATCAATTGACGGTGCCGCCGCAGATCAGTCCGCGCGGCGAAGATAGGTGATTTCATTGGTATCGACGAGAATGCGCTCGCCGGTGGCGATGAACGGAGGAACCATGACGCGCACGCCGTTCTCCATGATCGCCGGCTTGTAGGAGGACGCCGCCGTCTGGCCCTTGACCACGGGATCGGCCTCGGCAATCGTCAGAACGACCTGGTCCGGCAGGGAGATGCCGATCGGCCGCTCGTCATAGAGCTTGACCGTCACCATCATGCCATCCTGCAGGAAGGTGGCGCGATCGCCGACGAAATCCTTCTGCAGTTCCAGCTGTTCGTAGGTCTCGATGTTCATGAACACCAGAGCATCACCCTGCTCGAACAGGAACTGGAATTCCTTCAGTTCGAGACTGACGAGTTCAACCGTCTCGGACGAGCGGAAGCGCTCGTTGAGCTTGGTTCCGTCGATCAGGTTCTTCAGCTCGACCTGATTGAAGGCACCACCCTTGCCGGGCTTGACCGTCGTCGACTTCACCGCAGCCCAGAGACCGCCATTGTGCTCGATGACGCTGCCGGGGCGTATTTCATTGCCGTTGATTTTCATGGCCCGTCGATTTTCCTGGGAAAGCATTCCCTAAAGCGCCGTGCGTTTTTTCAAACGCACAAAGGTCGCTATATCACTGTGTTTGCAGCTGCATAATTTCCACCTTGCATCGGGTCCGATCCAAGGAATTATGCAGTAAAGACTTCGGCACCGCAGAAACGGGCCAATTTTGGGGCCTCAAGACCACAAAAACCCCTAAAGTTCAAGTCTCGCCTGCAAATGACCGTCAGGATCTGCGGTATTTGTTGGCGGCGGCAAGCGCCGCCTTCTGCTGTTCGTCATCCAGCCCGAGATAGAAATCTTCGAGTGCGAGATCCTTGAGACCGGCGCGGCGCGACAGCACATACCATTTCGCCGCCTCGACCGGATCGGGCCGCGTACCGATGGCATTGACATAGAGATGCGAAAGCTTGTTCTGCGCGACCGTATTGCCGCTTTGGGCGGCGCGGCGCATCCAGCCGAAACCATCCTCCAGATTGCGGTCGCCGCCAATCCCCTCGATCAGCCAGATCGCCGCATCGAGCTGGGCGGTATCAAAACCGGCATGTGCGGCGCGCAGCAGCCATTCCCGCGCCTTGGAGCGCTTGTTTTCGTCAATGCCGTCGACATTGAGATAGATCTGCGACAGGGCATATTGCGCATCGGCAATGCCCTGTTCGGCGGATTTCTCATAATAGGGCATGGCAGCCTTCAAACCGCGCTCGCCCGGCATGTCGGCCACCAGCAGCTGGCCGTAGTTGAACTGCGCCGAGGAATTGCCGAGATCGGCCGCCTTCTTCATCAGCTCTTCCGACGCCTTCTTGTCCCGTGGAACGTCACGGCCTTCCATCAGCATCAGCGCATATTTGAACATCGCCGTCGGATCGCCGCTCTTGGCCGCCTGACCATACCAGAACGCGGCCTCCTTGGGCTTGCGGGCAACACCAAGGCCCTGCGAGAGGATTTCGGCAACCAGCGTCTGCGCTGCGGCATCACCAAGCTGCGCCCTTGGAAGGGCCAGATCCATCGCCGTCAGGTAATAGCCGCGCTGGAAGGCGCCGAAGGCTTCATCCGGCTTTCCGTCGAACGGCTTTTCCTGCGGAAGGTCGGGAAGTTCAGCGCCCATCCGCTCCAGCACGTTCACACCGCCGGATGGCTTGTCGTCTTTCTGTGCACCATCGACCGGTGGCTTCGTAACCGTCTGCTTGCCCTCCGGCAGCACAGCGCCGTTGAATGGCGTGATGCGGCCGCGTTTCGGATCGACACCGTCTGTGGCGGCACCTGGCTCATCTTTCGCCGCGTCCTGCGCGCGCGCAGCCATGGGCGGCACGATCAGCACCGTGCAGAGCAGGAAGGCGTTAAAAAGGCGCGCGGAAAGACGGGAGCGGTTCAACATGCAAATGTCTTAATCTTCAAACCGTGGCGCTTTTTCGTCCAGAAGCGCATTGACATTGGCGACCACGCTGGCGGCCTGGGCAGCATCGCCGAAAACGGCGAGCCTGAGCGCGACGAACTCCGCCCCTGTCTCGGCCACGGCAAGCGCCGATTCCGGGTCGGTGCCGCCCATGACGATGCAGGGGATCTCGATCATCGAGGCCCACCACTCGGCCAGAGCGAGATTCTTCGGATGCGCTTCCGGCTTGATATCGCCCTCGACCTTGCCGAAAAAGACGTAGTCCGGCCGGGCTTCGCCAACCTCCAGCGCATGGTGGCGGTCATTCGCATTGCCACCGCCGACGATCAGCTTCGGCGAAAATTTTTCCATGGCCTCGGCGAGCGCCTGCGCATTGCCCTCGATATGCAGGCCATCCGCCCTGGCGCGGCCGGCAACGCGGGTATCCCCCGCGAGAAGGGCCGCAGCGCCCGCATTCTGGATCAGCGGAACCAGCGCCTCGGCGTGTTTTTGAAAGGTCTGATCGTCAAGACCGTATTGCGGCACGATGACCGATGCGACATCGCCGCCCCGCAGCGCGTCGCCGAGCAATTTGCTCCGCTCGGCAATATCGGCGATGTCAGGCACCACGAGAACGAGGCGGCAGCGATTGTCGGTCTGGCTCATGTTTTTCCGTTCCTGCGGGTTTCCGGCATCCATCCGGCAACCCCTACTCGATTTTGATTGAGAAAAGCCATACAGCACCGCCCATTCAACCGCACGGGCAAGGCCGCTGCATGACTTAAATCCTGCGGCATATTTCCTGAATTGCATTCCGATCTCAGAATTTATGCAGTAGACCCTGCGGACAAAAGGATCAACCGATACCCATGCTTCCGGATCTGCACTTTTATGCCATCGCCATTCCGGCGGTTCTTCTCGTCGGGCTGGCCAAGGGCGGCATGGGCGAGGCCCTTGCCCTGATGGGCGTGCCACTGCTCTCGCTGGCGGTTTCGCCGGTTCAGGCAGCAGCCCTGCTTCTGCCGATCCTCATTGCCATGGATATGGTCTCGCTCTGGATGTGGCGCGCCCATGCCGATAGGAAAACCCTGAAGATGATGCTGCCCGGCGCCATGGTCGGTATCGCCATCGGCTGGGCAACCGCCGCCTATGTGCCTCGCGATGCGCTGCGACTGATCATCGGCGGCATCACCGTGCTATTCGTGCTGCGATACGTCTATAATCTCTGGCGCGCGCGCCAGGGCGTCATCATTGAAGCCAAGACCCATCGCAAGGTGCCGGCGACGCTGTTTGGCGCCTTTGCCGGCTATGGCAGTTTTGTCGCCCATGCCGGAGGGCCGCCCTTCCAGATCTACGCGCTGCCGCTGAAACTGCCGCCGCGCGAATATACCGGCACGATCGTCCGCTTTTTCGCCGTCCTCAACATCGTGAAGCTCATCCCCTATTTTGCGCTCGGCCAGCTTGATCTCAGCAATCTCACGACATCCTTGACGCTGTTCCCGCTTGCCATGCTGGCAACCGTCTGCGGCGCCTGGCTGGTGCGCCGGATGCGGCCGGATATCTTCTATCCGTTCATGTACACAATGGCATTCCTGGCGGGCACGAAACTTGTCTGGGACGGCGTTTCCGCGCTTGCAGCGGGAAGCTGATGCGAACACGACGCCACCCTCGGTGCTGCAAGGCAAAATAGCATTGCGGCACCGCACAATTTGCTTGCCGGAGAGCCTTATTTCTCCTAGCTTTTGCCCATGTCCACAACCGACCCTTTCGATGCCATCGCGGATCCGAACCGGCGCTACCTGCTGGAGGAATTGCGGCGCGCACCGAAAACGGTAAACGAACTGGCCCACGGCCTGCCAATCAGCCGGCCGGCGGTGTCTCAACATCTGAAAGCGCTTCTGGATTGTAATCTGGTGTCCGTTTCGGCCAATGGCACGCGCCGGATCTACGCAATCAACAAGCCCGGTTTCGACCGGGTCAATCTGTGGCTGGACCAGTTCTGGTCCTAGAGCTTACGCCCCGACACCGATCGTCTCAGGCAAGGATCGGGCTAAAGCCTACATCGGGAAACCATTTCCCTGCGGTACGTTGCGGATATCATATCCACGCGAAACACTGCCGCATGCCAGGCAATACAGTCTGATAGAAGAACCTGTATTTCATTCCGGCGCTGGTTATAGGTCTCCCGATGCAAGTTGGAATGCTGTTGGTGATCAGTGAATCGATGAACGAAGCTTTTCGATTTCGTCCTTCAAACGCAACTTACGGCGCTTGATATCGGCGATCTTCTGATCCTCGGAAGAAGGATGGATAAGGGCCGAGTGGAGCTCCTGTTCCAGAGCACCATGTTTTTTCTCAAGCGTTGCAAGATGAGCCTCAATGGTCATTTGGCAGTCCCTTCCTTTTGCTTGCATCCGGTCCGTAAATGCCGGATGTTCCAGGTCGTAACACAACAAGTGTGCCACGCTATCTTTCATTTGTCGAAGGCGAAATGATGACGAAGGATAACTTCCCGTTACCAGACTTTCTATGCTAGAGCGACGCACGAATTGATCCGGACGGCGGCCCAGCCGCCACCGGTACTGACAGGGACTTGAGGGATGCCAGACCAGGACCATGCCGAACTCAGACTGCAAGTCGCGCGTTTGAGGCAGGAACATGAAGACTATGATGTCGCGATCAATGCCATGATCCAGACAGGCTGCGATGCGTTGCGTATCCAGCGCATGAAGAAGAAGAAGCTTGTCGATCAAGGACCGGATCACCTCGATCGAAGATCAGATCATCCCCGATATCATCGCCTGAAGCGGAACCCGTCGTGACGAAACCATCAACACCGCCCGTCGCCATCATCATGGGAAGCCAGTCCGACTGGGAGACCATGAAGAATGCCGCCGATACGCTTGATGCGCTCGACATCGCCTATGATGCCCGTATCGTTTCGGCACACCGCACGCCGGACCGGCTGGTGGAATTTGCCAAGGGCGCGCGCGACGAGGGCTTCAAGGTGATCATCGCCGGCGCCGGTGGCGCGGCCCACCTGCCCGGCATGGCCGCATCGATGACGCCCCTTCCCGTTTTCGGCGTGCCCGTGCAGTCCAAGGCACTCTCGGGCCAGGACAGCCTGCTCTCCATCGTGCAGATGCCCGCCGGCATTCCTGTCGGCACGCTGGCCATCGGCCGCGCCGGCGCGGTCAATGCAGCACTCCTGACGGCCGCCGTGCTGGCGCATTGAGCGACCCCGAGCTTGCAGAGCGCCTCGACGAGTGGCGCGAGCGCCAGACGAATGCCGTGGCCGAATATCCGGTGGACGAGATCTGATGACGAGACGATCGGCATTATCGGTGGCGGCCAGCTTGGCCGCATGCTTGCCATGGCGGCAGCCCGCCTCAACTTCCGCACCATCATTCTCGAGCCGCAGGCCGACTGTCCGGCGACCCAGGTCGCCAACGGCCAGATCGTTGCAGCCTATGACGACGCGGCAGCGCTTTCCGCGCTGGCGCAAAGCTGCGACGTCGATCACCTATGAATTCGAGAACGTACCGGTTTCGGCCGCCGAATTTCTCGCCCGCTCGAATACCCGTCTATCCGCCGCCGAAAGCACTGGAAGTGGCGCAGGACCGCGTGACCGAAAAGCGCTTCATCAAGGATTGCGGCATCCCCACCGCCGGCTTTCACGCCGTCGACAACCAGGCAGAGCTCGAAGCAGCGCTTGCGGATTTCGACGGCAAGGGCGTGCTGAAGACGCGCCGGCTCGGTTATGACGGCAAGGGCCAGAAGGTGTTCGAAGGGCCGCAGGACCTGCCGGCCGGCGCTTTGCAACGCACTGGGCGGCGGTACCGCTGATTCTCGAAAGCTTCGTTGCCTTCGACCGGGAAATCTCCATCATCGCCGCCCGCGGCATCGACGGCAACGGTTGCCTGCTTACGATCCGGCCGAAAACATCCATCGCAACGGCATTCTCCACACGTCGACCGTGCCGGCCTCGCATCGGGGCGGACACGGCTGAGGCAGCGCGCAGTGCCGCCACAGGCGATTGCTCGATGCGCTGGATTATGTCGGCGTCATCGGCGTCGAATTCTTCGTCGCTGCCCGATGGCAGCCTGATTGCCAACGAAATCGCGCCGCGCGTACACAATTCCGGCCACTGGACGGAGGCGGCCTGCGTCATTTCGCAGTTCGAGCAGCATATCCGCGCCATCACCGGCCTGCCGCTGGCGAACCGCGCCCGCCATTCCGACTGCGTGATGCAGAATCTGATCGGCGACGATATAGACGACGTGCCGGCCTGGCTCGCGCGCCGCAATGCGCTGGTTCACCTCTACGGCAAGACGGAAGCACGCCCCGGTCGCAAGATGGGCCATGTCACCTGGCTTGCCTGACGAAAAGACCATGGGGAAACCCACAGAAAAGCCGGTTCGGACAAGGAAAACAGGCCCGCTGCGGTTGACACTTTTACGACGCCGGGTTATTTGCCTGCCAACCCTAAGAGCGCGCTCGGCCTTATTGGTCTGCGGCGCGCTTTTGATTGTCAAAGCCGGGCGAATGTTTTCCCCGAAACTGCGGATCAGAAAAATGAAGATCAAAAATTCGCTCAAGTCGCTCAAGAGCCGTCACCGCGACAACCGTCTGGTTCGCCGCAAGGGCCGCGTTTACATCATCAACAAGCTGAACCCGCGCTTCAAGGCCCGTCAGGGCTGATTTGCGCAGGCACGATTCGAAACCGTGTGATTTCGGATCGAAATGCTTGAACGCCGCCTGTCCAGGCACATCCGTGTGCGAACGACATCAGGCGGCGTTTCCGTTTGCAAACGGCACGATGCCCTAAATTTGATTTGATCTTCAGCCGTGGCGGACTACCTTATCTGTCATGGCTAAAATCATGTCCTCGCTTTTGATTCCTGCCGCAAGCTTGGTCTTGCTGCTTTCTGGTGCCGCACCGGCGTTCGCCGAAGACACTGCGGCCGAACCGCCCGCTGCCGAAATGGCGACGCCGAAGCAGCGTCTTGATTCGCTCTTTGCCGAATTGAAGCGCGAGCGCGACGCGGACAAGGCGCGGGAAATTGCCGATCGCATCCGAACGGAGTGGCAGGAATCGGGCAGCGCTTCCGTCAATCTCCTGATGCAGTGGGCCGCAAAAGCCATCCAGACCAGCCGGCAACCGGCAGCCATGGACTATCTTCGACCAGGTGATCTACCTCGCCCCGCAATATGTCGAGGGCTGGAACCAGCGCGCCACGCTGCATTTCCAGATGGGCAACTACCGGAAATCGATGTCGGACATCAATCGTGTTCTGGCGATCGAGCCACGCCATTTCGGCGCGCTTGCCGGCATGGCCGCAATCCTGACATCCGCGGAGCAGGATGAACTGGCACTCAAGGCCTGGGAACAGTTCCTCGCCATCTACCCCGCCGATCGCAACGCGCAGGATCGCAACTGGGTGAACTTGAGGAAAAACTGGCGGGAAATCGCACATAATCGCCATGTCAGGGAAACTGGCCCACCGGATTTATCGTACCAACCCCATCGACAATATCGCAGGCCGCTGATCGAACGCGGTTTCTGTCGGAGAGTGTTTGATGCGGCCCGCCTTCAGGACAATCATGGTTTACCTATCCTCGCTGTTTGCCACCGTACTGGTCATTGCCTTTGCCTTCAGTTCCTACCAGGCTTCCGCATTTGAGAAGGAAGCCGGCCATCAGGGAGACCTGATCGACGTCGGCGGTTACAGGATGAACAGCGTCTACATCCCCCGCCCGCAATCCGCAGACCTGCCCACGCTGGTTTTCATCCACGGCGCCAGCGCCAGTCTGCGCGATCCCGATGGGCGCGTTTCGCGACAAGCTCGAGGGCCGCGCCGATATGCTGTTTCTCGATCGTCCCGGCCATGGATTTTCCGAGCGCGGCGGACCGCAGAACGACTATCCGGACGGCCAGGCGGATGCCATTGCCGCGCTGATGAAAAAGCGGGGAATCAAGAAGGCAATCATCGTCAGCCATTCCTTCGGCGGCGCCGTCGCCGCGACGTTCGCGCTGAACCATGCAGATATGGTCGCGGGCCTTGTCTTCCTGTCGCCCGCCACCCATCCCTGGCCGGGCGGCATAGAATGGTATTACAAGCGTCACGAAGGCCCCGGTGGTCGGCTGGCTGTTTTCGACGCTGGTGGCGCCACCAGCCGGCCTTGTGCGTGATCGACAAGGCGACGAAGGCAGTCTTTGCGCCCAACCGCAGGCCGGACGACTATATCGAGCGGACAGGCGCCTATCTGGTGCTGCGCCCCCGCGCCTTCCGCAACAATGCCATCGATGTCGCCAATCTGCTCGACTACGTGAAAAAGATCCGCGCCGCGCTACAGCGAGATCAAAGAACCGACGGTCATCATCACCGGCGACAGCGACGATGTCGTGCTGCAGGAAATCCATTCGCGTGGGCTGCATGAGGCAATTGCAGGGTCGAAGCTGGTCGAGCATCCACAATCTCGGCCACAAGCCCGACTACGTCGTCACCGATCTCGCCATCGCCGCCATCGAGACGCGTCGCCGGCAAGAAGACGCGATCTGGACGGGATGGCGCGAAAGGCGCGAAGCCCGCATCGCGCAGGACGATTTCAACTGAGCATCGGCCACGAAAAAGCCGCGCAATCCTTTCGGACGCGCGGCCTTGGTCATTGCGGTAGGAACGCGATCAGATGCCGCTGAGGCCGTCTGAGCCGATATAGGCGATGCGCAGCATGTTGGTGGCGCCGGGTGTACCGAGCGGCACGCCGGCCGAGATGATCACGCGGTCGCCCGGCTTGCCGAAGCCTTCGTCGACGACGATGCGGCAGGCGCGGTTGACCATGTCGTCAAGATCCGTGCGCATCGCTGGTCACGACGCAGTGCAGGCCCCAGACGACCGACAGACGACGGGCCGTCTGGATGACCGGCGACAGCGCCAGGATCGGCACCTGCGGACGCTCGCGCGCGGCGCGCAGTCCGGTGGTGCCGGACGAGGTGTAACAGACGATCGCCGACAGCTTCAGCGTTTCGGCAATCTGGCGGGCGGCAAGCGAGATCGCATCGGCGCCGGTTGCTTCCGGCTGGTGTACGCTGGGCGTAGATGATGCCGGGATAATGCAGGTCGCGTCTCGATCGTGCTGGCAATCGAGGCCATGGTCGCGACCGCTTCGACCGGATAGTCACCGGACGCCAATTCGGCCGACAGCATGATCGCATCGGCGCCTTCGAACACGGCGGTCGCAACGTCGGACACTTCGGCACGCGTCGGAACCGGCGCCGAAATCATCGATTCCAGCATCTGGGTGGCGACGACGACCGGCTTGCCGGCGCGACGGCAGGCGCGGATCAACTGCTTCTGCATGCCCGGAACCGATTCGAGCGGCATTTCCACGCCCAGATCGCCACGGGCAACCATGAGTGCATCGGACAGTTCGATGATCTCGTCGATCCGCTCGATCGCCTGCGGCTTTTCGATCTTCGACATCAGGCCGACACGGCCGCGCGAGACCTTGCGGACTTCGGACAGATCTTCCGGGCGCTGGATGAAGGAGAGAGCGACCCAATCGACATCGTCGGTTGCGAGCACGGCGTCGAGGTCGGCGCGGTCCTTCTCGGTCAGGGCACCGACGGCAAGCAGCGTATCGGGCAGGCTGACGCCCTTGCGGTCGGAGATCTTCGTGCCGGAAACCACGGTGCAGACGATGCTCTTGCCATCGCATTTTTCGGCGCGCAGGTGCAGCTTGCCGTCATCGATCAGCAGCCGGTGCCCGGCCTTGACCGATTCGAGGATTTCCGGATGCGGCAGGAAAACGCGGGTGTTGTCACCGGGCGCTTCGTTGTTGTCGAGCGTGAAGGTCTGGCCCGGCCACGAGTTCGACTTTGCCGTCGGCAAATTTGCCAACGCGCAGCTTCGGACCCTGCAGGTCGGCGAGGATGCCGATCGGCCGGCCGCAGCGTGCCTCGACGTTGCGGATGCGCTTGATCAGCGTGCGCATCATGTCGTGGCTGGCATGGCTCATGTTGATGCGGAAGAGATCAGCGCCCGCCTCGTGCAGTTTCTGGATCATCGCTTCTTCGGTGGACGCCGGCCCCAGCGTCGCGAGGATCTTAACTTTTCGGTTCCGCTTCATCAGTTCTGGCTTTCTTGAGTCCCTGGCGCATCGGACAACTGAACCATCCAGCTCCCCTGACGCCCCGTGTCGTATTCCTTGAATCCCATGCGCTGGAAACCGCGTGCGAAGCAATCCTGCACACCGGTGATCTTGAATTCGTTTTCGGCAACGCACATGTTGACATCGCCCGTCCAGCGACCGCCGCGGGCGGCATCTTCCGCATAGAGGTAATAATAGCGAGACTGCAGTTCGCCCTCGATCAGCGTTGCACAGGTCGTCGCCGGAACCTGCCACCAGCCTTCCGTCATCCAGCCGTCTTTTGCACGATAGCCGATCGCCACCCCGACGAGGTTCTGCGTTCCGTTGCAGACCCTAAAATCGGCGCGCGCCTCGCTGGCAATCGTCAGCGGCAGGAAGGAAGCCAGGAAGAACAGGACAATGCTGCCAAATGGCCAAAGCCGGTTCAAACTGGGAAAAGCATGTCTGGACACGGTTTCCAATGGGTCTCCATTGCGATTTGTCGTGGCACTTTCTTGCGACGGTGCGCCGGGAATGTCAACGCAAGTCTAATCGATTACATCCGGCTTTTTGTTGACGGAAATCCGACCAATGCCGCTCCGCCTTGCGATTGCCCGGACTGCATGCCATCAAAACGTGACAGGCACAAAACAACAGTAGAGACCGATGCACGACAATCAAGCTTTCGAGCAGGCTTTTGAAATTCTTCCCGGCGATACCAGTCGCGGCCTCGTGCTTCTGGCCGATCATGCCATGAACCGGCTGCCGGTGGAATATGGCCGGCTGGGACTGCCGGAGAGTGCGTTTGCCCGTCACATCGCCTATGACATCGGCGTCGAACCCCTTGTCCGGCGCCTGTCGGAGCGGCTTGGCGTGCCGGCGGTTCTCGGTTGTTTTTCCCGTCTCCTGATCGATCCCAACCGCGGCGAGGACGATCCGACGCTGATCATGAAGATTTCCGACGGCGCGATCATTCCGGGAAACCACCCGATCACGGCAGAGGAATGGGAGAACCGGCTGAACCGTTTTCACCGCCCCTACCATCGCGCTGTGTCGGAGACGATCGCCGCGGTCTCGGCCGCCAGCGGTGCAGCCCCTCTGGTCATATCGGTCCATTCCTATACGCCGGCCTGGAAGGGCATTGCCCGCCCGTGGCATACCGCAATCCTGTGGGACAACGACCCCCGCGCCGTTCGTCCGCTGATCGCGGCACTGGAAGCGGAAGGCGATATTCTCGTCGGCGACAATGAACCCTATGACGGCGCCCTGCGAGGCGATACCATGTTCCGGCATTGCATGGAGACGGGCATCCCGCATGCGCTGATCGAGGTCCGACAGGATCTCATCGCCGATATGACAGGCGTTACGGAATGGGAAAACCGGCTGGCACCGATCTTTTCTGCTCTCAATACCATGCCCCAACTGCACGAGATCCAGCGCCATCCGTCGCGCACGGGACCTTATGTGTTCTGACAAACGAAGGAACAGTACCATGACCGACCTTACGCCGGCGCAAAAGACCGAATTCGAAGCCGCCGCCTTTCGCCGCCTTCTACAGCACCTGCGTGAACGCAGCGACGTGCAGAACATTGACCTGATGAATCTGGCCGGTTTCTGCCGGAACTGCCTGTCCAACTGGTACCGCGAGGCAGCCGAAAAGGTCGATATCCCGATCAGCAAGGAAGAATCCCGCGAGATCGTCTACGGCATGCCCTATGACGTCTGGCAGTCGCTGCATCAGCGCGAAGCATCGGATGCCCAGAAAGCGGCCTTCGAAATCAACCGCCCCAGGGAATAGACCGAAATTCCCCTGCTGTTGCGCAATGGGCCTTGACCTTGCCGGGCGTTCGCGGCACGTCACCACCACAAATTCAGTCCCAAAAAGGAGAACACCATGTCGGATGCCCACGGCGTCGCACGCGACCAGCTTCGGTCGTTCATCGAGCGCATCGAGCGCCTGGAAGAAGAAAAGAAGACCATCGCCGACGACATCAAGGATGTCTATGGCGAGGCGAAGGGCACCGGCTTCGACACCAAGATCCTGAAGAAGGTCATCGCCATCCGCAAGCAGGACAAGGATGAGCGCATGGAACAGGAAGCCATCCTCGACACCTATCTCGCAGCACTGGGCATGATCGACGCGCCGGAAGCCGAATAGGCGCCAGTCATCGGAACAACGAAAAACCGCCGGTTTGCGCCGGCGGTTTTTTCATGTCTTGCGTTTCTTTCCGCCGGCTCAAGCGCTCATCAGTTCGTGCTGAACTTCTGCACTTCGAGGAAGTTGACGGCCGTGCCGGTGAAGCGCGCGGTATCGACGGCACCGGCCGGGCTCGAGAAGCCGGCCGAATAAACCGTGGTCGGCGCTGCCCTCAGAGACTTGCTGACGAAACGCGGCGCCTTTACCGGCTTCGACAGCGTCGCCATGCGACCATTGGTCAGGGCCCATTCCGAAATGATCTGTTTCGTCAGCTTCGGTTCGGTCCGGATCGACTTGTTGGTCGCAGCCTCGGCTTCCTGCTTCTTCGGGCGCTTGCCCTTCAGCGGCATCTCGGTTTCGCCATCGAACACCGTACCGAAAAGATCAGCCCTTGCCTGATCGCCGGACTGCGGCACGAAGGCTGCCATCTCGACCGGCTGAGGCAATGGATCGTCCAGCACGGCGGTCGGTGCGGCCAAGGCTACCTTGGTTTCCGCCGCCGCAGCCACGTCGGCAGGCTCTCCTGCAACAGCGACGGCTGTCGTCAGCGACCGTTCGGCCAGCGTCGGCACGGCGACATCAGCTTGCGCCACGGCATTCAACGCGTCGTCACCGGCCAGGGCTTCTCCGCCCGGACGCAAGGCCGGAACCGGAACGAAGGCCAGCGTATCGCCGTCCTCGCCCAGCGCATTGGCAAGATCCGGGTTCGCCTCTGCCGTCAGCAGTTCGGCGACGGCATCGCCATTGGCGCCGCGCTTGCCGAGTATTTCCGGCACGGGGATCTTGTAGGCGCTCAGGTCGGCATATTCGCTTTCGACAACCGGCGTTTCCGGAAGGGCAGCCGCCAGAGCATCCTGGGCCGCGTTCTTCGCTGGCGCCACGAGCGCAACTTCCATGCCGCCATCAACCGGGGTATCGGCGACCGGCGTGGTTGCAAAGGCCGGACGAATGGCCGGAACCGGGGCTTTTACGTTGTCTTCCTGCGCGGCAACCAGAACAGGCTGCTCTTCGACCACGGGCCGCGATTTCACGGCAGGTGCTTCTTCTACGCCCTCGGCATCCGCGCCGCTGGCGATTGCATTGGGTTCTTCATCCTCGTCGCCGCCGCCGCCGAACAGCGCAGCAAAGAAATTGCCCTTGCGTTTTTTCTCGACGTCGCCCGCGCCCTTGGTGCCGCCACCGGCAACTTCGATCGCACTTGCACCAACGCGGCGCTTGTAGTCGGCCATGGCGGTCTGGTAACCGGGCAGCGGCTTGCCGTCGGACGGCAGGTGGATGGTCTTTCCATCCGGGAACAGACGGGCGAGTTCGTTGCGGTTCATCCGCGGCCAGGCACGCACGCCACCGACGTCCATGTGCACGAAGGGCGAGCCGGATGTCGGATAGTAGCCGACGCCACCGACCTGGAACTTCATGCCGATCTCGCGCAAGGTCTTCAGCTTCACGTCCGGAATATAGAAGTCCATGGCCTTGCCGAGCATATGCTGGCTCTTTTTCGCAACACCCTTGGAGCGCGAACGCAGCATGCCGTTGGTTGCCGGCGAGCGATAGGCGGACACGACATGGATATAATCCCGCGATCCGCTCTTCTGGTAGACTTCCCAGACGAGATCGAGCAGGCGTGGATCCATGTTGGTCGGCTCATTGCGACGCCAGTCGCGCAGCATACGGTTGATCTGCTGCAGCCCCTTCTTGTCGTAGCGGCCATTCCGCTTGAAGGTGATCGAGGCCTTTTCCTTGGTATGGATGAAGTAGATTTTCAGCGTGCGGGTCTGGCCTGCGGCTTCGACCGGAGGTGCCATGCCGGGCGATACGAGCGAGCAGGCAATCAGAAGCGATGCGAGAACCCGCGGCATCTTGCTGGCAACACGGGCGCATACTGTGCGCAGCCGGCCCATGCCAGGCATCTTCAATCCGAAAATTTTCTGCAAACCCAATCCCCGTTCGGCGAACAACGTCCCTGCTGCCCCAAATGACTGTCAATTACGGTAACAGCATGGCAATTATGCAACAGTTGTCATCTATCCTTATAATATAGTGAATGGATCACTAACAAGGTCTAAACGGCAGGGACGAAATGACGGGGGGCCTGCGCCAGGGTTTTTACCGTTTTCAGGCAGCATCCCGGAACGGATTGTCCGGATCGATGCCATAATCCTTGAGTTTACGATAAAGCGTGGAGCGACCGATGCCGAGCTTGCGCGCCACCTGGCTCATCTGCCCGCGGTAGAATTTCAGCGCAAACCGAATCAGTTCCTCCTCCACATCGGCGAGTTTGCGGACGTCGCCTCCCTCATCGATGCTGGCGATCGCCGCTTCCGCCTGCGGTTCGACATGGTCTGTGCGTCCATCGGGGCGCTGCGGCTTGCCGAATTGCGGATAGACCAGAGGAAGGTGATCGGTTTCGACCACCGGCGGACGTGCAGGCCCGGTTTCCTCCCACGAAAATCCTCCGCTTCCGGCAACGACATAGCCCGGTATCTGCGTGGCGATCTGCGGGAAATCCTTGACGGTCAGCTCAGGCCCGTCGGCAAGAACGACGGCACGGAAGATCGCGTTTTCGAGTTGGCGGATATTGCCCGGCCAGTCGAAGGCCGTCAGAAGCGCCATGGCGCCGCTTGAGACGTGGAGCGGCGTCGATAGCCGCTGCTCACCCGCAAAGCGCTCGACGAAGGCACGCACCAGAACGGGAATATCCTCCTTGCGCCTGCGCAGCGCCGGAATGGCGATGGGGAAGACATTGAGGCGATAATAGAGATCCTCGCGGAACCGGCCTTCCTTGACCTCGTTGATCAGGTCCTTGTTGGTGGCCGAGATCAGCCGGACATTGACCTTCTGCGGATGGCGGGCACCGATCGTCTCGATCTCGCCCTGCTGCACGGCGCGCAGAAGCTTGACCTGGACGTCGAGCGGCAGGTCACCGATCTCGTCGAGGAACAATGTACCGCTATCGGCATCGGCAAATTTGCCGGAATGCTTCTCGGTCGCGCCGGTAAACGCGCCCTTCTCATGGCCGAAAAGGATGCTCTCGACCAGATTGTGCGGAATGGCGCCGCAATTGACTGTGATGAACGGCTTGCTGGAGCGTTCGCTCGCCGACTGGATGGCCCGGGCGACCATTTCCTTGCCGACGCCGGATTCGCCTTCCAGCACGATCGGGATGTTGGATTGCGCAGCGCGACGCGCCAGGTCGAGAACCCGGATCATCGCAGGGCTTGCCGAAACGATATCCTCGAACCCGATACCGCCATTGCGTGCCTTCTTGGGCGCGCGGGTGCGGCCATCCCGATGTTCCATCTTCAAGGCATTGGCGATGGCAACCGAAAGGCGCTCGGGCGAAACCGGCTTGACGACGAAATCGAACGCACCCGCCTGCATGGCAAGCACCACCGTCTCGATACCGCCCTGCCCGGTCTGAACGATGACGGGAATATCAGTCCCCCGCTCGGCGATCGCCTCGAGGAAACCATGGCCGTTCATCTCCGGCATCATCAGATCGAGCAGGATGACATTGATCAGCCCGCCCTTGCGATCGAGGATCTCAAGACCGCTTCGCCCGTTGTCGGCGAGATGCGCGACATGGCCGAGCCGCTCGATCATATTGGTCAGCAGGCGGCGCTGTATCGGGTCGTCATCAATGACAAGAATATGGGATGTCATGGAGGGCCTCCTGCTTTTGGCAAATCCACGTCCGACGCCTCATGCGCCAAGCGTATCGGGATTCCTCCCACAAAGGCCTGAAAATCCTCTTTTGAGAAATGTTCGCATTTTAACCATTGCCGAGATGGCTTCATCCAGCCCTTCGGGTTGGCTGGATACGCCAACAGAATGGGTCGTATTCAGGCAACGATGTTCTAAATCGGTTCCGATTTGCAAATTTATGCAGTAGCAAAGGTGATCGTATCGCAAGCCTGCACCGTATCAGAACGATAGCCTGAAAGAGAAGATTGCCGATGACCCGCCGTTTCCCTGACGCCTCGCCTCTCCTGTTTGGACAGATGATCGCCCATGCAAACACCGCCGGAGCGGCCAACGCCGCCGACCTCGGCGACTTGCCATCCTGGAAGCTGAGCGACCTTTACCCGTCGGCCACGTCGGAAGAATTCAGCAACGCGATGGCAAAGGCCGATGCGGACTCCAGAGCCTTCGAGGCCAAATGGAAGGGCAAGCTTGAAGCGGCTGCCGCCAGAAGCGACGACCTGGGGCTCGGGGCAGCCGTCCGCGAATTCGAGGCCCTGGAAGACCTGATGGGCCGCATCGCCTCCTTTGCCGGCCTCACCTATTTCTCCGACACATCGGATCCGGCCAACGGCAAGCTCTACGGTGACGTCCAGTCGAAGCTGACCGACCATGGCGAGCCATCTCCTGTTTTTCTCGCTGGAGATGAACCGGATCGAGGATGCCGTCATCGACGCTGCCCTTCAGACCGATGCGCTGGCCGCCCATTACAAGCCCTGGATCGTCGATCTGCAGGCTCGACAAGCCCTACCAGCTCGACGACAAGATCGAGCAGTTGTTCCTCGAAAAATCGATGACCGGCGCAGCCGCCTTCAACCGCCTGTTCGACGAGACCATGGCGTCGCTGACATTCACCATCGATGGCGAAGAACTGCCGCTCGAAGTCACGCTCAGCATGCTGCAGGACGCTGATCCTGAGACGCGCCGCAAGGCTGCCGAAGCCCTGACCGCCACCTTCAAGGCCAACCTGCGCATCTTCACGCTGATCACCAACACGCTCGCCAAGGACAAGGAAATCTCCGATCGCTGGCGTGGCTTTGACCGACATCGCCGACAGCCGGCATCTCGCCAACCGCGTCGAGCGCGAGGTGGTCGACGCGCTGGCGGCGGCGGTTAAAGACGCCTATCCGCGCCTGTCGCACCGCTATTATGCGATGAAGGCAAAGTGGCTCGGCATGGAGCAGATGAATTTCTGGGACCGCAATGCGCCGCTGCCGGAAACGCCGGACGCGCTGATCCCCTGGGAGGACGCCAGGGAAACCGTTCTCTCCGCCTATGGCGCCTTCGATCCCGGACATGGCCGATATCGCCCGCAAGTTCTTCGACGGCGGCTGGATCGATGCGCCGGTGCGCCCCGGCAAGGCGCCGGGCGCCTTTGCCCATCCGACGGTCCCATCCGCTCACCCTTACGTGCTCGTCAACTATATGGGCAAGCCGCGCGACGTGATGACGCTCGCCCATGAGCTTGGCCATGGCGTGCATCAGGTACTGGCCGGCGAGCCAGGGCGCGCTGATGGCCTCGACGCCGCTGACCTTGGCCGAAACGGCCTCCGTCTTCGGCGAAATGCTGACCTTCCGTGCCCTTCTCGACAGGACCAGGGACAAGCGCGAGCGCAAGGCCATGCTGGCCCAGAAGGTCGAGGACATGATCAACACCGTCGTGCGCCAGATCGCCTTCTACGAATTCGAGCGCAAGATCCACACCGCCCGCAAGGAGGGCGAACTGACGGCCGAGACCATCGGCGAACTCTGGCTGTCGGTGCAGGCGGAAAGCCTCGGGCCCGCGATCAGGATCTCGGAAGGCTACGAGACCTGGTGGACCTATATCCCGCACTTCATCCATTCACCCTTCTACGTCTATGCCTATGCCTTTGGCGATTGCCTGGTGAACTCGCTCTATGCGGTCTACCAGAATGCCGAAACGGGATTTCAGGAGAAATATTTCGAACTTCTGAAGGCCGGCGGCACCAAGCACCATTCCGAACTGCTCGCCCCCTTCGGCCTCGATGCCACCGATCCGTCGTTCTGGGCACAGGGCCTGTCGATGCTGGAAGGTCTGATCGACGAGCTTGAGGCGCTTGATAGGCAGGCGTGATTGGGGAGCAAGGGCAAGGGTCGATGACAACAAGAGCGTTGTTTCTGCGGATGGATCCTCGGGTCAGGCCCGAGGATGACGCCTTGTGCGTGCGGCTGGCTGGCTTGTCGTTGCGGCTGGCGGCACAGTCTCCTTGTGAACGCCGCAGCGATTTCCACCCTCTGTCATCCTCGGGCTCGACCCGAGGATCCACACCGCCTCAGACACAAGCCGCATGACCGAAACCAGCCCCTACGTCCTCTTTCGCGATGACAGCGCAAGCCGCACGACGGTCTTTGCCGAACCTTCGCGTGTCATCACGGCACATACGGCGGCCGAATTTCGGTCCGGCCTGATCGAAATGGAAAAGGCCAGGGCCGAGGGAAAATGGCTGGCGGGCTTCATGAGCTATGAGGCGGGTTATCTCTTCGAGGAAAAACTCGCAGCCTATGCAAAGGACAATCGCCGCACGCCGCTGATGTCCTTCGGCGTCTTCGACGGTCCGGCCGACGGGCACGCGCTCGGCGAGCCGCAGCGCCGTGCGGAAAACGAACCTTTCATCACGGAAGCCAGAGCCGCCTGGGATCTGGAGACCTACCGGAACCGTTTCGACAGGCTGCTCAACCATCTGAAAATGGGCGATTGCTACCAGGCAAACCTGACGATGCAGGTCTCCGCCCGCTGGAAGGGCGATCCGGTTGCCGCCTTCTGGTCGCTGATCGAGCGCCAGCCGGTGAAATATGGCGCGCTCGTCTCGCTTGACGGTCCTATCCTTCTGTCGCGTTCGCCCGAACTGTTCTTCCGCGTCGACAGGGACGGCTGGATCGAGACGCATCCGATGAAGGGAACGGCGCCCCGCGGCGCAACACCCGGTGAGGACGAGGCGCTGATCCGCGAAATGCGCGAAGATCCGAAGAGCCAGGCTGAAAACCGGATGATCGTCGATCTCCTGCGCAACGATATCTCGCGGATCACGGAAGTCGGCACGCTCGACGTGCCCCGCCTCTTTGATATCGAGACCTATCCGACCGTGCACCAGATGGTCAGCCATGTCCGGGCAAAGCTGTTGCCGGATATCGGCATTGCCGGAGATTTTCGAAGCGCTCTTTCCCTGCGGCTCCGTCACCGGCGCGCCGAAGATGCGGGCGATGGAAATCCTGCACGATCTGGAGGATGGGCCGCGCGATGCCTATTGCGGCGCCATCGGCTTCATCGCCCCTGACGGTACCATGCGCTTCAACGTCGCGATCCGCACCCTGTCGCTGTTTCCGGACGGAGAGGCGATCTTCAATGTCGGCGGCGGTATCGTCTTCGATTCGAAGGCGGAGTCGGAATATGAAGAATGCCTGCTCAAGGCCCGCTTCGCCGTCGGCGACACCAGGATCGCGCGATGAATGATTTCCATCTGATCGAAACCATGCGCTGGGAGCCCGACACCGGCATCGTCCGGCAGCGGCTGCATATGGCCCGGCTGCGGCGATCGGCGGCAAGGCTCGGCTTTCCCGGCGCAGAGCGAGCGGAGCAGCGGCTGGCAGAAGTGCTTGGAATAACCCCCTCTGCCGTGTCGGGCATCTCCCCCACAAGGGGGGAGATCGCCGGGGATGGTTCTTGCCCAAAAACAGACCCCGGATTGTTCTCCCCCCCTGTGGGGGAGATGTCGGCCAGGCCGACAGAGGGGGGCGATGCCGGCACAATGGCCCAAACACACTCCCCCCTCCGTGTCCGTCTGACCCTGAACGGCACCGGCCGCATCGACATCACGACAGCACCCTTCACCCCCCTGCCCGCCGACACCATCTGGACCGTCCGCCTTGCCAGGACGCGCCTTTCCTCCGCCGATCCGCTGCTGCGCTACAAGACGAGCCTGCGCTCGGCCTACGAGGCTGCCCGCGCCGAATACCGCTCGGACGAAGCCGACGAGGTGCTGCTGCTCAATGACCGGGACGAACCTTGCGAAGGCGCGATCACCTCGCTTTTCGTCGACGACGGTTCCGGCCTTCTGAAGACACCGCCGATATCCTGCGGCCTGCTGGCCGGCGTGCTGCGCACCGAGATGATCTGCCAGCGCAAGGCGCGTGTGCAGCGGCTGACGCTGGACGATCTTCGGCAGTCACCGGTCTTCATGGGAAATTCGCTGCGCGGCCTGATCCGGGCGAACCTGATCTGGGAGACCTGACCATGCAGGAAGCCATCGCCAACAGGCCGGCATTCACGCCCTATGACGGCTCGTCGAAGCCGTTCACGATCGGGCTTGCCCAGCTGGCCCCCGAGCGCTGGATCGTTCCGGACGCCGCGCTCGATTTCTATCTCGGCGAAAAGCAACGGCTGCTGGAAACCCATCCGGACGTCGTTTTCGTGGCCGAAGCCGGAACCGAGGCCGCGCAGGACGAAGTCCTGGACTTGCTCGTTGATTTTCTGCCGGCACACTATCCTGCGCTTTACAGAAACGATGGCGAAACGATGCGCGTCGGCCCGCGCATGGTGAACCTTGCCGGCAAGCCTGCATTGCTGACCGCCGGGTCTCTCATCCAGGACGATCTGGTGATCATGCGGCGCAAGCCGTCCGGCTGGCATCTGGTGGCCGCCTTCGTCGCCTTTCCCTCCTCCTGGTCGCTGCCGGAAAAATTCGGGCGCAGCATGGATGAGATCCATGGGCCTGTCCCGGGCTTTGAAGGCGGCACGCGCAATGCCGATCTGATCAACCGGATGTTCGACAACCTGCCGCCGGGACGGATCGTCGAGCGCTTCAACTGGACAGTGAATACGGATGGCGGCCTCTTCCTGCCGAAGTCCAACGCCGAAAGCCTGGGCGCCGCCGCCGTGGCGCTGAAGGCGGAAAACACCTTCGTGCGCATCGAACGGCAGACCCTGCGCAAGCTGCCGGTCAGCGGCGATATCATCTTCACCATCGGGATCCACTCGGATCCGGTCGCGGTTCTCCGCGGCCATCCGGATGTCGTGCGTCTGGCGTCATCCTTTGCCGCTCAATTGAGCGACCTCGGGCCCGAACAGGCCGCCTATAAGGGCCTCGCAAGCAAGCGTGACAGCCTGATCGCCGCCTTGGAGCAATTGGTCGAAGAGTAGCCAACATCGTCACAAAACTGCGTTCACCCTTTATTATGACAGGATTCTGTGCTCTAGGGCCTGTCAAATGGCTGCATTGCCGCTAGATTGGCGCCGCCGCGCAGCCAGAAGAAACAATTCTCAGGAGAAGACCTAAAATGGCAGACACCACCTATCCGGTTTATGGCGAAATCACCGGCCCGATCGTCATGATCGGCTTCGGCTCCATCGGTCGCGGCACGCTGCCGCTGATCGAGCGCCATTTCAAGTTCGACAAGAGCCGGATGGTCGTCATCGACCCGCGCGATGACGATGCCGGCGACATGGAGATCCTCGCCAAGCACGGCATCCGCCACATCCAGGACGCATGTCACCAAGGAAAACTACAAGGAGCTGCTGAAGCCGCTTCTGACCGAAGGCGAAGGCCAGGGCTTCTGCGTCAACCTGTCGGTCGACACCGGCTCGCTCGACCTGATGAAGCTCTGCCGCAAGCTCGACGTGCTCTACATCGACACGGTCGTCGAGCCCTGGCTCGGCTTCTACTTCGACAAGAACATGAACAATGCCGAGCGCACCAACTATGCGCTGCGCGAAACCGTGCGCCAGCGAAAAGAAGAAGAACCCGGGCGGCACGACAGCCGTTTCTGACTGCGGCGCCAATCCGGGCATGGTCTCCTGGTTCGTCAAGCAGGCGCTGGTCAACCTCGCCAACGAACTCGGCATCAAGTTCGAAGAGCCGGCCAGCACGACCGCGAAGGCTGGGCCAAGCTGATGAAGAAGGTCGGCGTCAAGGGCGTCCACATCGCCGAGCGCGACACCCAGCGTGACCAAGAATCCCGAAGCCGCTCAACGTCTTCTGGAACACCTGGTCGGTCGAAGGCTTCATCTCGGAAGGCCTGCAGCCGGCCGAACTCGGCTGGGGCACCCACGAAAACTGGATGCCGAAGAACGCCAAGAAGCACAAGAAGGGCTGCAAGGCGGCGATCTATCTGGAGCAGCCCGGCGCCAACACCCGCGTGCGCACCTGGTGCCCGACGCCCGGCCCGCAATACGGCTTCCTCGTCACCCACAACGAGTCGATCTCGATCGCCGACTACTTCACCGTCCGCGACAAGGATGGCGAAGTCACCTATCGCCCGACCTGCCACTACGCCTATCATCCGGCCAATGACGCCGTGCTGTCGCTGCACGAAATGTTCGGCAATGGCGGCAACGCAGCAGCCGGTTCTGCACGTTCTCGACGAAAACGAACTGGTCGACGGCATCGACGAACTCGGCGTGCTGCTCTACGGCCACGACAAGAACGCCTACTGGTACGGCTCGCGCCTGTCGCTGGAGGAAACCCGCCGCATCGCGCCTTACCAGAACGCAACCGGCCTGCAGGTGACCTCGGCCGTTCTGGCCGGCATGGTCTGGGCGCTTGAAAACCCGACAGGCCGGCATCGTCGAAGCCGACGAGATGGACTACAAGCGCTGCCTGGAAGTGCAGTCGCCCTATCTCGGCCCGGTCGAAGGCCACTACACCGACTGGACCCCGCTCGACGGCCGCCCGGGCCTGTTCCCGGAAGACCTCGACACCAAGGATCCGTGGCAGTTCAGGAACATTCTCGTTCGCTGATATCGAACGCGCTATCGGCATGGAACATGCGCCCGGAGCCAAAAGCTCCGGGCGTTTCACATAAGAAATGAATAAAATAGTTGAGGCTCAGCCCAACTCTTGCTTTCAATTGCCGTTGACGGCATTGTTTTTTCAACTGAAAGCTATAATTCCGGTTCTGAAACGGGAGACATTCATGAAGCGCATCGCCATTCTGTCGGTTCTGGCTGCAACGGCAGCTCTGACCGCGTGCCAGTCCGAACGGCAAATCCGGGAAGTCCAGCAACCCATCCGCATGGCACCGACCGTCGAGGGCACCTGGGCTGACGCAAACGGAATCGTCTCGACATTCGCGGCCGGCACATTCACGACGCGCACAACCGATACCAACCAGTTGCTCGCCTCCGGCAACTACGTCAATGTCTCGCCGAGCCTGGTCGAAATCAACATGACCTCCATGGTGCGCAACACCCAGTCGAAGGTCAATTGCGCCATGGTCGGCGCATCACAGCTGAATTGCACCACGGATTCCGGCGCGCAGTTTTCGCTGACCCGCAGGATCTGAACGGCACGCCTTTGACCACTTTGAAAAGCCTCCGTCCGCGGAGGCTTTTTGGTTTTATGTCCTTGCTTTAACCTTGCCGGAAAGTTGAGGGCGGATAGATAGTTTTTTGACCTTGAACTCCGCGCCTCATGGTGAAACCATCCGTGCCGGATAAAACCGTCATAGTTCAATCGCAACAGCCGATTATGCATTTGCGACAGTGATCGAAACGAAGACAAGAACAGGAGACAATCATGATCAGACATTTGCAGGCCGGGCTTCTTGCCGCCTCCGTCCTCGCGCTCTCATCCGGCGCCGCCTTTGCGGATTATGAACTCAACATCCTGCACATCAACGACCTGCATTCCCGCATCGAGGCGATCAACAAGTATGATTCGACCTGCTCTGCGGAAGAGGCAGGCAAGAACGAATGCTTCGGCGGCATCGCCCGCGTCAAGACCGCGATCGACATGGCGCGCAAGCAGATCACCGATGCCGGCAAGCAATGTCCTGACGCTGGATGCCGGCGACCAGTTCCAGGGCTCGCTGTTCTACACCGAATACAAGAGCGCGCCGGTTGCCGAATTCATGAACGGCATCGGCTTCGATGCCATGGCGATCGGCAACCACGAATTCGACGATGGTCCGGAAGAACTTGCGAAGTTCATCGATGCGCTGAAATTCCCGATCATCTCCGGCAACACGCTTGCGGCACTGAACACCCCCGTCGCCGACAAGTTCAAGGGCTACATCGTCAAGGATCTGGGCGGCCAGAAGGTGGCCGTGGTCTCGGTGCTGGCGACGGATACGGACGAAACCTCGTCGCCGGGCCCGAACATCTTCTTCGATGACGAGATCGCCTATCTGAAGGACCGCCGTGAAGGAGATCACCGACCAGGGCGTCAACAAGATCGTCCTGCTCTCGCATGTCGGCTATGAGCGCGACAAGCAGATCGCAGCGGCCGTCGACGGCATCGACGTGATCGTCGGCGGTCACAGCCACACGCTGCTGTCCAATACGGATGAAAAGGCCGCCGGCCCCTACCCGACCCTGGTCAAGAACCCGGCCGGCAACGATGTGCCGATCGTTACAGCCTATGCCTATTCCAAATATCTCGGCGAGCTGAAGGTCGTCTTCGATGATGCCGGCAAGGTCAAGTCCGCCGCCGGAGCGCCGAAACTGCTCGATGCCTCCGTCACGCCGGATGCCGGCTTCGTGGCCCGCGTCAAGGAACTGGCAGCGCCTCTGGAGGCCGTCAAGGCCAAGGAAGTCGTCCGAAACCACGGATGCCATCGACGGCTCGCGCGAAGTCTGCCGCGCGACGGAATGCACGATGGGCAACCTTGTCGCCGACGCCATGCTCGACCATGTCAAGGACCAGGGCATCACCATCGCCATCCAGAATGGTGGCGGCCTGCGCGCCTCCATCGACGAGGGCGTCGTCACCATGGGCGAGGTGCTGACCGTCCTGCCCTTCCAGAACACGCGTCGCCACCTTCCAGCTGAAGGGTGCCGACCTCGTGACAGCACTCGAAAACGGCCTGAGCCAGATCGAGGAAGGCGCTGGACGCTTCCCGCAGGTGGCCGGCCTGAAATACAGCTTCGACAAGTCCAAGCCGGCCGGCAGCCGCGTCGTCTCCGTCGAAATGAAGGACGGCGATGGCTTCGTGCCGCTCGATCCGCCAGAAGACTCTACGGCGTCGTCACCAACAACTACATGCGCGCCGGCGGCGACGGCTACAAGATCTTCGCCACGGCAGCGCCAGAATGCCTATGACTTCGGCCCGAGCCTTGAGGATACGGTCGCGGCACTATCTGACGGAGAACCGGCCCTACAAGCCGTTCACCGAAGGCCGCATCACCGAGATCATGGCCGCCACGGCAAGCGAGCCCTCGACCCAGACCAGCACCGATACGGCGGCCAAGAGCGTAACGCCGGATGCGAAACCAGCCGAGGGCGCAGAAGCGGCGGCCAGCACGACGACAGCTGAAAAGCCCGCCGCCGAAACCCCGGCAGCGCAGACCACGACGACGGAGCAGCCAGCCGCCGAAACGCCGGCTGCCGACACATCTGCCACGACAACGCAGCCTGCGGCTGAAACACCGGTTGCGGCCAGCGATGCAACGCCGACGGTCGAAAAACACGTTGTCGTGCGCGGCGACACGCTCTGGGATCTGGCGAAGTCCGTCTATGGCGATGGCGAACTCTGGAGCCGCATTGCGCAAGCCAGCGGCAATCCTGTGCCCGAGAAGCTCGAAATCGGCACGGAACTGACCATTCCCGCCAAGTAAATGCCAAAGGAGACGATTTGTCTCTGCAAGTTCCGACCGGTCCGGGCTTTCCCGGGCCGGTTTTTCTTTTTAGAAGGGCATAAACCGATGGGACGTACCGTCGTATAGATGACCAAATCCCGAATGTTTTATCCGAACATCTGCAGGAAGCTGTGCCATGAACCCGACTGCCGACATGATCGCCGTCAACCATCCTCCCGTCACAGTTCGGCAAGGTCGGCGTCCTGCTCGTCAATCTCGGCACGCCTGATGGCACCGACTACTGGTCGATGCGCCGCTATCTCGCGGAATTTCTGACCGACCGCCGCGTCATCGAATGGTCGCGCTTGTTCTGGTATCCGATCCTCTACGGCATCGTGCTGAACAAGCGCCCGCAGAAGGTCGGCAAGGCCTATGAATCGATCTGGAACAAGGATCTGAACGAAAGCTATCTGCGCACCTACACCCGCAGCCAGGCGGAGCAGATGGCCGCAAGCTTTGCCGATCTGCCAAATGTCGTGGTCGATTGGGCGCATGCGCTACGGCCAGCCGTCGATCCGCTCGAAGATGGATGAGTTGCAGAAGGACGGCTGCGAGCGGATCCTCCTCTTCCCGCTCTATCCGCAATTCGCCGCCGCGACCACCGCGACCGTCAATGACAAGGCCTTCAAGGCGCTTTTGAAGATGCGCTGGCAGCCGGCCCTGCGCACCGTGCCGCCCTATCACGACGACCCCGCCTATATCGAGGCACTGGCCAATTCGATCACGGACCATCTCGCCACGCTCGACTGGGAGCCGGAGGTCGTTCTGACCTCGTTCCATGGCATTCCGAAATCCTATTTCATGAAGGGCGATCCCTATCACTGCCAGTGCTACAAGACGGCGCGGCCTGCTGCGCGAAAAGCTCGGCTGGTCGAAGGAAAAGCTGCAGGTCACCTTCCAGTCCCGCTTCGGGCCTGAGGAATGGCTGCAGCCCTATACCGACAAGACTGTCGAGAAGCTGGCGCAGGAAGGCGTCAAGCGCATCGCCGTCATCAATCCCGGCTTCGTGTCGGATTGCCTCGAAACGCTTGAGGAAATCGCCGTTGAAGCTGCGGAAAGCTTCCATGCACATGGCGGCGAGAAATTCGCGCATATCCCCTGCCTCAATGATTCAGCGGGCGGCATGAACGTGCTCGAAGCGGTCGTGCGGCGTGAATTGCAGGGCTGGGTCTGACTTTTTCCAGGTCAGGTGCAAATAATCTGACCGGGCGCCCCGTCTGCTCTATAGTGGCGGTTCACTTCTGAACCCAACTGGAGGGCTATCCATGCCGCTGGCCGGACTCGATATCGTCGTCATTGCCTTCGTGGTGCTCGTCATCCTGGTGCTCTTTGCCGGGCATCAAGACCGTGCCGCAGGGCTATCGCTACACCGTCGAGCGTTTCGGCCGCTACACGCGGACCTGGAGCCGGGCCTCAACCTCATCATTCCGTTCATCGACCGCATCGGCGCCAAGATGAACGTGATGGAACAGGTGCTCGACGTTCCGACGCAGGAAGTCATCACCCGCGACAATGCCAGTTGCTCGGCCGATGCCGTCGCCTTCTACCAGATCCTGAACGCCGCCGAGGCCGCCTATCAGGTCTCCGACCTGCAGAGCGCCATCCTCAACCTGACGATGACCAATATCCGCTCGGTCATGGGCTCGATGGATCTCGACGAGCTTCTGTCCAATCGCGATGCGATCAATGACAAGCTGCTTGCGCGTCGTCGACGAGGCGGTCGGCCCCTGGGGCATCAAGGTCACGCGCGTCGAGATCAAGGATATCCAGCCGCCGAAGGATCTCGTCGATGCCATGGCCCGGCAGATGAAGGCCGAGCGCGAGAAGCGCGCGCAGGTGCTGGAGGCCGAGGGCGCCCGCAATGCGCAGATCCTGCGCGCCGAGGGTGCCAAGCAATCGGCGATCCTGCAGGCCGAAGGCCAGCGCGAAGCCGCCTTCCGCGATGCCGAAGCCCGCGAGCGTCTGGCCGAAGCCGAAGCCAAGGCAACGCAGATGGTGTCCGAAGCCATCGCCGCCGGCGACGTGCAGGCCATCAACTACTTCGTCGCCCAGAAATACACGGAAGCCATGGCCGCAATCGGCACGGCGCCGCAACTCCAAGATCGTTCTGATGCCGATGGAAGCCTCCTCGCTGATCGGCTCGCTCGGCGGCATCGGGGCCATTGCCCGCGAGGTCTTCGGTGATGCACAGACGCCGGCCCGCGTCCGGCCTTCGACACCGGCAACAACCCCCGTGCGCAATCCGTTCGACACGACGCAGCGGGGAAGCTGAGCCATGATCGCGCGCATCGCTCTGGAACTCGGTCCCTGGACCTGGTGGGTGATCGGCCTCGTGCTGCTGGCGGCGGAGGTCGTCCTGCCCGGTGTCTTCCTGGTCTGGATCGGCATTGCCGCCATCCTGACCGGGCTGGTTTCGCTTGCGCTTTGGGAGACAGGCTTCTGGGTCTGGGAAATCCAGCTGGTGTTTTTCGCCGTGCTGTCGGTTGCAGCCGCCCTCATCGGCCGCAGAATCGTGGCGCGCGCCGGCAATCACTCCGACCAGCCGCTGCTCAACCAGCGCGGCGAAAGTCTCGTGGGGCGCACCGCGGTGCTTGAGGAGCCGATCGCCGAGGGTCGCGGCCGGGTGCGGCTGGACGACACGACCTGGCCGGTCGAGGGGCCGGATATGCCAACCGGCACGCGGGTACGGATCATCGCCTGCTCGGGGCGCCAACTGACCGTCGAAAGCGCCTGAAATCCTTTTGCAATGCCGCGGGATAGCCAGCGTGGAAACGAATGGTTAACCACATCGGTTTACGATTGCGCAACAATTGTAAACAGCTTTCCGGGCATGCGGCACATGGCGCCATATTCTTCACGCACCTGCAGGACCTTCGTCCAGCGCCCGATGACGGCGCTCTGGCTGCTGGCCGGCTGCGCTGTTTTGCCGACCGTGCCCGCCTTCGCCCAGGCCTTTTCGCCCGTAACCGCCGGCAATTCCGACACCACCCTCACACCCTGCGACCGGGGCGACAGCTGCAACCAACGGAGCCACGGCCACCGATCCGAATGCGACAGGATCGATTATCGATGACGGCCCCGATGCAGGCCCGGCGATCGATGAGGATTTCGGCCGGGTCAATCGCCCGGAAGGCACCGTCGATGGCCTGCGCTCCAGCATTGACCCGGACCGCGACGAAGCGCCCGGCATCGCGCTTGGCACCTTCACGCTGAAACCTTCCCTCAGCCAGACGATCAACCACGAAACCACGAAGACCGGCAGTTCCAAGGCAAGCCGCTCCTATCTCGAAACGGGCTTGAAGGGCACGCTGACCTCCGACTGGTCGCGCCACCAGCTGACGGTGACCGGGGAAGGCACCTGGCAGCGCAATATCGGCGGTGACGGCGCAACCGAACCGGTTGCCAATCTGGACGCCGAACTGCGGCTGGATATCAGCAACGACACGACGGGAACCCTGCGCGCCGGCTACCGCTTCGAGCGCGAGGATTCGACCGACCCCAACGCCATCTCGGGTGCCTCTGTCCAATCCGGCATCGACCGCTACAGCCTTGGTGCGGGCGTCGAGCGGGATTTCGGCATCCTGCGCGGCTCAGCCAAGATCGACCTCGAGCGCTACATCTATGGCAGCGCCGAACTCAGCGACGGAACGGAACTGTCGCTAAGCGACCGCGATCGCAATGCCGGCACGGTCACGGCGCGCGTCGGCTACGAACTTTCGCCGGCGCTCATCCCCTTCCTCGAGGCATCGGTCGGAAAATCGGTCTACGATCTTCGCCGTGATACCCTCGGCTTCGAGCGCTCCTATGACAATTATGCCGGACGCGCCGGTGTCGAGGTTGATCTTGGCGAAAAGCTGAACGGCGAGATCGCCCTTGGCTATGAGACCTATCGCTTCAAGGACAACCGTCTTGACGATGTTAGCGGCCTGACGGTCGACGGCAGTCTCAACTGGTCGCCACAGCGCGGCACGATCGTCACCTATGGTGTCTCAACCGGCATCGAACCGTCGACGACAGCGGGAGAAAGCGGCGCTCTGGTCTATGCCCTGAACAGCAGCGTCACCCATGAACTGCGTTCGTCGCTGGTCGCCCGTCTGAGCAACAGCCTCACCTTCCGCAATTATCCGTCCGGAAGCGCTTCCCAGGACCAGAAGGTCTGGCTCGCTGGCGCAGGCCTCAGCTGGGACATGACCCGCTATCTCGCGCTGACCGGCGATGTCAGCTACGAGCGCACGATGCAGACGACCGGCCCCTCCACCAATGTCGCCAAGATCGGTGTCGGTCTGACGCTGAAACGCTGATCTCATGAAAAAGCCGCGCGGACGGTCTGTCGGCGCGGCTTCAAAGTCTGCAAGCTTGAGTCGAAAGACTATTTCAGCGCGGCCAAAAGCGCCTTCAGCTGCTCTTCGACGCCTGGGCGAATATCGCCGCGCGACAGGGCGTAGGCGACATTGGCCAGGATGAAGCCTTCCTTCATGCCACAGTCATAGGTATCGCCGCGATAATGATAACCGGCAAACTGCTGCTGCTTGGCAAGCTTCAGCATGCCGTCGGTCAGCTGGATCTCGTTTCCGGCGCCCCGTTCCTGGGTCTCCAGGATTTCGAAGATTTCCGGCTGCAGGATGTAGCGGCCGTTGATGAAGAAGTTGGATGGTGCTGTTCCCGCCGGCGGCTTCTCCACCATCGCGGTGATCTTGAAGCCATCGCCGACCGCATCGCCGACACCGACGATGCCGTATTTGTGGGCCTGTTCCGGCGCGCATTCCTCGACCGCCAGCACATTGCCGCCACTCTGTTCATAGAGTTCGACCATGCCCTTCATGCAGCCCTTTTCCGAGCGCATGATCATGTCGGGAAGGAGAACGGCGAAGGGCTCGTCGCCGACGATGTCGCGCGCGCACCAGACGGCATGGCCAAGACCGAGCGGCGCCTGCTGGCGCGTGAAGCTCGTCGTCCCCGCCTTCGGCAGGATCTCGGCAAGAAGCGTCAATTCAGCGTTCTTGTTGCGCTCCTTGAGGGTCTGTTCAAGTTCGGTCTGGATGTCGAAATAATCCTCGATGACCCCCTTGTTGCGGCCCGTCACGAAGATCAGATGTTCGATGCCGGCATCGAGCGCCTCATCGACGACGTACTGAATGACCGGCTTGTCAACGACAGTCAGCATTTCTTTCGGAACGGCTTTGGTGGCCGGCAAAAAACGGGTTCCGAGGCCCGCAACAGGAAATACAGCCTTACGAACTTTACGCTTGTCAGTCATTGACGTCTCCAGATCACGATCATGTGATTTAAAACAGAACACTTGGGTATCAACAGGGCAGTATCGGAAAATTGCTATTTTTTTACAAATGAAGACGCCACCGCTTGTTCATGGTAAAGAATTTGTTGACTTCGTTTTTGTAGAGTTTGGCTCTGAAGGCTAATGGCCTGACACAGATAACCGATCAGCATCATGCAGGAAATGTGTGAAGCTGGCTCCAAGACTGTAAATTTGCGCACTTCCTTCGCGCTGCGGCATTGCCCGTGCCCTGGAGGTTCGCCGAGAAACGGAAACGACAGCTGATGATCAAGACCTGCACCACTTTTCTTCGCCGCACGTCCACGGCACTCATGATCTCCGCAACCGTCCTGCTGGCAGCCCCGGCAGCACGCGCCGATGCCGGTTTCCAGACCTGGATCAACAGTTTCTACGCGACAGCGGCCAAGAGCGGTATCTCCAAGGCAACCTACCAGAAAGCCTTTTCTGGCGTGAAGACGCCCGATCCGACCGTTCTTGAAAAAGCACGCTACCAGCCCGAGTTCAAGCACAAGATTTGGGAGTATATCGATATCGCGCGTCAATCCGTACACGCAGCGGATCGGCAAGGAAATGGCCGCGAAACACGCGCGCACGCTGGATGCTCTGGAGCGTCATTTCGGCGTTGACAGGACCGTTCTGCTTGCCATCTGGTCGATGGAATCCAACTATGGCGCCGTGCTCGAAAAGGACGATCGCCTGCATTATGTGCCGCGCGCACTGGCAACGCTTGCCTATGCCGATCCGAAACGGGCAAAATTTGCAAAAACCCAATTGATTGCCGCGCTGAAGATCCTCCAGAGCGGCGACGTCACGCCGCGCGAACTGAACGGTTCCTGGGCTGGCGCCATGGGCCACACCCAGTTCATTCCGACAAGCTACCTGCTCTATGGCGGTCGATGCCGATGGCAATGGCCACCGCGATATCTGGAACTCGATCCCGGATGCGCTGGCAACGGCCGCCAATCTTCTGAAGAAGAACGGCTGGCAGTCCGGCCAGACATGGGGCTATGAAATCACACCGCCGAAGGGGGCTGCGCAATATGCCGGCCAGACGAAGACGCTGGCCCAATGGGCAAGCCCTCGGCTTCGCGCGCCCGAACGGCAAGGGGTTCCGCAATGGCGGGCAACGCGCCGAACTGAAAATGCCGGGTGGCGCCGGAAGCCCCGGCTTCCTGATGACCAAGAACTTCTTCGTGCTCAAGCGCTACAACGCATCCGATTCCTATGCGCTGGGCGTCGGGCTTCTGGCAGACGAAATCGCCGGCTATGGCGGCATGCATCAGCCCTGGAGCCGTCCCGACGGCTCTCTCGACATCAAGCAGAAGTTCGAGTTGCAGAACCGCCTCAAGGAACTTGGCTATTATGACGGCGAGGTCGATGGCAACTTCGGCTCCGGTTCCAAAGCCGCCATTCAGGCGTTCCAGAACAGAAACGGCTTGACGCCCGACGGACAGCCGACACAAAATCTGCTGAAGGCCCTGCGCAATTAAGCGCTCGCAGACAAAAGCAGGCCCAACAAGCATAGACTGGACCGGGCATGACATCTGAAACGATGAGCCATCGGCACTTCCGCAGGCTGGTGTCCGGTCTCCTGATGCTGGCGACAATTCTCTGCGTGACGGCGTTTCATCAGCCCGTCCATGCGCAGGAGCGCGTCGAACGGCGGACCATCATGCAGATGCTGTTCGGCCGGACACCCCGGCAGGAATCGCGCGAATACCGGTTGTTCGAAGGCGAATCTGTCATCCGCAGACAAGAGCAGCCACCAAAGAAGAAGCGACAGAAAGCCAAGCCGCAACCCGCCATTGAGGCACCCGTCCTCGTCGAGAAGATGCCGGACGCCAAAACCGTGCTCGTGGTCGGCGATTTCGTTGCCGGCAGTCTGGGCGACGGGCTGAAGACGGCATTCGAAACCACGCCGGGCATCATTATCGAAACCCGGGCGAACGGCTCGTCCGGGCTGGTCCGCGATGACTATTTCGACTGGCCGACCACCCTGCCCACCTATGGCGAGGAATTGAAACCCTCGCTGATCATCGCCAGCATCGGCGCCAATGATCGCCAGCAGATGTCGATCGGCGGACAGAAGGAAAAATTCCGCACCGAAGCCTGGCTTTCGGAATATACGCGTCGCGTCGCAAGCTTTGCCGCCCTCGCCCGCAGCCAGAACGTGCCGCTGCTCTGGGTGGGCATGCCGCCTTTCCAGTCAAGTTCGATGACTGCAGACATGGTCACGCTGAACGGCATCTTCCGGACGGAGACAGAAAAGGCCGGCGGCGAATTTATCGATATCTGGGACGGTTTCGTCGACGAGAACGGCAAGTTCGTGCTGACGGGGTCGGATATCAACGGCCAGCAGGTCCGCCTGCGCGGATCCGACGGTATCAACCTGACCAAGGCCGGCAAGCGCAAGCTGGCTTTTTATGTCGAAAAGGATATCCGTCGGCTTCTCGGCGATGCAGCAGTCACCGGCAACGATGCGCTCGGCGCCGGCGGGCTGAAGGATCTGGTGGTCACCGCGCCCGTAGCCGACCAGGTAATCACCAAGACGCAACCGATCAGCCTGGATGATCCGGCACTCGACGGCGGCACTGCGCTCATGGGCGGACCTGTGTCGACCTCCACCGCCGGCAAGAGCCCGCGCGACCTGCTGGTCGAGAAAGGCGAACTCGCCGAAGCGCCCGCCGGCCGGGTCGATGACTTCCGGCTGGCAAAGCCCGAAACCGTGATCAGCAACCCGGTGATCCGGAACTGAAGCAATCAAATCTCAAAAGAAATAGGCTGCGCGAACATCCCGATGGACATTCGCGCAGCCTTGATTTCACCTATAGGCGTTCGTGACTACCGCGGCAGCACCGTCGAGCCCATCAGGGCTTCGTCGATGGCGCGCGCGGCCTGGCGGCCTTCGCGGATCGCCCAGACGACCAGCGACTGGCCGCGGCGCACGTCGCCCGCAGCCCAGAACCCTGTCGATCGAGGTCTTGTAGTCCTTGTCGTTGGCCGTGACGAAGGTCCGCCGCGGCGATCCTTGTCAATCGTCAGCTTCTCGCCCAGATCCTTCAGCACGCTGCCTGTCGACCGGGTCCACTGAAGCCGATCGCGATGAAGGCAAGATCGGCCTTGATGACGAACTCCGTGCCGGCAATCGGCTTGCGGCGATCGTCCACCTGGCAGCACTTGACACCGGTCAGCACGCCGTCTTCGCCGACGAATTCAAGCGTCGCCACCTGGAATTCGCGCACGGCGCCTTCGGCCTGGACTGGAGGAGGTGCGCATCTTCGTCGCCCAGAACGGCCAGACGGCGAGCTTGTCTTCCTTTTCCGGCGGCATGCGGGCGGATGTCGAGCTGGGTCACCTTGACCGCGCCCTGGCGGAAGGCCGTGCCGACGCAGTCGGACGCGGTATCGCCGCCGCCGACGACGACGACATGCTTGCCACCGGCGAGGATCGAATCCGACGGCCAGCCGACGCTGTCGATGTTTTCGCGACCGACGCGGCGGTTCTGCTGCACCAGATAGGGCATGGCGTCGTGCACACCGGCAAATTCGACACCGGGAATGCCGGCATCACGCGGCTTTTCGGCGCCGCCGCAATAAAGCACGGCGTCGTGTTCGGCCTGAAGTGCTTCGGTCGACTTGTCGACGCCGATATTGACGCCGCAATGGAAGGTCACGCCTTCGCCCTTCATCTGCTCGACGCGGCGATCGATGAAGTTCTTCTCCATCTTGAAGTCCGGAATGCCGTAGCGCAGCAGCCCGCCGGGCTTGCTTTCGCGCTCATAGACGTGAACGTCGTGACCGGCTCGCGCCAGCTGCTGGGCTGCCGCCATGCCGGCCGGGCCCGAACCGATGATGGCGACGCGACTTGCCGCGTTTTCACCGTTGCCGGCTGCGGCACGATATAGCCCATCTCATAGGCCTTGTCGGCAATCGCCTGTTCGACGGTCTTGATGGTAACCGGCGCATCTTCCAGGTTCAGCGTGCAGGCTTCCTCGCAGGGCGCGGGGCAGATGCGGCCGGTGAATTCCGGGAAATTGTTGGTCGAGTGCAGGTTGCGGATCGCCTCTTCCCAGTTGCCGTTATAGACGAGATCGTTCCAGTCGGGGATCTGGTTGTGCACCGGGCAGCCGGTCGGGCCATGGCAATAGGGAATGCCACAGTCCATGCAGCGCGCCGCCTGCTTCTGCACTTCCGGTTCCGACATCGGAATGTGTGAATTCGCGGAAATGCCGGATACGGTCAGACGCCGGCTGATACTTCGCCACCTGCCGGTCGATCTCCATGAAACCTGTAACCTTGCCCATATACCCGTCCCCTTATGTCACAGCGGAGGCCATGCCGGCCCCCAATACCAGTAGGCGAAGCCGAGAAGCGCCCCCAGCACGATGAATTCCACTTTGATCTCGCCGTTTACGATGAACGCGACCGCCGGAACAGCGATCGCAACACCCACCGAAATCACCCGGTGAATAGCAGCGCCGGGCGGCATTTACTCCGCCGCAACGCCCATGCGCATGCGCTCCATTTCCTCAAGCGCACGGCGGTACTCGACCGGCATGACCTTGCGGAATTTCGGACGGAACTCGACCCAGTGATCGAGGATTTCCTTGGCGCGCGGCGAACCGGTATAGTGCAGATGGTTCGAGATCAGCTGATAAAGCCGCTCGTCGTCATGGCGCGTCATGTCGCCGGAAACGTCGACCAGGCCCTTGTGCATGAGATCGCCGCCGTGGTGATGCAGCTTCTCCAGCATGTCATCCTCTTCCGGCACCGGCTCCAGCTCGACCATCGCCATGTTGCAGCGCTCGGCGAAGTCGTCGCTCTCGTCGAGCACATAGGCCACGCCACCCGACATGCCGGCAGCGAAGTTGCGGCCGGTCTGACCGAGCACGACGACGACACCGCCGGTCATGTATTCGCAGCCATGGTCGCCCACGCCCTCGACGACGGCAATGGCACCGGAGTTGCGCACGGCAAAGCGTTCACCGGCCACGCCATTGAAATAGCACTCCCCGGAAATCGCACCGTACAGAACCGTATTGCCGACGATGATCGAATCCTCGGCGACGATCTTCGAGTTTTCCGGCGGACGCACGATGATGCGACCACCCGACAGGCCCTTGCCGACATAGTCGTTGCCGTCGCCAATCAGATCGAAGGTGATGCCGCGCGCCAGGAACGCCCCGAAGGACTGCCCCGCCGTACCGCGCAGCGTCACGGCGATCGTGTCGTCCTTCAGGCCCTTGTGACGATAGCGCTTGGCGACTTCGCCCGAAAGCATCGCGCCAGCCGAGCGATCGACGTTCTTGATCGCCACTTCGAAGGCCACCGGCGTCTTGGATTCCAGCGCCGGCATGGCCTTTTCGATCAGCTTGCGATCGAGAATGTCATGGATCGGATGGTTCTGCCTTTCGGTCCAGTAGGTCTTTTCCTTCGGCGCATCGACCTTGTGGAAGATGCGGGAGAAGTCGAGACCATTGGCCTTCCAATGCGAGATCATCGCATCCTTTTCGAGCAGTTCGGACAGGCCGATAATGTCGTCGAAACGCTTGGCGCCGAGCGATGCCAGGATTTCGCGCACCTCTTCCGCCACGAAGAAGAAGTAGTTGATGACATGTTCCGGCGCACCCTTGAAGCGCTTGCGCAGGACCGGGTCCTGCGTCGCGACGCCCACCGGACAGGTGTTGAGATGGCACTTGCGCATCATGATGCAGCCGGCGGCAATCAGCGGTGCCGTCGAGAAGCCGAATTCGTCGGCGCCGAGCAGCGCCCCGATGATGACATCGCGGCCAGTCTTCAGGCCACCATCGACCTGCAGGGCGATGCGCGAGCGCAGACCGTTCAGCACCAGCGTCTGGTGGGTTTCGGCAAGACCGATTTCCCAAGGGCTGCCGGCATGCTTGAGCGATGTCAGCGGCGATGCACCCGTGCCGCCATCATAGCCGGAGATGGTGATATGGTCGGCGCGCGCCTTGGCGACGCCGGCGGCAACCGTGCCGACACCGACTTCCGAGACCAGCTTGACCGAGACATCCGCTTCCGGATTGACGTTCTTCAGGTCGTAGATCAGCTGCGCCAGATCTTCGATCGAGTAGATGTCATGGTGCGGCGGCGGCGAAATCAGGCCGACGCCCGGCGTCGAATGCCGGGTCTTGGCAATCGTCGCATCGACCTTGTGACCGGGCAGCTGGCCGCCTTCGCCGGGCTTTGCACCCTGCGCAACCTTGATCTGCAGCATGTCGGCATTGACGAGATATTCCGTCGTCACGCCGAAGCGGCCCGACGCGATCTGCTTGATCGCCGAACGTTCCGGGTTCTTCGATCCGTCATGGCGCGGCAGATAGCGATCCGCCTCCTCGCCGCCTTCGCCGGTGTTCGACTTGCCGCCGATCCGGTTCATGGCGATGGCCAGCGTCGTATGCGCCTCGCGGCTGATCGAGCCGAAGGACATGGCGCCGGTCGAGAAGCGCTTGACGATATCGACCGCCGGCTCCACCTCGTCGATGGAGATCGGCGCACGACCGATCGTCTCCGCGCTCTTGATCGAGAACAGGCCGCGAATGGTGTTCATGCGCAGCGCCGAGCCGTTCACCATCTCGGCAAATTCGCGGTAGCGATCCTGCGCATTGCCACGCACGGCATGCTGCAGCGAGGCAACCGCGTCCGGCGACCAGGCATGGCCTTCGCCGCGCATGCGGTAGGCATATTCGCCGCCGATTTCGAGCGTCGTTGCTGAGAACCGGGTCGGCGCCGAACGCCGCCTGATGGCGGGAAACGGTTTCCTTGGCGATGGTCGTCGAGGCCGATGCCTTCGATCTGCGTCGCCGTGCCGAAGAAATACTTGTCGACCAGTTCGGACGACAGGCCGACCGCGTCGAAGATCTGGCCGCCGCAATAGGACTGATAGGTCGAGATGCCCATCTTCGACATGACCTTGAGGATGCCCTTGCCGACCGCCTTGATGTAGCGATAGACGACTTCGCCGCCATCGACTTCCTTCGGGAATTCGCCGCGCGTGTGCATGTCGGTCAGCGTGTCGAAGGCAAGATACGGGTTGATCGCTTCGGCGCCATAGCCCGCCAGCAGGCAGAAATGGTGCATTTCGCGCGGCTCGCCGGATTCCACGACGAGACCGACCGAGGTGCGAAGCCCCTTGCGGATCAGGTGATGGTGCACGGCAGCGGTGGCCAGGAGCGCCGGGATCGCCATGCGGTCCGGGCCGATCTGACGGTCGGAGAGCACGATGATGTTGTAGCCGCCCTTGACGGCCGCTTCCGCCCGCTCGCAGAGCCGGTCGAGCATTTCCGGCATGCCTTCGGCGCCGCGCTCCACATCATAGGTGAAGTCGAGCGTCTTGGTGTCGAAACGGTCTTCCGTATGGCCGATGGAACGGATCTTTTCGAGATCGCCATTGGTCAGGATCGGCTGGCGCACTTCCAGACGCTTGGCATTGCGCCATGCCGGCATGGTCGAGCAGGTTCGGGCGCGGGCCGATGAAGGAGACGAGGCTCATCACCAGTTCCTCGCGGATCGGGTCGATCGGCGGGTTGGTGACCTGGGCGAAGTTCTGCTTGAAATAGGTATAGAGCAGCTTGGTCTTGTCCGACATCGCCGAGATCGGCGTGTCGGTGCCCATGGAGCCGATCGCTTCCTGTCCTGTCGTCGCCATCGGCGACATCAGCACGCGTGTGTCTTCCTGGGTATAGCCGAAGGCCTGCTGGCGATCGAGCAGCGACACGTCGCGACGCAGCGCCCGCGGCTCGACCGGCTTCAGGTCCTCAAGGATCAGCTGGGTGTTATCCAGCCACTGACGATAGGGATGCTGGCTGGCAAGGCTCGACTTCAACTCCTCGTCGGAGATGATCCGGCCTTCTTCCATGTCGATCAGCAGCATCTTGCCCGGCTGCAGGCGCCACTTCTTGACGATGCTCGCCTCATCGACCGGAAGCGTACCGGCTTCGGAAGCCAGGATCACACGGTCGTCATTGGTGACGATATAGCGGGCCGGACGCAGGCCGTTGCGGTCGAGCGTCGCACCGATCTGCTTGCCATCGGTGAAGCATACCGCGGCCGGGCCGTCCCATGGCTCCATCAGGGCGGCATGATATTCGTAGAACGCCTTGCGCTCCGGGTTCATCAGCTGGTTGCCGGCCCAGGCTTCGGGAATGAGCATCATCACCGCATGCGACAGCGGGTAACCGCCCTGCACGAGGAATTCCAAGGCGTTGTCGAAACAGGCCGTATCCGACTGGCCTTCGTAGGAGATCGGCCAGAGCTTGGAGATGTCGGCGCCGAACAGCGGCGAGGAAACGGACGCCTGACGGGCCGCCATCCAGTTGACGTTGGCGCGCAGCGTGTTGATTTCGCCGTTATGCGCGACCATGCGGTAGGGATGCGCCAGCTTCCAGGACGGGAAGGTGTTGGTCGAGAACCGCTGATGCACGAGGGCGACGGCGGATTCGAAGCGCGGATCCGACAGATCCTTGAAATACTGCGCCACCTGATAGGCGAGGAACATGCCCTTGTAGACGATGGTCTTCGTCGACAGCGACACCGGATAGAAGCCGGTGTCGGCACCCTGGAAGGCGTCATAGATGCGGTTGGAAATCACCTTGCGCAGCGTGAACAGGCGGCGTTCGAATTCGGCACTGGTCGCGGCATCGCGGCCGGCGCCGATGAACACCTGCACATGGTGAGGCTCGGTGGCAGCAATATCCGGCGCCTTGGACAGCGAGGCGTTGTCGACGGGCACGTCGCGGAAGCCGAGCAGGACCTGCCCCTCTTCGGAAACGACGTCGGTGATCACCTGCTTGAAATGCGCGATCTGGGCTTCGTCCTGCGGCATGAACAGATAGCCGACCGCATAGTCGCCAGCATCCGGCAGGGTCACGCCCTGAACAGCCATCTCCTCGCGGAAGAAACGATCCGGGATCTGCACCAGAATGCCGGCGCCATCGCCCATCAGCGGATCGGCACCCACGGCACCGCGATGCGTCAGGTTTTCGAGAATGAACAGGCCGTCGCGAACGATCTGGTGCGACTTCTGGCCCTTCATATGCGCGACGAAGCCGACGCCGCAGGCATCATGCTCGTTGCGGGGATCATAAAGACCCTGTTTCTTCGGCATGCCGCGGAATTCAGGTGTGCTCCCGGCCGTCGCCGTCTGGCGCACAAGCTCGAGTTCTGCATCATGGGATGGCGTAAAGTCCGTCATCGTCTTCCCTCCTGTTATGCCCGGCTCATCCGGGCAATCCCGCAGTCGGCATCCGCTTTCAGGAGTTGGCATCCATGAAAGCCCGAACTGGCATTATCGTTGCATGATCCTGATCCGGTCGCAAATAGAGCATGGCTGCAGCCGGCAAGATTGTCCGCGACCTTTGTACACACCGGCATTGTCGAGCAGATGAAATGCACCCGCAGACGAAGCCGGGTTACGGCCGGGCGCCCGTCATGGACGGGCTTTTCCGGCGATTTCCGGTCTGGAGACCGAAATAGGACAGCAAGACTGTCCTATTTCATAGGCTCTATGCCAGAAAGCCGGGGGTGTCGCAAGGGCATTGCCACAAAATATTCAAACTGTTTTGCGCAAACTTGCGGAAAATTACCGGATTTTGTAATTATATTTCGCATATCCGGTGCAATCATCCATTTGGTTTCAAAATGGTCTTAAAATGTCCTGTTGACGCGATCGGACTTTGACCGCGCCGCCGGGATCATTATTGTCCGGTCATACCTCCAGACGACGCGGTTTCGCGTCCCGAAAAACAGGACATCACCATGATTTTTTCCTCCGACAACTGGGCCGGCGCCCATCCGGTGATTGCCGAGAGCCTCGTCAAGGCCGCTGGCGGCTATGCCTCGGCCTATGGCACGAGCGACCTCGACAAGGCGGTGGAGAAAAAGCTCTCCGAGATCTTCGAACGCGACGTCGCCGTCTTTTTCGTGGGCACGGGAACTGCCGCCAATTCCCTGGCGATTGCCAGCGCCAACCGGCCGGGTGGCCATACCTTTTGCCATAGCCACGCGCATGTGAACGCCGACGAATGCGGCGCGCCGGAGTTCTTTGCCCATGGCAGCCGGCTCGCCCCCGTTGGCGGCCTGATGGGACGGATGGATCCTGACAATCTCAGAACCGAAATCAAGCGGACGATGAGCGGCGGCGTGCATGGCGGCCAGCCGATGGCGATCACCCTCACACAGGCGACCGAAGCGGGCACGGTGTATTCGCTCGAGGAAATCCAGGCGATATCGACGATCGCGAAATCCCATGACCTGCCGCTGCACATGGACGGCGCCCGCTTTGCCAATGCGCTGGTGACGCTGGGCGCAACGCCGGCGGAGATGACCTGGAAGAGCGGCATCGACCTGCTTTCCTTCGGCGGAACCAAGAATGGCTGCTGGTGCGCCGAAGCGCTTATCCTTTTCGACACCGCAAAGGCGCGCGAAATGAGCTATCTGCGCAAGCGCTCCGCCCAGCTTTTCTCGAAATCCCGTTTCATCGCCGCCCAGTTCGATGCCTACCTGCACGATGATCTCTGGCTCCACCTTGCCCGACACGCCAATGCCATGGCTGCAAAGCTTGCCGAGGGCATCGAAAAATCCTCTTCCGCACGGCTTGCCTGGCCCTCGGGCTCCAACGAGCTCTTCGTCATCCTGAACGCCGCAACTGCAAAGACGCTGCAGGACAAGGGCGCGGTCTTCTATGACTGGCCAGCCCCGCAGGAGGTCGCCGCAACCATGGCCGGCGACGAAGGCCTCTACCGCCTCGTCACCAGCTTTGCGACGACAGACGACGACGTCGGGCAATTTCTGGCGACTTGCTAACTGCGGTAAGCGGTGAAAGGTTGCGGCGCACAAAACATTCAAAGAGACCACATGCGCCGCTTCCTGCCAGATACATTCACGCTTCTGCTCGTCCTGACCGTCGTTCTCGCCTCGCTGCTGCCTGTTTCAGGCGAGCCGGCCGAGTGGTTCGCGATGGCCACGAAAATCGCCATCGGCCTTCTGTTCTTCCTCCACGGCGCCAGGCTGTCGCGCGATGTCGTGGTGGCGGGTCTCCTGCATTGGAAGCTGCATCTGGCGATTCTGGCCGCCACGTTCTGCCTGTTTCCCCTGCTCGGGCTTGCTGCCGGCTTCATTCCCGAGACGCTTCTGCCACCGGCACTTTACACAGGCATCCTGTTCCTCTGCGTGCTGCCGTCAACGGTCCAGTCGTCGATCGCCTTCACGTCGATGGCCGGCGGCAACGTGCCCGCCGCCATCTGCGCGGCCTCCGCCTCCAATATTTTCGGCATGTTCCTGACGCCGCTCCTGGTCGGCCTGTTGTTTACAGCGAGCGGCCAGAGCGGCTTTTCCCTTGAAGCACTGGAGCAGATCCTGCTGCAGCTTCTCGCGCCCTTCATCCTCGGCCAGATCCTGCAGCCGTGGATCGGCAACTTCATCCGCGCCCGCAAGACGCTGCTGATGCCGGTCGACCGCGGCTCGATCCTGATGGTCGTCTATCTGGCTTTCAGCGAGGCTGTGACGGAGGGCCTGTGGCACACCTTCTCGGCGCGCGATCTGGCCGTCGTCGTCGGCCTCGACATCTTGCTCCTGGCCATTGTGCTGTTGACGACCATGTATGGCAGCCGGTTGCTCGGCTTTTCGAAACAGGACGAGATCACCATCACCTTCTGCGGCTCGAAGAAGAGCCTTGCCAGCGGCGTGCCCATGGCCAACGTCATCTTTGCCGGGCAGAGCATTGGCAGCATCGTGCTCCCGCTGATGCTGTTCCACCAGATCCAGCTGATGGCCTGTGCCGTCATCGCCCAGAAATATGCCGAACGCGGCCGCAGACGGGAAGCCGAAGCCGCCTCAGCCAAAAAGCAGCTCTGAAAACAAAAAAGCGGCGCCCGGTTGGACGCCGCCTGCTAGGAATTCATCGCCAATGGCGCTTAGTGGGTGTTGCCGTCGATCTGGGTTGCCTCGATCTGCTTCGGCGCAGACTGGGACGCAACGATGTCGATACGGCGCGGCTTGGCCGCTTCCGGGATCTCGCGCAAGAGGTCGATGTGCAGCAGGCCATGCTTCAGCGAAGCGGACTGGATTTCCACATATTCGGCAAGCTGGAAGCGCCGCTCGAAAGCCCGCTTGGCGATGCCGCGATAGAGGAACTGGTTCTCGCTGGCGGCTTCTTCGCTCTTCTCGCCCTTCACCGTCAGCGTGTGCTCGCGCGCCTCGATCGAAAGCTCGGTTTCGTCGAAGCCGGCAACGGCCATGGTGATGCGATAGGTGTTGTCGCCCGTCCGCTCGATATTATAGGGCGGATAGGTCTGCGACTGCTCCGGCTGGCCGAGACTGTCGAGCATGGTGAAGAGCCGGTCGAAACCGACCGTGGAACGATACAGGGGGGAAAAATCAACGTGACGCATGGATGTCCTCTTGAGAGCAACGGGTTTGCGTTTAAGGCTCTGCCACCCCAGTCAAAGGCTGCGGCAGAACCGGTGGTACGGCCCCGTCATCGGCGACCGTGATCAACAGATGGGAATTGATTTTCCGCGCTTCAAGAGGTTTTTTCCGAGTTTCTATCAAACCATTTCCACGGCGGATTAACCGCCGATGAACGGCCGGTTCGGCCCGCATTCAGCCAGCGCCCCCTATAACGGGTGCATCGGGACAGAAATGTCCTGACGCTGAAGTGAATGTCCCTTCTCCTTCAGCTTTCGAGGCCGGAACGGCACGGGCTTGCCCACCGTTTCCGGCCTTTTTTCTTTGACGCGCCGGTTTTCTTTGACGCGCTTGAAACCACGGCCTATCCCTTGGGGATCGAAACCTGCCAGCCAGACGTGCGGACAATTCCCTGCCGATGACAGACATCCTCTACAACTCGATCGACAATCCGATGCCAAGTCATGGGCCGGGCAGCACGACAGCCGGATTTTTCACCGGCGTCGGCGGCAAGCAGATTCGCTATGCGATCTTCCGCAGCGATGCGCAGGTCGCCCGCGGCACGGTTGTGCTCCTGCAGGGACGCAACGAATCCATCGAGAAATATTACGAGACCATTTCCGAGTTTCTGGCCCGCGGCCTGTGGGTCGCCACCTTCGACTGGCGCGGCCAGGGTGGCTCGGAGCGTCTCCTCAAGCAGCCGCGGCGCGGACATGTCAGGCGGTTTGCCGATTACGAATCGGACCTGTCGACCTTTCTCGAGCAGATCGTGCTGCCGGATACCCGCCTGCCCTTCTTCATGGTCGCCCATTCCATGGGGGCGCTGATTGCCCTGTCGCATGCGCCGCTGATGGCAAACCGCATCGACCGCCTGGTGGTCTGCGCGCCCTTCGTGGCGCTCGGCGCGCAATCCGTCGGTCAGGGACTGATCGGCTTTCTCGCGGCAACGGCCAGTTTTGCCGGTCTTGGCTTCCTGCCGCTCAAGCGCGACCGTGGCTCGCTCCCCTTCGAGAAGAACCTCCTGACCAGCGACAAAAGACGGTTTGCCCGCAACGCGGCCTTGACGGCGGCCCAACCGCGGCTGGCTCTCGGGCCGCCCACGGCGCGCTGGCTGCATGAGACCTTCAAGGCCATCAGGCGCGTCACGCGGCGCGAGCACCTGACGACCATCCGCGTGCCGACGATCGTGCTCGCCCCGACCCAGGACAGGCTGGTACCCAATCTGGCTGTGGAAAATCTGGCCCGGAATTTCCGCGCCGGCCACATGATCCCGATCGACGGTGCCCGCCATGAATTGCTCCAGGAGGCCGATCTGTATCGCGCCCAGGCGATCGCCGCCATCGAGGCTTTCATCCCCGGCAGCGATGAGACCATGGCCGATCTCCCCGGCGCTGCCGAATAGCCTGCCAGCCGGCCATTCTGACTGATCAGCCCTTGAGGATCGCCAAAGCCTGCGCGTGAATTTCGGCGCTGCCCGCAGCGACGATCTCGCCGCCCATTTCGGCCGGTCCGCCATTCCAGTCGGTAATGATGCCGCCCGCCTGCTCGATGAGCGGGATCAAGCCCCCGACATCATAGGGTTTCAGTCCGCACTCGATGACCAGATCGATATGGCCGGAAGCAAGCAGCGCAAACGCGTAGCAATCGCAGCCGTAGCGAGCCAGTTGCACCTTGTCCTGAACCGCCTCGAAACGGGTCTTGATGTCACCCTTGTAGAGGTGCGGTGAGGTGGTGAACAGGATCGCTTCGGAAAGATCACGGCAAGGCCGGGTCGCCATGACCATGTCGCCGCCGGGACCGCTGTAGAGCGAGGTCTGCCCGTCGGCCAGGAAACGCTCCCCGGTAAACGGCTGGTCCATCAGCCCCATGATCGCCTCGCCCTTGTGGTAAAGGCCGATCAGCGTTCCCCAGACCGGCAGGCCCGAAATGAAGGCGCGCGTGCCATCGATCGGGTCGATGACCCAGACATAGTCGCGATCGAGACCGACATTGCCGAACTCTTCGCCCAGAATGCCGTGATCGGGAAAATGCGTCTCGATCAGCGCCCGGATCGCCGCTTCGGCTGCGCGGTCACCCTCGGTAACGGGATCGAAGCCACCCGCCTCCTTGTTGGCGACGCCGGTACCGGTGCGGAACCGCGGCAGGGTTTCCGCTTTCGCGGCATCCGCGAGACGGTTGAAAAAGTCACGATCCGGCAGCATGGAAACCTCATTTTGACGTGTGAAACGGCAGTCAGCCTGCTTAGACCATTTTTTTGAAAAGAAAAACAATCGCGTCAAAAACGAAAATATATCGCACCTGCGCCTGAAATCGCATCGGAGTCCCGGAAGAATCAGATGCACATCGTGGAATCGCGTTCAAAAAGTCGAATTTTTGCCGAAAAACAGCAAGAACGCCGGGCTCTGATTCTGCCGCACTGCGAAAGCAACCGGGTTTTCCGCTTGACAATGGTGCGCTGCAATATTAATTTTTCCTTACAGTCACTTGTGGCTGTAAATACCCTCCTTGGGTGTTTCCTCCCTAGACTTAGCCGCGCCATAGGCGCGGTTTTTTTTGTCTTTTCGAGACTGGAGACGAAGCCGCGGCACGATTGGCCGACAGGGCGCAAAAAGCCGCCCGGTCTTCTCTCAAATTCACCGGAAAACGCTATTCTGCCGCCTGGGCCGTATGTTCGGGATAGGCCTCGACATACAGGGCAAGTTGCGAAACGAACATCGCGATAGCCTGGGCAAGCTCCCGGAAACCCGGCTTCTTGCGAAGCGTTGTTTCATCGACATAGAGCCCGCGATTGATCTCGACCTGCAGGGCATGCAGACCCCGCGCCGGGCGACCGTAATGCTCGGTGATGAACCCGCCGGCATAGGGCTTGTTGCGCGCCACCGAAAAACCGAGATCCTCCAGCAAACCGACTGCCGTGCGCGACAGTTCGGCGGATGCACTGGTGCCGTAGCGGTCACCGATGATGAAATCCGGACGCTGGCTGCTGCCGGCCACCCGTATATTTCCCGGCATGGAATGGCAGTCGATCAGAACCGACAGGCCGAACTGCACATGGGTGCGCGCAATCAGACGCCGCAGGCAGGCATGGTAGGGCTTGTAGATTTCCTCGATGCGCGTCAGCGCCTCCTCGACGGGAAAGCGCCGCGCATAGATTTCCATGTTTTCGGCAACCAGCCGCGGCACGGTGCCGAGACCGCCAGCCACCCTGAGCGAGCTGATATTGGCATGCGGCGGCAAGGGGCCATCGAACATGCGCGGATCGAGCTCGTAGGGCTCGCGATTGACGTCGAGAAAGGCACGCGGGAAATGCGCGACCAGCAGCGGCGCGCCAAGATCCGTCACGAATTGGAACAACTCGTCGACATAGTGATCTTCCGATCGGCGGATGGACATCGCATCGAGGCGCGACTGGCTGAGAAAAGCCGGTGGATAGGCCCTTCCGCTATGGGGGGAATTGAAAACGAAGGGAATGCGCTGCGTTTCCGGCTCCAGGACCTCGAACAGGTCTTCTTCGCAGACGTCGCCCGCCATCTGAGCCCTTTTTTACCATGTCATAATGTGACTGCTTCGTGTATGTTGCCAGTTGGTTGCATCTGTGTCCATAGTCGACACAGCACTGCGGCAAGGCTTGACCTCAAGTCTTCACCGGATATTTACCCACATGCGGTTTCATGAAGGCTCCGCATTTCCCCACATTCAGATGGAAGTAGCAACGGCTGAACCCATGAGTCCAAAAATCCTCCTTGCCGAAGACGACAACGACATGCGCCGCTTTCTCGTAAAGGCCCTTGAAAAGGCCGGCTACAAGGTGATGTCGTACGACAATGGCGCAAGCGCCTATGACCGGCTGCGCGAAGAACCCTTCTCCCTGCTCCTGACCGACATCGTCATGCCGGAAATGGACGGCATCGAGCTGGCCCGCCGCGCGACGGAACTGGATCCGGATCTCAAGGTCATGTTCATCACCGGCTTCGCCGCTGTTGCCCTCAACCCTGATTCGAAGGCGCCGAAGGATGCAAAGGTCCTGTCGAAGCCATTCCACCTTCGCGATCTCGTCGACGAAGTAAACAAAATGCTGGCCGCATAGCCTGCTTTACAAGGCGTCCGGACGGTCGCGAAACTTCCTGTCAAAAAGCCGATAAAAGCCTATTGACGCCGCAAGAGGTTTTGTGATCTATGCGCCGACATCGGATGGGCGTATAGCTCAGCGGGAGAGCACTACGTTGACATCGTAGGGGTCACAGGTTCAATCCCTGTTACGCCCACCATCCTTTTCAAGGGCTTAGCGAGAAATCGCTGAGCCCTTTGCTTTTGGGCGTGTACCTTGCGCACTGGCCTGTCCGGCGGTCACCCTGCAGCGTAGTCGACCACCGCGATGAATGTCGTCAGGGGTGGTGCGGTGTCACGGATCCAGATCTGGTACCCGACGACAGCGCCGAGGATCAGCGACCAGATCGCGAAATCTCCGGCTCTTAAAAGCGGTTCTCTTGTCATGGCAGCCTCGTGAAACATGTGACGTGCCGACAATATGCGTCCGATTGTTCACCGTTTAAAGCCTTCGAACGATGAACAAAGCGTCAAATAATGAACAATCGTGAACGCGCGGAGCATCGCTGCAATCGTCCGCAACCCGGTCAATTGACGTCGAGACAGACGTGTGAAGAACAGGTGCGATTTAGTCCCTTCCGTCGTCAGTCGTCGCGGTCATCGCCGGTGATGCATTTTCAAACCACTGTTCCGGAAGCAGTGCGGAGGCATAGAGCGATGACGAAGGCTCCAGACCCAATATCGGCTCGAGACTTTCGAAGGTCTGATCCATGGGATAGGCTTCGCTGAGGTAGGGAATGGCAAAATGCCCGTAGCGGATGGACAGATGCGCCTCTGCGATCGCCTCCCCCGCCTTTTCGATCGCTGCCATGTAGAGCGCGGATGCAAGGCCGGTGCGATCCGACCCGGCGCGACAATGAATGAGGATCGGCTTGGGCGAATTCTTCATCAGGGCAATCAGCGCTTCCGCCTCCTGCACCGAGAGTCTGCGATCGGCCGACATCCGAAAATCCACATGGAACAGCCCGAGTTGCCGCGCGGCCTGCCGCTCGGCGATGTACCAGTCTTCCTGGCTCGCACCGCGCAGGTTGATCACCGTCCGGATACCGTAAGTATCTCTATAGGACTCCAAAAGGTCGGGGCTGGGCTGCCCGGACCGGTAGACCTCGCCACCAACGACTGTCGCGAAATTATTGGTCACGTAGATTGTTGCCGCATGGGCCACACCGCCGACGAGCGACATGGTGATGAGGCAGCTTAAAACGGTCCGGCGCTTTCTTGTCGACAAAACGGGCATGAGCACTCCTTGGCAAGGGATCGGACATCGTCTGGAACCGCGATCATCATCCGACCACCTGCCGCACGAAAGCCGTCCGGCCGCTGTCCGATTGAACGCTGAAGAGGCAAAAAGCGTGAATTTCAGTCATTGCCGCCTCAAGAATGGACGGTTTCATGCTAGAGTGACAGTGACGACCGCCCCCATTTACGATAGGTACACCTCAACTGTGTGACGGGCGCAGCCCTGTGCCGGTCACACACCCACGTTTCAAGGAAGACGTCTATGCCAGTCTATCGCTCCCGTACCACCACCCATGGCCGCAACATGGCCGGCGCCCGCGGCCTTTGGCGCGCCACCGGCATGAAGGACGGCGATTTCGGCAAACCCATCATTGCAGTGGTCAACTCCTTCACGCAGTTCGTGCCCGGCCATGTGCACCTGAAGGACCTCGGCCAGCTGGTTGCCCGCGAGATCGAGGCTGCCGGCGGCGTCGCCAAGGAATTCAACACGATCGCGGTCGATGACGGCATCGCCATGGGCCATGACGGCATGCTCTATTCGCTGCCGTCGCGCGACCTGATCGCCGACTCGGTCGAATACATGGTCAATGCGCACTGCGCCGACGCCATGGTCTGCATCTCCAACTGCGACAAGATCACGCCCGGCATGCTGAATGCCGCGATGCGCATCAACATTCCGGTGATCTTCGTTTCCGGCGGACCGATGGAAGCCGGCAAGGCGATGCTGAAAGGCAAGCTGCAGGCGCTCGATCTGGTAGATGCCATGGTCATGGCTGCGGACGAACACTACACCGATGAAGAAGTGCAGGCCGTCGAAGAGGCCGCCTGCCCGACCTGCGGTTCCTGCTCGGGCATGTTCACGGCCAATTCGATGAACTGTCTGACGGAGGCACTCGGCCTGTCGCTGCCCGGCAACGGCTCGACGCTCGCCACCCATTCGGACCGCAAGCGCCTGTTCGTCGAGGCCGGCCACCTGATCGTCGATCTCGCCCGCCGCTACTACGAGCAGGACGACGTGACGGCGCTCCCGCGCTCCATCGCCACGAAGAAAGCCTTCGAAAACGCCATGGCGCTCGATATTGCCATGGGCGGCTCGACCAACACAGTGCTGCATATTCTGGCCGCGGCCCATGAAGGCGGCGTCGATTTCACCATGGACGATATCGATGCGCTGTCGCGCAAGGTTCCGGTGCTCTGCAAGGTTGCCCCGGCCAAGAGCGACGTGCACATGGAAGACGTGCACCGCGCCGGCGGCATCATGTCGATCCTCGGCCAGCTTGATCGCGCCGGCCTGATCAACCGTGACGAGCCGACCGTTCACGCCACATCGATGGCGCATGCGCTCGACAAGTGGGACATCAGCCGCACCAATTCCGACACCGTCCGCAATTTCTTCATGGCGGCCCCCGGTGGCGTTCGCACCACGCAGGCCTTCAGCCAGTCCAACCGCTGGGCCGAACTCGATCTCGACCGCCACACCGGCGCGATCCGCTCGGCCGAAAGCGCCTTCTCCAAGGATGGCGGCATCGCGGTCCTCAAGGGCAACATCGCCATCGACGGCTGCATCGTGAAGACGGCGGGCGTGGACGAATCGATCCTGAAATTCTCAGGCCCCGCCCGCGTCTTCGAAAGCCAGGACGACACCGTCAAGGCGCTGCTCTCCAACGAGATCAAGGCCGGCGACGTGCTGGTCATCCGCTATGAAGGCCCGCGCGGCGGACCGGGCATGCAGGAAATGCTCTATCCGACGAGCTATCTGAAATCCAAGGGCCTGGGCAAGGCCTGCGCGCTGATCACCGATGGCCGCTTCTCCGGCGGCACCTCCGGCCTGTCGATCGGCCACGTCTCGCCGGAAGCGGCCGAAGGCGGCACGATCGGCCTGGTCCGCGAAGGCGACATGGTCGACATCGACATCCCGAACCGCACGATCTCGTTGCGCGTCAGCGACGACGAACTGATCCAGCGCCGCCACGACCAGGAGCGGCTCGGCTGGAAGCCGGCCAAGCCGCGCAAGCGCAAGGTCACGCAGGCGCTCAAGGCCTATGCGGCCTTCGCAACCTCCGCCGCCCGCGGCGCGGTGCGCGATCTCGGCGAGTTCGAGAACATGTAAAAACGAAAAGGCCCGCCTCCTCGCGAGACGGGCCTTTCTCTTTGCGCAGGGCGGCCGTCAGGCCGGCTGCGGCATATGCACAAATTCCCAGACATGGCCGTCGAGGTCCTGGAAACTGCAGCTGTACATGAAGCCGAGATCCAGATTGGGCTTCCAGGGCTTCGCGCCGCCGGCAAGTGCCTTTGCCAGAATATCGTCCACTTCGGATCGGCTATCGGCGGTCAGGCATGTCAGCACTTCCGTTGCCTTGTGCGCATCGCTGATCTCGCCGGTGATGAAATCCTTGAACTTCGGATGGGTGAGCAGCATGACGAAGATGGTCTCCGAGATCACCATGCAGGCGGCCGTGTCGTCGGAAAAATCCGGATTGAAACTGTAGCCGAGCCCGCCGAAAAACGCCCTCGACTTTTCCAGATCCTTCACCGGCAGGTTCACGAAAATCATCTTCATCGACAGTCTCCTCCATTGTTTTTCTAACGTGTGATTGCGAAGGCTCAGGACAACGCCCTGAGATCGCTGCGCAATCTCTCAGGCCCATCCCGCCCGGCAAGCAGCGCATCGACATCCGCATGCGTGCTTTTCCAGACGGGAACCGCATCCGACAGCACAGCGTGACCGCGTGGCGTCAGCTTCAGCCGCTTCGAGCGACGATCCTTCGGGTCAGCGACAAGCTCCACCAGTCCGCGCCGTTCGAGCGGCTTCAGTGCCGCGGTCAGCGTCGTGCGATCCATGGCCAGCAGCGAGGCGACCGGCCCCATGCCCGGCGGTTCCGGACGATTGAGCGACATCAGCAGAGAAAACTGGCCGTTGGTCAGCTCGAATGGCCGCAGCGCATCATCGAAACGGCGGGCCAAAGCGCGGGCGGCGCGCTGGACATGCAGACACAGGCAGGTATCGCGAACAAGAAGCGTGGTCTCGAAAGGAATCACATTGGGTTTTGACATGCGGGAATAATGTTGATATCAACCTATTTAGTCAACGGGAACGAAACGCGATTTCTTGAGGAGGAATGAACGATGATGAACAATCCGGTTGTATCACGCGAGGAATGGCTGGAGGCCCGCCGGGCCCTGCTGGCGAGCGAAAAAGAGGAAACCCGCCTGCGCGACAAGATCAGGGCCGAACGTCTCGCTATGCCCTGGGTCAAGATCGACAAGACCTACAGTTTCGACACGCCGACCGGCGTCAAGACGCTGGACGCCCTGTTCGACGGTCGCAGCCAGCTGATGATCTATCATTTCATGTTCGGGCCCGACTGGGATGCCGGCTGCACCGGCTGCTCGTTCCTCGCCGATCACATCGACGGCACGCTTCCCCACCTCAACAATCACGACGTGACCTTCGTTGCGGTCGCGCGCGCACCACTCGACAAGATCGCAGCCTACAAGACCCGCATGGGCTGGAAATTCCCCTGGGTCTCGTCCTTCGGCAGCGATTTCAACCGTGATTTCCACGTCTCCTTCACGAAGGAAGAACTGGACAGCGGCAAGGTCTTCTACAATTTCTCGGAAATATCCGCGGACAAGGCCCATGACGAACTGCCGGGCATGAGCGCCTTCTACAAGGCGGAGGACGGCAGCATCTACCATACCTATTCCGACTATGCCCGCGGCGGTGAGGAAATCCTGGCGACGATGATGATCCTCGACCGGGCACCAAAAGGCCGCAACGAAAGCTCGACGATGAGCTTCCTCAAGCGCCATGACGAATATGAGCAGGCGCCCAAGGCGCATTCCTGCTGCGCCTGATCGGCCCCTTGGCCGGGCCCCGCTGATTCTCGTCCCGCATGCCAACCGCTGACGGTCGTGGGAGGCCTGTCATGGCATTGCAGTACAAACGCATGGGGCGCGGCCTCTTGAACACCGCCCGCACCCGACAAGGACAACGAAGGAGGAAAGGCATGAGCAACCCATTCGGCACGTTCGTCTGGCATGAACTGATGACCACCGATACTGCGGCCGCGACGGCGTTCTATGCGAGCGTTGTCGGCTGGCGGACCGCCGACAGCGGCATGGTCGGCTTCGACTACACGCTTTTCTACACCGGCGAACAGCGCGCTGCCGGCCTGATGGCCATGCCGGAAGATGCACCACCCGGAATGCCGCCCTGCTGGGTCGGCTATATCGGCGTCGATGATATCGACGCGACGGCAACGGACCTTGCCGCGAAAGGCGCCACGATCATCGAGCAGCCGCGCGATATCCCGGGTGTCGGCCGTTTCGCTGTGATAGCCGATCCGCATGGCGCGGTCTTTTCCCTGTTCTGGACGGCTGATGGCGACATGGGCCCACAGCTTCCGCCGGGAAGTGACGGCCAGGTCGGCTGGAACGAATTGATGGCCGGCGATCTCGACAGCGCCTGGGCCTTTTATTCCTCCGCCTTTGGCTGGACCAAGGACATGGCCGTCGATATGGGCGAGATGGGGGTCTACCAGACCTTCGGCGCAAATGGTGGCCCAGGCTTCGGCGGCATGATGACCAAGCCCAAGGACATTCCGGCGCCACCCTATTGGGGCTACTACTTCAATGTCGATGCCATCGACGCAGCCGTCGAGCGCGTCAAGGCCGCAGGCGGCCAGATCCTGATGGGCCCGATGGAAGTGCCCGGCGGCGGATGGATCATCAATTGCATCGACCCGCAGGGCGCCCATTTCAATCTGGTCGCGATGAAGCGATAGGCCTACCAGCACCCACGCTGTCATGCACGGCGTGGGTGCAGCCACCATGAGCGCTTGACACAACCGGGGGAGGCAGTTCTCCCGTGATTAATTGCACAGAACGACACTGCTGATTTTGGGTGCATTGGAAGCCAATGCCGATAATTGCGGCAAAACCCTTGTCGACACAATCCGGTTTTGGCTGATTCAGCCTTGCAATCTCCCTTCGCATTGCACAAAGTCATTCCCAATGACGGCAGAGACCTGCCATCAAGGGGATAAAAAGCCGTATGTCGATCAAAGCTAGCATCTATCATCTGACGCATTATACGTATGACAAGCCGGTCCGGCTTGGTCCCCAGATCATCCGCCTGAAACCTGCCGCCCATTCCAAGACCAAGGTCATCAGCCACTCGCTGAAGGTCACGCCGGCCAATCACTTCGTGAATCTGCAGCAGGATCCCTACGGCAACTATCTCTCCCGCTACGTCTTTCCGGACCCTGTCACCGAGCTGAAGATCGAGGTCGATCTCGTCGCCGACATGACGGTCTACAATCCCTTCGACTTCTTCATCGAGGAAGAGGCGGAGACCTTGGCCCTTCGACCTATCCGGAAGATATTCGCGACGACCTGAAGATCTACATGCAGCCGGAGCCGATGAGCCCGGCGCTCGAAGCCTATCATGGCGACAATCGATCGCACGCCGATGCGCACGATCGATTTCATTGTCGGCCTCAATGCCAAGCTGCAGCAGAAGGTCGGCTACGTCATCCGCATGGAGCCCGGCGTCCAGACGCCGGAAGAAACCCTGCTTGCTGGCGCTCGGCTCCTGCCGCGATTCGAGCTGGCTGCTCGTCGAAATCCTGCGCCATCTCGGCCTCGCGGCCCGCTTCGTCTCCGGCTACCTGATCCAGCTCGCGCCCGATCTCAAGGCGCTTGACGGCCCCTCCGGCACCGAAGTCGATTTCACCGATCTGCATGCCTGGTGCGAAGTCTATCTTCCCGGTGCCGGCTGGATCGGGTCTCGATCCGACCTCCGGCCTCTTGACCGGCGAAAGCCACATCCCGCTGGCCGCCACCCCGCATTTCCGCAATGCCGCGCCGATCTCCGGCGGTCTCTATCGGCGATGCCGAACACCGACCTTCGACTTCGACATGAAGGTCAGCCGCGTCGCCGAACATCCGCGCATCACCAAGCCGTTTTCCGAGGAAAGCTGGGAGGCGCTGAATGCGCTCGGCGAACGCGTCGATGCAGGTGCTCAAGGAGCGCGATGTGCGCCTGACCATGGGCGGCGAGCCGACCTTCGTCTCGATCGACGATTTCGAATCGGAGGAATGGAACACCGCCGCCGTCGGCCCGACCAAGCGCGAACAGGCCGACGAACTGATCCGCCGCCTGCGCGAGCGCTTCGCGCCCGGCGGTTTCCTGCATTACGGCCAGGGCAAGTGGTATCCGGGCGAAAGCCTGCCGCGCTGGACCTTCTCGCTCTACTGGCGCAAGGACGGCAAGCCGATCTGGCACAATCCGGACCTGATCGCCGCCGAAGGCAAGGATACCAAGGTCACCGATACGGACGCCGAGCAGCCCTGCTGAACGGCATTGCCGCCGAACTCGAGATCGAGCCGGAGATGATCATCCCGGCCTTTGAGGATCCGGCCGAATGGATCATCAAGGAAGGCAATCTGCCGGAAAATGTCGATCCGTCCAATTCCAAGCTGGAAAGACCCGGAAGAACGCGCCCGCATCGCCAAGGTCTTCGAGCGCGGCCTGACCGACGCCGACCGGCTATATCCTGCCGGTGCAGGCCTGGAATGCCCGCGCATCGGGCCAGAAATGGATTTCCGAGAAATGGAGCACCCGCCGCGGCAAGATCTTCCTCATCCCCGGCGACAGCCCGGTCGGCTACCGCCTGCCGCTCGGCACCCTGCCCTATGTGCCGCCGTCGCAATATCCCTATATCCACCAGGCTGACCCGCTCGATCCCGCGCGATGACCTGCCCGACTATGGCGCACCGGCGCGCGCGCTCGCCGAAGCCTCCCGCAAGGCCGCAGCCGAAGCGCGCCAGAAGCGGACGGAACAGATCCTCGAAGCCGCCAATGCCGATATTCGCGGCGCGGTCCGCACCGCGCATCAGCGTCGAGCCGCGCGACGGGCGGCTGTGCGTCTTCATGCCGCCGGTGGAGCGCGTCGAGGATTATCTCGACCTGATCGCCGCCGCCGAGAAGGCGGCGGCCGATCTCGGCCTGCCGGTCCATATCGAAGGCTATACGCCGCCGCAGGACGAGCGCATCAACGTCATCCGCGTTGCACCTGATCCGGGCGTCATCGAGGTCAATATTCACCCGGCCTCCAACTGGGACGATTGCGTGGCGATCACCACCGCGATCTATGAAGAAGCCCGCCACACCCGGCTGGGCGCCGACAAGTTCATGATCGACGGTCGCCACACCGGCACCGGCGGCGGCAACCATGTCGTGGTCGGCGGCGACAGCCCCAACGACAGCCCGTTCCTGCGCCGCCCGGACCTGTTGAAAAGCCTGGTCCTGCACTGGCAGCGCCATCCCTCGCTGTCCTACCTGTTCTCCGGCCTGTTCATCGGCCCGACCAGCCAGGCGCCGCGCATCGACGAGGCGCGCCATGACACGCTGTACGAACTCGAAATCGCCATGGCGCAGGTGCCGCTGCCCGGCATGGGCGCAGCAGCCGCTGCCATGGCTGGTCGACCGCCTGTTCCGCAACCTGCTGATCGACGTTACCGGCAACACCCACCGCTCGGAAATCTGCATCGACAAGCTGTTTTCGCCGGACGGGCCGACCGGCCGCCTGGGCCTGGTCGAGTTCCGCGGCTTCGAAATGCCGCCGAATGCGCGCATGAGCCTTGCCCAGCAATTGCTGGTGCGCGCGTTGATTGCCCGTTTCTGGCAAAGCCCCGCCGAGGGCAAGCTCGTACGCTGGGGCACAACCCTGCACGACCGCTTCATGCTGCCGCATTATGTCTGGCAGGATTTCCTCGACGTGCTCGACGACCTGCGCGCCCACGGCTTTGATCTTCGTCCCGAATGGTTCGAGGCCCAGCTCGAATTCCGCTTCCCGTTCTGCGGCGAGGTCGAATACGAGGGCTCCAAGCTCGAACTGCGCCAGGCGCTGGAACCCTGGCATGTCATGGGTGAGGAAGGCGCGCTCGGCGGCACCGTGCGCTACGTCGACAGTTCGGTCGAGCGCCTTCAGGTCAAGCTCGAAACCGCCAATCCGGAGCGCTACACCGTCGCCTGCAACGGCCGCGCCGTGCCCTTGTCGCAAGCACGGGAACCAACGGCGTCGCGTTGCCGGTGTGCGCTACAAGGCCTGGCAACCGGCGTCGGGCTTGCATCCGGTCCTTGCCGGTCAACACACCGCTTACATTCGACATTTATGATACATGGTCGAAACGTTCGATCGGCGGCTGCATCTATCATGTTGCCCATCCCGGCGGACGCAGCTACGACACCTTCCCGGTCAACGGCAATGAAGCCGAAGCCCGCCGGCTGGCGCGCTTCGAGCCATGGGGGCACACGGCAGGCAGCTATGCCCTGCAGCCGGAAACATCCGTCATCCGATTTTCCGCTGACACTCGATCTGAGGCGTCCGGCAGGGGTATAAATGTCGAACAAGAAAACGGTAGAAGTTCAGCAGTCAAAAGACCGGATCAGGAACGATCCGGTCTTCGGCTATGCAGCACTTCCCGGTATCGCCGATGAGATGCTGGACACCCAGGGCAATGTCCGCCCTGTCTGGCAACATCTGCTTGCGACCATCGGCAAGATGGACGAGACCGAGCTCGCCAACCGCTTCGCCCGCGCCGACCGCTATCTGCGCGATGCCGGCGTGTTCTACCGGGCCTATGGCGCCAAGGACAGTTCCGAGCGCAACTGGCCGCTCTCGCATATTCCGGTGCTGATCGCCGATGCCGAGTGGCAGGCTGTCTCCGCGCGGCCTGGTGCAGCGCGTCGAACTGCTGGAACGGATTGTCGCCGACATCTACTGGCCGAAAACCGGCTGGTCGCCGAAGGCTTCCTGCCACCCTCGCTGGTCGCATCCAATCCAGAATTTCTGCGCCCGATGGTTGGCGTCCAGCCCGCCGACGGCCACTTCCTGCATTTCTGTTCGTTCGAAATCGGACGCGGGCCGGATGGCAACTGGTGGGTCCTGTCGCGATCGCACGCAGGCGCCCTCGGGTGCCGGATTCGCGTTGGAAAACCGGGTCGCCACAACCCGCGCCTTTTCCGACGTCTATGCCGAAACCCATGTGCATCGGCTCGCCGGCTTCTTCGGTGCCTTTCGCGACGAATTGCAGTCGCGCAAGAAACATCCCGACGACCGCATCGCCGTTCTGACGCCGGGTGTCGCCAACGAAACCTATTTCGAACATGCCTATATCGCCCGCTATCTCGGCTTCATGCTGCTGGAGGGCGAGGATCTGACCGTGGTCGATGGCCGCGTCATGGTGCGCACCGTCGCCGGCCTCAAGCCATCGGCGTCCTCTGGCGCCGTCTCGATGCTTCCTTTGCCGATCCGCTCGAACTGAACCAGAGCTCGCATATCGGCACGCCGGGCATCGTCGAGGCGTTGCGCGCCGGCTCCCTGTCGATCGTCAACTGCGCTGGGCTCCGGCATTCTGGAAACCCGCGCTTTCCTGGCTTTCATGCCGACCATCTGCCGGCATCTGCTCGGCCAGGACCTGCTGCTGCCGCGCATCGCCACCTGGTGGTGCGGCCAGCAGGCCGGAGCGCGAGCAGGTCGCCCACAACATCGAGAAGATGGTTATCGGCCCGGCCTATTCGACGACGGCCCTTCTTCGACGACAACGGCCAGTCCGTGCTCGGCTCATCCCTGCGCGAGACGGCCAAGGCCTCGATCGCCGACTGGCTCGACACCGATGGCGCCAAGCTCGTCGGCCAGGAAGTCGTGACGCTGTCGACGACGCCGGCCTGGGTCGAACGGCAAGCTGCACACCGCGACCGATGAGCCTGCGCGTCTTTGCCGCCCGCACGCTCAGACGGCTGGAAGATCATGCCCGGCGGTTTTGCCCGCATCGGCAACGGCGCGGATGCAGCCGCGATCGCCATGCAGGCGGGCGGCTCGGCCGCCGACGTCTGGATCGTCTCCGAGAAGCCGGTCGAGCGCACCACGCTTCTGCCGGCCGAGGAGAGCTTTACCCGCAACATGCCCGGCAGCCTGCCGAGCCGGGCGGCCGACAATCTCTTCTGGCTCGGACGCTATATCGAGCGGGCCGAAGGCGCGCTGCGCATCCTGCGCGCCTGGCATGGACGCTTCGCCGAATCCGCCGATCCGGAGCATGCCGCTTCTGACGGATGTGACGGAGTATCTCGAAGCGCTCGACATCGACACGAAGGAGCCGGTGCCCGAAAGCCTGCTCGCCAACATCAACAGCGCGCTGTTTTCGGCGAGCAATATCCGCGACCGCTTCTCGCCAGACGGCTGGCTGGCGCTCAACGATCTTGCCAAGACAGCGCGAAAGTTTCAGGCGACCGTCCAGGCCGGCGACGACGCGACCCATGCGATGACCATCCTCTTGCGCAAGCTGGCGGGTTTTGCCGGTCTCGTGCACGAAAACATGTATCGCTTTACCGGCTGGCGTTTCCTGTCGATCGGCCGCTATCTCGAACGCGGCCTGCACATGACCCGCCTGCTCGGCCACATGTCCCGGTCCGATGCGCCTGATGGCGCCTCGACATGCTGCTGGAAATCGGCGACAGCGTCATGACCCATCGCCGCCGCTACAACGTCAATACCGCCTCGCTGACCGTCACCGATCTTCTGGCGCTCGATCCGCTCAACCCCCGCTCGATCCTGTATCCAGCTGAACGAGATCAAGACCGAGGTCGAGCAATTGCCGAACGCCTTCTCGAATGGACAGATGTCCCCCTTCTACCGCGAGGCGATGCGGCTGCATGCCGGGCTTGCCGTGATGACACCGGAAGCCATGACCGTTGAAGTCTACCAGCAACTGGAACAGGATCTTTATCGATTGTCGGATATCCTCGCCCAAACCTATCTCGGCTGATCGGGTCCCATGCTCTACGACATCAACCTCAAGATCACCTATGCCTACGAAGCCCCTGTTTCCGGTGGCCGGCATATCGTGCGTGTCCTGCCCATTTCCCTGCACGACCGGCAAAGGCTGGTGGCAGGCACTGTCACCTGCCAGCCGGCACCGGAAGAGCGCAGCGAGAATACCGATTTCTTCGCCAATCCGGCAACGATGATCCTGTTTCGCAAGGCGCATGAGAAGCTCGTCATCCGCATGCAGGCACGCGTACAGGTCGAGCCGCAGGCGCTGACTGCGGATTTCTCGCCGGGACTTGCCGGTCTGCCTGCCGAAATCGCCAATTGCTGGGCGCTGGATGCCAATTCGCCCCACCATTTCGTCGGGCCAAGCCCGCGGCTGCCGGATGATCCGGGAATTGCCGCCTATGCGCGGGATGTGGTCAGGGATGGCATGACGATCCGCCAGATCGCCTTGGCGATCTGCGAAAGGATCCACAAGGACTTTGCCTACGACCCGAAAGCAACGACGGTCGATACGACCCCGCGCGAGGCCTTCAAGATCAGGCGTGGCGTCTGCCAGGATTTCACCCATGTGATGATCGTCGCGCTGCGCAGCCTCGGCATTCCCGCCGGTTATGTCAGCGGCTTCCTGCGCACCATCCCGCCGGCGGGAAAAGAGCGCCTTGAAGGGGCGGACGCCATGCATGCCTGGGTGCGCCTGTGGTGCGGAACCACATCCGGATGGATGGAACTCGATCCGACGAACAATATTCCGGCCGGCTCCGACCATATTGTTGTTGGTCATGGACGCGACTATAGCGACGTCGCGCCGGTCATTGGTGTGCTGAAAAGCTACGGAAGCCACAAGACCGAGCAGGCGGTAGACGTCATTCCGGTCAAGTGATCCGGAATGGGAACACGATGTGTTCCTTTTTCTGGCAGCCAACGCGGCCCAAACCGCTGCAGTTGCGGCATTGCTCTCATTTGATTCAATTTTTAGCGCGCATGTCCACCGAACTCTAAGACTCTGTCGCTAAGAGTATCCACCGACGCATCATGCGACTTCAGGGTGGATACAATGGATAGAGCGAGAATGATTCTACGCGAGGTCCGGACGATGCTTAGAGATCGGGCCGGCAATTTCGGTATTGCAACAGCAGTCGCACTCCCGGTGCTTCTTGCTTCGGGCGGCGTTGCGATCGATATGACCAACATGGTCATGATCAAGAGCGAGATCCAGGACGCGACCGACGCAGCGGCGCTGGCGGCGGCCTCCGCCCTGGCGAGCCAGGGCGTAAGCCACGAGGATGCCAAGCTGATTGCCATAAGCTTCCTGAAATCCAAGCTGTCCAGCACGCAAAGCGTCGACACTAACGGAGATTCGGATACAGGCGACGATGACGACATCGCCAATACCGCGACGGTCGAAATCACGGAAACCACGGCGCTCGGCAACGGCAAGAACTACAAGGTGGCCATCGCCCTCGATTATCCGATAGCGCTCAACCCCATGACACGGCTGCTTGGCAAGGAAACCGCCAGTGTCAGCGCTCTGGCGAAGGCTGAAAGCTCGACGGAGGCGAAGAATGCCCTATCGATGTACCTGGTACTCGACCGTTCCGGCTCGATGGGCGAAAACACCAGCACGATCGACAGCGACAACCCAACCTATACCTACGACTGCAGCTACTACAGTGGCTGGAGATGGGTGTCGAGAACCTGCACGGCTGACAATTATGTGACAAAAATCGCAGCACTCAAGCTTGCGACAGCCGATCTCCTGACCCAGCTGTCGACGGCTGACCCGACAGCGCAGCTGGTGCGGATGGGGGCCGTATCCTACAACAACGCCATGCAGAAGCAGACGGATCTGACGTGGGGACAGACGGCGGCCCTTGCCTATGTCAACGCCTTGACCGCCACAGGCGGCACCGATTCGAGCCAGGCTTTCAAGCTCGCCTATAACAAGCTTGCGTCCAGCGCCGAGGACAGTGCCCATAAAAATAAAAACGGCCAGGTTCCGACAAAATACATCGTCTTCATGACGGACGGCGAGAACAACTATTACAACAATAAATCAAACAACACCTCGTCGGATGTCGAAACCAAGAAATACTGTGACAAGGCCCGCGCGGAAAAGATCGAAGTCTACAGCGTCGCCTTCATGGCGCCAGAGAGAGGCCAGGATTTGCTCAAATATTGCGCCACTTCGGAGAAGCATTATTTCCCGGCGGAAAATGCTGGCGAATTGACGAGCGCTTTCAAATATATCGGCGAAAAGGCATCCGAACTGAACTCGCGCCTGACGCAGTAACCGGCAGGACCACTCTGAAATCACCCGCCCGAGGCCTCTCGGGCGGGTGATTTGCGCTTGAGAAGGCGCCAAACGCATGGTTTTTGGATATCAAGCCGCCGCTAAAAAACAAACCCTTCAATTTTCATCTTATTGAAAACACTTATTGCAAGCGCTTCGTATCGGTGCATAAATTGCCCATGTCCCGTTGGTGTTCGGCCTCCGGTCTCCCAAATCTCTACAAGAGGGTAAGCCCGTTTCCATGACCCGTCTTTCCAACTCCGACCACCTCAGCGCAGCCCCCCGCGCCTCCACTCCCGAAGTCCTTGCGCAGGAAATCCTCGAGCGCCTGACCTACCGTATCGGCAAGGATCCGAAGGTGGCAAAGCCGCATGACTGGATGACCGCAAGCATCCTCGTGATCCGCGACCGGATCACCGACAACTGGATGGAATCCACCCGCAAGACCTACCGGACAAACGCCAAGCGCGTCTATTATCTGTCGCTGGAATTCCTGATCGGCCGGCTGATGCGCGATGCCGTGACCAATATCGGCCTGATGGACGAGTTGCGCCAGGCTCTGTCCTCGCTTGGTGTGGACATCGATGTCGTCGCCCTGCTGGAGCCGGACGCAGCCCTTGGCAATGGCGGCCTTGGCCGCCTGGCCGCCTGTTTCATGGAATCCATGGCAAGCGTCGATATCCCGGCCTACGGCTACGGCATTCGTTATGTCCACGGCCTCTTCCGGCAGCAGATGGCGGATGGCTGGCAGGTCGAACTGCCGGAAACCTGGCTCGCCCATGGCAACCCCTGGGAGTTCGAGCGCCGCGAAAGCTCCTATGAAATCGGCTTCGGCGGCTCCGTCGAGACCGTAAACGTCGATGAGGAACTGACCCGCTACGTCTGGAAGCCGGCCGAGCGCGTCATCGCCACGGCCTGCGACACGCCGGTCGTCGGCTGGCGGGCAAAACGCGTCAACACGCTTCGTCTCTGGTCTGCCCATCCGATCGACCCGATCCTGCTTGACGCCTTCAATGCCGGCGACCACATCGGCGCGCTGAAGGAAAGCAACAAGGCCGAAAGCCTTGCCCGCGTGCTCTACCCGGCCGATGCGACGCCATCCGGCCAGGAACTGCGCCTGCGGCAGGAATTCTTCTTCTCGTCCGCCTCCCTGCAGGACATCCTGCGCCGCCACCTGCAGCAATATCCGGATTTCACGTCCCTTCCGGACAAGGTTTCGATCCAGCTCAACGACACCCATCCGGCCGTCTCGATCGCCGAACTGATCCGCCTGTTGATGGACGTGCATGGCATGGATTTCGAGCAGGCCTGGGAAATTTCCCGCAAGACCTTCTCCTACACCAACCACACGCTTTTGCCGGAAGCGCTGGAAACATGGCCGGTGCCGCTGTTCGAGCGTTTGCTGCCGCGCCACATGCAGATCGTCTATGCGATCAATGCCAAGATCCTCAAGGAAGCCCGCAAGCAGAATGTGCATTCCGACCAGGAAGTGCGCAACATTTCGCTGATCGACGAAAGCGGCGATCGCCGCGTGCGCATGGGCAATCTTGCTTTTGTCGGTTCCTACTCGATCAATGGCGTTTCCGCCCTACATACCGAACTCATGAAGGAAACCGTCTTCGCCGACCTGCACAAGCTGTACCCGGCCCGCATCAACAACAAGACCAACGGCATCACGCCGCGTCGCTGGCTGATGCAGTGCAATCCTGATCTGTTCAACCTGATCCGCGAAACGATCGGCGATGAGTTCATGGACAATGCGGAAGCGTTGCAGGCGCTCGATGCCTATGCCGACAAGCCGGATTTCCAGGAGGCTTTCGCAGCGATCAAGCGGTCCAACAAGGTCAAGCTCGCGCAACTCGTCCAGGGCCGCATGGGCATCAAGCTCGACCCGTCGGCGATGTTCGACATCCAGATCAAGCGCATCCACGAATACAAGCGCCAGCTGCTCAATATCATCGAGGCGGTCGCGCTCTATGACCAGATGCGTTCGCATCCGGAAATGGACTGGGTGCCGCGCGTCAAGCTCTTTGCCGGCAAGGCGGCGCCGAGCTATCACAACGCCAAGCTGATCATCAAGCTGGCCAACGACGTCGCCAAGGTCATCAACAATGACCCCGCGGTCCGCGGCCTGCTCAAGGTCGTCTTCGTGCCCAACTACAACGTCTCGCTCGCCGAGATCATCGTCCCGTCGGCCGATCTTTCCGAACAGATTTCGACCGCCGGCATGGAAGCATCAGGCACCGGCAACATGAAGTTCGCCCTGAATGGCGCACTGACCATCGGCACGCTCGATGGCGCCAATGTCGAGATGCGCGACTGGGTGGGCGAGGAAAACATCAAGATCTTCGGCATGACCGCAGATGAAGTCGCCAAGGTTCGCGCCGAAGGCCACAATCCGCGCGCCATCATCGAGGGTTCACGGGAACTGTCGCAGGCTCTTCTGGCGATCTCGTCGGGGGTCTTCTCGCCGGATGATCGCAATCGCTTCACCAGCCTTGTCGATGGCATCTATTCGCATGACTGGTTCATGGTGGCCGCAGATTTCGACGCCTATGCCAAGGCACAGCGCGAAATCGATGTGCTCTGGACGCAGCCTGCATCCTGGTACTCGAAGACGATCCGTAACACTGCGCGCATGGGATGGTTCTCGTCCGACCGCACAATCCGGCAATATGCCGGGGAAATCTGGAGAGCCGGATGACATCAGCGCCAAGAGATGGCTCCACAACAAACATGGCGGGCTCGCTGGCTCCAGAAGCAATTGCAGCGATCCTGTCCGGCACGCATACGGATCCATTTTCGGTGCTTGGCGTCCATGCGGCCGGCAAGGAATATGTCGCCCGCTGCTTCCTGCCCGGTGCCTGGGAGGTAACGGCTGAAACCCTGTCCGGCAAGTCTATCGGCACGTTGACGCGACGTGACGATGTCGGCTTCTTCGAGGGCCCCGTTGCCCTCAAGAAACCCCAGCCGTTGCGCTACCGCGCCCGCAATGACGGCGGCGAATGGATCGTCACCGATCCCTACAGCTTCGGACCCGTTTTGGGGCCGATGGACGATTATTATATCCGCGAAGGCTCGCATCTGCGGCTCTTCGACAAGCTCGGCGCCCATCCGCTGAAACATGATGGTGCCGATGGCTTTCACTTCGCCGTCTGGGCTCCGAATGCCCGGCGCGTGTCCGTTGTCGGCGAGTTCAACGAATGGGACGGTCGCCGTCACGTCATGCGCTTGCGCTCAGACACCGGGATCTGGGAAATCTTCCTGCCCGGCGTGCGCGACGGCATGGTCTACAAATACGAAATCGTCGGCAAGAATGGCGAATTGCTGCCGCTGAAGGCCGATCCCTTCGCCCGCCGCTCGGAACTGCGGCCCAAGAACGCCTCGATGACGACGGGCGAGATTGCGCAGGTCTGGCAGGACGAGGCACACCGCGCCCATTGGGCAAACATCGATGCGCGTCGCCAGCCGATTTCGATCTACGAGGTTCACGCCGCGTCGTGGCAAAAGCGCGACAATGGCGAGATGCTGACCTGGGACGAGATGGCCGAACGGCTGATCCCCTACTGCATCGACATGGGCTTTACCCATATCGAATTCCTGCCGGTCACCGAATATCCCTTCGATCCGTCCTGGGGTTACCAGACCACCGGCCTCTATGCCCCGACAGCGCGCTTCGGCGAGCCGGAAGGTTTTGCCCGCTTCGTCAACGGCGCCCACAAGGTCGGCCTCGGCGTCATCCTCGATTGGGTACCGGCGCATTTCCCGACCGACGCCCACGGACTGGGCTGGTTTGACGGCACGGCACTTTACGAGCATGAGGACCCGCGCCAGGGTTTCCATCCCGACTGGAACACCGCGATCTACAATTTCGGCCGCGCCGAGGTGTTTTCCTACCTCGTCAACAATGCACTCTACTGGGCGGAGAAATTCCATCTCGACGGCCTGCGCGTCGATGCCGTGGCCTCGATGCTCTACCTCGATTATTCGCGCAAGCACGGGGAGTGGGTGCCGAACGAATATGGCGGCAACGAAAACCTCGATGCCGTGCGTTTCCTGCAGACCATGAACAAGGAAGTCTATGGCAGCCATCCCGGCATCCTGACGATCGCCGAGGAATCCACGTCCTGGCCGAAGGTTTCGGCGCCGGTTCATGCCGGCGGCCTCGGCTTCGGCTTCAAGTGGAACATGGGCTTCATGCACGACACGCTGCAGTATTTTGCGCGCGAGCCGATCCATCGCAAGCACCACCACCACGACATGACCTTCGGGCTGATCTATGCCTTCAGCGAGAATTTCGTGCTGCCGCTTTCGCATGACGAAGTCGTGCACGGCAAGGGCTCGCTGATTGCCAAGATGGCCGGCGACGACTGGCAGAAATTCGCCAATCTGCGCGCCTATTACGGCTTCATGTGGGGCTATCCCGGCAAGAAGCTTCTGTTCATGGGCCAGGAATTTGCCCAGTGGCGCGAATGGGCCGAGGACCGCCCGCTCGACTGGAACCTGCTCGAATACCCGCTGCATGAAGGCATGCGCCGGCTGGTGCGCGATCTCAACGGCACCTATCGCAACAAGGCGTCGCTGCATGCCCGTGACTGCGAGGGCGAAGGCTTCGAATGGCTGATCGCCGACGACAGCGAGAATTCGGTCTTTGCTTTCCTGCGGAAAGCACCTGGCGAAAAGCTCGTGGCCGTGATCAGCAATTTCACGCCGGTCTATCGCGAAAACTACTCGATCCCGCTGCCTGTGGAGGGGCGGTGGAAGGAAATCCTCAACAGCGACGCCGAGATTTACGGCGGCAGCGGCAAGGGCAATGGAGGGGCCGTTCAGGCGACGAGAAACAGTTCGGGAGGGATATCCGCATCGATCACATTGCCGCCTTTGGCGACATTGATGCTGGAACAGGACTAGCACCAAGAGGTGCAAAAATAATTTGGGCGGCGCGGCGTCGGATCGACACCGTTTTCGCCTCAGAACCATTCTATCGGGAGGAAGACCATGGAAAAACGAATACAGCCCCTCGCCCGTGACGCGATGGCCTATGTGCTTGCCGGCGGCCGGGGAAGTCGCCTCAAGGAACTGACCGATCGCCGCGCAAAGCCCGCCGTGCATTTCGGCGGCAAGGCGAGAATCATCGATTTCGCGCTGTCCAACGCGCTCAATTCCGGCATCCGCCGCATGGGCGTCGCCACCCAGTACAAGGCGCATTCGCTGATCCGCCATCTGCAGCGCGGCTGGAACTTCTTCCGCCCCGAACGCAACGAAAGCTTCGACATCCTGCCGGCCTCGCAACGCGTCTCCGAGACGCAGTGGTATGAAGGCACGGCCGATGCCGTCTACCAGAACATCGACATCATCGAGGATTACGGCGTCGAATACATGGTCATCCTGGCCGGCGACCATATCTACAAGATGGACTACGAACTGATGCTGCAGCAGCACGTCGATTCCGGCGCCGATGTCACCATCGGCTGCCTCGAAGTGCCGCGCATGGAAGCCACCGGCTTCGGCGTCATGCATGTCGACGAAAAGGACGGCGTCATCGCCTTCGTCGAGAAGCCCGCCGATCCACCGGGCATTCCGGGCAATCCGGAAATGGCGCTCGCCTCGATGGGCATCTATGTCTTCCACACCAAGTTCCTGATGGAACTGCTGCGCCGCGATGCTGCCGATCCGAATTCCAGCCGCGACTTCGGCAAGGACATCATCCCCTACATCGTCGATCACGGCAAAGCCGTCGCCCATCGGTTCACCCAGTCCTGCGTGCGTTCCGATTTCGAGCGCGAAGCCTACTGGCGCGACGTCGGCACGATCGACGCCTACTGGCAGGCCAATATCGACCTCACCACATGTGACGCCGGAACTCGACATCTACGATTCCACCTGGCCGATCTGGACCTTTGCCGAGATCAAGCCGCCGGCAAAATTCGTCCATGACGACGAGAACCGTCGCGGTTCGGCGACCTCCTCGCTCGTATCGGGCGATTGCATCATCTCCGGTGCCTCGCTCAACCGCAGCCTTCTGTTTACCGGTGTCCGGGTCAATTCCTACTCGCGTCTCGATGGCGCCGTAGTCCTGCCGGATGTGAAGATCGGCCGGCACGCGCAGCTGAAGAACGTCGTCATCGACAGCCGCGTCATCATCCCGGAAGGGCTCGTCGTCGGCGAGGATCCGGAATTCGATGCCAAGCGCTTCCGCCGCTCGGAAAACGGCATCTGCCTGATCACCCAGCGATGATCGACAAACTGGGCATCTGACATGAAAATCCTTTCGGTCGCATCCGAGGTCTTTCCGTTGATCAAGACAGGGGGGCTCGCCGACGTGGCGGGCGCCCTGCCCCTGGCGTTGAAACCTCACGGCATCCGGATGCGCACGCTTCTGCCGGGCTATCCGGTCGTCATGCAGAAGATCGGCCAGAACGCAACCAAGGCGACCGCGTCGGCGGCTTCGATAATCTCTTCGGCAATCCCGCGTCGATCCTTGCCGTCGATCATCACGGCCTCGACATCCTCGTCCTAGACGCGCCTGCGCTGTTCGACCGGGATGGCGGCCCCTATGTCGACAAGGCAGGCCTCGATTATCCCGACAATTTCCGCCGTTTCGCAGCCCTGTCGCTGACGGCTGCCGAGATCGCCGGCGGCCTTTTGCCGGACTGGAAGCCGGACCTTGTCCATGTCCATGACTGGCAGGCGGCGCTGACACCGGTCTATATGCGCTTGGCCCGGCATCCGGCATGCCGAGCGTGCTGACCATCCACAACATCGCCTTCCAGGGCCAGTTCGGTCCGGCGGTATTCCCGGAACTCGCCTTGCCGCCGCAGGCCTTCACCGTCGATGATGTCGAATATTACGGCGATGTCGGCTTCCTCAAGGGCGGCCTGCAGGCGGCGACCGCGATCACCACCGTCAGCCCATCCTATGCCCAGGAAATCCTGACGCCTGAATTCGGCATGGGGCTGGAGGGCCTGATCTGACGGCCCGGATTTCCGGCCTGAAGGGCATCGTCAACGGCATCGATGCCGATGTCTGGGATCCGCGCACCGACCCCCATATCGCAGCCCCCTACAGCGCCGACAAGATGAAGCGGCGCGCCGAAAACAAGCTCGCTCTGTCGAAACACTTCGGCTTCGATGCGACGTCAGGCCCGATCTTCAGCGTCGTCTCCCGCCTGACCTGGCAGAAGGGAATGGACGTGCTTGCCGAGACGATCGACGACATCGTCGAGAATGGCGGCAAGCTGGCCGTGCTCGGTTCGGGCGATCCGGTGCTCGAAAATGCCTTCCTCGCCGCCAGCCGCCCGCCACCCCGGCCGGGTCGGCATGGTCATAGGCTATAACGAACCCCTGTCGCATCTGCTGCAGGCCGGCTCCGACGCGATCCTCATTCCCTCCCGCTTCGAGCCTTGCGGTCTCACCCAGCTCTACGGCCTGCGCTATGGCTGCGTGCCTGTCGTTGCCCGCACCGGCGGTCTTGCCGATACGATCATCGATGCCAATGAGGCAGCCCTTGCCGCGCGTGTCGCCACCGGCTTCCAGTTTTCCCCTGTCACCGCCGATGGCCTGCGCCTTGCGCTGCGCCGCGTCTTTGCGCTCTATGAAGATCCGAAGGCCTGGGCCCGCCTGCAGGCAGCAGGGCATGAAATCCGATGTTTCCTGGGAAAAGAGTGCCGAGCGTTATGCCGCCCTCTATTCCGGACTTCTTGTGAAAGGCTGATCATTATGACCAAAACCGTTGCGACCACGCCCTATGCGCGACCAGAAACCCGGCACCTCAGGCCTTCGCAAGAAGGTTCCGGTCTTCCAGCAGACGAACTATGCCGAGAACTTCATCCAGTCGATCTTCGACAGTCTCGACGGCTTCAAGGGCGAGACCCTGGTGATCGGCGGCGACGGCCGCTACTACAACCGCGAAGTCATCCAGATCGTCATCAAGATGGCGGCGGCCAACGGCTTCGGCCGCGTGCTGGTCGGCCGCGGCGGCATCCTGTCGACGCCGGCGGCCTCCAACGTCATCCGCAAATACAAGGCCTTCGGCGGCATCGTGCTCTCGGCCAGCCACAATCCCGGCGGCCCGACCGAAGACTTCGGCATCAAGTACAATATCGGCAATGGCGGCCCGGCACCGGAAAAGGTCACCGACGCGATCTATGCGCGCACCAAGGTGATCGACAGCTACAGGATCGCCGACGGTCGCCGACGTCAATCTCGACAGCGAAGGCAGCCAGGACGTTGCCGGCATGGAGGTCGTGGTCATCGACCCGGTCGCCGACTATGCCGAGCTGATGGAAAAGCTGTTCGACTTCAAGGCGATCCGCAACCTGATCGGCGGCGGCTTCCGCATCGTCTTCGACGCCATGAGCGCCGTGACCGGCCCTTACGCCAAGGAAATCCTCGAAAACCGCCTCGGCGCTGCCAAGGGCTCGGTGCTGAATTTCATGCCGCTGCCCGATTTCGGCGGCCATCACCCGGACCCCAACCTCGTCCATGCCCAGCGCGCTTTACGAGGAAATGATGGGCGACGACGCACCGGATTTCGGCGCCGCTTCCGATGGCGACGGCGATCGCAACCTGATCATCGGCAAGGGCATCTTCGTCACGCCATCCGATAGCCTCGCGATGCTTGCCGCCAATGCCAGCCTTGCGCCCGGCTATTCCAAGGGACTTGCCGGCATCGCCCGCTCCATGCCGACCAGTGCCGCCGCCGACCGCGTGGCCGAAAAGCTCGGCATCGGCATGTACGAAACCCCGACCGGCTGGAAATTCTTCGGCAATCTGATGGATGACGGCCGCGTGACGATCTGCGGCGAGGAAAGTGCCGGCACCGGCTCGAACCATGTGCGCGAAAAGGACGGTCTCTGGGCGGTCCTGCTCTGGCTCAACATCCTGGCCGTGCGCATGGAAAGCGTCATCGACATCGCCCGCCAGCATTGGACCACCTATGGCCGCAACTACTATTCGCGCCATGACTATGAGGAGGTCGATTCGGATGCCGCCAACGGCCTGATGCAGGCGCTGCGCGACCAGCTCGGCACGCTTGCCGGGCAAGAGCTTCGGCGCGCTGAAGGTCGAAACCGCCGACGACTTTTCCTATCACGATCCGGTCGACAAGTCGGTCAGCAACAACCAGGGCATCCGCATCCTCTTCGAGGGCGGCTCGCGCGTCGTCTTCCGCCTGTCCGGCACCGGCACCTCGGGTGCGACGCTTCGCGTCTATATCGAGCGCTACGAACCGGACGCCGACCGCCACCACTTCGAAACCCAGGAAGCGCTCGCCGACCTGATCACCGTCGCCGACGAAATCGCCGGCATCAAGACCCGCACGGGCCGCACCGAACCAAGCGTCATTACCTGAGATCAAAGGTGCATTCGGTGCCTTGGCTTGATCCGGGGCGCCGAAGCCATTGTTAGCAAGCACGCCTGCATTTGCTAGATGACGACAAAAGGCGCAAGACTATCTACCGTGCTGCAATTATCCGGATGACCGGTGCCTTGCTCCAGCCGGAGACGAGGATTGCCAGATGAACGTTCGAGACATGACGACAGGCGAATGCAAGCTGATGCTGACGGCCAACCGGTTCGGGCATCTTGGCTGCGTCGCGGGCGACCGACCCTATGTCGTTCCGATCCGCTATGTTTTTAAGGACGGCGCGTTCTACAGCTTTTCCCTGCCCGGCAAGAAAATCGATTGCCTGCGGGAAAATCCGCGCGCCTGCATCCAGATCGAAAATCTGACAACGGACGAAGAATGGCAGAGCGTTCTGGTCGAGGGCACCTACCAGGAATTGCCAGATGATGAAAAGTGGCATGGCCAGCACATGCAGGCCTGGTCGCTTCTGCAGGAGCACGGCAACTGGTGGGAACCGGGCGCCTACAAACCCGGTACAACCGGGACGACCAGTCCGGATCCGCTTCCGGTCTTCTACAGCATCGAAATTGAAACGCTGTCGGGACGCCACGCGACCAATGCGTGAGACCACGACCGCACAGACGCGGGTCGGCTCGTTGCTGAGCCTCAACAGGCTGTCCCGGCTGGGGATCCACAACGAGGCATCCGCTGCCATCTCAAATTGATGATATCGATCCGTGCTTCACCCTCGCCGATGACCTGGGCATGAGGCGGCTCATGATCGGCCGTAGAGATCGCAAAAGCACTCCATATTGGCGCAGATCCGTTGCGATACCCGACAGTAACCAACTCCTGGGTATTTCAAGACATGATCGATGGCGCCTGCAGAGGGGGTTCAGCGCCCGACATGCTGTTGGAGTGCCCTCGCCAAAAAAACCATCCCCGTTTTCCCCGCCCCATTCACCTGTGCCATGATCATCCCGTTCCGCCATCGGATACACCACGAGGCGTCGTGGCGAGGCGGGGCCGGTGCCGGGTTGGGGAAAGACGTAAGCCCTTGCCCGGTGGACGGATAGAAAATGGTTTCCCTCTCGTCTGAAACAGGGCGGGGCGCGCCTGTGAGGTGCACATGAGGAGCGGCGACTGCGTGGTGGCAACACCTGCTTTCGCGGCGCGGCGAATTTCGTCAGCGTCGCCCTGTACCGGAAAAAGGTGCCGCCATCCCCGCAGAGAAACCGGAGTTGTCCGCCGACGCACACCGAACGGGGCGCTGGAAGGCGTCATATTACATTAACTTCGTTGCGGCACTTTTCAGCGCCCCGGCCAGGTGAAGGACAAGGCGACACCACGGCGGATTTTCCGAACGTGGGTAAAGGTGTTGGCCGTACACTTTCTCTTCTTCCCAAGAGGGAGAAGGCGCCCGGAAGGTGGATGAGGGGGAAACGTAAACGCAAAGGCCATCGCCGCCCCTTGTGAGCAAAAACAATCCGCTTGCAACACACAGCAAAGCAGGGACAAATCGCTGTCAAACCAAGCTGATATGCACTTTATATCCCTCGCCCCGCCCATCAATACCAAGGTGCCTTCTCGATGCAGCCATCCGCACTTCCCCCTCTCGGCGCAACGCTGACCCCGCAAGGCACGCTGTTTTCGATCTGGTCGCGCCACGCCTCGCGCATCGATCTCTGCCTCTTCGACAGCGAAGGGCATGAGCAGCTCCGCCGCCTGCCGATGGTGCGCAGCGGCGACGTGCACAGCCTGCTCTTGAGTGATGCCCCCATCGGCACGCGTTACGGTTTTCGCGCCGACGGGATATACGATCCGGATCAGGGACTCTGGTTCGATCCGTCAAAACTGCTGGTCGATCCCTACGCACGGGAACTCGACCGGCCCTTCCGCTATGACGCGCAACTCTCGACCTTCGGCGTCAACACCGCCGATCTGGTGCCGAAGGCGATCGTCACCGCGAACGCGCCGGTGCCCTCGGAAAAACCCGTCTTCGAGACCGGCGGCCTGATCTACGAGGTTGCCGTCCGCCCCTTCACAATGCTGCACCCCGATATCCCGCAGGCGATGCGCGGCACGGTCGGCGCGCTGTCGCATCCTGCCGTCATCGCCCATCTGAAGCGCATCGGCGTCGCCTGCGTCGAACTCATGCCGATCACCGCCTGGATCGACGAGCGCCATCTGCCGCCGCTTGGGCTTACAAACGGCTGGGGCTACAATCCGGTCGCCTTCATGGCGCTCGATCCGCGCCTCGTGCCCGGCGGCATCGCCGAGCTGCGCGATACGGTCGCCACCCTGCACAGGGAAGGGATCGGCACGATCCTCGATCTCGTCTTCAACCATTCCGGCGAAAGCGACCGGCTGGGTGCCACCGTCTCCATGCGCGGCATCGACAACCTGACCTATTACCGCCATGCCACCGACAATCCGGCAAACCTGATCAACGACACCGGCTGCGGCAATACCATTGCCTGCGATCATCCCGTCGTCCGCCGGCTGATCCTCGACAGCCTGAAACATTTCGTCCAGTCCGCGGGCGTCGACGGCTTCCGCTTCGATCTCGGCTCAATCCTCGGCCGCGACAAAAACGGCTTCAGCCGCGATGCGCTACTGTTGCAGGAGATGCTGGCGGATCCTGTTGTCGGCGACCGCATCCTCATCGCCGAACCCTGGGACATCGGACCGGGCGGCTACCAGCTCGGCAATTTCCCGCAGGCCTTCCTCGAATGGAACGACCGCGCCCGCGACGACCTGCGCCGCTACTGGCGCGGCGACCGCCACATCATCGGGGCGCTTGCGACGGCGCTTGGCCGGCTCCTCCGACATCTTCGCCCGCAATGACGGCAAGGCCGACCCGCAGCGTCAATTTCATCGCCGCCCATGACGGCTTCACGCTGATGGATCTCGTCTCCTATGCCGGCAAGCACAATGAGGCGAACGGCGAGGACAATCGCGACGGCCATGGCGACAACCAGTCCTGGAACAATGGCGTCGAGGGGGCGACAGGCGACCACGAGGTGCTGGCAGCCCGCCGCCACGACGTCATGGGCCTGCTCTCGACGCTGTTTGCCACCCGCGGCGCGATCATGCTGACCGCCGGTGACGAGGGCGGCCGCAGCCAGCGCGGCAACAACAACGCCTATTGCCAGGACAACGCCATCACCTGGGTCGACTGGGCCACTCTCGATGACAGCCTGATCGCCCATACGGCAAGCCTTGCCGCCATCCGCAAACGCTTCGATGTCTTTGGTGACGCCGCATTTTTCACCGGCGAAGGCGACATTGCCTGGATGACGCTCGATGGCCATCCGATGAGCGTGCACGACTGGGAAAGCCCGGCGACGGACAATCTGTCGATGCTGCTCACAACCAATGACAGGCAAACCGGAAAGCCGACGCGGATCGCCGTCGTCATCAACCGCAGCCACGCCCCGCATCCTTTCCGCCTGCCTGCCAGCAGCGGCGGGGCATGGCAGAGTCTTTTGCCGGACGCCGAGGCCGGACCGCAAATGGTCGCCGCCCGTTCCGTCGGCTTTCACGTCGAAGTTTTTTAACCCCTGATGCGCTTGGGATTGCCGTTTTTCGGCCGCAGCGCATATACAGGATGGGGGAGGCTTCGTCTTTCAGATTTGGGGAAACAGAATGCCGCGTGAAATTTCGCTTTCGGACGTCAAGGATCTGATCGGCAAGGAGATCGGCATCTCCGACTGGATCACCGTGTCGCAAAAGACCATCGATAGCTTTGCCGAAGCCACCGACGATCACCAGTTCATCCACACCGACCCGGAGCGCGCCGCAGCCGAAACACCCTTCGGCGGCACGATCGCCCATGGCTTCCTGTCGCTCTCGCTGCTGTCCACAATGAACTACAATTGCCTGCCCAAGGTGCGCGAGCAGACCATGGGCATCAATTACGGCTTCGACAAAGTGCGTTTCATGACCCCTGTCAAAAGCGGCGCAAAGGTCCGTGGCCGCTTCACCATGGCCGACGCCCGCTTCCGCGGCGGCGGCATGCTGATGGTCACCTATGATGTGACCGTCGATATCGAAAACGAGCGCAAACCGGCGCTCACCGCAAGCTGGCTGACGATCATCCAGTTCGACCCGAAGGACCGGCCGGAAGATGCCTGAGGAAAAGACAACCGACAGCGCCGTGCGTCAGGCTTTCGCCACGCAGGCCAGCGCCTGCCAGGGGCTGGGCTCGCCCTTCACCGCGCGGCTTTGTACCCTTGCAGCCGAACGATTGACCGCATCCCATCCCGTCGGCGCGAGCGATCCTGTCATGGGGTGGAGATCCCTCGCCCGGCGGTGATTCCGTGCCACTGCGCCTTGCCGGCGCCCTGCATGCGCTGGTGCTGTCGGGTACTGACCCCGATTTGGTCGCCGTCTACCCGCCTGCTCCGGCTGGCGATGATGACCTCTGGGCCGCTGTCGACAATGCCTGCCGCACCCATTCGGTCTTCATTCTCGATCGTCTGAAATCGGCCCCCCAGACCAACGAGGTGCGCCGTTCCGCTGCCTTGCTGCCGGGCTTCCTGACGATATCAAGCCTGTTCCACATGCCGCTGGTCCTGTCCGAGATTGGTGCCAGCGCCGGTCTCAACCTGCAATGGGATCACTACGACTACCGGCTCGGCGACAGGGCCTGGGCCTTGCAGCCTTCTCCTGTGCTGATCACGCCGGAGTGGCGCGGGCTGCAGCCGCCCGATGTCCCGTTGCATGTCGAAAGCCGCGCCGGCTGCGATCTCAATCCGCTCGACCCGGCAAGCAGCGAGGATGTTCTGAGGCTTCTGTCCTATATCTGGGCCGACCAGCAGGACCGGCTGGATCGCACGCGCTTTGCCCTTTCCATCGCTGCGGCCAATCGGCAGGTTGTCGAAAAGGCAGATGCCGTGGACTGGCTGCAGCGGCGGCTTCAACCGGTGCACGAAGGCCAGGCGCATGTGATCTATCATACGATCGCCTGGCAATATCTGCCGAAAGCATTGCAGGAAAAAGGCGAAGCGCTGATCGCGGCCGCCGGAGCGCGCGCAACGGAGGAAGCGCCTCTCGCTCGCCTGCAGATGGAGGCTGACGCGGAAAAAGGCAGCGCCGCGCTCACCTTGCAGATATGGCCATCAGGCGAAAAACACCTTGTCGGCCGCGCGGATTTCCATGGACGCTGGATAGACTGGAAAGGCTGGCCGGGCCTGCATTGAGGCGTTGGTTACAGCGTCGATATCGGGAACGAGCGAAAACCTGCACTGACCGCACGCTTTCAGGCACTTACATTACCGCTTGTTAATTTGATCCGCGATGATCGCGAACATAGGCTGGGTCCACGGACTCACAGAAGACAGAACCTCAAAAGAGCGGCTCCATCATGAAATCCTTTATCAACTCCCCCTACGTCTTATGGTGTCTGCTCTCTGTTCCCGCCATATCGTTTCTATATGCAGTCTCGACCGGTGCATCGCCGGAGGGGTTGCTGCATCCCACGGGGGAATTCTCGGCCCGTTTCATGATTATCGCGATGATGGTGACACCACTGCGCATGCTGTTTCCAGCGCAGGGCTGGACGCTGTGGATGGTGCAGCGTCGCCGGTATCTAGGGGTCGCCGCCTTTGCCTATGCAGCCCTGCACACGATCTTTTACCTGATCGACATGCAGTCGCCGGGTGCTGTTCTGACAGACGCCTTGCGCGCCGCAATCTGGACGGGCTGGATCGCGTTTTTCATTTTTGTACCGCTGGCCATGACCAGCAACGACGCCTCGGTCCGCTGGTTGCGGCGCAAGTGGAAGCCGCTGCAGCGCTGGGTCTATCCGGCTGCGGTCCTGACGCTGGCGCACTGGGCACTGATTGACAACAATCTCGGTCCCGCCTTGGTGCATTTTGCACCGCTGATCGCTCTCGAAGCCTACCGGATCTGGAAGATGACGGCCGGCAAACAGGCCGTCATCTAGCCTTTGGCTTCAATTCCCCGCGTCTTCCGCTGCTTCCGAAAGAAGGCCGAACACATAGGGCGAAAACGAGCGCCAGCATTCGACGCGGAAGGCGTCCTCCGCCGTGCGCAGGAGCACGATTTCGGACTTGGCGAAAACCGTGCGCGAGCAGGCGCCGACCGGGAAGGTTGCAAGCGACAGGTCCTGCGGGCAGCCGCCATTGACAGCCGCTTCGGCACCGGAACCCCTGACGAGCACGGCCGTATTGCGATGGGAAACGTCGGTGGCCGAGTGCAGCACGCCGCTGGATGCCACGGCTGCCATCAGGTCCGCCTCGTTCTCGTCGATGACAAGCCATTCGTCCGGGCCGAGCCAGAGCGCATGACGGCCATTTTCGGACGCGGACGTCTTCGGCTTTGTCGGCAGGGAAACGCCGAGCGCCGCGGAGAGCGCCGAGACGGCGTCCGGCTTGGCGCGCAACGAAAGTCGCGTGGCCGGCGCAGCCGGCGTCAGGGCTGCCGCACCCGAGCCGCCATGGCGACCGGCCAGAGCCAGCGTGCGAGCCTTGGAGAGATCGGTCGCTGCGAAATCAGACGCAATAAAATCAGACATGGATACGTCCTCCTTCCTTGTCAAAGAACACCATGTCGCTGACTTCGACGGCGATCGTCCTGTCGGGCATCGGCACATAGAGCGTTTCGCCGATGCGGGCCTTGCCGCCGGCAACGAGTGCCATGGCAATCGAGCGGCCGCAATTTTCCGACCAGTAGGCGGAGGTGACATGGCCGATCATCGTCATCGGCAGCGTCTGGTTGGGGTCGGCAACGATCTGCGCGCCCTCTTCCAGCACGACCTTCGGATCCTTGGTCAGGAGCCCGACGAGCTGCTTGCGGCCATCGGCCACGAGGTCCGGACGGCGCAGGCCGCGAATGCCGACGAAGTCAGGCTTCTTCTTGCCCACGGCCCAGCCGAGCGAGGCATCATCCGGGGTTACCGTGCCGTCGGTATCCTGACCGACGATGATGTAGCCCTTTTCGGCGCGCAGCACGTGCATGGTTTCGGTGCCATAGGCGCAGGCACCGAGCGGTTCGGCCTGGGCACCAGATCGCTTCCCAGACCGCCGGGCCGATAATCGGCGGGAACGTTGACTTCGAAGCCGAGTTCGCCGGTGAACGACATGCGGAACAGCCGGGTCGGCACGCCGCAGATCTTGCCTTCGCGAACGCTCATATGCGGGAAGGCTTCGTTCGACAGATCGATGCCTTCCACCAGCGGCGCGATGATCTCGCGGGCCTTCGGACCCTGAACGGCGATCACAGCCCATTGTTCGGTGGCCGAGGTCAGCCAGACGTTCAGATGCGGGAATTCGGTCTGCAGATAGTCTTCCATGTGGTTCATGCACACGCGGCGGCACCGCCGGTCGTCGTCGTCACGTGGAAGCGGTCCTCGGCCAGACGCCCGACGACGCCGTCGTCATAGACGAAGCCATCCTCGCGCAGCATGATGCCATAGCGGCAACGGCCGGGCTTCAGCGTGTCCCAGCTGTTGGTGTAGATCAGGTTGAGGAACTCGGCCGCATCCGGGCCGACGACCTCGATCTTGCCGAGCGTCGAGGCGTCGAACATGCCGGCAACGTCGCGCACGGTCTTGCATTCGCGGTTGACCGCCTGATGCATGTCTTCGCCTGCCCTGGGATAGTACCAGGCACGCTTCCACTGGCCGACATCCTCGAAGACAGCGCCTTGCGCTTCCTCCAGGTCATGCATCGGCGTCTTGCGGGTCGGGTCGAACAGCTCGCCGCGCGAATGGTTGACCAGCGTACCGAAGGTCACCGGCGTATAGGGCGCGCGGAAGGTGGTCAGACCGACCTTCGGGATTTCGCTTGACCGAGCGTTTCGGCGGCAATCGCCAGACCATGGATGTTGGAGAGCTTGCCCTGGTCGGTCGCCATGCCGTTGGTGGTGAAGCGCTTGATATGCTCGATCGAGTGCATGCCTTCGCGCACGGCAAGGCGGATATCCTTGGCGCAGACATCGTTCTGGAAGTCGATGAAGGCCTTGACCGTCGTGTCCGGCCCCGCCCCTTCGGCCGCACCCGCCATGCCGCCGGTCCATGAGAAGGCGTTGCTGCCCTGAAACTCGAGCTTCTGCGAAGCGGAATAGCACCGGAAGCCTTCGCCATCAGTTCGCCGGCCGCCAGCGATTCCTCGATGGTTGCCTGCAGATCATTGGTGCCGTTGCAGGCGCCGACGGACAGGCAATCCTGTGCGTAAGTGCCGGGCAGGAAGCGCTGGGTCTCGTCGTCATAGGCGACCTTGCCGCGCGACTGCGAGAACAGATGCACCGACGGCGTCCAGCCGGCCGACATCAACAGCGCATCAATGGCGATCTTGCGGGCAGCACCGCCGCCATTGCGGGCGACCGTCATCGACGAAACACGCAGATTGCCCGACGTAGTCGACGACGCCGTGGCCGGTCAGCACCTCGATCCCGAGCGTGCGCGCCTCAGCCAGAACAGCCTCGCCCGGCTTTTCGCGGCTGTCGACGATGGCCGCGATCGTGACACCGGCGCGCTTCAGGTCGAAGGCAGCCTCATAGGCCGAATCATTGGCGGTATAGACGCCGACCTTCTGGCCCGACAGCGACGCCGAAATGATTGAGGAAGGTGCGGGCGGCAGAGGCCAGCATGATGCCCGGGCGGTCATTGTTGGCAAACACCATGTGGCGTTCGATCGCACCGGTGGCGAGGATGACGCGCTTGGCGCGCACCTGCCACAGACGCTCGCGCGGCAGCTTCTTGTCCGGCATGGCCAGATGCTCGGTGACGCGCTCGACGAGGCCGACGAAGTTCTGGGCGTAGTAGCCGAAGGCGGTCGTGCGCGGTCAGCACCTTGACATTCTTCATGGCTGTCAGACTTGGCAGCCGTCGCCTGCGCCCAGGTCAAAGCCGTCCATGCCGTCGATGGTCACGCTCGTGTCGAAATGCAGCGCGCCGCCGACTTCCGGCTGTTCGTCGCAGATGATCACGCGGGCACCGGTCTCGGCAGCAGCAAGCGCCGCCGAAAGACCGGCAACGCCGGCACCGACAACCAGCACGTCGCAATGGGCAAAGCGGTTGGCATAATGGTCGGTATCGGCTTCTTTCGGCGCAACGCCGAGACCGGCAGCCGCGCGGATCTGCGGCTCATAGACGATGCTTCCAGGCCTGCTTCGGCCACATGAAGGTCTTGTAGTAGAAGCCGGCGGCAAAGAACGGCGCCAGCAGATTGTTGACGCGCCGACATCGAAGGCGAGCGACGGCCAGCGGTTCTGCGAAATCACCTTCATGCCGTCGAACACTTCCTGCACGGTGGCGCGCACATTCGGCTGCTTGCGCGGCCGCATCGCGCGCGACGCCGATCAAGCGCGTTCGGCTCTTCCGGCACCGGCCGAAACGATGCCGCGCGGGCGGTGATACTTGAACGAGCGGCCGACCAGATGAACGCCGTTGGCCAGCAGCGCCGAGGCGACGGTGTCGCCCTCAAGCGCTGTGTAGCTCTTGCCGTCGAAGGTGAAACGGGCTGTTTTGGCAGGGGTCAGACGGCCTGCACCGGGGATACGATTGGCGCCGCTCATTTCGCGTCTGCCTCCGTGGCTTCATAGGTTTCGACAGGGGCGGATGCTGTCGGCTGCAACGTGCTGACATCCGGGCGCGGCTGGCCCGCCTTGTAGGTCAGTGAGGAACTTGTCGCTGACCGTGTCGCGGGCGGCATTGAAGAAGCGGCCGCAGCCATGCATATGGCGCCAGCGCTCGAAGGTCAGGCCCTTCACATTGTCGCGCAGGAAGAAGAACGCCTCGAACTCCTCGTCGGACATCTCGGTCATGTTGGTCGGGACGCGCGATATGGGCTTCGCCGGCATGGCGGAATTCGAGCTCGGAGCGCTCTTCCTCGCAATAGGGGCAATAGATCAGAAGCATTGTGTTTCCCCTTTAATGCGCGACGGCAGCGGCGGCCGCTTCGTCGATCAGGCGGCCGGTGCGGAAGCGTTCCAGCGTGAACGGCGCGTTGATCTTGTGCGGCTCGTCGTTGGCGATGGTGTGGGCAAAGACATTGGCCGAACCCGGCGTCGCCTTGAAGCCGCCGGTGCCCCAGCCGCAATTGACGTAGAGGCCCTGCACCGGGGTCTTGGCGAGGATCGGCGAGCGGTCCGGCGTGACATCGACGATGCCGCCCCAGGAGCGCAGCATCTTCATGCGGCGGAACATCGGGAACAGTTCGCAGATCGCGTCCAGCGTGTGGTTGATGATGTGCAGGCCGCCGGTCTGGGAATAGGACGTATACTGGTCGGTGCCGGCACCGATCACCAGTTCGCCCTTGTCGGACTGGGAGATATAGGCGTGCACGGTGTTGGACATGACGACGCAAGGGAAGATCGGCTTGACCGGCTCGGACACCAGCGCCTGCAGCGGATAGCTGACCAGCGGCATGCGCACGCCGGCCATTTCCATCAGCACCGAGGTATGACCGGCGGCAACGACGCCGACCTTCTTGGCACTGATCAAGCCGCGGTCGGTATCGACACCGGTCACACGCACCATCGGGACCGCGGCGGATGCCGGTGACTTCGCAATTCTGGATGATGTGCACGCCGCGATCGGCGGCCGCACGGGCATAGCCCCAGGCAACGGCATCGTGGCGGGCGGTGCCGCCGCGGCGCTGCAGGGCCGCACCGATGATCGGATAGCGGGCCGAGTCTGCGAAATATTGAGCGGCGGGCAGAATTCCTTGGCCTGCTTCCGGCGTCAGCCATTCATTGTCGATGCCGTTCAGGCGGTTGGCATGGATATGGCGCTTGAACGACCTGCTACGTCATGGATATTGTGCGCCAGCATCATCACGCCGCGCGGCGAATACATGACGTTGTAGTTGAGATCCTGGCGAGAGGCCTTCCCACAGCTTCAGCGCGTGGTCATAGATGCCGGCGCTTTCGTCATAGAGATAGTTGGAGCGGATGATGGTGGTGTTGCGGCCGGTATTGCCGCCGCCGAGCCAGCCCTTTTCCAGCACGGCGATATTGGTGATGCCGTGTTCCTTGGCGAGATAATAGGCAGTGCCCAGGCCATGACCGCCGGCGCCGATGATGATGACATCATATTCCTTGCGCGGCTCGGGCGAGGTCCACTGCGCCTCCCAACCCCTGTGGCCGCGCATCGCTTCGCGAGCGACAGCAAAAACCGAATATTTGCGCATCCGCCTTCACACTCCGTAATCCGGTGAACTTCCTTGTCGCCGCTAGAGATCGACAAATCCTTCAGCGACGCAACGTTTCTTTTGCGACGCAATCCGCCGCGACATGCGCGACTTGCGACAGACATGCAGTTTGCGCCTGAGGATCAGACTTGCATCCGCACCGGCATACTATAAAGCATGCCGTTCACCGATGCAGCGCAAAAGCATCCGGCTGTGCAAAGCGGCATGAAAAGATGCCTGTTACGCAATTTTCGGCCAGCCCGACAAACTCGCGGCTGGACTTTGAGAGAGCGATCTGGTATCCGCTCACTCAATCGTAAAGCCTACGGGCTCCGCGAACGTTATTTTTTTTGCCTCGTTGAGCTGTACTCATGAGGCAGACACTCGAAACAAAGGAACGGGATTAACGTGCAGGTACTAGTCCGCGACAACAACGTCGATCAAGCGCTTCGCGCACTCAAGAAGAAGATGCAGCGCGAAGGCATTTTCCGCGAAATGAAGATGCGTGATTATTACGAGAAGCCTTCCCAGAAGCGCGCTCGCGAAAAGGCTGAAGCCGTTCGCCGCGTTCGCAAGCTGGCCCGCAAGCGCGCACAGCGCGAAGGTGGCATCGTAACCGGTGGCCGCCCGGCAGCAGCAGCACCTGCACGCTGATCGGTCGTCTTTTCGACGCTTTCAGACGTATACTCCGGCGGGGGCGACACAGTCGCCACCGCCTTTTTCAGTTTTACGCGTTGACTGCTGCGTAAAACAGTCCGCAGAGTTGCGGCAGGGCTGTGATGCCCTTTGAAGAGCGGAGCGAGCAAGGTTTCATTCGAAGCCAAACCGTTTCAAAAGCAGGCACACAACGCATATTCATGTTATAGCGTCCGAAACGGCCTGGACGCATCGCTGTATCGAGGGATCAATCTTGACATTTGCTGCCATGACTTCGGGTATTTCGGGCCAGATCGGCAACGGTATTCGTCAGATCAACGCGCATGGCCGCGTTGTCGCTTCGCTGATTACGGTTGCTTCCGCGCTCGTTTTGTCAGGCTGCCAGACGGGCGATACGTCCGAAGACATGATTCGGGTCGAGCGGGCACAGGGCACGGAAGAAAACATCGCTTCCCTGTCGAGCGTCATTGCCTCGAACCCCAGCGATCCCGAAGGCTACAATGTCCGTGGCTCGGCTTATGGTCGCGCCGGTGAGTTCCGCCGCGCTCTGTCGGACTTCAACCAGGCGATCCAGCTCAATCCGCGTTTCTACCAGGCCTATGCCAACCGCGCGCTGGTCTAGCGCAACATGGGCAATCAGGGAGATGCAGCAAGCGACTACAACATGGCGCTGCAGCTCAACCCGCGCTACGACGTCGCCTATATCGGCCGCGGCAATCTTTATCGTCAGGCCGGACAGCTCGACCAGGCATTTGCGCGATTTCAACAAGGCGATCGAACTCGACACGACCGACCCGCGCGCCTACCACAATCGCGGCCTGATCTATCAGACCCGCAACCAGCATGCGCAGGCGATCGAGGATTTCTCGACGGCGATCTCGCTGTCGCCGAGTTCACCGGAGCCGTATAACGGCCGCGGCATTTCCTATGTCGCCCAGGGCGACGACGACAACGCCTTTGCCGACTTCAACACGGCCATCAATCTGAACGGCAAAATCGCCGAATCCTGGGCCAACCAGGCGCTGGTCTATGAACGGCGCGGCGAAAAGGCCAAGGCTGCGAAGTCCTATGGCCATGCGCTGTCGCTCGACACCAAATACGAGCCTGCCCGCGCCGGCCTTGCCCGCGTAAAGGCGACCGGCTGACAAGCCTCGCAGCAAAGACCAAAGAAAAGCCCGCCGGATGGATCATCGCGGCGGGCTTTTTTGTGCCTGTTGATTGGCTTGCACCTGGTGTTAGTGGCTTATCGCCTTGACGATATCGTCCGTCATCTTCTTGGCATCGCCGAGCAGCATCATCGTTCCATCCTTGTAGAACAGCGTGTTGTCGATGCCGGCATAGCCGGAGCCAAGCGAACGCTTGACGAAGAGGCAGGTCTTGGCCTTGTCGACGTCGAGGATCGGCATGCCGTAGATCGGCGAGGTCTTGTCGTCGCGTGCCGCCGGATTGGTGACGTCGTTGGCGCCGATGACATAGGCGACATCGGCCTGCGCGAATTCGGAGTTGATATCCTCCAGTTCGAACACCTCGTCATAGGGAACATTGGCTTCAGCCAGAAGCACGTTCATATGGCCCGGCATGCGGCCGGCGACCGGATGAATGGCGTACTTCACCTCGACACCGTTCTTCTTCAGCGCATCGGCAAGTTCGCGCACCGCATGCTGCGCCTGTGCCACCGCCATGCCGTAACCCGGCACGATGATCACCTTGGAGGCATTGGCCATCAGGAAGGCGGCGTCATCGGCCGAGCCCTGCTTGACCGTGCGCTGCACGCCATCATCGCCGGCAGCAACGCTCGAATCGCCGCCGAAGCCACCGAGAATGACCGAGATGAAGGAACGATTCATGCCCTTGCACATGATGTAGGACAGAATGGCACCGGAGGAGCCGACCAGCGCGCCGGTGATGATCAGCGCCAGATTGCCGAGCGTGAAGCCGATGCGCGGCGGCGGCCCAGCCGGAGTAGGAGTTGAGCATCGAGACGACGACCGGCATGTCGGCGCCGCCGATCGGCACGATCAGGAGAACACCGAGCGCCAGCGCCAGAACGACGATCGCCCAGAAATCGAAATGGCTCTCGGATGCGGCCAGTCCGACGACGAAGAAGATGATCAGGGCCACAAGCGCGATGTTGATGACATGGCGTAGCGGCAGCATGATCGGCTTGCCGGACATCCGCCCGTCGAGCTTCAGGAAGGCGACGATCGAACCGGTGAAGGTGATCGCGCCGATGGCGACGCCAAGCGCCATTTCCACCAGTGCGACGGAATGGATCGAACCGATTTCGCCGATCCCGAAGGAGGACGGCGTGTAGAGCGCGGAGGCTGCGACCAGAACCGCGGCAAGGCCGACCAGCGAATGGAAGCCGGCAACCAGTTGCGGCATCGAGGTCATCGGGATCGAGCGGGCGATATAGGCCCCTGCCCCGCCGCCAATGGCAAGGCCAAGCAGGATCAGCACGAGCCCGCCGAAGGACGGCATGGCGAGCAACAGCGTCGTGACGATGGCAATGCCCATCCCGATCATGCCGAGGATATTGCCCCGGCGCGACGTGGTCGGATGCGACAGGCCGCGCAGCGCCATGATGAACAGCACGCCGGAGACGAGATAGAGGAACGCAGCGATATTGGGTGACATCGGTTCAGGCCCTCACTTGTCTTTTTTCTTGTACATGGCGAGCATGCGCTGGGTGACGAGGAAACCGCCGAAGATATTGACCGAGGCAAGAATCAGCGCCACGAAGCCGAAGCCGGTGGCAAGGCCGGAGGCCGAAATGCCGACCGCAAGCAGCGCCCCGACAACGATGACCGACGAGATCGCATTGGTGACGGCCATCAGCGGCGTGTGCAGCGCCGGCGTGACCGACCAGACGACGTAGTAGCCGACGAAGATCGACAGGACGAAAATCGCAAGCTGGAAAACAAACGGATCGATCGCGCCGCCTGTCAGACCATGGGCGGCAGCGCCTGCCACATCCGGGACATATTCGGCGGCGGTACGCACCGCTTCGACCGCCCGGTCGAGGTCGCCGATCGCCTTATCGAGAAGGTCATTGGCCATAAAACATCTCCCTTGGATGGCAGCACTTCTCCCCGAAGCGCAAAACCGTCCTTTTCAATTTTTAAGCTGTTGCTACGACTGCGGCCGGAGCCGGCGCAAAATTCGGATGCACCACGGCTCCGCCATGGGTCAGCATCGTTGCCTTGACCAGTTCATCCTCGGTGTTGAGGGCCAGGACCTTTGTTTCCTTGTCGACCATGGTCTCGAGGAAAGTGACGAGGTTCTTGGCGTAGAGCAAGGATGCGCTGGTGGCGATACGGCCGGGCACATTGTTGTATCCGACGACCTTGACGCCTTCGACCTCGACGACGGATCCGGCAACGGCACCTTCGATATTGCCACCGCGTTCGACGGCGAGATCGACGGCGATCGAACCGGGCTTCATCGCCTTCAGCATGTCGCGGGTAATCAGTCGCGGCGCCGGCCGCCCCGGGATCAGCGCCGTGGTGATGACGATGTCCTGCTTGGCAAGATGCTCGGCGGTGAGCACGGCCTGTTTGGCCTGATAGGCTTCCGACATCGGCTTGGCATAACCGCCCGAGGTTTCGGCAGCCTTGAATTCGTCGTCCTCGACCGCGATGAACTTGGCGCCAAGCGAGGCAACCTGTTCCTTGGAGGCAGGTCGCACATCGGTGGCGGAAACGACCGCACCGAGGCGACGGGCGGTGGCGATCGCCTGCAGGCCGGCAACACCGGCACCCATCACGAAGACCTTGGCCGCCGGAACCGTGCCGGCCGCCGTCATCATCATCGGCATGGCGCGGTCGAATTCACCAGCAGCATCGATGACAGCCTGATAACCGGCAAGGTTTGCCTGGCTCGACAACACGTCCATCGACTGGGCGCGCGTAATGCGCGGCATCAGTTCCATGGCAAAGGCGGTAAGCCCGGCAGAGGCCATCTCGGAAAGCGCAGCCTCCTGCCCGTAAGGATCCATGATCGCGATGACGATGGCTCCGGACTTGTAGCCGGCAATTTCGGCTGCCGCCGGACGACGGACGCGCAACACGACATCGGCCGCCTTCGCATCGGCAATCGCGCCGATCCGCGCACCGGCTTTCTCAAAATCTGCGTCCGGAATCCGCGACAGCGTTCCGGCACCGGCTTCGACGACAACGTCGAACCCGAGTGTCCTGAGCTTCTTCACGCTATCCGGCGATGCGGAAACACGACCCTCGTCGGGATTGCTTTCCTTGGCTACGAATACAGTCTGGACCACACGTCCTCCCCCCTGATGAACAGGTCCCGGCCGCCTTCCGGCATTGCGCGGGATCCTCTCCTCCATCTTCAATTGTTCGCCATGACCCGAGCGGCCGTAACCGTCGGCAGACGCGCGCGTCTGTTAGCCTGACCGAAACATCAGACAAACGGGAACGGACCCATCACTCCCATGGTCCGCTACCATCAATGTTCGGAAAGCCGATCAGCGCAGAAGCACGACACCGGCAACATTGAGAAGAATAAACAGCACGGTTGCCGTGAAAAATCCGGCGCTGGTGAAGAACCCTGCAGCCATGGCGATCAGAAGCGCGACGCAGAAAATCGTCAGGTACTTCGATGCTGCAAGAAAGAAGGTGTAGGTCTTCTCGTGCTCTGCATAATCCATCGGCGCGCCGGTTTCGACCGGTCCGGATTGATGTTCAGCCATCGTCCATATCTCCCAGAATTCTGCGCTCCCAGGACCAAGCTGTCCGGATCGCACATCATATAAACCCAATTCCTACGAGGCACCGCCCGCAGCGCGCGTGCAGCATCGTTCCTTGGCCTTATACAAACCGGCGTGGAAGCGCAATAAAAACCCGTCATTTCAAAGTGCGGCAAAACTGTTTTGGCTTGCCAGCAACGGTTTCGCAACGGGCTGCCGCGTTCGATTGTGCGTGGTCATCGCAAGCCGCGCGGTCGGCCGGATCGTCAGCGGGGTGAAGGCCTTCCCCACGTTGCCCTGGAACATCATCCGGCGCTCGAATGGCTCCGAATCGAAGAAGGGAAAGCGCGTATAGAGCCAGGGCCGGATTTCACGGACGCGGGCCGCAAGCAGCGTCAGGTCGATCTTGTAGTTGCCGCAGTTCTTCTGTGGCGAAACGATCGTATCGGCATCAAAGACACGCTTGTAGAACGCCGCGTGCTGCGGCTTCACCAGCGACAGGCATCGATCCACATCGAAATGCTCCGACGCCATGGTCGCGACGCGCAGCGTCAGATAGGGGATGGCGGGCATTTCTTTCAGGATTTCAGGATCGGCCGCCAGCCGGACCGGGTCGATCAGGCTCATTCCCGCATCGAGAAAGCTGTTGATTTCCGCACCGAACACGGAACCGGATGAACTGGCCCGATGCTCCGGGGTGACGTGATGCACGCGGACCGTGCTGATCAGCCGCTCCTCGAAATAGATGCCGAAGACATAGGCGTGACTGTCGAAATCGATATCATCGATCAGCGTGGAGCCGGACAATGGCAGGATATCGGCCATCTTATAGGCCTTGAAGCGGATGCGCGCGACATCTTCCATGTCCTCTCCGGTTTCGACCCGGCGATACTCGACGTGATCAAGCAGCTCCAGAAGTTTTTCCGAAAATCGATTTTGCACAGAAGAAATCACGTCCATGAATAATACCTCGTTAACGAAATATTAATCTATCAAGAGACGCTAGGGTCACAATGTAATTGGCTATTTTAGCTAAAATACCTTTTATTAAGGTTAACAAATGGTTAATTTTTAGTAACAAGAAATCGCACTATAGATCACATTGCTTGGCGGCAGCCGACAGACTGTGCCAAAGTCGAGATCCCTCGAAAAAGGCGGCAGTGTCGACAGTCAGATAGACGTTTGGGGAGGAACCCTAGGCGATGCGCCGGCCGCGCCGTTTCGTGGCCTGGGTTTTCTTGGACAAGGTCTCGCAGAGACTCTCGATCGACAGCGACGGCATGGGAGCGGCAAACACGTAGCCCTGCACCAGATCGGCGCATTTGAACTCGTTGATCAAGGCAAGCTGGTCCTTGGTCTCGACGCCTTCAATGACAATCTTCAAGCCCAGTTCGCGCGAAAGGTTGACGGTGCCGCGCAGCAGCTTGAAGCGACGCTCGTCCTCGCGAATGTTGCGAACGAAAGAACGGTCGATCTTGATAACATCAAGCGGCAGCGCATCGAGATAGCTGAGGCTGGAATAGCCGGTGCCGAAATCATCGATGGCGATGGTAATGCCACGTGCCCGCAGTTCCTGAAGAATGGTCTGGACCTTGACGGCCTCCTCCAGCAGGCAGCTTTCGGTGACCTCCAGATGCAGACGCGACGGGTCAAGCCCGGTTTCCGCCAACGTATCCGTAATGAACGCAACGATATCGCTGTTTCTCAGGTCAAGCGCCGAAAGGTTGACGGAAACGGCAATGTGCGCCGGCCATGTCAGGCAATCCCGGCAGGCCTGGCGCAGCATGAAATGCGTTATCTCCGAGACAACGCCCATTTCCTCTGCCAACTGGATGAAGACGACGGGAGAGACCGGTCCGCGCTCGCGATGCGTCCAGCGCGCCAGCGCCTCACAGCATTCTATTCGGCTCCCGTCCGGCAGGAACATCGGCTGGTAGGCGACGGAGAGATTGTCATTCTCCAGCGCTTCGCGCAGATCGGACTTGAGCTTCTGGCGATCGAGATACAGCGCATCCATTTCCGCTTCAAAGGCAGTGCAGCCGCCCTTGTTGCGGCTCTTCGTCTCGAACAGCGCAAGGTCAGCCTTGATCTGCAGGTCGTCGAGCCGGAAACCGGTGCTCGACGCAATGACATAGCCCGCACTCATCGACATGCTGAATGTAAAGCCGCTGGCATTGTAGGATCCGCGCATCTTTCCATGAACAGCGCGCATGCGCTCTTCCAGGTCGTCGCGATCGTCCTCGTTCGGGAAAAACAGCAGGAATTCGTCTCCCATGAGACGCGCAGCGATTGCCGTATCGGCGCTGACCTTTTTCAACCGCTCGGCAATAACGCACAGCAGCCTGTCGCCGACGACATGTCCCCTCGTGTCATTGACATGTTTGAACTCGACGACATCGAGAACCATGAAGCCGATCGGGCCGGGCTGCTTTCGTTCCGCCAGCGCGTTGCCAACGAGATCGGAGAAATAGTCCCGGTTGGGAAGGCCGGTCAGCGTATCGAACCGCACCATCTGCAGAATCTTCTTTTCTGCACGGACCCTTGCCGTGACGTCCTCGAAAATCAGGACGACGCCGCCATGGGCCCGGCGACTGGCGGAGAACTCGAGGAAAAGATCATCGGAGAAAGGGATCAAGGCCCGTGATTGCTCACCTTTCACCAGCTGGTCCAGTTGGCGCAGGACCTGTTTTGCGCGGTCGTGATCGAGAAAGGTATGACGAACGCCGTAGCGGAGAACCGCATCAAGATGGCAATCCTTCAGTCGCGCGTGGTCGCCGAGATTCAGAAGTTCGCAGGCGCGACGATTGGCAACGAGAATCCGGTTTCCGGAATCCAGCATGAACAGGCCGTGTGGCATGTTGTTGAGCGCCACATCAAAGCGTGCAGCAATCGTCGAAATCTCCTTGGCCGCCATGACGTTCTTGTGAAGAAATTCGCGAACCCCCGTTGCCATCGCCCAGGTGGTCAGGATGAACGGAACCATCAGCAGGGCAAGGATAGCCATGTAGCCGTCGAACAGCGCCAAAAGCCCGATGACGATCGGCCCGCAGGCGGAAAATGTCAGCAACATCACCGCGCGCGCCGAACCGTAGTTGCGGCCGACAACGGAGACCATGGTGGCAAGTGTCACGGAGATGCAGGCAAGCTCGGCAAACGCATCCTGTGAAACCAGGACTGCATAACCGCAGGCCGATCCCAGCGTGACCGTCGCGCAGACGGCACCGGCGTTGTAACGATTTTCCCATTTACGGATGCCCTGAAAATCCAGGACAGAAAGGTCAACGCTGTCAAACTGGCGCATGCCGGCTAGGCGCACGACCCAAACGACCATGACGGCGACACAGCAGGCGACGTAAAAGAAATCTGACGTCTTCGCAAAAACGAGGCTGAACGTTACGACATGCGAAAGCATGCCGATAAGGAGAGTGTTCCGCTGCTCGTAGAGCGAACTTACAAACGAACGATAGACGTCCGTTGGAAGAGCGCCCTGTTCTCTTGCCTTCATGAGCCCTCTGCTCCGGTTTGGCGAATAGTTAAGCTTGAGGCTTTAACGAAAGATTTCCGCCATTCGCCGGAAAAACAGCCACCGTTCAGTCCGATCTGCAATAGTGAAAATATTACTCGAGGAAATTCAACCAATTATTGCAGCAACTTCCAAATAAACCCCGGAATTTACAACTTTTCCTAGAGATCTCTGCAAAATATTCTACATTAGGGGCTCAATTCGGGACATGTCCATATCCATTTCTGCGACAACTTAAATCGCGAAATGGTTACCTGGTCTCTAATGAAACAGGCCAGAATTGACAAGGACGCGCAGCAACTGCATTTTCCGCGCGTCCGTCAATTGCGGCAACGCAACCGCGTTGACTTTTAGCCTTTGTAGCGACAAAGCGAAACGGCCGGAGATCGCAACAGCCGCACGGCTGCCGACGACAGGTATTGCTGCGAAATTGCGTGGAGACGAACGATGCCGAAGCCGACTGTTGCCATTCCTGCGGACTTCCGCGAATTCGACGGGAACGTCTGGCATGGCGTCCCGCATCAGTATGTCCGCGCTGCCGTCGAGGGGTCCGGGGTCATGGCCTTTCTCGTCCCGGCTTTGGAGAGCGGCAACGATACCGACGAGATTCTCGACAGGGTTGACGGTGTCCTCGTCAGCGGATCACGCTCGAACGTCCACCCCTCGCTTTACGGCAAGGTGGCAGCGGAAAGCGACGGCCCCTTTGATCCCGGCCGCGACGCGACCAGCCTGCCCCTGATCCGCAGGGCGCTCGAGCGCGGCATTCCGCTGCTTGCCATTTGCCGCGGCATCCAGGAACTCAATGTCGCGCTGGGTGGAACGCTGGCCAGCGAAATCCAGGAGATCCCCGGAAACTGGGATCATCGCAAGCCGGACGTTCCCGAACTCGACGTTGCCTACAGCATCCGCCAGAATGTCATCATCCGCGAGGGGACCTGCCTTGCCTCGGTGCTCGGTGCAGGCTCGGTGCAGGTCAACTCCCTGCATCGCCAGGCAATTTCAAAGGCAGCGCCCCGCCTTGCCGTCGAAGCCGTTGCCGAAGACGGCACGATCGAGGCCGTGTCCGTCATCGATGCCAAGGCCTTTGCCGTCGGCGTGCAGTGGCATCCGGAATACTGGGTCGGGACGGACGGTCCGTCCTCGACGCTTTTTGCAGCCTTCGGCGATGCCGTGCGGGCCTATGCCGCCAGCAAGGCCGGCTGAAAGCTTCAGCCTGCCTTTCGGGTAAACGGTGTTTCCGGCACCGGCGTCAGCGCCTTTCCGGTCGTGAACCACGAAACCAGATTGTCGACGACGAGATCGGCCATGCCATCGCGTGTTGCCTGCGAGGCCGAACCGACATGCGGCAGCAGCGAGACGTTGTCGAGCGCCATCAGGTCTTCGCCGACATGCGGGTTCGTTTTCAAAGACGTCGAGCCCGGCGCCGGCGATGACGCCGCGCTTCAGCGCATCCGTCAAGGCCGCCTCGTCCACCGTCGAGCCTCGGCCGACATTGATCAGCACACCGTTTGCACCCAGCGCCGTCAGAATCTCCGCATTGATCGTCTTTGTGGTGCTTTCGGTTCCCGGCACGATGACGATGATCGTATCGACAGCCTCTGCCATCTCCTTCAGGGTCGGGTGATAGGTGTAGGCGAGACCTTCGCGTGGCGTGCGCGTATGATAGTGAATGGCAACGCCGAAACTTTCCAGCCGCCTGGCGATCGCAAGACCGATGCGACCCAGGCCATACAGGCCGACCGTGCGGCCGCGCAGCGTCAAGGGCGACAGCGCAAACGCACCATCCCGCACCCAACGACCAGTCCGCAGCCAATTCTCCGCCTGCGGCAATTGCCTGATCGTATTGAGCAAGAGACCGATCGTCGTATCGGCAACTTCTTCGGTCAGAACATCCGGCGTGTTGGTAACCGTGATGCCCTTGTGCCCGGCGTGAACAGCATCGACGCCGTCATAGCCGACCCCGAAATTGGCGATGATCTCGAGCTTCTGGAATGCATCCATGAAAGCAGCGGAAATCTTGCCCTGCACCGCGATGCCCGAAACGCCGGCGGCAAGCTCAGGCGTGATCAGCGAAGGATCGGCAGCGGCGACGAAGACAGGTTCGAAATGCTCCGGCAAGCGGTCGAGAACGCGCTTGTTGATCTTTCCGGGCACAAGAATACGGGGGCGGCCTTGTGGCATGGTTCGCTCCTTTGAAAACGATTATGAAGGGTCGGCTACGGTAAGGCGCAGCGGTCCGGTTGACTGGCGGATGCGCATTTCCGGCTTGATCAGGTGAATACCATCCGGTTCATGGCTGCCGGCAGAGCTTGTCCAGCAGCGCGCGGGCGGCACTGCGCCCGACTTCCGCCTGGCCGTTCCAGACCGTGGTCAGGGCCGGCGTGGCGATCGAGGCTTCCTCGAGGTCGTCGTAGCCGGTGACCGACATGTCACGCCCGGGAACAAGACCGGCACGCGCAATGCCGTTCATCAGGCCGATGGCGACCAGATCGTTCCAGCAGACGACAGCAGTCGGCTTTTGCGGCAGGGACAGCAGATGCACCGCCGCCTCGAAGCCGCCCTGCTTGGAGCGAGGGCCGGGAATGCGCAGGTCGGGATCGACATCGATATTGGCCTTGCGCAAGGCATTGACATAGCCCTGATAGCGATCGCGACCGGTCGATGTCTGGTCCGTGCCGCCGACCATGGCGATGACGCGGTGCCCAAGGCTGATCAGATGATTGGTGGCAAGCGAAATGCCATAGGCATCGTCGCCGCGGAAAATCGGCACGTCGAGCCCCTCGATCGAACGGGCGATCAGGATCGCCGGCATGCCGTTGTCCTCGGCCAGCTGGATATCTTCGGGTGGCGTACCAATCGCCGGCGACATGATCACGCCATCGCCACCCAGTTGCAGCAGCGTTTCGATGAACGCCCGTTGCTTGTCGACGGAATCGTAGTGATTGGAAAGGATGAAGGTCTGGCGGTCGCGATCAAGCTCGGCCTCGATCGCCTTCAGGATTTCGCCATAAAACGGGTTCATGATGTCGTGCACGACGACGCCGATGATGCCCGAGCGCGAGGTTCGCAGGCTGGCGGCACGGCGGTTGTAGATATAGCCGAGCGCGCGGGCCTGATCCTTGATCTTGTCCCGGGTGGCGGCCGCAACAAGCGGGCTGTCGCGCAGGGCCAATGACACAGTGGCGGTGGATACACCGAGCGTTTCGGCGATCGTTGACAGTTTGACCTTCTGTGCCACGTTTCCTCCAACCCACATGTCGGCCTTGAAGCCGGTCTTTTTAAATCCTCTTTAAACTGTTTAAATTGGCGCCGCAATCGGCAAAACAAAGGGGGAAGCGTTGCTATGCCTCCGGTGTCGAGCCCTGAAGATTGGCATCAACGACCCGAAGCAATTTCATCAGCGTCTTGATTTCCTTGTCGCTGAGATCCTGCGTCGCAATCTTTTCCGATGATTTTCCGGCCGCTTCGATGGTCTGCAGGCTGTTGCGACCGTGCTCGGTGAGATAGACCTTGGTCAGTCGCCCGTCACCATCATCGGTCCGGCGCTCGACGAAACCCTGCGCTTCCATGCGACCGATGGTGCGCGTCATGGTCGGCGCCTTGACACCGAGCTTGGCAGCGAGGCTGCCGGCCGTCAGCCCGTCCGTTTCCGCCAGAGACAGCATGACACCGTCCTGGCCGGCATAAAGGCCACTATCGAGAAGATTGCGCGACAGGACCGTGCGCATGGAGCGCGCCGCCTGAACCAGCAACGATGCTATATCCTGCGGACCGCTGGAAAGCTCGTGCTTCTTCTTGCTGACTTTGCTCTTCTTTTCGGCCTTGCTCTTCTTTCCCATCGGTCCTCCACCAAATTTCTTGCACGGCCTTACCACCTCTGTATGACTCAAGTAACACCAATCCCGCAAGCAGAAGCGAAAGGCTTGAAAAGAAATGCCATTCCCGCCCGCCCGCTGGACGCAGACCGATGCCGGGCTTTCTCGTGACGCCAGGCGCGACTGGATCGCGGTGCTGCCGCTCGGCGCGCATGAGCAGCATGGCCCGCATCTGCCCTTCGAAACCGACACGCTGATTGCAGAAGGCATCGTCAGCCGCATCATTGCCGCCCTGCCGCAAAACCTGCCGGTTACATTCCTGCCGACCGAACCGGTCGGTTATTCGATCGAACATATGGACGTCGAGGGCACGCGGTCGCTGACCTACGACGCAGCCGTCGAGCGCTGGCTCGGCATTGCCGAAAATCTTTGCGAACAGGGCTTTCGCAAATTCGTGATGCTCAACGCCCATGGCGGCAACGCACCTTTGATGACGATCGTCGCCACCGAAGCCCGCGTGCGTTTCGACATGCTGGCTGTCGCCACCAGCTGGACGCGGTTTGGCCAGCCTGAGGGCTGGATCACGCCGGAAGACAAGGCGATCGACATTCACGGCGGCGATATCGAAACCTCCGTGATGCTGGCGCTCCATCCGGACAGGGTCGACAGGTCGAAGATCGCAAACTTCCCATCGCGGCAAAGCGATTTCGCGCAGCGCTTCAGGCATCTGCGCGCCTATGGGCCGCATGCCTTCGGCTGGAAGATGTCGGACCTCAATATCGAGGGCGTCGCCGGGAATGCCGCAGCGGCAACGGCGGAAAGGGGTGAAGAGCTTGTTGCCCATGCGGTGAACGGGATCATCGAACTGCTGCAGGATGTCGATCGGTTCGATATGAGTGATTTCGCTGCAGCCAACGGGTAGCGCGACCGCCTTGCATCTCCTATATGAGATTTCAACACCGATGGCCGGATCGCCGGCCCGCCAATCCGTTGAGGCTCTCCCATGACCGAAACCGCACCCGCAATAAAGCCCATTCCCGTTACCGTTCTCACCGGCTATCTCGGTGCCGGCAAGACGACCTTGCTCAACCGCATCCTGTCGGACAATCACGGCAAGAAATATGCGGTCATCGTCAACGAATTCGGCGAGATCGGCATCGACAACGACCTGATCGTCGAGTCGGACGAAGAAATCTACGAGATGAACAATGGCTGCGTCTGCTGCACGGTGCGCGGCGACCTGATCCGCGTCGTCGAAGGGCTGATGCGCCGCCCCGGTCGTTTCGACGGGATCATCGTCGAGACCACCGGCCTTGCCGATCCGGTACCGGTCGCGCAGACCTTTTTCATGGACGACGATGTGCGCGCCAAGACCGAGCTTGATGCCGTCGTCACGCTGGTCGATGCCAAGCATCTGCCGCTGCGCCTGAAGGACAGCCGCGAAGCCGAAGACCAGATCGCCTTTGCCGATGTCGTCCTGCTCAACAAGACCGACCTCGTGACGCCGGAAGAACTGGCGAAGATCGAGGCGACGGTTCGCGCCATCAACCCCTCGGCCCGCATCCACCGCACCGAGCGTTCCAACATCGACCTGACCAAGGTTCTCGAACCAGGGCGCCTTCAATCTGGAGCGGGCGCTGGAAAACGAGCCGCACTTCCTCGATCACGATCACCACGAGCATGATCATACCTGCGGCCCGGATTGCGGCCATGATCACCACCATCATGATCACGACCATCACCACCACGATCATGATCATCACGGACACGATCATGGGCATGACCATGCCATCATCACGACCACGCCCCCTCGCCCATCCATGACGTGACGGTGCAGTCGGTGTCGTTGCGCGGCGGCGAAATGAACCCGGACCGCTTCTTCCCCTGGATCCAGAAGATCACCCAGACGGAAGGCCCGAACATCCTGCGCCTCAAAGGCATCATCGCCTTCAAGGGTGACGAGGAGCGTTATGTCGTCCAGGGTGTGCACATGATCATCGAAGGCGATCACCAGCGCCCCTGGAAGGACGGCGAGAAGCGCGAAAGCCGCCTCGTCTTCATCGGCCGCGAGCTTGACCGCGAGAAGCTCGAACGCACTTTCAACGCCTGCGCGGCAGAGGCGAAGCCGAACTGATGCCGACCGTTGCTCCTCTCGATCTCGCCGGCCATGTGGCCGGCGTTGCCTATCTCGGCGACATTCCCTTCTTTGCCGAATCCGCCGGGCCGATCCATCGGCTCGACCATGGTCACAAGACCATCGAAGCGCATGACGGGCTTCTGGCCTGCATCCGCGACGAGGCAACCGATACGCTGCTGACCAGTGGCGAGGACGGCAAGGTGCTGCGCGTCGGTGCCGACGGCACGGTGACCGAAATTGCCCATGTGCCGCGCAAATGGATTTCGCAGATCGCGGCAGGGCCTCAAGGGTCCGTTGCCTATGCCTATGGCAAGACCACCCATGTCCGGTTGGCAGATGGCACAACCAAGCATTTCGACGAGGAACGCACCGTCGAAGGCATAGCCTTTGCACCGAAGGGTCTGCGCATTGCGGTTGCCCGTTACAATGGCGTGTCGCTGCACTGGGTTGGCATGGCAGGCCAGCCGGTCGATCTGGAATGGAAGGGCGCCCATACCGGCGTCAGCTTTTCACCGGACGGCCGCTTTGTCGTGACGATGATGCAGGAAAATGCGCTGCACGGCTGGAAGATGGACACCAAGCCCGGCTCAGAGACGCGCCACATGCGCATGACCGGCTATCCCGCCAAGATCAAGTCGATCTCCTGGTCGGCAAAGGGCAAGTGGCTTGCCTCTTCGGGTGCACCGGCGGCCATCGTCTGGCCGTTCCAGGCGAAGGACGGCCCGATGGGCAAGGCGCCGCTCGAACTCGGCACCCGCGCCAATATCATGGTGACCCAGGTCGCCTGCCACCCGACCGACGAGATTGCCGCGATCGGTTATGCCGACGGCATGATCCTTGCCGTCCGGTTCGCCGACGCCAAGGAAGTGCTGTTGCGCCGCCCAGGCAAGGGCGCAATCACAGCCATGGCCTGGAACCGCAGCGGCAAGCAACTGGCTTTCGGCTCGGAAGCCGGCGATTGCGGCGTCGTCGACATCACCGCCTGAACCACTGATTGGCCCGGCAGCAGGCCCACGCCGCAAACGGAAGGCAAGCGATGATCCCCTGGACCGTGCTCGATACTGCAGAAATGCCCGGTGGCTCCGATCAGCTGCGCCTGAAACAGCGCGGCGCGGAATTTTCGATCATGCTCGGCACCAACGAACTGATGAACAGCCGGCTGAGCGGCTCGGAGGAGGCTCTCGCCAAGCTCTCCTGTGACCGCATCGGAAAAGCCCCGCGACCACGCATCCTGATCGGCGGTCTCGGAATGGGCTTTACGCTGCGCGCTGCTTTGGCCGAGCTTGGCGACACGGCCGAAATCGTCGTTGCAGAACTCGTGCCGGCCGTCGTCGCCTGGGCGCGCGGTCCGATGGCCGCGGTTTTTGGCACCAGCCTTACCGACCAACGCGTCACGATCCGCGAAACCGATGTCGGTGCACTGATCCGTTCAGAGCGCAACGCCTATGACGCGATCCTGCTTGATGTCGACAATGGGCCGGAAGCGCTCACACGACCGGCCAATGACGATATCTACAATCTTTCCGGCCTTCACGCAGCGAAAGCGGCGCTGCGCCCCGGCGGCGTTCTGGCCGTCTGGTCTTCGGCACCGGACGGGCAGTTTACCCGACGGTTGAAGAGCGCGGGTTTCGCTGCGGAGGAGGTGAGCGTGCGTGCCAACGGCAAACGCGGCGGCGCCCGCCACACGATCTGGCTCGCGGTCAAGAACGCGGCCTGAACGCTCTCCGGAAGCTTCAGTTCAACCTCACCACATCAGTTCGAGATGCGGCCTGCCATTGGAGGTCTTTTCCCGCGTGCGGCCGGTCTCGTCGATCGTGCAGTTCACCCGCTTGCGAAAGGACGAGAAGCTTTCAAACGTGACGACATCCACGGCTTCCGTGAAATTCAAGGTCAGCCGGAAGCGGCCCGGATGGGACGTAAGAGCCTGGACGCCAAGAATTTCGGCCTCGAAGGGCTGGCCGAGATAGTGCCCTTTCACCCGCGAGCCCAGCAGATAGGGATTGAGCGGCGGACGATTGCCGATGGCGGCGTGCAGGGTGTTCCAGTCGCGAAAACCGTGCTGGGCAGCAACGATTTCCAGCGCTTTCGAGTGACTGACATCTCCACCCCTGGCGGCAAGAGACGAGCGCAGACGCTTTGCCTGATCCTTCAGGGCTTCGAGAGATGGGAGCGGGGTTGATCCACGCATGACGGTTCTCCAGCATTTGCATGCAATCTTTCGGAGGGATCCGCATTGCCGCCGGGTCGCATGCCATGATGATGGATGACCGAGTGGATGTATTCCGAGAGACTTCACCAAAGCCATGGGCTTGCGGACGGCCGGGGCTCTCACCCGTCAACGTCCGCTACAGCATGAACGACGAAATGTCAATTTCAGCCGGCTGCCCCAATTGACAGGACCGCTTTTGGGTTGATGTGCAATTCCGGTTTCGTTTTTTTACGCGAGTGATAGTCTGCAACGTGCGCGTGCGGGGGCACGTCTTGACGGGAGGGGATCAATGCGAAAGCTGGATGAAGCCTACATCTTCTGCGGGTTGCTCTGGGTGGTTTTCGGAATGGCGTTCGGCATATGGCTGGGCATCACCGAACAGCTCAATTTCGGCAACTCCCACGCCCACGCCAACCTGGTCGGTTTCGTGACCTCCGTTCTCTTCGGCCTGCTGCACTGGGCCTTTCCCGCGATGCGCGAATCGCGGCTCGCTTTGCCGCAGTTTCTCGTCTACGAGATCGGCGCGGTCGTGCTCGTCATCGGCAAGATCGGTGTCGACCAGAGCGGTGTCGCCTCGCCCTTTCTGAAGATCGGTTCGCTCGTGACACTGCTCGGCGCAGTCGGCATGCTCTGTCTGTTCGCGATGCGTCGCAAAACCTGAGAGGCGCGGCACGAAAAAGCCGGACACCATCGGTATCCGGCTTCGGCAAGCAATACGCTGCGCCCTGCTAGGCGGCCCGCTTCATTGGTGCCTGCGACAGCTTGCGGCCTGTCGCCACCAGCATGCCGGCAGCACCATTCAGCCAGCCAGCCTTGAGTTCGAGGCCGAGGAAACGGTCGCGCTCGAACGGTCCGGGCATGACGAGGTGGCAAGCCTTGTCGGCAAAGAAGCCGAAGCGCTCGTAATAGGCGGCATCGCCGACAAGCAGGATGGCGCCGTGGCCACGCTTCTTGGCCTCGGTGATCGCGGCCCGCATCAGCGCACCGCCAATGCCCTTGCCCTCATGTGCGGCATCGACGGCCAGCGGGCCGAGCAGCAGCGCATCGACGGCGTTGCCTTCCGGCTGATGCCGGCATCGACATTCCACAGGCGAACGGTGCCGATGACGTGACCGTCCTCGTCGCGGGCGACCAGCGCCAGGCCTTCGGCCGGAACGCGGTTGCGGCGCAGCGTCTCCGACGACTTGCGGCGGCGGCCCGGACCCATGGCGCGGTCGAGCAGGTTTTCGCGCGCGACGACGTCGCCCGGATTTTCAGCGTCGATGACGAAAGCAGTTCTGCGCAAAAAATGCGCGGACAGAATCAAGAACAGCGGCCATCTCGGCCTCCCGTACCCAATACCGTTATGAGCGGCGGTTATGATGAATTGTGAAGGTGCCGCTCCGGCTGGTCACGCGGAGCGGATCAGGTGACGCCGTCAGATGACGTAGGACTTGCAGCGGATCGAAGCCGTTGAAGGCAACGGCCGAATAGGTCGTCGTGTAGGCGCCGGTGCCTTCGATCAGAACCTCGTCGCCGATCGAAAGCGAGATCGGCAGCGGATACATGTTCTTCTCGTACAGCACGTCGGCCGAATCGCAGGTCGGGCCGGCCAGCACGCAAGGCTCCATCTCGTCGCCGTCATGGGCGGTGCGGATCGGGTAGCGGATCGCTTCGTCCATGGTTTCGGCCAGACCGCCGAACTTGCCGATGTCGAGGAACACCCAGCGATGGTTGTCATTGTCCGACTTCTTCGAGATCAGCACGACTTCCGCCTTGATCACGCCGGCATTGCCGACCATGCCGCGGCCCGGCTCGATGATGGTCTCCGGAATGTTGTTGCCGAAGTGCTTGCGCAGCGACGCGAAGATCGCCTGGCCATAGGCTTCCGCCGTCGGCATGTCCTTCAGGTACTTGGTCGGGAAACCACCACCCATATTGACCATCTTCAGCTCGATGCCCTGCTTGGCCAGCGACACGAAGACGCGCTTGGCATCGGCAAGGGCCGAATCCCAGGCATCGACCTTGGTCATCTGCGAACCGACATGGAACGAGACGCCGTAGCGAGTCGAGGCCGAGCTGGTGGGCATAGACGAGCACGTCGACGGCCATCTGCGGGACGCAGCCGAACTTGCGCGACAGCGGCCATTCGGCACCTTCGCCATCGGTCAGCACGCGGCAGAACACACGGGCGCCGGGAGCGGCACGGGCGATCTTTTCGACTTCCTCATGGCTGTCGACCGCAAAGAGGGAGACGCCGAGCGCATGCGCCGTGGCGATATCGCGTTCCTTCTTGATCGTGTTGCCGAAGGAGATGCGGGCAGCGGTCGCACCGGCGTCGAGCGCCATTTCGATTTCAGCCACGGACGGCGCAATCGAAGTTGGAGCCGAGGCCGGCGAGCAGGCGCAGGATTTCCGGCGCCGGGTTTGCCTTGACGGCATAGTAGATCGAGCTGTCCGGCAGCGCATGACGGAAGGCCTTGAAATTGTCGGCGACGACATCGAGGTCCACGACGAGGCAAGGGCCTTCGGGACGTCGGGTGTTGATGAAGTCGATGATGCGTGCAGTGGTCATGGCTGTATTCCTTCCAATCAGTTCCAAGCGTCTCCGGAAAAACCGGAGGACAAAGGGACATACGATGAACATGACGCCGGAACCAGCCGGTGGAGACCCCGGATCCAGACATGCGCACGATGCGCGAATTGTGGATACAACGCCCGCCAAGGCTCATGATCCGGCTTTGTCTGCCATGGATTGGAGGGATGACCCGACCGCACTTCCGGCAATGAAGGTGTGCCTCTTCAGTAACCCCGGCTGATGGAAAGCCGGAAGAGACCAGAAAGGCCCGCACCGTCGTTGCTTCAGATGTCCTCGCATTTTCCGGTTGGCCGGAGATAGCGACTGGAGGGGTTAGTTCCAGGTACCTTACCGATTTCCTCACCAAATTCGAGGGTCGGCGGACACCCACGGGCACGTGCGACTTTGGGCTAAGCGTGGAGATAAGAATAATCGTTGTCATAATCAAGGGTTTTTTCATCCCGGGCCGAATTTTTTTTCAGACGTTGAAAATCATTGGACTGTTCGACACTTTTCACGCATATTTCAGAGAGGAGACATCATGGACACGCTGACCCGGATTCGTGCCTTTATCGATGTCGTCGATGCGGAGGGCTTTTCCGCCGCCGCCCGCAAGATCGGCCGCTCCAAGGCGCTGCTGTCGAAATATGTCCGCGAACTCGAAGACGAACTCGGCGCGCTGCTGCTCAACCGCACGACCCGGCAGTTTTCGCTGACGGAGGCCGGCCATACCTATTACCGAACGGCTTCGGAAATCCTGAAGGAAATCGACAATCTGGCCGACCTCGTGCGCGACAACAATTCCGATCTCAAGGGCAAGCTGCGGATCACCGCGCCGCGCACCTTCATCGATGCCGATATCGGCCAGTCGCTGATCGATTTCGCCATGGAACATCCGGAGCTCGCGCTTGAGATCGTGGCCGACGACCGTTTCGTCGATCTGGTCGAAGAGGGCTTCGACGTGGCCATCCGCATCACCAAGCTCGAGGATTCGACGCTGATCGCCCGCAAGCTTGATGATTTTCACATCAACTATTGCGCCTCGCCCGGATTTCCTGGAGAAGCACGGGCCGATCAGGCATCCGTCTGACCTGTCGCGCATGCCCTGCATTATCGATACCAACGGCCGCTCCTACAGCAACTGGCGTTTCATCGAAAAGGACGGCACCGGTTTCAGCGTTCCCGTTTCAGGGCCGATCGAGGTCAACAGCCCGCTTGCCGCCGTGCGCGCGGCAGAATCGGGACTGGGCGTTTCCGGCGTTCCTGAATTCATCGCACGCCCCAAGATCGCGGCAGGGACACTGGTTTCGCTGTTCGAAGAGTACCTTCCCAACGATCGCGGCATCTATGCCATCTATCCGCACCGACGCTACCTGCCGACCAAGGTTCGCACATTGGTGGATTTCCTGCATGCCTGGTTCCGGAAGAACGCCTGAACCGGGTCCCAATTCCGTCCCAATTCCGCTACAAGGAAGTCCGACCCATACTGCTTCGGCCAAGGCAAACGGAACAACAGCGCGATGAAGACAAAGCTCATGACACTGGCGGCAGCACTGGCTTTCATGCCGTCTCTCGCCTTTGCGCACCCGCATATCTTCGCCGAGGCGCGCCTGGAAATCGTTTCCGACGAGAAGAACGAGGTCAGCGAGCTGCGCAATATCTGGCGGTTCGACGAGTTGTTTTCGTCCAGCGTCGTGCTCGATTTCGACAAGAATTCCAATGCCCAGCTCGACCCCGATGAACTGGCGGAAGTCGGCAAGACGGTTCTCGATTCGCTGCAGGAATATGATTATTACACAACGATCCTCGACAACGGCAAGAACGTGAAGGTGCTGAAGCCGGCGGAAATCCATGCCGACTACAAGGACGGCCAGTTGCTGCTGTTTTTCAGCGTAAAGCCGGCCGAAACGGTTGCGCTGAAGGGCAAGATGTCCTTCGGCGTCTATGATCCGTCCATGTACACAGCCATGGATTTTCCGACCGACGAGGATCTGGTTCTGGTTGGCGACAAGGTCAATGCCTGCGAACACAAGGTCGTGCGGCCGGATCCGGATGAAGTTCTTGCCCAGAACCAGAGCAATCTCACGGACGCCTTTTTCAACGATCCGGCAGGAACGGACATGTCGAAAATGTTTGCCACCCGCATGGAGCTGACATGCTGAAGACGGCGACTGTCGCACGGATCGCAACGATTGCGTTTTGCCTGACGGCGGCTTTCGCCACCCTTGCCCATGCCCAGTCACCGCTCGGCATCGGCTCGGCGGAACCGGCGTTCCAGACCACCGGTCTGCTGGGTGGGTTTTTCTCCTGGGTCAACATGGAACAGCAGGGGTTCTACCGCACCCTGACCGGCGCCCTGAAGGGCATGCGCGAAAATCCCTGGCAGCTGACCTCGCTCATCGGCCTCTCCTTTGCCTATGGCGTCTTCCATGCCGCCGGACCCGGCCACGGCAAGGCCGTGATCTCCTCCTACATGATTGCCAACGAGACCGAGCTGAAGCGCGGCGTGCTGTTGTCCTTCCTGTCGTCCTTCCTGCAGGGCATCGTCGCCATTCTGCTCGTCGGCGCGGCCTATCTGGTCCTGCGCGGCTCGTCGATCTCGATGACGCAGGCGACACATTTCCTGGAAGTCGTCAGCTTTGGCCTGATCGCGGCGTTCGGCGGCTGGCTGCTGTTTCGCAAATTGCGCGCAATGGCGGCAAACCGGGCGACGGCGCATGATCATTCGCACGAACATGGGCATGCGCATGGCACGCACCATAATCATGGGCATGACCACCACCATCATCATCATCATGCCCATGGCGAAGTCTGCGATACGTGCGGCCACGCCCATGCGCCGGATCCGGCCATGCTCAAGGGCGACCGCTTCGCGCTGCGCGAAGCCTGGTCGGCAATCATTGCCGTGGGTTTGCGCCCGTGCTCCGGCGCGCTGATCGTGCTCAGCTTCGCGCTGCTGAACGGGCTCTACCTCGGGGGGATACTCTCGGTCTTCGCCATGTCGATCGGCACGGCGCTGACCGTCTCGGTACTGGCGACCCTGGCCGTTACGGCAAAGGGATTTGCGGTGCGCTACGCGTCCAGCGAAGCGACGGCCGTGAGGGTCGGCAACGGCATCGAAATTGCCGGCGCCCTGCTCGTTCTGGTGCTCGGCCTTATCCTGCTCGGCGCGTCGCTGCAGGCCTGAGTTCGATCAAAGACCGCGCCGGCGCTGGTAGCGGGCGCGCAGCCAGAAGATGACAAAGAACGCCAGCACGAAGAGGCTGCCGAACGCGGCTGCCAGCCAGGGCGAAAAATCGCCAAGCCACAGCATCATCGGCGGCAGGAAGTAAAATCCGGCTGCAACGATAACGAGGATGATGGCTGCTGCAATTGCCGGCGAACGTTCTTTCTGGACCGGATCGGTCATGCTGTATCCTTGGAGCTAGAAGGCCGGACTTTTGGCAGCAGCTTTGCTGCGCTACGGATTAATCATCCTGCAGCGACAGCCATGCCCGGAAAGCAGCTCTCAGTAAAGCCCGACAGCCTGCATTGAAGGTTGCGGCGCTTCGACGCGCCGCAAGAGTTGTCGATCCGCCTCGCCCGGCAAGGCGAAGATCTTACCAGGGCGACTTGACCGGCGTTTCGCCGATCTGCGGCACCGACGTTTGCGTCTGGGCCGGTTGCACCTCAACAGCGCCGGTCTTTGCCGCAGCGACCGTGGCTTCGATATGATCGATCAGCGCGTCGGCAAGACCGAGGCGTCCAGCCAGCTGGTCGAGATAACCACGCTCGGCGCGGCTATCGGCATCGATCGCCAGGCGCGAGGCGGTATAGAGTTCGACGCGCTCTTCCTCGGTCTTTGCCGCCGAGACCATGGCGTCAAGATCGACGGGCTTGCTCAATTCGTCCCGCAGGAAGCTTTCGGCTTCCGAATCGAGACCGGACAGCTTCACCTTGTCCATGATGCGCGCGCGCTCGGTGTCGTCGATATGACCATCGGCGCGGGCAGCGGCAATCATCGCACGGACAAGGACGAGCACGAAGTCGTTGCGCATGACCTCCGGCTCGGTGCTGAAACCGGAATCGGCTGGCGGCGGCAAGAGGACCGGTGTCGACTGGGCCGGAGTATCGGCGGCGACCGGCGTCTGTCCTGCCTGGTAGTTCTTGTAGGCCTGGTATCCGAGCCCGGCGATGGCAGCGAGGCCACCAAGCTTGAGCGCGCCACCGGCGATTTCGCGACCGGTTCCTGTGCCGAGCAGCACGGCAGCCAGACCCGCCGTCTTCAGCGGATTGTCCTTTGCCAGTCTGGGTCAACTGGCCGGCGCGGTCGCGGACTGTGCCGCCTGCGCCCGGAACCTGAGAACCCAGCAACTGCTCCAGCAACTTCTTAGCGTCGAACATATGTATTTCACTCCGTCCCGTGTTGAGGTTCGTGGCAACATAGGAATGCAGCAGCCAAAATACAATCGGATGACGGAAACGACAAAGCCGGACGTTTCCGCCCGGCTTCGAAAGTCAGAACTGCAAAATGCCCTCAGCCGCGCAGGGCAAAAGCCTCGGAGGCGAGCTTGGTGATGCCTGCCCAATCCCCCTTGGCGACGAGATCCTTGGGCGCCACCCAGGATCCGCCAACACAGACGACGTTGGGCAGCGACAGGTAATCCTTCGCATTCGAAAGCGAAATCCCGCCTGTCGGGCAGAAGAACGTCCCGGCAAGCGGCGAGGACAGCGATTTCAGGTAGGCAGCACCGCCCGCCTGTTCGGCCGGGAAGAACTTCATCACTTTAAAGCCTTCTTCGCGCAGGCCCATGACTTCGCTGGCGGTGGCAGCACCCGGCAGGAGCGGCACGTCGGAATCGGCGGCAGCATCGATCAGTTCCTGCGTCGTGCCGGGGCTGACGATGAACTGCGAACCGGCCTCGACAGCCGCCTCATACTGGGCGGCATTGAGGATGGTGCCGGCACCGGTTACTGCGCCTTCGACTTCATTGGCTACGGCACGAATGGCCTCCAGTGCCGCCGTCGTGCGCAAGGTGATCTCGATCGCCTTCAGGCCGCCGGCCACGAGCGCGCGCGCCAACGGCACGGCAGTGGCCAGATCATCAATCACGAGAACCGGAACGACCGGCTGCAATTTCAGGATGGAAAGGAGCTTGTCGTTTTTTTCGCTCATGTCGAAACGCCTTTTAAAACGATTGAATGTTGGACCCAAATACGCTTGCCAGCCCGATTTGTCGAGACAAAACCCGGCTTTGCCTGTCCTGGACATTTATACCAACATGGCGACAGCGCATTGACAACCTCCTTGAGGCTCACATCTAGTGGCCATGGGATCAAGGGCGGGAAGCAAAGAGATTTCTGTTTGGAGTTTGAATGGCCAAAGAGATCGAACGCAAGTTTCTGGTATCGGGTGACGGCTGGCGACCGGACGCGGACACGGGAAGCGTCTTCCGGCAGGCCTATATCGTGACCATGGACGACCGGTCGGTACGGGTGCGGATCGCCGATGGGGCCACAGCGCGGATGACGATCAAGGTCGGCAAGAACGCTATGGTGCGCGACGAATTCGAATATGAAATTCCACTTGCAGACGCGCAAGGCATGATCGATCTCGCCGTCGGCATCGTCATTGAAAAAACCCGGTACCGCGTGCCCTTTGCCGGTTTCGTCTGGGAAGTGGATGTCTATGACGGCGCACTGCAAGGACTGGTGATCGCTGAAGTCGAGATGGCTACAGAGGACGATATGCCGGACCTGCCGGACTGGCTCGGCAGGGAGGTCACCGGCGAGCGGCGGTTTTCCAACCAGTATCTGGCTCTTGCAGGCCGCCCGCCGGAATAGAACGAACGATGCGACAAGGCGGGGAATTGCGCCGATGCGAGGAACGCTGTATTTCACGCCGCATGACCGACGCTCTTTCCATTGCACGCACGCCGCTTCCTCGCCCACAGGCCGAGGGCGAGTTCCTCGTGGCAGCACTCTATCATTTCGTTTCCTTCGCGCGTTTCGCGGATTTCCGCGCGCCGTTACAGGCGCTGTGCGACGCCGAAGGCGTCAAGGGCACGCTGCTGATTGCCCATGAAGGCATCAACGGCACGATCGCCGGAACTGATGCCGGCATCGCTGCCGTTCTTACCTATCTCCGGGCCCAGCCGGAATTTGCGGCCTTGGAGCACAAGGAAAGCCGCGCCTCCGCAATGCCTTTCCTGCGCATGAAGGTGCGGCTGAAAAAGGAAATCGTCACGATGGGCGTCGAGGATATCGACCCCAAGCGGGTCGTTGGCACCTATGTCGCGCCGAAGGACTGGAACGCACTGATTTCCGATCCGGATACGATCGTCATCGACACCCGCAACGACTACGAGACGGCGATCGGCACGTTTCGCGGGGCCGTCGATCCGAAGACCAAGAGCTTCCGCGAATTTCCGGACTGGGTGCGCAACAATCCCGGCCTGCACAACAAGCCGAAGATCGCCATGTACTGCACCGGCGGCATCCGCTGCGAAAAGGCGACGGCCTTCATGAAGGAACAGGGCTTCGACGAGGTCTATCACCTCAAGGGCGGCATCCTGAAATACCTCGAAGACATGCCGCAGGAAGAGAGCCTCTGGGACGGCGCCTGCTTCGTCTTCGACGATCGTGTGTCCGTGACCCATGGCCTTGCCGAGGGCGAACACACGCTTTGCCATGCCTGCCGGCAGCCCCTGACGCTGGAAGACCTGAAATCGCCGCATCACGAGCCCGGCGTCGCCTGCATCCATTGCCACGAGACCCGCACGGAAGCCGACCGCGAGCGCTACCGCCAGCGGCAGCAGCAGATCGAAATCGCCCGCAAGCGTGGCCTGAAACACCTGGGAAGCTGAGCGCTGCGCACGCGACTATGGCAGGGTGATACTCGCCTGATTGCCGGTTGCGAGAAGGGCAAGGCTCCAGGCAGTGGAAATCTCGGCCCAGTCTTCCTCCCGCGCCATCACGACAGGACAGGCGATGCCATAGAGCTCGGCTGCAATCATGGCGCCGACCGTGACGATCGCATCGCGGCTCAACAGCACGATCCCTGATGGACCCTTGCCCAGACGGATCGCTTCGGCAAGCACCGAACTGCCGGAACTCGACCCCCTCCCCGCCTTCATCAGCAGGATCTTATCCGTGATGATCTCATCCTTCTGCGGATGCCAGCGATCGATGATCCGGCCCGTGGAGGAATCGAGCCCACCCCAGAAGCTCAAGGGTTCCGCAAGCAGGAACACCGGCGCCTCGGCTGCACCGGGCGCAAGCAAGGTGGCGGAAAATTGTCTCCTGGGCGCGATCATAGCCTGACCACCCTGCCCGTCCGTGCCGATGCCATGCAGTCGGCGAGCGATCCGAAGGCGATCTCGACGCCGAGATTGCCGGGTGCGTAGTAGGCCATCTTGCCGGAATTGGTCATCACCGCGCCGCTCATGTCGCGCATGATCGCCGTGACATAGGTGCAGGTATCGATGACGAGCGTGACGCCAGCAGCCTCAAGCGCCTTGTCCCAGCCGCGGGCGGCCAGTTGCTCGAGAACGCCGCGATGGGTGTTGATGTAGATATCCACCACAGGCTTTTCGCCCTCGATCAGGGGCATCAGGCGGGCGAACTCGGCAAGTGAAAAATGCGGTGTTCCAAAGCACACCCCGCTGAGCGGCGTTCCGTCCGGCACCGTCGAAAGGTTGCGGATGGTCCGGCGCAGATCATCCGCCGTCAGCCGGATCACCTCGACGGGCGGGTGCCCCTGAAATGCCTGTTCGACCGTCGCCGCTTCCGGCGTCAGGCCAACGGCATGAAACAGCGCCACGGCGCCAGACGAAGCGGCAACCGCCCCAAGCGCTTTCAGATCGTCCTCCTGCGCATTTGCAGGCAAGCCGACGATTGCCGGAACAAGGCTGCCGCAACGCTTGCCGATCGTATGGCCGACGGCGACACAGGCGGGGCCGGCATCCTCCCATTCCTCCGGCAGGCTTTCGATCTCGACCAGGATCTCCGCCCGCCGGTTTTCGGTGATGTGCAGGCCGTAAAGCGGCGCCCGTCCGGTCATCGCGCAACAGAGATCGATGAAATCGCCGTAGCGATTGGTGCGCGCGCCGATGACCGAATTGGCAAAGACGATGGCATTGGATTCCGCCCAGGCGATCTGCGCCCCGAAGCGTGGCCGGAACATCGTCTGATAGGGGGCGCAGGTGAAGGTCGGCATGCAGCCCAGTTCCTCATGCGCTTTCATCAGCCGCGCGCCGCCGCTGCCGATCTCCGGCGCACCGATGAAGAGTTCGGGATGGATGAGATCGACCGACCCGACATTGAGCGTGGTGGGAACACGGACCCGGCCGCCATGACGGACCAGATGCTCGACGAAATCGAGGCTGACCTGACCGAGATAGAGACAGCCATCGATATGCGCCGCCTCGATATCGATGAAACTTTCAGCCCCGACGGCATCGGCAAAGCGGGTCAACAGCCGCATGCAGAAGGCAGCTGCCTCGCCATGGGCGCCGGCAAGAAGTTCCTGATCAAGGGCGGACAGTGAAAGAGCCATGGCATTGGAGTAGGCTGACCGGTCAACCGGTGTCAATCGCCCGCAGCTTTCAGCCCGATTTGTGGTTGCCCTTCGGAAACTGCTCCGCCAGTTCCTGATACCACTGGCCGCTCTTCTTGATGGTACGAACCTGCGTGTCATAATCCACATGGACGATGCCGAAGCGCATACGGTAGCCCTCTGCCCACTCGAAATTGTCCATCAGGCTCCAGGCGAAATAGCCTTTCATCGGATAGCCCTCGGCAATCAGATCGGCCGTCACGGCGAGGTGGTCGCAGATGTAGTCGAGGCGGGGCTGGTCGTCGACGACGCCGTCCTCGACATCCGTGTTGTAGCAGGCGCCGTTTTCCGTGATGTAGCAATCGGGCATGGTGTATTCGGCATTCAGCTTGCGCACGACATCGCCCAGCGCCTGCGGAAACACTTCCCAGCCGATATCCGTCTTGACGTCGCTGACGAAGCTGGCGCCGATCGTCGCCGGATATTCGGCACCCGGCGCCGGATCATGGCTGACGCGCATCGGCGTGTAGTAGTTGATGCCCCACCAGTCCAGTTTCTGGCTGATGGTTTCCATATCGCCGGGCTCGATCGCCGGCATGCGGTGGCCAAGCGCGCTCAGGAAGCTTTCGGGATATTCGCCCTTGAACACGGGCCCGAAAAACGCACCATTGTGGAAATCGAAGGCGCGGTCGGCGGCCGCCTTGTCTTCCACGCTGTCGCTGCCGGCATAGACATGCATCGGATTGAAGACGAGACCGACAGGCAAATCCGGCCGCTCGCTGCGAATGGCGGAAACGCCAAGGCCATGGGCAAGATTGGTAAAGTGCATCGCATGCAGCGCTGCATCCATGTTGCGCTCGCCCGGCGCATGAATGCCATAGAGATGGCTGAGCCAGACGGAGCACCACGGCTCATTGAAGGTCGCAACCGCATCGAGCCGATCGCCGAGGCGCTGGATGATGGTTTTGGCGTAGCGCTGATAGGCATAGGCCGTTGTCCGGGCCGTCCAGCCGCCATCGCCCATCAGCGCAAGTGGGAGGTCCCAATGGTAGAGCGTCGCATAGGCCTTGATACCGCGCGCCTTCAGGCCATCGACAAGACGCTCGTAAAAATCGAGACCTTTCTCGTTGATGGGACCGGTGCCTTCCGGAATGATCCGCGGCCAGGCGATAGAGAACCTGTAGGCCTCGACGCCGAGGCCCTTGATCAGATCGAGATCGTCGTCCAGCCGGTTATAGTGATCGCAGGCGACGTCGCCATTGTGGCCCTTGTAGACCCGGCCGGGCATGTTGGAGAAGGCGTCCCAGATGGAGGGTTTGCGTCCATCCACCTTCGTCGCGCCTTCGATCTGGAAGGCGGCCGTCGCCACACCGAAGATGAAATCGCCGGGGAAGCGGGCAGCGAGCGTTTTCGGGTCGATCATGGGAGGCACTCCGGGCGTATGGACAACTGCAACGTTGCAGTAAAAGGCTTTACGGAAATGTCAACCCGCGATTTCCATCGTGGGAAACCACTTCAGTTTTCCGGGAACAGAATCGCCTCGTAATCCTGTGCACCATTCAGAACATGGATGATGCGGGTATAGTCGTCGTCTATCGTATAGAAGATCAGATAACGGCGATAAGCACGCCGCCGAACACCCATTGCCGCATATCGAGGAACCAACGGAAAGGATTGCGGCATATCGGCAATCTGCTCGCACCGATCGATCAATTCCCGAGCAAAAGTCATCGCGCGAACCGGATTTTCCGAGGCGATATAGTCAAATATACCGTTTATATCGCGCTCGGCTTCGTCGGTAAAAACAACGATCATACGTCGGCGTCTTTTTCCTCGCCTCCGTGTTTGGCAGTGAGGCGAGCAAGAACAGTCTTCGCGGTCGTCATCCGGCCGGCTTCCACGTCAGCGATACCGCGAGCGATAGACAGATCAAGCGCTGCAAGGCGCTTCTCACGCTCCTCGATCATCCGCACGCCTTCCCGCAACACTTCGCTGCGGGAATTGTAGCGTCCGGTTTTCACAAGATCAGTCACATAATCTTCCAGATGCCGCCCAAGGTTCGCGCTGCTTGCCATGCCACTTCCCTTCTTGAAACGAACAGAGATCAATAACTGTTAGTATAGCAAGAAAAGGTCGCGGCAGTAAGACAACTCGATCAAACCTTGATCCAAGCCCCGTTACGCTTGGACGACTGGACGCAGGCATCGACGAAGACCATGCCCTTCATGCCGTCGTCGATGGTGGGGTAGACGACCGCAGGGTCGACGGCCTTGCCCTGGCGCTTGGCATAGATCGCGCGGGCAGCTTCGGTGTAGATGTTGGCGAAGCCCTCCAGATAACCTTCGGGATGACCGGACGGGATGCGGGTGACACGCGCAGCCGCTGGCCCGGCGCCGGCGCCGGCGCGGGTGATCAGGCGCTTCGGCTCGCCGAACGGTGTGTACCAGAGATAGTTCGGGTCCTTCTGGGTCCATTCCAGCCCGCCCTTGGTACCGTAGACGCGAACCATCAGACCGTTTTCGTGACCGGGAGCAACCTGGCTGCACCAGAGCATGCCCTTGGCGCGCTGTCCGTCCTTCGCCTTGAAGCGCATCATCACATGGGCATTGTCATCAAGCGCGCGCCCCTCGACGAAACTGTCGAGATCGGCCGCAAGCTCTTCCAGTTCAAGACCGGAAACGAAGGCACCGAGGTTGTAGGCATGCGTGCCGATATCGCCGGTCGACCCGCCTGCCCCGGATTTTGACGGATCGGTGCGCCAGGCGGCCTGCTTCTGGCCGGATTGCTCGATGTTCTCTGTCAGCCAGTCCTGCGGATATTCCATCTGGACCAGACGCACAGCGCCGATGTCCCCATTGGCGATCATTTCACGGGCCTGCCGAACCATCGGATAGCCGGTGTAATTATGGGTGAGCACGAAGAGCGCTTCGCTCTCGTCGGCCAGTTTCTTCAGCTTGCTTGCGCATCCGAGAGCGTCGAGGTCAGCGGCTTGTCGCAGATGACATGAATGCCACGCTTCAGGAACTCCTTCGCCGCTTCGTAATGCACATGGTTCGGCGTGACGATCGCCACCGCCTCGATGCCGTTCTTCAGCTTGGCCTCGCGGATCGCCATTTCCTTGAAATCGGAATAGCTGCGGGCCGGATCGAGACCGAGTTCGGCACCCGACGCCTTGGCTTTTTCCGGTGTCGACGACAGCGCGCCGGCCACCAGTTCGAAATGATCGTCGAGCCGCGCCGCCATGCGGTGAACCGCGCCGATAAAGGCGCCGGAGCCGCCGCCAACCATGCCGAGACGAATGCGTTTCTCGCGCGTCTCCGTGCTGCTTCCTTCGATTGCCATTTGTTTTCTCCCTTGAATTTTTGAATATGCGGAGGCTAGCCCCCCTCTGTCGGCGACGCCGACATCTCCCCCACAAGGGGGGAGATCAACGACGAAGCTATTGCGTCCCTTTCAATGGGCCGATGAGGGAAAAGAAAGATCTCCCCCCTTGTGGGGGAGATGTCACGCAGTGACAGAGGGGGGTGAACCACGCCCTCCGAAACCTAAAGCCCCAGCATCCGCCGGTTGGCCGCGTCGTCCGTGCCGCAATCGGCAAAGTCGTCGAAGGCTTTCTCGGTCACGCGGATGATGTGATGCTTCACGAACTCGGCCCCTTCGCGGGCACCGTCTTCGGGATGCTTCAGCGCGCATTCCCATTCGACCACGGCCCAGCCGTCGAAATCATTGGCCGCCATCTTGGAGAAGATCGCGCCGAAATCGACCTGGCCATCGCCCAGCGAGCGGAAGCGGCCGGCGCGGTTCACCCAGCCCTGGAAGCCACCATAGACGCCCTGGCGGCCGGTCGGGTTGAACTCGGCATCCTTGACGTGGAACATCCTGATGCGGTCCTTGTAGATGTCGATATTGTCGAGATAATCGAGGCACTGCAGGACATAGTGCGAGGGGTCGTAGAGCATGCAGGCGCGGGCATGATTGCCGGTCCGCTCCAGGAACATCTCGTAGGTGATGCCGTCATGCAGGTCTTCGCCCGGATGGATTTCGTAGCAGATATCGACGCCGCAATCCTCGGCATGGTTGAGGATCGGCATCCAGCGGCGGGCCAGTTCGTCGAAAGCGGTTTCGACAAGACCAGCCGGACGCTGCGGCCACGGATAGATGAAGGGCCAGGCGAGCGCGCCGGAAAAGGTCGCCATCTCGGTGAGGCCGAGATGCTTCGAGGCGGTCAGCGCCAGCTTCACCTGATCAACTGCCCATTCCTGACGGGCCTTTGGATTGCCGCGCACTTCGGGTGCTGCAAAACCATCGAAGGCCTCGTCATAGGCAGGATGCACGGCCACAAGCTGGCCCTGCAGATGGGTGGAAAGCTCGGTTACCTCGATGCCGTTATCGCGGGCCTTGCCGGCAAATTCATCGCAATAGGCCTTGGATTCGGCAGCTTTTTTCAGATCGAACAGGCGAGCGTCCCAGCTCGGAACCTGAACGCCCTTATAGCCGCAATCGGCGGCCCATTTCGTAATCGTGTCCCAGGAATTGAATGGTGCGGCGTCACCGCCGAATTGCGCAAGGAAAAGCGCTGGCCCCTTGATGGTCTTCATCTGTCGTCTCCTCCGTCGAGAGCATGACCGCTCAGCCCCGGCCATGACAATCTGTTTTGATTTACGATCGGCCGGCTCGACAGTGCGAAACGGCGACACCTGAAACGTTGCAGGGTCCCTCGACGCTATCATAACTTTGCGTGCGGGCAACCGGCACCGCGCCGAAATGCGGAAATTTTTCGCGATGGAAAAAGGCCGCCCGCAGCGTCATGCTGAAGACGGCCCCGTTATCAAATCCGGATCAGAAAGGAGAATCCGGGAAGTAGTAGTTCGCCGCGTTTTCCTTGGTGATCAAGGTGGCGTCGATCGTGTAGGTGCCGCTGACCGGAACCTGGCTGTAGAGTGCAGCCGCCGTCATTTCCATGGCGGTACCGACCATTGCCGGCGGATAGAGAACATCGACCGGGATCATGCTGTCGCCGTCCATGACCTTCTTGATCATGTCCTTGGAACCCGCACCGCCCACGACATACTTGATATCCGTGCGCTTGGACTGCTCGATGGCCTGCGAGCACGCCGACAGCCATGTCGTCGTCCTGGCACCATACGACGTCGATCTTCTGGTACTTGGTCAGGTAGTCCTGCATGACCTTGAAGGCATCGTCGCGGTTCCAGTTGCCGAACTGGCGGTCGAGAACCTTGACGTTCGAACCGGCGATACCCTTGTCGAAGCCATCCTGGCGCTGCTGGTCGATCGGGATCGGCAGGCCGCGGATAACGACGACTTCGGCGTCCGGTGTGGTTTCAGCGATATACTTGCCGGCGACTTCGCCGAGCGCCGGGTTGTTGCCGGCGACGTAGAGATCACGCACCGTGCCGTCGTTGACGCTTGGCGCACGGTCGACGATCGTCACGAACGTGCCCTGGCGTCCTTGACTTCCTTGATGGCGTTGACCAGCGGATCCGGATCGGACGGCAGGATGACGAGCGCATCGATGCCCTGCACGGCCAGGTCCTGCACGGCATTCGCCTGGGTCGCCGGATCCGGCGAGGTCTTGACGATGACGTTCAGGCCCGGATGCTCGGCCATCAGAAGCTTGGCAACACGTTCGGCATGGAACACGACGCCGGCCGTCCAGCCGTGGTCGGCGGCCGGGATCGAAACGCCGATGGTCTTGGTTTCCTGCGCCTGCACCGCGCCGGCAAAGGCAAGCGCCAGCGCCGCGACAGTCAGGCCCAAGAATTTCTTACGCATGGTTGTCCTCCCAATGTTCAGGTCCTCCATTGGAGCCGGGCGACCTGTTGACCCGGCTTGGTTTCCTCGCAACCCCGAACGCAAGACCGCATCACACGTTCGCCGGAGCCGTTTGGCCTTACGACTTGCGTACCAGCGAGCGCTGGACGAGCATCGCAATGATGATGATCGAGCCCTGGATGGCGCCGATCAGATATTCGCTGATGAAGTTGGAGAGCAGCATGATGTTGCCGACGAGTTCGAGAATGAAGGCGCCGCAGATCGTGCCCCAGACCCGGCCGGCGCCACCCTTGAGCGCCGTGCCGCCGACAACGACGGCGGTGATCGCCTGCAGTTCCCAGAGGATGCCCGTCGTCGCCGAGGTCGATCCGAGCCGCGGCACGTAGAGCAACACGGCGATTGCGACGCAGAGCCCCTGAATGACGAAGGCGATGGTGCGGACGCGGTTGACTGCGATACCGGAATAGCGCGCGACATCGCTGTTGGAGCCAACGGCAACGACATGCCGTCCATACCGGGTGCGATAGAGAACGAAGGCCGCGATGCGCCGTTACCAGGAAGATCACGGCGATCGGCACCGGAATGCCGAGGATCGAGCCGAAATAGGCCGGGCGATACAGTGCCTGCAGTTCCGGCTCGCGCAGCGTGATCGCACCGCCCTGCGACAGCCAGGTGGTCAGGCCGCGATAGATGCCCATCGTGCCCAGCGTGGCGATGAAGGGCTCGATGCGTGCCGACGGTGGTGATCAGGCCGTTTGCAAGACCGCAGGCGCCGCCGACGAAGACGGCAGGAACGACGGCCGCCGTCAGCATCAGCGCCGGATCGGCAATGACGCCGGAATTCATGAAGAGGATCATCACGCTGGCAACGAAGGCCACCATCGAGCCGACCGACAGATCGAGATCGCCCGACGAGATCACGAAGGTCGCGCCGACGGCGATGATCGCGATGAAGGCGCTGCGCGTCGCGACATTGGCGAGGTTGGTCATACCGATGAAATTCGGATTGACGAGCGCCCCGACGATCAGGAGCAGCACCAGGGCCGCAAACGGGGCGACAGCCCGAAGATCGATATCCCGCCAGCTGCGACGGCGACATGTCCCTGGTTTCCTCGTTAACGCTCATCTCTAAAACTGCCTCCCGTGGCACTGCGTTCGCCCGTTGTGTCCGGGCCTCTTGTTCTCGGCATTCCCTCATGCCTGACCGCTGATCGATCAGGCCGCCTTTTTCTTCAGGCCGGCCGCATAGCGCATGATCTCCTGCTCGGAGATTTCATCGCCCTCCAGCATGCCGACGATGCGGCCTTCGCGCATGACCGCAACCCGCGTGCACAGCCCGATGATCTCGGGCATTTCGGAGGAAACGACGATGATCGACTTGCCATCGCGGGCAAGCGCCGAAATGAAATGGTAGATCTGCTGCTTGGTGCCGACATCGATGCCGCGCGTCGGCTCGTCGATGATGATGATGTCCGGCTCCGTCTCCATGACCTTTGCCAGCAGAAGCTTCTGCTGGTTGCCGCCCGACATGCGACGCGCGACAATGCTGCCGTCGCGGACACGGATATCGAAGCGACGCCGCGCGCGTTCCAGCGCCGATGCTTCACTGGACGGGCTCGAGGTAACCGAGCTTGCCGTGCCGATCGAGCGACTGCAGCGTCAGATTGGCGGTCAGGCCGGAATTCGAGCAGCAGGCCCTTGGACTTGCGATCCTTGGTCATATAGGCCAGACCGCAGCGGTTCGCTGCATGAACATCGCCGGACAGCACAGTCTCGCCCTTGATCACCACTTCGCCCGCATGGCGTGATCGAAGACCGGCGACCGCCTCCATCAGTTCCGTTCGGCCCGAACCGATCAGGCCGGAAAAGCCGAGAATTTCGCCCTTGCGGACCTCGAAACTCGCATCCTTGACATAGCCGGTCGACAGCGACTGGACGCTGAGCATGACCGCCTCGTCCACATCAGGCTCGTTCTTGGCAGGATAGAGGCTGGACAGTTCACGTCCGACCATGAGCTGGGCGATCGATTCTCCATCGAGAATCGACGTCGGCGACGTCTTGATCCACTGGCCGTCGCGCAGCACGGTGACCCGGTCCGTCAGTTCCATGACCTCATCGAGCTTGTGCGATACGAAGACGAAGCTCGTGCCCTGGTCGCGCAGCTTGCGCACCTGCTCGGAACAGGAAGCTGGTTTCCTCGCGCGACAGAACCGCGGTCGGCTCGTCCATGAAGACGACGCGCGCATCGCGGCTGATCGCCTTGGCGATTTCCACCATCTGCTTGTCGGCGATCGACAGCGAGCTGATCATCGCATTCTCGTCGACATGCGAGCCGAGCTGGTCGAGCACGCGACGCGTCTCGGCGCGCATGATGCTTGCGGTCGAGCATGCCGAACCGCGTCACTTCGCGCCCGAGAAACAGGCTCTCGGTGACGGTCAGATGTTCGGCAAGATTGAATTCCTGATGGATGATGACGATGCCCAGCGCTTCGGCGGCGCCATTCGGCGGCAGCGTCACGGGCTTGCCGTCCAGCAGGATTTCTCCCGACGTCGGCTGTTCGAAACCGGAGAGGACCTTGACCAGCGTCGATTTGCCGGCGCCGTTCTCGCCCATCAGCGCGTGGATTTCGCCCCGCGCGAAGCTCGAAATCGACACTGAAAAGGACCTGCACGCCGCTGAACGACTTGCTGATGCGCCTTGCGGACAGCACGACTGCCCCGGCATCGGTTGGCTCCGAACCCATGCATTCCTCCCTGCGGCTCCCATCCGCTTGGCCAGCTGTGTAAACCTTTACATAGATGATGTAAAGGTTTACATCGTGGTTTAGCAGCAGAAATTGACAACGGCGGCTTTGATCTCAGCCTAAGTCTGTGTAGTGTCCCGCCGAGAGCGAAACCAAGGCAGAGCGCAGTGTCGAATTCCACACCGGCAACCATCGAAGACGTCGCCCGGATCGCGGAAGTGTCGATCGCGACGGTTTCGCGCGCCATCCACACGCCGGAGAAGGTGGCAAACTCGACGCGGCTGAAGGTCAACCAGGCGATTGCCATCACCGGCTACACGACCAATGCCATGGCGCGCAGCCTGCGGCTTGGCCGGTCGAACATGATCCTCGTCGTGGCGCCCGATATCGGCGATCCGAATTTCTCCAACATTCTCGTCGGCCTCGAAAACGAGGCGCGCGCCCATGGCTACGGCGTCCTGATCGGCCACACGCAGAACGATGCCCAGCGCGGACTGGAATATCTGAAATTCCTCAATTCGAACCAGGCGGCCGGATTGATCCTGTTCACCGGCATCCTGCCCTTCGGCCACCAGACGATGACGGCCCGGCTGCCGCCGAGCGTCGGTGTGTTCGAACCGGTCTTCAACGGCGGCATTCCCTATGTCGGCGTTGACGATATCGCGGGTGCCCGCAAGGCCGATCGATCTGCTTCTGGCGGACGGCCATCGCAAGATCGCCTTCATCGGCGATAGCCGCACGCGGCTCGCCTATAGCCGGCGGCGGATGGGTTATGAGGCCGGGCTGGATGCCGCCGGCGTGCCGCCGGATCAGCGCATCGTTCTCGAGGGCGACGGCACGATCGAGAGCGGGCGGCTTGCCGTCGAGCAGCTGTTCATGCGCGACACGCTGCCGACCGCATTCATGTGCGTCAACGACCAGACGGCCATCGGTGTGATGATCGGCCTGACGGCGCGGGGCTACGATATTCCGCCGGATTTCTCGGTCACCGGCTTCGACGACGTACCGCAGGCGGTCTTCATGTCGCCGCCGCTGACCACGATCCGCCAGCCACGAACCCTGATCGGCAAGCATGCGATGGCACTGCTGCTCGAATTGCTGTCGAACGGCCAGCCGGCCGAGACCGAAATCCTGCTGCGCCCCGATCTGATCGTTCGCAATTCGGTGGGAGCACCGGCCAGACAATGGCTGAAACGCTGACGGCGGCGACCATCAGCGTTTTGTTCATCGTTCATTTTCCTTGGAGAGCCCCTGAACGCCCTCAGCCGTAGCGCTGTCTGCGGACCGGTTCGCGAGATCCGGCGGAGCCGCCGGACGAAACCTTGAACTGGTCGATCAGCGACTTCAGAGACATGCTGGTGCGCATCAGGCTGTGTGTCGCGGCATTGGTTTCTTCGACCATGGCGGCATTCTGCTGTGTCATCTGATCCATGCTGCTGACGGCGGTGTTGATTTCGGCAATACCGATCGACTGCTCCCGGGCGGATCCGGCGATGGCATCGATGTGACCGTTGATATCGACCACCTGCTGGCCGATGTTCCGCAGCGCTTCACCGGTCTTGTTGACCAGCGAGACACCGAGCAACACGTCCTCGAAGGACTTGTCGATCAGTTCCTTGATCTCCTTGGCAGCGGCCGCCGACTTCTGGGCCAGTTCGCGAACCTCCTGCGCCACGACGGCGAAGCCCTTGCCGGCATCCCCGGCACGAGCTGCCTCGACGCCGGCGTTCAGGGCGAGAAGGTTGGTCTGGAAGGAAATCTGGTCGATGACGCTGATGATCTGGGTGATCTTGCGCGAGGATTCCTCGATCGCGCCCATGGCCGAGACCGCCTGTTCGACGATCTCGCCGGATTTTTTCGCCTCGCCGGTCGCAACCGTCACGACGCGCTGCGCCTCCTGGGTACGGGCTGCCGATTCCCTGGAAATGGTGGTGATTTCCTCGAGTGCGGCTGAGGTCTCCTCAAGAGAGGCCGCCTGCTGTTCGGTGCGACGCGCCATGTCGTCGGTGGCAGTCACCAGTTCACCCGAATTGGAACTTGTCTCATCGGCAGACACGACGATCGAACCGAAGGCTTCGTCGAGTTTCACAATGGCGCTGTTGAAATTGGACTTCAGATCATTGAACTGCGGCGCAAGTGGCTGAGCGATAATGGCCGTCAGATCGCCGTCGGCGAGCCTCTGCAACGACGAGTCGAGTGCGGCGAGCGCCTGCGCCTGCTGTTCGCCCTGTTCGCGGCGGGCGACCTCGGCTTTCTCACGCTCGATCTGCAGGACATCGAGATAGACGGTGATGGCATAGTCCATATCGACCAGCGCCGCCTTGACGACAGCCGAGATGTCCCGCGTGATCGGCTGGGCCTTGCTTTTTGACATCATGCCCTTGAGATGGGACGAAACCACGGCTTCTATGATCGATTCAAGGATGATCGCATAGCCGCCAATGTACCAGCGCGGCGCGAGACCAAGCCGGGCATGGGTGTTGCCGATCGTGGTGACGGCCTTGACATACTCCCCATCGAAATTGGCAGAAGCGATCACATCCCAGTGCCGCGCCTGACGGGCCTTGGCGCTCTTGATGTGATCTTCGCTGTTGAAAAATTTTGCGGTTTCCGGGGAGGCCTTCGCCTTCGCGTAGAACTTGTCGAGCGCCTTATCAAGCGACGCGGAAATTACAGGTTTGACCTGGGCCAGCGCCTGTTTCTCCGCAACGCCGAGGCCGACGAAATCAAGGCGTTCATTCAGCACTTTGATGGTGGAGTCGATTCCGGTCATGTTCTTCGTCCTGTGGCGAGGTAAAACATGCGAACTGCGGGATCGGCTTCATGCCGGCAGAGTGAAAACGCGTCAGGTCAATTTATGCAAAAATGCTTAATCGAATGATAAGTATTTCTAGTTGTTTTTTTGAATCAATGGCTTGGCAAAAGCAGAAAATCCGATGCACCGCATTGATCTAGATCAAAGAGCTAGAAATTTTTCTGCAACGCAACAACTTGCGTCAATCCTGTCCAATTTTTTCAATGATTTCTATTGTGTACTTGGATCTGCAAAGCACTTCAAAACAGGAAAAGGGGGCGGAAAATATCCACCCCCTTCTTTTCTTTATTACGCAGAATCTGAAAGCATCAGACGTAGCGGTTGACGATGTTCTCCAGCAATTCCTGCTTGCCGGATTTCGGCTGCGGATTGAGATCGGATTTTTCGACCTGCGCGGCGATGTCCTCGAGCGTGTATTCGCCCTTCAGCATTTTCTGTGCTTCGGCGGAGTTCCAGCCGGCATAGCGGGCATCGAGCGGGCCGGACAGCGCCTTGTCCTCGATCATCTTCGCGGCAGCGCGAAGGCCTCGGGCGCAGCAATCCATGCCGCCGATATGACCGATCAACAGGTCTTCGGCATCGAGCGACTGACGACGCAGCTTCGAATCGAAGTTGGTACCGCCGGTCTTGAAGCCGCCGCCTGCCAGAACCTGGTAGTAGGCCAGCGCCATTTCCGGAACGTTGTTGGGGAACTGGTCGGTATCCCAGCCGGACTGGTAGTCATTGCGGTTCATATCGATCGAACCGAAGATGCCATAGGCATTGGCGAGCGCCAGTTCGTGCTCGAAGGAATGGCCGGCAAGGATGGCGTGCCCCTGCTCGATATTGACCTTGACCTCGTTTTCGAGACCGTAGGTCTTGAGGAAGCCGTAGACCGTGGCGACATCGTAGTCATACTGGTGCTTGGTCGGCTCCTGCGGCTTCGGCTCGATCAGGATCGCACCCTTGAAGCCGATCTTGTGCTTGTATTCGACGACCATGTTGACGAAGCGGCCGAGCTGGTCGAGCTCCTTCTTGAGGTCCGTGTTGAGCAGGGTCTCGTAGCCTTCGCGGCCACCCCACAGAACGTAGTTGTCGCCGCCGAGCTTCAGCGTCGCGTCCATGCAGGTCTTCACGGTCGCTGCGGCAAAGGCAAAGACATCAGGATCCGGATTGGTGGCGGCGCCCGACATGAAGCGGCGGTTGGAGAAGAGGTTTGCCGTACCCCAGAGCAGCTTGACGCCGGTTTCCTGCTGCTTCTTGGCGAAGTAGTCGACGATCTCGTTGAGGTTCTTCGTGTTCTCGGCGAAATTCTTGCCTTCCGGGCGCACGTCGGCGTCATGGAAGCAGTAGAACGGCACGCCGAGCTTGGTGAACAGTTCGAAGGCCACGTCTGCCTTCAGCTTGGCAGCCGCCATCGTGTCCTCGAACCAGGGCCGCAGGAAGGTCTGGCCGCCGAAGGGGTCGCCGCCCGGCCAGGTGAAGGTGTGCCAGTAGGCGACGGCAAAACGCAGCTGGTCTTCCATGCGCTTGCCCATGACGATCTCGTCGGGGTTGTAGTGGCGGAAGGCCAGCGGATTGGTGCTGTCAGGGCCCTCATACTTGATATCGCCGATGTCGCCAAAAAAACCGGTGCTCATTGTGTGTTCTCCTTGGGTGTTTGAAATTCGATCATGGTGTTCCGCCCCTCATCCGCCTTCGGGCACCTTCTCCCCGCAAGCGGGACGAGGGCCAGGGTGAGGGGCAAGAGTTTCAGTGTGCAGCCATCGCTTTCAACGCCGGATAAAGCCGGCGATAGCGCTGGTAGGCATCCTCGTATGCGCCTTTGAGGGAGGCATCCGGAGAGATTGTCTCATCGGTCTTCGGCGCCGAGCAGGTGGCGACGGGATCAGCACCCGTGGCAGCGATCAGGCCAAGGCGGGCGGCGCCGAACGCCGCGCCGAAATCACCATCAGCCGGAAGATCGACCGGCAGGTCGAGCGCCGTGGCGATCGATTTCAGCCAGTAGCGCGACCGCGAACCGCCGCCGATGGCTGTGACGCGCGACAGGTTTGTCCCGGCTGCCTTGAGCGCTTCGAGACTGTCGCGCAGCGCAAAGGACACGCCCTCCAGCACCGCCTGCGTCAGCACCACACGGCTGCTTTCGTGACCGAGACCGACAAAGGCGCCGCGGATCGCCGCATCATTGTGCGGCGTGCGCTCGCCTGAAAGATAAGGCAGGAACGTGACGCCCGAGGGTGCCTTCAGCGTGTCGCCAAGCTCGTTCGTCAGGTCGGCAGCACTCTTTGCCGTGACGCCGGCATGCCAGTTCAGGGCATCGGTGGCCGACAGGATGACACCCATCTGGTGCCAGGTGTTGGGCAGCGCATGGCAAAATGCATGCACGGCGCTTTCGGGATTCGGGAGATAGGAGGCGTTGGCTGCAAAAAGCACGCCGGATGTGCCGAGCGAGACGAAGGCATGGCCCTCGCCGACAGTTCCCATGCCGCAGGCCGAGGCTGCATTGTCACCGGCACCGCCGGCAATGACGACACCGGAGCCCATGCCCCATTTCGACGCCAGTTCGCCCTTCAGCGTACCGGCAACATCCGTGCCCTCGACCAGCGACGGCATCTGCTTCTCGGTCAGGCCGGTCGCGGCCAGCAGGCTTTCCGACCAGGCGCGTTTGCCCGTATCGAGCCAGGACGTGCCGGCCGAATCCGACATTTCCGAAATTCGCTCGCCGGTCAGCCAGAGCCGCAGGTAATCCTTCGGCAGCAGGACGCAATCGACCTTGGCAAAAATCTCCGGCTCGTTGTTCTTCACCCAGGCGAGTTTTGGCGCGGTGAAGCCGGGAAAAACGATATTGCCGGTGATGGTGCGAAACTGCGGATCGGCATCGAGCTTGGCCGCTTCCGCATGGCTGCGCGTGTCGTTCCAGAGAATGCAGGGCCGCAGCACCTGATCCGCCGCATCGATCAGCGTCGCCCCGTGCATATGGCCGGACAGGCCGATGCCGCGGACAGCCGCGAGTTCGGCGGGATGCGTGGCCTTCAAGGCGGAAATCGCCTCTTCGGTGGCACGGATCCAGTGCGCCGGATCCTGTTCGGACCAGCCCGGATGTGGCCGGGACACGTCAAGCGAACCGGTGCCGGAACCGATGATCGTCTGGTTGCCGTCGATCAGCAGCGCCTTGACGCCCGATGTTCCAAGATCGAGACCGAGATACATTGCATTCTCCCTTATCTGTTTTCAGTCGTCCTGGCCGATCGGCTCGCGCGGATCGCCGGCCTGCTCGGCCGGCAGGTTGTCCTTCAGGAATATGTCGATGCGAATGCGCTCCTGCGCCTCGATCACCGCGACGCCATCCGCCTTTGCCTTGAGCACGCGGATCGCGCTGCGCACTTCATGCCCGGCATCCTGGTGCAACACGGCATCGATCAATCCGGCCTTGAGCGCCGACCGCGTGTGCGACGTCAGTTCATGGGCAATGACGCGGACTGGCCGCCCCTGTGCGGAAATCGCCGTGACCAGGCCCCGGTTGCCGGCACCGAGGCTGTAGATGCCGGCAAGGTCGGGATGGGCCTTGAAACAAAGTGCGACCAGTTCCTCGGCCAGCATCGGGTCGTCCTGGCCCTCCAGCACATCGAGGATCACCCGAGGCTCGAAATCCTGGGCCATCGCGGCCGTAAAGCCCTGCAGGCGCTCGCGATGGTCGCGCACCAGCATCGAACCGGCAAGCACGGCAACCGGGCCAGGCCGCCCGCCCAGAAAGCGCCCCATCAGGCTGCCGGCCGTGCGGCCCGCCGCAATATTGTCGATGCCGACGAAATGATCGCGCCCGGATGCCGCAAGATCGGAGACGAGCGTGACGACAGGCACGCCGGCGGCGCGGGCGCGGTGAATGGCAGCGGCAACCTCGGGCGCATCAACAGCAACGACGGCGATGCCCGCGGGACCATCCGAAACCGCCCGATCGATCGCCTCGACCAATGCAGCCGGATTGAAGGCCGGTACGGTCAGGACAGAAAGCTGTGTCCGATCTGCAGGCGACCGCTCGCCTGCAGCAGCGATCTCTGTTTCCAGACCGCGCATGAAGGGATTGTCCCCGGCGGGAATAATGAAAACGAGCGGATAGATGCGGCCCTTGGCGAGATTGGCGGCCGCCATGTCACGGACATAACCCAGCGTCTCGATCGCCGCCTCGACTTTTTCCCGCGTCACGGTGCGGACACCCGGACGACGGTTCAAAACCCGATCGACCGTCGCAAGGCTCACCCCTGCACTGGCAGCAATGTCATGAACTGTGGGACGCATGTTTCCTCCGGGGAGAACCCTTAGAGGAATATTTGATGTACGTAAATCAAAAATTTCGAAAAACATGGCGACGCCTTCGCGCCGCCCGTCTTGTCAGTGGCCGCCGCCGCTCCCGCTGGGCAGGGCCTGCGGTTTCTTGATCAGGAAAGCCAGGCCGACAAGAGCGCCGAACAAGACCGTCAGGATGAGGAAAACGTCGGCGAAGGAAAGTATCGACGCCTGCTGCTGCACCAGTCCGGACATTTTCTGGATGGCGATCGTCGCACCATCCAGCCCGTGTGACGAATAGTTGGCGGCCATGTCGCGCAGCTGATCGACGGCGGCCGGATTGCCCCACTGCACATGTTCGGACAAGCGTGCATAATGCTCTTCCTGGCGTTGCGTGAGGACCGTGTTGATCATGGCAAGGCCAACGGCGCCGCCCAGATTGCGCGTCAGGTTGAAGACGCCCGAGGCCGAGCGAACGCGATCCGGCGAGAGCGTGCCGAGGGCAACATTGTTGATCGGCACCATGCAGAGCATCAGCCCGACGCCGCGCAGGATCTGCGGGATCAGCAGCTCGTAGAAATCCCAGTCTGCGGTCAGTCCGGTCATCAGCCAGGTGCCGAGGGCAAAGCTGCCGAAGCCGATCATCATCATGACGCGCGGATCGAGCTTGTTCGACAGGATGCCGGCGACCGGTGCCGTGAGGAACATGGCAAGGCCGGACACGAACATGGTCTCGCCGATCATCAGCGAATCATAGCCGCGGATGCGCCCGAGATAGAGCGGGTAGAGATAGGTGAGACCGTAGAGACCGATGCCCATGATGAAGGAGAACAGCGAGCCGATGGCAAAGTTGCGGTTGGCGAAGGCACGCAGGTCGACGACCGGGAAACTGACGGAGAAAACCCGATAGAAGAAGATGGCAGCAGCCGTTGCCGACGCAACGGCGCCGATGAGGATGTGGCTGTCGTTGAACCAGTCATTGGCATTGCCCTCTTCGAGCACATATTCGAGAGCGCCGAGGAAGACCGCCATGGCCGCAAGGCCGGTCCAGTCGAATTTCTTGAAGAGGCTGAGTTCCGGCTTGTCGAAGTCGATGAAGTTCCAGGTGACGATGGTCACGATGATGCCCGGAACGATGTTGACCAGGAACAGCCAGTGCCAGGAAAACGCATGGCTGAGATAGCCGCCGACCGTCGGCCCGATGGTCGGGGCGAGCGTGGCGACGAGACCGATGATCGGCGAGACGATGGCGCGCTTGGAGGGCGGAAAGATGGTGAAGGCCGCCGCAAAGACCGACGGGATCATGCCGCCGCCGATAAAGCCCTGCAGGGCGCGGTAGATGATCATCTGGTCGATGTTCGTCGCTGTTGCGGCAAGCGCACTGGCGATGGTGAAGCCGGCCGCCGAGACGGAAAACAGAACGCGGGTGGAGACGATGCGCGCCAGCGTGCCCGAAAGCGGGATCATGATGACTTCGGCGATCAGATAGGATGTCTGGACCCAGCCGATTTCATCCGAGCCGGCACTGAGACCGGCCTGGATTTCGGCAAGCGACGCCGAGACGATCTGAATGTCGAGGATCGACATGAACATGCCGAAGACCATCGCGAAAAACGCGATCAGGCGTCTCGGATCCATCGTTTCCGCTGGGGCAGCGGCGGGAGCGGCGGGGCGGGCAAGCGCGCCGGCTGTTGTGGTGGCAGACATGGTTTCTGGCTCCGTTCCGGCCGCTGCCGGCTGGCGCTACTTGCGCAGTGCCGCGTTTTCCTGGCCGGGCGCTGTGCGCGTATCGACATCGACGACGACGCTCAAGCCCGCACGCAGGCGGCCGCTGTCCAAGCACATCCTTCGGCAGCGCGATGCGAACCGGCACGCGCTGGATCACCTTGGTGAAATTGCCCGTGGCGTTTTCAGCCGGCAGCAGCGAGAAGACCGATCCGGAGGCCGGCGCGATCGACGCGACAGTGCCTTCGAACGGCTCGTCATCAAACGCATCCACATGGATCTTGACCTTGGAGCCCGGGATCAGATCGGCGATCTGGGTTTCCTTGAAATTGGCATCGATGTAGAGCTGGTCGACAGGCACAAGTGCTGCGAGCCGCTGGCCGGCGGAGACGAGATCGCCATCCTGTACCGCGAGATTGCCGACGATGCCGTCATAGGGCGCGCTGCAGCACCGTGAAGCCGAGATCACGCTCGGCCTTTTCACGGGCAAGCTCCAGCGAACGGACCGTGCTTTCCGCCTCGGCGCGCTGCGCTTCCAGAACGGCAATATTGGCGCTGGCAACGGCGATATTGGCGTCGCCGCCGATCAGATTTGCCTTCGCCTGATCGAGCGCCACCGGGCACTGTCAAGCGAAGCGACCGTGCCGACAGCCTTGGACTGGAGGTCGCTGGCCCGCTTCTGCGTGGTTTCGGCGCCGCGCACGGCCGCTTCAAGGGCGGTTTTCTGGGCCTGCGCCTGCTGCAGGCTGGCCTTTGCACCGGCGATCTGCGCATCGAAACGCTGCAGCGACAGATTTTCCGTATCGATCTGTGCCTGGGCCTGTTCGGCCGCGATGCGATAGTCGCCATTCTCCAGCGTAATCAGCGGATCGCCCGCCTTGACGTGCTGGTTTGCAACGATGTTGACCTTCTCGACATAGCCCGAGACCTTCGGCGAAATCGACGCAATATCACCTTCGATATAGGCGTCATCGGTCGAAACCATGAACCGGCCGGTCGTCCACCAGTCGTAACCGTACCAGCCACCAGCCACGAGAACGGCCAGCACCATCACCGGCAGGATCATCCTGCGGCGCTTGGGCTCCTGCTTCTGCGCTTCCCCGTTTTCAGCGGACGCCACGGGCTTGACCTCTGCTGTCGGCTGATCGTCGCTTCTGGCTTCGTGCACGATGGTGCCGTCAACAGGAGCGGAAAAATCCTCGCCGACGGGGCGAACATGGGGTGCCTTGGATTTGCTTGAAACTGACATGTTGCACGACAAGCCTTTATATGGATAATTCGAACCGAACCGTTCAGTTCGATTGACATAGGCCTTCGGAATTCACATATCAAGTCACAATCGAACCGATCGGTTCGAAAAGTTAACAATGAGAAAAAATCGATGACGTCCGCTATCGACGATACGCAGCCAGCTTCGCCGGAAAGCCGCCGCACCTCACGACGAGCGCGGCCTGCCCGGCCGCAGGGCAGCGGGCGAGGATCCGGCCAAACGCGAGCAGATCATCGACGGGGCCAAGCGCATCTTCATGAGCGTGGGCTTCGACGCCGCCAGCATGAACGACATCACCCGCGAGGCCGGCGTCTCGAAAGGCACGATCTACGTCTATTTCCAGAACAAGGAAGACCTTTTCGCCGCACTGATCGAGCGCGAACGCAGCCGTGCCATCCGCAATATCAAACACGCACTCGACGAACACGAGCCGATCGAGGAAGCACTTTTCGACTTCGGCACGACGCTGACCACCCATATCACCTCGGACCAAACGATCAGGGCCATGCGCATGGTGGTCGGCGTCATCGACCGAATGCCGCAGCTGGCAATGCGCTTCTTCGCTAGCAGCCCCCGAAAACGGCTATACGGTTCTCAGGGCCTATCTGGAACGGCAGGTTGCGCAGGGACGGCTCGATATAGAGGACACGGAGCTCGCCGCCCGCCAATTCATCGAAATGTCCATGGCCGGCATGGTCAAGCGCCGACTGTTCGGCGAGATGGAAGAGCCACCGGAGCCAGCCTATATCGAGAAGACCGTCTCCTCAGGTGTGCGCATTTTTCTGGCCACCTATGGATCAAAATCTGCCGGGTAACAGGCTCAACCGGCAATTTAACGGCAAACCCTAAAATTAATGGGATTGCATGGCATTTCAGAACGTCGGTGCGCTTGCCTTGACGGCCATTCGCCATACATAGAGAACTGTCTTTTCACCCGCGCACCATCCCGGCTGCGCGGGTTCACCATATCTGCACCTTGATCGAGGAAGGAACCACCCCGATGCAGGATATTCTGCTTCTCATGCAAGACCCCGCTGCCTGGATCGCGCTGATCACGCTGATCGTCATGGAAGTCGTGCTGGGCATCGACAACCTGATCTTCATCTCGATCCTGACCAACAAGCTGCCGGCCGAACATCCGCGAGCGCGCCCGCGCGCATCGGCATTGGCCTTGCGCTTGTCATGCGCCTTGGCCTGCTCGGCACGGTCGCCTGGATCGTCCAGCTGACGACGCCGGTCTTCGAACTCTTCGGCCATGGCTTCTCGTGGAAGGACATGATCCTGATCGCCGGCGGTCTGTTCCTCGTCTGGAAGGCGACCAAGGAAATCCACCACAGCGTCGATCCGGAAGATCACGAAGAGGATTTCATCGCCAAGTCCTCCACGGCCACCACGACCTTCGCCGCTGCCATCGGCCAGATCCTGCTGCTCGACCTTGTCTTCTCGGTCGACAGCATCATCACCGCCGTCGGCATGACGCCGCATCTGCCGATCATGGTCGTCGCGGTCGTCGTCGCCGTCACCGTGATGCTGTTGCCGCCGGCCCGCTCGCCCGCTTCATCGAGAAGAACCCGACCATCGTCATGCTGGCGCTCGGCTTCCTCCTGATGATCGGCACGACGCTGATCGCCGAAGGCATGGGCTTCCATGTGCCGAAGGGCTACGTCTACGCCGCCATGGCCTTCTCGGCACTGGTCGAAGTGCTGAACATGCTGACGCGCCGCAAGCGTCTGCGCGACAAGGCGCCCAAGCACTGACACGACTGCCGAATGGCAGAAACGAAGCGGCCCGGGACTTGTCGTCCCGGGCCTTTCCATTTTGCAGCAGGGTAACGGGCCGAAGGGGTAGGAAGCTCGACTGCCGTTTCGTTGGCCGCGAAGAGAAACCGGAAAAATCTCCGCGTTCTTCATCGCCCTCATGTCCGGTTGACACAGCCCGTCACCCTGGATTCGAAACGGGCAAGGCGCAGCAAGGTTCCGGATTGCAAAAACTGATCTACGCCGACGGCCTGCCCTTCCGTGGTTTTCCTTGACGCATCCTTTTGAATATGGTCTCACGCGAGCCAAATGGGAATTCCGGATTTACAGGTCATTTCGGACCTTTCCCGGGCATTTCCTTCTCTTCAAGCCTGCCCCTTCGCCACCGCAGACAGCCTTTCGGCGCGAAGGTGCAGAGCACGTCAAAACGGGCCAAGATCATGACAGACAGACCAGTCCGCGTACGCATTGCACCCTCCCCCACCGGCGAGCCGCATGTCGGCACCGCCTATATCGCGCTGTTCAACTATCTCTTCGCGAAGAAACACGGCGGCGAGTTCATCCTGCGCATCGAGGATACGGACGCGACACGCTCGACGCCGGAATTCGAGAAGAAGGTGCTCGACGCGCTGAAATGGTGCGGCCTGACCTGGTCGGAAGGCCCGGATATCGGCGGCCCCTACGGCCCCTACCGCCAGAGCGACCGCAAGGACATCTACCGCCCCTATCGTCGACAAGATCGTCTCGCAACGGCCATGGCTTCCGCTGTTTCTGCACGCCCGAGCGGCTGGAGGAGATGCGCGAGGCCCAGCGCGCCGCCGGCAAGCCGCCGAAATATGACGGCCGCTGCCTGAACCTGACGGCCGAGGAAGTCACCACCCGCATGGCAGCCGGCGAGCCGTCAGTCGTGCGCATGAAGATCCCGACCGAGGGCTCCTGCAAGTTCCACGACGGCGTCTATGGCGATGTCGATATCCCGTGGGATGCCGTCGACATGCAGGTCCTGCTCAAGGCCGACGGCATGCCGACCTATCACATGGCCAATGTCGTCGACGACCATCTGATGAAGATCACCCATGTGGCGCGCGGCGAGGAATGGCTGGCCTCGGTGCCGAAGCACATCCTGATCTACCAGTATCTCGGTCTCGAGCCGCCGGTGTTCATGCATCTGTCGCTGATGCGCAATGCCGACAAGTCGAAACTGTCGAAGCGCAAGAACCCGACCTCGATCTCCTACTATTCGGCGCTCGGCTATCTGCCGGAAGCGCTGATGAACTTCCTCGGCCTGTTCTTCATCCAGATCGCCGAAGGCGAAGAGCTGCTGACCATGGACGAGCTGGCCGAAAAGTTCGACCCGGAAAACCTGTCCAAGGCCGGCGCGATCTTCGACGTCCAGAAGCTCGACTGGCTGAATGGCCGCTGGCTGCGCGAAAAGCTCTCGGAAGACGAATTCGTCGCCCGCGTGCTTGACCTGGGCGATGGAAAACGACCGCCTGAAGGAAGGCCTGAAGCTGTCGCAGTCGCGCATCACCAAGCTCGGCGAATTGCCGGATCTCGCCGGCTTCCTGCTGCAAGTCCGATCTCGGCCTGACGCCTCCGTCCTTTGCCAAGGTCAAGATCGACGCCGGAAGAACTGCTCGAAATCTTCAACACGGTCCAGCCGGATCTCGAAAAGATCCTCGAATGGAATGTCGAGACCATCGAGGCCGAACTGCGCGCCATCGCCGACCGTATGGGCAAGAAGCTGAAGGTCGTCGTCGCGCCGCTGTTCGTCGCCGTGTCCGGCACGTCAGCGCTCGCTGCCGCTGTTCGACTCCATGGCGCTGCTCGGCCGCTCGGTCGTGCGCCAGCGCCTGAAGGTCGCAGCCCAGGTGGCCGCGTCGATGGCAGGCTCGAAATAAAGGCTGCTTGTACGGCAGCAGGCATCGCAGGGCATGATCGAGGCGTTGTTTCTCCTCCGTCATTCCTGTGCGTGTCACAGGAATCCAGCCGCGGCGCGTCTGCGCCGTGAAAGAACATTTAAGGCTTCTCCCGCCCAAGGACTGGGCGCACTGGATTCCTGTGACAGGCACAGGAATGACGGGGCCGAGAACCGCGAGACGGAACTGAACGATGACCGACACCAAGACCGAAACCGCCCTTTCCTCCGACGCCACCGAAGTGCGCGCGCAGAAGCTGACGCTGCTGCGCGAAAAGATCGGCGACGTCTATCCGGCGCATTTCCACCGGACGATCACCAATGCGGAACTGGCTGCGAAATACGAGAATCTCGAAGCTCGACACGGAGACGGACGATACGTGACCGTTGCCGGCCGCGTCTATTCCTCGCGCAATTCCGGCATGTTCATGGACATCCATGATGCCGTCGGGCAAGATCCAGATCTTCAGCCACAAGGACACGACGCCGGAAGACGGCCCGCGACTCTTCTGCCGATGATCGACATCGGCGACATCATCGGCGTGACCGGCATGGTCCGCCGCACCAAGCGCGGCGAACTGACGATCAATGCGCAGGAAATCACCATGCTGACCAAGACGCTGCTGCCGATGCCGGAAAAGTGGCATGGCCTCTCCGACGTCGAGCTGCGCTACCGCAAGCGCCATCTCGACATCATGACCAACGAGGATTCGAAGCTCCGCTTCCAGCAGCGCTCGAAGATCGTCTCCGGCATCCGCCGCTTCATGGAAGACGACGGCTTCATGGAAGTCGAGACGCCGATGCTGCATTCGGTCTATGGCGGCGCCACGGCCGAGCCCTTCAAGACCCACCACAACACGCTGAAGCTCGACATGTACCTGCGCATCGCGCCGGAACTGTTCCTGAAGCGCACGCTGGTGTCGGGCCTGACCGACAAGGTGTTCGAGATCAACCGCAACTTCCGCAACGAAGGCGTCTCCACCCGGCACAATCCTGAATTCACCATGATGGAATGCTACTGGGCCTATGCCGACTACGAGGACATCATGGACCTCGTCGAGCGGCTGTTCGCCGAACTCGCCGTCAAGATCCACGGCACGACCGAATTCACCTTCGGCGACAAGGAAATCTCGTTCAAGGGACCGTTCAAGCGCGTGCCCATGCCTGACGCCGTCAAGGAAGTGACCGGCATCGACTTCCTTGCCATGAAGACCGACGAGGAAGCCCGCGCCGCCGCCAAGGCCGCCGGCTTCGAGGTCGAGAAGGACTGGACCTGGGGCGAATGCCTCGCCTTCATCTTCGAGGAAAAGGTCGAAGGCACGCTGATCCAGCCGAGCCATGTCACGCATTTCCCGAAGGACATCTCGCCCTTCGCCAAGGAAGTGCCGGGCGAACCGCGCCTCGTCGAGCGTTTCGAGACCTATTGCAACGCCTGGGAAATCGGCAATGCCTTTTCGGAACTGAACGACCCGGAAGAACAGCGCAAGCGCATGGTCGAACAGCTGGAACAGGCGCATGCCCGCGGCGAAAAGGCCAAGCAGCTGGACGAGGAATTTCTCGACGCGATCGACCAGGGCATGCCGCCGGCCGGCGGTCTCGGCATCGGCGTCGACCGCCTGATCATGCTGCTCGACCAATGCGCCGTCGATCCGCGACATCATCCTGTTCCCGGCACGCCGCAACAAGAACGACTGATCCGGACGCTTCAGGCGCACGGATGGTTTAGTCGGCAAGACCTCAATGGGCGGTGGCTTCTTCGGCCGCCGCGTGATGCTCTGCCTTTGCCGGAGCTGCCGCATCTTCGGCATGGGCAGCAGGCTCATGCCCTTCCGTCTTTGCATGATCACCGCCTTCCGCCGGCGTTGCAGCGTGTTCTCCGGTCTCGGCAGTCGTTGTCGCGTGTTCGTCAGCTCCGGCAGGTGCGGCGGAGTGTTCTCCGGTCCCGGCTGGCGATGTCGCGTGATCTTCGGTGCCGGCAGGCGCCGCCGTATCATGGGCCGCAGGGCTTTCGCCATGCGCCTCGGCGGCCGGTTCATCCGCGCCAAAGATCATGCCCTTGATCGAGGCGAACATGCCGCCATTCTCTTCCGGCTTTGCGGCTGCGTGTTCGTCGGCTCCGGCTGGCGCGGTTGCGTGTTCTTCTGTCCCGGCAGGTGCGGCAGCGTGATCTTCGGTGCTAGCAGGCGCCGTATCATGGGCCGCCGGGCTTTCGCCATGCGCCTCGGCAGCCGGTTCATCCGCGCCAAAGATCATGCCCTTGATCGAGGCAAACATGCCGCCATTCTCTTCCGGCTTTGCGGCTGCGTGTTCGTCGGCTCCGGCTGGCGCGGTTGCGTGTTCTTCTGTCCCGGCAGGTGCGGCAGCGTGATCTTCGGTGCCAGCAGGCGCCGTATCATGGCCCGCGGGGCTCTCGCCATGCGCCTCGGCAGCCGGTTCATCCGCGCCAAAGATCATGCCCTTGATCGAGGCGAACATGCCACCACCGGTTTCCGTCTCCGCGGCAGGTTCACCATGTGCCCCTTCGGCCGATGCCTCGCCGTGCGCGTCTTCGCCAGCAGCTTCGCCGTGCGCCTCTTCGGAAGGCTTTTCGCCATGGCCGCTTTCCGAAGCATCGCCGTGTTCACCGGCAGGCTCGTGACCGGCTGCGACCTCTTCGTCTCCGGGCATGCTCTTGTGGCCGGCTTCCGATCCCGGCTCGCCGACTTCCACGATCACCTCCGCACAGTCGGATTTGTCGTCCATTTCCGTCAGCGTTGCCTTGATCGCCTCCAGCGGCATCACGACTTCCTTGCCGTGGAACAGGCCGGCCATGTTCGCATCCGCCTCATTGTACTTGGCAACGAAGGGGGCCGTCATGCCGGGGATCTGCTCCGGCTGCGGCGCAAACAGAACCTCCGCCCCGATCGCCGCACCGCGAAACCGCGCGCGATCCTTCGGGCCGGCATGATCGAGAATGACCACCTGGTAGAAATCGGCCTTTTCCTGCTTTGCCAGAACGCCCGCTACCCGCAACGCCGTGCGAACACGCTCGATGCCGCCAATGCTTTCGGTTTCCACATATTTGCGGATCCAGCGCTGTCCGTTGCGTCTCAGTTTCAGGGTCTGGATTGTCGTGCAGGCCTCGCCCGAAAGGGAGGCTTCAGCGGCGGCTTCCGCATCGACCGGCTTATGGGCGACATAAAGGGCAAATGCCCCCGACGCCCCGCCAAGCAGAAGCACACCCGAAAGGATGAGCATCACTTTTTTGGAAAAGCGCATCTTGAGGATCTTCGCCTTCACACCCGCTGCTCCGCCATCGGTTCCGCTCCAATACATAATCTAGGCGGTAAACCTACGGCATCGACGTTTCGGAAAGTTTAAGCGCAGATGCAGCCCTTGTTCCGCAAAGGGCAAAACATGCCCCATCCTGGCGCAATGCCAAAACGACGCAGGCGAAAATTCGCAGCGAAATCGATTGATCGTTGCCGCCACATTGCTAAAACAAAAACACCCATATTTCTCCTCTGCCGAAGGACATTTCCTGCATCATGGCGCGTATTGGCATTGCTGGCGGGGGCATCATCGGGTGCGCGACCGCCGTTTATCTCATCGAACTGGGCCACGAGGTCACCGTTTTTGAAAAAGACGCAGGAGGGCTACCGGCATCGGTCGGCAATGCCGGAATTCTCGCTGTTCCCGAGATTGATCCGCTGGCGCGACCGGACATGATCCTGCAGGCGCCGAAATGGCTGATGGATCCGCTCGGGCCGCTGACGTTGCGATGGCAGGATCTGGCAGCCCTCATGCCCTGGATGATTGCGTTCCTGAAGGCTGCTTCGCCGTCCCGCGTCTCGGCCTCGCGCCTTGCGCTGCTGAGCCTGATGCGCTCGGCATTGGTCGAGCATCAGGCGCTCGCGCAAATGTCCGGTCTCTCCGCCCATCTGACGCCGACCGGTGCGCTGACGATCTTCGACAGCCCGGGTGCCGTCGACGCCGCCTTTCGCCACGAACAGGGCAATGCCGGCCTTCTCGGCTATGCCGTTGAGAAGCTTGATGCCGCTCAGGCACGCGCGCGTGTCCCGGCGCTCGAAGGAAAATTTGCCGGCGGCGTCTTTTCCCACGGCTACCAGACATTTGCCGATCCGCTGGGTTTGCTGCGGCACCTCCAGAATCACATTCGCCAGCGCGGCCGCCTTGTGGACGCAACTGTGGAGGCGGTGCAATCGGCGGCCGATGGCGTTGGCCTGATCACCACTGAAAAAAAGCGGGAAATGTTCGACAAGGTCGTTATCGCTGCCGGTGTCTGGTCGCGCGATCTGGTCAGGGGTCTCGGCCTCAAGGTGTTGCTCGAGACGGAACGAGGCTACAACACGACCTTCACAGAGCCGCAGGTCAAACTCGAAGTGCCGGTTTTCTTTGCAGAACACGGCTTTGTCGCGACCCCGATGCGCAACGCCTTGCGGATCGGCGGCGCTGTTGAACTGGCGCGACCGGAGGCACCCGCCAATTTTGCCCGGGCCGCCGCCATGCGCAACAAGATGCGCCGTTATGTGCCCTCCCTGCCGGAGAGCGGCGGCACCGAATGGATGGGCCGACGTCCATCGACGCCCGACTCCGTGCCGGTCATCGGGCTCAACCCCAAGGATCCGCGCATCGCCATGGCTTTCGGCCACGGACATCTTGGTCTCACCCTGTCGGCGGTGACGGCAAGGGCCGTAACCCGTCTCCTGTGCGGTGGTGAGACGGCGGACCTTGCCCCCTTCGGCATCGGCCGCTTTCAATGACATAGTCACAATCCGCCACCGATTGACTTTCACACGCGCCTTGTTTCCATAGGCGGGCGATCCGCCTGATGGCGCCAAAAAAATGAGAATGAGAAGAAGACCCGATGCACAAGGTAATTTTCGACACGGATCCCGGCATTGACGATGCGATGGCCCTGCTTTTCCTGCATCAGCATCCCGACATCGACCTGATCGGCATTACGACGGTTTTCGGCAATGCCTCGATCGAGACGACGACGCGCAATGCGCTCTACCTGAAGAAGACCTGGAACATTGCAGCACCCGTCGCCAAGGGGCTTGGCGAGACGCTTGATCCGACCCGGCCCCATGTAGACTGGCCAACGGGCATCCATGGCGATGACGGGCTGGGGAATATCGGCGTGCCCGACAGCGTCGATGGCGATCTGGATCCGCGCGCCGCGCACCGCTTCATCATCGAGACAGTGCGCGCCAATCCCGGCGAGGTGACGATCGTCGCCGTGGGGCGCATGACGAACCTTGCGCTGGCGCTGCGCGAAGATCCTGATATCGCCGTGCTGGTCAAGGATGTGGTGATCATGGGCGGCGCCTTCGACGTGCCCGGCAATATCACCCCTGCCGCGGAAGCCAACATCCACGGCGATCCGGACGCGGCCGACGTTGTGATGACGGCCCCCTGGCCGGTGACGGTGGTCGGTCTCGACGTGACGACAAAGACGGTGATGACCCGAAAGCTGATGGCCGATATTGCCGCGGCCGGCGGCGAGCGCGCGACGCTTCTGGCGAAAATCTCGCAATTCTACATCGAGTTTTACGAACAGCATGTCGACGACGGCATGGTCGTGCATGACAGCTGCGCCTGCGTCTACGTGGTCGCGCCGCAGCTGTTCGAAACCCGAAGCGGCGCGATCCGGGTCGTCTGCGGCGGCATCGCCGATGGACAGACCATCCAGAAGCCAGACAGCCGTTCCTTCCCGCCAAGCGAATGGGATGCACTTCCCAGCCAGAGCGTTTGCACCGGCGTCGACGCCGATGCGGTGCTGGCCCTGATCGCCGGCACGATCGGCCGCCCCGCCTGAGCGGCGACGGCAATAAAATTCGGAGCAGACGGCTGGCAGACGAGAGTTTGCCAGCTATCTTCCACTCCATGAAACCGGATGCGCTGCTTTATCCCACCCCAAAAGGCCTCTTCTGCGAGATCGGCCAGTTTTATGTCGATCCGGTCCAGCCGGTCGAGCGGGCGCTGATCACCCATGGCCATGCCGACCACGCCCGCTCCGGCCACACCCATGTGCTTGCCACCCGCGAGACGCTGGACATCATGCGTATCCGCTACGGCGAGGATTTCTGCGAGAGCGAGCAGGTGGCCGTCCTCGGCGAGCGCCTTTCGCTCAACGGCGCCACCGTCAGCTTTCATCCCGCAGGCCATGTTCTGGGCTCGGCCCAGATCGCGGTCGAGGCGCAGGGAACCCGGATCGTCGTCTCCGGCGATTACAAGCGCCGTCGAGACCCGACCTGCCTGCCGTTCGAACCGGTCGCCTGCGATGTGTTCATCACCGAGGCAACCTTCGGCCTTCCCGTCTTCCACCATCCCGACGATCGCCATGAAATCGCAAAGCTGCTGACTTCGCTTCGCCAGTTTCCCGAACGCGCCCATCTCGTCGGTGCCTATGCGCTCGGCAAGGCGCAGCGCGTCATCGCGCTTTTGCGCGAGGCAGGCCACGATGCGCCGATCTATATCCATGGCGCACTGGTCAAGCTCTGCGACTATTACCGGACGCAAGGATACGACCTCGGCGACCTGCGCCCGGCAACGATTGCCGGGCAGGACCGGCAGGCTTTTGCAGGCGCGGTGGTCATCGGACCGCCCTCGGCCTTCGCCGACAAATGGGCGAGACGTTTCCCTGATCCCGTCTCGATCTTCGCCTCCGGCTGGATGCTTGTGCGCCAGCGCGCCAAACAGCGCGGTGTCGAACTGCCGATGATCATTTCCGATCATTGCGACTGGGCCGAACTGACGCAGACAATCCGCGAGATCGCGCCTTCCCAGGTCTGGGTGACGCATGGGCGCGAGGAAGCGCTGGTGCGGTGGTGCGAACTGCAGGGCATTGCCGCCCGGCCGCTGCATCTCGTCGGCTATGACGACGAGGGTGAATGATGAAAGCCTTTGCCGAACTGCTCGATCGCCTGGTTCTCACCCCGCAGCGCAATGCCAAGATCAGGCTCCTCACCGACTATTTGAAGTCAACGCCGGACCCCGACCGCGGCTACGCCCTTGCCGCCATCGCCTCGACGCTGGACTTGAAGGCAGTAAAGCCGGCGCTTCTCCGTGAACTCATCATGGAGCGGATGGACGAAGTGCTCTTCCGCTACTCCTATGATTATGTCGGCGACCTCGCCGAGACGATTTCGCTGGTCTGGGAGCCGCCAGCAGAGACAGGGTCGACAGAATACGACCTGTCGCTGGGTAGTATCGTCCACCTGCTTCAATCCGTGGGTCGCTCGGAAGTCAGAGGACTCGTCCGCAGCCTGCTGGACCAGATGGACAGTTCAAGCCGTTTCGCCTTTCTGAAGCTTGTGACCGGCGGCCTGCGCATCGGTGTTTCGGCGCGGCTGGCAAAACAGGCGGTGGCCGACGTCGGCGGCCGCGACATCGCCGATGTCGAGACGCTGTGGCATGGTCTTGCGCCACCCTATACGCAGCTTTTCCAGTGGCTGGAGGGCAAGGCGGAGAAACCGGCCCTGACGACGCCGGCGGTGTTCCATGCGGTCATGCTGGCAACGCCGGTCGGCGACAATGATCTCGCCAACCTTGATCCGGCCGAATTTGCCGCCGAATGGAAATGGGACGGCATCCGCGTGCAACTGGCCAATCTCGGAGGAACGAGACGCATCTACTCGCGCAGCGGCGACGACATATCCGGGGCCTTTCCGGATATTCTCGAGGCAGCCGATTTCGAAGGTGTCATCGACGGCGAACTGCTGGTCGGCGGAACATCGCGGACCAACCGCGCAACCCGCACCTTTTCCGACCTGCAGCAGCGGCTGAACAGAAAGACCGTCAGCAGCAAGATGCTGGAGGAGTATCCTGCCTTCGTCCGCGGCTACGATCTTCTGTTTTCCGGCGCGACGGACATTCGCGCCGACGGCTATCTTGCCCGCCGCGAAAAACTGGCGGATCTGGTGGAAAACGCCTCGCCTGCCCATTTCGACCTTTCGCCGCTGGTGCCTTTCTCAAGCTGGGAAGAGCTTGACCGGCTGCGCAGCGATCCGCCGGATCCCGTCATCGAGGGCATCATGCTGAAGCGGCTGGATTCGCCTTACACATCCGGTCGCGCCAAAGGCCCGTGGTTCAAGTGGAAGCGCAATCCCTACAACATCGATGCGGTCCTGATGTATGCGCAGAGAGGTCACGGAAAACGTTCCAGCTATTACTCCGACTTCACCTTTGGTGTGTGGACCGAGGGAGACGGCAAGGACATTCTGGTGCCCGTCGGCAAGGCCTATTTCGGCTTCACCGACGCGGAACTGGAAGTGCTTGATCGCTTCGTGCGCAACAACACGATCGAGCGCTTCGGTCCCGTCCGGTCCGTGCGGGCAGAGGCCGATTTCGGTTTCGTCGTCGAAGTCGCCTTCGAGGGCATCAACCGCTCCAGCCGCCACAAATCCGGTGTCGCCATGCGATTTCCGCGCATATCACGGTTGCGCACTGACAAGTTGCCACGCGATGCCGACAGGCTGGAAACGCTGAATGCGATGATTGATGGCGGCAAGCCGTCATAAACTCAATCATAGTTTCAACTCGCGATTCGCTGGCTCTTCTGCACCAAGAGATTGCACCAAAGACAGAGTTCTTGGCATCGTATATATTATTAAGATGATTTTGCGACTATGCACCAGACAGGTCCTTCAGGACAGCAATCTGGTGATATCGTGCATTCAGGGCCAATGAACAATCCGGGAAAACCCAAGGCGACGCGCAGGTTCAGCCCAAACTATCTGCCGACCATTCTTGCTGTCATCATCGTGATTGCCGCCGGCATCTTCGCAGAACAGCAGAACCGGGTTGTCTTCCTGGCAAAAGAACGGGAAGCTGTCGCAGCCGCACTCAATCCCATCCGATCCAGGATCGAAGCCAACATCAATGGCGATATCCAGCTGGTGCGGGGATTGATAGCCACGATCTCGACCGAACCCGGAATGGATCAGGACAGGTTCGCCGAATTGGCGAGAAACCTGTTCAATGAAAAATCGCACCTGCGAAGCATTGCGGCCGCGCCAAATCTCGTCGTTTCCATGGTTTATCCCATGGAGGCGAATAGAAAAGCCATCGGGCTCGACTATCGCAAGAACGAGGATCAGCGTGCTGCGGCGCTTCGCGTGCAGGAAACCGCCACCATGGTTCTTGCAGGCCCGCTCAAGCTGGTTCAAGGCGGTGAAGGTCTGATCGGTCGCTTCCCGGTGTTCATTTCCGGTGTTGGCTCCACCAATAGCTTCTGGGGGGTCCTGTCGGCAGTCATCGATGTCCCGCTGCTGTACAGGGAAAGCGGGCTGGCCGCAGCAGCAGAGACCCTCGATATTGCCATCGTCGGACGCGACGGACTGGGCAAGGATGGGCAGCAGTTTTATGGCCGGCCGACCGTCAGGGCATCGGATCCGGTCGAAAGAAACATTTTCCTTCCGTCCGGCAGCTGGCAAATCCTGGCCATCCCGAAAGGCGGCTGGCAGCTTGAGCCACCGAACACCTGGCAGCTGCGCCTGCTCGTCGCGGTCGCCGGCCTGTTCATTCTTGTTCCGATGTTCATTACCGGTCGCCTGATGGAGGAGCGCCAGGGCAATATCGAGGTCCTGAAGCGAAACAAGGAAAGCCTGCTGGAACTCTCCTACCGCCTGAAGATCGCGCTCGATACATCGCAGATCGGCATCTGGGAGCTCGACCTGGAAAACGGTACCCTGCTCTGGGACGACCGTATGAAAGAACTTTACGACACGCGTCATGTCAAAGGCACCTACGAGGACTGGCAGAAGAGGGTGCATCCCGACGACCTGCCACAGGCCGAAGCCGAACTCAAAAATGCCGCGGCCGGGGCAAAAAGCTATGTCGCGCAATTCCGCATCGTCCTGACGGATGGCAGCATCCGCCATATCCGGGCAATAGGTTCGAAATATCTGGGTGGCGGTGGCCGTCTGAAGATTGTCGGCGTCAACTGGGACGTCACGCGCGACGTCGAGACAAACGCTATTCTGGAAGCCGCCAAGACGCAGGCTGAGGCGCACAGCGCAGAACTTGAATCAGCGCGACACCGCATGGAGTTCAACGCCCTCCACGACCCGCTGACGACATTGCCCAACCGTCGCTACCTTGACCAGTTTCTGGTGGAAAAGAGCATGCAGACCGAAGCCGTCGAACTGGTCAGCATCTTCCATGTCGATCTGGACCGCTTCAAGGAGATCAACGACACGCTGGGTCACGCAGCCGGAGATGAAATACTGCGCCATGCAGCCAAGGTATTGCGCAGCAATACAAGGGACAGCGACTTTGTCGGCCGGATCGGCGGCGACGAATTCGTGATCATTTCGAAAACCGGCGCGGGGGAACACAGCAACACTGTGATCGCGAGCCGGATCATCGAGGAAATGAGCCTGCCGATCCGCTACCAGGAACAGGAATGTCGCATCGGCGTCAGCATCGGCATAGCGCACCAGACGCGGCCCGACGAAGACCTGACCCAGGTGCTGGTCAATGCCGACATCGCTCTTTACGAAGCAAAACGTCGCGGCCGAAACCGCTACGAGATCTTCACCGATTCGCTGAAGACCGCAGTCATCAAATCAAAGCAAACCGCGGACGAAATCCTGCGCGGGCTCGAACAGAACGAGTTTGTCGCCTATTTCCAGCCGCAGTTCTGCCCGGTATCGCTCAACATCATAGGCGTCGAGGCTCTGGCCCGATGGGACCATCCGACAAAGGGTCTGCTCGCACCGCATGCGTTTTTGAAAATCGCCGAGGACATCAACGTCATCGCCGATATCGACCAGCGTATACTGGAACAGGCCCTGTTCCAGTTGCGTCGCTGGGAAGCATCAGGAATTCGACATACCCAAGGTCTCGGTCAATCTATCCTACCAGCGGCTGCATGACGAAAACCTGATCGAACGCCTGTCGCAGCTCACCATACCAACCGGACGACTGTCGTTCGAGCTGCTGGAATCGATCTCTTTCGACGAGAGCGACCTTACGGTTCTCTCCAATATCGAGCGCATCAAGAATCTCGGCATCGATATCGAGATCGATGATTTCGGCACGGGTTACGCTTCTATCGTCAGCCTGCTCAAGCTCACTCCGCGCCGCCTGAAGATCGATCGCCAGTTGATTATTCCGATCCTGACCTCTCCCAAGCAGCACCAGCTCGTCGCCTCGATCATCGACATCGGCACATCGCTCGGCATTGATGTTATAGCGGAAGGCGTCGAAACGATGGAGCATGCCGCGGCATTGCGGGGACTGGGTTGCTACGGCCTTCAGGGCTACGCCTTCGCCCGCCCGATGAGCGCCAACGACCTTGCGAATTTCGCGCGTGAGCGGAAATGGATCGCGGCCTGAAACACCGATGCGCTATCAGATCAATGCTGATTCGCCGCGGCGGACGTATCCGCAGCGTCAGTGTCGACCTTCTCTCGCCTTGAAGCAGCAGAAAACAGCACCGATGCAGTCGAAAAATCGTATCAAATTGTTTCCATTTGATTTTTTTCGTATCGCCTTGTTGCCGACACGTATCCCTGCGTAAGGCAGCGTTGCAATTGCTTTCCTGAAGCAATCAGACCTCCCCGCCATCCGTGACAAGAATTGGCGTCACGGAACCGAAATCACTTCATTTCATCGCATTTTTCACAAGTTTAGGGCCGTTTTCAGGACGTCAGCGGCATTGCGACCAAATGTTTCCAGCCCGGATGATCGAAGAAAAGGGGGATGATTTTTCAAATATTGAAAACAGCTTTCCTTAGTGGATCGATGCCAACTCTACCGGACCGAAACACGCAAAACGCAAAGGAAAGACAATGGTTGGTGCAATTTCAAGCACAACGCTGCTCGCCACGATAACGACCAGCAGTTCGGGCAGCAGCACATCTCAAAAGGCTTCGATCGAAGCCCAGATCGAAGCCAAGCAAACCGAACTCGACGAGGCTGAAACAGATGCGGAGAAATCCGAGATCGAGCAGGCGATCGCCGAACTGAAAACCAGGCTGGCGGCCGTCGAGGCGGCAGAAAGCCGCAAGACGGAACAGCAACAGCAACAACCCGCGACCAGGAATGCCCAGCAATCGGCCGACACCGCATCATTGATCGGAACAAAGAATTTCAAGGAAGGTGATCAGTTCGGAAACCGGGAAATCTGGGTCTGACATCCAGCCAAACGGGCGTTTATGATGAACGCTCGCGTCCGATGCCTGTGACGGGCAAGGCGAATGGCGGGTCTGGGCAATGATTGCCTCGGGCCGCATTGCCCGCTTCGCCAGCGGATTTGAGCGGCTCGCCTCACCCTGAAACCTGCGGCCAATTTGCACCACCCGCGCTTTTTCGTGCATGTTCTGAAGCCGTATCAGGGGGCAAATCCCCCTCGAACCTGCCGCCGCCTTTGATGCCATGCCGGAGTGCTTGCTGTAGTCAAAACCGGGCCCGGTATTTCATCTTCGCAGCTGGGCGTATGGCCTGACGTTTCAGGTGCGCTGATCGATTCCTGCCTTCAATCCGCAGAAATTCCACGCGATTCAGGCGCCGAGAACGCACCTTTGCGCGACAGGCTGGAGGGTTTTGCAGCCTGTCGCGAAGCAAAATCAGCCAAAAGCCACGGCATTGAAGGACGACAATACGGGTGCTCAAATCCGAACTGGCATCCGCGCAAATACAGAGGCTGGCCCGATTGCATTCATTGAGGGACCATCATATATGGACTCCGTGCTGGAGTGCGATGCATTCAAGGCCTTGCTCGTTGGCGCATGAAGACTAAGATGCAGAATGCGATCGACGATGGCCGTTCGGCTTGGGGTGCCGTTGCTTGCCGATTTGCCGGCAGGCCGCGACAATTTTCTGGGGACAGTTCTGTTCCCCCGTACTTTGACATCGACTGCGCTGATAATGCGCGGAAAACTGTTAAAGATCGATTAAATTTGAATAGTAAGCCGGATCATGACGTGCCGGATGGGGATACCAGATGAAAATTGCTAACGTGCTCTTTCCCTTGAGCCTTTTCCTTCTTTCCGGTTGCGTCGTCGGGCCGAACTACCAGTCTCCGGACGCAGCGCTGCCAGCAAAATTCTCCGCAGGCAGCACGCATGCGGCAGACGACGTCACGCTTTCGCCCTGGTGGCAATCCTTCCGCGACAAGAAGCTGAACAGCCTCGTTGCGCAGGGCCTTGCAGAAAACCTTGATGTCAAGGCGTCGGTGGAGCGCATCGTCGAAGCACGCGCCAATGTCGTCGCGGCTGGCGCCGGTGGCTTGCCTCAGCTTGATCGGTGGTGCCTCTGCAATCACGCAAGGGTCGGACGGATCTCTTGCCCGCCGCAGCACGGGCAAGCGACCACAGCGAGACGACGCAGCTGGCAACTGGGCTTGACGCTTCATGGCTGCTGGATTTCTTCGGCCAGTATCGCCGCGCAACCGAATCGGCCAACGCCTCGCTTGACGCCGCCTATGACGACGTCAACGTAGCGCGGCTTGCCTATCTGTCGGATCTCGTCAAATCCTATGTCGATGCCCGCTACAACCAGGAAGCCCTGGCACTGGCCCGCAAGAGCCTGGCTTCGCGCCGCGAGACACTGAAGTTGACGAACGACATCAAGGCTGCGGGTGCCGCATCCAATCTTGACGTGGTGCAGTCCGAAGGTCTGGTCAACCAGACGCTGGCAGAATTGCCGGCTTACGAAACCGGCTTCCATGTCGCCGCCAACCATATCGCCACCCTGCTCGGCGTACCGGCAACGACGATCACCGCGGATCTCATCCGTGGCTCGTCGCAGCCTATGCCGCGTTACAACACCAAGATCGGTATTCCGGCTGACCTGATCCGCAATCGCCCGGACATCCGCCGTGCCGAGCGCCTGCTGGCAGCCGCAACGGCACAGATCGGCGTTGCCGAAGCACAGCTCTACCCCAGCATAACGCTGAGCGGCACGATCGACGCCTCGCGGACGATTACCAACACGGTGCGTGGTGGTGCCGCGGCCTGGTCGTTCGGACCGAGCCTCAACCTGCCGATCTTCAACGGCAACTCCCTGAAGGCGAATGTCGACATCGCAAAGTCCGCTGCAGCGCAGCAGTACATTGGCTGGAAGCAGACAGTTCTCGGTGCCGTCGAGGAAGTCGAGAATGCGCTGATTTCGCTTCGCAAGAACTACGAGACGGTCGCTGCCCTCAGAAAGGTCGTTTCTTCCTATGAAGAGGCCCTCAGCCTGGCACGCGAAAGCTACAAGGGTGGCGCCACATCGCTGCTGGACGTTCTCGATGCCGAGCGTTCCCTTTCCTCCGCACGCATCCAGCTGGCGGCCGGCATCCGCAGCCTTGCAACCAACTATGTCGCGCTGAACGTCGCCGTCGGCGGCGGTTCCGGCATCGAAGTTGCGGGCCAGTAAAATCGTGAACCGCCTGCTCAAAGCAGGCGGCTCCAAAGACTACGTCAGGGGGCGTTGCTGATCTCGATCGGCTGCGCCCCTTCCCACAAGACCATCTTGCCAAGTTTTGGCAGGTCTTCCAGGTTGGATGTAATGGTCAGGAAGTGGTTGCCCGCGAGCTGCCCCATCTTCGATTTGAAATGCACCGCGCCATAGCCAAGCAGCATTTCCGTTTCGCTGATACCACCCGGATAGACAAGCATCTGGCCAGGCGCCGGAAAGCTGGTGTGGTTTTCGTAGCCGATGCCGAAATCCTCGTCGCCAAGCGGTATCCACATGGCCTCGCCACTCCAGCGCACATGAATCAGTTTCTGCCTGTAGGGGAGAAGCCTGCGGATGGCCGCGCAGGTTTTCGGCGCCAGGGCGCTTTCAAGTCTGGCTGAAAACGTGAAGGGCCCTGCCCTGACGATGAGTTTGTCTGTCATTCCTGTCCTGCCGTCTGTGCTTGAGATCGCATTTTCTAACAGCAGGTGACCGGCAAATGAAGCCCGGTACTGAACTCAATCGGCAGTGACGACCGGAAGCCGCACGGTCTGCAAGAGCCCACCCTCCCGCCGGTTGACGATCGAGACCGACCCGCCATTGTTTTCAAGGATCTCGCGCGAAATCGCGAGCCCGAGACCTGCACCCGGCACGATCTGTCGACGCGCCTGATCGACGCGAAAGAAGGGCTCGAATACGCGATCGAGCAGATGGGGCGGAATTCCAGGACCATCGTCGCAGATCGACAGGATCGCCCCGCCATCATCCGCTTGCGCGAGCGAAAGGCTGGCCCCTTCGCCATGGGTCGCGGCATTGATGACCAGATTGCGGATAGCCCTTTTCAGCGCGAAGGGCGCTCCCTTGACGACCAAGGGCTGCAATGGGCCGTGATCGACCTTGAGCCCCGTCTCGCGGATTTCCGTTACGATCTCTTCGATGACAGTGTCGAGTTGAACGGCCTTGTCAGCAGCATCGCTGACCTCCTCTCGCACCAGCCGGATGGCGCTGTCGGCGATGTGATCGAGCTCATCGAGATCCTTCAGCCAGGACTGGCGCTCGTCGGCATCGACGACGAACTCCGCCCTGAGCCGCATCCGCGTCATCGGCGTGCGCAGGTCATGGCCTGCCGCTGCGACGAGCCGCATGCGGCTGGAAATCGCGGCGTTAAGGCGGGCCGCCAGACGATTGATCGTCCGTGCCGTGGTGCGGACTTCCATGGGACCTGTCTCCGGAATGTCCGGGATGACACCGTCGGAGCGGATCTTGGCGATCGTCTCGTCCAGAATGCGCAAGGGACGCATCATCACCGCGCTGGCGTAAACGGCAATTGCGATGATGCCTGCGGCAACGAGCGTCAGATAGGCGGCGAGCGGCGCGAACGGAAACGGCCCGAGGCCCGGCGGAAATTCCAGAAAGGCCCACTGATCGCCAGCAATATGGACAGCGAGATTGCGCCCGTCCGGCTCGGGCTCCGGACCAACGGGGCCGGTCCCCTGCAGGACGATCAGTTCGGTCTTGTAGCCACGGGCCTTTCGATCGTCGTTCAGGATACGTGTGTGAAATTCGTCGATTTCAGCGGTCGCGGGGCGCGGTCCGATCGGGATATTCAGTGATTTCGCAGATTCCGGACTGACCCGCAGGAACGCGGCAGCCAGCTCCGCTTTTTCGACCATTGCGAGGCTGAACTGGGTTTCCGGTGGCTTGCGCAGCAATTGCGCGGTGACAAACGCGGCGGCGACAAGAACCAGAAGAACGGCCACGACAAGCAGAAGCGTGAAACGGGTGCGCAGCGACCACATGAGCTAGGGCCTGCGCTCGACCGGAACGGCCAGTTGATAACCCTTGTTGCGGATCGTCTTCAACAAATGAAAGACGCTTGCATCACCCAGCTTTCGGCGCAATCGGCTGACGAGGATATCGATCGAGCGATCGAACGCATCCGCGGTACGACCCTGCGTCAGATCGAGCAGCGAATCGCGCGACAGGATGCGCCCGGGCCTTTGCAGAAAGACCATCAGCAGCTCGAATTCGCCGCCGGTGAGCTCTACCGGCGCTGCCATCCGGCGCCATCAGCGAACGGCTTTCGACATCCGCAACGTAATTGGCAAACACGAAGAGGCGCTCCCCTTCCGGCGGCGGCGGTTCGGTGCGGCCGCGGCGCAGGACTGCGCGGATACGCGCGGCCAGTTCACGCGGATTGAACGGCTTTCCGAGATAGTCATCCGCACCGAATTCCAGCCCGATGATGCGATCAACATCCTCCTTCAGCGCTGTGAGCAGGATCATGGAAAGTTGCGGCATGCGCTCGCGCAGCGCCCGGCACAGATCAAGTCCGGACCCATCGGGCAGCATGACATCGAGGACGACCAGATCGATCTTCAGCTCGGCCAGTTTCGCTTCGCATTCACTGCGATTGCCGGCAAGAGTGACACGAAATCCCTGGCCGTCGAGATATTTTCCAAGCAGGCGCCGGATTTCCAGGTCATCGTCCACGACGAGAATATGCGGTGTGTTTTCCATGAGCCGTTATAGCCACCTGCCAGCGGAAACGCACGGGAGCCGTACGTCCAGACGGATTAAATTGCATGTCCAAATATTTCCGGAGGCATGGGAAATACAATTCGTTACAAAATTTTCGCCCGTTTGTTTCCCAACCGGTCTCTGCAGCGGTCAAGGAAAAACTGTTGCGGATGCCGCGCCCTCCTGCGGAAAATCGGCTTAACGTACCGTTTTCTCATCTCCTCGGGTTGGCAGCCGGGAAGAAACCGGACATAAAAACACATGTCCACTTTGCTGCTTTGCGGTAAGCTTTCGGACAAAGGTCCCGGTCGAAGTGCCGGGCAAATCTTCGCGGAGCCCCCTGTGCTCCATTCCATCTGGAACGATCGAGGAAACAGAGACATAGAGATCGCCGGACCATTGCTTCTGATACTGAGCCTTGCACCTTTTGCGGGAAGCCTCGGTGTAATCCTGTTTCCGTCGACGAAGAGCACTGCCGCAGCCTGGTTCGCGGGTGCCGTTGCTCTGTTCTGCCTTCTGCTGGTTGCCGGTCTCTACCCGTTCGTCACATCGGGCTCCGTCCTGCGTTACGAGGTAAACTGGCTGCCGGAACTCGGCCTGAACTTCACGCTGCGCATGGACGGCTTTGCCTGGATGTTTGCCGCCGTCATCACGGCAATCGGCCTGCTCGTCGTCGTCTACGCCCGCTATTACATGTCCGCCAGCGATCCCGTGCCGCGTTTTTTCGCGCTGTTCCTGGCCTTCATGGGCGCCATGCTGGGCATCGTCCTGTCGGGCAACATCATTCAGCTGGCGATCTTCTGGGAACTGACCAGCATCGTTTCCTTCCTTCTGATCGGCTACTGGCATCACAACGGCAACGCCCGCGACGGCGCGCGCATGGCGCTGACCGTGACCGGCACGGGCGGCCTGTGCATGTTCGTCGGCCTGATGCTCATGGGCCATATCGTCGGCAGCTATGACCTCGACGTCGTTCTTTCATCCGGCAATGTCATCCGCGAACATCCGCTCTACACCACCGTGCTCGTCCTGATCCTGCTCGGCGCCCTGACCAAGAGCGCGCAGTTTCCCTTTCACTTCTGGCTGCCGCACGCCATGGCAGCACCGACCCCGGTCTCGGCCTATCTGCACTCGGCAACCCTGGTAAAGGCCGGCGTGTTCCTCCTGATCCGGCTCTGGCCGGTTCTGGCCGGAACCGACGCCTGGTTCTGGATTGTCGGCTGCGCCGGTCTGACGACACTGCTGCTCGGCGCCTATTTCGCGATCTTCCAGCAGGATCTCAAAGGCCTGCTCGCCTATTCGACCATCAGCCATCTCGGCCTGATCACCGTGCTGTTGAGCCTCGGCAGCCCGCTGGCGGCCGTCGCGGCGATCTTCCACACGATGAACCATGCGACCTTCAAGGCCTCGCTGTTCATGGCGGCCGGCATCATCGACCATGAAACCGGGACGCGCGACATGCGCCGGCTGAGCGGGCTTTTCCGCTACATGCCGTTCACCGCGACGCTTGCCATGGTGGCCAGCGCCGCCATGGCCGGCGTACCGCTGCTCAACGGCTTCCTCTCCAAGGAAATGTTCTTTGCCGAAGCGATCGAGACGCACAAATACAACGTCCTCGATACGATCACGCCCTATGTCGCAACGCTGGCCAGCATGTTTGCCGTTACCTATTCGCTGCGCTTCATTCACAGCGTCTTCTTCGGACCAGCGCCGACCGACCTGCCGAAGATACCGCACGAACCACCGCACTGGATGCGCGCGCCGATCGAATTCCTGGTTCTTGCCTGCCTTGTCGTCGGCGTCATACCGACATTCACCATCGGCCCGTTCCTGCACACAGCCGTGCAATCCGTGCTCGGCGAGGCGACCCCGGTCTACAGCCTCGCCGTCTGGCACGGCTGGAACCTGCCGCTCGCCATGAGCCTTGTCGCACTGATCGGCGGGGTCGTTCTGTATCTGCTGATGAAATCCTATCTTGCCACCAGCGTCGAAGGCCCGCCGTTCTTCCGGCGGCTGAAAGGCCAGCGCATCTTCGAGCGCGTCCTGGTCACCGTATCCTGGAAATGGGCGCGCTGGCTGGAACGCACCGCAAGTTCGCGCCGGCTGCAGCCGCAAATGCGCATTCTGGTGTTCGTGGCCTTCATCGCAGGAACAGTCCCCCTTGTTTTCCAGGGGTTCAAGCCTGCCGCCATAGCATTTCGCAGCATCGATCCGGCTTTCGCCCTGCTCTGGATCATCGGCATGATCTGCGCTGTCGGTGCTGCCTATCAGGCAAAGTTCCACCGGCTTGCATCGCTCGTGCTGCTCGGCGGCGCAGGGCTGGTCACATGCCTCACCTTCGTCTGGCTGTCGGCACCCGACCTCGCCGCAACGCAGTTGCTGGTGGAAATCGTCACCACGGTCCTCATCCTGCTTGGACTGCGCTGGCTGCCGAAGCGGATCGAGGATCCGAACGACCCCGAACTCATGAATTTTGCGGTACGGCTGCGACGCCTGCGGGATCTGTCGCTGGCGCTCGCCTGCGGGGTCGGCATGATGCTCATCTCCTACACGGTCATGACGCGCAACGTGCCCGACACGATCTCCAGCTATTTTCTTGAGCGCGCCTATAGCGAGGGTGGCGGCACCAACGTCGTCAATGTGATCCTCGTCGATTTCCGCGGCTTCGACACCTTTGGCGAGATCGCCGTGCTCTGCATCGTGGCGCTCACCGTGTTTTCGCTGCTGCGGCGCTTCCGGCCGGCAACAGAGAGCCTCGAACAGCCGGAACAGCAGCGCATCCAGAACGCCTTCGACGACGATCACCCCGACCGCAAGAAGGGCGACAGCATCGCCGAATATCTGCTGGTGCCCTCCGTCATCATGCGCTGGATGTTCCCGGTTATCGGCATGCTGACCGCGTTCCTGTTCTTCCGCGGCCATGATCTTCCAGGCGGTGGCTTTGCAGCCGGCATCGCCATGTCGATCGCCTTCATCCTGCAATACATGGCCGGCGGCACGCGCTGGGTCGAAGAGCGGCTTGCGCATCCATCCGCTGCGCTGGATGAGCATCGGCCTGCTCGTCGCCATGGCGACCGGGCTCGGCTCCTGGGCCTTCGGTTATCCGTTCCTCACCTCGTATTCGCAATATGCCAGCCTGCCCATCCTCGGCAAGATCCCGCTGGCAACGGCGATCCTGTTTGATCTCGGCGTCTTCTCGCTTGTTCTCGGCGCAACCGTGCTGATCCTGATCGCCCTTGCCCACCAGTCGGTTCGTGCACCGCGCGCCCAGATCAAGGCAGCCCGCGCTGCTGCAAAGGAGGCCGCGTAATGGAACTCGTGCTCTCGGCCGGTATCGGCGTCCTGACGGCATCCGGCGTATGGCTGCTTTTCCGGCCGCGCACCTATCAGGTCATCATCGGCCTTTCGCTTCTCTCCTACGCCGTCAATCTCTTCATTTTCGGCATGGGACGCCTGCGCGTCAACGCCCCGCCCGTGCTCGAACCCGGCGGCGCCGGCGGCTTGCTCACCCATACGGACCCGATACCCCAGGCGCTTGTCCTCACCGCAATCGTCATCGGCTTTGCCATGACGGCGCTGTTCCTCGTCGTGCTGCTTGCCTCGCGCGGCTTTACCGGCACCGACCATGTGGATGGCAGGGAGTGACGGAATGAACTGGGCAAACCACCTGATCATCCTGCCGATCCTGTTGCCGATGGCGACGGCTGCAGCCCTGATCCCGATCGATGACCGGAACCGGACGCTGAAAGGCGTGCTCAGCTTCGCCTCGACGGTGGTGCTTTTCCTGGCGACCATCCTTCTTGTCGCACTTGCGGCATCTTCAAAGGATGCCGCCGGTGGTTCCTTTGTCTACATGCTGGGAAACTGGCCGGCCCCATTCGGCATCGTTCTGGTTCTTGATCGTCTGTCCGCGCTGATGCTGGCGCTCAGCGCTGTTCTCGGGCTGGCAGCGCAGGTCTATGCGATGGCGCGGTGGCACACGGCCGGCTATCATTTCCACTCCTTGTTCCAGCTTTTGCTGGCAGGCCTCAACGGCGCCTTCCTGACCGGCGATCTCTTCAATCTCTTCGTCTTTTTCGAAATGATGCTGGCTGCGTCCTACGGCCTTCTGCTGCACGGCTCCGGCCCGATCCGCGTCAAGGCCGGCCTGCACTACATCGCCGTCAATCTGGCGGCATCATCGCTGTTCCTCATCGGCGTAAGCCTGATCTATGGAGCGACCGGCACGCTGAACATGGCCGATCTCTCGGTTCGCATCATGTCGCTTGGGCCCGAAAGCCGCATGCTGATGGAAGCGGGTGCTGCCCTGCTTGGCATCGCCTTTCTCGTCAAGGCAGGCATGTGGCCGCTCAGTTTCTGGCTGCCAACCGCCTATTCCGCGGCAACACCGCCCGTTGCAGCCATGTTCGCCATTCTGACCAAGGTTGGCGTCTACGCCATCCTGCGTCTTTCATTGCTGTTGTTCGGGGACGAGGCCGGCATGTCGGCAGGTTTCGGCCAGACCGTCCTGCTCTACGGCGGCCTGCTGACCATTGCCTTCGGCGCCATCGGCGTTCTCGCCTCGCAGGCCATGGGCCGCATTGCCGGCTACAGCATTCTTGTATCATCCGGCACGCTTTTGGCCGCCATCGGCCTCGGCAACAGCGCCGTCATCGGCGGCGCGCTCTTCTATCTGGTGAGTTCGACGCTGACCATATGCGCATTCTTCCTGCTGATCGAACTGGTCGAGCGCGGTCGCGACGCCGGTGCAGACGTGCTTGCGGTGACGATGGAAGCCTATGGCGATGTCGATGAAGACGAGGAAGAAAAGGAAGTTGGCGTTGCCGTTCCCGGTACGCTTGCCGTGCTTGGGCTCTGCTTCTGCACCTGCGCCATCCTGATGTCTGGTCTGCCGCCGCTGTCCGGCTTCCTTGCCAAATTTGCCATCCTGCACGAACTTTTCAACGAAGACGGTTTTGGCGGCAACATGCCTATTGTCGCCGGGCAGTGGATCTACGTCGCACTCCTTATTCTATCGGGTCTGGCCGCGATGATCGCGATGAACCGCATCGGCATCAGGACGTTCTGGACATCGATCGAAGGCACGATCCCGCGGGTTTTCCTGATCGAGATCACGCCCGTGCTCCTGCTTCTCCTGGCAACGGTCTTCCTCAGCCTGCAGGCAGGGCCGGCGATGCGCTACATGGATGCGGCGGCAAGGTCGCTTGCCGATCCGAAAAACTATACCGATCGGGTGCTCTCTGCACCGCGCGTCGCACCGGCGGGAGGCGATTGACGCCATGCGCTACTGGTTCCCCTACCCGCTGCTTTCCTTCGCGCTCATGCTCTTCTGGCTGCTGATCAACCAGTCGCTTTCGCCGGCGCAGATCCTTCTGGGGGCGGCGCTCGGCATTTCGCACGGCTGGCTGATGGTCAATCTGCGGCCGACCAAGACCCATACGAAAAAGGCCTGGCTGGTGGTCAGACTGACGGCAAACGTGATCGTCGATGTTGCCAGATCCAACATCATGGTGATGGGCGTCATCCTGCGCCGCAGGAACCGTCCTGTGAATTCAGGCTTCGTGCCGATCCACCTGACGCTGCGCGACGAGAACGCTCTGGCCATTCTGTCCTGTATCCTGACCGCGACCCCGGGTTCGGCCTGGCTCGAATTCGACAGTCAGACGCGCATCCTGCTGCTTCACGTGCTCGACATCGAAAATGGAACGGCCTGGGAGGATCTGGTGAAAACGCGCTACGAGGCACCCTTGAGGGAGTTATTCGAGTGACCGAACTCTTCATCATCTGGTCAATCCTGCTCTCGCAGATCATCCTGGGACTTGCGATGGGATGCGCGCTGTTCCGCATGGTCAAGGGACCGCGTGCACAGGACCGCATTCTCGGCCTCGATGCCCTCTATATCAACAGCATGCTCCTGCTGCTCACTTTCGGTATTCGAACCGCCAACACGATCTATTTCGAGGCAGCCCTGATCATCGCCCTGCTCGGCTTTGTTTCCTCGATCGCGTTCGCCAAATTCCTGATGCGTGGTGAGGTGATCGAATGAGCCATCTTACCGACCTGCCGCTCTGGGCCGCCATTCCCGTCTGCATTCTCTTGCTCGCCGGCTCGATCATCACGCTGGTCGGTTCGATCGGCCTGCTCAGGCTGAAGAGCTTCTACAGCAGGCTCCATGCTCCGACGCTCGGCACCAGCGCCGGCGTCGTCCTCATTTCCCTTGCATCGATGATCTGTTTTGCTGTTCTGCAAAATCGCTGGATTTTTCACGAAGTCCTGATCATCGTCTTCATGATCCTGACGACGCCGGTCACGCTGATGCTGCTGGGTCAATCGGCCCTCTACCGCGACCGGATAGAAGGCACCGACGATGTGCCCCGCAAGGAAAAACCCGTGCTTCTTCCGGACGAGACCGACCCCGTCTAAAGCCTGTCGCACAAAAGTGCGCAGCGGTTTTGCGAGAACGTCATTCGAAAAAACAGAGACTTAAAGCGCACAGAGCGAATCTGGAAGATCGCGACACGCTTCAGAGGCCGTCGCGACCGCGGAAACGGCGCTGATAGCCGGCATCGTAGAGCGCGCTTTCGCGAAAATCGGTAGCACCAAGGGTCTTGCCGACGAAGATCAGCGCCGTGCGTTCGATCGGATCGGCCGCAACCTTTGCCTCGATATCGGCCAGCGTACCCCGCACGACACGCTCGTCCGGCCAGGACGCCTTGACGACAATGGCGACCGGGCAATCCGCGCCATAAAGCGGGGTCAGTTCCGTCACGACCTGTCCAAGCGCATGGATGGCCAGATGGATCGCAAGCGTCGATCCGGTGGCGCCGAAGCCGGCAAGCGTCTCGGCATTGGGCATTGGCGACGCCCGGCCGGAAACGCGCGTCAGGACGAGGCTCTGCGCGACCGCCGGGATCGTCAGTTCGCGGCCGAGTGTGGCAGCAGCGGCGGCAAAGGCCGGTACGCCGGGCGTCATCGTATAATCGAGCCCATGTTTTTCCAGCCGGCGAACCTGCTCGGCAACCGCGCTCCAGACGGAGAGATCGCCGGAATGCAGCCGTGCAACGTCATGGCCGGCGGCGGCTGCCTTCACATATTCCGCCTCGATCTCATCCAGCGACATCGGCGCGGTATCGACGATGCGGGCGCCGGGCGGGCAATATTGCAAGAGATCCGGCGAAACGATCGACCCTGCATAGAGGCAGACCGGGCAACGGGCGATCAGGTCGCGGCCGCGCACCGTGATCAGGTCCGCAGCACCTGGGCCGGCTCCGATAAAATGCACTGTCATTTCATTTCCTCTCATACGGTTTCCGGCTGATCGCTTCGCGAACCGGAAACAACAACCATCGAAAATCTCTGGCCGGAAGGCCAGATTTTCAAGGAACGGAATACGTCTTCTACTCTTTTGTCCACGACCATTGCGTCACCGGCATCGCCGGACGCCAGCCGGTCATCGTGCCGACGGGCGATGCGCGCGCAATGTCGATGCGGATCAACGTGCCGCCAAACCGGGCATGGTTCGCCAGAAGCACCGCTTCCATTTCGGTCGTCACCGCATTGGCAACCAGACGACCGCCCTGGCGCAGGGCCGCCATGGCAGCATCCATCACGCCATCGCCACTGCCGCCGCCGCCGATAAAGATCGCATCGGGCTGTGGCAGCCCCGATAGCGCATCGGGAGCCTTGCCGTGAACGACGCCAAGGCCAGGCACGCCGAAGCAGGCAGCATTGCGTCCGATGCGCGCGACGCGCTCGACAGAGGTCTCGATTGCCAGCGCCCGCATGGACGGATCGCGTCAGCATCCATTCGATGGCGATCGAGCCGGAGCCTGCACCGATATCCCAAAGCAGTTCGCCACGACGCGGCGCAAGCGCGGACAGCGTCAGAGCGCGAATTTCGCGCTTGGTGATCTGCCCGTCATGCTCGAACAACGCATCATCCAGACCCGACGCAAGCGTCAGGATGCGCGCATTCCTGTCGGCGACAGCCTCGACCGCGCAGACATTCAGCGCGTTGATATCGGCCTGCGAAAAATCTGCCGCGATATGCTGCGTCACGCGCTCGTTCGAACCACCCAGCGCCTCGAGAACCGTGATCCTTGATTGACCGAACCCGCTCTCTGTGAGGAGTTGTGCCAAAGCGGCCGGGCCCTGTGCATCCGAGGTCAGTGCGAGCACCCGGGCACCCGGATGCAGAAGCGGACGGATGAGATCGACAGGGCGCCCGTGCAGCGACACGGTCTGCGTCTCCTGCAACGCCCAGCCAAGTTTCGCGGCGGCCAGGCTGAAGGAAGACGGGAACGGCAGGACCCGCATTTCAGCGGGATCGATGCGCCGTGCAAGGGTCGCACCCACGCCGAAGAAGAGCGGATCGCCGGACGCCAGCACCACGACGGGCGCCCCCCTCAGGGCAAGGATCGCATCGATCGAGCGCTCGAAGGGGCTTGCCCAGACATGCGTTTCGCCGGTGACGAGAGGACCTGCCAGTTCCAGATGCCGGGCGCCGCCAAAGATCACCTTCGCCGATGCGATGCAGCGCTTGGCCTCGTCGCCGAGACCGGCTAGACCGTCTTCTCCCAGGCCGACAACCGTCAGCCAGGGCGCTTGAAGATCAAGAGAGACCACGGAACCGTCACGCATGGGCAGACACCGCATCCTGATACTCGGAGGAACGACCGAGGCGCGGCAATTGGCGGACAGGCTGAAAGATCGGGCCGATTGCGACGTGTTGCTGTCGCTGGCCGGCCGCACCGCCGAGCCCATGGCGCAGCCGGTTGCGACGCGCAGCGGTGGTTTTGGCGGAGCCGAGGGGCTGGCCGACTTTCTGCGGGACAATGATTTCGACCTGCTGATCGATGCAACCCACCCTTTTGCCGCGCGCATCTCCGCCAATGCCGCCGAAGCAGTCAAGCTGGCCGGCATCGGGGCGTTTGCCCTGCGACGCCCGGCATGGGAGCGTCAGGCGGGTGATCGCTGGACGTCCGTTTTCACCATGGCGGAGGCCGTTGCTGCTCTTGGTTCGGAGCCCAGAAACGTGTTTCTCGCGATCGGCCGGCAGGAGGCATTCCAGTTCGAGCAGGCGCCGCAGCATCATTATCTCGTGCGCAGCGTCGATCCCGTCACTCCGCCGCTCGATCTGCCGCATGTTCGCTACATCCTCGCCTGCGGACCCTTCGAGACTGCCGACGAATACCGGCTTCTGAAGGATAATCGTATCGACGTCATCGTCGCCAAGAACAGCGGTGGTGCGGCGACCTACGGCAAGATGGTGGCCGCGCGAGACCTTAGCCTTGACGTCGTCATGGTCGAGCGGCAGAAGCCCGCCGACATGCCGTCGGTCGCAACGCTGGCTGAGGCTCTCGACCGGATCGATCACTGGCTCTCCCCGGAGATGAAGCGCGGCGTGTAGACGAGGTCAGGCCTGTCCGGCCGGGCGATGATGCGCGTCAGGGCTGACCCGATGACCACGCAGGTCGCCATGTCGGCAACCGTCGCATCGGCCTCACCAAGCGGCATCACGATCATGCGCTCGTCCGGTCGCCCGGCAGCACGGCCGAAGATGACAGGCGTCGATGCCGGCAGCACCGTGCGCAGGATATCGAAGGCCTCGCCGAGTTGCCACGGGCGCGCCTTGCTGATGGGATTGTAGAGCGCGATCACCAGTCCGGCCTCGGCAACCAGACGCAGACGGCGGGTGATCACCTCCCAGGGCTTGAGATTGTCCGACAGCGAAATCGCGCAGAAATCATGGCCGAGCGGCGCACCGATGCGGGCGGCAACCGCCAGCATGGCGGTGACACCGGGAGTGACGACGAGATCAAGATCCCGCCATTCGGGCGGCCCGGCATCGATCGCCTCGCAGACGGCTGCAGCCATGGCAAACACGCCGGGATCGCCACCCGAGACGACACAGACATTCACGCCGGATGCAGCCCGTGTCAGCGCGGCCTGCGCACGATCAAGTTCCTCGCGGTTGTCGGACGCGATGCGCGTCTGGTCCGGACGCAAGGACAGACGGTCGAGATAAGGACCGTAGCCGAAGAATTCGGTGGCCTTTGAGACGGCATCGAGCGCTTCAGGCGTCATCTGCTGCGGACCACCGGGACCGGTGCCGACGACATAGAGCGTTCCCGTCATGGCTTGCCTTTCCATCCGGCGACCAGCACCAGCGAAAAATACGGGGCGACGTCGTCGGCCTTTTCAGCGAGCGGGATCATTGCAGAGGCCGCCATCGTGCCACGCTCGACATAGAGCGCCTGCGAAAGCTTGCCCGACGCCTGCAGCGCGCGGCGGATCTTCGGCAGGTTGCGGCCGACCTTCATGATCACGGCGGCTTCGGTATCGCCCAGCCGGCGGCAAAGTTCGTCCTCGGCCATGGTGCCCGGCAGCACCGACAGAACGTCGTCACCCTGGACGATCGGCAACCCCGCCATCGACCAGCAGCCGGACATTGCCGTGATGCCGGGAATGACTTCGGTCGGAAAACGCGTTGCGAGACGCACATGCAGATGCATGTAGGAGCCGTAGAACAGCGGGTCGCCTTCGCTGAGAATGGCAACCGTCCGGCCAGCCTCCAGATGCGCGGCAACGGCGGCTGCGGAGACATCGTAGAAGCCGGTGATCTGGCTCTTGTAGTCGTCGTGTTCCTTGTCGATCTCGGTGGTAACCGGATAGTAGAGCGGCAGCTCGATGAGGTCGGCTTCAGCATGCCGTCGACGATCGTGCGGCCATTGCCGCGACGGCCCTGCTTGGCGAAATAGGCAAGCACGTCGGCCGCCGCCAGCGCCTTGACAGCCTTGACCGTCAGCAGTTCCGGATCGCCCGGCCCGGTCCCGACACCGATCAGTTTTCCAACGCCCGCCGCACTCACAGGCCGGGCCTCGCCAGCGAATTGATCGCCGCTGCGGTCATGGCGCTGCCGCCCAGGCGTCCGCGCACGATGGCATAGGGCACGCCATAGGAATGTTCGGCCAGTGCATCCTTGGATTCCGCTGCACCGACGAAACCGACCGGCATGCCGATGATCGCCGCCGGTTTCGGCGCGCCGTCCCGCAGGAGTTCGAGCAGATAGAAGAGGGCAGTCGGTGCATTGCCGATGGCAACGACAGCGCCTGCCATGCGATCGCCCCAGAGCTTGAGCGCAGCGGCAGAGCGCGTATTGCCGATCTCCTTTGCGATCGACACCGTCTCCGGTTCGCGCAGCGTGCAGATCACCTCGTTGCCGGCCGGCAGGCGCGCGCGGGTGACGCCATGCACGACCATGAAGGCATCGCACAGAACAGGCGCGCCATTCTGCAGCGCCGTGCGGGCGGCCGTCACGAAGTCAGGCGAAAACTCGAATTGTTTGGCCGCCTCGACCAGACCGCAGGCGTGCACCATGCGCACCGCCAGATCAGCCTCGGCCTCGGAGAACCGCGACAGATCGGCCTCGCTGCGGATGATGGCAAAGGAACGCTCGTAGATGGCGTCGCCATCCCGGATGTAATCGTAGTCTGGCATCTCTATCCCTGTTGCAGCGCTGCGATGGTCGCATCCGGTCCGAGCCGTGTAAGGCAGGACAGAGCCGATTCGCCAGCCTGTTTGTTCTGCCGCACCAGGGCGCCGAGATGCCCGATTGCGGTTTTTATGGTCTTTTGTTGGATGTAGGCCTTGGGGACGGCGGACGCAGGGCCATTTACGACAAGCCCATAGCCTAATGGCGCACCCAGCATCGTCAGTGTCGCGGGCGAAGGTTTTGCACAGCCCTTGGCACAGCCGGACAGATGCACGGACAAGGATCCGTCGAGCAGTTCCCGCGCATTGTCGATGAACAACCTTGCAACAGCCTTCGTGTCGAGAAGCGCCGAACGGCAGGCCCCCGTTCCGGCGCAAACCGCGATATGATGGCCGGGATCATCAGGCGAAATCCGGAAACCAAGGGCAAGGGCATGGGACTGCGCCTCGGCGATAGCATCATCCCTCATGCCCGGAACAAGCAGGGCATGACCCGGGGCAAGGCGGACTTCGCAGGCGCCCAACCTTTCCAGTTCCGCAACAAGTGCAATCAGGCTTTCGGCATCCGTCTGGCCGAACGCAAGCCCGAGCCCGAGAACCCGACCGCTGCCGCCACAATCATGGACGCCGGTGGCCAGCGGCGCGGCATCCGGCAAGGGGATAGCGTCAACAATCAGGCCGGAACCGATCGTTTGTGCAATCAGATCCGCATTCAGGTCCCGCCCGCGCGCATCCCGGCCTTGGCTTGAAAGTTCGGCAAGCACGCGCATAACAGCAGGAATGACCGCATCGGGCGCAAGCATGGCGACGCGTTTGGCGGTTTTCGACGTCCCTGCCAGACTCAGCAGCCAGCACAGGCCGTCATTGCCACGAAACGCCTGCAGCCGGATGTCGGCGCTGGTTTCGCCCAGATGCAGGCGACCACCGCCGTCGATGATGATCGAGAGCTTGGGGGCCAGCGCCAATGCCGGCCGATGCGCCGCGATGGCCGCGCGCAAGTCGGCAGCCAGCATCAACGGATCGGCAAGCGCGGTCGGATCAATGCCGGCAAGCGGCGGTGTCTCGATGGCGACCCCTTCGGTGATGTCGATCGCCGCATCGGCAATGGCAGCGGCAAGGGAGGGCACCGTCTCTTGCGACAGGCCGCGGAGCTGCAGATTGCCGCGGGCCGTCACTTCCAGTATGCCGTTCCCGAACTGCCGGGCAGCCTTTGCCAGCGCCACGACCTCTGCAAGGGAAAATCCCGGACGGACCGGGCGCAGGCGCACCAGAAGCCCGTCGCCGGTCTGCATCGGTGCGGCCAATGTCGGACAGGCACCGCGCCGCATGTCGATTGCGCCGTGGCCTGTCACTTGTCTTTCCTCTGCCAGATGCACAGATTTCGGTTCCATCCGCCGTCCTTACAGGATTGTGACACGCGGGCCAACATCCGTCAGCCTGTGCTGCGACTATGCGTCGAAATCGACGCCCTTGCGCAGCAGATAGACATCCATGATCCAGCCATGGCGCTCCCGGGCCTCGGTTCTGGTTTTCAGGATCTCATCCCGAACCTCGACGACACGCCCCGACAGGATGATTTCCTGCTGCGTGCCGAGATAGGCCCCCCAATAGATGAAGGCATCGGGATCATCGATCGCCATGAAGGCCTGCTCGCCGTCCAGCATCACCACCGCCGTTTCGGCAAGCCCCGGAAAACTCTCGGCCAGACGCCGGCCCGTGGTGATCTGCACGGGCTTCCCGACAAGATTGAGCGGTATCCGGTGGCTGGCCGTCAGCGCCTGAACGCTGGTAATCCCGGGAATGACGGCATAGTCGAAGGCGACCGTACCGAGCGCCCGCACCCGCTCGACGATGCGGATCGTGCTATCGTAAAGCATGGGATCGCCCCAGACGAGAAAGGCACCGGTCTGCTCGGGACCAAGCTCGTCCAACAGCAGCCGCTCGTAGGATTGCGCAATCGCCGCATGCCAGTCATCGACGCTCTTGTCATAGGATCGTCCGGCCGTCTGGCGAACCGGGACGGCAAATTCCACCACGCGACCATCGGCACGGGTGACGTAGCGGTCGCAGATATCGCGTCTGATGTCGGCAAGCTGCGACTTCGCCTCCCCCTTCGTCGGGATGAACAGGACGTCGGCGCTGTTCAGCGCATTGATCGCCTGCATTGTCATATGTTCGGGATTGCCGGCCCCGATGCCGACGATCAGTATCTGTCTCATGCGTCCATCCCTGCGCTTGCGGAAACGTGTTTGACGGATCGCAGGTTCGGATGCAAGGCACTGTCGCGAAACGTCGTGAGCGAGATCCGCGATGAGCGAAAATCGGGGCGATGGGAACGGGACGGCAATCCTGTCGAGAATTATTGCTGCGCCGCAAAAAACCTTTGGCGCTTTGGCTTCCCATGGATGTAAGACAAAAACATGCAATCGAAGCGCAACGGCTATATCTTCGTTTTTCTCGCCCTGTTGATCTTCTCGATACAGGACGCGATTTCGAAACATCTGGGCACGCTCTACCCGCCGATCTTCATCACGATGATCCGCTATTGGGCGTTTGCAAGCTTTGCGATCGTCGTCGCGTCGCGAACCAGTGGCGGTTTCAAGGCCGCAATCGCGACGCGGAAGCCGAAACTGCAGATCCTGCGCGGCCTGTTGCTGTCGTTTCAGATCGTTGTCGTCATCACTTCCTTTTCGGTGGTCGGCCTCGCCCATTCGCAGGCTGTTTTTTCTTCCGGTCCATTGTTCGTCGCTCTTCTCTCTATGCCGCTTCTGGGCGAACGCGTCGGCTGGCGGCGCTGGACGGCGATTGTCGTCGGCCTGCTCGGCGTATTGCTGATCCTGAAACCGACCGGCGAGGGTTTCGACCTTGTCATGCTGATCCCGCTCGGCTCGGCACTGATGTTTGCGGTTTACGTCATTGCAACGCGGCTGGTCAGCCGTGACGATAGCTCGATGACCAGTTTCCTCTACACCGGGCTCGTCGGCGCGGCAGCAATGACGCTGATAGGCCCGTTCTACTGGACGACGCTTGCACCGACCGACTGGGCCTGGATGCTGCTTCTCTGCGCCACCGGCACATCCAGCCACTTCTTCCTGATCAAGGCCTATGAACATCTCGATGCCGCGGAAGTGCAACCGCTGACCTATCTGCAACTGGTCTTTGCCTGTGTGGTGGGCGTGTCGATCTTCGGGGAAACGCTGAGCCTCAACATGATCGGCGGATCGATCATCGTCGTCTGCGCCGGCATCTTCACCGTCTGGCGCGAACACGTCGTGTCACGCCGGAAAGCAGCAGCGGCAGCAGACATCTCAGAAGCCGGCAACTAGGACTGCAGATCCGGCTTTTCCGGCAAAGCCCAGTCGATCGGCTCGAACCCCTTCGAGACCAGGAAGGCATTGGTTTTGGAGAACGGTTTTGAGCCGAGAAAGCCGGCATGGGCCGATAAGGGCGAGGGATGCGCGGAGCGGATGACCAGATGCCGCTTCTGGTCGACAAAGGCGGCCTTCTTCTGCGCATAGGCGCCCCAGAGCAGGAAGACGACGGGACGCTCCTGGTCGTTGACGGCGCGGATGACCGCATCTGTGAATTTTTCCCAGCCCTTGCCCTGATGCGATGCCGCCAGCGAACGCTCCACGGTCAAGACGCTGTTGAGCAGGAGAACGCCCTGCCTCGCCCAGCTTTCGAGAAAGCCGTGGCGCGCGGGCGCTATGCCCAGGTCGCTCTGCATTTCCTTGTAGATATTCACCAGCGACGGCGGCGTGCGCACGCCCGGCCGGACGCTGAAACACAGCCCGTGCGCTTGGCCCTCACCGTGATACGGGTCCTGCCCGAGAATGACGACACGCACCTCATCAAGCGGCGTCAGATCGAGCGCGCGGAAATATTCCGGCCCCTTCGGAAAGATCTGCTTGCCGGCCTGTTTTTCCGTCAGGAGAAACTGCTTGAGCCGGGCCATGTAGTCGCTTGAAAATTCCGGTGCCAGAGCGGCCTTCCAGCTCTCCTCGAGCCTGATACTGGTTTCCATCCGGCCATCTCCTGCTGCTGCCTGCTGTCGATGGATTTTAGTGCAGCGCGACGATCAAGACAAGCATCAACCCGGCAGTCGATCAAATCATTATATTCCATGGAATATACCGCTGGCCATTTTTATTGGATCGTTATATCTCATTGGATATTTCGATAGTCATGGAGGAAGATATGAGCCCTGCCCGCCGCCCGCTCCTGAAATCGATTGGAGCCGTGCTGGGGGTGATATGCCTGTCCGGCCTTCTGGTATCCACAGCCGGCGCAGCCGAAAAAGTGACCGTCTTTGCCGCCGCAAGCCTGAAAAACGCGATTGATGCCGTGAACACGCAATGGCAGAAGCAATCCGGCAATGAAGCGACGGTCGCCTATGCGGCAAGCTCGGCTCTGGCCAAGCAGATCGAATCCGGCGCCCCGGCCGATGTCTTCATCTCGGCCGATCTTGCCTGGATGGACTATCTGGCCGAAAAAAAGCTGATCAAGGACGATACGCGCGCCAACCTCATCGGCAATCGTCTCGTTCTCATCAGCGACAAGGACGCCGCCAGCGTCGATATCAGGCAGGGCTTTGATCTCGCGACACTCCTCGGCGACGGAAAGCTCGCCATGGGCGCGGTCGATTCCGTACCGGCCGGAAAATACGGCAAGGCAGCGCTGGAAACGCTCGGTGTCTGGCCTTCGGTCGAGAGCAAGGTCGCCGGTGCTGAAAACGTTCGCTCCGCCCTCCTCCTCGTCTCCAGGGGGGAAGCGCCCTATGGCATCGTCTACCAGACCGATGCGATCGCTGACCCCGGCGTCAGGATCGTCGGAACATTCCCGGAAGACAGCCATCCGCCGATCGTCTACCCGATCGCGATCATGGCCGACAGCAAGAGCCCCGCCGCGACTGCCTATGTCGATTTCGTCAAATCCGAAACGGCAATGGCGATCTTCACGGCGCAGGGCTTCACGGTCCTGAAATAGGCAGGCGTGCTCTGGCGGCATTCCGCCGGAGCATCTATCGTCGTCGCCATATTGGCTGGCATAGAGGTGCGTCATCAGGCACCGACAGAAACGGAGCGTGCGTTTGGACTGGCTGGCCCTGAGCGATGCGGAATGGACGGCGATCCGGCTCAGCCTGCGGGTATCCGCCGTCGCCATGCTTGCCAGCCTGCCCTTCGGCATCGCGATTGCCCTTCTTCTTGCCCGCGGACGGTTCTGGGGAAAATCCGTTCTCAACGGTCTTGTCCACCTGCCGCTGATCCTGCCGCCCGTCGTCACCGGCTATCTGCTGCTCATCCTGTTTGGCAAACGCGGGCCGGTCGGCGCATTCCTCGAGGAAACAATTGGGCTGGTGTTTTCCTTCCGCTGGACGGGCGCCGCGCTTGCCTGCGCCATCATGGGTTTTCCGCTGATGGTGCGCAGCATCCGCCTCTCGATCGAAGCGGTGGACCGAAAGCTGGAACAGGCTGCCTCGACACTCGGCGCCGGGCCGGCCTGGGTTTTCGCCACCATTACGCTGCCGCTGATCCTGCCGGGCGTGATTGCCGGAATGATCCTGTCCTTTGCCAAGGCAATGGGCGAATTCGGCGCAACGATCACCTTCGTCTCCAACATTCCGGGCGAGACGCAGACACTGTCGGCGGCAATCTATACCTTCACCCAGGTGCCCGGCGGCGATGCCGGCGCCATGCGCCTGACGATCGTCTCCATCGTGATATCGATGGCCGCCCTGATGCTATCAGAATTTCTGGCCGGCAGGGCCGCCCGGCGGGTGGAGCGCGCATGACGCTGGAAGTGGAAACCAGACACCGGCAGGGCCGTTTCTCGATAGAGGCGGCCTTCTCCTCTGATGGTGGCGTGACCGCGCTGTTCGGCCGCTCCGGTTCCGGCAAGACCACGCTGGTCAACATCATTGCCGGCCTGTTGCGGCCGGACAGCGCAAGGATCGTGCTGGACGGCGATATCATCGTTGATACGGGCCGGGGCATCTTCACGCCGCCACATCGCCGGAAGTTCGGCTATGTCTTCCAGGAGCCGCGGCTCTTTCCCCATCTGAGCGTCCGCCAGAACCTGACCTATGGCCGCTGGTTTGCCCGGAGCAAGGGGGAAGGACGGAGCTTCGACCGGATCATCGATCTGCTTGGCGTCGAACCTCTTCTCGAGCGTGCGCCGGCCAATCTGTCCGGTGGAGAGAAACAGCGCATCGCCATAGGCCGCGCACTTCTGTCCAATCCACGCCTGCTTCTGATGGACGAGCCGCTGGCAGCACTTGATGATGCGCGCAAGGCGGAAATCCTGCCCTATCTCGAGCGTCTGCGGGATGAAACCCGCATTCCGATCGTCTATGTCAGCCACTCGGTCGGTGAAGTCGCACGTCTCGCCAACCGGGTCATTGCCTTGGAACATGGTCGTGTCACCGCCTCCGGCGATGCGGCGTCGATCCTCAGCCTGTCGGCGCTCTCGCCGATGATTGGCAAGCGGGAAGCCGGTGCTGTCATCGACGGCATCGTTGAAACGGACGAAGACGAGCCACGTCTGACTGTGATCCGTGCCCGCGACACCCTCTTCCGCGTTCCGAAAATCGCCCTTCCGGACGGCCACGCGATCCGACTGCACATTGCCGCCCGTGACGTGATGCTCGCGACCCGGCGACCCGATGGGCTGAGCGCACTCAACATTATCGAAGGCATAATCGCTGCAACGTCAGGAGAAGAGGATGGCGCAATCGACGTCCGCGTCGATTGCGGCGGCAACACGATCGTCTCGCGCATCACCGCACTATCAGGGGAAAGGCTTGGCCTTGTGGCTGGCATGCCGGTTCATGTGGTGATCAAGAGCGTGGCGCTGGATCCGTAACCTCTGCGCGACTGCGGTTGGCCTCAAGCCAGCCGAGGTCGTCTTTCATTGCCGCGGCGACTTTCGCCTCCATCGCCCGGAACCGGCGGATCAGTTCCTCGCCAAACGGCGTAACGGCGGCACCGCCGCCCTGCTTTCCACCACGCTGGGATTCGACCGATGGCTCCGAGAACATAGCGTTCAACGCACTGACCAGGAGCCAGGCACGCCGGTAGGACATATCCATCGCGCGCCCGGCCGCGGAGATCGAGCCGGTCTCGCGGATATGTTCGAGGAGCATGATCTTGCCTCGCCCCAATCTCTCCGCATGCGGAAAATCGATGCGCAGGACGGGGATGAGGCTGGCGGCCGGCTTGTCATTCATGCACCGATTATAGCGCAGCCATCCGCTCTGTACATGGAGACCGGACCTATAGGCTGAGCCCACCGTCGATCACGTGGACATGACCGGTGGTATAGGCCGAGACATCGCTGCCGAGATAGACGGCGAGCGCGGCGATCTCTTCAGGCTCGCCGAGGCGGCCCATCGGCTGGCGGCCGATAAAGGCGGCGCGCGCCTCCTCGTAGTTGCCCTGCGCCCGCATCCGTTCCTCAAGCGATGGCGACTGCACGGTGCCCGGTGCGATCGCGTTGCAGCGGATACCCTGCTTGATATAGTCGATGGCAACCGACTTGGTGAGGCCGATCACCGCCGCCTTGCTCGCCGAATAGACGAAGCGGTTGGGCACACCAGCCGGCACGCCGGCCACCGACGACATGTTGATGATCGAGCCGCCGCCATTTTCGATCATGCCCGGCAGGAAGGCGCGGATCAGCCGGAACATGGATTTGACGTTGAGGTCGAAGGCAAGATCATAGTCACGCTCGCCCGCTTCGAGGATCGTTCCGGCATGGACGAAACCGGCGCAGTTGAACAGCACGTCGATCGTTCCCGTGGCGGCGGCAAAAGCCTCGATCGCCTCCTTGCTGGTGACGTCGAGGGTTGCGACATTCATGCCGAGCGCCTTGAGTTCGCTGAGCTTTTCCGCATTGATATCGGTCGCGGTGACGATCGCGCCTTCCCGCTGAAAGGCTTCAGCTGCAGCGCGTCCGATCCCCTGCGCTGCCGCCGTGATGACGGCGCGCTTGCCCGCGAGTAGTCCAGCCATGGTATTTCTCCCTGTCGCGGTTCCGTGAACCGTTCTTAAATCCGGCACAAGGAATATCGGCGGGGTCTTTCCTGTCAAGCCACCAAACGTATTTTTATCCAGAAAAAACGTTTGGTGTTACAGGCGCATTCCTGTCCCCGCATCGAAGACATGCACGTCCGAAGGCCGGATCGACAGCTCGATCACATCGCCAGACCGGATGGAACGACGCGTCGTGTCGACGATGGTGATCTCCGGTGTCGTTGCCGTCGAGATATAGGTTGCCGAGCCCGTCGTCTCGACAATGCCGACCGGAAAGCGGAACGTTCCCTGGCCGGTATCCGCGGCATGCAGGTGTTCCGGCCGCAGGCCCGCGAAAACGCTGCGGCCCGGCACCAGCGCCCTGTCCATGGCGATCGTCTGCGGCTCTCCGACATGGACGACGAGCGAACGACCGTCCTGACCGACCGTGGCCGGAATGAAATTCATCGCAGGCGAACCGATGAAGCCGGCGACGAACTTGTTGGCCGGCCGATCATAAAGGTCGAGCGGACGCCCCTGTTGCTCGATAATGCCATCGCGCATGACGACGACATGGTCGGCCATCGTCATCGCCTCGACCTGGTCGTGCGTGACATAGACGGATGTTGCGCCCAGACGGTCGTGCAGCATGCGGATTTCCTTGCGCATATGCACACGCAGCGCCGCATCCAGGTTCGACAAGGGCTCGTCAAACAGGAAGGCCTTGGGATTGCGGATGATCGCCCGGCTCATGGCGACGCGCTGGCGCTGGCCGCCGGATAGCTCGCGCGGATAGCGCCCGAGAAGTTCCGATAGGCCAGTGGTTGCCGCAACCTCCGCTGCCGCCTTTTTCATCTCGGCCTTGCTCGCACCGCGAATGCGCAGGCTGTAGGTCAGGTTCTGCTCGACGGTCATGTGCGGATAGAGCGCATAGGTCTGGAAGACCATGGCGACATCGCGCTTGCGCGGCGGCACGTTGTTCATGAGATCGCCGGCAATGCGAAGATCGCCGGTCGATGATGCTCTCAAGCCCTGCCAGCGACCGCAGAAGGGTCGACTTGCCGCAGCCGGACGGACCGACAAGCGCGACGAAGCTTCCCTTCTCGATCGCCAGATCGATATTCTTGAGCGCGTGGAAGGCGCCGTAGTATTTGTTGACGCCGGACAGTTCGATCTGAAGGGTCATTTGAGGGCTCCCGAGGTGAGGCCGGAAACGATACGGCGCTGCAGAAGGACAAAGATGGCGAGGATTGGCGTCACATACATCGTCGCGTAGGCCATGATGTTGTTCCATTCATTGGTGTTCGGCCCCATGAAGGAATTGAGCCCGACGCTGGCCGGCTGCAGTTCCACCGCCTGGATGATCGACTTCGAATAGACGAACTCGCCGAAGGCCTGCATGAAGATCAGGATGGCGCTGACCAGAATGCCGTTGCGCGCCAGAGGCAGAACGATGTGCCAGAAGGCCCCGATGCGCGAATTGCCGTCGACCAGCGCCGCCTCCTCGAGTTCCTGCGGCACGCTCATGAAGGTGGCACGAACGAGAACAACGAAGAACGGCATGCTTTTCGCGGCGATTGCGAGGATCACCGCAAAGCGCGGGCTGGCGAGCAGACCGATCTGCGAGAAGCCGACGAAGATCGGCGTGATCATCAGCGAGGCCGGAAGGACCTGCAGCATCAGGATCAGGAACAGGCCGATATCGACCCAGACATTGCGATACCGCGCCAGAACATAGGCGCAGCCGACGCCGAGCACGCAGATCAGCGAGACGGCACCAAGGGCAATGACCAGCGAGTTTCCGAGATATCGGCCCATGTTGCGGCTCTGCCAGACATCGCCGTAAATATGCCACTGCGGATCGCTTGGCCAGAACTGCGGCGGTGTGGCAAACATCGCCGAGCCGGTCTTCAGCGCGGTGATGTACATCCAGTAGAGCGGAAACAGGTAGATGGCGGCCAGAAATATGGCGATGGCCAGCATCAGGCGGTTGCGCATCATGTCGCTCATCCCCGCACCTCATGACGTGTGGAACGCACGTAGACGACCGACGCAAACATCACGAAGACGATCATGATGACGGAAATCGTCGCGCCCTTGGCGAAATCATACTGCCGGAAGGACAGGTCCCAGGCCCAGTATTGCGTGACATTGGACGAATTGTTCGGCCCACCGGAGGTGATGGCCGCGAACAGATCGAATTGCTGCAGCGTGAAGATCAACCCCAGCGAAATGATCGCGCCGATGCTCGAGCGCATCATCGGCAGGGTAATCGTCCAGAAACGCTGGAAGGCATTGGCGCCGTCAAGTTCGGCCGCCTCATAGAGGTCCTTGGGGATCGCAGACAGACCGACGGACAAAAGGATCATGTTGAAGGCCATGCCGAGCCAGATATTGGCAAGAATAACGGCCCAGAGCGAAAAGTCCGGGTCCGACCGCCAGAAGATGTTTCCGTCGATGATGCCGCTTTCGCGCAATAGGAAATTCAGGACGCCGAAATCGCCTGATAGAATCCAGTTCCAGATCGCACCGACGACGAGGCCGGGCATCACCCAGGACACGAGAAAGAGGCCGCGAAGCCAGGAAGCACCCGGAAAATTCGTCCAGAAGAACAGCGCCAGTCCGAAGCCGAGCAGGAATTGTCCGGCGATCGAGGCGACGACGAAGATGCCGGTATTGTAGAGGATCGGCAGTGTTTCCGGCTGGGCAAACAGGTCCCGATAGTTCTTCAGGCCGACGAAGGGCCGCCAGAAAGTCCCCAGGCTGAACATGTCAACTTCCTGAAAGCTCATCAGGACATTGTAGAGGAGCGGCAGGCCGGACATCAGAAAGAGATAGCCGAGAGGAAAGGCAACGAGCAGGATGTCGAAGCCTTTGCCATCGGTGATGCTGGAGAGGAGCCTCTTCATGGGGCCTCCGATGCTCCGAACGGGGCTGCCTCGTGCATTCGCGCGGGAGGCAACCCCTTCCGGGAGGAAAAGTTGGATGGCATGGGCCATCGGTGAAACCTCTTCTCCCCAGCGGGGAGAAGTGCCGAGCAAGCGAGGCGATGAGGGGCTCCGGCAACGCCGGAGCAGGAAATGTGGCCCCTGCGGTATCCCTCTCATCCGGCCCTGCGGGCGACCTTCTCCCCGCCGGGGAGAAGACGGAGACAGCCGTCCCCTTCACCGCAACCGAAGCTTAGCCGAGCACAGCCTTGATCTTCTCGGCAGCCTGGTCCAGCGCGTCCTTGGAGCTCATCTGGCCAGTCAGGGCACCCTGGATTGCGTCCTGGATCGCCTTGGAGATCTTTGGCCATTCCGGATGCGGTCCGCGCGGCTTGGCATATTTCAGCTGCTCGGTGAAGACCTTGAGGGCTTCATCCTTGAGCGGCTTTCCGGTTGCCGGAATGGCGATATCCGAGCGGGCCGGCAATTGTCCGAAGTCCGCGAACATCCTGCCATCCTGCGAGGCGAAATATTCGAGCACCTTGAACGCTTCCGCCGGATGCTGCGTATTGGAGAAGATCGCCCAGTTGAAATCGCCCATGGCCGATGAACGCTCGGCGCCGGCTTCAGGAACCGGCAGCAATGCGACACCCCAGTCGAACTTTGCCTCCGTCAGCATCCGGTCCAGTTCCCACGGACCGGAAATCGCCATGGCGGCATTGCCGGAATTGAAGGTGCCGGTCGAATCCCACTGGCCGCGGGTCAGGCTGTCCTGGGAGGCCAGTTTCTCCTCGATGATCGTCTTCCAGACGTCCAGCGCCTTGATCGACCCCTCCGAATTGATGTTTTCATAGCCGCCGCCCGCCATCTGGGCCCAGGGAAGGAACTGGAACGTGCCTTCTTCACTGGCTTTGGCGGAGAAAGCGAGACCATAGACGTTTGCGGCAGGGTCCGTCAGCTTGCGCGCCGCGTCGACCAGTTCGTCCCAGGTCTGCGGCGGCTTGTTCGGATCAAGCCCCTTCGCCTTGAACATGTCCTTGTTGTAGTAGAGGGCGATCGTGTTCGTTGCCTTCGGCACGCCGAAACTCTTGCCGTCCCACATGGTCGATGCCAGCGGCCCCGGGAAATAGTTGGCGGTCTTGATATCGCTGGACTTGGCGATCATGTCCGTCAGGTCGAGAAACGCACCACGCGACGCGAACAATGCATGCTCGGGATTGTCGACGGCGATGATGTCAGGCGCCTGTCCGGTCGAATAGGCGCGCATCGCTTCGCTGACAACATCGTCAAACTGGATCTGGCGATACTCGACCTTGATGCCGGTGTTGAGCTTGTTGAAATCCGCCACCAGATTTGGCGCCGGCTGGATATCGCGGTCGAGCGACCAGACGCTGATCGTCACATCCTCTGCCTTGGCCGAAACGGCAAAGACTGACACGCTTGCAAGGGCGAATGCCCCCATGATTACGAGATTTCCGGATACCCATTTTTTCCTCCTGTTGGTTATCCCTGAAATGCCGGCATCCTCCATGCCGGCACGGCATGCACGCTCAGGCCGGATCGACGACGAAATCGCCGCCCCGGCATGTCTTCAGATAATTCAGCCCGTGAACCTGGCCGGTCATTTCCAGCGCATCGCGATAGACCGGATCGTGCCAGCCCTCGATATCGATCGATCCGGACCAGCCGGCCAGCCGCAATTCGGAAATCACATCCGTCCAGTTGGTATCGCCGAAGCCGGGCGTGCGCATGAAGACGAATTTTTCCTTGCCGAAAATGCCGTGCTCGCGGATCACGTCCCAGCGGATCGTGGCGTCCTTGCCATGCACATGGAAAATCTTCGGTGCCCATTTGCGGATCTGCGGCAGCGGATCGATGAGATAGACCATCTGATGGCAGGGCTCCCATTCGAGCCCGATATTGTCATCCGGCGTCTCGTTGAACATCAGCTCCCAGGCATCCGGGTTGTGCGCGATGTTCCAGTCGCCGCTGGCCCAGTTGCCATCCATCGCGCAGTTCTCGAAGGCGATCTTGACGCCCTTATCGGCAGCGCGCTTGGCAAGATCGCTCCAGATCTCCTTGTAACGCGGCAGGCTATCGGTAAGCGGCTTATTACGAATGCGGCCGGTGAAGCCGGCAACACAGGTCGCGCCGAAATGATGTGCATTGTCGATGCAGTCTTTCCAGCCCTGCAGCGTGTCGAGATCGATATCGGTCGTTTCCAGCGGATTGCCGAACATGCCGAGCGTCGAGATGGTGATATCCCGGTCGCCGATCGCCTCGATGCAGCGTTTGCCGAGTTCGGCCAGATCCTGACCGTTGGTCGTCTGCCAGAAGAAGGGCTCGAAACTTTCGAACCCCATATCGGCGATCTGCCCGATGCGGGTAGCGGCCTGGCCCGCAGATGCGCTGACCATGGTGCCGATGCGGATGGATTTTGCCGGATTGCTCATCAAACTGTCCTGTCTTGAATGGTCACGCGTTGCTGGCTGCGGGCGCTCTTGATCGCCGCAAAAACCATGGCAAGGCTATGAATATTGTCGCTGCTGGCCGTTTCCGGCTCGGATCCATCGCGGATAGCGGTCGATGAAATCCAAGATGACGCTGGCATGGCCGTGCGTCTGCGCGTCATCGGCCAGTGGCGGTACATCGACGGGCTCCAGGTCGCGCAGGAAGCCGTCCGTGCCGATGACGCGATGTGCCTGGAATGTGTCCGCACCGTCCCAGAGGAGGGTGCCTTTCGTGCCGATGATGCGCCACTGGCTTTCCCAGCTGGTATTGGCGCCCTCGGCACACCACGAGCCGCGATAGGTGAAGGTCACGTCGTCGGAGAATTCGAAGATCGCATTGGCAGCCGCATCGCGACCATACCACGATCCCTTCGGGTTGCTTTCCTGGCAATAGACGGCAAGCGGCGTCTTGTTGGCGACGAAACGCGCAGCATCGAACGTGTGGATTGCCATATCGAGCAGAAGAACATTGTCCATCGCCTCGCGGAAACCGCCGAAATGCGCACCGATGAAGAAGTCGCAGTGAATGCCCGTCAATTCGCCAATGGCGCCGCTTTCAAGAAAGGCCCGCATGCGGCGGACACCGGAAATGAAGCGCCTGTTCTGCACCACGGCATGAATGCGGCCGGCCTTCTCGGCGCGAGCAACAAGATCACGGCCCTCCTCCAGCGTGACCGCCATCGGCTTTTCACTCAAGACATGGCAACCCAGACGCAGACCGGTCGAGACGACGCTGTGGCGGGCAGTCGGGATGACGACATCGAAAACAATATCGGCACTGGTCTTTTCAAGCACGGCTTCGAGGTCGGAACCGATCACGACATCTTTCAACTGGAAGGCTTCGGCAAGATCTGTCGCCGCCTGCGGATTGACATCCACAAGCCCGGCAATGCGCACGGCCGATTGTAACCCTGGGGTTTCCGCGATCGCCTTCAGCCATCCTTTGGCCATAGCTCCGCACCCGCATAAAACAGCGTTTAAAATGGGATTCTCCTCCTGCAAAGCTTACGGATTTCACTCCTACCCGATTTCCGTAAACGTTTACGGTACTATGCGGCATTTTCGAAACGTGTCAATAGAAATTAGAACCACGCACTGTTTGGGGATGGGAGAGAGACCGAAGCATGAAGGGAATTCGCCGGCTTGCGCAGCATCTCGATATCTCGATCGGAACCGTTTCGCGCGCGCTGAATGGCCGCCCGGATGTCAATGAAGAAACCCGCAAACGGGTGCTGGAGGCGGCTGTCGAACTTGGCTACGTCCCCAATCAATCCGGCCGCAGCCTGCGCCAGGGAACGACCAACACCATCGGCCTGATGATGGAATCGAGCGCCCAAACCGTTGAAAACAGCGATAACTTTTTCATGGGCGTCGTGGATGGCGCGCAAGGTGTCTTCGCCCGTCACAAGCTCGACCTCATTCTGCTGCCGTGTTCGACCGATGAGGATCCGAACGCCTATCTGCAACGCATCGTCGCCCGCCGCCTCGTCGATGCCATGATCATTTCCGCGACCCGGAAAATCGACAAACGCATTGACCTGCTCGAAAAGGCGAAAATTCCGTTCATCGCGCTGGGACGCAGCGAATCCGGGCACAATCCGCCCTGGCTCGATCTGGATTTCGAGGGCGTGGCCAGCCGGGCGATCGACAGGCTGGTCGCTCGCGGCCATCGGCGCATCGCGATTGCGGTCCCGCACAACGAGGCCAATCTCGGCTATATCTTCCTCGACGGATACAAACAGGCCCTGGCACGACATGGCCTGGCCTTCGATCCGGACCTGGTCATCCGCACCAGTTCGAGCGAACAGGGCGGCTATTTCGCGGCGGACGAACTTTTGCGCTCCGGCAAGCAGCCGACGGCAATCCTCCTGATCTACGAGGTCATGGCGATCGGGCTTTACCGTCGATTGGCGGAAGCCGGCATACATGCCGGCCGGGACTTTGCGGTGATCGGCTTTCGCGAAAGCCCGCAGTCGCGCTTTCTGTCGCCACCTTTGACCTGCTTCCGGCTGTCGCTGCGCGACCTCGGCATTGCGTTGGCGGAATCGCTGCTCGCCTCCATGCCCAGCTTCAAGCACCACTATCCACAGACGCCGGCCCACAGGATCTGGCCGATGGAACTTGTCGAGGGTGAAAGTGATGCCTTCGAGCTACCGGCCTGAAATCAGGCTTGATATCCGCCCCGACCGATGAAACTCTCGCAATCAGTTTGCAACGCAGCGAGACGTAAACATGCCGGGTCCACCTCTTGATGTAGCTGAAACAGACCGCAGTCTGCCGACCAAGGCGGATGTCGTCATTATCGGTGGCGGCATCATCGGTGTCAGCACGGCCCTCTTCCTGGCGGAGCGCGGCGTCGATGTGGTGTTGTGCGAAAAAGGCGTGCTCGGCGGCGAACAGTCCAGCCGCAACTGGGGCTGGGTCCGCGTCATGGGCCGTGACCGACGCGAAATCCCGCTGGCAATGGAATCCCTGAAAATCTGGGATGGGCTCGATGCCCGCGTCGGCGGCGAGACCGGCTTTCGCCGTTCCGGCATTCTTTATCTTGCGCAGACTGACAAGGAAATCGCCAACCAGGAAAAATGGCTGGTACACGCAAGGGCCAACGGCCTCGACAGCCGTGCGATCGGCAGCGACGAAACGCACGCCCTGATGCCGGGTGCCGTCACCCGCTACAAGGGTGCGATGTATACCGCGAGCGATGCCCGTGCCGAGCCGCAGAAAGCGGTTCCGGCGATTGCAGGCGGTGCGCGTCGGGCCGGTGCGAGACTGGTCATCGGCTGTGCCGTGCGCGGCATCGAAAGAAGCGCCGGGCGGGTTTCTGCAGTGATTACCGAAAAGGGACGCATCGAGACGTCCGCTGTCGTTCTGGCTGGCGGTGCCTGGTCGCGGCTCTTCTGCAAGGGGCTGGGGCTGCGTCTGCCGCAACTCAAGGTGCGCAACTCCGTCCTGCGAACCAGCCCGGTCAGCGGCGGACCGGATGGCGCCGCGGCGGACTGGACCTACGCCTATCGCAAGCGCCTGGATGGTGGTTACACGATTGCCCACAGCGCCGAGAACCTGCACGCGCTCGTGCCGGACAGCCTGGCATTCTATCGAGAGTTCCAGCCGGCCCGCAAGGCAGAGGCAGACAGCGTGCAAGTGGGGTTCAGCGCCCGCAGCTGGCAGGAACTGTGGGAGATCGTATCGCCGCCGCTGGACCGGCCGGGCGCATTCGAGAAGCACCGCATTCTCGACCCCAGGCCCGACGAGCGCTCTGCCCTTTCGGCCCTCAAGGCCGCCATGGACGCAATCCCTGCCTTGAAGGGCGCCAGGCCGCTGCAGATCTGGGGCGGGCTGATCGACGTTACGCCCGACGCCGTGCCGGTCATCTCGTGCATCGACGCTGTCCCCGGCCTGACGATCGCCACCGGGTTCTCCGGTCATGGGTTCGGCATTGGTCCGGGTGCCGGGCATCTGACCGCCGATCTGGTGATGGGCCGCACGCCGATCGTAGACCCGCAACCGTTCCGCTTCTCGCGTTTTTCGGATGGCTCACCGATCGAGATCGCACCCTCCGTCTGAAAGAGCGGGCTTACCAATTCAGGGCAGCAGTGGCAACGGGCGCATCCCACAGGGTCGTCAATGCGTCGTCGAGCAGCGTCACCGTAATCGACATGCCGGCCATGTCGAGCGATGTCGCATAGGTGCCGACAAGCCTGCGGGAAATAACGAGGCCACGCTCTTCGAAAAAGCGCCGGGCAAGGCCAAACATGACGTAGAGCTCGGAGGGCGGTGTTCCGCCAAGGCCATTGACGAAGAGCAGGATGCGCTGCCCTGCGGCCGGCGCCAGATCGGCGAGTATCTGGTTGCAGACCATCGCAGCAATGGCGGATGCATCGGCAATCTTCTGGCGCGAGCGACCTGGCTCGCCATGGATGCCGACACCAATCTCCATCTCATCCTCGCCAAGCGCGAAGGTCTCCCGCGTTATCTGCGGCACCGTCGCGCCCCGCAAGGCAACCCCCATGGTCCTGGTCGCGGCAATGGCTGCTTCACCGACTTTCGCCAGCGCTGCGAGATTGGCGCCAGCCTCGGCCGCAGCACCGACAAGCTTCTCGACAATGAGCGTACCCGCAACGCCGCGACGTCCGGTACCGCGCAGGGTCCGCTCGATGGCGATGTCGTCATTGACGATCAATGTTTCGATCCGGTGTGAACCCGCCGCCACGGCCATCTCGGCCGCCATTTCGAAATTCATCAGGTCGCCATCATAATTCTTGACGATCAGCAGCACGCCCGCGCCATTGTCCGCCTCCTGGATGGCACTGAGGATCTGATCCGGCGTCGGTGACGTGAAGACATGCCCCGTACAGGCGGCATCCAGCATGCCCTTGCCGATAAAGCCGATATGCATCGGCTCGTGACCGGCTCCACCACCGGCGATGACGGCGACTTTTCCCGGCGTGAAGACCCGGCGACGAACATGGTTTCGTCCCTCTCCGAACGAAACGAGATCATCATGCGCAGCAACGAACCCCTCCAGGCTGTCGTTGGCCAGCGATGCCGCATCGTTCATGAATTTCTTCATCGATCTCCCCCGGAGACGATCCTATCCAGCCAAGCGAAATTTGCCAGCCCGGCCCCGGATTTGGCCCCTCCGAAAACCACGGCAGCCCGCATTCTAATCCGCCTCGCGCGAAAGGGAGACGATTTTCTGGATGAAATCCTGGATGGCCTCGTCGAGCATCTGGTTCTTCTTGTCGTCTCCGAAATCGGCGACCATCAACGTCAACTGCCGCAATCCGGCGGCATGGCCGAGATCGGGCAATTTGCCGGGATGGGCGAGTTGGTAGGCATCGAGAAAACGATCCTGCTCGCCCTTGCTGACGTGGCAGACCTGGAAGATCGTCGCAAGGTGTCTGGCTGGCAGCGGCGTCGCATAGCCAGGGCTGGTGATCTGGGTGACAAAGCTGCGATGTTTGCCAAGCGCCGCGGCCAGCCGTTGGCGCGTTCCCGACGGACGGTTGTCGATGATGGCCGCAAGGATTGCCTTATAGGCGGTGATCGCATCCTCGTTTGCGTCGCGCGCCATGGTCAGCTTCCCGTCTTTGCAAGATGAAGCGCTGTCTGTAGAGCCTCAAGCTGCTGAGGGGCAACGGAAAACTGTGTGAGACCGCAGGCCAGCAGATCGGGCAATGCCTCCGGCATGCCGGCGAGATCGCCGCAGATGCCGATCGGCTTGCCCATGTCCAGAGCCATTGCCACCGTCTGCCGGATCGAGCCGCATCAGAGCCGGCAGCGTCCGGTCGTGAAGGCTGGAAACCGCACCGCTGTCTCGGGCTGCAGCGCTCAGATATTGGGCGAGATCATTGGTGCCCAACGAGAAGAAGTCGGCATCCACGAAAGTGTCGAGCATCAACGCTGCCGCCGGAACCTCGACCATCATGCCGATCTCAGGCATGCGCGCCGCGACATGCCGTCGTGAAAGCCCCTCTGCCTCTTCTGCAAAGATGCGCCGCGTCTCTGCGATCTCGGATGCAACCGTTACCATCGGCAGCATCACCTTGAGATTTCCAAGCACCGCAGCCCGCAGCAGGGCACGCGCCTGCACCCGCAACAGATCCGGATGCGCCAGAAGCAGGCGAATGCCCCGCATGCCCAGAAACGGATTGCGTTCGGTATCGCCAAACCCGCCAAGCGTCTTGTCACCGCCCAGATCCAGCAGGCGCACCGTGACCGGTCGCTCGCCGGCCCACTGCAGGACCTCGCCATAGAGACGATATTGCCGCTCCTCATTGGCAAGATCGGCGACGGACGCCATCAGGAACTCGCTGCGCAGCAGGCCGATGCCGGCGCAGTCCGCATTGACCGCCGCAAGCTCCGAAGGATGGCCGATATTGATCAGGCAGGTCAGGCCGTTCTCGATTGTTGACATCCGACGGCAAGCGGGCATCGGCCGGGATCGCGCCCATTGATCCTTCCGATCGCAAGGCTGCGGCAATATCCACATCTGCTGGCTCGACGAGAACGGCCCCCTGACTGCCATCGACCATCAGCCGCATGCCGTTTTCAACCGGGAATGGTCCGAGGCCGACGACCATGGGCACCGAACGGGCCCGGGCGAGCAGGGCAACATGGCTCACGAGACTGCCCGCGCTCAAGGCGATGCCGCCCCCCCTCCAGTCGTGGGACAAGAAAAGGCTGGGACCGATATCCGCACCGACGAAGATCGATCCAACGGGAAAATCGTCCGCCTTCGTGCCGTTCAGCACATCAAGAACCCGATTGCGCATGTCGATCACATCGACGGCTCGCGCACGGATATCGTCATCATCAGAGCTTTCAAAGCCGGCAATATAGTCTTCCAGTGCAGCGACCCAGGCCAGAACGGCGCCCGCACCGGCATCCGCCCGATCAGCGCCCATCTCGCAAATGACAGGATCGGAGAGCATTTCCACCTGAAACTCGAGAACCGTTGCGGCTGTGCGGATCCGAAACCGCCATCAGGGCCTGTAGATCGCCAATCGCCGTTTCAATTGCCGATGCCAGCATTTGATGATCACCGGCATGAAGAGCAGAGGCGGCCGCCACGAAAGGAGCTGGCCCGATATATGCCGGCCCGACGGCTGGGCCGATGCCATTGCCCTGCCCGCGCATGTCACGTATTCCGGGCATGTGACGCGTCCGCGCCTTTATCGGCGACCTCTCCGAAATCACTGGCAAACAGCGCTTCCAGACTGAAAATTGCCTCTTCGGCACGCAGGCCATGGGCGCGGATGCGCAAAGTCGATCCCTTGCGGATGCGGGCACCCATGACCTTGACGATGCTCTTTGCACTCAGCCAGAGGCCGGAGCGATTGACCTCGATCTCGATCGTGCAGGGAAAGCTTTTCGCAAGCCGCGTAAACAGAACCGAGGGACGGGCGTGCAGGCCCACGCCGTGGGAGATCAGCAGCTCGGTCGACGCCGCCGACCCGGCGGACGAGACCTCCCCTTGCAGCCCCTGGCCTTTTTCCCTCATGATGGCGAAAGCTCCTCGGCAGTCGCCACGACCCGCGCCAGCGATGCGCCGCCCGAGGCTTCGGCCGCCGCCATCACCGCACCTTCGACGATCGGGGCATTGCAGATCGTGATCAGGGCCGAACGCGGCGCACCAATCGCCTCGACAGCCATCTCGCTGTTGGTTTCCGCACCCCCGAGATCAACGAAGATAGCGACACCGGCATCCGACCAGGCATCCTCGATCGCCTGAAGGATCGCGGCCATGTCGGTGCCCAGGCCACCGACCGGATTGCCGCCGCACCAGGCAAGCGGCACGCTGTCGCCGACCATCTGGCGAACCATATCGGCGGCCCCCCTGGCGATCAGCGGCGAATGAGACACGATGACGATGCCGACATTCCTGGTGGCACTCATGCGCTGCATCCTTCGTGCAACGCGCGGCAGACCGCCGCAACCAGCAGCGCGCAACTCGCGGCCCCCGGATCCATGTGACCGATAGACCGCTCGCCAAGAAACGAAGCGCGTCCGCGCATCGCCTGCAGGGGAACCGTCCTGTCTGCAAACGCGGATGCCATGTCCGGCAGCACTTCGACAACGTATTCTTCAGCCAGCAGATCATTGAGCGGATAGAGGACGTCGAGCAGCGTCTTGTCACCGCGTGCTGACCTGCCGCGTTTGGCCACCCCGTCCACAGCCTGCTGGAACGCAGTCGGAAACCTGTCGAACAAAATGCCGCCGTCCAGCGCTTTGCCGAGCTCGATCAGAAAGGTGCCATAGAGCGGGCCTGATGCCCCACCGATTGTCATGACGAGGATACGCCCGGCCTCGGCAAGGGCTTCGGCAAGCGGCAGGGCGTCGAGCCGTGCTTGCGCGGCAACCAGCGCGTCCCAGCCGCGCAGCATGTTCGTTCCGTGATCCCCGTCGCCTATGGCACAATCAAGTCCGTTCAGGCGATCCATATGGGTGGCGATTTCCGACCGGCAGGCCTCGATCAAGACCCCGATCGACACGGCCGCAGGCGCCTGGACAATCTTGAAGACAGCGTTCATGCGGGCTCCAGAGCGCCGGCAAGCGCTGCAAAGACCTGTGCCACCGCATGGGCGCCGGGGTCCATCACACCATCAAGTTCGCGCTCTGCGATATAGGCCGAGCGACCGGCTTTGGCCTTGCGCATCGACTTCGTTGCCTCGGCCCCTTTCGCCGCGGCTGCGGATGCCGCCTGATAGCCGCCGGATGCCAGGGCCAGAAGAGCCGGTTCCAGCGCATCGATCATGGTGCGGTCGCCGGGCTTTGCGCCACCATAGAAGGTCATGCGTTCCAGCCCCGAAAGCAAAGCCGCAGCCATGTCGCCCTTTTCCGCCTTCGCCTTTCCGGCCGCCGTGAAGAAGATGGACAGGAGAACACCACTCGATCCGCCCATCACGGTCCCGAGCGTATCGCCGATCACGGCCAGAAGGGCAGCAGGATCGGCGAGCGGCAGCCGGTCCTTCTGCGCAAGAATGCTGCGCGCGCCCGTCGCCACCGTCGAGCCGGTATCGCCGTCTCCGGCTTTTGCATCCAGCCGGTTCAGCTCCGTCTCAATCGCGATCAGGCTTTCGCAAACCGTCGTCAACACCTTCGCGGCCAGCACATCCTCGCTTGCGGACACCTTTTGTGAAGCGGTCGGCATGGCCGGTGCCGGCAGGATCGCCACGTCATGGACCTTTACCGGCGGCACCCAGGCATGCGGCGCAACAGGCGCGCTCAGGGCTTCTTCCCGTGCTGCATCCAGCCGGATCAGCGACAGCGAGAAACCGTTCATGTTCAGCGCCGTCATCAGCGGCGCCGGCCCGATGGTCAGCGCGATACGCTTTGCAAAAGGCGAAGAGAGGACAGCATTGGCGATCAGCGTCATTTCCACCGGCGGCACGGCGCCGAGATTGTTGATCAACAGGCCGTAGCGCGCCTCAGCCTCCATGGCGGCTGCAAGCCGCTCCGTCATGATCGCCACAATGTCATCCGCCCGCTGGACAGCGATCCGCTCGACGCCCGGCTCGCCATGAATACCAAGGCCAAGCTCGCCCTCCTGCGGCCCGAGCCGATCCTCATACTCCTGACCCGGGATCGAGCAGGAGGAGTAGGAAACACCGAGCGAAACGATTTCACCGGCCGCTGCCCGAGCCGCAGCGGCGACGTCGGCAAGGGACTTCCCGCCTTCAGCCAGATAACCGGCAATCTTGTGGACGAAAAGCGTCCCCGCGACGCCGCGCGGTTGGTTGATATCGGGCAGCGCGATGTCATCTGCAACGATGACCATCTCGACATCGAAGCCCTCGGCACGGGCCTTTTCCGCAGCCAGACCGAAGTTCAGCCGGTCGCCGGTGTAGTTCTTGACGATCAGCAGGCAGCCCGGCTCGCCCGTCACGGCACGGATCGCGGTCAGAACCGCATCGACGCTTGGCGACGCAAAGATTTCCCCTGAAACCGCCGCAGTCAGCAGACCCTTGCCGACGAAGCCGGCATGGGAAGGCTCGTGCCCGGCACCTCCGCCGGAAATCACCGCAACGCGGGATCTGTCCCAGTCGGCTCGAACGATCACCTTGATGTCAGGATAGCTGTCGAGGCGGGCCAGCATACCCGCCGGTGCAGTCCGCAGAAGCCCATCGAGCGCTTCAGTGACGATGTTTTCCTTGCTGTTGAAGAAGTGTTTCATCGCATTCATCCAGTCTGTTTTCGAGCAGGCATCCTTTCCGCTGGCGGCAAGGAAAGCAATCGCGTGTTGGGCATCACAGCAGACGCTGCCCGTCCGCACCGAAATAGAGCGGATCCTTCAGCGTCAAGGTAATATTGTCGCCGGGCTTGACCGGGACGTAAGGGTTGGCCAACGTGACCAGCTTGTGACCGTCGATGCGCAGATGCAGATGGCTCTGGTCGCCCAGATGCTCGATCCAGTCGATCTGGGCATTGGCATTGCCGTTTGCCGCGTTGATTTCCAGATGTTCCGTGCGGGCACCGATCGTCCGCGTTCCCGCAGGCGGCTCCACACCCGGCACGAGCCCGGCCGGAATGAGGTTGATATGCGGCTGACCCAGCCGCGCCGCCACGTGAAGATTGGCCGGATTGCTGTAGATTTCCCGAGGCGTGCCGACCTGCACAAGCCGGCCGCCATCCAGAATACCGATACGATCGGCCATGGTCATGGCTTCGATCTGGTCATGGGTTACGTAGAGCAGGGTCGAGCCCAGCTCGCTCTGGATGCGCTTCAGTTCCAGCCGCAATTCTCCGCGAAGCTTGGCATCGAGCGACGAAAGCGGTTCGTCCATCAGGTAGATCGCCGGCTTTCGCACCAGCGCCCGGCCGATCGCCACGCGCTGCATCTCCCCGCCCGATAACCGGGTCGAGCGGTTTTCCAGCTTGTGGTCGATCCGGACCATCTTTGCGACCTCGCGAACCCGCCGGTCGATCTCGTCAGCGGCCATCCGGCGGGCCGGCGAACGCAGCGGAAAAGCCAGGTTCTCGTACACGGTCAGGTGCGGATAGAGCGAATATTGCTGGAAGACAAAGGCAACGTCGCGGCTGGCCGGCGCAAGGCTCGCCATATCCTGGCCGCCGATCGTGACGCGGCCCTTGTCCGGCCGCTCCAGCCCGGCGATCAGCCGAAGCGTTGTGGTCTTTCCGGCCCCCGTCGGACCGAGCAACACGACGAACTCGCCGTCGCGAATGGTCAGCGTCAGCGCGTCGACGGCCTTGTTGTCCCCGAAGGACTTTCGAGATGGATTGCAGCGAAACCTCAGCCATGACGGGCCTCCGTGTGAAGCGAGGACGGAACGGCGCGACCGGAGGCGCATTCGAAGAGCGACAGCTTTTCGCTGTTGAGTTCCAGGCCGACCGTTTCGCCGATCCGGAATGTGCGATCCGCCGACACGCGGGCCTTGAGCAGCCCCTTGCCCGTCTCGACAGCAACGATCTGGTTGGTGCCGAGATATTCCGCACCATAGACAGAGCCGCGCAGAGCCGAGCTATCGTTGAAGCGGATATGCTCCGGCCGTACGCCAAGCGCCAGTTCGCCCGGCGCCAGATCCTGATGCACCTCCGGAAGGCCGATCTCCACGCCCTCCAGCGAAACCGAGCGCGCGCCCTTGCTGTACGCCTGCGGTGAACTTGAGGAAGTTCATCGGCGGCGAGCCGATGAAGTCTGCGACATACATGGAGGCCGGACGATTGTAGATTTCCTGTGGCGTACCGAACTGCTCGATGATGCCGTGGTTCATCACGGCGATCTTGTCGGCCATCGCCATGGCTTCGTGCTGGTCATGGGTAACGTAGACAGTCGTCGCATGGATGCGGTTGTGCAACTCGCGCAACTCATGGACCATGACCTCGCGAAATTCGGCATCCAGCGTACCGAGCGGTTCGTCCATCAGGAAACATTTCGGCCGCCGCACGATCGCCCGCCCCAGTGCCACGCGCTGCCGGTCGCCGCCGGCAAGACCCGAGACGGACTTGTCGAGGATATGGCCGATCTGCAGGAGCTTTGCCGTTTCCTCGACGCGCGCCCTGATCTCCGCCTTCGGCACGCCCTGGCTCAGCAGCGGAAAGCCGATGTTCTTGCGCACGTTCATGTGCGGATAGAGCGCAAACAGCTGGAACACGAAGGCGATGTCGCGGGCGCTGGCCCGGTTGAAGCTCACATCCTCGCCATCGAGAAAGATCTGGCCGCTGGTCGGCAGTTCCAGTCCGGCAATCATCCTGAGCGTCGTCGTCTTGCCGCAGCCGGATGGTCCAAGCAGCGCCAGGAACTCGCCATCGGCCACGGTGAAACTCGAATTCCTGCACGGCGACGAATTCACCGAAGGCCTTGCGCAGATTTTCGACCCTGATCTCCGCCATGATCTACTCCGGAAATTTCGAGACGATGATGAACATCACGGTCCCGGCGAGAAGCGTGAGCCAGCGAATAGGTGTAGAGCACCAGCGCGAATGGCTGGAACAGCATCAGGAATCCAAGCCGCGATCAAGGCGGTGGCGAGGTTCTCCATCGGCCCGCGCCGCAGAAAGAATGGCACGTTTGGGCTTTGTGGGGGTGTGTTTTCCTGCGTCATTTGCGGACCGCTCCGAAGGTGATGCCGCGCAGGAGTTGCTTGCGCAGAAGAATGGTGAAGACGAGGATCGGCACGAGGAAGATCGTCGTTCCCGCAGCCACCGCCGGCCAGTCCTGCCCGCCCTCGCCGATGATCGTCGGAATGAAAGGCGGAGCGGTCTGGGCCGATGCCCGAGGTCAAGCAGAACCGCGAAGGCATATTCGTTCCAGGCAAAGATCAGGCAGAAGATCGCCGTTGCCGCAATGCCGGTGGTCGCCTGTGGCAGCACGACCTTGAGGAACGCCTGCAGCCGCGTATAGCCGTCGATCATCGCCGCTTCCTCATACTCGCGTGGGAATTTCGTCGATGAAACCCTTGAGCAGCCAGACGGCGAGCGAGACATTGACGGCGGTGTAGAGCAGGATCATGCCGAGCGCCGTGTCGGACAGGCCAAGCTCGCGATACATGAGATAGATCGGGATCGCGACGGCGATCGGCGGCATCATGCGTGTCGACAGGATGAAGAACAGAAGATCATCGGCCAGCGGCACCTTGAAGCGCGAGAACCCGTAGGCCGACAGCGTGCCGAGGAAGACGGCAAGGAAGGTCGAGCCGAAGGCGATGATCAGCGAGTTCTGGAAGCGCGGCCAGTAGTTGGATGCACCGGCGATCACCATGTTGCGGTTGCGGGTGATCTCGTCGCAGGTCGAGACTGCGGCGCCCCGAGCGACTGGATATATTCCGGCGTCTGCCGGGTCCGCGTCGTGAACAGGTTGCAATAGCCCTCCAGCGTCGGCTGGAAGACGATCTTCGGCGGATAGCTGATGCGAATCCGGTGGCGACTTGAAGCTGGTCAGGAAGATCCAGGCAAGCGGCACCATGGTCATCGATCGCATAGAGGATGACGATCGCCCCGGCGATGCGCTTGGACGTGTTGCTCGGTTCGACGACAGAATGGGCTGTGTTCGCGGCGCTCATCGTTGTTTCACCTTGTTCAGCGCTTTGACATAGATGTTGGCGAGACCAAAGACGGCAACGAAGAGGATGATGGCAAAGGCCGAGGCCCGGCCCGTGCGCCAGCTTTCGAAGGCCTCGCGCTTCAGCGTGATGGAGGCAACCTCGGTGGTCGAGCCCGGTCCGCCACCGGTCAAAAGCACCACCATGTCGAACATCTTGAAATTTTCGATGCCCCGGAACAGCACGGCCAGCATGATGAAGGGCAGCGCCATCGGCATGGTGATCGACCAGAACTGCCGCCAGGCCGACGCGCGGTCCACTTCGGCCGCCTCGTAGATATAATCCGGGATGGAGCGCAGACCGGCAAGGCAGATCAGCATCACATAGGGCGTCCACATCCAGGTATCGACGATGATGATGGCCCAGGGCGACAGCGTGCACGGAACCGAGCATTTCGAAGGAGGACGGCTCGATGCCGGTGAAGAAGGAATACGATGTAGTTGAACAGGCCGATCTGCGGCTGGTAGAGAAATCGCCAGAAATTGCCGACCACCGCCGGCGACAGCATCATCGGGATGAGGATGACGGTCGTCCAGAAGGCATGGCCGCGAAACTTGCGGTCGATCAGATAGGCCAGCGCAAAGCCGATCAGCATCTGCAGAAGGATCGTCCAGAAGACGAAATGCGCAGTCGTCTGCATCGCCTGCCAGATGTCGGGATCGTTCAGAACGCGTTGGTAGTTCGAAAGCCCGACGCCTTCGATTTCGGCATTCGGCCGGTTCGCCCGGAAATTCGTGAACGAGAGATAGACCGCCCAGATCAGCGGGAAGATATTGATGGCCAGAAGCAGCACGATCGTCGGCAGGATGAAAACCCAGGCAATCGAGCGATCGGACAGGCCGCGGACACGGTACACAAGCGGCACGGGCGTTGCCCGTACGGCCTTATCCGCGGCCTTGTCCAGAACAGTTGAATTGGTATCGGTCACGGGCATCACCTGGCACGAAGAAAAGGCGAAAGAAGAAACGGCGCGTCGAGAAACGGCCGCCCGGCTTTCAAACCGGGCGACCATTCCGGGAGGATGTCAGAGTTTCCCGTCGTCTTCGAAGACTTCCGTCCAGTCCTTGACCAGTCCGTCCAGCGCTTCCTTGGCCGTGCCCTGATCGGCGACCACGTAGTCGTGCAGGCGCTTCTGCGTGGCCTGCAGCAGGATGGCGTAGGACGGTTCCTGCCAGAAGTCCTGGACCTGGTTCATCGCGACCAGGAAGTCGGCCGCAAAGGGCTGGCTGTCCTTGAACGATCGGATCGTTCAGCACGGCATTGTGCACGGCATAACCGCCAAGCGACCACCACTTCTTCTGAACGTCGGGCTGGGCGAACCATTTGATGTAGGCCAGCGCGCCATCCATGTTGTCGGTATTGGCAACAACCGAGATGCCCTGCCCGCCAAGCGTCGAGGCATTGGATCGTGCCCTTCGGATTGTCGAAGAAGCCGATCTTGTCGCCGCCGACATTCTCATCCTTGGCGAGGCCCGGGAAGAAGGCAAACCAGTTCATCGCCATCGCCGACCTGTCCGGATTTGAACGCGTCAAGGTCTTCGCCCATATAGGCGTCGGTATAGCCCGGCGGCGTGCAGCACTTGTAGAGTTCCTTGTATTCCTCCAGTCCCTTGACGGCCTCGTCGGAATTCACGGCGCCTTCCATGTCATACTTGCCCGGCGTCATTTCATACTTGAAACCATAGGCATAAAGCGCCGCGTGGCGCCCATGGTGATGCCTTCCGAAGCGCGCTCGGTGAAGATCGCCGCGCCATAGACCTTCTTGCCGTCGATATCGCTTGCCATTGAAGAACTTCGCGGTTTCGAGCAGTTCCGTGCCAGGTCGTCGGCGGAGCGAGATCGCGACCGGTCGTCGCCTTGAATTCGGCCTGGATTTCCGGCTTGGAGAACCAGTCCTTGCGATAGAACCAGGCATTGGCGTCGCCCATGGCCGGCAGCGCCCAGTAGTTCGGCGTGCCCTTCGGCCAGGTCGAATAGGCATTCACCGCGGCCTGTGCGAAATCGCTCATCTTGATCCCTTCCTTGTCGAAGAAATCATTGAGCTTGACGTAGTAACCGTTTTCGGCCGAGCCGCCGAGCCACTGGCTGTCGCCGATCAGCAGATCACAGAGTTTGCCGCCGGAATTGAGTTCGTTGAGGATGCGATCGGCGAAGTTCGGCCACGGCACGAATTCGAATTTCATCTCCGTGCCGGACTGCGCCGTGAAATCCTTCGACAGTTCCACAAGCGCGTTTGCCGGATCCCATGCTGCCCAGCACAGGGTGAGTTCGGCCGCCTGCGACACACCTGCCGAAAGCGTCAGCGCCGTTGTTGCTCCCAGGAGAGCCTTGGTCATTTTCCGCATGTATTCCTCCCAGATACAGAAGCAGGCACCACGCCGGCTTCGGGAATTCCATTTTCCGCACAGCATGGCCCCGGTTCAAAAGGGCGCAAAGCTGCGCGACTGCCATCCACCGGGGCCGCCACCAAACCTTACAATTTCACCTGAGCTCCCCGCCCTTCGCCCGACGGCCAAATCTCGCCGTGTTGAGCAATATGTTTAGTGATATTTATTTTACTCAACATGACAAGAGGCAATCGTTGCTGCACCGCAACCATGCCGCAATGGCTTGTTGAGAATGATTTCCCGGAAAAAACAAAATCAATCGACTAAACAAATAGTTCAGAGAATGGACTGTCGTGAGCATGCGCAAAACAAAAAAATCCCCGAACGCGACAAGCGTTCGGGGATTTCACAATGTCAGGCCATCGACGATGCCGAAGCGCCGGTTCAGCCCATGCGTTCGGAGGCGTAGGAGCCGGGGCTCGCCGGGAAGACGACGGTGCGGTTGCCGTTGATGAAGGTCCGGTTGTGGATATGGGCATGCACGGCGCGGGCCAGAACCTGGCTCTCGACGTCGCGACCGATCGAGACATAATCCTCTGCAGACTGCGCATGGGTGATGCGGGCAATATCCTGCTCGATGATCGGGCCTTCATCGAGATCGGCCGTAACGTAGTGCGCTGTCGCACCGATCAGCTTCACGCCGCGCTCATAGGCCTGCTTGTAGGGGTTGGCGCCCTTGAACGACGGCAGGAACGAGTGGTGGATGTTGATGATCTTGCCGGACATCTTCTGGCACATGGAATCCGACAGGATCTGCATGTAGCGGGCCAGCACGATCAGTTCGGTTCCGGTCTGCTCGACCACGTCCATGATGCGGGCTTCGGCCTGAACCTTGTTGGCCTTGGTCACCGGGATGTGGTGGAACGGAATGTCGTGATTGACGACGACCTTCTGATAATCGAAGTGATTGGACACAACACCGACGATCTCGATCGGCAGCGCGCCGATCTTCCAGCGATAGAGCAGATCGTTGAGGCAGTGACCGAAGCGCGACACCATCAAGCAGCACCTTCATGCGATGCTCGCTGTCACGGATGTCGGCATTCATGCCGAAGCGGGTCTTGACGGCTTCGAAGCCTTTTTCAAGCGTCTCGAGCGAAGCGCCCTCCTGGCTGATAAAGGTGAGGCGCATGAAGAACAGACCGGTTTCCAGATCGTCGAACTGCGAGCTGTCTGTGATGTAGCAGCCCTCGTCCGCCAGATAACCGGTGATCGCCGCGACGATGCCGCGGGTGGATTTGCAGGAAACGGTCAGCACATAGCTCTTCATGGTCTTTAAGTCTTTCGTTTTGGGTCTTGGCTGGCCCTTCCGGCCCAGCATCGTGGAACGGAAGCTAGCGCGACGCCGGCCCGCCCGTCCATCCGTTTCGCGACATCGGATAGCAGGAACGGGCCATGCCGTCTGTTCTCATCTGGGAACTTGGTCCGGCGCTCAGATATCGAGCGTCGTCTGCCGCTCCCATTCGGTAAAGTGGGAACAAAAGGTATTCCACTCGCCATGCTTGAGCTTGAGGTAGGCGGCGGAGAATTCCGTCGCCCAGCGCCGCCTGAAGCTCGGTGTCCTTGTCGTATTCGCGCAGCGCGTCGAGCAGGTTGAGCGGCAGCTTCGGCGCGTCCTTGACGGTGTGGCCGTGCTGGTACATGTCGATGTCGTAGCGCGGCCCGGGATCGGCCTGCGGTGCGGATGCCGTCGAGACCGGCCGCGATGATGATCGCCTGCAGCAGATAGGGATTGACCGCGCCGTCCGGCAGGCGCAGTTCGAAGCGGCCGGGACCCGGCACGCGGACCATGTGGGTGCGGTTGTTGCCGGTCCAGGTCACGGTGTTGGGCGCCCAGGTGGCGCCGGAGATGGTGCGCGGCGCGTTGATGCGCTTGTAGGAATTGACCGTCGGATTGGTGATCGCGGCCAGCGCCGAGGCATGCTTCATGATGCCGCCGAGGAAGGTGCGGCCCTTGGCCGACAGGCCGAGCTCGCATGCTCTTGTCGGCGAAGACGTTGATCTTGCCGTCGACTTGTCCCAGACCGAGATATGGGCATGGCAGCCATTGCCGGTCAGGCCCTTGAAGGGCTTGGGCATGAAGGTGGCGCGCAGGCCGTGCTTCTCGGCGACCGACTTGACCATGAACTTGAAGAAGGAGTGCTTGTCGGCGGTGGCGAGCGCGTCGTCATACTCCCAGTTCATCTCGAACTGGCCGTTCGCGTCCTCGTGGTCGTTCTGGTAGGGCTCCCAGCCGAGCTCCAGCATGTAGTCGCAGATTTCGGCGATGACGTCGTAGCGGCGCATCACCGCCTGCTGGTCGTAGCAGGGCTTCTCGGCGGTATCGGACTCGTCGGAAATCTGCGTGCCGTCCGGCGAGATCAGGAAGAATTCGGACTCGACGCCGGTCTTGACCCGCAGGCCCTCGCCGGCGGCTTCCGCGATCAGCCGCTTCAGCATGACGCGCGGCGCCTGTTCGACGGGCTTGTCTTCCATGACGCAGTCGGCCGCGACCCAGGCGACATCCGGCTTCCACGGCAGCTGGATGACGCGAGTCGGCATCGGGCACGGCGAACAGGTCGGGATGGGCCGGCGTCAGGTCGAGCCAGGTGGCGAAGCCGGCAAAGCCGGCGCCGTCCTTCTGCATGTCGGCGATCGCCTGCGCCGGCACCAGCTTGGCGCGCTGGCCACCGAACAGGTCGGTGTAGGAGATCATGAAATATTTGATGCCACGCTCCTTGGCGAAGGCGGCAAGATCGATTGTCACTGTGTTCCCCTTTGGATTATTCAGACACTTTTTCGTGGAAAGGCCGCTACCTGTCTTGGGAGATCAGGCAACGGCCAGATTGTGCTTGGTCAGAAGCCTCCCTTGCCCGGAATCCAGCTCGTGCCGGCCAGCGGCACCTGCGCCATGGCGGCGGCCTCGATGGTCAGCGCGCACGAGATCTTCCGGCTCGAGATTGTGCACGTGGTTCTTGCCGCAGGCGCGCGCGATGGTCTGCGCTTCCAGCGTCATCACCTTGAGATAGTTGGCAAGCCGGCGTCCGGCCGCGACCGGATCGAGGCGCTTCGGCAAGCTCCGGGTCCTGCGTGGTGATGCCGGCCGGGTCCCTGCCCTCGTGCCAGTCGTCATAGGCGCCGGCCGTGGTGCCGAGCTCGTTGTACTCGGCTTCCCAGCGCGGATCGTTGTCGCCGAGCGCAACCAGCGCCGCCGTGCCGATCGAGACCGCGTCGGCGCCGAGCGCCAGCGCCTTGGCGACATCGGCGCCGTTGCGGATGCCGCCCGAGACGATGAGCTGCACCTTGCGGTGCATGCCGAGATCCTGCAGCGCCTGCACGGCCGGGCGGATGCAGGCGAGCGTCGGCAGGCCGACATGCTCGATGAACACTTCCTGCGTCGCCGCCGTGCCGCCCTGCATGCCGTCGAGCACGACGACGTCGGCGCCGGCCTTCACCGCCAGCGCGGTGTCGTAATAGGGCCGCGCGCCGCCGACCTTGACGTAGATCGGCTTTTCCCAGTCGGTGATCTCGCGCAGTTCCAGGATCTTGATTTCGAGATCGTCCGGGCCGGTCCAGTCGGGATGGCGGCAGGCCGAGCGCTGGTCGATGCCCTTGGGCAGGGTGCGCATCTCGGCGACGCGGTCGGAAATCTTCTGGCCGAGCAGCATGCCGCCGCCGCCGGGCTTGGCGCCCTGGCCGACCACGATCTCGATGGCGTCGGCGCGGCGCAGATCGTCGCGGGTTCATGCCGTAGCGCGACGGCAGATACTGGTAGACGAGCGTCTGCGAATGGCCGCGCTCCTCCTCGCGTCATGCCGCCGTCGCCGGTGGTGGTCGAGGTGCCGGCGAGCGTGGCGCCGCGGCCGAGCGCTTCCTTGGCCGGGCCCGACAGCGAGCCGAAGCTCATGCCGGCGATGGTGATCGGGATCTTCAGCTCGATCGGCTTCTTGGCAAAGCGCGTGCCGAGCACGACGCTGGTGTCGCATTTCTCGCGGTAGCCTTCGAGCGGATAGCGCGAGATCGAGGCGCCGAGGAACAGCAGGTCGTCGAAATGCGGCACCTTGCGCTTGGCGCCGCCGCCGCGGATGTCGTAGATGCCGGTCGCCGCCGCGCGGCGGATTTCCGACAGCGTGTAGTCGTCGAAGGTCGCGGACTTGCGCGGCGTGGTGCGGCGGGTTCTGGTAGGTCATGGCTGTCCCGCCTCAATACGCGTCGGCGTTGTCGATGTTGAAATTGTAGAGCTTGCGGGCCGAGCCGTAGCGCGTGAACTCTTCCGGCTTCACGTCGGTGACGCCGGCCTTGTCGAGAAGTCCGGCAAGCAGCTCGAGATGCTCGGGCCGCATCTCCTTCTCGATGCAGTCGGCGCCGAGGCTCTTGACCGCGCCGCGCACGAACAGCTTGGCCTCGTAGATGCGAATCGCCGAGCGCATCGCCGGCATCGCCCAGCACGACGAGATTGCCCGACTGCGCCATGAAGGCCGACATGTGGCCGATATTGCCCTGCACGACGATGTCGATGCCCTTCATCGAGATGCCGCAGCGCGACGAGGCATTGCCCTCGATGACCAGCAGGCCGCCGCGACCGGTGGCGCCGGCATACTGGCTGGCATCGCCCTTCGATGACGACGGTGCCCGACATCATGTTTTCGGCGACGCCCGGTCCGGCAGAGCCATGCACGGTGATCGTGCCGCCGTCGTTCATGCCGCCGCAATAATAGCCGACGCTGCCGCGCACATCGACGGTGACCGGCTGCGTCGATGCCGACGGCGACGGCGTGGCTGCCGCGCGGGTTGACGACCTCGAAGGCCGTCTCATTGGCGCCGGCCGGACAATGGTGTGCAGCGCGCTGTTGAGTTCGCGCAGCGGCGTGGTGGCAAGATCGAAGGTACGCATCGCTTCCAGACTTTCTTGTCTTAGACTGACATTCACGTTCAGGCGGCCTTCTCATGCTCCCAGAAATAGACGGTGGCCGGCTCCGGCTCCCAGACCCGCGCATTCTCGATGCCCGGCAGGTTGACGAGCGCGCGGTATTCGGAGCCGAAGGCGACATAGTGGTCGGTCTCGGCCATGACGGCCGGCTTGCAGGCGATCGGATCGCGCACGACGCCGAAGCCGGATCTTGGTGCCGACGACGAAGGTGAAGAAGCCGTCGAGATCGTCGAGCGCGCCGGTCAGCGCCTGCGCCGAGATCCTTGCCCTTGGCCATCTCGGCGGTCAGATAGGCGGCGGCGACTTCCGAGTCGTTCTCGGTCTCGAAGGTCATGCCTTCGCGCTTCAGTTCGCGGCGCAGGTTGTTGTGGTTGGACAGCGAGCCATTGTGCACGAGGCACTGGTCGGCGCCGGTCGAGAACGGATGCGCGCCGAGCGTGGTGACGGCCGATTCGGTCGCCATGCGGGTGTGGCCGATGCCGTGCGTGCCGCCCATCTCGCGGATCGCCGAACCGGGCGACCACATCCTTCGGCAGGCCGACTTCCTTGTAGATCTCGACGCTGTCGCCCGAGCCCATGACCCGAATGTCGGGGCGCTCCTGCGCCAGCTTGTCGCGCACGGCCGAAGCCTGTGCCGTGGCCGTCTCGATGACCGCATGCGAGCTTTTCAGCTCGACGGTCACGCTGGCGTCGACAGGCTTCAAAAGCGCTTCCAGCCCTGCAAAATCCGTCGCCGGCTTGGCCGACTGAACCGTGAGTTTTGCACGACCATCGGAGGGTGCTCCGTAAATCGCAATGCCGGCGCTATCCGGCCCACGGTCCGTCATGATGACCAACATATCGGACAGCATGGCGCCCAATTGCGGCTCCAGGCTCTTGTCCTTCAAAAATAATCCGACAATTCCGCACATGGGCAAAATCCTTCATTGCAACGATGAAAGATCGATAGCAGCTGTTGCACCGCATTTCAACTCTGAAGAAACTTATTTTCTTCTAAGGCAATATTTTGTGATGTGACGGCAACGTGTGTCTTCGTTGCGCGAAATAGCGGAAAATGCTATATGACTAACTCAATGGTCAGGAGCCAAAAATGAAGACGTTTAATCTTGCCGATGCCAAATCGCACCTGAGCGAACTGGTCAGCCAAGCGGAGGCCGGAGAGACCGTGCGGATCCTACGGCGGGGAAAACCCGTTGCGCAGCTGACTGCTATTTCCTCCGCGCGAAAGCCCGTCGACCTTATCTGGCTCGCTTCCGTCACAGCAGAGATGCCGTTACAGGAAGAAAGCGCCGGCGACTTCGTCCGCGCGATGCGCGATAGTGATCGGTATTGAGACGATCCGATCGAGGTCAGTTCATGTTTTACATTGACACTTCAGTTCTTGTGGCCGCATTGACGCACGAGACCAGAACGGTGAGCATGCAACAATGGCTGGCAGAACAAAGTGCTAATCAGTTGGCGACCAGCGACTGGACGATCACGGAGTTCTCATCAGCGCTCTCGCTAAAAATGCGCACAGGCCAAGTGCAACTGCAGGGGAGAAATCGGTCGCTGACTGCATTTCATCAGCTCGTTTCGGAATCCTTTATACTCTTGAGCATCTCGGCTCTCCATTTTCGTGCGGCTGCACGGCTGGTCGACCATTATTCGCTGAACCTGCGATCCGGCGACGCGCTGCATCTGGCTGTAGCGATGGAACATGGCGCCACTCTGTGCACGCTTGATCAAAGACTGGCTGCGGCCGGCCCGGAACTTGGCGCCGAAACATTACTTTTATAGGCAGCGCATCCTATCCGCCTACATCCCCTGCTTCTGCGGATAGGAAATGATCGAGAGATAGCGGATCGGCAGCTTCACCAGTTCTTCCGGTCCATGGCGGGCGTCGGCGTCGAAGAACAGGCTGTCGCCGGGCTGCATGGTGAAAAGGCGATCGCCATGGCGATAGACCACCTCGCCTTCCAGCATGTAGAGAAACTCCATGCCTTCATGCTGAAACGCCGGAAACGTATCGGAATTGGCGCTGAGTGTAATCAAATAGGGCTCGACGACGACCCCGGCCGTGTTGTTGTCGATATGACCGAGCAGGTTGTACTGATGACCGGCCCGCGTCCCGCGCCGCTCGAGCTCCACCCCCTCGCCGGCTTTCACGAAGACGGCATTGCGCGGTTCCTCGTAGCGCCGGAAAAACGCCGTGACCGGAACGCCAAGCGCCCGTGACAGCGACTGCAGAGTGGTCAGCGATGGAGAGATATTGCCGTTCTCGATTTTCGACAGCATGCCGAGCGAAATGCCGGTGGCGGTTGCCAGATCGGTGACGGTGATGCCGAGCTTTTTGCGGAAGGCCCGCACCTCATGGCCGATGGCGATTTCGAGATTGTTTTCCTTCGGTTCGCGCAGGGCATGCGGGTCCTGAAGGAAGGCTGCCTTCAATGCCGGTCGTTCATCGTCGGTCGTGCGGCCAATGTCGATCTCTTTCGCCTTGCTTTTCGCCATGCCAGCCGCGCCCTTTCTGATGTCCAGCCGGTCAGAGCCTATCCTGAGAGTGAAATTTTCTCAACCCGGAAGAAATTATACACATTTGCTAAATGCGCGCGCCCAGCCGGTGACTGCCGGGCGCCTCACCGAAGGCGGCGCGATAGCTGCGCGAAAAATGCCCGGCACTGGAAAAGCCGGTTGCGAAGGCGATTTCGGAGATCGAAAGCGGGCTCTGCTGCAGGAGACGCCGCGCATGGTCGAGCCGGATCTTCCTATATTCGAGAAGGAAGGAGGATTGCATGAGGCCGGCAAACAGCCGGTCGAGATGCCGTGGCGAAACACCCGCCAAAGCCGCCATGGCCTGCCGGTCGAGCGGCGCCTCGATCGTCGCCTCCATCTTCTCCAGCACGGTCAGAAGCCCCGGATGGTTGACACCGTAGCGCTCCGCCAGCGACCCGCGCTGCGGAGCGCCCGATGCCTCGACATGGGTGTGCAGATACCAGTCGCTGACCCTCCGGGCGAAATCCGACCCCATGCGTTCGGTAATCAGCGCGTGCATCATATCAAGCGGCGCGACGCCGCCGCCGCAGGTGATGCGATTGCCATCAAGCACATAGCGCGCCTGTCGCGGAGCAAGATCCGGAAATGCCTCCATCAAGGCGGGAGCATGCTGCCAGTGAATGGTGAAGTCCCGATCTTCGAGCAGGCCAGCCGCAGCCATCAGATAGGGGCCCCCGGAAATGCCGCCGATGCGCACGCCGTCACGGGCAAGCTGGCGCAGACAGGCAAGAACGCCGGGCGCATCCCAATCGACGGGCGTGCCCCCGGCACAAACAAACACCATGTCGAGACCGGTGCCGCGACCGGGCAAGGGATCGACCGGAACCGGAACGCCTGAGGAGGACAGGGACATGGCCCCCTCGGGACCATGGTTCGACAATATATAGATGTCGCGTCCGGCCAGGAGATTGGCGGCCCGCAGCGGTTCTGTTGCAGACGCATAGGACATCAGCGCAAAACCCGGCACGAGGAGGAAACCGATCTTCTGGGTGTTTCTGCGGTCTTCAGTGGCCATGTCCTAATCATGCATCAGAAGGTCTCTTATCTGCAAGAGCCGATTGCGGATCCTGTCATGATCACCACCAGCTTTCACGGTGAATCGATCATGCGCTACTCCGCCTTTTCCGTCTTTCTCAATGCGCTTCGCGGCAACAAGAACTGGCAGCCGGCCTGGCGCAGCCCGGTTCCGAAGAGCCACTATGACGTGGTTATCGTCGGCGGCGGCGGGCATGGACTGGCGACGGCCTATTACCTCGCCAAGGAATTCGGCATCACCAATGTCGCGGTGCTGGAAAAGGGCTATATCGGCTCCGGCAATGTCGGCCGCAACACGACGATCATCCGCTCCAACTACCTGCTGCCGGGCAACAACCCGTTCTACGAACTGTCGATGAAGCTCTGGGAGGGGCTGGAGCAGGATTTCAACTTCAACGCCATGGTCTCCCAGCGCGGCGTGCTCAACCTCTACCACTCCGACGCCCAGCGCGACGCCTATGCCCGGCGCGGCAATGCCATGCGGCTGCATGGCGTCGATGCCGAACTGCTGGATCGCGAGCCGTGCGCGCCAGATGCTGCCCTTCCTCGATTTCGACAATGCCCGCTTCCCGATCCAGGGCGGGCTGCATGCAGAAGCGCGGCGGCACGGTGCGCCACGATGCGGTGGCCTGGGGCTATGCCCGCGGCGCCGACAGGCGCGGCGTCGACATCATCCAGAATTGCGAAGTCACCGGCATCCGCCGCGAAAACGGCCGCGTGACCGGCGTCGAGACCAGCCAGGGCTTCATCGGCTGCGACAAGCTGGCGCTGGCGGTCGCCGGCAATTCCATCGCCGTTGCCGACATGGCCGATCTGCAGCTGCCGATCGAAAGCCATGTGCTGCAGGCCTTCGTCTCCGAGGGCCTGAAGCCGTTCATCGACACCGTCGTCACCTTTGGCGCCGGGCATTTCTACATCTCGCAGTCCGACAAGGGCGGCCTGGTCTTCGGCGGCGATATCGACGGCTACAATTCCTACGCCCAGCGCGGCAATCTGCGCGACGGTCGAGGACGTGGCCGAGGCCGGCATGGCGATGATCCCGGCGCTGTCGCGCGTTCGCGTGCTGCGCTCCTGGGGCGGCGTCATGGACATGACCATGGACGGCTCGCCGATCATCGACCACACCCCGATCGACAATCTCTATCTCAACGCCGGCTGGTGCTACGGCGGCTTCAAGGCGACGCCGGCCTCCGGCTTCTGCTTCGCCCATCTGATCGCCAAGAACGAGCCGCATGAGACCGCGACGCGCCTTCCGGCTCGATCGCTTCGCGCGCGGCCGCATGATCGACGAAAAGGGCGTCGGCGCCCAGCCAAACCTGCACTGAGGACCTGATCATGGCCAGCCTGATCGCCTGCCCCCATTGCGGCCCGCGCCCCAAGGAAGAATTCACCGTTCGCGGCGATGCCGGCATGACACGTCCGGCACCGGATGCCGGCGAAGACGCCTGGCATTCGACTATGTCTATCTGCGCGACAATCCGCGCGGCCGGCATCGGGAACATTGGCACCACACCTCCGGCTGCCGGCGCTGGCTGGTCGTCGAGCGCGATACGATGACCCACGCCGTCTGTCCCGCGTGTTGACGCCGCAGGTCTGGGAGAGCCGCGCATGAGTTCGTTTCGCCTGCCAGGCGGTGGTCGCATCGACCGCAGCACGCCGCTCGCTTTCACCTTCGACGGCAAGCCGATGCAGGGTTTTGCCGGCGATACGCTCGCCTCGGCACTGCTTGCCAATGGCCGTCAGCTGGTTGGCCGCTCGCTTCAAGTATCACCGCCCGCGCGGCATCCTGACGGCCGGCGCCGCCGAGCCGAATGCGCTGCTGACGATCGGCGCAGGCGGGCGCACCGAGCCCAACACCCGCGCCACCGTCGCCGAACTGTACGACGGGCCTCGATGGCCAGCAGCCAGAACCGCTGGCCGTCGCTCGATTTCGATCATCGGCGCGGTCAACAGCCTGCTCGTCGCCCTTCCTCGGCGCCGGCTTCTACTACAAGACCTTCATGTGGCCGGCGGCCTTCTGGGAGAAGCTCTACGAGCCGATCATCCGCAAGGCCGCCGGTCTCGGCCGGGCCACCTATGAGGCCGATCCGGACACCTATGAAAAATGCTGGGCGCATTGCGACCTGCTGGTGATCGGCGCCGGCCCGGCGGGTCTTGCTGCCGCGCTGACAGCCGGCCGCGCCGGCGCACGCGTCATCCTCGCCGACGAGGGCTTCGAGCCCGGCGGTTCGCTGCTGTCGGAAACGGCACAGATCGGACGGACAACCCGGCGGAACTGCTTGCCCGGCACGATTGCGGAACTGGAGAGCCTGCCGAATGTCCGCGTGATGACACGCACCACGATGTTCGGCTGGTATGACGGCAATGTCTTCGGCGCGCGTCGAGCGTGTGCAGAAGCATGTCGGCGCAGTCCGATCCCAACCGCCCGATCGAACGGCTTTGGCGGATCGCGGCCAAGCAGGCGATCCTCGCCACCGGCGCGGAAGAGCGGCCGATGGTGTTTGGCGGCAACGACATTCCCGGCGTGATGATGTCGGGCGCCATGCGCAGCTATCTCAACCGCTATGCCGTCGCGCCCGGCCGGCAGACCGTCATCTTCACCACCAACGCAGTCCGGCTATCGGACCGCAGCCGATCTCGAGGCACAGGGTCTCGATGTCGCGGCCATCGTCGACAGCCGCACGGACGCGCCGACGCGATGGGCCGGCAAAGCCCGCATCATTGCCGGCGGGGTCGTGTCAGGATGCGCGCGGCGGCAAGATGCTGTCGGGTGTCACCATTGCCAGCCCCGGCTCTTCAGAGACGATCAAGGCCGATGCGCTGGCCATGTCCGGCGGCTGGAGCCCGATCATTCACCTCGCCTGCCATCGCGGCGGCGGCCTGTCTGGTCGGATGCGAAGTCTGCCTTCCTCGCCCCCGAACGCCTGGATGGCCTGACGCTCGCCGGCTGCTGTCGCAGGCCTCGAAACGCTGGCGGCCTGCCTTGCCGATGGCGCGCGGAAAAGCCCGCCAGATCGTCGCGGACCTTGGCTTCGGCAATGCAAGCGCCGCCTTTGCATCGGCCGCCGAGGCGAAGCCTCGAGCGACGTCCAGGCCGACTCTGGTTCGTGCGCGGCGTCGAAAGGCAAGGCCTTCGTCGACTACCAGAACGACGTGCACCTCAAGGATCTCGTCTCGGCGGTCAGGGAAGGCTATGGCCATGTCGAGCTTGCCAAGCGCTACACCACCAACGGCATGGCGACCGACCAGGGCAAGCTGTCCAACATCAACGCCATCGGCATTCTGGCCGAAGCACGCAAGCGTCTCGCCGGCCGATGTCGGCACCACGACCTTCCGGCCCTTCTACACGCCGCGTCTCCTTCGGCGCGCTCGCCGGCACGTCGAGAGGCAAACATTTCCAGCCGGTGCGCAAATCGCCGCTGCATGACTGGGCGAAGAAACACGGCGCGATCTTTGTCGAAACCGGCCTCTGGTACCGCTCCTCCTGGTTCCCGCAGGGCTGGCGAAACGACCTGGCGCGAAAGCGTCGATCGCGAGGTTCTGAATGTCCGCGAGAATGCCGGCATCTGCGACGTCTCGACGCTCGGCAAGATCGAGATCTTCGGCAAGGACGCGGCCGAATTCCTGAACCGCATCTATTGCAACGCCTTTCTGAAGCTGCCGGTCGGCAAGGCGCGCTACGGGTTGATGCTGCGCGAAGACGGCATGATCTATGACGACGGCACCACCAGCCGGCTGAGTGAGGATCATTTCTTCATGACGACCACGACGGCCTATGCCGCCGGCGTCATGACCCATCTGGAATTCTGCGCCCAGGCGCTCTGGCCCGATCTCGATGTCCAGTTTGCCTCCTCGACCGACCAGTGGGCGCAGATGGCAGTGGCCGGTCCGAAATCGCGCGCCGATTCTGCAGAAGCTCGTCGACGAGGACATTTCGGACGCAGCCTTCCCGTTCCTCGGCGCAAAGGAAGTATCGCTCTGCGGCGGCAAGCTGTCCGGCCGGCTGTTCCGCATCTCGTTTTCCGGCGAACTGGCCTATGAGCTGGCAGTGCCGGCAGGCTACGGTGAAGCCATCGCCGATGCCATCATGGAAGCCGGCAGCGAGCATGGCATCTGCCCTTACGGCGTCGAGGCGCTGGGCGTGATGCGCATCGAGAAGGGCCATGTCACCCATTCCGAAATCAACGGAACCGTCACTCCTGCCGATCTCGGTTTTGCCAAGATGGTTTCCGCCACAAAGCCGGATTTCATCGGCAAGGCCATGCTGTCGCGCGAAGGCATGACGGATCCGGACCGGCTCTCGCTGGTCGGTGTCAGGCCGATCGATCCCGCGACAACATTCAAGACCGGTTCGCATATTCTGGCAGACGGCGCGACACCCTCACTTGAAAACGATCAGGGCTACATATCGTCCAGCTGCTATTCGCCGAACATCGGGTCGACGATCGGGCTTGCCCTGGTCAAGCGCGGACCGCTAAGGCACGGCGAGCATGTTACCGTCTGGAATGACCTGAAAAACGAATATTGCAAGGCCGTGCTGTGCAGCCCGGTCTTCTTCGATCCGGAAAATGGAAAGCTCCATGGCTGAATTTTCGCTTGTTCACCGCCCCGCCCTTTCCGGCGCAAAATCGGGATCTTTCGGCGCAACAGCGACTGACGGAAGGATTGTGCTCGAAGCGCTGCCGGAAGGACATGTGCTGCAGGTTCTCGCGTCCGGGGGAACGGGCGACCTTTCGACTATTGTTGCCTCTCTCGGCGATGGTTCGGACCATGCGGTCCGCGCTCTCGGCCCCGGCCAATGGTTCCTTGTCGGCGATGCAGGGCTCGCGCATTCGGATGTGACAGACAAACAGGCGATCCTGTCCGGCAAGGCGTCGGTCGCCGACCAGTCCCATGGACGCGTGCGGATCGGCATCAGCGGCGCCGCTGTCGAGGCCGTGCTTGCCAAGGGCACGGCCGTCGACCTGCACCGGTCGCAGTTTCCGGTGGGCCGCTCGGCCATGACGCTGATCGGTCATATCTCGGCGCTGATCACGCGCACCGGCGAGACCCGCTTCGAAATCCTGGTTCTGCGGGGTTTTGCCGAGAGCCTCTGGGACGAACTGATCGAAATGAGCCTCGAATTCGGCGTCGATGCGCGAACCGGGTTCTGACCAGCTGCAGCGTCTTTCCGGTCTCATTTAAACCGCAATTGGCACTAGGCTGAAGTCTGACCGCTCTTTGGCCAAGGCCCCATTGTGCGGCTCAAATTTCCGAGCCAACCGCAACCGGCATTGCGGCTGAATGCAGCTCGGTTATCCTCTACGACCTGATGATGCAGCCTGCCTTCCGGCAGGAATTGACGACGGACGCACTGGCAGTTCCCGACCCGGCAGACGCCCCTTAGAAAAAGCGGATATGACGAAACGGATCCAGCCTCCGATTTCTCATTCACGCCTTTTTCAAGGAGAATGCCCATGGCTTCCACCTCCACCCCGCCGGGTGCCCGTCAATCGCAAACCCGCCTTCATCGTTTTTCGGTCGGCCAGAAGGTCCGGATGAGAAGTACGGTCGGTTTGTCATTGCGCGATGAAACGATTTTTCGCATTCTCGCAAAATTGCCTGTTCGGGATGGCTCGCCGCAATACCGCGTCCGCAGCGAAGGCGAAACCTACGAACGTGTAACGACGGAAGACAATCTCGAAGACGCCAAGGGGTAGGCACCATAAGCGCCACCCCGATCATCCACTGAGGAAGGACACGACCATGGCCAAGGGGCAAGCGAAGAGCAACAAGGAAGTCAGAAAGCCGAAAAAGGACAAGGAAGCCGTCAAGGCTGCAGCGCCGTTCGCCGCGACGCTCAATAAGGAAGTGCCCAAGCTTTCCGGCGCAAAGCCCAAGAAATAAGGGCCGTCCGAAACCGGCAGGTGGCGGGATCTCCGCCACTTGGTCCGCTGGCCAGGTCTGGTTTTACTTCGGCTGGGACGGGGTAAAGTTCGCCACCAGCGCATGCCGCTCGCCGGGGTAGATCAGCCGGACATGGGTGATGTAGGCACCATTGCTCCATGTGCGCCGCTCGACGGTGAGACAGGCCGTTCCGATGGCAATTCCCAGAGCCGCCGCAATCGTTTCATCGGCTGCAACAGCGCGGATCGTGTGTTCGGCCGCACTCCAGGGCACCCTGTTCAGCAGCCAGGGGCCCGGTGCCAGTTCCTCGAAGGTCTCTGACACGGCATCCGGCACGGCGGCCAGATTGATCAGGCGCTGCTCGACGCAAAATGGCCGCCCACCCGCAAGATGGACGCAGTCGATATCGAGGACAGCGGCTGCAGCCTCCAGCCCCAGACGACGCCGATCCTCCGCCGTGCTGCGGCGCTTGCTCTTCGCCAAAAGCCTGTAATCATAGGCAAGACCGAGGGACTGGACCTCAAGCTTGATATCGCGGATTTCAAGCACCGCCGACTGTGCCCGCGGCTGAGTCACATAGCTGCCGGACTTGCGCCGCCGCTCGATCAGGCCGGTCTTTGCCAGTTGCGTCAGCGCCTTGTTCACGGTCATCCGTGAACATTTGTACTGCTCGGCAAGATCGACCTCGAAAGGTATGCGAAACCCTGGGTGCCCATTCGCCCGTCAGGATCCGGTCCTCGATGTCGCCGAGGATGCGCTGGTGCAGCGAAAGCTCGCCTGCGCCATCGGCTGGAACCGCTCCGCTTTCCAACCCTGCATCACTCTCTGCATAACTGCGCGATTTTACCAAGGTCCCACTTCCATAGGCCGGTCGAGATGCCGGTCGTTATCGTTCTTGCCGAGATCATTCGTCAGGGACACCCCTTATCGGAATGCGATCGGTCAGGCCAGAAGCGCATGCATGACGGCACGAAACCGGGACGCGATCTGGGCACGCTTTGCATGCTGTCCGTTTTCGACCTGCTTGACGCCGGCGACCCAGACACAATCCGGCTTTGTCCCATTGGCAAACAGCCAGGAATCGAGCACGGCATCATCTGTCAGTTTGCCGATATCCGGCTGCCGCAGGCTGACGAAATCGGCAGGTTTGCCGACGCTGAGGCCGACCTCCGAGCCGAGCGCCCTGCCGCCGCCGTCAACGGAACCGTCAAACAATGCCCGTCCGGTCGATTGCCCCGGCGCCGTCAGGACATTGCGCGAGCGATGCAGCAGGCGCTGCGAATATTCGAGCTGGCGCAACTCGTCTGGAATGCCGATCAGGATGTTGGAATCGGAACCGATCCCGAACCTGCCACCGGCCTCGCCAAAGACGACTGCGTTGAACGTGCCGTCACCAAGATTGGCTTCCGTCACCGGGCAGAGCCCGGCAATTGCGCCGGCCTTCGCCATCCGGCGCGTTTCATCATCGGTCATGTGGGTTGCATGGATCAGGCACCAGCGATCGTCTATCCCTGCATTGTCGAGCAGCCATTCAACCGGCCGCGCTCCCGACCAGGCCACGCAATCCTCAACTTCCCTGACCTGTTCGGCCACATGAATATGGACCGGCCCGTCCTTTGCCATCGCCACCACCGCGGAAAGCTCGTCCGGCGTTACCGCCCGCAGGCTGTGGGGCGCGACACCGACATTGCCGCCCGGCAGACCGCCAACAGCGCGATGGCAGCCTTCGAGCAGGCGCGCGAAGCTTTGTGGATCATTGATGAACCGGCGCTGCCCCTCGTTCGGCTCCGCCCCGCCAAAGGTCGAATGGGCATAGAAGACGGGAAGCAGGGTGAGGCCGATGCCGGTCTGCGCGGCCGCAGCGGCGATCCGCTGCGCCATCTCGGAAATATCGGCATAGGGCCGTCCGTCAATATCGTGGTGCAGATAGTGAAATTCACCGACGCGGGAAAATCCGGCTTCCAGCATCTCCATGTAGAGCTGGGCAGCAACGGCCTCGACATGATCCGGCGTCATCGACAGCGCAAACCGGTACATGACATTGCGCCAGCTCCAGAAGCTGTCAGCGCCAGGGCCGCGCATTTCGGCAAGTCCCGCCATGCCGCGCTGGAACGCGTGGCTGTGCAGATTGGGCATGCCCGGAACGAGGATATCGTGGCGCTCGTCGCCTGAGGTCGCCTCGACGCCCGCCTCAACGGAAACGATCCGGCCCGACTGCGCCTTTAGCCGCACATTCTTTTGCCAGCCCGCCGGCGTGAGTACCGATTTCCCATGAATGCTGGTCAAGGTCTCATCCCTTCCTGACTGTCGTCACATCAAAAAAACACTTGCGCTGATTTTCTATATGTCTATACATAATATCATGAAAAGGAAAGGCGCAAAAATCGATGTCTTCCACAAATTCGACGACGGAACCTAAGAAAAAAGCGGCCTGCGACAGGCTCTGGCGCAATGCCCGCCTTGCGACACTCGACCCGAAACTGCCGGGCCTTGGCATCGTTGAAAATGGTGTCATTGCCGTCGAAGACGGACGGATTCTCTATGCCGGCAGCGAAGACAATCTTCCCTTTGCGATCGTCGACGCAGCAGACATCATCGATTGCGAAGGTCGCTGGATCACGCCCGGCCTGATCGACTGCCACACCCATCTGGTCCATGCCGGCGATCGCGCCAACGAATTCGAGATGCGGCTGGCAGGTGCCACCTATGAAGAGGTCGCCCGTGCCGGCGGCGGTATCGTCTCCTCGGTTCGCGCATTGCGCGAGGCGAGTGAAGACGAGCTTGTCCGCCAGACCCTTCCTCGGCTTGATGCACTGATCGCCGAAGGGGTCACCACCGTCGAAATCAAATCCGGCTACGGCCTCGACCTCGAAAACGAGGCAAAGACCCTGCGCGCCGCCCGCCGTCTCGGCGAAGAGCGCGACGTCGCCATCCGCACCACCTTTCTCGGTGCCCATGCCCTGCCGCCCGGAGTTCAAGGGCGATCAGGCCGGCTATATCGCCAACGTCGTCGAGGAAATGCTGCCGGCGATTGCCGCTGAAGGGCTTGCGGATGCAGTCGACGGCTTCTGCGAGGGGATCGCCTTTTCGACGGATGACATGCGGCTGGTGTTCGATGCGGCCAAGGCCCATGGCCTCCCGGTCAAGCTCCACGCCGACCAGCTTGTCCAATCTGCACGGCGCCGCCCTTGCCGCCGAATATGGCGCGCTCTCGGCCGATCATCTCGAATATACCGATGAAGCCGGCGCGCAAGCCATGGCAAACAGCGGCACCGTTGCCGTCATCCTGCCGGGCGCCTTCTATTTCATCCGCGAGACGAAGAAGCCGCCGATCGATCTGTTCCGCAAGGCACGGCGTTGCGATGGCCATCGCAACCGACAGCAATCCCGGCACCTCGCCGCTGACCTCGCTGCTTCTGACAATGAACATGGCGGCCACCCTGTTCGGCATGACGGTCGATGAATGCATCGCCGGCGTAACCCGCGAGGCCGCCCGCGCACTCGGGCCTCGTCGACGAGGTCGGCACGTTGGAGCCCGGCAAATGGGCCGATTTCGCCATCTGGAACATCGAGCGACCGGCCGAACTCGTCTACCGCATGGGCTTCAACCCGCTGCATGCGCGCGTCCGCAACGGACAATGACATTGAAAGACGCGTGAGCCCTGCTCCGCGCATTGGTGAGGACTTTGCAATGACCATTATTCTTCAGCCCGGGCGCCGTCCCGCTTTCGACCCTTGAGACCATCTACTGGACCGGCGAGCCCGCCCGGCTTGATCCCTCCTTCGACACGGGCATCGAGAAGGCCGCCGCCCGCATCGCCGAGATCGCCGCCGGCAATGCGCCGGTCTATGGCATCAATACCGGCTTCGGCAAACTGGCCAGCATCAGGATCGATGCCGCCGACGTCGCCACCCTGCAGCGCAATCTCATCCTGTCGCATTGCTGCGGCGTCGGCCAGCCGCTGGCGGAAAACATCGTCCGCCTGATCATGGCGCTGAAGCTGATCTCGCTCGGCCGTGGCGCATCCGGCGTGCGGCTCGAACTGGTGCGCCTGATCGAGGCCATGCTCGAAAAGGGCGTCATTCCGGTCATCCCGGAAAAGGGCTCGGTCGGCGCCTCCGGCGACCTCGCACCGCTTGCCCATATGGCAGCCGTGATGATGGGTGAAGGCGAAGCCTTTTTCAAGGGCGAACAGCTTGACCGGCGCGCACCGCGCTGGAACGCGCCGGCCTGCACCCCGGTCGTTCTGGCCGCCAAGGAAGGTCTGGCGCTGATCAACGGCACGCAGGTCTCCACCGCGCTGGCGCTGGCCGGCCTGTTCCGCGCCCATCGCGCCGCACAGGCGGCGCTGATCACCGGCGCGCTGTCGACCGATGCCGCCATGGGATCGTCGGCACCGTTCCATCCCGATATCCACACGCTGCGCGGCCACAAGGGCCAGATCGATGCAGCCGCCGCCCTGCGCGGCCTGCTGGCCGGTTCGGTGATCCGCGAAAGCCATCTCGAGGGCGACGAGCGCGTTCAGGACCCCTATTGCATCCGCTGCCAGCCGCAGGTCGATGGCGCCTGCCTCGATCTCCTGCGCTCGGTTGCCCGCACGCTCGAAATCGAAGCCAATGCGGTGACCGACAATCCGCTGGTTCTGTCCGACGATTCAGCGTCGTCTCGGGCGGCAATTTTCACGCCGAGCCGGTGGCCTTCGCCGCCGATCAGATCGCCCTTGCCATCTGCGAGATCGGCGCCATCGCCCAGCGCCGCATCGCGCTTGCTGGTCGATCCGGCCCTGTCCTACGGCCTGCCGGCGTTTCTCGCCAAGAAGCCCGGGCCTCAATTCCGGCCTGATGATCGCCGAAGTCACCTCCGCCGCGCTGATGAGCGAAAACAAGCAGATGTCGCATCCGGCCTCGGTCGATTCGACACCGACCTCGGCCAATCAGGAAGACCATGTCTCCATGGCCTGCCATGGCGCCCGCCGCCTGCTGCAGATGACCGACAACCTGTTTTGCAATCATCGGCATCGAGGCGCTGACGGCCGCCCAGGGCGTCGACTTCCGCGCCCGCTGACCACCAGCCCGGAACTGCAACAAGGCCATTGCCGCGATCCGCACCGTCGTCGCCGACACTGGAAGTCGATCGCTATATGGCCGACGATCTGCAGGCAGCCAGCGATCTGATCGCCACCGGCATCGCTGAACGCTGCGGTTTCGGCCGGCATCCTGCCGGTCGCTGGAGGCTTGAGATGAACCGTCGTTCGAAGTCACACAGGGCACATCCCCGGTCATCCTCGGCTTTCCGCACACCGGCACCGATGTGCCCGCCCGCAATCTGCGAGCGGCTGAACGACAATGGCCGCATCCTCGCCGATACCGACTGGCATATCCACCATCTCTATGACGGCCTGCTGCCGGATGCGACGACGGTGCGCGCCACCTTCCACCGCTACGTCATCGACGCCAACCGCGACCCGGCAGGCGCCAGCCTCTATCCCGGCCAGAACACCACGGGTCTCGTGCCGCGACACGGATTTTGACGGCGTGGCCGATCTGGAAGGACGGCGAAGAGCCGACCGAAGCCGACATTGCGCTCCGGCTTGCCGATTTCCACGCGCCCTATCACGCGGCTCTGGCAGGCGGAGATCGAGCGGGTCAAGGCCATCCACGGCATTGCCGTCCTCTACGATTGCCATTCGATCCGCTCGCAGATCCCGTTCCTGTTCGAAGGCACGCTGCCGGATTTCAACATCGGCACCGACAGCGGCAAGACCTGCGATCCGTCGATCGAGACCGCCGCCGTCGAAGTTGCGTCGAAGGCCGCAGGGCTACACCTGCATTCTCAACGGTCGCTTCAAGGGCGGCTGGACGACGCGCCACTACGGCAAGCCGGCAGACCGGCGTGCATGCGATCCAGATGGAACTGGCGCAGTCCACCCATCTGACCACCGAGACGCCGCCCTTCGCCTATGACGACGCCAAGGCGGCCAGACTTCGCATTCACCTGAACAGACATTCTCACGCGCATCGAATCCGCTGCGCTGACACTGGCACCCACCAGAAGGGGAACCAGATGACCAATCCTCGCCACAATATCCGCGACGTCCGCGCCGCCCGCGGCACCGAGCTGACCGCCAAATGCTGGATGACCGAAGCGCCGCTGCGCATGCTGATGAACAATCTCGATCCGGAAGTGGCCGAAAACCCGCATGAACTGGTCGTCTATGGCGGCATCGGCCGGGCCGCCCGCACCTGGGCCGATTTCGACAAGATCGTCGAGACGCTGCGCGACCTCAACGAAGACGAGACGCTGCTGGTGCAGTCGGGCAAGCCGGTCGGCGTGTTCCGCACCCACAAGGATGCGCCGCGCGTGCTGATCGCCAATTCCAACCTCGTGCCGCATTGGGCGACCTGGGATCATTTCAACGAACTGGATAAGAAGGGTCTGGCCATGTACGGCCAGATGACCGCCGGCTCGTGGATCTATATCGGCACCCAGGGCATCGTGCAGGGCACCTATGAAACCTTCGTCGAGGCCGGCCGCCAGCATTACGACGGCAATCTCACGGGCAAGTGGATCCTGACCGGCGGTCTCGGCGGCATGGGCGGCGCCCAGCCGCTGGCCGCCGTCATGGCCGGCGCCTGCTGCCTGGCCGTCGAATGCAATCCCGACTCGCATCGATTTCCGCCTGCGCACCCGCTATGTCGATGCAAAGGCCGAAACGCTCGACGAAGCGCTGGCGATGATCGACCGCTGGACCAAGGCCGGCGAAGCCAAGTCCGTTGGCCTGCTCGGCAATGCCGCCGACATCCTGCCGGAAATGGTCCGCCGCGGCATCCGCCCCGATATGGTCACCGACCAGACCTCGGCCCATGACCCGATCAACGGCTATCTGCCGAAGGGCTGGACCATGGCCGAATGGAAGGCCAAGCGCGAAAGCGATCCCGAAGGCCGTCGAGAAGGCCGCCCGCGCCTCGATGCGCGAGCATGTCGAGGCGATGATCGACTTCTGGACAGGCCGGCATGCCGACGCTCGATTATGGCAACAATATCCGCCAGGTCGCCAAGGACGAAGGCCTCGAAAACGCCTTCGCTTTCCCGGGCTTCGTGCCGGCCTATATCCGCCCGCTGTTCTGCCGCGGCATCGGCCCGTTCCGCTGGGCGGCCCTGTCGGGCGATCCGGAGGATATCTACAAGACCGATGCCAAGGTGAAGGAACTGACCCCCGGCAACACGCATCTGCACAACTGGCTCGACATGGCGCGCGAGCGCATCGCCTTCCAGGGCCTGCCGGCGCGCATCTGCTGGGTCGGCCTCGGTGACCGCCACCGCCTCGGCCTCGCCTTCAACGAAATGGTCAGGACCGGCGAACTGAGCGCGCCCGTCGTCATCGGCCGCGACCATCTGGATTCAGGGCTCCGTCGCCTCGCCGAACCGCGAGACCGAAGCGATGAAGGACGGCTCGGATGCCGTCTCCGACTGGCCGCTGCTGAACGCGCTGCTCAACACCGCATCCGGCGCGACCTGGGTGTCGCTGCATCACGGCGGCGGCGTCGGCATGGGCTTCTCCCAGCATTCGGGCATGGTCATCTGCGCCGATGGCACCGACGATGCCGCCCGCCGCCTCGAGCGCGTGCTGTGGAACGACCCGGCCACCGGCGTCATGCGCCATGCCGATGCCGGCTACGACATCGCGCTCGATTGCGCCAGGGAAAAGGGCCTGCGCCTGCCGGGCATTCTCGGCAATTGAGGCTTAGATCAGCGGATATTTCGGAAGACCGGGATACCGAAGAACTGCATCATCGACAGTGATCAATGGGACCCCTTCGATGATTGCCTGAGCAATCAGGATGCGATCAAAGGGGTCTTTGTGAAGCAACGGCAAACCTGCAATCGCAATTGCGTGTTCGCTGTTTATGGGAAGCTCGGTATATCCGTTTTCGAGAAGGCGATACCGCAGGACGAAGGGATCGGTGCGAAAATCGTCCCGCCCTAGACTGTGTTTTGTCGCCGTTTCCCAGATGCTCGCAGGACTGAAATTGAGCTCGTTGTTCGTATCTTCAATGAGCTTTCTGATGCCGGTGGACAGCATATCGAGATCGCCCGCCGCCCAGATCAGAATATGTGTATCGAGCAGCAGTCTCATCGGTCTTTGAATTTGTCGGGATTGCCGTAGAACATCTCTTCGATTTCATCGGCCATCATCGTATCGAAATCATCCGGCATGACGATTTCGCCTTTCATGAAACCGATCCGGCGCTTCTTCGGCGTGTCCGCGTCATCCAACGGCACAAGTTTTCCGATCGGCTTGCCGGCCTTGGCTATGATGAAGGATTCACCTTTGGAAACCTTTTCCATCAGGCGTGAGAGATGCGTCTTCGCTTCGTGTATATTGATGGTCTCCATCACCATCCTCCTTCGGACTTAGTCCACTGAACTTAGTCCGCTCCATAGAGGTCTACAATGCCCGACGAACGATCTCCAGCGCGCAGCCAGCTTCAGGTTCTAAGGGCCAGGGATTACCGACGCATGCCGTGGAAGAATGGCGGCGGAGAGACGACGGAGATCGCAGTGTTTCCGCCGGGCGCCGATCTGTCTGCCTTCGGCTGGCGCATCAGTATGGCGACCGTGGCGAGCGACGGTCCGTTTTCGGTCTTTACCGGTGTAGATCGGACCTTATCGATTCTACAGGGCGAAGGCATGGAACTCGATATCGACGGGCAAAAATCCGTTATACTAACACAGACATCCGAGCCGCTGGCTTTTCCCGCCGATGCGACAACGTCGGCCCGGCTCGTCTCAGGCACGATTGTCGATCTGAATGTCATGACGAGACGCGGACAATGGAACCATCGGGTCGAAAGGCGCACGTTCGAAGACCAGCATCATTTGAATGCCGAGGGCGGAGTGACGATGCTGCTGTCGCTCGGTAACATGCGGCTCGATGGTGGAGGTCATGCCCAGGAGCTCGGCCGGCTCGACTGCGCGATAATCGAGGGCATCGTCTTGATCACATCCGATATGCCGACAGAGGCATACCTCATCCGCATCACCGCGAAATAGGCGCTATCCTCTGCGGCGGGTGTCCCATTAGGCGGTGTCCAACAACCGGTGCCACAGCCCCGCAAAGGCGAGGTGATATGGACAGACCGGGAACTGTTGCGCTCGTCAATTCCGAAAATGGCGGCTTATTTCGGCCAGCACTGCAGGGCCATGTCTATGACCTTGTACAGGGCGGCACGATCAGCACCGGACGCCGCCTGAACCGCCGTGCCCTGCGTCACCGTCATGATATACCGGGCAACATCGGTTGGCGAACAGGCGCCAGGGAAATCTCCCTCTTGGGCAGCACGTTCAAACCGCTCGGCCAGCGCGTGTTCGACCCGGCGCCGGCCTTCGATCAGGCATTTCTGGATTTCGGCCGCGGCCTCGCTGCAGGCCAGTGCGCCGTTGATGCCGAGGCAGCCATTGGGGTTGCATTCCGCCGTCTGCATGTCGGCATACCCCTTGAGGACACGTTCGGCGACGGTGCGTGCCCTGGGCTCTTCCAGAGCCTCGCGAAAAAACACCATCTGCTTCTGCTCGTAGCGGTCAAGCGCCTTCAGGAAGAGTTCTTCCTTGTTGCCGAAGAAGCCGTAGAGGCTGGGCCGGGTGATGCCCATGCCCTCGGTCAGATCCGTCAGAGATGTGCCTTCGTAGCCTTTGCGCCAGAACAGCTCCATCGCCGTCTGCAAGGCCTCATCGACATCGAACTCCCTGGGCCGCCCCATTTTTCAGATCCTCCAGATTATTTTGTACTTATCGGTATAGAATCCATTGACAGCCGATCATGCTCACGCCTATTTCTATACCGAACGGTATTGAACGTCAATGCGCATGTCGTCCTCCCAAGACCAGCGCACCCTAGTCGCCAAAAAGCGTCAGAAACAAGGATAGATCCCGATGTCTCTTGCAAACATCAGACGAAAGCTCCTCGCCACAGGCCTCGTGCTGGCGGCAGCTACCCTCGCGCCAACCGTCTTCTTCGATATCCAGGGCAGCCCGGCCGGCAACGGCAATGCTGCCGAAACTGCCGCTGCTCCGCCCGCCGTGCCCGTTTCGGTGGCAGTCGTCGAAGCCAAGCCCATTACGCAATGGAGCGAGTTCTCCGGCCGCCTCGAAGCCGTGGATCATGTTGAGCTTCGCTCGCGTGTCGCCGGTGCAATCCAGTCGGTGCATTTCCAGGAAGGCGCCGTCGTCCATCAGGGCGATCTCCTGGTGACGATCGATCCCGCACCCTATGCGGCGGAAGTTGCCCGCGCCCGTGCGGCGGTGGCAGCGGCGGAGGCCCGCGCCTCGCTGGCCAGCATCGAACTGAAGCGCGGAAAGCAGCTCCTGAGCTCAGCCGCGGTCTCGCAAAGCGACTACGACCAGCGCATCAATGGGCAAGCCGGTGCAAAGGCCGACCTTGAAGCGGCCCGCGCGGTCCTGCAAACGGCGCTGCTCAATCTCGGCTATACGGAAATCCGGGCACCGATCACCGGCCGCATCGGCAAGATCGAGATGACACCCGGCAACCTGATCGCGGCCGGCCCCTCCTCGCCGGTCCTCACCGAGCTTGTTTCGCTGAGCCCCATCTATGCAAGCTTCGAAGCCAACGAAGACGTCGTTGCCGGCATTCTTGCCGAGCTGCCCGAAGGCATCAATGCGCGCAACTTCATCGACCGTGTCCCGGTGCAAATGGACGTGGCCGGCGCCAGCGACGTCAAGGGTGCCCTGCAATTGATCGACAACAGCGTCGACCCTGAAAGCGGCACCATCCGCGTGCGCGCCAGGTTCGACAATGCCGATGGAAAGCTCCTGCCTGGACAGTTTGCGCGGCTGAGCCTGGGTCAGGCAAAGGCCACCGACGCCGTGCTCGTGCATGAACGTTCGATCGGCACCGACCAGAACAAGAAGTTTGTCATGGTGGTGAAGCCCGACAATACGACCGAGTATCGCGAAATCTCGGTCGGTCCGAAAGCCGATGGCCTGCGCATTGTCACCAGCGGCCTGAAGGCCAAGGAGCGCATCGTCGTCAACGGCCTGCAGCGTATCCGGCCGGGCTCGCTCGTTGCGCCGGAAATGGTGTCGATGACAACAGGCACCAGCACGCAGCTTCAGGCATCGATTGCCGGCACCGCCAAGAACTGAGCGGTCCCTCCAAACCACGCGAAAAGGCGGGTCGAGATATGAACATCTCCAAATTTTTCATCGATCGCCCCGTTTTCGCGGGCGTTTTATCCTTCATGATCTTCATCGGCGGTCTGATTTCACTGACCGTGATGCCGATTTCTGAATATCCCGACGTGGTGCCGCCATCTGTCGTGATCCGCGCCAACTATCCCGGCGCCAACCCCAAGGTGATCGCCGAGACCGTGGCGACACCGCTGGAGGAATCGATCAACGGCGTCGAGGGCATGCTCTACATGAGCAGCCAGGCGACGACCGATGGCCTGATGACGCTGACGGTCACCTTCAAGCTCGGCACCGATCCCGACCAGGCGCAACAGCTCGTCCAGAACCGCGTCTCCCAGGCGGAACCGCGCCTGCCCGAAGAGGTGCGCCGCCTCGGCGTGACGACGATCAAGAGTTCGCCGGACCTGATGATGGTCGTGCACCTGACCTCCCCCGAGGGTCGCTACGACATGACCTACCTGCGCAACTATGCGCTGATCAACGTCAAGGACCGGCTGGCGCGCATCGACGGCGTCGGTCAGGTCCAGCTTTTCGGATCGGGCGACTATTCGATGCGGATCTGGCTTGATCCGCAGAAGATGGCGCAGCTTGGCCTTTCCGCTTCCGATATCGTCAATGAGATCCGCGCCCAGAACATTCAGGCCGCCGCCGGTGTCATCGGCTCCGCGCCCAATCTCGAAGGCGTCGACCTGCAGCTTTCCGTCAATGCGCAGGGGCGCCTCCAAAGCGAGGAGGAATTTGGCGAGATCATCATCAAGACCAGCGCCTCGGGTGCCATCACGCGCCTGAAGGACGTGTCGCGGATCGAACTCGGCTCCGCCGAATATTCCCTGCGCTCGCTGCTCAACAACAAGCAGGCGGTCGCCATTCCGGTCTTCCAGGCGCCCGGATCGAACGCGATCGAGATCGCCGATCAGGTTCGCAGCGTCATGGAGGAAATCAAGACGACCATGCCGCAGGACGTCTCCTACGAGATCGTCTATGATACGACGCAGTTCGTGCGCGCCTCGATCGAGGCCGTGGTCGATACGCTGCTGGAAGCCATCGCGCTCGTCGTCATCGTCGTCATCCTGTTCCTGCAGACATGGCGTGCCTCGATCATTCCGCTGATTGCCGTTCCGGTCTCGATCGTCGGCACCTTTGCCGTGATGCAGATGTTCGGCTTCTCGATCAATGCGCTCAGCCTCTTCGGCCTGGTACTCGCCATCGGCATCGTCGTCGACGATGCGATCGTCGTGGTCGAGAACGTCGAGCGCAACATCGAGAATGGTCTTGCACCGCGCGAGGCAACCTACAAGGCAATGACCGAAGTCTCCGGCCCGATCATCGCGATCGCATTGGTGCTGGTCGCCGTCTTCGTGCCGCTCGCCTTCATCTCCGGCCTCACCGGCCAGTTCTACAAGCAGTTTGCCCTGACGATTGCCATCTCGACAGTCATCTCGGCCTTCAACTCGCTGACGCTTTCGCCGGCGCTGGCAGCACTTCTCCTGCAGTCGCATGATGCGCCGAAGGATCGTCTGACACGGGTGATGAACGGCATGTTCGGCTGGCTCTTCCGGGGCTTCAACGCCGTGTTCACGCGCGGTTCGAACGCCTACGGCACCGGTGTGCGACGGGTGATCTCACGCAAGACGCTGATGATGGCGATCTATCTCGTTTTGATCGGCTCGACCGTGTTCATGTTCAAGGCCGTGCCGGGCGGTTTCGTGCCGCCGCAGGACAAGCAATATCTGGTCGGCTTCACGCAACTGCCGGATGGCGCATCGCTTGACCGGACGGAAGACGTGATCCGCCGCATCAGCGATATTGCGCTCAAGGTGCCGGGCGTCGAAAGCGCCATCGCCTTCCCCGGCCTGTCGATCAACGGCTTCACCAACTCGTCGAACGCCGGCATCGTCTTCCTGTCGCTGAAGCCCTTCGAGGAACGCGAGACGCCGGAGCTTTCGGCGGGCGCGATTGCCGGGCGGCTCAACCAGGAACTGGGTGTTATCCAGGATTCCTTCAGCGCCATCTTCCCGCCGCCGCCGGTTCAGGGCCTCGGCGCGATCGGCGGCTTCAAGCTGCAGATCGAGGACCGCAATGGCCTCGGCTATGAGGCGTTGGACGCAGCCGTGAAGGGCTTCCTGGCCAAGGCCTATGCGACGCCGGAACTGGTCGGCCTGTTCTCCAGCTATCAGGTCAACGTGCCGCAGCTCTATGCCGATGTCGATCGTGCCAAGGCCAGGCAGCTGAATGTCCCGCTGCCGGATATCTTCAACACGCTGCAGATCTATCTCGGCTCGGTCTATGTCAACGACTTCAACAAGTTCGGCCGGACCTATTCCGTCCGCGTTCAGGCGGATGCCGCCTACAGGGCGCAGGCGGAGGATATCGGCAAGCTCGAAGTCCGCTCGACCTCAGGCGAGATGATCCCGCTTTCGGCCGTGCTCAAGGTGACCTCCAGCGCCGGGCCGGAGCGCGCCATGCGCTACAACGGCTTCCTCTCGGCCGATATCAACGGCAATGCGGCGCCCGGTGTATCCTCAGGCCAGGCGCGCGCCATTGTCGAGCAGATCGCAGCCGACACTTTGCCGGCCGGCATCAGCTTCGAATGGACGGAGCTGACGTACCAGGAAATCATCGCCGGCAATTCCGGCGTGCTGATCTTCCCGCTGGCCATCCTTCTGGTCTTCCTCGTGCTGGCGGCCCAGTATGAAAGCCTGACGCTGCCGCTCTCGATCATCATGATCGTTCCGCTCGGCATCCTCGCCGCACTGACAGGCGTCTGGCTGACAGGCGGCGACAACAATGTCTTCACCCAGATCGGCCTGATCGTTCTGGTCGGCCTGTCGGCGAAGAACGCCATCCTGATCGTCGAGTTTGCGCGGGAGCTCGAATTCGAAGGCGCCAAGCCCTTCGATGCCGTGATCACCGCCAGCCGCCTGCGGTTGCGGCCGATCCTGATGACCTCGATGGCCTTCATCATGGGCGTCGTGCCGCTGGTCGTGTCCACCGGTGCAGGTGCCGAAATGCGCCACGCCATGGGTGTCGCGGTGTTCTCGGGCATGATCGGGGTCACGTTGTTCGGCCTGTTCCTGACGCCCGTCTTCTACGTGCTGGTGCGGGCGATGACCGGCAACAAGCCCCTGCGCAAGAGCGGCGCCGTGGAACAAGCCCACTCGCCCGCGCTCGCTGCGCATCCTGCGGCCGAATAAGCGGCAAAAAGCCGACCGACCTCCACCTCTGCAACGGTGGAGGTCGGTCCTCATGCGCATCTGAACCAGCGACACCTGCGACGGCTAAAAAGTCAAATCTTGCGCAACTGCAGCAAAAACTTCTGGACGATCGGTCTCTCCGCCCTAGGTCTGAAATAGCGTTTCGCCGAAATGGCTTCTCCGCAAAATTCTACCGGGCCTTCAAAATTCCGGTTGATTCAAGGAAACGAAGATATGACCACTTCCGCTGATCCCGGGCGTTTTCCCCGCATCGCACTGATTTCGACCCATGGCTATGTTGCCGCAATCCCGCCGCTCGGCGCCGCCGACACCGGCGGACAGGTGGTCTACGTCATTGAACTGGCCCGCAAATTTGCCCAGCTCGGCTATACCGTCGATGTCTATACCCGCCGCTTCGAGGACCAGCCGGAGTTCGACGAGGTCGATGATCGGGTCCGGGTGATCCGCATTCCCTGCGGCGGTCCCGATTTCATTCCGAAGGAATATCTGCATCGCTCGCTGATGGAATGGTGCGAGAACGCGCTGCGCTTCATCAAGCGCGACAACCTCAACTACGTTTTCATCAACAGTCACTATTGGGATGCCGGCGTTGCCGGCCAGCGTCTGTCGGAAGCCCTGTCCGTGCCGCATGTCCATACCCCGCATTCGCTGGGACTCTGGAAGAAGCGGCAGATGGAAACCGACTACCCGGAAAAGGCCGATACGTTCGAGACGGAGTTCAACTTTTCCGAACGCATCAAGCATGAACTGATCATCTACCGAAGCTGCGACATCGTCATTGCCACGACCCCGGTCCAGCTGGACGTTCTTGTCGATGACTACGGAATGGCCAAGAGCCGGGTGCACATGGTGCCGCCGGGCTATGACGACAATCGTTTCTTCCCGGTTTCCTCCGCCTCCCGCGAAATGGCCCGCCAGCGGCTCGGTTTCGAAGGCAAGGTCGTGCTGGCGCTCGGACGACTGGCAACGAACAAGGGCTATGATCTGCTGATCGACGCTTTCGGGGTGCTGGCCGAGCGCGAGCCGGAAGCACGCCTGTTGCTGGCTGTGGGCGGTGAAAACATCGATGATGCGGAAAAGGCCATTCTGGACGAATTGAAGGCCAAGGCTAAAGAACTGAACCTGGAAGACCGCATCGACTTTTCCGGCTTCGTCGCCGACGACGACCTGCCCGACTATTATCGCGCGGCCGATCTCTTCGTCCTGTCGAGCCGCTACGAGCCGTTCGGCATGACGGCGATCGAGGCCATGGCGAGCGGCACGCCGACGATCATCACCGTCCATGGCGGCCTCTATCGTGCCATCAGCTACGGACGCCATGCGCTGTTTGCCGATCCGTTCGACAAGTACGACCTCGGCATCACCATGATGAAACCGTTGAAGCACGAGCGGCTCTATGGGCGCCTGTCCCGCATGGGTGCACACAAGGCACGCAGCCTCTTCACCTGGACGGGCATTGCACAGCAGATCATCGCCGTCGTTGAAGGGCGTCCGATGCTGCAGGCGCTGGATGACAAGGAATGGGCGGAACCATGGAACGACGGAGATTGAAACCGGTCCGGCTTTTTTCCTCCGATCTCGACGGGACCCTGGCCGGAAACCGGGAAGCCGAAGCGCGATTTGCGGAAGCCTGGGGCAGGCTCGATCCCTCAACCCGACCGCTCCTCGTCTACAATAGCGGTCGACTGATCGAGGACATGCAGTCGTTCCTGCCGCAGACAGCCCTTCCGACCGCCGATTTCCTCATCGGCGGCGTCGGGACCATGCTTGTGAACATCGACCAAGCGGACGAGGCTGCGATTTACACCGCATCGCTCGGGCAACCTTTCGATGTCAACAGCATCCGGTCGATCCTGGAAAAAAGTGGCGCGATCACCTTGCAGCCCGACCAGTTCCAGCATGCGCATAAATCCAGCTGGTATCTGCACGACGCATCTGAAGAGGCCATCGCGCAGATCGAGCAGGAGCTACAACAGGCCGGCCAGAATATCCGTGTCGTCTATTCCAGCGCGCGCGACCTCGATATCCTTCCGTCAGGAATCGACAAGGGCGCGGCGCTGAGCTGGCTCTGTCAGCGACTGGGTATTGCGCTCGATGAGGTCGTTGTCGCCGGCGACACGGGAAATGATTCCAGCATGTTCCTGCTGGATGACGTGCGCGGGATCGTCGTTGGAAACGCGCTGCCCGAGCTTGCGGCTCTCGCCCCGGAGCGACCGAACATCTATGTCGCTCAACAGCGGATCGCCGATGGCGTCCTGGAAGGTTTCCGCCATTGGGACATCATTGACACCGGCGCAAATAAGGTAAGTAGAAACTTACAATCTGAGAGCCCACATCGTCGCATTGACCACGCTGCCGGGGGCAGCCTTCAGCCTGGCGGATCGTACAGGTGCGAAACCATCCAGGCGTTTTGTGCCGACCCAGCGGCCATCATCGGCAAAGACCTCGATAGAGCCATAGTCCAGGAAGATCCGCAGCTTTTTCGGTCGGGCACCGCGCGCCACGTAATCTGGGGAAGGCCCTGAACCCTCGACTTCATGACGAATCCACAGTCCCTGCTCGTCGACGAAGACGCCAAGCTGGACGCCGGGGCGATCCAGTTCCAGCTCGAATTGCGTGCCCGGCTCGGTCAGTTCGAACAGGATTTCGGCAGCACCGGTCTCGAGTTTCACAGCCTGCCCCGCAGCCAGGCGTGTCCTGTCGAGCATCTGGCCGCGCAGGCTTTCGGCCGGGCCGATCGGCGGCGTGCAGAGCACCCCGTTTGCGAGCAGGATACGGCGTGGCAGGGTCATGGCTGTCGGAAAATCGATCGTCGGTCCGGCATCGGCCCAATTGGCAAGCCAGCCGATGCCGACCGCCGTATCGCCATCCATGAAAGCCTGGAAGGCATAATTGTCCGTGCCGAAATCGAGCTCCTGCTCATATTCCTTGACGAAGCTGCGGCCATCGAACCAGCCGACGGCCGCCATGGTCAGGTTTTTGCGCCGCGTCACCGCGTCTTCGCTGGTCATGAGGCCGTAGATCAGCGCCCATCGCGTCGCCGGATCGGTCGCCGGACCATCGAGCGGCAACATGCACGGGCATTCGGTCGCGGTGGTCCTGTAGCGCTTCTCGACGGAGAGCTTGCCTATAAAGTCCAGCCGCCGGCTGCTGTATGATCCTTCGTCTCATAGAGCAGGATGACGCCACCCTCGTCGCTCTGGCTGCCGAGCAGCATCTTCCACAGCCCATCCGGCCCCTTGAAGACGTAAGGGTCCCGGAAATCCAGCGTCAGCCCCTGATTTTCCGGGCGATGCGGCAGGATAACCTCGGCCTGGCCGGCCATGATCAGATCACCGGAGGTCGCCGTCAGTTGGATCTGCTGTTCAGGCTGGCGATCCTGCACCTGTTCGGTAAAGAACACACGGATACCCGGCCCATCGGGCAGAGGGATTGCGGATCCCGAGAAGGCGCCGCCGCGTTTGTCGGCTCGGGCCGCAACGTCTTCGGACGGAAACAGGAAGATCGGCAGATGCCGCCAGCGGAGATAGTCGGAGGAAACCGCATGGCCCCAATGCATCGTGTTCCAGCGCAGCCCGTGGGAATAATGCTGGTAGAACAGATGCGGTCGCCCGCCGAAGCGGCCAAAACCGTTGGGATCGTTCATCCAGCCGAACGGTGGACGAAAATGGTAACCGCCCGGCAGATCCGGTGGCGCATTGACGGGATTGGTGTGGATGACGGTGATGCCCGTTTCCAGAACATCCGCCGGCGTGAACCAATAGGCGACCGACACCGAGGTTTCCGCGGTATCGTAGCTGAGTTCGATCGGTCCGCCGCCGAAGACATGGAAGATGCGAAACTCGTTTTCCTCGGCATTGGTAACCAGCACCTCGCCGAACTTGCCACGGGCGCTGGTGAAGGACAGGGAGCCCTGCCTGCCCTCGGCAACCGCCTTCAGCCAGATATGCAGCGTCGCATTGACCGGCAGTTCGACCGGCAATGTGCGCATAGTGGCGGACACGTCCGTGGTTGCAGTCTGGTCCATTGTGCTCACCTCATCCGAAAAAACATCGCGCCGCCCGACAGGTCATTCAAAGCTGCGAAGACGAGCAGATCATTGAAGTCAGGCACGGACATGCTGCCTCCGGCCCAAACGACATCGGGGAGGGATATGGCTCCCTCCCCGATGATTTCAACGATGATCTCAGGCGAATGTGCCAGCGCGCGGGAGCGCACCCGTGAAACGTCACGCCTTTTGGGGTTCGTCCTTCCTGGGTGCATCGAGACCCGACATCAGCGAACTGATCGCATTGTCGCCGTCGAAACCGGCTTCCTTCATCAGCCGGTCCAGGATCGGCTTGTTTGCCTGATAGGCGAGAAGCTGGCCGGCCAGCCCTTCGCCCATGCCGATCCCGCCTCCGGACGCGCCGCCCGCACCGCCGCGGCCGAGCATGCCGCCGGTGTCGAAGATGCGGATATCCGAGATCTTCTCGATCGGCTTGACGGCTTCGGCAAGGGCAGCCGGGATGACGCGGATGCGCTCGCGGGTGATTTCGAATTCGATGATGGCGGCACTCAGCCGGTTGCGGGCTTCGTTGAGAAGCGCTTCGCTCTCGGCCTGCGCCTTGCCGGTTTCGAGGATCGCCTTTTGCCTTGATGATCGCCGCATCGGCTTCGGCCAAGGCCAGCGTCTTGATGGCATCCGCCTGGTCGGTCGCGGCCTGTTTTTCAGCCTCGGCGCCAACGGTCACGGCCGTCGCCTCGGTTTCAGCCTTCTTGCGCGCATCGATCACCGCGATCAGTTTCTCGCGCTCGGCGATTTCCACGGCCTTGGCGGTATGCACTTTTTCTTCCGCCGCAATCGCCAGTGCGCGGGCAGTTTCGGCCCTTGCCCTGGCTTCGGATTCCTCGCGGCTCTTGTTGGCAACGGCAATCGCGCTTTCCTGCGAAACGATCTGCAGGTCGCGCTGGGCTTCGGTATCGCGCTGGCGCACAGCCCGCGACGCATCGATATTGGCACTTTCGCGGGCCTGTTTGGCGGTCGCTTCGCGTTCGGCAATCGCCTGTTCCGCCGCAATGCGCGCCTCTTCCTCGGCGCGCTTGGCGGCCTGTTCCTGCTGCGCCGTTTCCGCTCGCGTTGCGGCCGACTTGTTGGCGATGTCGCGCTCCTGGCTGAGCTCCGCCTCGCGCTTGGTCCGCTCGATCGTCAGGGATTGCTGTCTCGCCTCGAGATCCTTCTGGGCAATCGCCACTTCGGTGTCGCGGACGATTTCGTTGCGCTCTTTCTTGCGGCCTTCGGTAATGCGCGTCAGCGCCGCCAGACCATGCGCATCGAAGAAGTTGTTGGCGTTGAAATGCTTGATATCGGTCTGGTCGAGCCGCGTCAGCGACACCGATTCCAGTTCGAGACCGTTGGATTGAAGGTCGGCACCGACCGCCTCCTGCACCGCCTTGACGAAGTCCATGCGCTGTTCCTGCAGGGCATCGAGCGTCATCGTTGCCGCAACCGAACGCAGGCCGTCGACGAATTTCGCCTCGATCAGGATGCGCAACTGTTCGGCATCGTTGGTCCTGTCGCCGAGCGTCTGGGCCGCAAGGGCAATCGACGAAGCGTCCGGCTTCACACGGACGTAGAATTCCGCGCCGATATCGACACGCATGCGATCCTTGGTGATCAGCGCATCGCCTTCGCCGCGGCGGACTTCGAGCCGCAGGGTCTTCAGGTTGACCCGTGCGATCGAATGGAAGATCGGCAGCACGATCGAGCCGCCGTCGAGCACGACCTTCTGGCCGCCGAGGCCGGTGCGCACATAGGCCTCGTCACGGCTGGAGCGCGTATAGAGAGATGCGAGAACAAAACCGATGGCAAAAAAGAGTACGACACCGATCGCGACAGGCCAAATGAGTTCAAACATGGTCAGTGCTCCGTTGGGGGGTGGTCCGTCGCGGCCTGCAGGTCGGGCGGCGCGACGATGGCGGTAAAGATATTCTTGGTGCGATCGACCAGAAGCACGATGGTGCGGACAGGGATGGCCGCTTCACCGCGGGCGGCGCAGGCACGCACCGTATGCCAGTTTCCATGGGCATCCTTCAGCTGCACCTGTCCGGGCAGCCCCTGGTCGAGGGGGCCGACCGTCACCTGCCCCGTGCGACCGACAAGTTCGGTGAGATCGACGGCATAGGTTTCGTCGCGGGGCACGATACGGGCCACCGCACGGGTCGAATGGCGCGTCAGGGGGATCGTGCAGATGACCGACAGGGTGGCTGCGATGCTGGCCGGCAAGAGCCCGTATAGCTGACTGGCAACCATCTGGATCAACAGGCCGCAGATCGCGAAGATGCCGAGAAACAGCATCACCAGAATAAGGATGGGCACGCCGCCGACATTGAACCAGGAGAAGAGCCAGGACAGGCCATCATGGCTGTCGATGGGATCGCCGAGCATATCGCTGAAGGAAAACCCGATCACCATCGCCATGACCTCGATAACGGTCAGCGCAACCAGGATCGCGGCAGCGATGAAGAACGGGGCAGATTCAGGAGCGAGAAGCAGGCTCATCAGGGGTTTTTCCATCCGACTTCAAAAGGGCAAGTCTTGCTTCGATGGCCCGTTCGCGATGCAGCCGATCAAGCTCGTCGAGTTCCATTATACCGTTTCGCTCGCCGGCTGGAACTCCCGTCACGCGCGATACCGCAGCACTGGCGCGGGCCGATCGATCCGTCGGCTCCCGGCGCCGGGGTGCTGACGTTTGGTCGTCTGGATAACGGTTCAGACTGCGTTTCAATTCGGTCAACCGTTCTTCCGCTTCGCGCCGGGCAGCCAGAACCGCCTGAAGCGCCTTTTGCCCCTCGTCGACCTGGCTGCGGGCGTCATCGAGCGCCTTGTCGAGGGCAGCGATCTGCGACTCCAGATCGATCTGCCGGGCGACACCGGCCTTTGCCAGATCATCGCGGCCGGCTTCGATCGCAACCTGGATTTTTTCGCCCAAGCTGGCGATATCCGCGATGATTTCGCCGCGCCGGCTCTGGATGCGATAGTCCTGCGCCTGCGCCTTGCCGAGATCGGCCCGCGCCTCTTCGGCCGCCGCATCGATCTCCCGGATCGCCTGCTCGACCACAGCCACCTTGTTGACGTCTTCCGCCTTGTCGATCGTGGCATTGGCAATGCCTGCGATCAGACGGCCCATGCGGGAGAGAATTCCTTCGTTCATCGCACTGCGCTCCTGTGTTCGCGGCGTGTTCGGCGTCACGCCGATGTGGATTTCGTAGTGATCGGGAAAGGCAACCAGACTGGCTGGAAAGGCACCTTCCCACCCCCTGGAATAACCGGCAACATCAAAGCCGGCCGTGACACGCCCGCGGACAGTCGCCAACGTCAGCAGCGACGGCCCCTTGATGGCAAAAAGCTTGTCGTCCAGCGGCAGGCGCGGCGGCACCGGAAGCACCCCGCCATGAGTGGCGAAATCCCGAAGCCCGAGCGTGACCAGACGCGAGGGCAGCCCAGTCTGTTCACGCACGCGTTCATAGGCAAGATCATGCAGTGCCACGAGATTGGCACCGGCCTGCGGCGTCGCCACCTCCTGTAAAATCCGCATCATTGCCGCATAGGCTTTGAACGTTTCTTCCAGCGATTGCAGACCATAGTCATCCAGCGCCAGCTCATAGCGCAGATGCGATGGATGGGTCGGTGTCGGGTCTCTTTTCATGGCTTGAACATAAAGCACTTCTTTGGTGCTTTCAAGATGCACGATCAGAAAATTCCCGTTTGCGAAGGGTGGCAGCGGAGCCAACTCGAACCAAGAGCACATTGCGAAGAGGCGTTTCCCGGACCAGGAACATTTTCCCCGCACGCACCCTCGGCAGATTTTCAGCGATCGCGAATATACTTGATAGACCTGTATTCGGACCGTTGCCCGATGGACGGGTTGAAAGCGCGATGACATCATGGCGCGCGGGCGGGTGTCGGGAGAGCAGCCAGCCGTTCGAAAATGACCGGGAGGAATGCATGAAAAAAGTCGGTATCGGCATCATCGGGTGCGGGAATATTTCAGGCGCCTATCTGAAGGCCATGACTTCGTTTCCGATCCTCGACATCCGTGGCATTGCCGATTTGAACAGCGATCTGGCGGCCGCAAGGGCAGCCGAATTCAAGGTGCCGGCCCGGGATATCGCCGCGCTTTTGGCAGATCCCGAAATAGAGATCATCGTCAACCTCACGGTTCCGAAAGCCCATGTGACTGTCGCGCTGCAGGCGCTTGATGCCGGCAAGCACACCTATTCGGAAAAGCCGCTCGGCATCAATTTTGCCGAGGGCAAAAAGCTGGCGGAGGCTGCGAAGACCAGGAACCTGCGCATCGGCGCTGCACCGGATACCTTCCTTGGCGGCAGCCACCAGACGGCCCGCGAACTCGTCGATCGGGGCGTCATCGGCCAGCCGGTCGGCGGAACCGCAACCTTCATGTGCCCGGGCCACGAGCGCTGGCATCCGAACCCGGATTTCTACTACGAGACCGGTGGTGGCCCGATGCTGGACATGGGTCCCTACTACATCACCGATCTGGTCAACCTGCTCGGCCCGGTTTCGCAGGTGGCCGGTTTTGCGATCACGCCGCGCAGCGAACGTGTGATCACCAGCGAACCCCGCAACGGGCAGCGCATCCCCGTGCATGTGCCGACCCATGTCGCCGGCGTCATGGCCTTTGCCAATGGTGCGGTGGTGCAGATCGGGATGAGTTTCGACGTTGCCGGCCACAAACATGTCCCGCTGGAAGTCTACGGCACGGAGGGAACGCTGATCGTACCGGATCCGAACAATTTCGGCGGCGAGGTCGAACTGTTGAAAAAGGGCGGCACCTTCGAGGTTCAGCAAACGACGCAACCCTACGCCGACGGCAACTATCGCTCGATCGGCGTGGCGGACCTCGCGCATGCGATCCGCTCGGATCGTCCGCACCGGGCCGATGGCAATCTCGCCCTGCATGTGCTTGAGGTCATGGAAGCTTTTCAGACCGCGTCCGATACCGGACGGACGATCACGATCACCACCGCAACGGACCGGCCCGAAGCCCTGTCGGCCTCGCTCGTCGACGGCCGACTGGCCCGTTGACCATCATGAAGATTGCATTCAGGAGGAAAGACCATGCGTGAAGCACTGATCGTCTGGGGAGGCTGGAGCGGCCATGAGCCGGAGGAATGCGCCGCCGTCATCAAGGGCATACTGGAGGAGGACGGCTTCAAGGTTCGCGTGGAGGCAAGCACGGAAGCTTTCGCCGATCCCGCAATCCATGATCTCTCGCTGGTGGTCCCGATCGTCACGATGTCGAAGATCGAAAAGGCGGAAATCAGCAACCTCGCCGCCGCCATCGAAAGCGGCGTGGGCATTGCCGGATACCATGGCGGCGCCGGCGACAGCTTCCGCGACTGCGTCGATTACCAGTTCATCATCGGCGGCCAGTGGGTGGCGCATCCGGGCAACATCATCGACTACCGCGTCAACATCACCCGGCCGGACGACCCGGTGATGCAGGGCATCACCGACTTTCCCTACACGTCGGAGCAATATTACATGCATGTCGATCCATCCAACGAGGTGCTGGCGACGACGACCTTTACCGGCGAGCACGCCTCCTGGATCGACGGCGTCGTCATGCCTGTGGTCTGGAAACGGAACTACGGCAAGGGCCGCGTTTTCTATTCCTCCCTCGGCCATCAGGCCAAGGAGTTCGACGTGCCGCAGATGAGGACGATCTTCCGCCGCGGCGCTGCCTGGGCCGCGCGCTGAAGCAATTCTCCGCATCGTGCCGACTGACCCTCGGCACGATGTAGACAAATTTTCCACAGAAGACTTTACAGTCTACTTCTCCGGGATTACAGAGAGGGCTCAGCCAATCGTTCCGGAGAGTCCCCATGCAGATCGAGGAATTCACGCTTGAGCGGATTCAGTCGCTTTATGAAAATCTGGTCGAATTCAATCTCTCCGACAGCGGCGTTCATCCCTATTCGCTGAAGGAACTGCTGACACCGGATCAGCTGCTTGGTCTGCATGACGTCGAACTCGGCTATGGCTGGACCAATGGCGGCGTCGAGCTGCGCGACACCATCGCCCGGCTCTACACGGGCCGCGACCGCGATAACGTCATGGTCACCAACGGCTCGGCTGAAGCCAATTTCATTCTCGTGATGACCCTGCTGGAGCCGGGCGACGAGATGGTTCTGGTCGTTCCGAACTACCTGCAGATCCGCGGCTGGGCCAAGGCGCTGGGCGTCACCGTCAAGGAGATCGTGCTGCGCGAGGAACTGGGTTGGCGGCCTGATCTCGATGAAGTGCGCGCCGCGGTCACGCCGAAGACCAAGCTCATCAGCCTCTGCAACCCCAACAACCCGACCGGCAGCCTGCTGCCGCGCGAAACCATGGACGCGTTGGTCGATATCGCCCGCGAACACGACGTCTATCTGCATGCCGACGAAATCTACAAGGGCTCGGAACTCGACACCGAGGAATCCATCAGCTTCGCGGACCTCTATGAGAAGGCCGTTGTCACCGCCGGCCTGTCCAAGGCCATGGCCCTGCCCGGCCTGCGCCTCGGCTGGCTGGTCGGACCTGCCAGGGAGATCTACGCCACATGGCAGCGCAAGGACTACACCTCGATCACGACAGGCGCGCTCAGCGAGCATATCGCCAACATCGTACTGCAGCCGGCCAAGCGCGGCGAGATCCTGTCGCGCAGCCGCCGGCTTCTCCGGGAAAACCGCGCCTTCCTGACCTCGTGGATCGAAGCGCACAACAACCTGTTTTCCTACCTGCCGCCACAGGCCGGCGGCATGGCCTTCGTCCGGTACAACCGTGACATCAACTCCTCCGTGCTGGTCGATCGTGTCCGCGAGCAGAAAAGCGTCATGCTGGTCCCCGGCGACGTCTATGGGCTCGACGGTTACATCCGCATCGGCATCGGCGCGCAAAAACATCATCTGGAGGCAGGATTGGGCCGTCTTGCAGATTTCATGCGAAGCTGAGATCGCTTGAATGAAACCCGAGCTCGCCCCTTTTGCGGCCGTCTGCGACGGTATCGCCCAGCTGTTCCAGCCTTTCGTCGAGGTCGTGCTGCATGATCTCGAGACGGAGACGGCAGCCCATATCGCCGGCAACTTTTCCAAGCGCGAGATCGGCGAGCCATCGCTCTTGAACGAGATTGACTTCCGACCGACCGAGCGCATTCTCGGTCCCTATGAAAAGGTCAACTGGGACGGGCGGCGGATCAAGTCGATCAGCATCATCCTGCGCGACGCCAAGGAGCGGCCGATCGCCGTGCTCTGCATCAATGCCGACGTCTCGCATTTCCATGCGGTGATGCAGACCCTGAGCGCCTTTGCCTCGGTGCCCGTCGATCACGACAAGCCGGCAAGCCTCTTCAAGGAGGACTGGCACGAGCGCATCAACGAATACATCCAGAACTGGACAACGTCGCGCGCGCTGATCGTCGCCACGCTGACGCGCGAGCAGAAGCAGCAACTGGTCAAGGACCTGTCGGCCGACGGCGCTTTCGGCGGCAGGAATGCGGCCGCCTATATTTCCCGTGTGCTGGGCATGGGCCGCGCCACGGTCTACAAATACCTCAATCAGGAACGAGCGACGGACGAATGATCACCCTGTCGCGTACCGAAATCGAAGCCCTTGTCGATCTCGACGCCGGCCTGCAGGCGATCGAGCTGGCCTATATCGCAGCCTCGCAAGGGCAAGCCACGATCCCGCCGGTCGGCTATATCGCGTTTCCGGATGCCGACGGTGATTGCCATATCAAATACGGGCACATAGCCGGGGATCCGATCTTCGTCGTCAAGATCGCCTCTGGCTTTTATCGGAACCCGTCAATCGGCCTCTCCACATCCAGCGGCGTGATGCTGGCATTTTCAGCGACGACCGGCCAGTTGGAGGCAATCCTGCTGGACGAAGGCTTGCTCACGGACTTGCGCACCGGGCTTGGCGGCGCGCTTGCAACACGGGCGCTTTGCCGAAAAGACGCGCGCCGTGTTGCCGTTATCGGCTCAGGCATACAGGCCGGCATGCAGATCCGCTGCCTGTACCGGGCGATGAAGGATCAGGCGCTTACCTTCACACTCTGGGCACGGTCCGAAACGAAAGCAGGCGGGATTGTCGAGACGCTTGCAAAGGAAGGCATAGCGGTCGAACTCGCGGACGATCTGGAAGCCCTTTGCCGAAACGCCGATATCATCATCACCACCACGCCGGCGCGCGAACCGCTGATCCGCAGTGACTGGATCCAGCCGGGAACGCACATCACCGCCATCGGCGCCGATGCGCCCGGCAAGCAGGAACTGGAAACGGCACTGGTGGCGCGCGCAGACCTTCGGATCGCCGATCGCCTCGAACAATCGCTGGCGCACGGCGAATTTTCCACAGCCTTCAACGCCGGATTGATCGCTCCGGAAGGCTGCCATGAATTGGGCGCAGTCCTCGACGGGACCGCGAAGGGCCGGCAAAATCGGGATGAAATCACCATAGCCGACCTGACGGGCATTGCCGTTCAGGACATCGCCATCACCCGGGCAATCCTCGACGCGCGTCAACACGCTTGACAAAACGGTCCCGCTTCTTTCAACTTGAGCCATTCACCAGGGGAGTCCCGTCAAGGGGCTGAGATACTGCTGGTCGGACCGGCTTTGGCCGCCCGAGGCGCAGTGACCCGTTGAACCTGATCCAGTTCATACTGGCGTAGGGACGGTGTAAGCGCTGCCACGACTCCGATTCCCGGTCATTCGGGGCGAGGAGTCTGCGTCTTTTCATCTTTCCGGCTCTCCAGAACTGGGTCTCCAACGCAACATTGGAGCCTCACGATGAATATCGCCGCCAAGACCCCTCTTCTGACCGTCACGCAAGGCCCGCTTCCCGCCTCGCGCAAGATCCACAAGCCCGGCATTCTGCACCCCGATATCCGCATACCCCTGCGCGAAATCAGCCTGCACCCGACGTCGGGCGAACCGCCGGTCATCGTTTACGATTCCTCCGGCCCCTATACGGACGCGGCCCACACTGTAAGCATCGAACACGGCCTGCCGCGCCTGCGCGAAAGCTGGGTCGCCGCGCGCGGCGACACCGAAGCCTATGATGGCCGCCATGTGAAGCCGGAAGACAACGGTTTCGTCTCCGGCGAACGCCTGACACCGGAATTTCCGGTTCGCCACACGCCGCGGAAAGCACGGGATGGCAAGGCCGTGACCCAGCTCGCCTATGCCCGCGCCGGTATCGTCACGCCGGAAATGGAATTCATCGCCATCCGCGAAAACATCGGCCGCGCAGCGCCAAACGCACCGCTTGTCCGGGACGGCGAAAGCTTCGGCGCGCATATCCCGGATCACGTGACGGGCGAATTCGTCCGGCAGGAGGTTGCCGCCGGTCGCGCGATCATCCCGGCGAACGTCAACCATCCGGAACTGGAGCCGATGATCATCGGCCGCAATTTCCTGGTCAAGATCAATGCCAATATCGGCAATTCCGCCGTCACTTCGTCGATGGCCGAGGAGGTCGAGAAGATGGTCTGGGCCATCCGCTGGGGTGCGGATACGGTCATGGACCTCTCGACCGGCCGCAACATCCACAACATCCGCGACTGGATCATCCGCAATTCATCCGGTGCCGATCGGCACAGTGCCGCTCTATCAGGCTCTGGAAAAGGTGGGCGGCATCGCCGAAGACCTCACCTGGGAGGTCTATCGCGACACGCTGATCGAGCAGGCCGAGCAGGGTGTCGATTATTTCACCATCCATGCCGGCGTGCGGCTGGCCTATATCCCGCTCACGGTCAACCGGGTCACAGGCATCGTCTCGCGCGGCGGCTCGATCATGGCCAAGTGGTGTCTGCATCACCACAAGGAGAGCTTCCTCTACGAGCATTTCGAGGAAATCTGCGACATCTGCCGCGCCTATGACGTGTCCTTCTCGCTGGGCGACGGGCTGCGCCCCGGTTCGATTGCCGATGCCAATGATGCGGCGCAGTTTGCCGAACTGGACACGCTCGGCGAGCTGACGCAGATCGCTTGGGCGAAGGATTGCCAGGTGATGATCGAAGGCCCCGGCCATGTGCCGATGCACAAGATCAAGGAAAACATGGACAAGCAGCTGAAGGTCTGCGGCGAAGCGCCCTTCTACACGCTCGGACCGCTGACCACCGATATCGCGCCGGGCTATGACCACATCACCTCCGGCATCGGGGCTGCGATGATCGGCTGGTTCGGCACCGCCATGCTCTGCTACGTCACGCCGAAGGAGCATCTCGGGCCTGCCCGACCGCAACGACGTCAAAATCGGCGTCATCACCTACAAGATCGCCGCCCACGCCGCCGATCTTGCCAAGGGACATCCGGCCGCCCAGCTGCGCGATGACGCCCTGTCGCGGGCGCGCTTCGAGTTCCGCTGGGAAGACCAGTTCAACCTCTCGCTCGACCCGGAAACGGCGCGGTCCTTCCACGACGAGACCCTGCCGAAGGAAGCGCACAAGGTCGCGCATTTCTGCTCGATGTGCGGCCCGAAATTCTGCTCGATGCGGATCTCCCACGACATCCGCGCCGAGGCGCAGAAGGAGGGACTGGAAGCGATGGCGGCGAAGTTCCGCGAGGGTGGCCAGCTATACATGCCGCTCGGCGACAAATCCGAGCCGTCACCGGCCGGAGAGTGACATGCGCATCCTGATCAAGGGGGCCGGCGTTGCCGGCCTCACGGTTGCCTATGAACTTGCCGTTTCGGGTGCGAAGGTCGAGGTCATCGACACGGCACCCGGTGTCGGCACCGGCGCCTCCGGCTTTGCCGGCGGCATGCTGGCCCCCTGGTGCGAGCGCGAA
>CAWGHM010000010.1:0-44623 GCA_963822365.1 uncultured Alphaproteobacteria bacterium
AAAAAAATAGAACATGAGGAATAATAAGACCAGAATATTAATTTTCATTTTTATTTAACTTTGAATTTATTGTTGTTAATGTGATTTTATGTATCTTTTATCCGTCAATTTATCGTTTGAATTTAAATATTTTTGTAAATAAATTTTTAGCTTCTTTGTATTCTTGCTTCTGAAAACATAGCAACCCCAAACCCCTATTAACTTGATCTAAATAAATGCTATCCTTAATTAACATTTGATGGTGCATTTAAAACTACTGTCTTGGTATTGTTCTATATATTTCGACATTTCTTAATCTTTTTATCATTTAAACTTTTTCTTTCTCTGAAAGCATTTTCCATCGCTACATCTTTAATATTTGACGCCATTTTTTGGTAAATGTCTGCTTTAAGAGACAAATTGAATCATTGTCTGGCGTATGCGCGCCGTGCGGATCGATGACAGGATCGTCCTGGGCAGCCCCTCCCCTTCCGTTCCCACGAGAAGTGCCGTGCGTGGCGATGGCGCAATGTCGTGCAGATCGGTTTCGCCGCGCGGCGAGAGCCCCCATATGGCGAAACCCTGCGCCTGAAGCCGCTCGATGAGCGCCCCGATCGACCCCTCGCGGGCGAACGGCACACTGAGCACCGATCCGACAGACACGCGGATGGCCTTGCGATACATCGGATCGCAACTGGTCTCGTCCATCAGCACCGCATCGACACCGAAGGCGGCGGCATTGCGGAACATCGATCCAAGATTGTCGTGATTGGAGATGCCGCACGCGGCAAGCACGAGGCTCCGGGCGGGCAGATTATCAAGCAGGACATCCCGGCTTGCCACCCCTGCGCGGCTGCCAAGCGCCAGCACGCCGCGATGCATGTTGAAGCCGGCAATGGCATCGAAGACAGAAGCCGTCGCGACATAAACCGGCACATCGTCCGGAAAGGCGCCCAGAACCTCTGAAAGCCCATCCAGGCGGTTTTCAAGGATCAGGATAGCCTCCGCCGTGATGCCACGGCGCCTGGCATGCGCCGCTGCAAGCATGCGCAGCACGACCGTTCCCTCGGCGATGAACAGCCCCTGCCGGCCGACAAGATCGCGCTCCTTGATGGAGACGAAGCCCGCGACCCGCGGATCGGCAGGATCGGCAATACGGATCCGCTCGGCGCTCACCTTGGCACCGGTTCAGTTCTTGACGAGGATGTCGGCAACGATGCGGCCGCTGGCAATATCGAAAACGAGCGCCTTCTGCTCGCCACCGGAAAGATTGCCATAGAACAGGATCTGCCCGCCGGACAGCGCCACATCGGACACCACAAAGCCCGTCGGCAAGCCGGCAACGGCGGCAACCGGCGCATCGCTCGGCACGCTGACAGAGGCCGTCTGGGCCGCTGGTGTGGCATTCGGGCGGGTCACCTTGTAGACAATTGCGCCCAGCACCGCCATAAGCATCACCAGCATGACGCCGACCGAGACGACTTGCAGCTTGATCATCTTGCGGCGGACGTTTTCCATCGCCGGATCGAGCGGCTTTTCTTCCTGTCCGTCTTTTTCCTGGTGCGACATGGCTGGCCTTTACCTGTGAGATCGAAGCATGATGAACGACCCCTTTAAACAAGCCCCGGCCATTAGGAAAGTCCTGACTGCCGATGAAGGTGCCAGCGGCCGCATGGATGCCTATCTCACGGACGCGCTGGACGGCGAGTTTTCACGCAACCGCATCAAGGCCCTGATCGAGCAGGGCGTGGTCTTCGTCAATGGCAAGGCTGTGACCGAGCCGAAGCGCAAGGTGCAAGCCCGGCGACCTCTTCGAGATCGGACTGCCTGAGCCGGAAGACCCTGAACCCAAGGGCGAGGACATTCCCGCTCGACGTCGTTGTACGAGGACGCCGACGTGATCGTGCTGGTCAAGCCGCGCCGGCCTCGTCGTGCATCCGGGCGCCGGCAACTGGACCGGCACGCTGGTCAACGCGCTGATCCATCATTGCGGCGACAGCCTGTCGGGCATTGGCGGCGTCAAGCGCCCCGGCATCGTCCACCGGCTGGACAAGGACACCAGCGGCGTCATGGTGGTTGCCAAGAACGACCATGCCCATCGCCATCTGTCCGAACAATTTGCCGACCATGGCCGCACCGGCCCGCTGGAGCGCGCCTATCAGGCGATCGTCTGGGGCCGGCCGAAGACCGCTGAAGGGGACCATCGATGCGCCGCTTGGCCGCGCCGGCGACCGCATCAAGCGGGCCGTCAAGAAGGTCGACAGCGACGATGCCCGCGAAGCGATCACCCATTACACGGTCATCGACCGTTTTCTGGAAAAACCTGACGCCACCGCGCTCGCCTCCATGGTCGAATGCCGGCTTGAAACCGGACGAACCCACCAGATCCGCGTGCACATGGCCTATGTCGGCCATCCGCTGATCGGCGATCCCGATTACGGTGCCGCGTTCCGCACCAAATCCAATCTCTTGCCGGATGCCGCCAAAATCGTTGTCGACCAGTTCCCGCGGCAGGCTCTGCATGCCTTCCTGCTGCAGTTCGAACATCCGGCCACGGGCGAAGACCATGCATTTCGAAAGCCCGATGCCCGATGACATGCGCGCTCTCGTCAAGGCCCTGAAGACGCCCGCCTGACCCGGTTATCCGTATCGGGGTTTGGACGAAAACGGACCTTCAAGCCGTGTTTTTCGGCCGGGCAAGACTTGCTTTTCCCGACTTGAAACACAATCTACGGAAAGCAACCACACTCTGGCATTCCTTTCCCCGGTTCACCAATCCGTGAAACCGGAATACTTGAATCATGCTTTCGCCGTACTTATTTTGTAGACCGTGGGGTCGGATAGACCCACATGCCCGGTCAGCCATCTGGAGACCGGAACGCGAAAGGGGGGTGCATCATGGCCCGCAGTACAATGCCGTCAATTACCGCCGGAGAAGGCGGTCTCAATCGTTATCTCGACGAAATCCGTAAATTTCCCATGCTCGAGCCGCAGGAAGAGTACATGCTCGCCAAGCGCTATCAGGAGCATGATGACCGCAATGCAGCCCACAGGCTCGTGACCAGCCATCTTGCGTCTCGTGGCCAAGATTGCCATGGGCTATCGCGGCTATGGCCTGCCGATCGGCGAAGTCGTGTCCGAAGGCAATGTCGGCCTGATGCAGGCCGTCAAGAAGTTCGATCCCGAACGCGGCTTCCGTCTGGCGACCTATGCGATGTGGTGGATCAAGGCCTCGATCCAGGAATATATCCTGCGCTCATGGTCGCTGGTGAAAATGGGCACGACCGCCAACCAGAAGCGGCTGTTCTTCAACCTGCGTCGCCTCAAGGGCAAGATCCAGGCCCTCGACGACGGCGATCTGAAGCCTGAGCAGGTCGACGCAGATCGCCACCACGCTGAAGGTCGTCGGAGGCCGAGGTCATTTCGATGAACCGCCGCCTGTCGGGCGATGCGTCGCTCAACGCACCGATCCGGCCAGCCGAAGGCGAATCCGGCCAGTGGCAGGATTGGCTCGTCGATGACCATGACAGCCAGGAAACCATCCTGATCGAGCAGGACGAACTGGAAAGCCGCCGTGCCATGCTGGCGAGCGCCATGAAGGTGCTCAACGAGCGTGAGCGCCGCATCTTCGAGGCGCGCCGTCTGACGGAAGATCCGGTGACGCTGGAAGAACTGTCGGCGGAGTTCGACATCAGCCGCGAACGCGTTCGCCAGATCGAGGTCCGTGCCTTTGAAAAGGTGCAGGATGCCGTCCGCAAGGCAGCGCTTGATCGTCAGAATTCCCTGCGGGTCGTCGAAGACGCGTAACGGTTCACCAGAGTTCTGCAATAAAATAAGGCCCGGCTGATATTTCAGCCGGGCCTTTTTCTGTTGGGATGAAGGCATCCGCATTATTGCGCCGCTGGGCTTGCCGTCGACGTCAGGCTCCACGCTTGCAGCGCCTTGTTGAAGGCTTCCGTTCCCGTCGGACCTTTCTCCAGCGTCAGCAGCGCACGGCGGCCATTGCGATAGGTCAGCGGAATATCGATCCAGCTGCGGCTGCGCAGCAGTTCGGTATTAGTAGTGACCGCTTCCGGAAAATCATTGAGCGCGATCATGTGAAAATCTTCCGTGATCTTTGCCGGAACCGCGATCAGCGCATCTGCCGCGATCCTGCTCGTTGCGCTTCATCGCAACACGCTGAACGCTATCGATGCTGCCGCCTTCGAAGGTCTCTGGCAACGAGAAGACAAATTCGATGACATGGCTGGCGGGAAGAGACGCGTCTGCATTGCGCTTGATGGTGACGAGCGCTGTCAGGCCACGTTCCGGCACGTTGATCTGGGCTTCGATCACAGGTTCAGGCTTTGCATCGCCACCTGGCGATTCTTCCTTCACCGACCAGGCAACATTGCCTTCGATCGCTGTGGGTGCCGACTGCCCGAGCCGCTCCTCATAAAGGAACATCTTCTGCGCCCCGGCCGGAACGGCCTGGGGCTGCGCTGTGTCGGCGGCGGGCGTCGTGTCCTGTGCGGGCTGCGCCTCGGTCGTCGTTGTTGGCGGTGTCTGTGCGGAGACGGCGGTATCGGCCGGCTGGCCGGCCTCTGTCTGCGCCGCGACAGACTTGCCCTCCTGCTGGGCACTCTCGCCGGCAGCTGCTGCTGCCGGGCCTTCATCGACCTCGCTGCCATCCACCTGCAGACGCTGGGTGAATTTTGTCGGCGCGGCCGTATCGAGGGCAGCAATCTCCTGGCCGGCCGGTGCCGCGGTGTCCGCAGCCGGCGTGGTTTCGGCCTTGCCGGACCCGGACGCATCAAGGCTCTTTTCAGCCGGTGCGGGCGCCGTCTCGGATGTCAGCATCCCCGAAACCCAGCCATTGACGCTGTCCTGATTCTGCCAGTAGGCAAAACCGCCACCGCCAAGGACCAGAAGCAGGGCGGCTGCAAGACCGATCGTCTTGGCGTTCAAGGCCGATCGCTTCGGCTCGACGCGGTATGAGACCGGACGTGATTGGAGGCCCACGCCATCAAGCGGTTGCGGATCCGCCACCCGGGCCGGTGCGAGATCAGCCGTCGCAGCGGCCGCGGAAACGCTGCCGGCACCGTTCAGCAAATCATCGATTTCGTCCCAGGAACTGGATTTGCGCTCGCCGTTTGCAGCGTCGCCATCCGCAGCCGCAGACTTCTCGACAGGCCAGGACCAGTCGGAGACCTCAGGTTCGACAGATGCAGCCGCAGGAGGAGCGATAACCTGCGCAAAGGGGTCGTCATCTTCCCATGCCCAGGAATGCGTCGGATCGACTGGGGCAGCCGGCGTAACGCCGTCTGTCTCCCGCGCAAGCTCCGCAACGCGCTCGACCGCGACTTCGACAGCCTCTTCCGCATGTCCGACGGTCAGTTCCCGTTCGGCCCAGGCCGTTTCGGCTTCGGCGGATGCCGGCGCCGGATCGTTCCATTCCGGCAGTTCCCATTCCGAAGCAACAGCGGCGGGCGCAGGCGCGGGTTCGACTTCGACCTCTGCATGCCCCCAGGCGGGGATTTCGGCAGCGCGATCATCGTGATCGTAGTCGGCGTGGGTATGCGCGACCTCTGCCTGTTCTCCGTCCTGATCCGGCACGTGAACGATATCGTCATGCTCTGCTACAGGCGGTTCAACCTCGACGGCGCGATAGTCGTCGGCGAATGGTTCTGCGGTGTCATGAGCCGCAGGCGCTGCTGCTTCCCAGATCGGATCGGAATGCAACTCGTCGGCTGCACGGTTTTCGGTATCTTCAGCCTCCGTGACGGCGATCACATCTGCAGCGGCCGGGTCAGCCGGCCAGGTTTCGGGCGCACTGTCCGCAGTGGCTTCAGGCGCGACCAGCGCTTCTTCCTGAACGGGTTCAGCCGCCGGCACCGCATCAACCGGCGCTTCGTCAGCAGGCTCGACATGGACCGGTTCGTCCTGCGCTTCAACCGCTTCCGGCGGCGCGGCAACCGGAGGTTCTTCTACGGCAGCCGGCGCCTCGTAAGCGGGCTCCTCGTAAGCGGGCTCCTCGGCAAGAACCGGCGGCTCTTCGGCCGGCGGCAAGGCTTCGGCGTTATCGCTTTCCACCTCTGCGATGGCCAATTCCAGCTTGGCCATCTGACGGTTGATCATATCTTCCGATGGCTGCGGCTTCATGCTTTCGAGTTGGCGGCGAACGGCGCCCCGGGCCTTGTCATAGACCTTGGCCCGCATCTCGGGAACATTGTCCGACAGGCCGTCAACGGTCCTTCGAATAACTGCTGCAAAATCCGCCATCAGAACTTTCTCTAAACAATTCGACGCTCTTTCACGCCAAACTCATATATGTGTCATAACAATGAAGACTAGTCCTCAAAGGGGTCCGTCACAAGTATCGTGTCGTCACGCTCTGGGCTGGTTGACAGCAGCGCCACCGGCGCACCGATCAGTTCCTCGACCTGACGGACATATTTGATTGCCTGTGCCGGAAGATCGGCCCATTTGCGGGCGCCGACGGTCGATTCCTTCCAGCCTTCGAGCGTGATGTAGACCGGCTTTGCCCGCGCCTGCTGCGGCCTGGCTTGCAGGCAGGTGATCGATTTCCTCGCCATCCAGCGTATAGCCGACGCAGATCTTCAGCTCGTCCAGACCGTCGAGAACATCAAGCTTGGTCAGCGCGATACCGGTGATGCCATTGGTCGCGACCGACTGGCGCACGAGTGCGGCATCGAACCAGCCGCAACGCCGCTTGCGCCCCGTGACGGTGCCGAATTCATGGCCCTTCTCACCCAGGAACTGGCCGATCTCGTCGAGCAGTTCGGTCGGGAACGGGCCTTCGCCGACGCGGGTCGTGTAGGCCTTGGTGATGCCGAGGATATAGCCGAGCGCGCCCGGCCCCATGCCGGATCCGGCAGCAGCCTGGCCGGCAACCGTGTTGGACGATGTCACGAAGGGATAGGTGCCGTGGTCGATATCGAGCAGCGTGCCCTGTGCGCCTTCGAACAGGATGCGCGCGCCCTTGCGGCGCTGGCGATCGAGCAGCAGCCAGACAGTGTCGCATGAACGGCAGAACGCGATCGGCGATCGAGGACAGTTCCTCCATGATCGCTTCGTGACTGACTTCGGCTTCGCCCAGACCGCGACGCAGGGCATTGTGGTGCGTCAGCAGACGATCGACCTTGGCCGGCAGCGTGTCCAGATCGGCGAGATCCATGACGCGGATGGCGCGACGGCCGACCTTGTCCTCATAGGCCGGGCCGATGCCGCGGCGGGTCGTGCCGATCTTGGTGCCGCTGTTGGAGGCCGCGTCTTCGCGGATGCCGTCCAGTTCGCGGTGCAGCGACAGAATCAGCGTTGCATTGTCGGCGATGCGCAGGTTTTCCGGCGTGATCGTTACGCCCTGCTTGGCCAGCTTCTCGATTTCGGCGAGCAGCGCATGCGGATCGATGACGACGCCATTGCCGATCACGGCCAGCTTGCCGGGGCGCACGACGCCCGAGGGCAGAAGCGACAGCTTGTAGCTGGTTCCGTCGATGACAAGTGTATGGCCGGCATTGTGACCGCCCTGGAAGCGCACGACGATATCGGCACGCTCGGAGAGCCAGTCGACGATCTTGCCCTTGCCTTCATCACCCCATTGCGAACCAACCACCACCACATTCGTCATTTCAGATTTCCTGTTTCCTGTTTCGCGTTTCAGGGCGCCCGTCCGTGCGCAGCCTTCAAACCCGCGCATCTATACTGTTTTGTTTTTTGGAAAGCGACCCTGTTGTGCCCGCAGATCAGGCTTTTTGCATGACATTTGACGGCTTTGGACTATATCACGGTGCATCCCGCGCGCTTCCTGATCATAGGCAAGCCAAATCAACCTTCGGAATTGCATCTCGTGAACCTCCAGGCCTATGTCATTCTGTGCATCACGACCCTCATCTGGGGCGGCAATTCGGTTGCCGGCAAGCTCGCCGTCGGCCATGTCAGCCCGATGATGCTGACCGGCATGCGCTGGGTCATCGCCTGCTCGGTGCTGCTGGCGTTCGCCGCCCCGCAGGTGCGCCGCGATTGGCCGGTCATCCGGAAAAACTGGGCTCTGCTTCTCGGTTACGGCCTTGTCGGCTTCACCGGCTTCAACGCTTTCCTCTATTCCGCCCTGCAATTTACCAGCGCGATCAACTGCGTCATCGAGCAGGCCGGCATTCCCATGGTCATTTTCATCGTCAACTTCCTGCTGTTCCGGACCAGGGTTTCGCCCGCCCAGATCGCCGGCTTTACGCTGACCCTGTTCGGCGTCGCAATTACAGCGTCCCATGGCGACCTGACGACGCTGTTGACCCTCGACCTCAACCAGGGCGACGCGCTGATGATGGCGGCCGTGCTCGTCTATGCCGCCTATACGGTGGCGCTGCGCTTCAAGCCGGAGATCCACTGGAAGAGCCTGATCGCCGTTTCGGCCTTCGGCGCGCTTTTGAGCAGCATTCCGCTGGTCGGCTGGGAAATCGCGACGGATCGCATGATCTGGCCCGACATGAGAGGCTGGGTCATCGTCGCCTATGCTGGCCTCCTGCCCTCGCTCGTTTCGCAGATCCTCTATGTCCGGGGCGTCGAACTGATCGGCCCCAACAGGGCCGGCCTGTTCATCAACACCATTCCGATCTTCGGCATGGTGCTCTCGATCCTGATGATCGGCGAAACGCTCCAGACCTTCCACATGATCGCCATGGCGCTGGTGCTTGGCGGCATTGCCGTCGCCGAGCGCGGGCGGCCGAAGGAGACGAGCTGAACAGGCATCACTCGGATGTATCCGCAGCTTTTGCCTCAATGCCATCCTCGCGCTTCCATTTCATCATGATCTCGAAGCGCCCAACGGCGAACAGCACGGTCAGGCCCGCCGCCAGCGCAAAGGCAGCGATCAGCCAGTGGCCGAAGCCGAGTGCAAGGCCAATCGCGCCGGCGAGCCAGAGACCCGCTCCTGTCGTCACACCATGGACTTGGCCCCTGGATAGAAAGATCGTCCCGGCAGCCAGAAACGCAACGCCTGCGGTAACCGCTTCGACGACGCGCAAGGGGTCGATCCGCACCTGCTCCTCGGAGAGCCCGGGCATGTGAATGCTCTCAATCGAAATGATGGCAAACACCGCGGCCGCGAGACTGACGAGAATATGGGTCCTGAGACCAGCCGGCCTGTCGCGCACCTCCCGCTCGATACCTATCAGACCGCCAAAAAAGATCGCACCGCAGAAACGGGCAAAAATGATCAGGTACGGGAGCTGGGTGTTAGGGAAGATTTCGGCAATGATCTGGTCCATTCTGGAGAAACGCCAGCAGGGTGGATTGGTTCCGGCACAGATCCTTCCGCACCGAACGCAAAAGAGGGCACGCCGGGCGGTTGACCAGGCGTGCCCTTTTGAACCCTCGAAGCTGATCAGTCGACGTTGAACACCAGCGGCTTGGCAGCCCGGATCGCCGGGTTGGCCCGCAGCTTGTCGAGCACGGTCTTCCGACACGGCGCCATCGACATAAAGGAGCGCGATCGCATCGCCGCCCGGCCGTGTTGCGGCCGAGCTGGAAGTTGGCGATGTTGACGCCGGCATCGCCGAGCGTCGTGCCGATGAAGCCGATCATGCCGGGAACGTCGGTGTTGGTGATGTAGACCATGTGGCTGCCGACGTCGGCATCCAGGTTGATGTCCTTGATCTGGATGAAGCGCGGCTTGCCGTCCGAGAACACGGTGCCGGCAATCGAGCGCGTCTGGTTGTCGGTCGTCACCGTCAGCTTGATATAGCCGTCGAAGACGCCCGACTTGTCGCGCTTGACCTCGGACAGGATGATGCCCTTTTCCTTGATCATGACCGGTGCCGAAACCATGTTGACGTCGGCCACCTGTGCGCGGATCAGGCCGGCCAGAGCGCAGCACTGGTCAGCGCCTTGGTATTCATGCCGGCAGTCGCACCATCATACAGGATCTCGATTTCCTTGATCGGGCTTTCGGTCACCTGACCGACAAAGGCGCCGAGGCACATCGGCAAGCCGGATGAAGGGCTTGAGGAGCGGCGCTTCTTCGGCGGTGATCGACGGCATGTTGATGGCGTTGGAAACGGCACCCTTGATCAGATAGTCCGACATCTGCTCGGCCACCTGCAGCGCGACATTTTCCTGCGCTTCCGTGGTCGATGCGCCGAGATGCGGCGTGCAGACGACGTTCGGCAGGCCAAACAGCGGGCTTTCCGTGGCGGGCTCGACCTCGAACACGTCGAAGCCGGCGCCGGCAACATGGCCGGACTTGATGGCATCGGCCAGCGCCTGCTTCGATCGACCAGACCGCCGCGGGCGCAGTTGATGATGCGCACGCCGTCCTTCATCTTGGCCAAGGCTTCGCGGCTCGATGAATGCTGCGGGTCTTGTCGGTCATCGGCACATGCAGGGTGATGAAATCGGCGCGGGCCAACAGTTCGTCCAGCTCGACCTTGTCGACGCCCATTTCCTCGGCGCGTTCCTTCGACAGGAAGGGGTCATAGGCCGATGACATGCATCTTCAGGCCGATGGCCCGGGCGCAGACGATGCAGCCGATATTGCCGGCACCGATGACGCCGAGCGTCTTGCCGGTGATTTCGACGCCCATGAACTTGGACTTTTCCCACTTGCCGGCCTGCGTCGAGGCATCGGCCTGCGGGCAACTGCCGGGCAACCGCGAACATCAGGGCGATGGCATGTTCGGCCGTCGTGATCGAATTGCCGAACGGCGTGTTCATGACGATGATGCCGCGGCGCGAGGCGGCCGGGATATCGACATTGTCGACGCCGATGCCGGCGCGGCCGATGACCTTGAGATTGGTCGCAGCCGCAATCAGCTTTTCCGTCGCCTTGGTGGCGGAGCGGATGGCAAGACCATCATAATTGCCGATGATCTCGGCGAGCTTTTCCTTGTCCTTGCCGAGCTTCGGCTGGAAATCGACTTCGACGCCGCGATCGCGGAAGATCTGGACGGCGGTTTCGGAGAGTTCGTCGGATACGAGTACGCGCGGTGCCATGAGAGGCCTCCATGAGATTCGTCAGAAATGAATGGGATGTGGGGTAACCGCCGCCTTGTCGGCGCGGTCGAAAGCCGATCAGGCAGCAGCCTTGGCAAGCGTTGCCTTCTGCGTCGCGAAAGCCCAGTCGAGCCAGGGCATCAGCGCCTCGAGATCAGCCGTCTCGATCGTGGCACCGGCCCAGATGCGGAGGCCGGACGGCGCATCGCGATAGGCACCGATGTCATAGGCGACGCCCTGCTTTTCCAGCAGCGCCACCATGCCCTTGGCAAAGGCAGCCTGACCGTCGGCATCGAGGGCGGCGACCTGCGGATCGACGATCTTCAGGCAGACGGAGGTGTTGGACTGCGTCGCCGGATCAACCGGCCAGATTGGCAATCCAGCTCGGTCTTGGCGACGAAATCCTCGATCGCCTGTGCATTGGCATCGGCCCGTGCGATCAGCGCCTTCAGGCCGCCGAGCGATTTTGCCCAGAGCAGCGCATCGATATAGTCCTCGACGCAGAGCATCGACGGCGTGTTGATCGTCTCGCCCTGGAAGATGCCTTCGATGATCTTGCCGCCCTTGGTCATGCGGAAGATCTTCGGCAGCGGCCAGGAAGGCTCGTAGCTTTCCAGACGCTCGACAGCGCGCGGCGACAGGATGAGGATGCCATGCGCGCCCTCGCCGCCGAGAACCTTCTGCCAGGAGAAGGTGACGACATCGAGCTTGGCGAAATCGAGGTCCTGCGCAAATGCAGCCGAGGTGGCGTCGCAGATCGTCAGGCCCTTGCGGTCGGCAGGGATGAAATCGGCATTGGGGACGCGGACACCGGAGGTCGTGCCGTTCCAGGTGAAGACGACGTCGCGGTCGAAATCGACCTTTGAGAAATCGACCAGCTGGCCGTAGTCGGCCACGAATTTGCGGATGTCCGCAAGCTTGAGTTCCTTGACGACATCGGAGACCCAGCCGGAGCCGAAGCTTTCCCAGGCGACCATGTCGACGCCACGGGCGCCGAGCAGCGACCAGAGCGCCATTTCGACGGCGCCGGTGTCGGACGCAGGCACGATACCGATGCGGTAGTCGGCCGGCACTTCAAGAATTTCGCGGGTAAGATCAATGGCCTGCTTCAGCTTGGCTCTTGCCGATCTTGGCGCGATGCGAGCGACCGAGGGCTGCATCGGAGAGCGCTTCGAGCGACCAACCGGGGCGCTTCGAGCAAGGACCAGAGGAAAAATGGGTGTTGTTCGGACGCAGGTCCGGTGTCGCAGGGTTCGTCATCAATGCTATCCTTCCAGATAGAAAGCCTCTCGTTAGGGAGAGGTGGCCTGCCGCCGTGGATAGAGCGGAGCCGGAAGGAAGTCAAGAATGTTGTGTCGTGAATGACAAGATTTTTGGCGCTGCGGACACAGGTGGCTGGAGGTGCCGACGCACTACCAGATCGACAGGCGCAAGCCGGCGCGCAATTCGTGGCGTCCCAGGCCATCGTCGAAGCCCTTCGCGCCGCTTGCACCGGCCAGTGATTCGGCACCGAATCCAAACATCTCGCCGCTGCCGATATGGGAATAGCGATAGCCGAGATCGAGCTTCAGGCGGTCGGTAACATCGTAGGAAACGCCGGCCATCAAGGCGTAGGTGAAACGCCAGCTGTCATAGCCACCATAGGATGCTGTTGCCGATGCTCCCCCGGAGCAGGCGCCAAGACCGGCCACGCAGCTTGAATTCTGCGACAGGTCGGAGAAGCGCAGGTTGGTGGCCCCGAGGCCAGCGCCGAGATAGGGCGTCAGACCGGCAAGCGTGCCAAGATCGACATAGGCATTGGCCATCAGACCGTAGGCTTTGACGTCGGCGTTCGTGTCGACGGCGCAACTGGTACCCGCCCCCTCGCCTGCGCACGGCAGCGCCAGCGTCGAATTTCCCTCAAAGCGGCCGTCGAAATAGTCTCCGGTCAGATCGGCACGAAACATGTCGTTGATCTGGTATCCGAGACCAAGCGAGGCGGCGAGAGGCTCGCCGAATCGCTCGCCATTGAAGGGCACGTTGCTATACGACCCGGTACCGGCATCATAGGTTCGGTAGAAGGGATCACCCTCCCCGCTCCAGGGCGCGTAGCCGATGTCGCCGCGCACATAGAAGCCCTGCTGCTCCGCTGCCGTGGCGATCGTGACCTCGGGCGCGTCGATCATGTCTTCCGCAAGCGCAGCCACGGGTGCCGCGGATGCAAGCGAGATGGAAATGCCGACAAATGTGTTGCGCCAGTTCATGATCTTCGCCCTTTTCCGCCGCGCAGTCCGTGCGCCTGTTCAATACGAGGAATTTGCCTCCCGACGCGCCGGGCCTTGCCCTCGAATCCGCGCTTCAGAGTTCGTTAACCATAAATCGCTCTCCGTTAAGAAAGACTTAAAGGCGCATCCCCACATCGCCGCTCGTTAACGACTGCCCATCGCGCCCAAAGCAAAAAGCCGCCCGGGAAACCCGGACGGCTTTCATGCAGATTGAGGATGCAATCGCTGTTACTTGTAGACCGGCTGCTCGACCGGGTAGTCAACCGGCTGGTAAGGCTGCTCGCAGCCGCCGAAGGAATAGCGCATGCCGGCGCGGGCTTCGTGCAGGTAGAGGCCCTTGTCGGAACCAGGGCCGCCGTTCTGCTCGTAGCCGAACATGTCGCCGCCGACCACATGGCGGAAGCGGTAGCCGAGGTCGGCCTTGACGTTGCAGGTCACATCGATCGACGCGCCAGCCATCAAGGCATAGGTGAAGCGCCACTTGTCCCTGCCGCCGTGTTCGACCGTCGGGTCGCAGTTCGCCGGATTGCCGGTCTCGCAGCTCGTATTCCTGAGCTTGTCCCACTTGACGTTCGTTCCACCGATACCGGCGCCGACGTAAGGTGTGACCGAACCATAGGTGCCCATATCGACATAGGCGTTGGCAAGCAGGCTCCAGGCGGTCATCGACGAGATGTCACGCGAGGTGCAGGCCCCTGAAACGCCGCAGGCGCCGGTGGTCGAACCTTCGAATTCAGCATTGCCGAGATAGTCGAGCGTCACGTCGGCACGCAGGTAGTTGTTGACCTGATAGCCGACGCCGATACCCAGCGTGTAGGAATCATCGAGCTCGGCGTGATCGAAGTCACGGACATTCCCGTTCGAACCCTGATAGTAATGCGCGCCGCGAAGCTTGTTGAATGAATAGCCGGCATCACCGCGCAGGTACCAGCCGCTGGCGGATTCGACAGCGACCGGCTGTTCGATGATGGGCTGCTCGACCGGCGGTTCATACATGTCCGCCGCGTAAACCGATGTGCCGCAGAGCAGTGCTGCAACAACGCCACTCAAAACCTTCTTCATGGCCACACTCCAATACCATTGTTGCTTGGCCACCCATATTGCGGTGTCCAAAATCCTTTTCTCGACATGGATCATGGATTGGAAAGGTTAAGGCCCGATTAACTACATAAATTTACCGTGCTTGTTAATGAAATTTAGTATTAACAGCAAATTTACCAATAACCTTATGGTTTAAACATAAAAAAGGACCGGCCCATGGACCGGTCCTTTCACTATTCTCGGTTTCACGACGATGGCGGCGATCAGGCGGCGTTGCGCGCACTGCCGATGACACCGATCAACTCGTTGACGATCCGCTCGACCTGGGCCCGATCGTCACCTTCCGCCATGACGCGGATCAGCGGTTCGGTGCCGGAGGGACGGATCAGCAGCCGGCCGGATTTCGCAAGCTCGGCTTCGGCATCCGCAATCGCCTGCCCGAACGGCATTGTCTTCCAGCGGCTTGCCGGCGGAAACGCGGACATTCTTGAGCAGCTGCGGCACCGGCTCAAAGCGGTGGCAGACTTCGCTGACCGTGCTTGCCCCTGCCGCTTGACGCAGGCGAGGATCTGCAGCGCGGCCACCAGGCCATCGCCGGTGGTGCCGAAATCCGACAGCACGATATGGCCGGACTGCTCGCCGCCGACGTTGAATTCGTTCTGACGCATATGCTCGACGACATAGCGGTCGCCGACCTTGGTGCGGTGCCAGATCGAGCCCGCGACCGTTCAGGTAGCGTTCGAGACCGAGATTGGACATGACCGTCGCAACGATGCCGCCGCCCTTCAGCGTGCCCTCGGATGCCCAGTCATCGGCGATCACGGCCATCAGCTGGTCGCCGTCGATGACCATGCCGTTTTCGTCGACGATGAGCACACGGTCAGCATCGCCATCGAGCGCGATGCCGATATCGGCGCGCACTTCATGCACCTTCTTCGCCAGCGCTTCCGGATGGGTCGAGCCGCAATCGAGGTTGATGTTGATGCCGTTCGGCTCGTTGCCGATGGTCACGACATCGGCGCCCAGTTCCCAGAGCGCCAGCGGGGGCAACCTTGTAGGCGGCGCCATTGGCGCAGTCGATCGCAACGCGCAGACCCTGCAGGGTCACGTCACGCGGCAAGGTGCGCTTGGCAAATTCGATATAGCGGTCATGTACGCCGTCGACGCGCTTGGCACGGCCGATCTCGTGCGACTTGGCCAGCTGCGCTGTCGATGTCCTTGTCGAGCAGCTCCTCGATCTGGCTCTCCGATCTCGTCGGACAGCTTGTAGCCATCCGGGCCGAAGAGCTTGATGCCATTGTCCTCGAAAGGATTGTGCGAGGCAGAGATCATCACGCCGATATCCGCGCGCAGCGAGCGCGTCAGCATGGCGACAGCCGGCGTCGGGATCGGGCCGAGCAGGAAGACATCGAGACCGGCAGCGGTGAAACCCGCAACCATGGCATTTTCGAGCATATAGCCGGAGAGACGCGTATCCTTGCCGATCACGACGCGGTGGCGATGGGCGCCGCGGCGAAAGATCGTGCCGACGGCAATGCCGACGCGCATGGCGAGATCCGGCGTCATCGGGAAGCAGGTTGGACTGTCCGCGAATGCCGTCCGTACCGAAATAACGACGTTTCATGTATGCTCCCGATTCCTGGCTGGCCATCACAGCGTGCATGCGCCGTGGATGCGCTTCGCTCATGCATCGTGCCACTCTGGCACGGAAATCCGTCATGCTCGAGCGCTCTCATGCCATAAATCTGCTGAAATGGCATCAGTCTATCGTCAGAAATCATTACATCCGGTTACCAAACGCGATCGCGCTATCGAATATCCGGAGCCAAACGAAAAAGCCGCCGGATCATGACGGTCGGCGGCTTTTCAATATTGTCGACGAGATGCGGCTTATTGCGGCTGCGGTTCGAAGCCGCCTTCGGCTCGTCACCCTTGTTGCCGAGCGAGCCGTCCTTCTTGGTGCCGGCCGACGGAACGGCCGAGCCGCGGTGCGGCGGCGTATCGTCGCCCAGATCGCGCGCCGGCTTTTCGCCGCGGATCAGGGCCTTGATTTCGTCGCCGGTCAGCGTTTCGTATTCGAGCAGACCTTCGGCAATCGCAACGAACTCGTCGTGCTTCTCGGTGATGATCCGCGTGGCTTCGGTATAGGCTTCGTCGATCAGGCGACGGACTTCATTGTCGATCTTCTGGGCGGTCGCTTCCGAAACATTCTTCGACTGCGAAACCGAATGGCCGAGGAAGACTTCCTGCTGGTTCTCGCCATAGGCAACCTGACCGAGCTCGTCGGAGAAGCCCCACTGGGTCACCATCGCACGGGCAAGCTTGGTGGCCTGCTCGATATCGGAGGATGCACCGGAGGTGATGTTTTCCTTGCCGAAGGTCAGTTCTTCGGCAACGCGGCCGCCCATCATGATGGCAAGACGCGAGACCATCCACTTGTAGCTCATCGAATAGCGGTCGCCTTCGGGCAGCTGCATGACCATGCCGAGCGCACGGCCACGCGGAATGATCGTCGCCTTGTGCAGCGGATCGGCAACCGCGACCTTCAGCGCCATGATGGCGTGGCCGGCTTCGTGATAGGCGGTCAGCTTCTTTTCGGCTTCGGTCATGGCGGACGAGCGGCGCTCGGCACCCATCATGATCTTGTCCTTGGCGTCTTCGAATTCCTGCATGGTGACGACGCGCTTGTTGCGGCGGGCGGCCATCAGGGCAGCTTCGTTGACGAGGTTCATCAGGTCGGCACCGGAGAAACCGGGCGTACCGCGGGCCAGAACCTTGAGATCGACATTCGGAGCCAGCGGCACATTGCGGACATGAACCTTGAGGATGCGCTCGCGGCCGATCGATGTCCGGGTTCGGAACCACGACCTGACGGTCGAAACGGCCCGGACGCAGCAGCGCGGGGTCGAGAACGTCAGGACGGTTGGTCGCGGCGATCAGGATGATGCCTTCATTGGCCTCGAAGCCGTCCATCTCGACCAGCAACTGGTTGAGCGTCTGTTCGCGCTCGTCATTGCCGCCGCCGAGACCGGCACCACGATGGCGGCCGACGGCGTCGATTTCGTCGATGAAGATGATGCAGGGCGCGTTCTTCTTGGCCTGCTCGAACATGTCGCGGACGCGGCTTGCACCGACACCGACGAACATTTCGACGAAGTCCGAACCGGAAATCGTGAAGAACGGCACATTGGCTTCACCGGCCACGGAGCGGGCGAGAAGCGTCTTACCGGTACCGGGAGGACCGACGAGCAGCACGCCGCGCGGAATGCGACCGCCAAGACGCTGGAACTTCTGCGGATCGCGCAGGAATTCGACGATTTCTTCAAGGTCCTGCTTGGCTTCATCGACACCGGCGACATCGTCAAAGGTCACGCGGCCATGCGCTTCGGTCAGAAGCTTGGCCTTGGACTTGCCGAAACCCATCGCGCCGCGCGAACCACCCTGCATCTGGCGCATGAAGAACAGCCAGACACCGAGGATCAGCAGCATCGGCAGCAAGCGTGCCGATATAGCTGAGGAAGCCGGACGAACCGTCGGTTTCGGGGCGAACCGTCGACGGTCACGTTCTTGGCTTCCAGCGCTCGATCAGGCCGTGTCGACAGCCGGCGCATAGGTCTGGAAGGTCGCGCCGTTCTCGACATAGGTGCCGATCACCCGGTTGCCGGTGATCACGACATCGCGAACGCGACCGCTATCCACGTCCTTCAGGAACTGCGAATAAGGGAATCTCGCGCGAGCCCGTCGCGTTCGGCGGGCTGCTGGAACATGCTGAACAGTGCGATCAGCAAGAGCGCGATGATCGCCCAAAGGGCAAAATTACGAAAATTAGGGTTCATCGAACTCCCCGGAACCTCTTGCAGCCTGCAATGATTTGAAACTGCTTTCTTGCGCTTAACATAGGGTTGCGGGAACAGCTTGCCAAGGCAAACCGAAGTTCAACCCGTCTTTTCCATTAAAGCCCGGCAATTTCGGCATAAACAGGGTGGACTGGCAGGGGCTTGTACAGCTCCCGGCCAAAAAGCACGGCGCACTGATTGGCCAGTATCAGCTCGAAACGCGGCAGAAAAGAGTCCCAGGGTGCAAGGAAAATTGCAACATCCACAGGGGGTTCAGCGTCAGCGACAGGATTTGCCAGGCAAACAGAGGGAGCCGCCTTCGCTGCGCGCCGCGCAACGCCCTCCGGCACGCCTGCGGCAATGAGTCCCGCCGCCGCCTGCACATTGAAGGACCCGGGAGAGACCATCACGGCTTGGTCACCTCTGTTTCTCATCCGGAAACGGCCATCCCACAAAGCGCCCTCTCCCGGGTCGAGAGACAAAGTGGGCAGGTCGCGCGCCTCGCGATAGAGGTAAAGACCCGAGCGGCGGCGGTCGAACACCACCCGGCCCGCCGTCAGCCGCCCATCAAGCCCGCTGTCGATGAAATGCCGAATGCGATCCGCCGTTGCATGTCCCGGCAGATGGGCGCGCCCTCCAAGGCAGGCGGCAAGGGAGACAATCGCTTTCGATACGGCCTCGCCACCAACACCGGGGACGGGCACGGGGTGGATGCGCGCCACCAGCCCGCAGAACACCGTTGCATGGGTCGCCAGGAACGCGGCCGCCTGCTCGGCCAGAATCTGCCGCTTCTCCTGCGCGCCCGGATCCCCGTTCGCCTCATCGTCTCCGACGCCCGCAAACCGTGCAAGGTTCTGGCGCACCCGCACACGCTCGAACCGATCGCTCTCATTGCTCGGATCATCCAGCCAGTCTTCTCCCCGAGCCACGAGGTCGTCACGAATAGCCGAGCGATCGAGACCAAGAAACGGCCGCAGAATCCATGTCGTGCGATTGAAAAGAACGGCGTCCGCCATGCCGGCAAGGCCCGGACTGCCCTCCTGCGACCGCATGCTGCGCATGGCGACTGTCTCGATCTGGTCGTTGCGCGAATGCCCTGTGACGACGCATGACGCGCCGATCTCCTCCGCTGCAGCGGAAAGGAGCGAATAACGCGCATTTCGCGCAGCCGCCTGCAAGCCGGCTGTCGGCTTCGCCCCATCCCAGCGACGCGTGAGATGAACAATGCCGAGGCGGGCACAAAGCTGCGCGACGGCATCGGCCTCCGCCGCTGATTCGGGTCGTAGGGCATGGTCGACGGTGCAGGCCGCCAATGAAAATCCCGGCATGCCGCCCCGCGCTTCGCGCATGGCCTCGTGCAAGGCAAGGAGAAGCCCCTTGGAATCACTCCCACCGGAAACGGCAACGAGGATAAGGCCGGGTGTCTTGAATCTGTGGAGAAATTGACGCGCCGCATCGGATACGGCAGCAGTGCCTGTCGACTTGGCCTTAGCAGGCAAGGCGGCTCTGCTCGCTGGTAACCTTGGCCTTCACGGCGTTGGAAGCCTTGGGGTAGCGCTTGTTCACCTCGCGCAGCGTGGCGCAGGCGGTGTCCTTGTTGTCGAGGGCTGCGAGCGACATGCCGAGCTTCAGGAGCATTTCAGGCGCCTTCGGCGATTTGCTGTAGGCCTGATGAGCATTCAGGAAGGTCTTGGCCGATTCGTTGAACTTGCCCTGCGAATACTGCGCTTCGCCCATCCAGAAGCTCGCATCGGCGGCCTTTTCGCCCGTCGGGAAGACGTCGAGATAGTCGCGGAATTCCTGCTCGGCAACGCCATAGTCGCCGGACAGGACATGGCCGTAGGCGGACTGGTAGAGATCGCCGGGATTGTCGAGAGAGGCTGTCTGTTGCTGCGTTTCCGGTGTGGCATTGATGCCGCTGTTGACGCCCGGAAGCGTTGTGTCGAGCCCTGCCTGCGTATCCGTGTTGGCGGTTACCGGATTGCCGTTTTCATCGAAGATGATCTGGCCAAGCGTCGATGGCGGCGTCGCTGTCGCGGTGTCCGATCCCAAACCTGTGTTGGGATCGGTAGCGACGACCTGGTCATCGCTCGCCGGAGGAGTTGCGGTGGCCTGATCGCTGGTCTTTGGCGTTTCCAGCGCGCCGTTCTTCTGGGTGGCGCCCGATTTTCCGCCTTCAAGATCCTGGAAGCGGAATTCATTGTCCTCCTGGAATTTGCGGATCTGCTCCTGCATCTGCAGAAGCTGGAAACTCATCTCCTCGATACGCCCGTTGAGAGAGCGGATCTGTTCTTCGAGTTGCCCGACACGTCCGGCCTCGCTGGCCTGGACCTGGACAAGCGGCTGGGTCTGCCCGGTCTGGGCTTCACCGTGGAGTGCGCGGTTCAAAAGCGCGGAAAGCGGCATGGCCATCGCCGGCTGACCAAGACCCGCCACGGCGGAAAGGCCAATCATTGCTGCCACGACAAGATGTTTCATATCGTCATATCCTGTTCGAAAACCCATGATCTCACCCGCTGGCCGGTGGGATTGCAGCCATGCGGTGATTGCCGCACACTTTTCCAATTGCCGTCAAAAAGCAACGGAGTTCGGCTAAAGTATGGATAAAAAAGAAATGGCGGCAAAACTGCCGCCATTTCCCGTGTAAATTCGATAACTGCCGGCATTAACTGCCGGCACCACCCAGCACCGTGACGGCGCGGCGGTTCTGCGACCAGCAGGAAATGTCGTCGCAGACGGCGACCGGCTTTTCCTTGCCAAACGAGATCGTGCGCATGCGGTTGGCCGGAACGCCCTGCGAAGCCAGGAAGTCCTTGGTGGCTGCCGCACGACGTGCGCCGAGTGCCAGGTTGTATTCGCGGGTGCCGCGTTCGTCGGCATGGCCTTCGACCGTGATCTGGTAGTTCGGGTACTTGGCAAGCCACTGGGCCTGACGAGCGAGCGTCGACTGCGCGTCGGCGCGGATCGAGGACGAATCCGTATCGAAGAAGATGCGGTCGCCGACATTGACGGTGAAATCCTGCTGCGAACCGGGCGTCGCGGCATTGGCGCCGAGACCGAGGTCATTGGCATTGTTCGGCAGGTTCTTCTTCGATGCGCAGCCGGCAATCGCCAGCGTCATGAACAAGGCAATCATGACCGGATTGCGAGCGATGGAATTCATGCGGCTTGCGGCCGGGGTGTGAATGCGGCTCATGGGCCGGTCTCCTTGGCTGTCAGTAAAAATCTGGACTGTTTGTATTCAGGGTTGCCAGACTGTAACCGGAAGCGGTTAACCCGATTTCAACAGGTATGGTTAACAAACGGTGAATTTCCCATATCAAGGCCCGCTAGATCAGGACTTTGCGGCAAGAACGGGGCACTATTGCCACATTTCAGGGGCCTTTGGAGAATCCCGGATTATTTCATCCGCGCCGTCAGATCTTCGAATGTCTGCGGTGTAAACCTCACATCTGCCAAATCCACGCCGACATCCCGAGACCGACCGCTGCCCGGTAGGGTCCCATGCGCATGTCCGTAAAAATGATAGGCCCCTTTTTGCCCTCCCTGCCACTCGCGATGGGCATAGTGGGACAGAACGATCCGATGTCCATCCAGCAGCACGTGCATGAGATGCTCCGGCCGCTCCACCCAGCCGAGGCTGGCGACTGTCGGATGCATGCGTCCGCTGTCATCAAGATCGTGATTTCCGAGCACCAGATGTTTTCGACCATTAAGTCGGGAGAAAAGCCACTGCAGCCGGTCGCCCTCATCGTCAAGCCCATAGGCGAAGTCACCAAGGTGGTAGACCGTGTCGTCGGGTGTCACCACGCGGTTCCAGTTTTGGACAAGCGCCTCATCATGTTCTGCGATCGTGCGGAAAGGCCGCTTTGAAAGCCGCAATATGTTGAGATGCCCAAAATGGGTATCGGCAATGAAGAAAGTCTTGTTCATGACGCCCTCGCAGAAATCGAAAAAGCAGGCCGATTTGACGGCCTGCTTTACGCGGAACACCTATTGAACGCTTCAACCCGCGCTTCTATTCGAGGAGCGGCGACCAGGCCGGGTCGGATGCGAAAGCCGGCGTCGAGACCAGCTGTTCGTTGTAACCGGTCAGGTCGATCGAATAGAGCTGCGGACCGCCGGCGCCGGCATTCTGACGGAAGAACATCAGCACGCGGCCGTTCGGCGCCCAGGTCGGGCCTTCATTGTGGAAGCCCGTGGTCAGGATGCGCTCGCCCGAACCGTCCGGCTTCATCACGCCGATCGAGAACTTGCCGCCCGATTGCTTGGTGAAGGCGATCAGATCGCCGCGCGGCGACCAGACCGGCGTCGAATAGGAGCCGTCGCCGAACGAGATGCGGTTCTGGCCGCGAGCCATCGGCGCTCATCACGTAGAGCTGCTGGCGGCCGCCACGGTCGCTTTCGAACACAATCTGGCTGCCGTCCGGCGAATAGGAAGGCGACGTGTCGATGGCCGCCGTCGACGTCAGGCGGGTCGTGGTGCGCGAGCGCAGGTCCATCGTGTAGATATTGGCATTGCCTTCCTGCTGCAGGCTCATGATGACGCGCTGGCCATCCGGCGAGAAGCGCGGCGCAGAAGGTCATGCCGGGGAAATTGCCGACCACTTCGCGCTGTCCGGTTTCCAGCTGCAGCAGGTAGACGCGCGGCTGGTCGCCCTCGAACGACATATAGGTGATTTCCTGCTGGTTCGGCGAAAAGCGCGGCGTCAGCACGAGATCGTTGGCGTTGGTGAGCATGCGCACATTGGCGCCGTCCTGGTCCATGATCGCCAGCTGGCGCTTGCGGGCTGTCTTCGGGCCGCTTTCGGACGACAAAGACGATGCGGGTGTCGAAATAGCCCTCTTCACCGGTGATGCTGCTTGTAGATCGCGTCGGCAATGATATGGGCGACGCGACGCCAGTTTTCCGGCTGGGTGAAGAACTGCTGACCGGTCATCTGCTGGCCGGCAAACGTGTCCCACAGGCGGAACTCGGCCTGCAGGCGACCATCGGCCTCCTTGCGTCACGCGGCCGGTGACCAGCGCCTGCGCATTGATGACCTTCCAGTCCTCGAAGCGCGGCGCCGCATCGGGATTGCTGATCTTCTCGATGAAGGCGCCCTTGTCGATCGGCGCAAACAGGCCTGAGCGCTTCAGGTCGGCGGCGATCACGTCGGAAATCTTCTGCGCCGAGCTCTCGCTTGCAGGAAGTCGGTGATGGCAATCGGCAGCGGCTCGACATTGCCCTTGTTGATGATTGAGTTCGACAAGCGCAAATGCGGGTGGTGCCGACAGGGTGACAACCGCCGCAAGCGTGACGAGAATACGGAAAAAGGTGCGTTTCATCATATCATCGAAGCCTTTCAGCCATTCATTATTGACTATTGGATCATCATCGAACTCGGATCGAAGTTCACAACCACTTCGCTCCACGCGTCGTATTTTTCAGGGGGCAAGCCCTTGAAGGGTACGGATTTCAGCACGGCACGGCGCGCGCCACCGGCAATCGTCCGGCGTGCGGCTTCCGAACCGCCTGTCGCCTGCACATCGAGATCACCAACGATATTGCCGTCGCGATCGAGTTGCATGGAGATCTTGACGCGAACTTCGCCAGCGTCGGCGATACCGGCAAGAACGGACCAGTTGTTCTGGATCTGCCCGCGCAACGCATCCATCTCGCTTTGCGAGAGCGTATTGCCGGTCGTGGTTTTCTTCGTCGCCCAGCGACGCCGTGTCGGTCGAGCGCTTTGCGCCGCCGCCGGAAGGATCCGTCTTGTTCAGGAGAGCGGCCACTTCGTCGGCATTGAAATCGCTTTCATTGGCGGACGCAGCCTTCTTCGCTTCCTTCTTGGCTTCCTCTTGCTTGCGGTCCGGCGTCTTTGCGGTCTGGGCCTGCGGCTCGACCTTGGGCTTGGCCATCGGCGTCGGGATCTTGTCGGGCAGCGCTTCGGCTTCCGGGTTCTCGGCCGGCTGCTCTTCCGCGGGCGTCTCCTCGGGCTGCGGCTCCGGCTTGACCTCTTCCTTGGGTGTCGGCAAAGCCGCGACTTCCGTCGCGGGCTCGGATGCCGGCTTCTCCTCGGTCTGTTCCTCTATCTCTTCCTTCACGGGATCCGGCGTCGGCAGAGCCTTCTCCGTCTTTTCCGGTGCGGCGGCCGACTTCCGTATTGGCAGGCTTTGCATCCGGGATCGGCGGCGTCTTCAGATCGACGTCGTTGTCGCCGGCATTTTCGGCATTCTCGACCTTGTCCGGACGCTTGGTCGGCGTCGGCGATGACTTCTCGGCCTTCGGCGCTTCCTTCACGCCCTGCTGCGATCTGCGTCAGTTCCTCGACAGGCACCATCTCGACTGGCAGCGCTTCGCTATCCATGACTTCGAAAGCTTCCGGACTGCCGAGCGACACCAGCGCCCAGGTAAGAACCAGCGCATGCAGAACCGCAGATGTGACGAGACTGGTCTTCATCGCGCGCGCTCTACTGGTCCTTCTTCGGCAGCGTAACGAGGCCGATATTCTTGAAGCCGGCGTTCTGGATGCGCGTCATCACCTTCGGCGATCACGCCGTAAGGCGCCGTTGCATCGCCGCGCACGAAGATGCGCTCGTTATAGCCGGTCGTGGCGATCGCCTCGAGCTTGGCCACGATCTCATCCAGCGGGATCGGCGGTTTCCTGCAGGAAGATTTCGCCATTGGCCGGATTGACGGAGACGCGTGATCGGCTGCGTTTCGGAATTCAGCGCCTTGGCCTGGGTTTCCGGCAGGTCGATCGGCACGCCGACCGTCATCATCGGCGCGGCGACCATGAAGATGATCAGGAGCACCAGCATGACGTCGACGAACGGCGTCACGTTGATCTCGCTCATGGCGCGCCTTGCCGCCGCGGCCCCGCCGGCGACGTCCGCCGCCAGAGCCCTTCGATCCGCCCATTGCCATACCCATGGTACTTACTCCGTGTTCCTGGCGATCCGTGCTGCAATTACTGTGCAGCCTGGCGCGGCTGCAGCTTCTCGTCGATCTGGCGCGAAAGAATGGCCGAGAATTCGTCGGCGAAACCTTCCATGCGGGCTGTCAGCTTGCCGGCATCGGCGGAGAACTTGTTATAGGCGATAACCGCCGGAATAGCGGCGAGAAGGCCGATTGCCGTTGCCAGCAGCGCTTCGGCGATACCGGGCGCCACAACCGCAAGACTGGTCTGTTTCGAACCGGCGATCGCCTGGAACGAGGTCATGATACCGACGACCGTTCCGAACAGACCGACGAACGGGCGCGGCCGAGCCGATGGTTGCAAGCGACGAGAGCCGCGCTTCCAGCGTCTCAGCTTCGCGCGACAGCGTCACGTCCATGGCACGGTCGATACGCATCTGCAGGCCGATCGGCGAACGGGCACCGCGCTCGAAACTCTTCTTCCACTCGCGCATGGCAGCACACGAAGATCGCGCCCATGCCGGAGGTCGTGCGATCGGAGAGCGTCCGGTAGAGCTCTTCGAGCGACTGCCCCGACCAGAACACCTGTTCGAAGGCGTCGAGCTGGCGGCGGACCTTGCCGAACTTCAGCGTACTTGTCGACGACGATCGCCCAGGTCCAGACCGAAGCACCAATCAGTCCGAGCATGACCAGCTTCACGACGAAGCCCGCCTGCATGAAAAGCGACCAGAGCGACACGTCGCTCGTTGCTGCCAATCCAACCTGTTCCATCGTTCTCAAGTCCCCGAATCCAAACGCCCGGCAAGAGCTTGAATCATGCTCTTCGCCGGGTGGCTCAAACGTCACTGTTACAAGATTTGACCCGGCAGCTGCCGCGGACCGCGCAAAGGCGTATCTTAAAGCTTCCTGCCTGCCTTCTTGCGGCCAATCTTGGTCAAAGGATGACGTGCAGCGCACAAAACCCTAATACGTCTATTAAGACATCATTATGGTTAAGAGAGTGTTAGCAAACGCAGCATTGTACTTTTCTGAGGCCTGTTCCATGCGAAACAGCGCGCGTCTGAACGCCATGGCATTGTCGGGTCACTGGATGAGACGAACTCATCCCCAACCCGGATCAAAGGATAGATACCATGCGCAAGTTCATCATCTCCGCCATCGTCGCCGCTGTCGCCACCGTCTCCTTTGCCGCTCCTTCGCTGGCCGGTGGCTGCAACGATGACTACGGCTATTCCAAGAGCTACGGTCACAAGAACTACGGCTACAAGAAGACCTACGGCCACAAGCAGTACGGCTACAAGAACCAGAGCTACAAGACTTACGGCTACAAGAAGCACTACAACGAACAGGTCGTCGTCGATTACGACTACTGAGCCGACACACCAACGAACTGACCTCCCCGAAGACCCGGTCGTCCCTGCGACCGGGCTTTTGGTTTGCCTCTGGCCGATCGATCGGTCATCCCGATCGACACCGGAACTTTCCCCCGCCAACGACGTTATCGCGGCATGAGCACGATCACGCGAAAGAATGCACCGAAATCTGACAAGCCGATCGACCACCGCGATCGACTTATCCTGGCGCTTTATGCGCAACTCAAAGCCGAGCGGGAGACACGCGAGGCAATGGAATGGGCGATTGGAAACGGTGCGCTTTCCACCGAGGTGTTGGAGGCTATGGTCTCCGACCCTGTGCAGGCCATCACCGATGACGACATCACGGCCCTTGAGCGCCTCTTGGCTGAGGACAGATCTTCGAAAACGGTGAAACACTAGCCCGCAAACCCGCGCCGATGGTAATGCCGGGAAGGTCTTCCAGGCCATGTGCAAGGCCGGTCAGGAGGGCATCATCGCCAAACAGGCAGACGCGCCCTACAGGGAAGGGCGCAATGCCAACTGGCTGAAGGTGAAATGCACCCGCCGGCAGGAATTCGTGATCGGCGGATATTCGCCCTCCGACAAGCGGGGGCGCGCCTTTGCCTCCCTGCTGGTCGGCGCCTTCGAAAATGACCGGTTCGTCTATCAGGGCCGCGTCGGCACCGGGTTCAACGAAGACACCATGGCCGATCTGGCCAGCCGGTTTGCGAAACTGCACGCGCAAGACCTCACCGTTCGACACGGTTCCGGCCGCCATCGCCCGCAATGCCGTCTGGTTGACCCCGACACTGGTGGCGGAAGTGGATTTTGCCGAATTCACCGATGACGGCCATATCCGCCATGGCGCTTTCGAAGGGCTGCGGGAAGACAAGGAGGCTTCGGACGTGAAACCGGAAACCGAAAAGAAAATGCCCGCAGCGTCAAAGCCGGCGGCAGAAGAGCCGAAAGAACCTGCAGTCAAAAAGAAAGGCTCCCGCCGCGAGGCCGATACCGAGGGTGAGGTGCTTGGTCTGCGCATCACCCATGCCGACCGCGTGCTGTTTTCCGACCCTGAACTCACCAAGATCGATCTTGCGCGCTACTATGGCGTCGTTGCCGGCCGCATGCTGCCCTTTGCATCAAAACATCCGACCTCGCTCCTGCGCTGCCCGCAGGGACCGGATCATCAATGTTTCTACCAGAAGCATGCCGGCGACGGTTTTCCCGATGAAATCGCGCAGGTGCCGATCGAGGAATCGGACGGCGACACCGCAAACTATCTCTACATCAATGACGCCAAGGGTCTCGTCGCTGCAGTCCAGATGGGCACGATCGAATTCCACATCTGGGGCGCGACCGTCGATAAGCTCGATGCGGCCGACCGGCTGGTCTTCGACCTCGATCCGGATCCGAGCGTTACCTTCGAGACCGTGAAAACAGCCGCGCTTGCCGTGCGCGATGCGCTTGCAACACTCGGGTTGAAATCGGTGGCCATGGTTTCAGGCGGCAAGGGCATCCATGTCATCGTCCCCCTGTCGCGCCGCGCGCCATGGGAGGATGCCAAGACCTTCGCCAGGGGCCTTGCCGTCACGATCGCCGACAACGATCCCGACAACTACATCGCCACCATGTCCAAGGCCAAACGCAAGGGTCGGATCTTCATCGACTGGCTGCGCAACGAACGCGGCTCGACCGCTGTAGCGCCCTACTCCGTGCGCGCAAGGGCCGGCGGACCGGTGGCAACGCCCGTCTCCTGGGACGAGCTGGAGGATCTCGACGCGGCGAACAGGTTCCACATTCGCGACATTCTCGACCGGCTTGAGGAAAACGATCCCTGGGCGCAAGCCAGCGACTGGAAACAGGGGCTGACGAAAAAGATGCTAAAGGCGGTCGATCCCGGAGCCTGAGCCAAGAAACTTCCGGCCCAGCGCCTCCGGCAGGCGCCTCGGGCGGCCGCTGCCATTGATGACGGCGATGATGACCTTGGCTGCGATGAGAAGCGTGCCTTCTCGTCGGATCTCCTGATTGAGCACCATCTTCGCACCGCCGGCCTTTTCCGTTGCCGTGGTGATGGTCAGGATATCGTCCATGCGGGCCGGACCTTTGAAATCGATCTCCATGCGATGAACAACGAACACCAGCCCTTCCGAATCACCTTCAACCGCCAGCGCCGCCTGCTCGACGCCGAGAAGCCGCAGGTAATCCGTGCGGGCGCGCTCCATGAAATGGAGATAACGGGCGTGATAGACGACACCGGAAAAATCCGTGTCCTCATAATAGACACGCTGCACCAGCCGGTGCCCGGCATCCGTCAGTTCGCCGGAAAGTGCGATCAATGTCATGCCGATCCTCGGCATCCTCTATGCCGGTTTCTTTTTCCTGTGGCGGAACCAAAGCTGTTTGGCAAGCATTGTCGTCCTGTCACATTCCGACCTTATCAAAATCCAATTGTTTGAAGCGGATCAACAGGAGAACCGCACATGAAGATTGCAGTCCTTGGCGGTGATGGTTTTGTCGGCTGGCCCACAGCCCTGCATCTCTCGGATGCCGGCCATGATATCCACATTCTCGACAACCTTTCGCGGCGCTGGATCGATACCGAACTCGGCGTCCAGTCGCTGACGCCGATGGACTCGATCCAGGAACGCACCCGCATCTGGCATGCCGAAACCGGCCGCCGCATCCATTTCCACCTGATCGATCTGGCGCGCGACTACGAGCTATTGAAGAACTGGCTGGCGGAAAACCGCCCCGACGCCATCATCCATTTCGCCGAGCAGCGCGCCGCGCCCTATTCGATGAAGAGCGACCGGCACAAGAACTATACCGTCAACAACAACGTCAACGCCACGCACAACCTGCTTGAACGCCATGGTCGAAATCGGCCTCGATGCCCATCTCGTGCATCTCGGCACGATGGGGGTCTACGGCTATTCCACCGTCGGCGCGGCGATCCCCGAGGGCTATCTGCCGGTCGGCATCGAAACGGTCAGCGGCGAGACGGTGAGCCAGGATATTCTCTATCCGTCCAATCCCGGCTCGATCTACCACATGACCAAATGCCTCGATCAGCTGCTGTTCCAGTTCTACGCCAAGAATGACGGCCTGCGGATCACCGACCTGCATCAGGGCATCGTCTGGGGAACGCACACCGAACAGACCCGTCGCCATGCCCAGCTGATCAACCGTTTCGACTATGACGGCGACTACGGCACCGTGCTCAACCGCTTCCTGATCCAGGCGGCGATCGGCTATCCGCTGACGGTGCATGGCACCGGCGGCCAGACCCGCGCCTTCATCCACATCCAGGATTCGGTCCGCTGCATCGATCTTGCGCTGAAAAACGCGCCGGCCCGCGGCGCCAAGGTCGAGATCTTCAACCAGATGACCGAGACGCACCGGGTCCGCGATCTGGCGGAAATGATTGCCGGCATGACCGGCTCGGACATCGCCTGGCTGCCGAATCCACGCAAGGAAGCCGCCGAAAACGAACTGATCGTGCGCAACGAGAAGTTCCGGGCACTCGGCCTCGATCCGACCACGCTGCAGAATGGCCTGCTCGACGAGATCGTTGAGGTCGCCCGCAAATATGCCTATCGTGTCGATCGAAGCCGTGTTCCGGCGGTGTCCGCCTGGACCAAGGATATTGCAGCGAAGATCAATCATGATCCGGAAGGAAAGCGCCTGAAATCGGTATCATGAGCGTAACGCATCCATCAGAAGGTCTGTTTGCCACACAGCCGGCGCGATCGAAGCATGCCTTCGTGACGCTGGTGACGAATGCCGACTATGCGATGGGTGCGACAGCGCTCGCCCGATCGATCCGCCACACGGACACGCCGGCCGATATCGTCGTCCTCCATACGGGCGGCGTGTCGGACGATGCCTTGGAGCCGTTGGCCACACTTGGCTGCCGATTGGTGGCGACGGAACTCCTGCCATTGTCGGATGCCTTCAACGACCGCCATGCGCGCCGCAACGTGCATGAAAACGCCCCGTTCACCAAAGGCCGGAAGCCGGATTTTCATTCGCCGCTCGATAATTTCTGCAAGTTGCGGCTCTGGCAATTGACCGAATACGAACGCTGCATCTTTATCGATGCCGATGCTCTCGTGCTGAAGCCGATCGATCGCTATTTCGCCTATCCGGAATTTTCCGCAGCACCCAATGTCTACGAAAGCCTTGCGGATTTCCACCGCCTGAACTCCGGCGTCTTCGTTGCGGAACCCTCGCTTGCCACCTATGCGGCGATGCTGCGGCGACTGGACGAGCCGGATGCCTTCTGGCCGCGCACCGACCAGACCTTCCTGCAGACCTTCTTCCCGGATTGGCACGGTCTGCCGGTGACGATGAACATGCTGCAATATGTCTGGTTCAACATGCCCGAGCTCTGGGACTGGGCGTCGATCGGCATTCTCCACTATCAGTACGAAAAACCCTGGGAGAAGGAACATCCGAAGGCTGCGCGCCTGCGACCGCTGATCGATCTATGGTATGGTTTTTTCACCGGAGCTAATATTCCTGTTGTCACCGATCTGCCCCGTCCGGGGAAAACCGAACCGGAAAACTTATGACACGCGTTCTCGTCTCTGGCGGCACCGGTCTTGTCGGCCGCTTCATCGTCGAGCATCTGCTGGCAAACGGCTACAAGGTAACGGTCGGTGGCCGAACCCCGCCCGCACAGGACGCGTTTTCAAAGCCTGTTTCCTTCACTCCCCTGTCTCTCGATCCGGAAGCCGACCAGATCGAGGCCTTCGATAATATCTACTATTTCGTCCATGCCGCCTTCGACCATCTGCCCGGAAAATACCGGGGCGGCGAAGGCGCAGATCCGAAAGGCTTCCAGGCGAAAAATCTCGACGGCACCGTCCGCTTGTTCGAAGCGGCAAAGGATGCCGGGGTGCGACGCACCTGTTTCCTGTCCAGCCGCGCCGTCTACGGCCCGCACCCGCCGGGTACGCTTTTGACCGAGGCGCTGCCGTGCAAGCCCGATACGCTGTACGGTTCGGTCAAGCTGCATGGGGGAACGATCACTTCACGCGCTCTGCGGCCACGGCTTCGTGACCGCCAGCCTGCGCGTCACCGGTGTCTACGGCGCGGCGCGGCCATGGCAGCCGCATAAATGGCAGACGCTGTTTGACGACTATCTGGCGGGCCGGGCAATTGCGCCGCGCGCGGGCACGGAAGTTCACGGCGACGATGTCGCCAGCGCCGTGCGGCTGATGCTGGAGGCGGATTCGATCCGCGTCAGCGGCGAGACATTCAACGTCTCCGATATATGCGTCGATAACAGCGATATCCTGGCGCGCGTGAAAGACCGGATGCACTGTCCCCATCCCCTGCCCGAACGAGCCGATGCGATGGCGATCAACGCCATGGGCACCTGCAAGATCGAAGCGCTGGGATGGAAGCCCGGTGGAATGAACCGTCTGGACGAAACGATTTCAGCACTCGCGGAAGACTTCTTCGCTGGCTCTTCGGTCGCCTGAGCTTTACGACGCCTTGGTCCGCCTACCCAGGTGCTTCAGGGCTTGTCCAGGTCGCCATCGTGCCAGACGATGTGCTGCGGCGTCTCCGGCAGCGTTTCGATCTGTTCGGCAATGAAATAGGGCGGGATATCGAGCGCCCGCAGCGCCGCAACGGTCGCCTTCGCCCACTTGAACTCCAGATCGTTCTTCCCGTCGCGCAGCCGGTGGACAATGTCTGTTTCATGGAAGGGAAATTCCGTCGGGATTTCCATCCGGTAGTAGAAGCCGATCTCGTGATAGTCGCGCTGTTCATAGCGGAAGAAATTTTCGACGGTCCACAGCATCGGCCCGACGATCACCTCGACCCCAAGTTCTTCCATCATCTCCCGCTTCAATGTCTCCGCAGAGGTTTCGCCGATCTCCGCGCGGCCACCGGGAAAGGTCCAGAAGGTTTCGTGGATCGCCCGGTGCACGAGCACGTAGCCATCGCGGAACCCAAGCCCGGCAATACGGAAATTGAACCGTCTATCGCCGGAATCGACGCGGATCATCTTGCGTTTGGCCATGCTGCTACCCGAGTTCGACGACGACGATTTCCGGCGGCGAGCCGAAGCGGATGGGAAGAATGGAGGTCCCGAGCCCTCCCGAAACGATCAGGTTCCGGTCGTTTTCGACGATATGTCCGTAGGCATAGCGGTTTTTGTAGCGCGACGGCACGACCGGAGAATAACCGAGCAGACGGATCTGGCCGCCATGGGTGTGGCCGGACAGGGTCAAGGCCACGCGATCGGGAACCTTGGGGAAAATATCGGGTTCATGCGCCATCAGGACAACCGGTGCATCGTCGTCCACCTGCGCGAGCGTTCCCGGCAAATCGTCGAGACCCTCCCAGGGGCCGATCTGATCGGCAAGGCCCGCCAGCCAGAAGGCCCTGCCATCCTTTTCGAAGCGCACGGCGCGATTGTCGTAAACCGGGACCCCGATCGATTCGAGCGCACCATGCGCAAGCGTCGGCCCTTTGCCGGCCGCCATGGCGCCTGGATCATCCAGCCAATCATGGTTCCCGAGCACGGCATGCACACCGAGCGGAGCAGACAGTCGCGAAAGCGCGTGTGCCCAATCCTTCGGCTCGACATGGCCGGTCCTCAGCCGCATGCCCGAGAGGAAATCCCCCAGAAGAAGCACCATGTCACCGCCAAGCCCATTTGCCTGCGCGCAGATTTCACCAATGCGTTTCGGCGACATCCAGGGCGCGCACGCATGGATATCGGCGAGGATCACCAGTTTCAGCTTCAGTCCGGAAGGCCAGTTCGGAGGAACGAGCCGATACTGCGTCACGCGGGGATTGCCTCTCGGCTCGATGCCCACGGCATAGGCGCCTGTCGCGGCGCCACTCAGGATCATCCCTGCGAGGGTTTGAAAGAAGCCGCGCCGCGAAACCACTCAATCTTCCTCCTGGAACAACCGAAACTGGGTCGCCTCCAGGTCCTTCGGTATCTGTAGTCCAAGGTGTTTCCACGCATTTGCGGTTAAAATACGCCCGCGCGGCGTGCGCTGGATGAACCCCTGCTGAATCATGTAGGGCTCGATGATGTCCTCGATCGCGTCGCGCGGCTCGGAAAGGCCGGCCGCGATCGTCTCGATACCGACAGGACCGCCGCCAAAATTGAGCGCGATCATCGTAAGGTAGCGCTTGTCGAGCTGGTCGAGCCCCATATTGTCGACGAGAAGCCGCGTCAGGGCCTCATCGGCGATCTGCCTTGTCACGGCTTCCGCCTTTGCCACCTCGGCGAAATCGCGCACCCGGCGCAGAAGACGCCCGGCAATACGCGGCGTGCCGCGGGCACGTCTTGCGATCTCGCGGGCGCCGTCATCGGTCATGCCAAGCCCCATCAGCCGCGCCCCGCGCCGTACGATGAACTCGAGTTCCTCGACCGTATAGAAATTCAGGCGCACCGGAATGCCGAACCGGTCGCGCAACGGCGTCGTCAGAAGCCCGAGACGCGTGGTTGCCGCAACCAGCGTGAATTTCGACAGATCGATCTTGACCGAGCGCGCCGACGGTCCCTCGCCGATGATCAGGTCAAGCTGGAAATCCTCCATGGCCGGATAGAGAATTTCCTCAACCGCCGGGCTCAACCGGTGGATTTCATCGATGAACAGAACATCGCGGTCTTCGAGATTGGTGAGAAGCGCTGCCAGATCGCCGGCCTTGGCAATGACGGGACCCGAGGTCGAGCGAAAGTTGACACCCAGTTCCTTCGCCATGATCTGCGCCAGCGTCGTCTTGCCAAGACCCGGAGGCCCGACGAACAGCACATGATCGAGCGCCTCGCCGCGGTTCTTCGCCGCCTCGATGAAGACCTTCAGGTTGGCGCGCGCTTCCGCCTGGCCGGTAAATTCGTCCAGCGATTGCGGCCGCAGCGTCGTATCGAGATCTTCGCCGCGCTTTTCCGGCGTAATCAGTCTGTTTTCGTCACTCATTAAAACTCAATCTCATGCTGAAGACACAATGGCAACGCGCTACTTCGAAAGCTCCTTCAAGCCCAGCCGGATCAGCTTGGCGCTGTCCGCCCCCTCCCCGCCATTCTTCAAGGCAGCCGCCACCGCATTGGCTGCCTGATCGCGGGAGTAGCCGAGATTGCTCAGAGCAGAGACCGCATCCGTAACCGCGCCGGAGGCAAGACCTTCGCCGAGTTCCTGCTTGAAACCGATATTGCCCGCAGCCTCGCCGGCAAAGGCCGGCGCCTTGTTCTTAAGCTCGGTCATGATCCGGATCGCAACTTTCGGACCAACGCCCGGCGCGCGCGACACAGCGGTCTTGTCCTGCAACGCGATGGCGTTGGCCAGTTCACCCGGCGTCAGCGTCGAGAGCACAGCCAGCGCCACCTTGGAGCCGACACCCTGCACGCTCTGCAAAAGCCGGAACCATTCGCGTTCCAGCGCACTCAGGAAACCGAAGAGCCGCAACTGGTCTTCGCGCACGTAGGTCTCGATGAACAGCACCACCGCTTCGCCCGCCGATCCGATCCGCGACAGGGTGCGTGCCGAGCAATGGGCGACATAGCCGACGCCATGGACGTCAACGACGACATGGTCTTCGCCGATTTCATCGATCGTGCCCTTGAGTTTACCGATCATGCGTCAGGTCCTTGGCAAGGGGTGGGTTTCGGGGGTGATGAGATCGACGGTCGGGAAATACGTCCGATAGCCCGACGGATCGCGGGTCACGAGAGTGTATCCCCGGATCGCTGCATGGGCGCCGATCAGGAAATCTGGAAGCACACGCTCGCGCCTGCCACCGGCAGAGCGATAACGGCGAAACGCATAGGCAGCGGCAAAGGCTGCCGTCCAGGGTAGGCTCTCGCGCACGAATTCATTTCGCGGCAAAAGCGCATCGACCTCGTCGATATCGTCGTAGCGATAGGAGAATTCGGAATAAATGATCTGGTTGATGACGACATTTCCCCGCTTCAGCGCCCGAACCAGCTGGTGCCGCGACCAATCCCGCCAGACTTCGTCGCGCACGGCAATATCCACCAGGACATTCGTATCGATCAGCGTCGTCATGCCCCGATGCCCTCAGCGGTCACGTGTGATGCGCATAAGCTCGTCCGCATCAATATTCTGGTCACCGGTGCCCGCAAGACGATCCAGCGTCGAGACGAAATGCTTCAACCGCTGACGATCGGCATCCTGCGAGCCGCCATTCTTCGGCATGATGGTGATAACGCCCGCTTCGACACCGAAGATCACTTCGCTATTGGGCTCGATCCCGACAAGCTCGCGCAGATCACGAGGAATGGTCACCTGCCCCTTGGATGTCACACGCATAGGAAACTCCGTTCTATGAGTAAGGATTATCCTTACCCATAGAACAAGTCAAGAACAAACTACCCGGCAAGGGCTGCCATGCGCATGCGGGCGCCGCCGCGGTTATGGGCGTGGCAGATGGCGATGGCCAGCGCGTCGGCCGCGTCATTGCCCTTGAATTCCGCCTTCGGCATCAGGATCTTCAGCATCATGTGGATCTGCTGCTTTTCGCCGTGCCCGACGCCGATCACGGATTTCTTCACCGCATTCGGGGCATATTCCGCCACCGGCAATCCGGCCCGGGCCGGCACCAGCATGGCGATGCCGCGCGCCTGGCCGAGCTTCAATGTCGCCACCGCATCCTTGTTGACGAAGGTCTGCTCGACCGCCGCCTCGTCCGGCTTGTGCAGGTGGATGACCTCGGCAAGACCGTCATGCAACTGGCAGAGCCGCGAGGCCAGATCCATGTCGCCATCCGACATGATGGTTCCGGAGCCGACAAAGCGCAGCGAATTGCCGAGCGTGTCGATCACGCCCCATCCGGTGCGGCGAAGGCCGGGATCGATACCGATGATACGAATCGTGTTCTGCATGACGGGAAGCTTAATACTCATGCCGGAACGCTGCCAGCAAAATGTGAACAAAACAAAAACATCGGAAAAAGGGACCGGATTGCCGATTGCTTTGCTGAGGGCCCGCATCTTTAATTCGCGGGATCAACGCTTACATAGGTTGCAGATATTTTGTTGATGAAGGCTGGTCCCATGGTTCCCTTTTCGATTCTCGATCTCTCGCCAATCACGCAAGGGAGCACGGCCGGACAGGCGCTTGCCAATTCGAGACGTCTTGCTCAGGAGGCGGAAGCTGCGGGCTACACCCGCTTCTGGCTGGCCGAGCATCACGGCATGAAGGGCATTGCCAGCGCCGCCACCTCGATCGTGATCGCCCATGTCGCAGCAGGAACGAAGACGATCCGCGTCGGCTCCGGCGGCATCATGCTGCCCAATCACTCACCGCTGGTCATTGCCGAACAGTTCGGCACGCTGGCAGCGCTTTATCCCGGCCGCATCGATCTGGGCCTTGGACGCGCACCGGGCACGGACATGCGCACCGCATCCGCGCTTCGCCGCAACATGGAGGCGAGCGCCAACAATTTCCCGAATGACGTCGTCGAATTGCAGGCATTGCTCGGACCGGCAGGCGAAAATCAGGCTTTGATCGCGGTCCCCGGTGCCGACAGCAATGTGCCGATCTGGCTTTTGGGTTCAAGCCACTACAGCGCCCATCTTGCCGGCATGCTCGGCCTGCCCTTCGCCTTTGCCTCGCATTTTGCGCCCGATATGCTGTTGTCGGCGCTGGAAATCTACCGCGAACGCTTCACGCCGTCGGAGTATCTGGAAAAGCCCTATGCCATGGTCGGCATCATGGGGGTTGCCGCCGATACCGACGCAGAGGCGGACCACCTGTTCACCTCGATGCAGCAGTCCTTCGTCGCGTTGCGACGCAATGCCCGCGGCCAGTTTCCGCCGCCGGTCGAGAGCATGGACGGGCTCTGGAGCGATCAGGAGCAGATCTTCGTCGATCACGCCATGACCTATGCGGTCGTCGGCGGGCCTGAGACGATCCGCTCGAAGATCGCACGCTTCCTTGATCAGACCGCCGCAGACGAACTCATCGTCTCCATGCCGATCTTCGATATGGATGCCCGCCTGAAGTCGGTACGGCTGTTCGCAGCGGCACAGCAGCAGATGGCGAAGGCCGCATAAAAAAGCCGCCGGATCGCTCCGGCGGCTCACCAATCTCGATCTTGCCTGAAGGCCCGATCTCAGACCTTGAAATCGAAATGCTTGCGCACTGGCTCGATGATTTCCCAGGTGCCCTTGAAATCGGCCTCGACGACGAAGGCATCGCCCGCTTCGACGGTAACGGGCGTGCCGCCGTCGGGGGTGATGATGATCTTGCCGGCGATCAGATGCACGAACTCGTAGGCCGTGTAAGTCGCGTGATAGGTGCCCGGCGTCGCTTCCCAGTAGCCTGACACCATCGAACCATCGGATGCCGTGTGCAGCGCCCAGGTCTTCATGGTCGGCGCACCTGAAACGATCACCCAGCCGTCGAGGGTCGCCGGATCGCCATCGGCCGGAACCGGCTTTGCAAGTTTTGTCACCGTCTGCATTTGAATATCCTCTTCAGAAAAGCGGAGCCTAACGCTCGTCAGGCCAACGCGACCCACCGATACCGACAGACTGTGACGTATGATGGATCAGGCCGAAAGCTTTGCCATGACTTCGTCGGACACTTCGAAATTCGAATAGACGGCCTGAACGTCGTCGTCGTCTTCAAGGACGTCGATCAGCTTCATGACCGAGACGGCCTTTTCTTCGTCCACCGGCACGGTGTTCTGCGGCTTCCAGACAATCTTGACGGTTTCGGCTTCCCCGAGCGCGCTTTCCAGCGCCTTGGAGACTTCGTTCAGCGCCTCGAAGCCACAGATGATCGTGTGGCCGTCTTCATCGGTGGTCACGTCGTCGGCGCCGGCTTCGATCGCCGCTTCCATGACCTTGTCCGCATCGCCGACAGCCAGCTTGTAGGTGATCTCGCCGACATGATCGAAGGAGAAGGAAACCGAACCGGTTTCGCCAAGGGCGCCGCCGGCCTTGGTGAAGGTCGAGCGGACATTCGAGGCGGTGCGGTTGCGGTTGTCGGTCAGCGCTTCGACGATAACAGCCGTGCCGCCCGGGCCATAGCCTTCGTAACGGATCTGCTCGTAATTCTCGCCGTCGCTGCCGGAAGCCTTCTTGATGGCCCGGTCGATATTGTCCTTCGGCATCGACTGCGCCTTGGCATTCTGGATCGCCAGCCGCAGGCTTGCATTCATGGCCGGGTCGGGCAGTCCGGCCTTTGCCGCAACGGTAATTTCGCGTGCCAGCTTGGAGAACATTTTCGATCGCACGGAATCCTGACGACCCTTGCGGTGCATGATGTTTTTGAACTGTGAATGGCCGGCCATGGCACCCTCCGAAAAATAGTCTTCTTTTTGAGATGGCGCCTTATAGTTTCATTGCCGCCGTCCGTCCAGCAGGGCGGCACGCTTTTCAGTTGGCGTCGATCCGCCGGCGGCTGAGAAAGAAGGAATGGCCGTCCTCGCGCTCGCAGGAAAGGCCGGTGCGGGTGGACGTGCAACTGAAGGGTCCCTGCCGCCAGGTCTGGCCGTAATCGAGCACTGATGTGGCCGAACAGCAGCTTGCATCGCCGACCCGCCGGTTGAGGCTCGCCGGGCCCTGAGCGGAAAGCGTCGCGCGCACATAGCGCGGCTCGACGCGGTCGCAGGCGAGTTCCGGCCCGCCATCCCGCGGGAGATAGGTCGATGTCCCACCTTCCGGCGTATAGATGCAGCCGATATTTCCCGACGGCAGCACGAACTCCTCCTGTTGCCCAACGCCGACTACGCGCGTCGTGGCCTCAGGCTGGGTCTCGACCTCCGGCACCTCGGCAGCACTCCCGTCAGCCGATGGCGTGCGTGGCGCAGGCACCCCTTCGGCAAGAGCCGTCGTTGCGAGGAATAGTCCGGCAAGGCCGGCAATCAGGGACACTCTCATGAAAAACAATCCGGCCGTTACACCCCTTTCAGGATATAAATCAGCGGCTTCTTTGGCAAGGAACGCAATGACACGGTCACATTTTTGCTATCGGAAAAACTCCGGTCGAAACTTTCACCGAACATCTGCAGGAAACTCTCGATCGGCGGACCACGCCGGTGCATCGGCAGGATGAGCGCCGAGCGCAGCCGGGTCACGACCCGGCTCATGCTTTCGGCGCCCATGGTCAAACCACCATCGACCGGCACCATCAGAACATCCAGCCGGCCGATCTCGGCATAGTGGTTGTCGGTCAGTTCGTGATGCAGATGGCCCAGATGCCCGATGCACAGCCCCGCCACTTCGAAGATGAAGATCGAATTGCCGTTCGGCTCCATCGCGCCATAGCCCGAACGGATATCGGTCGTCACATTGCGGATATAGGCGTCGCCGACCACCAGATCATGATCTGCAGGGTTCGCATCGTCGCTCCAGCCGTGCAGCACATGCTTGATCGCCGGGTCCGGCGAAAGCGTGTAGTGGCTCGAATGCGCCTTGTTCATCGTTACGACGGTCGGCGGCGTCTCAGCCCCGTACCAGCCGTTGAAATCTGTTGCGATGGAAATCCCGCCGGGCGTCTCGATCACGAAGGTCGAATGCCCCGCATAGGTAATCGTCACCTCTTCCGCTGCCGCCTGCACGGGAAAGGCAGCATCGGGCTTGAAACTGGCGAACATGACATTGGGAACCGCCTGGGCAATCGCCTGGCACTGGCTGACGGGCGGCCGCGCATCCTGCGCCTCGGCAGATCCGGGTGCCATCAGATACAAAAGCGAAAGAGCGGCAAAGACGGAGGCAAAATACTGCGGCATCATGCACCTCACCCAAGGGTTTTGCAGATGCGAAGGATAGGCGACCCGCCTGCCCCGTCCAGCCTCAAAGTGCCGGCAGCACTCACGATTGCGTTATTGCAAGGCGCCTTATGGCTTGGCTTGTTTCAAAATCTCGTTGATGCGCCCCTGCCATCCTTTTCCGGTTGCCTTGAACTTGGCAATCACATCGGGATCAAGCCTGAGCGAAATCTGTTGTTTGCGGTGTTCCACAACCGGCCTTCCGCGCGACTTTCGAATGCTCTCCATGAGATCGGGAAACATCTCGGCGAAGGGTCGGGCGTTCTTGAAATCTTCTTCTGTCCATTCGGGATTGTCAGGATCGGCGGCAATACCAGCCTGGAGCTGCGCTTCCTCTTCATCGGAAAGGGGAGCAATACCGTCTTTGGCGATTTTAGAGCCGGGCATAAAGCGTCCTTTCCAATTTGCTGGCGGGCCTCATCGAAACAACGGAAATCCCTTCGCTCCCCAGCACGAAGAACACCACGGATATTGTACCGTTGTCGAAAGCCCCGATTGCCTTCATCCGGTTCAACTTGGCAACAACCACCAAAGCGTTCGCAAAGAACTCCAACGTCAGGTCTGAAAAATCCAACCGGTGTTTGTCGAGATTGGATTTCCGCTTGTTTTCATCAAAAACGATCTTCATGTTTTATGTATCACATTTAATCGAACATGACCACATTTGAAAAAACCTGAAAGCCTCGTTACCGCCAGAACTCCGGAATCGTCTCCGCCAGCCGCGGACCGATCCTGAGCGGCGCGATCTTTTCGGCGAGGCCGGTGCGATCGGAAATCTCGACGCCGACGCCGCAGATTGTCGCGGGACCATGCGCCGCCTCGAAGCGGCCCTTCGGCATCTTGGAAATGAAGCGGTTGAGCGGCTCTTCCTTTTCCATGCCGAGCGAGGAATCATAGTCGCCGCACATGCCGGCGTCCGACATATAAGCCGTGCCGCCATTCAGAATTTGCGCATCGGCTGTCGGGACATGCGTGTGCGTGCCGACGACGAAGCTGGCGCGACCATCGACGAAATGGCCGAAGCACTGCTTTTCGCTGGTCGCCTCCGCGTGGAAATCGAAGATGATCGCGTCGGCCTGTTCCTTCAGCGGGCAGGCCGCGAGGATCGCTTCGGCTGCCTTGAAGGGGTCGTCAAGCTCCGGATGCATGAAGACACGGCCCATGACATTGGCGACGAGCACGCGGGCACCGTTTCGAGCAAAATAGAGATTGGATCCGCGGCCGGGCGTTCCCGCCGGATAGTTGGCCGGACGCAGGAACTGATCGTGCCGCTCGCAGAAGGAAACAGCCTCCTTCTGGTCCCAGACATGGTTGCCGGTCGTCACGACATCGGCACCCGCATTGATCGTTTCGAGAAAGATGTCCTCGGTAATGCCGAAACCGCCGGCGGCGTTCTCTCCGTTGACGATCACAAAATCGAGCTTCAGGTCACTGATCAGGCCAGGCAACCGGTTCCAGACTGCCGTTCGGCCAGTCTTGCCCACCATGTCGCCCAGAAACAAAAGCCGCATATTCTATCCTGCTCCAAAAACCCTGAGGCCGCTTTCGGTCAGCACAGCCTCGAGCGCCACATCATGCGGCTCCGCCGGCACTGATGCCACTTCCTGGCAGTCGAATGCAATCCCGATCAGCCGGGGAACCAGGCCTTTCTGGCGCAGACGGGTGATCGCGCGGTCGTAATGTCCAGCGCCATAGCCGATCCGGTTGCCCTGCGCGTCGAAGGCAGAGAGCGGCACGAGCAGGATTTCGGGATCAAGCACCGCCGCCTCCGGTCCGGGTCCGGTGGTGCCGAAGCCCGTCTTGACCACGGGCGCGCCGGTCACAAGTTCGCGAAAGACGATGGTCTCGCGGTCCATCACCACCGGCAGGCAGAGACGGGCGCCGCGCGCCTTCAGCCGCGCCATCAGCGGCCGGATATCGGCCTCGGAGCGGATCGGCCAGAAGCCGGAGATCACCTGCCCCGCCTCAAAGGCAAGCCGGTCACCGGCATGCTCCAGCATGGCCAGGCTGGCTTCGATGCGTTGCTCCGGCGAAAGCGCATCCCGCAGCGCCAGTCGCTCGTTGCGGATCGCAGCCTTTTCTTCCCTTGGACTTGTCATGATATTCCCCCTCAGAGACCGGTGTCCTTCCTAGAGCAAAGCACGACCGGAGTGAAACCACGCCGCCGCCCCATCTCCGGCTTTTTGCGACGGTTGATACCAAGTCTCGATGATAGTCGAGACTTGGTATAAGCGTGGTGGTCCGCAAAGGGACAGCATTAAGGGCTTGTTCAGCATGGAAAAGGGTTCTGCTTTCTCCCCGGCTACCGGCTGTGCCAAAGGTGCACAGGCTTTCAATGAGTGAAAGACCGTGCTCTCCGTCTCTGTGGCGAGGAGCTGTTGCTGACTGAACGGGAGCCCGGCATGTCCATGAAGGACAAGATGCTTCACGAACTCGACCCGCTGGAACTGCGCTGCCTGTCGCTGGCCGCGCGTGGCCGCACCCGCGAAGACATCACGCGCGAGACCGACATCCCGCACGACCGGATCGATGCCGCCTTCACACAGGCAATGGCCAAGCTGCAGGCCGACAATCTCGCCGAAGCGATCTTTCGGGCCGCGAGGATGGATCTGATTTCCTGAGCGGAACTCGATGCAAACAACGTGGCTTATCCTCCTGCTATGTCTCGAATGAGCTTGATACCGTAAAATCCGGCTACACCGATCTTCAAGGGGCTACCAGCATGATGCTTGCAGAAAAGTGACGGAGAGATTTTGATGGGAATTGAGCACGTTAGGTGGCATCACCATTGGCGCGAATTCCGTTGGGGCTTCTTCGTGGGGCCATTTTCAACTCCGCTTTATATGTGCGGTGCAGTTTTGATATCCGCGTTTCTCAGCGCCGCAACAGACATCAATGCGTTAATTTTGGCGGTCGCGGCAATCGCTATGGTGCTGATCATTCAGCCTAAAAAGCGCTTGTTGAAAATCAAAAACCGCGCCGGGTAGATTAACATATCCAGTTGAGAATGAGGAATAACGCTTACGAATTCCGGGGATGGATATCGAGTGAGCTTTGGCTGGCGCGCATGTATCCAATTATTGGCGGATACCGTGATCAATGCCTTGAAGGTGACAGCAATAGGTCCAGCCATAGGTTTTGGACGTCACAACATTGACTAGCAATAATCAAGTTCCGTTCATCGGCCTTGTGAAAGCGCCTCTAGCTTCGAAACCATTGAAATCAAAGGGAAAAAGTGCGATCCACACAACCGATGGATTTTTACGATCCTGGGTGCCTACAAACGTAGGTGGGCGCCATATGTCCAAGCCCACGGGCCTGGCCAGGGACAGCTCCCTTTGGATCGAGTATGGCCCCAGGGATTGTGGTTCCTGTCGGGGAGCGCAGACCGCAACCGGAATATAGAGTGCTTATGACGGTTCCGCCAGTGCCGATGGCGGACTTGTTCAATTTCAGTTGGAAACCGCCGCCGGCAGTCCGTTGAGCTTGGCGGCAATGCCGTGGATCTGCGTGGTCACCTCCGACAGCGCCACGGCCAGAGCTTCCTCGGTCTTCACGTGATCGGACAGGACGGAATCGCGGGCGCGCTTCAGATTGTCGGTTTCGGTTTCGAGGCTTTTCAGCTTCCTGTTCACTTCGCTGAGTTCGTCCATCACCATGATGCCGGCCATGACGGTCAGCCTGAGATCACCGATTTCACCGAACTGCGACTTGAGATGGCCGACATACTGGTCGAAGCGGCCGGCAAGTTCCGTCAGATGCGGCTCCTGGCCTTCCTCGCAGGCCATGCGGTAGGCCTTGCCGTCGATCATCACAGTTACTTGCGCCATTCACGTCACCTGAACCTGCATGCGGGCTGAAACGGCCGTACCGCGCCTAGCGGTCCAGCACGGCCCTGATCGTTTCCATCGCCGTCACCAGACGGCGCGAGACTTCGCGATTGACCTCTTCGAGCCGATTGGCCCTGAACTGGGACTGGTCGAGTTCCTGGGCAAGACGCGACCGGTCGGTGTTGACGCGGCGAACCTCGCCCTCGATCTCCCCCCTGTCCCGCTCGCGGTCAAGGCGGCTGTCAATGGCACTGTCGAGACCAGCCACGGCATTGCGCAACTCCTCGATCGCCGATTTGACTGTCTTGCCTACCGCCATCACTCTTTCCCGACACACGCCGCAAATACTCGAATCGAAGCGCTTCACCTGCCATTCCAGCCAATCACACTATTAAACCCAATCGGCAAGCGTCAACAACGCCCAGCCGCCGCCCTGCGGACGGAAGCTGTGGATCAACAGCTTTTAAATCGATTCGCATGGTTCCTGCCGCGGGTGCGCGCGCAGCCTCGCGTCACCCCCGAAAAGCCCACTGAGGGTGCTTGAAAAGGGCCGTTTTTATTGACACCGTCGAAGCACCTGCTATGTGTCACCCGCTTCTCATACGGTCTTGGAGGATAGAGACCGTTCCCTGACAACCGAACTTGAGCGGAACAGTC
>CAWGHM010000011.1:0-235000 GCA_963822365.1 uncultured Alphaproteobacteria bacterium
CCCGAAACCGACACAGGTGGTCAGGTAGAGTATACCAAGGCGCTTGAGAGAACTATGCTGAAGGAACTCGGCAAATTGCACGCGTAACTTCGGAAGAAGCGTGACCTCTTTTTACGCAAGTGGAAAGAGGTGGCACAGACCAGGGGGTAGCGACTGTTTATCAAAAACACAGGGCTCTGCGAAGTCGCAAGACGACGTATAGGGTCTGACGCCTGCCCGGTGCTGGAAGGTTAAAGGGAGAGGTGCAAGCTTTGAACTGAAGCCCCAGTAAACGGCGGCCGTAACTATAACGGTCCTAAGGTAGCGAAATTCCTTGTCGGGTAAGTTCCGACCTGCACGAATGGCGTAACGACTTCCCCGCTGTCTCCAGCATAGACTCAGTGAAATTGAATTCCCCGTGAAGATGCGGGGTTCCTGCGGTCAGACGGAAAGACCCCGTGCACCTTTACTATAGCTTTACACTGGCATTCGTGTCGGCATGTGTAGGATAGGTGGTAGGCTTTGAAGCGGGGACGCCAGTTTCCGTGGAGCCATCCTTGAAATACCACCCTTATCGTCATGGATGTCTAACCGCGGTCCGTTATCCGGATCCGGGACAGTGTATGGTGGGTAGTTTGACTGGGGCGGTCGCCTCCGAAAGAGTAACGGAGGCGCGCGATGGTGGGCTCAGAACGGTCGGAAATCGTTCGTCGAGTGCAATGGCATAAGCCCGCCTGACTGCGAGACTGACAAGTCGAGCAGAGACGAAAGTCGGTCATAGTGATCCGGTGGTCCCGCGTGGAAGGGCCATCGCTCAACGGATAAAAGGTACGCCGGGGATAACAGGCTGATGACCCCCAAGAGTCCATATCGACGGGGTTGTTTGGCACCTCGATGTCGGCTCATCGCATCCTGGGGCTGGAGCAGGTCCCAAGGGTTTGGCTGTTCGCCAATTAAAGCGGTACGTGAGCTGGGTTCAGAACGTCGTGAGACAGTTCGGTCCCTATCTGCCGTAGGTGTAGGAATATTGATAGGATCTGCCCCTAGTACGAGAGGACCGGGGTGGACACATCTCTGGTGGACCTGTTGTCGTGCCAACGGCATAGCAGGGTAGCTATATGTGGAATGGATAACCGCTGAAGGCATCTAAGCGGGAAACCAACCTAAAAACGAGTATTCCCTTGAGAACCGTGGAAGACTACCACGTTGATAGGCCGGGTGTGGAAGTGCAGCGATGCATGAAGCTTACCGGTACTAATAGTTCGATTGGCTTGATTGTTCTCATTGCTTATGTTCATCTTCGAGAGCAAAGCCATCTGTTTTGTCCTCACGCTGTCGCCGCAAGGCGGCTGCGCTGCGGACGGCGCGCCAAACGATCGGCGACGCGCTCTGCGCTTGCGGCCTTTGGCCGGATCGTGAGGCAACAAAGACGTGTTCAAAGACGAAAAAGAGGGTTTCCCTCACCAGCTTCTCATTTGGTTTGTCACCGTCGCCGGTGACATTCTTGCCCTTAGTTGACCTGGTGGTTATTGCGGGGTGGCTGCACCCGTTCCCATTCCGAACACGGCCGTGAAACGCCCCTGCGCCAATGGTACTCCGTCTTAAGACGCGGGAGAGTAGGTCGCTGCCAGGTCTATTAAAGGCAAGAAAATACCAAATCATCCGCCGTTCGCCGAAAGCCGAGCCATAAGCTGCATGATCAACAAAAACATTCTTCTCTTCATCCTCGGCCCAAGCCGAAACAACGGGCCGCCATCAAGCGGCCTTTTTGCTTCGACAAATAAAGCCGGAAATGCAAATCTCACAGGGAAGCCGTCGCATGCGTGATGGTGCCTCCATAACATGAGACAAATCCCAAGGGATTTGCTCAGGTAGTAAGTGTAACTGCAAAGCACTTACACAATCGCGACATTCGGCAATGCCGAATGCGCTTGGCGCGGGGTGGAGCAGCCCGGTAGCTCGTCAGGCTCATAACCTGAAGGCCGCAGGTTCAAATCCTGCCCCCGCAACCAAACCAATATCAATCCCGTAGCAAAAACGCTGCGGGATTTTTGCGTTTGAAGGGCTAAGGGCATTGAGCCGGGCAGCAATTTCGGCAGTGACCTGATGACCTGATCCCGTAAGAGCTGGCCGTTAAATGCGGCGGGGATCACAGGGCTCGCTTCAAAACCGGGAAGCCAAGGGTTCTTCCACGCGCGCGACTTCGTCTCCTGTGCTTTCCCTGGATGTGCCGTTCTACGCTGTCTCAGGGGAAATTGGCATCTGGAAGAACCCGCTCAATTCCCCTGTCTGTAGACATAGGCATATGTCAGTCCGAGCAAACCGCCACCGATCAGATTGCCAATGGTCGCGGCAATGATATTGCCGGTGATGGATGCGAGCGTGAGCAGAGGCAGTGCCGATTGGCTCTGGTCGACCAGATAGGCATGGGGAAGCAGATACATGTTTGCCACGGAGTGCTCGAAGCCCGCGGCAACAAACGCAGTCACCGGCAGGACCAGTCCGATGATTTTTCCCGATACGGTCTGGGCAGCAAGCGAGAGCCAGACACCGAGGCACACAAGGAGATTTGCAAGGATGCCGCTGGCGAGGACGGCCAGATCGCTCTTGTCGGTCTTGGTCACGGCAAGTTCGACAGCCGCTCGCCCGACTGCGCCCTCGCCGCCCTCGTGCAGCCCGGATGCAAACGCCAGTGCGGCCATTGCCAGCGACCCGACGAGGTTTGCGACATAGGCTATGAGCAAAGCGCGACCGGCAATGCCGGCTGACAGCTTTCCCGATACCACCGCGCCGGCGAACAGCGTGTTGCCGGTAAACAGTTCCGCCCCGGCAATCAGCACTGCAGCGAGGCCAAGCGAGAAGACCAGGCCGGACAAGACCTGCGTCAATCCATAGGACATCATGTCCGTCCCGGCCAAGGCGACGGTCGCGACCATGCCCCCCAGCGCGATGTAAACGCCGGCCACCACGCCGAGGGCGGCGATCGTCCCGGGTGCCTGGGAAGCCTTGGTCGACATCTTGTCGAACACATCGGCTGCAAGATCTTCAGGGGACGGGAATGTCGTCATTCCGGACCGATCCTTACGGGAACGGATTTTGCGGCCGGCGTCTTGCTCTCCTCTGCATATTGCCAAAGCGGTATCAGGCTGTTGCATTCCGGGAAATAGGCAGCACAACTGCCGGCCGGTATGTCGTAGTCGATGACTTCCAGACCGCTGAGGGTTCGCACAATTCCGTCGTCGACTGCCGTCGTGATCCGCGCCAGGCCATGCTTCCTGATCCCGGCCCGCTCGCGGTCGCCTGGATTCATCATCACGATCATCCGCGAATTGCGGATGCCGCGCAGACGGTCGTCATACCCGTAGACCGTCGTGTTGAACTGGTCATTGGAGCGCAAGGTCACAAGACGCAGGACATCGGGCCCGCTTCCGGTGGCAAAACTGGCACAGAGTGACTTTGCAAGCTTGAAATTGGCTTTTCCCGTATCTGTTTCCCACTGGCGCTGCCTTGCCGGAACAGGGCGGGGAAAGCCTCCGGGCGTGTCGAGCCGGGCGTTGAAATCCGAAAACTGATCGGGAAAGGTCTTTTCGATCGCGTCCCTGATCAGGGCATAGTCGCCGACCCATGCGTCCCAAGGAACGTTCGGATTGGGATCAAGCGTGCTCTTTGCGATTTCGGCAACGATGCATGGCTCGGAAAGCAGAGCGGGACTTGCCGGCCGATACTTGCCGCGTGAGGCATGGATGCAGGTCGTGGAATCTTCCATCGAGACGATCTGGGGGCCGGATGCCTGCTCGTCGATTTCCGATCGCACCAATGTCGGCAGGAGATAGGTCGTCTTCGCGGCGATCAGGTGACTTCTGTTCAGCTTTGTCGCGATCTGGACGGAAAGGTCGAGGCCGCGCCATGTCTCCTCCATCAGGTCGCGCTCGGGAATCGCACGGACAAAATTGCCGCCGAGGCTGACGAAGGCTTTGATATTGCCTGCTATGATGGCCTCGCAGGCTTCCACCGTGTTCAGCCCGTCCTTGCGTGGCGGCTCGAAACCATATTGCGCAGCCAGCCGGTCGAGCGGCACCAGCGCCGTCTTCTCCGCGATCCCCACGGTTCGCTGTCCCTGGACATTGGAGTGCCCACGAACCGGACAGATGCCTGCGCCCGGACGTCCGATATTGCCCCGCATCAGCAGCAGGTTGACCAGCATCTGAACATTGGTGACGCCCAGTCGATGTTGCGTGAGCCCCATGCCATAGATCGCAATCACCGCCTTCGCCTGCGAATAGGTTCTCGCCGCCGCCTCTATCGCGGTCTTGTCCAGGCCGGAAATGGCGATGATCTCCTCCCATGGAGCCGCACGGACCTGCGCTTCGAAAGCCTCGAAACCATGGGTGTGCTGTTCGATGAAATCGACGTCGAGAACCCGCGTGCTTCCACTGGCTTTTGCTTCGTCGTCCCACAGGAACAGACACTTCGCCATGCCCATGATGGCCGCGATATCGCCGCCCGCGCTGACCTGGTGATACTGCGTGGCAATATCGGTGGGCTTGTTGGTGATCATCTGTCCCGGACGCTGCGGATTGACGAAGGACTGCCATCCGCGTTCCTTCAGCGGATTGAAGACGATCACCGGTGCGCCGCGTTCCCGGACCTCCTGAAGACTGTGCAGCAGGCGCGGTGCGTTCGTACCGACGTTCTGTCCGAACGAGAGAATACAGTCGGTGTGCTGATAGTCGTCCAGCAGGACGGTCCCGACCGGAGTGCCGATACTCTGCGGCAGCGCCACCGATGTGGTTTCGTGGCACATGTTCGAACTGTCGGGGAGATTGTTGTTTCCGTAGAGACGGGCGAGCAGCTGATACATGTAGGAGGTTTCGAGCGAGGCGCGTCCGGAGGCGTAGAAGACGACCGACTCGGGTTCGTAGCCACGGAGCTTGCGCCCGATATCGGCAAAGGCATCGGACCAGCTTACCTCGACATAGGTGTCGCTTGCCGCATCATAGCGCATCGGATGCGTCAGTCGCCCCTCGTTTTCGAGGTCGTAGTCTGCCCATCCGAGAAGTTCGGTGAGGGTATGCTGCTTGAAAAAGTCCGGTGTCGCCCGCTTTGCGGTCAGATCCCAAAATGTGGCCTTTGCGCCGTTCTCGCAGAATTCCGCCAGATGCGGCTTTCCCGGTTTTGCCCATGCGCAACTCGTGCACATATACCCGCCGGTCTTGTTGTGCTGCGTCATCAGACCCGGCGTTGTCCTGACAGCGCGCTGGCCCAGCGCATTCTTGATCAGCGAACCGACGGAGCCCCAGCCACCCGTCGGACTGTCGTACGGGGAGTATTCGACCTTGTCCCTGTTCTTTCTCTTGTCCTTGTCCAACGGTTCACCTCGTCTGAAATTGGGATTGATCGCACGGCTGTTCCCGGGTCCGACGGAAACGGATGCAAGAGATCGGCTGGTATCGCCACCACCAGAAGGCAGGCCGCATGGGCAGCGAGAGGCAGTTGGATCCCGCAGGATCAACCGCCCGGCGAAAGTGTGGCCGTTGACGCGCTGATCTATGTGCAAATGCCCGCATCGGCACTTTGTTCCCGACTTTTTGGTTCCCGACTTTTTGGCAGGGCCCATCCACGCATCGCGCGATGTTTGTCGAAACATGGAACCCTTCTGCTTCCCGGGCGTTACGATCGAGGGTTGGCATAGTCTTGTGCCAGGCAGCGGACCTGAAAAAGGAACAGTCGTCTTGATCAGCGTTTTAGACCCCTATTGCGGGCCTGCGCCCAACGCGGAAAATCTGTTCGTTTCCTGGAATCTGGACTATCCTTTGTTTGCGGTCGGCGTCTTTGTCGTTGCCGCGCTGCATCACCTTCATGCGGGCGAGCGTCGTTGGCAGACGCCGCTTCTGTCCGTTCTTCTGGTGATTGCGTTCGTCTCTCCGCTCTGCGCCTTGTCGACGGCGCTGTTTTCCGCAAGGACGATCCACCATATCCTGGTTGGAGCCCTTGCCGCACCGCTGATCGCCTTGATGGTGCTTCCGAAAATGAACGTGCTCAACAAGGTGCCTGCCGAGGCTGTTTTCCTGATGCACACCGCGATCTATTGGCTATGGCATCTGCCTTTCGGCTATGATTTCGCGCTGACGGGAAGCCCACAATACTGGTTGATGCAAGGGGCGTTCATCCTGGCTTCCGTCTGGCTGTGGTGCCTGCTGCTCTCTGCCAAGGTTCCGGTGATTACCGCAGTGGGTCTGGCACTCGGCACCATGCTGCAAATGGGGCTGCTCGGAGCCATCCTGACATTTGCCCCCTATCCACTCTTCGAGGCTCATCTCGCGACGACACAGGCGTTTGGCCTCACGCCGCTTGAGGACCAGCAGCTGTCCGGTGTTCTGATGTGGACGCTTGGTTTTGCACCTTATATCGCCGTTGCCCTCTGGTCCCTGCGCACGCGGTTGCTTCGGGCACCCAGTCTGCAAGAGCGCTAGGCGATGGTGGTCTTCATCAAGTTTGCCCATATCGCCGCCATCGCCATCTGGGCTGCGGGCCTTGTGAGCTTGCCCGGCTTGTATGTTCAGCGTGCGCATATTCGCAAGGATGACGATCTCTATCGCCTGCAGAAAATCGTCCGGTTTTCTTATGTCAGGATTCTATCGCCTGCCGCATTCCTCGCCATCGGGACGGGTACTGGCCTGATCTTCCTGCAGCAGCCCTATGCCGTCTGGTTCTCAGCCAAGCTCGCGCTTGTGGGGGTGCTCGTCGTTGTCCATGTAATGACCGGACTGGTCATAGCAAAGCTATTCGACGAAGGAGAGGATTACCCGGTCTGGCGCTTCTATCTGGTGACCGTGCTTAGCGGGCTGGTTGTCGGCGGCATTCTGTTTTTCGTCCTCGCACGGCCGAACATGCATCTGGCCCTGCCAGCTGCCCTCGCGGAACCCGGAGCACTCAAACGGGTGATCTCCGATCTTAGTCCCTGGGAGATACCATGAGACCGATGCCGTGATCGAAGATCAGTTTTCCGCCATGCCAGCCCGCAAGGCCCGTCAGCAGTGCCGCAATCAGCGAGAGCCCGAGCCCGTGCGGCAGAACGTCGATGGCCTCAGTGACACGGCCGCCCCAGTTGGTGCCAGCAACGGCAATCAGTGCCATGGCGGCGATGCCGTGTGCCCAGCTCGCGACGCGTGCGCGGATGCCGGGGACGAGCAGAAGCTCGGCCGTGCCGATAACCCCAGCGGCCATGCCGCTGAAGAATGCGCCACCGGCCGCCCAGAGGCCTGCCCGCAACCAGAAGGGGTCGCCGCTCCACCAATAAAGGATGTCGGTGCCAAGCGTCAGGATCACCAGCGCAATGGGGAAATGGACGGTCATGGCATGAAGCGGATGGCCCGCAACGGCAACCGTGGATTCCGTGGTTTTCGCCTCGACCTCGGAAATGACCGGGTTGGGTTTTTCGGCTTCTGGCATCAAAAGTCTCCTTTGCAGGCATCAACACCGCAGCTGCCGTTCCGGTTCCGCCCGGCGATCGTCTGCAGCCTGGCGGCAGTGGCATTGTCGTCCTGCACGGGGGATCTTTCCGTGCTGGATCCTGCGGGGCCCTCCGCCGGCTCGGTCGCCACTCTCTGGTGGGTCATGCTCGCGGGTGCCACGGCGATCTTCTGCCTCGTCATGGCGCTGCTGTTCATCGTCTTCTTCGCACCTGGCATCGTCAGAAACGTCCGCTCCGCGCACTGGATCGTGGGGGGCGGCATTTTGATGCCCATACCGATCCTCCTTGCTCTGCTTGGTTATGCCTTCCTGCAGGGCGAGAGGCTGTTCGGAGCAGACACGCCAGAGCCAATGCTGACGGTCACCGCCACGTCGCGAATGTGGGGCTGGGATTTCGCCTATGAGATCGACGGCAGGACTGTCACCAGTCAGGATGTGCTGCACATACCCGTTGGTCAAGCCGTCAGGATCGAGACAACCAGCCTCGATGTCATTCACAGTTTCTGGGTGCCCCGGCTGGGCGGCAAGATCGATTCGATTCCCGGACAGGTCACCAGCATGGTGCTGCAGGCCGATATCGAAGGCTCGTTCGGTGGCATCTGTGCTGAATATTGCGGCCTGGGCCATAGCGGAATGAACTTTCGCGTGCAGGCACATCGAGGTTCGGACTTCGAAAACACAGTCAGGAATTTGGCCCCGTGACAGATAAAGCACGCACACCGTCGACCCTCTCTCCGATCGCCCTGCACCGGCAGCTTGATGCGATCTGGAACAGCGGGACGGGCATCAGGCGGCTCGCGGCCGTCAATCACAATGTGATTGGCAAGCGCTTCATGCTGACTGCGATCGTGTTTTTTGCGATCGGCGGATTTCTCGGCATGCTGATCCGCACGCAGCTGGCGACCGCCTCCAGCGGGTTCATGGACGCGGCGCAGTACGCGCAGGTGTTCACCATGCACGGAACGATCATGATGTTCCTGTTTGCGATCCCGTTCTTCGAGGGATTGTCGATCTATCTGCTGCCGAAGATGCTGGGTGCGCGGGATCTCGCCTTTCCCCGCCTGTCCGCCTACGGATACTGGTGTTATCTCTTTGGCGGGTCGATGCTGATCGTGGCGCTCCTGGGCGGCGTCGCGCCGGATAGCGGGTGGTTCATGTACACGCCGCTGTCTTCTTCCGGGTACAGCCCCGGGATCAATGCCGACGTCTGGCTGCTCGGCATCACCTTCGTGGAGATTTCGGCCATCAGCGCCGCCATCGAGATCATCGTCACGATCATCCGGATGCGCGCCCCCGGCATGTCGCTGGTGCGGATGCCGATCTTCGCCTGGTACATGCTGGTCGTCGGAGCGATGATGCTGGTCGGCTTTCCGCCGCTGATCCTCGGTTCCATCCTGCTTGAGGCGGAACGGGCGTTCGACCTTCCCTTCTTCGATCCCGGTCGCGGCGGTGATCCGCTTTTGTGGCAGCATCTGTTCTGGCTTTTCGGACATCCGGAAGTCTACATCATCTTCCTGCCGGCCGCAGGCGCATTGTCGACGATGATCCCGGTTCTCGCCAGGACGCAGTTGACCGGATATTCGATCATTATCGCATCGCTGGTGGCGATGGCCTTCCTCTCCTTCGGCCTGTGGGTGCACCACATGTACACCGTCGGTATCCCGCATGTGGCGCTGTCGTTCTTTTCGGCGGCCAGCGCGCTGGTTGCCATTCCCACGGGTATCCAGATCTTTGCCTGGCTGGCCACGCTGGCGCAGGGGCGGCCGCAGCTCAGCGTGCCAATGCTGCATATATTCGGCTTCTTCTTCGTGTTCGTCGCGGGCGGCCTGACCGGCGTCATGCTGGCCATGGTTCCGTTCGACCAGCAGGCGCACGACACGCATTTCGTGGTGGCACACCTGCATTACGTGCTGGTCGGCGGCTTTCTCTTTCCGATGCTTGCGGGGATCTATTACTGGGTTCCGCATATCAGCGGGCGCCAGCCGGTCCAGCATCTGTCGCTTGCGGCATTCTGGATGATCTTTACGGGATTCAACCTGACCTTCTTCATGATGCATCTGACCGGCCTGCTCGGCATGCCGCGCAGGACCTTTTCCTATCCGGAAGGATCGCCCTGGGAATGGCTGAACCTTCTGTCGTCCTTCGGCAGTTTTGTCATGGCCATGGGGTTCATGCTTGTCGCGCTCGATATCCTGCTGATCCTGCTTTTCGGAAAACCCTTCCGGCGCAATCCCTGGAAGGCCGGTACGCTCGAATGGGCGATGCCCACACCGCCACCGTCCTATAACTTCGCGTCCCTGCCGCAGGTATCCGCCCGCGCCGATACTCTGCCGATCGATCGGCTGGGTGCGGAACTGGCGGCGGGCAAAGGATATCTCGGCTTTGCACGCAATGGCTGGATGGAATCGATCGGCGTGGACGCGATCTCCGGCCAGGCGAACCAGATCATCATCCTGCCCCGCCCAACCTACCTGCCACTGGTAACGGCGATCGCCACCGGTGCATTTTTCGTTGCGCTTCTCTTCAAGGCGTATTTTCTGGCACCGGTCTTTGCGGCCGCGACGCTCGCACTTTTTCTATTCTGGACCCGCAACGGCGATGCGAGGACCGATCGGGGTGCGCTGCCTGCGGGCAAGGATTGCCACCTGCCTGCGCATTTCGAAAGCCAGGATGCGCCGAGCATTCTGGCAATGCGGCTGACGCTGGTTGCCAATGCGACCCTGTTCTCCTCGCTGTTGTTCGGCGGATTGTTCCTGTGGGTATCGGCCGGCGGTCAGTCGGTCGCTGCGCCGTCCTCCGGCGCGAGTGTGATCCCGGTCGCAGTGCTTGGGCTCCTCGGGGGCTTCACAGGTATTGCAGCCGTGACCGGAAAACGCTGGCGCCAGGCAATGCTGATTGCCTCCTTCACCGGCTACGGGATTGCCATTGCCCTGCAGTTCGCCGCTCTGCTTTTCCATGAAGGGGCCGATGCGCAGGCGCTGGAAGCGGTGAGGTTCGCGGTTTCCGTCTATCTGTTCGTTCACCTCGGGCTGGGGTTCGTGTTTGCGGCCTATGGCTATTGGCGCACACAGAGCGGCTATGTATCCGACGCCCGCCTGAACGATCTGCGGATCGGAAAGCTCTGGCACGGCTACTGCCTCGTGGTGATCGTCATCTGCACGGTCTATCCCTACCTTCTCACCGCATTGCAGCAGGGGGCGTGACGATGCGCTACAGGCTGCTCCTGGCGATTATCGGGCCGTTTGTTCTCTGGGCGGTCTACTTCACCCTTTTCTATGGCATTCAGGCTGTCGGCTGCAGCGCTGGCTGGGACGTGAAACAGGTGGCGGGTTTTCCGCTGCTGCGGACAATCCTGATTGGCCTGTCAGTGCTGACGATACTTCTCTCCACGGTCACCTATCGGGCGTCAAGAACGGTCGATACCGATATGATGGGTCGCGTCGCCCGCAATTGCGCACTTGCAGGGCTGGTCAGCACGCTGGTGATATTCATCGGCGTATTCTGGCTGAAACTCTGCTGACATAGCCTCAAGAGGCTTCGAAGCGGCAAGTGCAGGCGATACGGCGTCACACCCGCCGGTATCCAAGGAAGGGGCGCACTCAAACCGCCCGCACTCGCCATTCAAACGCAGCCGCCAAGGCGGCCTCGCGGCTTCTAGATCATAATCTCTCCACCCGTTACCGGGATGACGGCGCCGGTCATGTAGCTCCCCTGGTCCGACGCCAGCAGGACATAGGCGCCCGCGAGTTCCGCAGGCTGACCTGCGCGCCCGATCAATGTCTGTTTCCCGAAGGATTCGGATTTTTCCGGAGGCATCGTCGAGGGGATGAGGGGCGTCCATATCGGACCCGGCGCAACCGCGTTGACCCTGATCCCCTTGTCCGCGACCATTTCGGCAAGGCCCGCCGTGAAATTCGATATTGCGCCCTTGGTCGCGGCATAGGCGAGCAGGTGATGCGAGGGTTGGCGCGACTGGATCGACGTCGTGTTGATGATCGAGCTTCCAGGCCGCATATGGGGGATTGCTGCTTTCGACAGGTAGAACGGCGCGTGGATATTCGTGCGGAAGGTTTCGTCCCATTCGGTCGCGCTGATTTCCTGGATGGAGTCATAGGTTCGCTGGAACGCGGCATTGTTGACGAGAATATCTATCCGGCCCAGCGCGCTGACGGCCTTTTCCACCAAGTCGTTGCAATGTGCCTCGTCTTTGATGTCACCCGGCACGGCCAGCGCTTTGCGACCGGCCTTTTCTACCCAGCCGGCCGTGTCCTCCGCATCTTCATGTTCGTCCAGATAGGAAATGAGGATATCCGCGCCCTCCCGCGCGAAGGCGATCGCAACGGCACGGCCGATGCCGGAATCGCCGCCCGTGATCAGCGCCACCTTTCCGCTCAGTCGACCCGAACCCTGATAGGAGGCCTCGCCATGATCTGGAACGGGCTTCATGAGCCTGGTCTGGCCGGGCGGCGTCTGTTCCTGGCGGGGCTGTGGCGGCATTGGACGATGCGTGTCTGACATGGCTGGTCTCCTTAGGTTTGCACTGCGATGAACTTTCGGAGGGCGGGGAAGTTCCGTGCGTCTTACGGCAAAGGTCGTCTCAGGCGCCGGTAGCGACGCTGCAACGGTTGAGAACATCGGGCTTTGCCGCGTTACATCGGTGCACCTTTGAAACCGACATCCCCGTATTCGACATCTCCTATTCGTGGAGGCCGACACTTTTTCCCCTCTGAAGATTGGAACAAAGCGGAAGCCACAAAGTTGTTCGAGCCTGACGACGAAAAATTGGGGAGACACGCGATGGCGTCCGGACGATCAGACAATTCAGGAAAAGCGAAACTCCCGGCTTCGACAGAGGCCGTTATTCACGACCAGAAGCTCATGCGAGGGCAAGGCGGCGAACTTCATCAGACGACGAATGGCAGTGACGTCCTGACCACCGCGCAGGGCGCGCCGGTCGCAGACGACCAGAACTCGCTTCGTATCGGTGCCCGCGGGCCGCTTGTCATGGATGACTTCCATTTCCGTGAGAAGATGTTTCATTTCGACCATGAGCGCATTCCCGAGCGCGTGGTGCACGCCCGCGGCTATGGCGCTCACGGCTATTTCGAGACGTATGACTCGCTCGCGGACTACACCAAAGCAGACCTGTTCCAGCGTGCGGGCGAGAAGACCCCCGCCTTCGTGCGTTTCTCGACCGTGGCAGGAAACAAGGGTTCGGCCGATCTCGCGCGCGACGTCCGTGGGTTCGCGGTCAAGCTTTACACGCAGGAGGGAAACTGGGATCTCGTCGGCAACAATATCCCGGTGTTCTTCATCCAGGACGCCATCAAGTTCCCCGACTTGATCCATGCCGCCAAGCAGGAGCCCGACCGGGCGTTTCCGCAGGCACAGACCGCCCACGACAATTTCTGGGATTTCATCAGCCTGACGCCGGAAAGCATGAACATGGTCATGTGGACCATGTCGGATCGCACCATCCCCCGTTCGTTCCGTTTCATGGAGGGCTTTGGCGTTCATACCTTCCGTCTGGTCAATGCCAGACATGAATCCACCTTCGTGAAGTTTCACTGGAAGCCGAAGCTGGGGCTCCAGTCGGTTGCCTGGAACGAGGCGGTCAAGATCAACGGCGCCGATCCGGATTTCCATCGGCGCGATCTCTGGCAGGCGATCCAGTCCGGAAATTTCCCGGAATGGGAACTCCAGGTGCAGCTGTTCGATCAGGAGTTTGCCGACAGCTTCGATTTCGACGTGCTCGACCCGACAAAGATCATCCCCGAGGAAATCCTGCCGCCCAAGGCGATCGGGCGGCTGGTTCTGGATCGTATGCCGGACAATTTCTTTGCCGAGACCGAACAGGTGGCGTTCATGACGCAGAACGTGCCGCCGGGGATCGACTTTTCGAACGACCCCCTGCTGCAGGGCCGCAATTTTTCCTATCTCGACACGCAGCTGAAGCGTCTGGGCGGCCCGAACTTTACCCATATCCCGATCAATGCGCCGAAATGTCCCTTCGCCCATTTCCAGCAGGACGGCCACATGGCGATGAGGAATCCGACGGGACGCGCAAATTACCAGCCGAACTCGTGGGGAGAGGGTCCCCGCGAGGATCCGGCGCGCGGGTACCGGCATTTCGATGCGGAAGAACAGGGTCCGAAGGTTCGACTTCGCCCCGAAAGCTTTGCCGATCACTACAGCCAGGCAAGGCAATTCTTCCTCAGCCAGACGCCGCCTGAACAGCGCCACATCGCAGCGGCACTGACGTTCGAGCTGAGCAAGGTCGAAACGCCTGTCATCCGTGAACGCATGGTCGCTCATCTCCTCAATATCGACGAAACGCTTGCCAAGACAGTCGCCGAAAAGCTCGGTATCACCACGATGCCCGAACCGGCCGATGCCGCTGTGCCGCCGCGAGACGACCTCGATCCGTCGCCGGCGCTCAGCATCATCAAGCGCGGACCAAAGAGTTTCGAAGGGCGTAAGCTCGGTATCCTGGTGACCGACGGCGTGGATCAGGAACTGCTCAATGGATTGATCAGCGCTGTTACAAAGGCCAAAGCCCAGTACGAACTGATTGCCCCCAAGGTGGGCGGCGTGATCGATTTCAGAAGGCGAACATGTTCCGGCCCATCACATGATCGATGGCGGTCCGTCGGTGCTCTTTGATGCCGTCGCGATCCTGCCGTCAGAGGCGGGCATCGCAGACCTGTCGAAGGAGGCGACCGCCCGGGATTTCGTCGCGGATGCATTTCAGCACTGCAAGTTCATTGGCTATGCCGAGACCGCGATGCCGCTCTTCCGGAAGGCGGGAATAGCCGAGGACCTCGACGAGGGCACCATCCAATTGTCCATGAAGGCCGGCCTTGCCGACTTTGTCGAGAGGCTTGGAAAGCTGCGCGTGTGGGCGCGCGAGCCTTCGGTGAAGATCGGGAAGTCGTCCGTCCCACTGGACGACTGACGGTGATGCAACATGACCCAAACGACCTGATCGTTTGGGTCGCTGATCTCCGGGGCGAGCCGGCGCTCTCTTTTTAGGTTGCAACCGCCAGCGCCGGCTGCATTGTCCTTCGGAACAGAAGAATGACATAAAACCTAGTTACAGACGGATGGAGGACGGCAGGACAATCAGCGGGAATTCAGCGCGGAAAACAACAATTTCGGGGCTTATCCAGTTTTGTACGCACATCATTTGACAGATGTGCGCCTCGTTGCTATCTGGCATCCTGTTAATTTACCGTTTCCAACACGAGGTAATTTTATCTATGGATAAACCAAGCAAAGTAGCGCTGATTACGGGTATTACAGGTCAGGACGGATCCTACCTTGCTGAACTGCTCCTGGCTAAGGGCTATGAGGTGCACGGCATCAAGCGTCGCGCCTCGCTTTTCAATACCTCGCGTGTTGACCATATCTATGAAGACCCGCATATCCATAACGCGCGTTTCAAGCTCCATTACGGTGACCTGTCCGACACGTCGAACCTGACGCGTCTCATTCGGGACATCGAACCGGATGAGGTCTATAATCTGGGCGCGCAGTCTCACGTCGCCGTGAGCTTCGAGGCGCCGGAATATACCGCTGATGTCGACGCGATCGGCACGTTGCGGCTTCTGGAGGCCATTCGCTTCCTCGGCCTCGAAAAGAAGACCCGGTTCTATCAGGCGTCGACATCCGAACTGTACGGATTGGTTCAGGAAATCCCGCAGCGCGAGACGACGCCGTTCTATCCGCGGTCGCCCTATGCCGTCGCCAAGCTCTATGCCTACTGGATCACGGTGAACTACCGCGAAGCTTACGGCATGTATGCCTGCAACGGCATCCTCTTCAACCACGAGTCACCCCGTCGTGGCGAGACATTCGTGACGCGCAAGATCACACGCGGCATGGCCAATATCGCGCTGGGTCTCGAATCCTGCCTCTATATGGGGAATATCGATTCCCTGCGCGACTGGGGTCATGCCAAGGATTACGTCCGTATGCAGTGGATGATGCTGCAGCAGGATGAGGCCGAGGACTTCGTGATTTCCACGGGTCTGCAGTACTCGGTTCGCGAGTTCATGCAGTGGACGGCGAACGATCTGGGCGATCATCCTGGAATTCAAGGGCACCGGCGTCGATGAAATTGCCGTTGTCTCAGAGGTCAAGGGAGAGCTGGCACCGTCGGTCAAGGTTGGTGACGTCGTGATGAGAATCGATCCTCGTTACTTCCGTCCGGCCGAAGTCGAGACCCTGCTCGGCAGCTCCGAGAAGGCCAAGGAAAAGCTCGGCTGGGTGCCGGAAATCACGGCACGGGAAATGTGCGCCGAAATGGTCGCTGAAGACCACAAGGCAGCACGCCGTCATGCGTTGCTGAAGGAGCATGGACTGAGCTTGCCAGTCAGTCTGGAGGGTTGAATTTGAGTTACTCTCTGAACGGGAAAAAAGTGTACGTGGCCGGACACCGCGGGATGGTGGGTTCTGCCCTCGTCCGGCGGCTTGCCACGGAAGGCTGCGACGTCCTGACGGCCACTCGATCCGAACTGGATCTGGTGCGCCAGGACCAGGTTGAAAACTGGATGGAGAAGAATCGCCCGGACGCGATCTTCCTCGCTGCCGCTCGCGTTGGCGGTATTCTCGCCAACGAAACCTACCCTGCCGAATTCCTCTATGATAACCTCATTCTGGAAGCCAATATCATCCATGCCGCCCATAAGGTCGGGGTCGAGAAGCTGATGTTTCTCGGGTCGTCCTGCATCTATCCAAAATTTGCAGAGCAGCCCATCCGCGAAGAATCCCTGCTGACCGGATCTCTGGAGGCCACCAACCAGTGGTATGCGATCGCAAAGATTGCCGGCATCAAGCTTTGCCAGGCCTATCGGGCACAGTATGGCGATGACTACATATCGGCCATGCCCACCAATCTTTACGGTCCCGGCGACAATTTCGATCTGAATTCCAGCCATGTGATGCCGGCATTGATCCGCAAGGCGCATGAAGCCAAGCTGGCCAATCAGGCGGAAATCGAAATCTGGGGAACGGGATCGCCGCGCCGTGAATTTCTGCATGTCGATGATTGCGCGGACGCCTGCGTGCACCTGATGAAAACCTATTCGGATGACGGTCACATCAACGTCGGCTATGGCGACGATCTGACGATTCTGGAACTGGCGCAACTGGTGGTGAAAGTGGTCGGCTTCGAGGGCAAGATTGTCCACGATCTTTCCAAGCCCGACGGCACGCCGCGCAAGCTGATGAGTGCAGACAAGCTACGCAGCATGGGCTGGAAGCCGAAAATCGACCTCGAGAGCGGTATCAGCAACGTCTATCAGGCCTTTCTGAATGGCCAGTTCTCCGTCCGGAGCCATGCCTAGCGCTTCGCCAGGTTGCGCATAGGGACGTGCTTCGGCTTTGATGTGTGGCGGCCGGCCTTTGTCAGGCCGGCTTGCTCGCACCAAAGGGACGGGGCGGACTTTGGACCGCACATCAGAATGCGGGTATGACAAATCGGATCGGCGAGGCCATGATCGAGACATATAAAGCGCAAGCATATGTACTCGGCGAGCGTTTCCTCTTGTGCCTGTATTACCCCGATCTCGACATGCGTTTTCCTCTGTATGTCCGTCAGCCAACGTCATGGCGCATGCTGAACTGGTGCATCCTGCAAACCTCCGATGCTGCGGTTGCCTATGCTCTTGTGCTGGCGCGCCCGTCGATCGAGGGGCGTGAGGAACCGGGCGACATAGCGGTCGAGACGCAGTTTGGCACTGTTGCGATCGCCATTGGCGATCCCCAGCCGTTCGCCGCGTGCGATGCCGGCGTTCAGGCCGCAGTTCTGCCCGCTTTCCTCGGATCCCTTGCCAACGAGGGCGTCGATGCGATCATCGACAGCGTGTCGGTGGTGCGCAGCGCTCTGGAACGGCTCGACCGGGCAACATTCGAACGGGCAAGCCAATCCGCCGACGGCCGTGCAGCACTCTCGCTCAGCGGGTTGGTTGCGGGCATCCATGTCGTCTCGCTCGAGGAGGATCCCGTTCGGTCGCGCTTGATCACCGACTTGCGTTTCGACTGGGCTGAAGGCGACCGAACCGAGATGATCCTGGATCAGCCTCTGCCACCGGGACGGGCGCTGGTTCTTGGCGATGGCGGCTATTTCCCGGTTCTCGTCAATGAATAGGGTCGCGGTGAAACCGGTCATCCTCGTTGTCTCGCCCATGCCTCTGTTTCCTTGTTCAGCCGGAAATCGACGCAGACTTTTGGCAACATGCGAGTTTCTGAAGTCCATCGGCTTCGAGGTCGATCTGGCCTATCTTGCCCATGAGGACCATATCTACCGCCGTTTCGGGCAACATCCGCCGACGGATATGGACCGCATGGCGGGCTATTTTCGACGAATATGGATGATCGAGCTGGAAAAGCCGCTGCGTCTCAAGACCGGAGCAACGGATTTCTATATCGACGACTGGTGTCCCGACGAGCTGAATTCCTTCGTCCGGTGGTATTTCAGGACTGTGCCGGAAGCCGGCGCGATCATGGTCAACTATGTGTTCCTCGCGGACTGCCTGCAGCATGTGCCGGAGCCTGTCGTTCGCCTGCTGGACACGCATGACAGGTTCGGCGACCGCCGTCATCAGTATCATCCGTTCAGGATGTCGCCGAATTTCTATTTTACCAGTGCTGAACGGGAGGCGACCGGCCTTCGTCGGGCCGACATCGTTCTGGCCATCCAACCTGCGGAAAAAACATACTTCGAGAGCCTTCTGGGCCAGGATGTATCGCTGCTCATGCCCCGCATAGCACCGGCTGCGCCCTTCACTGTGCCGAAAACCCTGAAGGCCATCGGCTTCATGGGCCATGGCAATGATGCCAATCTCATTTCCATCGCGTCATTCGTCGGCGAGTGGCAGAAAAACTGGCAACCGTCGGATCCGGTCCTGATGATTGCCGGCGAGATTTGCCAGAGCCTGCCGAAGGACATGGGTCCCGGCATTCAGGCGTTGGGATATGTCGATAGCCTTGCCGCGTTCTTCGACAAGGTGGATCTGATCATTGCGCCGATGCTGATGGGCACGGGCCTGAAGCTCAAGGTCGTCGAGGCGCTGGCTTATGGCAAAGCGGTGATCGGCACGCCCGTCGCCTTCGAGGGGCTGGACAGCGACAGCGCGGATCACCGTCTGGCGTCGATCCCGCAGATCCTTTCGCGGCTGAAAGATCTGACCAGGGCGCCGCAGGCGCTTTCGGCGCTGGTCGGGGAATGCGAGGACGTCTACCGACGCTATCTCCGGGATGTCGATGCGGGTGTGGAACAATTGACCGCACGGTTGTCGCACCTCGCAAAGCCTTGCAACGAAGGTCGGTCGGTCGCCCCCGAGGCGGCGGCAACGGAGACGGAAACGATACGTTTTGGCCGCACGATTGTGACCCGGCGGACAGATGTGGATTCCGTGGCTCAGGCGCATGCGGATTTCGGAACGCTTTTCGCAACCGAATGCCGGATCGCAACGCCCGGTCTCGAGGCGAGCGCTTTTGCGCCGTCGAGAACCCGCTGGTGGATCAAGTTGTCGGATAGCGGTCCGTCAGCCGTGGCAAGCAGTGGCCCGGCCGTGGGGATCGAGGACATGCTGCTAAACACAGCTCCGTTGATCAGCAAAGTGCGCGCGGAAACCGATGACACCACGCTCACGCAGCACGCGGCAAACCTCATTTCGCGGGCAAGACCCGACTGGTCTGCTGCAACTCAGGACATTGTTCTGCCGGGTTCGAAAATGAATCTCGCGTTTTCCGGACCCTCCTTCCTGCTGCGGGAGAATGTGCCCAAACGGGTCTTCCTGATCGATCCCGATGGGGATTCCTCCCTTGAAATTACGAGGTTCTCGGTCAAGGCGCTGACTTTCAGGACGCTTCGGCCGCCTGAACTCGGGCCACGTTGTTTCGATAGCTCGTGCCTGCCGATCATGCTGCAATGCGACCTGCCGGCTTCAGCACAGATACCCGCCAACGGGCGGCGGAAGCTGCTCGTTGTGTCCTATGGACTGAATGGCCATATTCACTTCGAAAACGGGTCACAGAAGGAAGATGATATCCACAATGGATAACGCCGGTGACATCGATACTGCGCATGACGCGCTGACGGGCAGGAAGGCGAGTTTTCTGACGGCCCAGCTCTACCGCGAAGCGCTTGCGCTCAACAATGCGGATATTGTGTTCCGCACGGTTGAAAAACCTCGGGTGAGCGTTGTCATCGTGTCCTACAATTCGCATGACCTGTTGACGATGACACTGGCGAAGCTGGCGCAATATCAGGCGATATGCGCCACAGACCTTGAAATCATCATCGTCGACAACGCCTCAGGCAGCAAAACCCTTGACGTCTTGAAGCGTGTCCGCAACGCGATCATCGTTCGAAATGCTGAAAATGTCGGGTTCGGTCCCGCCTGCAACATGGGTGCAGGCCATGCGCGCGGCGACTACATTCTTTTCTTGAATCCCGACATCGAACTGCTGCCCAATGCGGTGGAGGCGATGATCGATGCCTACGCGCTTGAGGATCACGTCGGGATCGTCGGGGCTCGCCTCGTCTTTCCAAGCGGCCTGCTGCAGGAAGCGGGGGCGTATTTTGCAGACGATGCGCAGCTGACGCATCCGTATCTCAGAGCCTCGCAGGATGCCAGCGCGCCAGAGGCGCTGTTTGTCCGCGATGTCGGCTATGTCTCGGGCGCGGTCCTGATGATCGAGCGCAGCTTGTTCGAGGCATTGAACGGGTTCGATCCGCTCTTTGCCCCTGCCTATTTCGAGGATGCAGACCTTTGCCTGCGCTGTGCGCAACGCGGACGGCGGGTGGTCTATCAGCCGAGGGCCGTCGCCATCCACTTCGAGAATGCAACATCCGCCAACCGGTCCAGCGTGGAAACGCTGCTGGACAGAAACCGGGAACTGCTGCGGGAACGCCATCGCAAATGGCTGTTCGAGATGGGCACGCACCCTTCGGGCTTCATGAAACGCGACAGCGAAATTCACCGGTTTCGCGTGCTTTATATCGATGACCATGTGCCTCACATAGACAGCGGGGCAGGCCTGCCGCGGGCAAACTCCATCATCCGCAATATGGTTGCGCTCGGCTATTTCGTGACCGTGCTGCCGATCTATAGCTACGGACGCCGATCCCGCAGCGCGTTACAGGGATATCGATCCCCGGGTGGAGATTCTCAAGGCCGATTCGAATCTCGGTGTCAGAAGGATACTGGAGGAGCGACCAGACTATTATGACCTTGTCTGGATCAGCCGTCCCCACAATGTGAACACCGTCGTGCAGACATTCCTCGAGGCGGGCGTTTCCTTGCGCTCATGGGTCAAATCGCGGATCATTTTCGACACGGAAGCTTTGTTTTGCGCCCGCGAAGCGGTGCTTGCGCTCAACCAGGGCAAGCCCATCGACGGCAACATGCTGCGTCAGGCCGTCGGGCAGGAAACCGCATTCGCGGCAATGGCGGATCTGGTCGTCTGTGTCTCGGCGGGCGAGCAGCAGCTCCTCGAAAATCTCGGGGGGCTGAACAACACGCGGATTCTTGGTCACAACCTGTCTCTTCATGATGCTTCCAACACGTTTGAAGAGCGCTATGGCATTCTCTTTGTCGGTCCGATGACCGAGAATGGAACGCCCAATGTCGACTCGATCGACTGGTTCCTGGAGATGGCCTGGCCCTTCGTGCTCGACCGCCTCGGCGCGCGGGCAAAACTCACTCTTGTCGGCGATATCGCACCCGGTATCCGGGAGCGCTACCAGCGGCCGAATGTCGACATCCTCGGCCGGGTGAACGACCTGGAAGCCGTTTTTGACGCTTCAAGGGTGGCGATTGCGCCGACGCGTTTTGCGGCCGGCATTCCGGAAAAGGTTCACAAGTCCGTCTCCCATGGTGTGCCGATGGTCATTTCCCCGCTCTTGCGCGCACAGATCGGCTGGGAGCAGGGGACCGGCTGTATCAGTGCAGACTGGCGGGACCCCGAGGCTTTCGCCGATGCCGTCGTGCGATTGCACGAGAACAAGGGCGTTTGGACAGAGGTCCGGGAGCGCGGAATGGCCCAGGTCAAGCGGGAGTTCGATACGGAAGTCTTCCGTCGCAAACTGCGAGACATTTGCGAGGATGCATTTTTCGGATGACAACGGTGCTTGGAATGATCAGGAGGCTGATGGAACTGCAGCCGATGAAGCGGCGAACCTTGTTCGACGCGAAGGGATATCTTGAGCGATATCCGGATGTTGCGGCTTCGGGCATGGATCCCTACAAGCACTTCGTCCGCTATGGTGCCGCGGAAAACCGGGCGCCGTGCCTGATGTTCGATCCGGTTTTCTACAGAATGCAGATCGGGAAAACCGTGAAGGATCCGACCAGCCACTATCTCCTGCACGGCGCCAGGAACGGTTTCGATCCGCATCCGCAATTCAGTTCGACATGGTATCTCGAACGCTACCCCGATGTTGCAAAATCGGGATGGAACCCACTTGTCCACTATCAGAAACACGGTGTCAGGGAAGGCCGCAATCCGGCGCCTGAATATCAACGTGTCTTCGGCCGGGTTATGCCGGCATCCCATGGTCTGAGGTTGCCGCATTTCTCGTCCATGAGATTTGCAGGGTCCGTCAGGGATATTCCAAAGGCACGGTACGTCGATTGCATAGCGATCCCCATGAAGATTGCCGTTGAGCGGCACACATCCGTTTCGACAGCACTCTCGCTCGTATCGGCGGGACGATTGCCCGAGGTTTGCGTCAGCAGCCTCCAGCCGATCCAACCCACGACAATGCTTGCGGTCTTCCATCACTGCTCGATCCTGCAGACCGGCAACACCCATCTGGATCTTTCATTTCAGGACGCGCAGTGGTTTCGGGTCGTTGACGGCGTGCCCGGCTTTCTCGCTTCGGCCGGCGCCGGTGCCGCGTCTCTCTCGGTGGTCTAGTGGAATGAATTTGACATTTGATACCCGCTTGCGGAACGCTCTCGATCAAATGTCAAATTCGAAAATTCCACTAGAATCATAGTCTTGTTAGTGGTTCTCGTGATTCCGACATTTGCTTGCGAGGGTGCTGCCAAGGGATGCAAATGTCGGAATTGAACCACTATGTCCGGCATTTCCACATTTTGAAGGGCTAAGTCTGGATGAGCATCTGCGGCCCGGAACCGTACGAGCCGGAGCACGGCAAGTCATTCCTGCCATGCCAACCGACGACCTGCTGGCGACGTGGCGACGGTCACATCCACCCGTTGCATGGCAGAGCGCGACCGTATCTGGCTATCGGCCGAACCCGGCGCCGGCCTCCTGAAATGCGACCGATCCCTGAACAGGCTTCGGCCGATGCTGGATCGTTTCAACGAGCAGGCAGGGACAATAATCTCTTGACCGGGGCGTGCAGGATCAGGCTTATTGTAGGGAAATGGCATCGAATATGGTTTCGGCACAATCGCAGCGGTACGTAGCTTCATAACCAAGCGCCCCAAAATGTTCAGTTTTACCGGGCTGCCTCCTCATGCATGATGATGGTCTGACTGATGTTGCTGTTTGGCTTCGCAAGAAGTATCAGAACAGCAGCTTTACGTTGCTCATTCGAGCTGCGACTTCAGACTCAAACAACTTGCCGAAGCGTTGTGTCGGTTACCGACACTCGACGCTATGTCGTTTGGGGAGGTCAAATTCGGGCGAAACCATGCTAGAGGGCATCGATTAAAAAACAGAAAGTTTGGGCTGGTCGCCGAAGACAGAATTTTCCGAAGGTTTTTCGGTCTGTCCAAGGATGATTCAAGTGCGCAGGGGCTGGGGCGGGCTGCGAATTTGAGCATTCTCGTCGGACGCCACTAAAGGTATTGGCTGTAAGGACAACACGTATGGCATGTAAACTTTCGATTATCGTCGTCGCTTCCGAAGTCATTGAGGAAAGCCGGGCCACTGTTGAATCGATAAAGTCCCAGAAAATTGATGCCAAATGTATCCTTGTCGGGCAGTTTTCCGGCCTTGGAGAAGACAGTTCGTTCTTCTGCCGGGGTCGAAGCTTCGAAGCTTTTGCGGCCATGCGGAAGGCTGTTGGTTCGGTCGGGGATCAATGGGTCTGCATTGTCGAAGCCGGAACAAGATTTCACGGAAAGCGGGCTTTCCGCCGTTGCGGCTGCGATAGACGAGGGCCAGAAAACCGATCTGTTCATCTGCGATGCGTCCGGCACTCTATCTCATGACTACACTGTTCTGCTGGGGGCCGATGCAATTCGGCCGAACGCACTTGTGATACGCGCCGAGTGCCTTCTGAGCCTGGGTTGTTTCCTGCCGCATGAAATCGATCTTTCGTTCCGAAAGTTCGTCTTGAAGACTGTAACGGCCAATCTGCCGTTCACGCGGCTCGCCGTGCCATTGACGGACGGCCTGCCGGCAGTTGCAGATTCCCAGCATGATCTTGCCGCCAGGATCGCGCAGTCCTTTCCCGAGCTTCGATTTTCGGCACAGGAACTTACGCTGCTGTGCGACCCGATGCTGGGCGGTGCGGACGCAGCGCCGGCGCTTCAAAGGCTCGTTGCGCGGCATCGGTCGCTGAAACTGAACGTTGCCATTGCGCAGGTCATGCGCAAGCGAGACCTGCCGCTGGATGTCCAGGTCGTTTTCGGCGGGACAGACTGGTCCGCGCCAGCCCGTGTGAGCGGGACCGCGTCGCACCAGTCGACGCGGCCGCTGTTCACGGTGTTGATCGCCACTTTCAATGCCGCCGAGCATCTGCCTGATACTTTGAAATCCATCCGCGACCAGGGGCGCGACGACGTCGAGTGCATTATCATCGACGGCGGGTCGCGCGATACGACGCTGGCCGTTGCGGCGGCCTGGCCGGATGTGGTCACGGAGGTCATCAGCCAAAAGGATCGCGGGCTTTACGACGCGCTCAACAAGGGCATTGCCGTTGCAAGGGGCCATCTGATCGGTATCGTCGGGGCAGGGGATTGTTATCTGCCGGGCGGTTTGAAGACGGTGGCCGATGCCTATTTCAACAATCCCACGGATGTCTATGGCGGCCAGACGATTGAACGTGCAGCCGACGGGACACTGCGCAAAAGGAAAGACGAGCCGTGGGGGCGCAACTCCTTTGTCAGTGGCGGGCCGGTTGGCCATAATGGCCTGTTTGCAACACGCGAGATCTATGACGATATCGGCCATTTCGGCCTCCTCTACCCAATGGCCGAGGACACACGGTGGGTTCATCGCGCAATTCAGGCGGGGCGCACTTTCACCTATATCGCGCATCCGATCGTACTCTTCCCGCTGACCGGCATGTCGAGCCGCAATCCGGACCTCCTCTGGCAGGAAGCCCACGGCCTTATCAAGCAGAACTTCCCGCAGATTTCGCTCGAACGCGAGGATGCGCTGAAGCTTCTTTTCGCGGCGCGGGGCTGGTGTGAGCCGGAGGAAATCAAGGGCATCCTGGAGGCCTACAACAATGTGCCGCTGAACATCAGCGCGGCTTTGGCCCTGCGAGCACAGAATGTGGCGGTCGAGCGCATGCTGGATATTTTCGGCGGCCACATGTGGGACTGCCTTGAAACACTGTATGAAAAGAACGGTCTCCGCTTCTTTCAGCGCGATGAAAGCGCGACGCCGTTTCTGTCCTTTGTCCTGCCCTCCTACAATGTCGGCAATTATCTCGCCAAAGCCCTGGACAGCATTCTCCAGCAGGATGTCGACGATATCGAAGTCATCGTCGTCGACGACGGATCCACCGATCACACCGCGGCGATCGCGCGGACCTATGCTGCATTCGACAGCCGCGTCAGGGTCGTTACGCAGCCGAACCAGGGGCTGAGCCAGGCGCGTCTTTCGGGCCTTCCCGAATGCCGCGGTGATTACATATGGTTCGTCGATTCCGATGACTTCCTCCTCGCGGGCAGTCTCGGACGGATCGTGCAAGTGCTCAAGGACAGTCGTCCGGATGCCTACAAGATCAATTTCGCCTTCATCGATGAAAGCGGCGCGGTGAGCCATGCTCCGGTCGTCGATCCGTACTACACCGGGTTCATTCATCACCCCGCCCGCTCGGAAGTCATCTTCGCGGCGCTCGCATACTGGAACGCGCAGGCCTGGCGCTTCATCGTGCGGCGCGACGTGCTCATTGACAATGACCTGACGTTCCCGGTCGGCTATTATTACGAAGATCATCAATTCGCGCTTCATCTCGTCAGCCGCGTCGAGACGATCTTCGTCGATGCGGCAGTCTCCTATCTCTACCTGCGTCGCTCGGGCTCGATTTCGTCTGTCCGTAGCCGTCGGGTATTCGAGTTTCTGCATATTCGCCGGCTCTGCCTCGATTTCCTGCGGTCCGAGGGGCTGCTTGAGCGCATGATCACGCTGTCGATCTCCTACCTGATGCCGGCGACCTTTATCGATGGCCTGGTTGACGAACAGTTCAAGGCAGAGTTCGTCGCCAATGTGCTCGATGATCTCGACGACCTCGAGCGGTCCGTCCTGCTGCACAACGCGGGAGCGTCGGTCCTTCGAATCATCGAGAAACATGCACCGCTGTGGTTCGAGACACTGGCTCCAGAAGAGCTCGCAGGCTGGAACCTGCTACGGGAGTTCAACGAGCGGGGCTTCCTGCCGGACCCGGCACCCACGCCCGCGCTGCACCCGCTCTCGGCCACAGTCAAGCCGCATCATGTCAGCGGACTCTACTCCATCGAAGACGGATCCTCGCTTCCTGGAGCGCCTCCACGATTCGCGTGGAACGTCGGCAACAAATTTGTTTTCAGGCTCGATACGTCCAAGCTTGTCTCGCCCCGCCTGCATCTGAGATTCCGCAATCTGAATGCGGACCAGATTCTCGTCATTGAAACGGATAACTTCATACAGTCAGTCCCGTGCATGTCGGCCTCGCTAAGCGTTGGCCAATCGTTCTCCGTCCCGTTGGCGGGCGGAAAGCCTGGCGTATTTGTCAGTGTACGGACGGCGAAAGTGATGAAGGTTGACAGCCGGGTCTCCGGTATCATCGTCGAGTCATTTGACCTGGTCGAGAGCAATCTGATCGAGCAGCTTCCAGCCCCGAAGATCTTCGATGCGCCGCGAATCGTTGGCAGCAAAGGATCCAATTATGCGCAGGCCTCTGTCGAAGTGAGGGGCGCTGTTGAGAACCGGTGCTATGTGCGGATCGGCAAGCGTTGCAATGTCGCTGGAACGTTCGTCTTCGAGCGCGGCGTCGGCCGCATTTCAATCGGGGACGGCACATCCATCGAGTCTGGCTGCCTGTTCAAGTGCGCGGGGACGGACGGAATTCATATCGGTAAGAACACACTTATTTCCTGGAATGTGACGATCATGGATACGAATGCGCACGCCATTGATCGGGCTCTTCGCGAGAACGACGCCACCGACTGGTTGGACGGTGAGATGGTCGGACGATTGGGATCCTTCAAAAACTGGTACGATGTGGCCGTTGCTCCGGTGACGATCGGTGACGGTGTATGGGTCGGATTCGGCTCAACGATCTTGAAAGGCGTGACGATCGGCGACGGTGCTGTTATCGCTGCGCATTCCGTCATCACCGAGAATGTGGCTCCCTACAGTGTCGTCGGTGGCAACCCGGCTCGCCTCGTGCAAAGCGGGGCCGAGCGCGAAGCCATTGAGCGGGAGAGGCTTTCCAGCCGCTTTCCGGAGCTCCCTCTGCCGACAGTCATCCTCGATCATTAAAGCGCATCGCGATCTTTCGCATTCGCTCCGAACGCTATATCTCTTTGTCTTGACGCATGTCGTCGTCCCGAAACCGGTGTCCATTTTGTGGCGACATGCTCTAGGAGAATATCGTGAGCAAGAAGAAATCTCCACCGATGACCTGGGAGCAGTCAGTGCGCTGGCTGCTGGATAATTCGGATGAGCGCATGCGCCAGCTCGCCAGTCACTGTTTCTTCGACGGGACTGCTCTCGAAAGTGCAACGCGTTTTGCCGATAGTGAAGAGTGGATCGCTGTTCGCGGCCTTCTCCCGAAGCCCCCCGGCAAGGCGTTGGACCTTGGGGCCGGGCGTGGAATATCGTCCTTTGCGCTGGCGCGTGACGGCTGGACCGTGACTGCGGTCGAGCCGGACCGAAGCAAGCTTGTCGGCAGCGGTGCAATCCGGGAGCTTTCATCCGAGAGCGGTTTCAAGATCAAGATCGTCAAGGCCAAAGCGGAAAAACTCCCCTTCGATGATGAGGCCTTCGATGTCGTGCACTGCCGCCAGGCCCTCCATCATGCGGACGATCTCGAGCAGATGTGCCGGGAATCCCTGCGCGTGTTGCGCAAGGGCGGCGTCTTCATCGCAACCCGGGAGCATGTTCTCTCAAGAGAGGAAGATATACACGGATTTCTGGCGCGCCATCCCCTTCACTACCTTTACGGCGGCGAATGGGCCTACACGCTGTCGCGGTACACCAGCGCACTGGAAGCCAATAAACCGGCGTCTATCGAAGCGTTTTCGCCGCTGTCGACGATCATCAATCTGTTTCCTTCGGACCGTAATGTGGAGCGCGGCCGCATGGCCCAGATTGCGGGTGTGCAGCCTGCGGACATACCTGATTACATGTTCAAAATTCTTGACGAATATGACCAAACGCCTGGTCGGTTCTACAGTTTCAAGGTGATCAAATAAAGGGTGCACCGGCCTCGGGCGGGGAGTGTATCGATCGGGACGCATCGCCAGAAGGCTGATTTTCGAAGGGTTGAGGATTTTGGTACGGCGCATGCCGAAATGCCGGTGTGTTTGACCAGCATGTCGTCCGGCCGCTTGCCCTTCCGGGCAACATTTGAATCGACTGTTTCGGTAGGGCCGGTTCTGGTTTTCGCTCACCCAAGATGGACGGCAGGGTCGGACAGGGGATTAGATCGAAGACCAATCTCGCCACAAGGCTTGATCTTTATGTAAGTGGCCTGCGCGTTCTATTGCTGTGCAGGTCGCAAGACGGGATATTCATGAGAGACATCGCCATTATCTGCGAACTGGATACGAACTGGATCGGCGGAAGCTATTATCTCCGCAATCTCGTCGCTGCTCTCGGCCTCCTTCCGTCCGAGGAGCAACCGCGCATCACGATCCTGTGCAACAAGCGGCTGACGTTCAACTTTATCCAGGAAACCGGCTATCCAAAATTGTTCTGGGTCAAGCTGAGCGACTTTGAAAGTGACCCTGACAGATATCCTTTCGGCATCGTTTTCCCTCATCCAGTGGCCAATCAGAGCAAGCGAACGATCTCCTGGATTCCCGACTTTCAAGAATTGCATCTGCCGCATTATTTCTCGGCTCAAGAACTTCAAAACAGACGTCATCACCACAGGCTGCGTTTCGCAACGGCCGGTCTCGTGGTGAGCAGCGAGGACGTGAAGCGCGACGTCGAGGCCTTCTATCCCGGTGAATGCGAAAATATCGCAGTTGTCCATTTCGCCACCTTCGATCGCTTCGAGCGCGAAAACCTGCCTGAGATGATTGCGAAATACGACCTGCCAGACCGGTATGTGATGTGCGCCAACCAGGTGTGGATCCACAAGAACCACATCGTCGTGCTCAAGGCACTTGCAATTCTCAAGGCGCAGAATATCGACGTTACTGTGTGTTTCACCGGAAGCGAGCAGGACTATCGTATCGGTGGCTACGCATCAACCTTGAAGTCGCTGGCCGTTGAATGGAACCTGGAGCAGAACGTCCGTTTTCTGGGCTTCATCCCGAGAACTGATCAGCTGACACTCATGTACGGCGCGGACTACATTATCCAGCCCTCACTTTTCGAAGGTTGGTCGACGGTGATCGAGGACGCCAAGGCGATGGGACAATTCGTGGTGGCTTCGGATCTTAGTGTGCATGTCGAGCAGTTGACTGATCATTTCCGGCATTTTCCGCGCCACGATCCGCAGGCTTTGGCCGGCATCATTAAGGAATTTGCTGCAGCGCCGCCCCAGAAGGGATCCGGTGACAGCTATGAGTTTGCGCGCAGTGAGTTTGGCCGCGACTTCCTTGATGCCTGCGCCCGCTTCGAAGCCTCGCCAACAATCGACGCGCCTGTTGGCGCTGCTGAACTGGCGCAAATCACGGCGGCGAATATCAACACCGTGGAAGACGATCTTCCCGCCGTTGCGGTAACGGCAAGCCATTCGAGCCCGACGTCCCCCGCCCCGATTTCGAGCGCGCTGAGCAAGGTCTACCGATTGGGAAAACGTCTGGGTTTGTCGAAAACTCCCTAGCCGGTGGGAGCAGGGCTACCGCGAGGCCAATCCCTTCGATCCCCAAATACCTGGGTGAACTGGCAAAGCCCGTCCCGGCAATATTGACAGGTTTCTCCGTCTTATTCAGAGGCATGCCAAAATTTCCCTCTTCAGAAAAACGCATGGCAGGAAGGCAAGATATGCTCTCTGATCCCCAGTCCAAGAGGGATGTTAATGCAGGGTGATGCAGTTGAAAGTGCATAGGCTGTCAGATAAGGTCGCGTCGAAATTTCCAGTCACAGCAGTACGTCAAGGAAGATCTCTTTGAGTTTCCCTCATGCACCGGTACAGACTTTCACGCAGCTTGAAACAATTGATTCGCATGCTGCAGAGATTCATCTGATCTCAATGAGCCTTCGACCGGCGCTTCCGGGAGTGAGCGGCCCTCCATTCGTAACCTTTAGCAGCAGCGGTGGTGATCTTCCCTTGCATCTGGAGTTTCGACATGGTCGAGAGCTCGTCGCCGCGCAGAGGGTGAACGACGCCTGGATCGGGTGGTTCCATGTTCCGATCGACTCGACCAACTTTCCGAGCCTGGAAATCTCCTGGACCGCGACTGAAATCAGACTGACTGTCGTTGGGCAGATTGGACAGATTTCATGGCCGCGCCCGGTTGGCGAGGAGCTCTCGCTTGAAGCGTCCAGCTGCTGGGCCTTTGCAAAAAAGACGCGCCTTACGCAAGACAAGGTTGATCAGCTGGTCGTCGTTGACGTGCAACCGGCGGGTTTGGAGACGACGTTCAAGGAGAATTACATTCTCGATATCGGTGCAAACAACGGCGACGATACGGCGTTCTACCTTGCGAAAGGCTTCAAGGTTGTCGCCGTTGAGGCGAATCCGACGCTTTGCGTCGATATTGCCGAGCGATTCGCAGCAGAGCTTCAGTCCAAGCAGCTGACCCTTCTGAACGTTGGTCTGACGGACGAACGCGGCACCATGACATTCTATATCAACACCGCCCACAGCGAGTGGAGTTCGTTTGATCCCGCAATCGCGAGCCGGGGGCATCCGGTGCGCGAAGTCGTTGTCAAAACAATAACAACCGAGGATATCTTCGCTGCGTACGGCGTGCCTTATTTCGCAAAGATTGACATCGAGGGTTACGATCACATTCCAGTGCTGGCGATCGCGGGGCATTCCGTTCGACCCAGGTATGTTTCGTTTGAAAACGGCGAAGCCAACCTGTTTGAGGCGCTGGCCGAGGCAGGCTACGATCGGTTCCAGATCGTCAACCAGGCTTTTGTGCCTTACGCGCGGTGTCCCGAGCCCGCTCTGGAAGGGCTGACCGTGAAAACGACGTTCAACATCGGTGCAAGCGGACCATTCGGTCGTGACCTTCCTGATGAGTGGCTGTCGGCCGATTCCATGCGGGCGCACCTGGCCGAACATCTGCGGAATATCGCGGAGCGGCCGGACAGCGTCAGCGGTTATTGGTACGATCTGCATGCCGGATTGCCGGATTAACAGGCAACGACACGATAACCGCCTCGAAGGGTGTGAGCGCGTACCTCGCAGCCGGCAGAGGGGAAGTATGCCTATTTTGCCTTGGCCTTTTGCGACATTCCGCGGGATCAGGCTCGCGGCCTGTGTCATTGACGGTAGCCCGGGTGCATCTTTCGTCTGTTCTCGCCAGAGGGGAGGGTGTTTCGCTCCCGCCATCTGCAACCGGTTTTTTGCGGATCGATTTTCAGGGCGAATGCACCGGGTCGGTTTCTTCACTCTCAATACCCCGATGGTCTGCTCTTCGGCACATCGGGGTTGCGTTAGCCTATCGGTCCTTCGCGTGATGGACTTTGCCAAATATCCGGAGAATTCAACGGCTCAGCTCAGGCGAAGATGGCTGGTTCGGGCATCGGTTCGTATCTGCGTTGTTGCTTGCGCAACATTTTGTTTCCTGTAAATATTGTTGATGCCAAATCCGGTCCAAGCCAATGGAAAGACATGATCTTTCGAAATCGAGAGCGATTGAAAATCAGCGCCTAAATTTTGCGATATTTTTGGTTTTCTAAGATTTGTCGCAAGTAGTTTTACATTTTTTAGAATTCGAAATTCTGGAACGGGATCGAATGTCGGGAGTTCAAATGTCGCATTTCACTAAACGTGATCTCGATTTTCTTAATGTTACTGGAATTGAAACGAATGGTCTGAAAGATCTACTTGCCGATTTGCACTTGTCACCAGCAGGATACAGGTGCAATCCTCTCGTACCTGAAGGCGGATGGCGATGCCCAGGCTGTGAGAGCAATCGTTGCGGCGCAGAAGTCGGTGGCGTTGAATGTCTTGCTTCACCGAACGTTCGTGCAGGCAGGGTTGGATGTCAACGCCATTTTTGGTGATATTGACTGGTCACCTCAAGCGACAGTCTACTCCCCTTCCGTCGATATTCGCGCTCCCCTGTTCTCGATCGTAATCGCCACCCTCAACGCTGCTGAATCACTGCCATTCACGCTGAGCGCAATTGCCAGCCAGACTCGGAACGACGTAGAATGCATCATCGTTGATGGTGGCTCGGTCGATGAGACGTGCGCTATTGCTGCCAGCTTCCCTCATGTGGTCAGCCGCATCGTCGTCCAGAAAGACCGTGGACTGTATGAGGCTCTGAACAAGGGCATTTCCCTGGCGCGGGGCCGGTTGATCAACATCCTGGGGGCCGGCGATGCCTATCTGCCCGGAGCGCTGGATGCGGTTGCAGCGGCCTACTATGTCGGTCATGGGGAAATATTCGGTGGCCGCGTTGTGGAGATGCACCCGGATGGAAAGACCGCCCTTCGCATAGACGAGCCTTGGGGCGTAAACGCCCTGATCAGCGGTATTCCCGTATGCCACAACACCCTGTTCATTTCACCAAAGGCCTACGAGGATGTCGGTCTTTTCGACAACTCTCTGCGACTGACCGCTGACGCCCACTGGACGCATCGCGCGATCGGTATGGGGAAGCGCTGTGAAATTCTTGAGCGGCCACTGGTGTTCTTTCCACTGGACGGCGTTTCCAGCACCAACCCCGACCAGATCTGGGCCGAATCGGCGCGCTGCATCAGGGAGAATTTCCCGGCAACGAGCCTGTCCGACGAAGAGGCAATCAAGCTGCTGTATGTTGCGCGCGGCTGGGCTCCCGGAGCCGACGCCATCCCGATCATTCGCAAGCATGACGACATCAAACTTAAAATTGCTGTGACTGAGGCTCTGCGGCTGCGAGGACTTCCCTCGGATGCCGTGAGTGAGATTGTTGGTACAGAGAAGTGGGAAGTTCTTGCCGATCGTTTCCATAAGATCGGCAAACAAGGGGTTGTCCAGCTCTGTTGAGCCCTTCCTGTCATTTGTCATTCCTTGCCATAATGTCGAGGAGTTCGTTGAAAAGGCTCTCTTGAGCATCCTGGAACAGAATGTTGATGAAATAGAAATCATCGCTGTTGATGACGGCTCGACGGATACGACAAGGTCCGTTCTTGATGCCTTCTCCGCGCTTGACCCGCGTGTGACCGTTGTCCGCCAATCGAACCAGAGGCAGGGCGCGGCCCGCAATGCCGGGATCAAGGCTGCACGCGGCAAATATGTCTGGTGCATCGATTCAGACGACTATCTGCAGGTTGGTGTGCTCGGTCGTATAATGAGGACGATCCGGGAACAGGATATCGACCTCTATGTGGTTAATTATGCCACTGTCGATCTGCAGGGCAATGCCCAGTATCCAAGCAAGATAGATCAGCAGTTCGCCGGCCTGGTCAAATCGCCGCCGGTATCGATGGAAGCCTTTTCCGCGGTTGCCGGATGGAATTTCCCGCCATGGCGTTACGTCATCCGTAAATCCCTCCTGGACGAGGCTGCAATTGCGTTCCCGTCCGGCACGTTCTACGAAGACCATCCCTTCTCGATCGACGTTATCACCACAGCGCAACGCGTCTATCTCGACCCTTCAGTCAGCTACTTCTACCTTCAGCGGCCTGGCTCCACCATCAGCATGAATGACGAGCGGGCATTCGATTTCCTGCCGATACGACGGCTTTGCTTGAAAAAGCTGAAGGAAAAAGGGCTCCTGCAGCGCTTCGAGCCTCTGGCGCTGAGCTATATCATCCCGTCAGCCTTCATCGAGCAGCATGTTCTTGCCAAGCATCTCGATGAGTTTGTGGGAAAGGTAATGGCCGACACGACCGACGAGGAAATCGACATCGTCATGCGTGCAGGGGGATGGAAGGAATTTGCAATCCTGCTGGGCGCTGCATCCGGTGACAAAGGTACCGGACGCGGAAAGCTTCCGAGCCTGATGCGGGCCATGGCCGAATTCGCGATCGCCATCCGCCATCCGTCCATGGCCGACCGTGAGGAGAAGCACGAGATTTCAGAGACCTTCGCTCACCACGAGCTCATCGGATTGCATCAGCCCGAGCAGGGCGGCGACGATCTGGGTCTGCCGGACACATTTTGCTGGATGAACGGCGACCGCCTGTTTCTACGGCTCAATCTTGAGCATCTGCGCCGGCCCAGGCTGGTCGTACACTATCGCAACAATTTGCCTGATCAGGTGATCATGGTTGAGACGGGTGAGTTCATCCGTTCCTATCCCTGCCGGTCCTTCGAATTGACAGAGCCGGCCGTGCTGGAAATCGACTTCAAACGGACCGGGCGCCAGGAGGTTGTTTGCCTGCGTATATCTTCGACGGCAAATCCCAGTGGCTGGCAGCTGGGGCTGATGTTGGCGGGGATCGAACTGGTCGAGGCCGGCGTGGAAGAATTTTTGCCGACGCGCCGCAAGACTGCTGCGCTGGGCAGTATCGTTGCCGGTAAGGGAACCGTTATCGGGCATTCCCGGGTCGATGTCAGGGTCAAGCCGGAACGGCGGCCTTACGTTCTGATTGGCGAAAATAGCGATGTTCTATGTACCTTCGTCTTCGAACGCGGCGTTGGAACCGTTAAGATCGGTTCCCGGACGTCGATCGGCGGCGGTAGCGTTCTGATCTGTACGCAACCTGAAGGAATTACGATCGGAAACGATGTAATGCTATCCTGGAATGTGACGGTGGTTGATAACAATTCGCATTCAGTCGATGCAACGATCCGCAAGAATGACGCTTACGATTGGTTGGTTGGCGCATCCACCGGCAATCTTGGAGTGTTCAAGGACTGGTATGACGTGGCGGCTGCACCTGTCGTTATCGAAGACGGCGTGTGGGTTGGCTTCGGTGCCGTCATCATGAAGGGGGTTCGTATCGGCGCTGGCGCTGTCGTGGCATCAAACGCAGTCGTTACGAAAGACGTCCCCGCAGGAGCCATTGTCGGCGGCAATCCTGCCAAAGTTATTGCTAATAAAAGTTAGGTCCGAGACGGATTTCCGGTAGACTTTGATCCAGCGGTGTGGAGCCACTTGCCGCTTTCAGCTACGGATTTCCTTGGGGACCCGACTCAGTATCAGGGTGAGGTGTATGGCAAGAGTAGTTATCGTCACGGGTTGCGGGGGGTTTATTGGCAGCCGTGTCGCGAAGAATCTTTCGGCAAAGGGATATTGTGTCCACGGCATCGCGCGGGGCGCGATCGACGAGAGCCTGCAAGCGAGCCTGGGCGTTTATAAATGGCATGCAGGTGGTGTAAATCCTGAAGTTCTCGCAGCGATAAGCGATGTGTCGGAAATTTATCATTGCGCCGGGAGTGGCTCAGTAAGCTTGTCGCTGAGCGATCCGCGCGGTGATTTCAATGCCAATGTCATTGCGACGTCCGACGTGCTGGAGTACGCGCGCCAAAATCCCGGTGTGAAGGTCGTGATCCCATCCAGCGCGAGTGTCTATGGCGCCGTCTCTGATCTGCCCATTCGCATTGATGCAGAGCACAATCCTGTGTCACCCTATGGCGTCAACAAATGCATCGTCGAAACGCTTTGCCATCAATATGGGAAGTTCTTCGGTGTTCCGATTTCGATTATCAGGTTCTTCTCCGTCTATGGTGAGGGGCTTCGCAAGCAGTTGTTGTGGGATGCGTCGCGAAAGCTGCTCAAGGGAGATGCCCTGTTTTTCGGAACCGGCGACGAAACGCGCGACTGGATTCAGGTTGACGATGCAGCCGAATTGATGGCCCTTGCCGCAAATGTCGCTTCGCCCAGCGTCACGGTTATGAATGGTGCATCTGGCAATGCCGTGAGCGTACGTGACGTTATTGACAAACTGGCGAGAGCCATGAATGTACCAGAAAAAGTGCGATTTAATGGACAGGTAAGGCCTGGCGACCCTCAGCATTACCTGGCCGATATAGGTCAAGCGACAGATACGGGCTGGTCTCCGACCATCAGCTTCGATGAAGGACTAACACGCTATGCGCAGTGGTTGCGGTCTCTTGGCGAGTAAGAACGAGGCTGCGATTCAGCCGGTGGATGTTTGAACATGGCACATTACGGATTTCTTTTTGATCTCGATGAAAGCTGGATCGGCGGCAGCTACTATATTCGCAACCTTATTTCCGCGCTTGGACTCGTTGCGGAGGAAGACCAGCCGCATGTTTCCATCATTGCTTCAAACCCGCGATCGTTCCATTTTCTGCGTGAGACGGGCTATGGAAAACTTCATTGGGTGTTGCGCCAGCAATTTGATGCCGAACCGGACAGTTTTCCGTTCGATATGATTTTCCCCTGGCCGATTCCGAGCCAGGCTTACCGGACCGTTGCCTGGATTCCCGACCTCCAGGAGTATCATCTGCCGGAACTTTTTTCGGCGGAAGATCTGCGTCACCGGCGTCAAACCCACGAGACGAGCTTCAAGGGCATGGGCGTTATCGTCAGCTCAAATGATGTGAAAGCCGATGTGGAGCGCTGCTACAAGGATATCCATCCGCAAATCGCGGTCGTGCATTTTGCTGCGTTCAACAATTACGACCTGTCCAAGCTCGTTGCTGTGAGGAAGAAATACAACCTCGCCAGCGATTACATCATGTGCCCCAATCAGGTCTGGATCCACAAGAACCACATTGTCGTTCTGAAGGCCCTCTCGATTCTGAGGGAGCGTGGATTGAGCCTCAACCTGGTGTTTACGGGGCATGAGCAAGATTATCGCGCCAGGGGCTACATCGACGTCCTGAAAAAGCTTTGCGTCGAATGGGGTATTGACGCCCAAGTGCATTTTCTCGGCTTCATACCGCGCGAAGACCAACTTCTGCTGATGAAGGGGGCCGAGTACATTGTGCAGCCGTCCTTGTTTGAGGGTTGGTCGACCGTCATCGAAGACTCCAAATGGATGGGGCAGTATGTGCTCGCGTCCGATCTTAGGGTTCATATCGAACAGTTGACGCAAAACGGCACGCATTTTCCGGCTTCAAACCCGCTGGCGCTTGCCAATGCCATGGAGAGGCTTGCGGCCAATCCTCCGACAATCGAACCGGTTGACTATGCGCAGGCGCAACGCGCCTTTGGACGCGATTTCGTGGCTGCCGCTGCAAATTTCAGCAAAAATGCCGACCGCACCAGATCGTCGAGATGGATGTCGAGCGACGCAGTTCTCGAAGCTTGCGGAAAGCAACCTGCGCCTGCTCGAATCCGGGCCTGCCACGCACGCAGCCGCAGAATCCAAAAATAATCCTGTCGGGGATTTTATCCCCTGGCAGCAGCATGTGAGCAAGGATCAACAGAAACGACAACCCCGCCCCTATACCCTTCGCGAAAGCATTGCCTTTGCAAGGGGCTATCAGGGCAAAAAGGGTGGCAGGCTCGTTGTCTTCGATCCTGCCTATTACCGGATGCAAGATCCCTCGGTGCGCAAAACGGGCTTCTCGTCACTGGTGCATTATCTTCGCCATGGGCATCCGGCGCAGAAACTGCCGCACCCTTTGTTCGACGAGGACTTTTATCTCCGCAAGTATCCGGATGTGGCGAACTCGTCTTTTTCGCCGATCATTCATTTTCTGCGCAAAGGCATTGACGAGGGGAGAGATCCTCATCCACTTTTCGACACACGTTTCTATCTCGATTTTCACAAGGACGTTGCAGCAGAAGGCATCCCGGCCTTCGTGCATTTTCTGCGCGATGGATTGAAGGAAGGTCGCGCGAGTCATCCCCTGTTCGATCAGGCCATGTATCTTCGCCGACATGCTGATGTAGGGCAGGCGAACATGCCGGCATTGCTGCATTTTCTCTACCACGGCCTCGAGGAGGGTCGAGCGCCCCATCCGCTTTTCGACGCCGGATTCTACTCCGACACATACCCTGAGGTTCGGGCCTCCGGTATGTATCCGTACAAGCACTTCGTTGAGTTCGGGATGTCCCTGGATTACAGTCCAAACGCTTTCTTCGATCCGGTTTTCTACAATCAACGCAACCCGGATGTCGTGCAAAGCGGCATGACGGGAATTCGCCACTATCTGACGGCCGGGCAATTCGAGCACCGCGCCCCTGGCCCCCAGTTTGATGCGCATCTCTACCTGAATGCCAATCCGGATGTGGCCGATTCAGGGATGACGCCGCTGGCCCATTATCTCTGGTGGGGAAAAGACGAAGGAAGGATCATCTATCCGGCCCGGTCGACAGATGAACCCATTGAATTCGCACAGGCAGGGCAGTTCTATACCGCTTCCAAGCGACGAAAATAATGCGTCTGGTCATACTGGACAATGCGCTGCATGATGTCGGCTCGCATGCATATAACAATGCTTCAGCCCTTGTTCACGGGATGACCGCCAAGGGCGTGCTCGTGGAGGTGTTTGGCTGCGGTTACATGGATCCGCGCATTCGCCAGGAACTGGGCGCAACCCAGCATTTCCAGCGCAGCTTTTATGATCCTGTGTCCGTCGAAGGTGACGATGCAGAGCAGGTGAACTGGGAGCGGATGAACCTCGATTATTGCGAGGACCTGCTGAGGCTTCCGGACGATATCTGGACGACCGGAACCCTTGTGCTGCATCCCTGTGTGTCGCAGTTTCAGATGTATGGTCTGGCGCAATTCCTGAAGCTCCGAGGACCAGCGCATTCAGCCATCCATATCGTCGTGCCGATCTTCTATCCGAACTGGACAGCCTGGGGCAAAGAAGCGGTGCATGCCGGGGCACATTATAGACGTATCTACGATGCGCTGAAGCGTCATGGTAACGGACGGGTGCATGTTTTCAGTGAAACCCAGTCGACCGCAGACGCGCACCGTGTTTTGGCGGGAGCTGATATCGGGATCATGCCGGCCCCGGTCCGGGTTCCAGCCGCAGGGAAAGCCGCGGCTGGCCGAAATGCGGATTTTCCGGTAGTCGGCTTCTTCGGTTATGCAAAGGCCGAAAAGGGATTTCATCTGCTGCCCGGTGCAATTGCCGGCCAGAAGGCATCCGCAAACCTGCGGTTTGTCATCCAGTCGCAGCACGACCGGTCCGATCCGGCCATCGTGCGCGCCGAGACGGAGCTGTACGGTCTGGCGAATGTGCGTCTGATCGATAGCGCTCTCGATCGCGAGGCCTATTACGCTGCCTTCAGTGGCGTCGATATCGTCGCCGTCCCCTATGATCCGGACGGCTACAGGGAAAGAGGATCCGCCGTCGTATCGGAAGCGGTCGCACTTGGTAAGCCCCTGGTAACCTCGCCGCACACCTGGGCGGCGGACGCGATAGCGCGAGGCGACTGCGCCGGTATCGTGATGCGTGACTGGTCGCCGGGAGCCCTGGCGGAAGCCTTTGCAAAGGCCGCAGAGGAAATCGACGACCTCAGCGAGAAGGCGCTGCAGTGCAGCCTGAGATGGCAGAAGGAGCGTTCGTTTGAAGCGAGTTGCGACCTTCTCATGTCGCTTGCGACTGACGCGGATCGCACGCATTGCTCGACCGACGAAGGCCTGGACTTTTCCTTTGCGGTGCCACTGCCAGCAGATCTGCATGGTGCAGCCGTTCGACTGCTGTTGACCTTTTCCAAGGCGGAAAGTTCGGTTTTCGACGTGATGTTGGACACGGTTGCCATCCGGCGAGTACGGGGCGCTGTGACTTCCGCTTCAATCGATATTCCGATCTCCATGCTTGAACCGGGCAAGCCCGCGCGAATATCGATCCGACTGATCGCCGGTGACGACAAGCCACGCATCGACCGATGCGTGATTCTCAGCGAGCAAACCCTACACCAGGCCTCACTTTGCAGACTGGGTGAGGACGTCGATCTGAGGCAGGAGAGCGAACAGGTGCTCTATCTCGGGGGATGGGGGAAATTTGACGGTGCGGGGCGTTGGGCGAACGGGCGCGTGTCGGAAATGGTGCTGATGCCTGCCGAAAGCACAGCGACGCCGACACTCCACCTCGACCTGCAGGCTCCCAATGTCCCCGAGGGGACGTTGCAGCTCGTCGAGATATGGATCGCCGGTGAAATGGTTGCCGAGAAGGCGCTTCGGAAGGGCAGCAATGCGTTGCGCGTCCTCCTGAAAAGCGCAACATGGCAGAGCGATCAACCTGTTTCGATACGATTTGCGGCAGGCGCGATTCATACGATGCCGGATTCGCGCGAACCAGCCAGCTTTTACCTCTCACGGCTGATGGTCGACGCGGGCAGCGAAATGCCGGCAGGCGGCCATGCTGGCGGCAAACTGCGTTCGGTGATCGCGAAATTTCGTCGGGTCAAACAGGTTCAGAACGCGCGCTGAGCAATCGATGCCGTCTCCGGCAAATTCGCCGCGGTTCCAATGATCGACGTCACATCATATCCACCAGCGCCTTGCATCGGGATGCCGAAGGGGCATCGCCAGTCCCGGCGTCGAATGCTGTTTCTCGTAGCCGGGATTGATGGCAGGGTCTTCAAACATCTGCGTGCCGTGAAGCATTCTGAGCCTGTCTTTCTCACCTTCGAACCGGCGTTTTCTTTCCCCGACCATATCGGAGCCGCGGGAGACGGATTCGTGGTGATACAGGCTTGCAAAGGGCGTCCAGACGACCCGGAAACCCGCTTTGTAGGCGCGCAGACAGTAGTCGACGTCATTGTAGGCGACAGCAAAGTTTTCCTCGTCCCACAGCCCCACCTTTTCAGCGCAGGGTCCGGAAATCAGCATGACGGCGCCCGTGACGCATGTCATTGAATTGCGCACATGCAGCCGGTTCATAGGGCCACCATAATTGGCCGGCTTGTTGAGAAACCAATGCCCGGCAAGCCCACCGAACCCGGCGATTACACCGGCATGCTGCAGCTTTCCGCTTGGATAAAGCAGCTTGGCACCAACAATACCGGTTGCCTCGTATTGGAGGCAGGACACCATTTCCTTCAGCCAGTCGCCCTCGATGACCTCGACGTCATTGTTGAGAATCAGAAAGTGCTCGCCGGTCGCCTGGTCGATGCCGCGATTGATGGCGCGTGCGAAATTGAATGCTTCCTCCCGAATGAGCACGGAGAAATTCGGCTTCTGCTGCTGGTACTCTCGGTAGAGCGCCAGAACAGCTTCATCCTTGCTCCCGTTATCGACAATGATGACTTCGAAATCCGGGTAGTCCGTGCGCTCGAACAGATCACCCAGAACGCGCGTGATCAGGTTCAGGCTGTCGCGGCTGGGGATGATCACCGACACCTTCGGCCATCGCGTGGCGGAATGCGCGGTGAAATCGACACGGTGCAAGGTCTCCGTAATGGCCGGGAGAACAGAGACCGGGCGCTGCGGTCGCGCAAGCCGGTCGGTCAGGGCCGCTCTTGCCGCCAGCGTCGACTTTTCAATGAAACGGCGGGAATAGGTCTGACCATTTCTGCGCCACCAATAGGCTGGATAGGGCAGATGCAGTATCTGGTTATCCGAAAGGCCGTCCAGATAGCGCAGCAGAAGATCATAATCCTGCGATCCATCAAAACCTGTTCGCAAAAAGCCTTTTGCCTCAAGCCGATCACGGCGATAGACGGAGAAATGGTTGATATAATTGACGCCACTCAGCAAGACAGGATCATAGGCCGGCTTCAGCATCAAACCCTTGGGCTTCAGCCAGTCATCGACCACCAATTCATCCGTGTAGAGAAAGGCGGCTTGCGGGTTTTCCTCAAGTGCCTTGCCAATCACCTTGAAGGCAAAAGGCGCGATCACGTCGTCATGATCAAGCAGCGTAACCCAGATGCCCGACGTTTCCTGCAAACCGGCATTCGTGGCGCTGGCAATTCCACCATTGACCGTATTTCGGACGATTTTAATGTTCTTGCGGTTGCGGAAATTCTTGTACCACTGAAGTGTTTCTGCGTCCGTAGACGCATCGTCGCTTAGGACAAGCTCCGTGCCGGACACGTTCTGCTGTTCGAAAGAACGAACGAGATCATCCAGATACCGCTTCGGTGCATTGTAGACCGGCACAACGGTACTCAGCCAGATCGCTCCGGTCGATGACGCAGGCAGATCCGGTATCTCTTTTGCAAGGTCGTAGTGGGCAGCAATGAAACGCGCGATGTCGTTCTTCGAGCGGCGGAACGGCCAGGAAGGGAGGCGCAGGCGAAAGCGCGGCAACCGCCCGAGGTCATGGGATACCGCACCGGCCATATCCGAAGCAAGGCGTTCGGCAATGACCTGTTCAGCAGCCTGCCGGTCGTCGAAGGCGTGGAAGGAAATCCTGAACGTGACGGGCTGGCTTGCGGGATCTATGCGCAGGGAGCGCATCAGCCCCGAGCGGCCGACATCCGCTATGATGACAAACCGATTTCCGGGCGAGAGATCGACCGCGTCTTTTTCGCGGTAACCATGGCCGCGGTCCAGGTAGACTTTCGGGTCCAGTTTTTCCGTGTCGCTGCTGAGAAACGCAACGATGACCGGTTTGCGCAAGGAGCGAAAGCGCACGTCAAAAAAGGGATCATCGCCGGTGCTTTGCCAGGCGTCGTCCCCGAGCGTCGGAAGCGGATTGAGGTCATTGCTGTTCAGAATACTCAAAGTCATGTGCGCACTTAACCTTCCAGCATCTTCCAGCGCAAGGTGCGCTCCAACAGAAGCCCAAGGCAGAGCGACGTGAGGCCGCAACCCAGAAGATAGCCTTTGTCGAGGATTTTATCGCTGTAGGTGGGATAATAGGCGGTTCTCATCCATTCTACGGAGTGCACGACCGGGTTCCAGGCGAGGGGGCCCGAGATGACATCGGGGAGGTCGGAGATCACAAAAAGCGTGCCGGAACCGATGTACACCAGAATCATCGTCAAGGCATAGATGGTCGCAAAGAATGGAGAGAACATGACAATCACACCCGCCAAGGACCCTGACGCCAACGGACAGAAGCAGCGTGGCGAGATAGGCATAGACAGCCTGTTCCACATCGAAGGGAATCGGGTCGTCGCCCAGCGCCAACAAAATGGCGAACATGAAAATCAACGTCAGATACGCCGCAATAATCTCGAGAACCGCCCGTGCCGTCATGATGTCCACAACCGTTACCACAGGAAAGGACAGCATCGGCCGATTGAGAATGAGTGAAAGTGACATGAAACGCGACACGTACATAAAGGCGAGTGTCGGGATCAATCCTGTCGCGAAAAATACATTGAGGCTCTCCCCGAAGGGCGTCTTCCGACCGACGACTGTATAGATGGCCAGCAGGATGAGCATGTGCGCGAGCGGCCACAGGGCGACGATCAGAAAGCCCAGACCATGATTGAAAAAGCGCGTGCGCATATCGCGCAGCATAACCGCTGTCATGACATGCCGTTTCTGGCTCAGAGCTTGCAGGAAGCTTATCCGGGTGCCGATCGCCCTTGCCGTCATCACAATCTGCCTTCTACAATGGTGCCGGCGCCGAGCCCCGGCAGATCCGGCGAACCGGTGAGACGTATCTTTTCCAAGGCGGCCAAGGAAGCCTTTTTTGCAACGGCGCGACCGCCAACGTCCTCGATCAATCTGGATATCGCATCGATCCAGCATTCGGTAGCGTTTTCGATGAGCACTTCACCCGCAACCGTGTTGCGTTCATAGACATGGCCACTGGAGAAGATGCCGGCAGCCCCCATCCGACAGACATCGATGCGTTTGGTGTCCGCCCGCGCGTCATTCGTTCGATTGGACAGAAGCGGCACGAGTACAATATCAAATGACCGTCGCGATGTTTCCGACAGATAATCCGCCCAACTCAACGGCGCGACAACATGCAGCTGGCTCCCTGGAATGCCGGACTGCCGCCAAAGCCTGGCCACCTGTCCCGTTGCAACAACCTCTATACCGATATCCGGGTACCGATCTGCAATGGTCCTGAGGATCGGCATCAGGAATTTGTGCTCGGCGTCATGGGCGCCTGTGGCATGGAAGGCAACCACCAGCCGGGAAGATGCCGGCTTGTCTTGATCGCCGCTGCCCGATCGAAAGCTCGCATCGGGCGGAAACGGACCAAGCAGATCGACGGAAGTCCCGGGAAATCGGCTTGCCAGGTTGGGCGTGGATGCCCAGACATGGCTCAGCAGGTGGTTCAAGAGATAGAGTGGCAGAATACCCATTATCCAGACGTAAAACCGGTAGGATAGGACGCCATTCGGTTCGATGACGGTGGCGGCGAGGTCGTCGTCGATGAACAGGGCGACACCTGCCAGGCGCCTGCGATGCCTGAAAAGCCAAAGAAGCTGACCTGGTCGAACATAGCGGCAGATGACGACAAACAGCCCATCCGGCTGCAGATCGTCCAGGGGGTCTATCAAGTCCCGGACCAAAACCGGAAGCTTCGACTGACGCAGTCGTTCCTCAAGATAGTATGTGAAGGTTGGATTTCGCTGTTTTGATAGAACAAGTATCCGTTCGGCGCGATCGGCACGGAACTGCGCAGCCCGCAAGGCGCGTGGCTTGGGAAGCAATCGATACAGCAGTTCTCTTGCGCACATCGCGGTGAATATGAACCTCAATGGGAGAGTTGATTTCGCGCGAGGTGTAGCAGCCCCATTGCAGAAGACCACATCAGCAGGCTCACGGCGAACGTCACCGCGATCCAAAGAGCACGACGGGGATATTCCGCATCATCCGGCACGCGCGGTGCCATGAAGCTGTCCAGGTAAAGCAGCTGTTGACGGCTGACAAACTGCACCTGCTCGACAGTTTTCACACTCGACGCAAATTGCTGTTCCGCCAAGCTTTGAGCCAGTTGAAGCTGAGAAAAATCTTGCGACACATCTGCGAGATTGGGAGATGAAGCGCTCTGGCCCGCCAGGCGACTGTTGAGTTCAGCAATCTGCTGATCCTTGCTCTCGATCTCGCGTCGCAATATGCGCATCTGGGGCGCATCTTTGGAAACAACCGCGATTTGCGAATCGTAGCGCTGCTGCAGCTTCAGCCTTTCGGTTTCCGCTGTGTTCAGCAGGTTTGAGATTATCTGGGAACTGGCTTCAATCGTCAGTACACCGCTGTCATTGCGCGATTTCGCAAAAGTGTCGCGGGCTTTCTGCAACTGGATTTTTGCATTCTCCAGATTTTCCTCAGCCGTCCTGGTCACATCCTTCCAGATGCGATCATTGACCTGGTTGACGACGACCTCCGACGCCTTCAGAATTTCGGTCACCAGCATCGCTGCATCCTCCGGCCGGAAGGCGCGAACCTTGACCGTCACGATGCCGCTTGTGGGGCTGATGGACGTCGTGACCATTCCCTCCCAGTATTCCAGAAGTTCCTCGGCACTCGCATCATCCGGCAGACGGGCCCACCAATCGATGGAGGGATCGCCAAAGACAGTCTTCAGATCGATACGCTTCTTCAGCACGTCGATCATTTCGTGGCTTTTTATGAAGTTGACGACAATCTGGGTGTCCTGCGCGATCTTGGCGGCGGGGATGCCCGTCACCTTGGCAACCTGGTCCTTCCCGAGCGCCGGTGTGGACGATCGCACGGTAAAGCGTGATTCGGACTGAAACTGATCGGAGGCCAGAAAGCCGTAATAGCCGACTGCCATGGAAATCGGCAGGATCACATAGATCAAGGTGAAGAAGATTGTGGCTGCCGAAAAGGCCCTGTCGATCAGACGGGGGCGCAGGCCGACGGCCTGATAGAGGCCGCTTCTTGAGGACGTGGAAAACCGGAGTTTGCGTGCTGCAACCGAAAGACGTGCGGAAATGCTGCGGCTGGCCTCAAGACCCGTCGCCTCCCTCCCTCCACTGTCGTGATCTTCCAACCTGCTTACCATGCCATATCCGTTTCAAATTCGGTGCCGAGGCGCGTGCCACGGCCCGGCTTTGGTGCGCTGCCAAAGGTGTCTTCATCGATTCAATCGATAATAGCCTTCGATTGCCTGTTCTACATCATCGTAGATCATCATGCGCCCATCGACGAGCAACATGCCCTTGTCGCAATAGGCCTGAATAGTATCCATGCCGTGCGATACCATGATGATATCAGAGTTCTTTCGTCTGTTTTCGAAAGCGACCTGGCATCTCTGCTGGAACCGCGCATCGCCGACGGCCGTGATCTCGTCCACGAGGTAACATTCAAATTCGATTGCCATCGACAAGCCGAATGCAAGGCGTGCCATCATGCCGGAAGAATAGGTGCGCACGGGGGCATTGATGTAGTCGCCGAGTTCCGCAAATTCTTCGACGAACCTGGCAACACGAATGACGTTTTCGCCATAGGCGCGCGCGACAAAATTGAGATTTTCCTTGCCGGTCATTTCCGAATGAAATCCGCCTGCAAAGCCAAGTGGCCAGGAGACACGCACATTCTTTGTGATCCGCCCGGAATTGGGCAGGATAGTTCCGGCAATCATCTTCAGCGTCGTGGATTTCCCGGCACCGTTGACGCCAAGCAGCCCGTATGAATAGCCGGGAAGGAAATCAAAATTCACCTGATCAAGAATGATCTTCTTGTGGTTTTGCGTTTTGAAGTGCTTGGACACGTTTTTGAAGCGGATCACGTAAAGGTCCTAAAGCCTGTGGTCTTCGACGGAAGCCCACGCCAAGCACAGTGTGCTCCAGAAAACGAGCAAACCCAGAAAGATCAGGAGTGGCGACATGATCCGCTTGGGATAAAGCGCTTCCTCAGGCAGGGAAGGCTGAACGAACACGGTGAGATAAAGTCCCTTACGAAGGGCTGCGGCAAACGCCAGGTCGTAGTTGCGCCGTGATGCCTCATAAAGCTGTTCAGCCACCATGCGGTCGGTTTCAACTCTTGAAAAGCTCGTAATGACGTTGGAAAGCGACGTGTCGTTCGCGCCGGTCAGTTGGCCGCGTATCTGTTCGATCTGCTGGTCGATGCTTTGCCTGACCAGAAGCATCTGCTTGTAGGTTGGAGAATCGGTGCCTGCCGATTGCTGCATGACAAACAGCCGGCTTTCGAACTCCAGTTTCTGGGCAAGCAATCCGGTCAGAAGCTTACCCGCTTCCTGAGCTTGAACAGCAGGGCTCAGGAGCCCGGATTGCTGCTGGAAACGATTGAGCGCAGCCAGGGCCTCCTGATACAGGCCGCCGGTTCTTTCGACTTCCCTTGAAAAACTGGCGAGCATATCTTCCCGAGCCCGGACGGAGAGTTCGTTGACCAGCGTTTCGCTTTCCTTGATGATCGCGGAAACGAGTTGCACCGAATCCTCTGGTCTGAATGTGCGCACTGTCAGGGTCACGATACCGGACGGACCGTCGATATAGGCGTAGACATGCTTGCTCCAGTACTTCAGGAACGCCTCTTCTGAATCGTCAGGATCAAAGCGGGAAAAATAATCGGCGGCCGGATTGTCGAATATCGCGCGGTAGTCGACCTTGCCTTCAATGCGTTTGAGAATCTCGCTTGAGTGGATGAAGCTGGTTATGACAAAGGCGTCCTGGGAGGCTGTCTGCATCTGCACCAGGCCGGAATCAACATTGCCCGAGGCTCCGTCGTCCGCAAGCGATCTGACTGCAAAACGCGCTTCGGCGGTGTACTGATCCGTGGCGACGAATGCAAAATACAGCAGCGCGAAGACGGATGGCAGGATGACCGTCACAACAAAAGAGATCAGAAGCCATGGCGGCTTGCCGCCTGCTTCCGGATTTGGCGCAAACTCCTCCTGCAGTTCAATTTCGTTGTCACGCGACGTCGCGTTTCGGGAGACGACACGTCTCAGCCAGCCCCCGCGCGGCTTGTCCTCATGCAGCCGAACGCGGTCCTCATCTATCTCTAATTCCCGCACTGGAGCCTGTGTCATCGATAAGGCCTAACCGACTCGTGAAAGATGCGGCGCAACAGCCCCGCGGACATAGTGGTCAAAAATCAGGTCCTCTTCCAATATTAATTCTGCGATTGGCAACTGACGCAAACGCGCTGCCAATTCCTGCAAAATCGAATGACGAGGCGCGACAGGTATGTTTTCGGAGGGAAGGCCCAGGAGCTCTCCCACTGCATTCTGGAAATGCGCGTTATCATCACCATAGCCCACGACTGTGAAACGGGACAGCACGTCAATCGCAGGTGCGACTTCGCGACGCGTGACACGCTGTTCGGGATAGTTGCACACCAGTTGTCTCGTCGTTGGCGAAACCAGAACGTTTCTGACCTTATCCGGCGCCTTTTTCAAGGCGCGCTTCACCTCTCGCTCATCTTCCAGATTGACGTTGGCAAAATGATCCGCAGCGGAAGCCAGAAAGATTCGGTCTCGATCGCCTATGAACGAAACATTTCCCTTGGCGAGCCGCTTCAGGATCACGAGGCGGCTTGCCATTTCGTAATAGGGGTCCGGAATATCGGCGATCACCATGAAGCCTTTATCCAGGAATTCCTCATAATTTCGAAGCAACAGGCGGCCGCTGATATAAATTGACGGGACAGCATTCAGGTGGAAGACCTGAAGAGCCGTTTCGTGACCGAAACGCTCCACGGATGAAACCGCATACTGAAAATGATGCCCGCAATACTGATCGAACTTGACCATCGGGAGCATGTTCAGCTCAAGCCGCAATACCTTCATAGGAATGGGCGCGGCAACGCGTGGACGCCGGTAGATCAACAGGCCCGACTTTGCGTCGTGGACAGCAAGATGCCGCTGCATTGCAATATCGGGCATCGATGTCTGGTCGATCCGAAAACCAACCATGCCGGTTGCGTGCCTGCCGGATTGAACGACGGCGGGCCGTGACTGATCGCATCCAAACGCAACGGTGGTGCCGTCGTCTCTGGTCACCACAATACCAGGCTCATCCGAGAAGCCATCGGGAATCAGGTAGCCCTCGATTGCAGCGCCGTCGTCATATTCTAAATTAAAGAGCACTGTCGAAACCCGCTGATGCGCATCGAGTGGGATAGGAAAGCTACTGTCGGGCGAATACCGAGAAACAGGGCCCGCCCGAGTGCTTCAAATCCTCATCTTGCACTACGATTTCATTGTAACCGAGATTTGCCAAAAGCTCCAATATTTCGCTTTTCCGCATCCAGTAATGTCGATCCTTCATGCCGCCGCAAAATGAGGCGTTACCATTGGCAAGTTGGTAGCTGCGCTCATGATAGTGAACATCCATGCCAGAAACGGAACGCACCTCGACTATGCCGCTGAAAGGCTTATGTCGAACATCCGATTTTGGCATTGCGTCTTCATCATAAAAATGCGTCCAGATAAAGATTGACTTCGCCCGCAGCGACAAAAGTCGAAGAAATTCTGCAGGATCCGGCATGTGATAGAGAACGCCGGACGCAAGTGCAAAATCATAGGACTCGTCGGTGTCCCGCAGGAAGCTCTGAATGTCGCCCAGGTGGAACGCGGCGCGGTCCAGTTTAAGGATTTCCTTGGTTACGAGACATCTCAGATAACAGAGCTTGTTTGCCTCGATGGCATCGATTCCAGCCGGCTGGTGCTGGTTCAGCATATAGGTGTGCATTCCCTCGAGAGGGACCCACCTCAAGGATTTTCTTTCCTTCGATCGAACCGTAGCTCTGCAATACTTTGTAGATTCGCTCGTCCGCGAAAAGCGGTATCGTGCCGGCGGTGAGGCCGAGTTCGGTCGGGAATGCCGAATTCCAGCCCTCCAGCGCGTCGATCGCATTTTGTGCCGCAGGTTTGCGCATTTCATACTGATCGAAAACATTCTCAGCCGCGTTCTTGGGCTGGTCGTGTTTAAAAAAACGATTCACACCTTGTCGGAAGAGACGCATCATGTCCGCACTCATACACAAGCACTCTCACAGGCATTCTGACACTGGCGAAGCGTTCGCGATTGATATTCAGCCGCGTCGCTGGAATTGATTTTGGGCTTCATTTTACCTCACGACGGTTTTTCGCTGGTCATCATCCGTCGAGTCACAGTTACCAGATTTCAACCTCCCGTCAAACTTCGGTGTCCGGCTTTGCCTCAAGTGCGGTCATTGTTAATAGTTGGACGCCGATAGATTGTGCGGTAGAAGGCCAGCAGAATGGGGCCGATCGCTTTCGCGTTCGCAGAGGCGGTTTTGATGCCCGCCCCTCCATTCGGGTCGTGACAGGCGTGGGTTCATTCCGGGAGGGAACAACTCTTGACGTTTCCAATGAAAAGGCTTGCTGCCTTCAAAGGCTGGTCTCACGTCACTTGCCGTTGGCCTTAAAATTCCAAGATATCAATGATCTAACAACGAAAACGCCCGTGCGCTCCTGCAGAATTGAGTTGTACAGATGAAATCAAAGTCAGTCCTGGTCGTCGGTGGTGCCGGCTATATCGGATCTCATACCTGCCTCACATTGGCGGCACGCGGTTACACACCGGTCGTATTCGACAACCTTTCCAACGGGCACGCAGAATTTGTCCGTTGGGGGCCTTTCGAGCAGGGGGATATCCGCGATCGGAAAAGGCTCGATGAGGTTATCGCAACACACAAACCCGCCGCCGTCCTGCATTTCGCCGCGATGATCGAAGTCGGGGAATCCGTCAAAGACCCCGTGGCGTTTTACGATAACAACGTGATCGGCTCGCTGACACTGCTGTCAGCCGTTATGTCTGCCGGCATCGACGCCTTCGTCTTCTCCTCGACTTGCGCCACCTATGGCTTGCCAAAGCAGGTGCCGATGGACGAAACGCATGAACAGCAGCCAATCAATCCCTATGGTCGGACCAAATGGATTGTCGAACAGGCCTTGCAGGACTACGGCACCTACAAGGGGTTGCGCTCGGTGATCCTCAGATATTTCAACGCTGCCGGCGCCGATCTGGACGGGCGCATCGGGGAATGGCATTTTCCCGAAACGCACGCAATTCCGCTTGCGATTGATGCGGCGCTTGGGCGTCGGGACGGTTTCAAGGTTTTCGGCAGCGACTACGATACGCGCGACGGGACCTGCGTCCGGGACTATATTCACGTGCTCGATCTCGCCGATGCCCATGTCCGCGCTGTGGACTATCTTCTGTCCGGCAAGGACAGTGTAAAGCTTAATCTGGGCACCGGGACGGGCACGACCGTGAAGGAGTTGATGTCGGTTATCGCCGAGGTTTCCGGAAAACCTTTTCCGATCGACTATGTGGAACGCCGCGAAGGCGATTCCACGTCGCTTGTCGCCAACAATGACATGGCGCTGAATGTTCTCGGCTGGGCGCCGCGATACAATTTGCACGACATTGTCCAATCGGCCTGGCAATGGCATTCGCGCCGCAACGCGCAGTAAGCCAAGGGATTGCGGATTCGGGCTGCTGCGAATTGGCGGAGATGGCTTTTCGCAACCGCGATGCGGGTTTGGGGGAGCAGGGATTGGCGTATCGCATGCTTTCCTGCAGGGATCCTTCGATGGCAGCCTAGATGAAACCATGATGCAAGAATCCGATGCGCCTGCTAAGGGTAAGAGATGATTTCCAGCAGCGCTTTTCTGCCCGGAGCGGGATATTCCATGAACGCGACACGCATACTCCCTGTCAGGCCATGCCTGTGATCGATGCAAACGCTTTGGGCGCCCTGGGCTGGGGCGATTTTTTCGCCGATCAGGTCGGTGCGGACGAGACGGGGTGGGTACCGGCGCGGATTGCCAGGGTTCACCGCACGCGTCTGCGCGCCTTGTCGCCGCAAGGGGAAATCGAACTCGAGCTTCCGGCCAATACCAACACCGCGGACTACGCCGTTGGCGATTGGGTCATGGTTGAAGCGCACAGCCGAATGCTGCAACGGCGGCTTGATCGCCGCACCGTTTTGCAACGGCGTACCGACGGGCGCAGCGGGCAGCAACTTGCCGCAGCCAATGTCGATACGCTGTTCATCGTCACGTCCTGCAATGCGGATTTCAATCCCGCGCGCCTCGAACGCTATCTCGCTCTCGCCAATCAGGAGGATATCCAGCCGGTCATCCTTCTGACCAAGGCGGATACTGTCGATGATGCCGAGGTCTATCGCAGGGAAGCATCGGCGCTGCAGCGCGGTCTTGACGTCATCGTGCTCGATGCCAGATCAGGGACGGCCGGTGCTGTTCTGGCGCCCTGGTGCCTGGCTGGGTCAACCGTGGCTCTGGTCGGGTCCTCCGGCGTGGGGAAGTCCACTCTTGTGAATACCCTGGCCGGCTTGCAGCAGGATGCGCGCCAGAAAACCGGAGGCATCCGCGAGCATGATGCAAAGGGGCGTCATACGACGACGGCGCGCTCGCTTCATGCGATCGAGGGCGGTGGATGGGTCATCGACACACCCGGACTGCGGACCCTGCATGTCAGCGATTCCGCCGAGGGTATCGACGCGTTGTTCGCGGAAATTACTGATCTGGCCCCGCAATGCCGCTTCCGGGATTGCACGCATGATCATGAACCGGGCTGCGCGGTCCAGGCGGCGGTTCGTGACGGCACCCTCAAACCCGAGCGCCTGGCGCGGTGGCGAAAGCTGGCCGAGGAGAACCGGAGCAACACCCCTGTGATGACCGGCCCGCGCGGCAACAAGGTGAAGAAGCGCTAGCGTCTTTCTTCGTCCGCTAACCTGGCGCGGCTGGCCATCATTGGCTCAGCAGACCCGCGACAATCTGATCTGGACTTCGGCCGGTTGCTCCATCCAAGTCTGCCGAGCATGGCGGACGACGTTCAGAACCGGGTTTCGGCCCAATCGCGGCGCTTCACAAAGGGACAGTTTGGCTCGAAATAGATTGCCCTGGGCAAAAAATTGTCGGTTGAGCAAATATTAGCATTAAATCTTTCTTAGCGCGAAAGCCCTATTAGTGGGGATGGGCAGGTAAGGTTTTACCATTCTGGCATGATGTCGGCTCGGACTATGTTCTCAATCCAGGGTCTTCTCATGCGTCATCTTACGATTTCCCGCTTGCTGCTTGCTTTTGCCTTGTTTGTTACCACCGGATTGATCGTTTCGATCGGGATGCAGTCTTATACGCTGGAGCGCCTGCGTGTGAATGGCCCGGTTTATGACCTTATCGTGGATAGCAAGGACCTGATTGCCGACATTCTGCCGCCGCCGCTCTATGTCGTCGAAGCCTACATGCTCGTCAATGAGATTGGCGTCCACTCGGAAAAGGCTGCCTCGAGCATAGAAAAAATCCAGGCTTTAAAAGTCGACTATGATGCGCGCCGGGCGTTCTGGGCTGCGTCCGATCTGCCCGAGGATCTCAAGAGCAAACTGGCAACCGACGTGCTGTCGAAAGGCGATCTCTTCTGGCAGACACTCATGACGGAGTTCAAGCCCGCAGCGCTTGGCGGCGACCTGGAACGGGTGCATGGAGCCCTTGACAGCCTTTCGACGCAATTCTGGGCCCATGACGCGGCGGTCCGGGAGCTTGTTTCGATGGCGACGGAGCATCTCCATGTCGAGGAGGCGATTGCGGAGGCGACATCGTCCAGGCTCGGCCTGTTGGCAACCATCGGAAGTGGCTTGTCGGTCGCCGTGTTTCTCGCCGGTGTCTGGTTTATCCGCTTCCGCGCCATCGCCCCGCTTGGCAATATTACCCGCTACATGTCGGTCCTGGCGAGCGGCGACCTGTCGAAGGACGTACCATTCGCGGGCCGGAATGATGAAATCGGCACCATGGCAAAGGCGGTTGAGATTTTCCGCCAGTCGGCGCTCGAGCGCAAGCGCCTGCGTCTCGAAGCCGAGGAGGCAAGACTTTCGAGCGATGCCGAGAAGGCAGAGCAGCAGCGTTTCCGGATGGAACAGGCAAAGTCGTTGCAGGTTGTCGTGGACACATTGGGAGCCGGACTCGGACGCCTTGCGGAATGCAATATCCGCATGACGATCGACGAACCCTTCGACGGTCAATTCGATACGCTTCGCCGGGATTTCAACCATGCGATCGGGGCATTTCAGTCCACTTTGGTCAATGTCCTCGACACGACAAGGTTGATCCACGAGAACGGCATTGAAATGCGGACGGCGTCCGACAATCTCTCCAAGCGCACGGAACAGCAAGCCGCTGCGCTGGAACAGACGTCGGCTGCCCTGGAGCAAGTGACGGCAACCGTCAAGGGTTCTTCCGAGCGTGCGCAGGAGACCCGCGCGCTTGTGCTGGAGGCGCGCGATTGCGCTGCCCAGTCAAGCGGTGTCGTCAACAGCGCCATCGAGGCCATGACACGCATCCAGCGTTCCTCCGGAGAGATCAGCCAGATTATCGGCGTCATCGATGAGATCGCCTTCCAGACGAATCTGCTTGCCCTGAACGCCGGCGTCGAGGCCGCCCGCGCCGGGGATGCAGGCAAGGGGTTTGCGGTTGTCGCCCAGGAAGTGCGTGAACTGGCGCAGCGCTCCGCCAGCGCCGCCAAGGAGATCAAGACGCTGATTGCCAATTCCGGAACCGAGGTCAATTCCGGGGTCAAGCTTGTCGGCGAGACCGGCGCGGCCCTGCAGCGCATCGGAACCTATGTCACCACCATAACCCAGAATGTCGATGCGATCGCGAGGGCTTCCGCCGAACAGTCGGTCGGTCTCCAGCAGATCAGCACGGCCGTCAACGAACTCGACCAGATGACCCAGCAGAATGCGGCGATGGTCGAGGAAACGTCTGCTGTCAGCCATACCTTGTCGGAGGGATCGACCCGGCTCACAGAACTGGTGCAGATCTTCACCCTGAACCGTCGGGCCGCTATTCGGGAGCCTGGATCGCAGAGATCCGGCAGTCATGCGAGCGCCCAGCCGGTACGCCGGGTCGCCTGAGATCCGTCGTCTCGCATTGCCATAGATCGTTTGCCGGCATGGAAGCGCATGTCCGGCAAACGGCATTTCCGGTTCAGCCTTGATGCAGGTCAAGGCTGTGGCGTGGGCCGGGGCTATCCTGATGGGCATCGGCACATCTGCCGCGGGAGGTCTCTATGGCATTCAAGTCAATTTTGGTGGTCCTGCGCGTCGGACAGGCTCATGAGGATCTCGAAACAGCCATCGCATTGGCGCTCGAATCCAATCTTCATCTGTCTCTCGTCGTCGTGATGATTTCCTCGCCACCGCCGATCTTCGACCGGCCATCCACATTGCCGGTGTTGTGGGTGGAGGCAAGAGCGAAGCAGGCGCGTCAACTTGAGGCCTATGTGTCGGAGTTGGAGGCATTGCTGCCCAGGACGGAGCTTTCCTACGATCTGCAGGGGCTGCATGTCGAAAGCGCGCTTGCCGCCGAGAGATTGAGCGAGAGAGCGCTTCACGCCGACCTGACGATGATCGGCGCCGACCTGCACCAGGATCTGGATCTGCATGGCGTGGCGATCGACGGCTGCCTGTTTCGCTCGGCGCGGCCCATTCTCTTCTCGCATGCGCCTGCCCGTAACTCTCTGAAACCGAGAACCGTTCTCCTCGCCTGGGATTCAAGCCTCGAGGCAGCGCTCGCTGCCCGCGCCACGATCGATATCATGGCTTCGGCAAAAAATGTGCATGTCACACTCGTGGATCCAACAGCGATCGGCTCGGCCAGTGGCCGCGAGCCCGGCGCGGAAATCGCCATCTATCTTGCCCGGCACGGGGTCAATGTGATCGTGGACCGATTGCCATCGATGGGGCGGCCGGTGGCGGACGTCCTGAAGCTGCATGCGAGAGACATCGGTGCGGATATGATCGTCATGGGCGCCTATGGTCATTCGCGGCTTCGTGAGCGGCTCTTCGGAGGGGTCACAAAATCGATGATCGAACAATGCGACGTGCCGGTTTTGATGATGCACTGACATTCTCAGTGTTGTTCGGGCACGATTTGGTTTGGGCACGATGCTGCTCAGGCGGACCTGCCCTTGCGGACGCCGGTGAATGCGATTCGCCGGGTCCACGCTCCCGTGTATCTGCGTGCTGCCGTTCAACCGAAATGGGGTAAAGTTTTACCTGTGATTTAATATATATAGGGTATTAAACCCCGGATTGCATCTGATTGCTTCATGAATCGATAATGTGAGTTATTTTGTATTGTTTTCCGGTAACGTGGTGTTAATCAGTCCCAATCAAATCTGCGGTTGTGTAAATTCTACGGATAGACGATGCCTGTCAGCCCACTTTCAATCCTGTCGCCGAATGCGCTTGACGGCTATATCGATCTCAGATCGGTCCCGAAGCATCGCCATTTCGGGCAGAATGCGATGGTGGACCGCCTGCGCCTGGCCGTACCCTTCGACTATATCGCCATCAGCGGCCTCGACGTCGATCATTTCCGTTTCGGTGAAGGCTTCTCGATCGATACGGATATGCCGCCTGCATTCCTGGAGGCTTACGATGCCGATCGGCTTTATGCCGTGGACCCCTTTTTGATCGCGGCCCGGTCGTCATTGACGATGGTACTCGAAAGCGAGGTCTACGAAGCCAACCCGCCGCCGCCGCGCCTCATCTATCTGCAACGTTTGTTCAATGTGCAAAATCGGGTTCTCATTCCCATTCTGCGCGGCGAAACGATCTACGGTGCGATCAGCGTTTCGCGCTCGACACCATTTTCACCGGATGAGCTCGCCTTTCTCAATCTCGTGTCGGAGTCGATTCACCTTGCATTTACGAAGCCGCTCATGGACCGCTTCGCCGCCGATCAACTTCGGCTGACGAAAGGGGAACTCGCCTGCCTGACTGAAGCGAGCCGCGGACTTACCAGCGAGGCGATCGGGATCGCGACCGGCTATCAGAACGACACCGTGAACAGCTATATCAAGTCCGCGATCAAGAAGCTGGGTTCCGCAAACCGGACGCAGGCAATAGCGGATGCCATTCGCCGGAAGCTCATACCCTAGGCATCAAGCCGATCCTGCCGGTCCGCATGATGACCGGGTCGGGTCTTCGGATGCTGTGGCAGCGCCGCCTTGAAAAACAATGCGGTCACCCGCTGGCGCGGCATGGCCCTGGCGCTGCTGTCACAGGTCCCCCCTGCAGACCATCACGCCTTCGAGAAGACGTAATCCGTCTCCTGGCGCAGTGTTTCGCCCGGACGGAGAATGGCTTTCGGAAAACCGTCATGATTGATGGCGTCCGGCCAGATCTGTGTTTCCAGGCAGAAGCCGGCGAATGGGCCATAGGTCCGGCCCTCGAGACCAGGGACGGGCACATTCATCTTGAAACCCGTATAGAGCTGGACGCCCGGTTCCGTTGTCCTCACTTCCAGCGAGACGCCCGAATTGATGCTGCGCACAAGCGCCACGGAGCGCTTGCGGCCCCGTTCCTGCGAGAGACAGAAATTGTGGTCGTAGCCGATCCTGTCGCCTTCGAGCTGGCGGCGCAGCGCCGTCATTTCGCGCAGGTCGAAGACGGTACCCTCGACCGGCGCCACTTCTCCGGTCGGAATCTGCCGCGCGTCGGTCGGCAGATAATGGTCGGCGCTGATCATGATGTCGTGGCCAAGGGCATCGGGCAGTCCGTCCAGGTTGAAATAGCTGTGCTGGCAGACATTGGCGATCGTGGCGCGATCCGTCTTGCTTTCGTAGACGACGGACAGCACGCCGCCTTCGCTCAAGGCATAGGTGCAGGTGATCGTGCAATTGCCGGGATAGCCGGCGCGACCATCAGGATCGACGATCTCAAGCGTGACGCTGTCCTCGGACTGGCTGAGGATCGCCCAGTTCTGCCGGGCGATGCCGTCGCTGCCGCCATGCAGGTGCGAGACGCCATTTTCGTTCAGTTCGAGCTGGTAAGTTTCCCCGTCGATGCTGAAGCGGCCACCGCCGATGCGATTGGAGTTGCGGCCCGGCGTCGCGCCGAAATAGGGAGAGTGCTCGAGATAATCCGGGAAGGTCTCGAAGCCGAGCACCAGCGGAGCCGCATGTCCGTCAAGCCGCAGGTCCTGGATGATCGCGCCCCAGGTGAGGATGCTGGCGGTCAATCCGCCGCCCTTGATGACAAGGCGAAGAACCGGTTCCCCGGATGGCGTCTGGCCGAATGTTTCAGTCTTTGCAGGCACGGCTTTGATCCTCCCAACAGTCGTCGCGCCGCAGCCTGCGTCATTTCGGCGGTTGCGGCAACCCAAAAGTCATACAATTCAGGGCGCTGAGCCAGCCTGTCCTTCCTTCCCAAGAAGAACAAGACGCCCTGACGGCGGCTAAAGCGTCTTCTGATAGATGATGAAGGGGGTCTTGTCGGCAATGCGGTCATAGAGCTTGCGTGCCGTGGCGTTGAAGTCCTGCGTCATCCAGTAGACCTCTTCGCTCCCCGCTTCGTTGGCTCGTGCATAAACCGCCTCGATCAGCGCGCGGCCAATGCCCTGGCCGCGAATATCGGTGTCGGCAAACAGATCCTGGAGATAGCAGATCGAATTGCGATGCCAGCAGGAGCGATGGAAGAGAATATGCGCCAGACCGACCGGCCGGCCATCGAGGATGGCGAGCAGGCCGGCATATTCATTGATGTCGCCGCTCAGCAGCCTGGAAAAGGTGAGCGTGTAGATGTCTTCGGGCAGGGTGGTCTCGTAGAAAGCCAGATAGGCCGTCCAAAGCCTGCGCCAGTCCTGTTCGTCGCCGGGCTGAAGCGGCCTGATCTCAAGGCTTCCACTCATGGCTGATCCCTCCTCGTATCCCTGCCGATATCGGCGAGATCATAGGGTGTCGTCTGGTAGATGGCGTTGATCCAGTTGCCGAACAGGAGATGTGCGTGGCTGCGCCAGCGGTTCTGCGGCGGCAGCGACGGATCATTGTGCGGGAAATAGTTGCGCGGCATCTTGATCGGCACGCCTGCATTCACATCGCGGAAATACTCGTCCGACAGCGAGGTCGAATCATATTCGACATGGTTGAAGATGTAGAGGCGGTTGCCCTTCTTCTCGTGCAGCAGGCAGACGCCGACTTCATCGGATTCCATCAGGATTTCCAGGTCCGGTACCTTGTCGATGTCGGCGCGGCGCACTTCGGTCCAGCGTGACACCGGAATCTGGAAATCGTCGGAGAAGCCGCTGAGATAGGCGGACGCGGGATTGAGGTTGTGGTGGCGATAGACGCCGAAGGCCTTTTCCTTGAGCGCATATTTGGGCACGCCATGGAAATGATAGGCGGCCGCCATCGCGCCCCAGCAGACATTCAGCGTCGAATGGACGTTGGTCTGCGTCCAATCGAAGATCTGTTTCATTTCGTCCCAATAGGTGACGTCCTCGTATTCCAGCGTCTCGATCGGTGCGCCCGTGATGATGAAGCCATCGAACTTGCGATGCCGGACCTCCTCCCAGGTGTCGTAGAACGACAGGAGGTGCTCTTCGGATGTATTCTTGGCCTTGTGGCCGCCGACCCGCACAAGCGACAGCTCGACCTGCAGCGGCGAGGCGCCGACAAGCCTTGCGATCTGCACTTCGGTCTTGATCTTGTTCGGCATGAGATTGAGCAGCCCGATCTGCAGCGGCCGGATGTCCTGGCGGATGGCGGCCGTTTCGGTCATCACGCGCACACCCTCCTTGACGAGGGTTTCGACGGCGGGAAGAGAATCAGGGATCTTGATGGGCATGGCTTCACTCGAACGGACACGAACGCCGACCGAAGGAAGGGATGCGGGTGCTACGATAACCCACGGCCCTTTAGCGACTTGTTTAACGTGGCTGCAAGCCGGCCGGCCAAATCACCACCCTGTCTAGATAACGCCTGTCCGGTCGGGAATCAATATGTGATCCACTTCCACCCGCCTGCTGAAACTCTAATGCGACATGGAGCGTTCTCCTTCCATCTCTGGAGGATGCGCAATGGCAAGCCTGGCCTATCAAATCAGCCCGAAGGATTTCCGGCAGAGGCGGATGCTGCAGGCGACCATCGGCGTTCTCGCGCTTCTGCCGGTTTTCGCGGGACTTGCGGGCGTCGTCACCGGCGCCGGATTTCTCGGGTTGAAGAATGCGCCTGTCGATCTCGACAGCCATGTGCGTTTCCTGTCCGGCCTGTTTCTGGTCTTCGGGCTCGCCTGGTACAGCTGCATTCCGGCGATCGAGAAAAAGACCGAACGTCTCTACTTTCTGGCAATCCTGACTTTCTGCGGCGGGCTGGCGCGTCTGGGGTCGCTTCTCATTGCCGGCCAGCCATCGGCGGGACATCTGCTCGGATTGGGCATGGAATTGCTGGTGGTGCCCTGCATCGTGCTTTGGCATCGGCGCGTGGCGTCGCTCGTCAAAGGTCACCTTTGATCGAAGATACGGGCATTGAGGGCCGGCCTTGTGGGATCGCAGTTAACTCTGACGTCATCAAAGTCCAGGATTGCAGCGTTTCCGGCGTTTCAGGGCTGGCCGGGTCTTGTGCGGGACATATTTCGACATCATATTCTCTTCAGGCATGCTGGAGCCCCGCAGCGGCGCCTGGGTTGTGAAGACGACGTGTTTCAGGCATGTCTCCCGTCCGCACCTGACACCGTAACTCAAACGGGGCTTGAAAGAGGAAACTATGGCTGATCTTCGAAACTACCAAACCCGAGTGTCGCCTGCCGGCGCGCAGGCGGGGGCCGTGATCGACCAGGGTCTGCGCACCTATATGCTCAAGGTCTACAACCTGATGGCGCTGGGTCTCGCGATCACGGGTATCGCGGCCTATGCCGCATTTCAATTTGCATTCGCCGACGGACAACTGACCGCTTTCGGCCAGGCGATCTATGTCAGCCCGCTGAAGTGGGTCGTCATGCTTGCGCCGCTGGGTCTGGTCTTGTTCCTGAGCTTCCGCATCAATTCGATGAGCGTTTCTGCTGCGCAGACGACGTTCTGGGTCTATGCGGGACTGATGGGTCTTTCGCTGTCGTCGATCTTCATGATCTATACCGGCCAGAGCATCACCCAGACATTCTTCGTGACTGCGGCCTCGTTCGGTGCCCTGTCGCTCTTCGGCTATACGACGAAGCGTGACCTGACCGGCATGGGCTCCTTCCTGATCATGGGTCTGTTCGGCCTGATCATCGCCTCGATCGTCAACATCTTCCTCGCCTCTTCGGCGCTGGAGTTTGCGATTTCGGCGATCGGCGTTCTGATCTTCGCAGGCCTCACCGCCTACGATACCCAGAAGATCAAGGAAATGTACTTTGAAGCCGATAGCGTCGAAGCCGCCGGCCGCAAGGCGATCATGGGCGCGCTGACGCTGTATCTCGACTTCATCAACCTGTTCCTGTTCATGCTGCGTTTCCTCGGAAACCGCGAATAGTCGGAACAGGACACGATCTGAAAAGGCGGCTTCGGCCGCCTTTTTTATTGACTGCGGCGGGCTGGAACCAAGGGCCATGCATTGGCAGGCGCGGCAAATACGGACCGGCGGTCGCGACTGGGGCGGCGCGCATCCGGCTTCGTTTTCGGTGCGGTCAACAAAGCCAGTGAAACCGGGTCTCAGGTGTCGATCAGTTTCAAAGCCTTGTCGAAAACCTTGAGGACCTGCTGCAACTCATGGCCGCGCTTGAGAATCCTGCCATTGACGTCGATGACGCTGAAGGCACCCTGCCTGGCGGCGAGCTTGGGATTTTTCTCGATCCGATAAAGCGGCGTTTCGCCTGAGCGCTTGAAGACGGAGAAGACCGCCCGGTCCTTCAGGTGATCGATGGCATAGTCGCGCCATTCGCCTTCGCCGACCATGCGGCCATAGATCCGCAGGACAAGGTCCAGTTCGCGGCGATGGAAGGTGATGGGAAGCGGGTCGCGGGCGTTCCGGTATTCGTGGAGATCGACGACACTGTTCGATGTCGTCTCGCGCTCCGAACGCGTATCGCGCGGTAAATCCGGCTGATCAGTCATTCTCTTTTCCGGCCTTGTATTGTGACAGGACCGTTACAGTGTGCCTGACCTTGGCCGAAAATCAAGCTTCAAGCCGATTTGCTTTTTTCCGTCCGCCGCATTTCAGTCAAAACCATGCCCAGATTGACCGCGATATTATCAAGCGCCGTCCATGGACAGTCGGTTGCCACCCCTGTCCTTTGCGGCACCATAGCCTGCTGAAGGCATTCGCTCTTCCAGACTATGGTGGTTCGGTCCGGCACCTTCGAAACCCTCAGCCCCAGCCCCTCGTTGTTGCCGGGCCGGACCGTCTGTCACGAAAGGCCGCTGTCAGTTGGCGGCTTCATGGTTGAGAATGGTCGTCGCACCGAGGATCGCTCTTGGCTTTTCGCCGTTCTCCACCGTTTGCAGCAGGATTGCGCAGCCGCCGCTTTCGGCCTGTTTCAGGACGGAAGCCGGCAGGACGAATTTCGATGCCTTGCCGTTCCACATGCCGATCGTCTGGACGTCGCTCACCGCGTGCCAGTAATCGACGCGTTTGCCGCTGTTTTCGCCCTTTTCGATGTTCACCGTTTGCCGGCGGTTGAAATAGACCACCACGACATCCGCCTTGCCCTTGCCCGGCCCGACATCGATGTCGATCTCATCGCTGCCGATCCGGGCACCGATCTTGACCGAGAGGCCTTCGCCGCCGGCAGCCATCGTTTCGACCCGCGTCTTGATGCCTGCAAGATCGGAGCCGTTGACATGGTCGCGGCCGTTGATCACCGCCTGCGGCGTGTAGACGCCGTTGCGGCCGAGCGCTTTTGCATAGGCATATTGGCGGGCGGTATTTTCCTTGGAGCCGAGCGTGTCCTGCCAGCCCAGATAGTTCCAGTAATCGACGTGATAGGAAAGGGCCACGACCTTTCCTTCTTCCACCAGTCGCTTCAGCGCGGCATCGGCCGGCGGGCAGGACGAGCAGCCCTGGCTGGTAAACAGCTCGACCACGCCCGTCGGGGACGCCTCATCGGCAAGGACAGGCAGGGAGGCGGTGAGACTGGCGCCCAGGGCCAGCAGCAGGCGGCGGACATTGCGCGTTCCAGACATCAGACGGTTCCATTTCCTTCGCGCAGTCGTTGAGGATGCGCCTGGATCATATAGCCCTGCGCAGGTAAACATTCGGTGAGACGACACAGCGTTTTCGAGCGCGACGATCTCGTGTTTGCAGGCATTCCCTTGTCGTCCCTCTCATACGCCGCCTGTGCTTCAACAGAAAGTCACGTTGGAGTGAGCCGGCGCCGCACTGGTCCGGAAACGAAAGAAGCCGGGGCGTTGGCGCCCCGGCTTCATCAAGATCTCACAAGGGTCGATCAGGCAGCGAGGTCGCGCAGAACGGTCTGCAGGATGCCGCCATTGTTCATGTAGGTCACTTCGTCCAGCGTATCGATGCGGCAGACGAGCGGCACTTCCTTCACGGAACCATCGCCATAGGTGATGACCGGCGACGCGTCTTTTCACGCGGCTGGACATTGCCGAGACCGTCGATCGTGACGCTCTCGTCGCCCTTGAGGCCGAGCGATTCCCAGGTCGTGCCTTCTTCGAAGACGAAGGGCACGATGCCCATGCCGACGAGGTTGGAGCGGTGGATGCGCTCGAAGGACTGGGCGATCACGGCCTTGACGCCGAGCAGGTTGGTGCCCTTGGCAGCCCAGTCACGCGACGAACCGTTGCCGTATTCGACGCCGGCGAAGATGACCAGCGGCACGCCTTCGGCCTTGTACTGCATGGCTGCGTCATAGATCGACATCTCTTCCTTCGAAGGATAGTGGATCGTGTAGCCGCCTTCCTTGCCGTTCGGGCCCATCATGTGGTTGCGGATGCGGATGTTGGCGAAGGTGCCGCGCATCATCACTTCATGGTTGCCGCGGCGCGTGCCGTACTGGTTGAAGTCGGCAACGCCGACGCCATGACCGATCAGGTAGGCACCGGCAGGCGATGCCGCCTTGATCGAACCGGCCGGCGAGATGTGGTCGGTGGTGATCTTGTCGCCGAACAGGCCAAGCACGCGGGCGCCCTTGATGTCGGAGATGCCCGAGCCGGTCTTGCCCATGCCGACGAAGTAGGGCGGGTTCTGGACATAGGTCGAGTTGTCGTCCCAGGCATAGGTCTGGCCGGCCGGAACCTGAACCGCCTGCCAGTTGACGTCGCCCTTGAACACGTCGGCATATTTCGATGCGTAGAGTGCGCGGGTGACGTATTTCAGGATGTATTCCTGGATTTCCTGCGAGGTCGGCCAGATGTCCTTGAGGAACACCGGCTGGCCGTCGCTGCCGATCCCGAGCGGCTCTGTCGTCAGGTCCTTCTGGACGGTGCCGGCCAGCGCATAGGCGACAACCAGCGGCGGCGAGGCGAGATAGTTGGCCTGGACGTCCGGCGAGATGCGGCCTTCGAAGTTGCGGTTGCCCGAGAGCACGCCGGCGACATGATCAGGCCCTTCTCGTTGATCGTCTTCGAGATCGGCGCCGGCAGCGGGCCGGAATTGCCGATGCAGGTCGTGCAGCCGAAACCGACGAGGTTGAAGCCGAGCGCGTCGAGCGAATCCTGCAGGCCGGACTTGGCGAGATATTCGCCGACGACCTGGGATCCCGGTGCAAGCGAGGTCTTGACCCACGGGCTCGGACTTCAGGCCCTTGGCGACCGCGTTGCGGGCCAGGAGGCCGGCAGCGATGAGGACGCTCGGGTTCGACGTGTTGGTGCAGGAGGTGATGGCGGCAATCGCGACGTCGCCATGGCCGATGTCGTAGTCCGTGCCTTCGACGGCGTAGCGCGCATCGAGCTGGCCGGGCTTCTTGTATTCGCCTTCAAGCGAGCCGGCGAAACCGGATGCGATGTTTTCGAGCGGAATGCGGCCTTCCGGACGCTTGGGACCGGCCATGGCCGGCACGACCTGACCGAGGTCGAGTTCGAGCGTGTCGGTGAAGACCAGATCGGCGCCGTCGCCTGTCACGCCACATGCCCTGCGCCTTGGAATAGGCTTCGACCAGCGCGATGCGCTGTTCTTCGCGGCCGGACATGGTGAGGTAGTTGATGGTTTCGCCGTCGACCGGGAAGAAGCCGCAGGTGGCGCCATATTCCGGGCCCATGTTGCCGATCGTCGCACGGTCGGCGAGCGTCATGTTGTCGAGGCCGGGGCCGAAGAATTCGACGAACTTGGAGACGACGCCCTTCTTGCGCAGCATCTGCACGACCATCAGCACGAGGTCGGTCGCGGTGACGCCTTCCTTGAGCTTGCCGGTCAGCTTGAAGCCGATGACTTCGGGCAGGAGCATGGAGACCGGCTGGCCGAGCATGGCCGCTTCGGCTTCGATGCCGCCGACGCCCCAGCCGAGAACGCCAAGACCGTTGATCATCGTCGTGTGGCTGTCGGTGCCGACGCAGGTATCGGGATAGGCGGTGATCTCGCCGTCTTCTTCCTTGGTCCAGACGGTCTGGCCGAGATATTCAAGGTTGACCTGGTGACAGATGCCGGTGCCCGGCGGAACGACGCGGAAATTCTTGAAGGCCTGCTGGCCCCATTTCAGGAAGCGGTAGCGTTCGCCGTTGCGCTCGTATTCGAGTTCGACGTTGCGGGCAAAGGCGGTCGGCGTGCCGAATTCGTCGACGATGACCGAGTGGTCGATGACGAGATCGACGGGAACCAGCGGGTTGATCTTTTCCGGGTCGCCGCCGAGCGATTGACCATGGCGTCGCGCATGGCGGCCAGATCGACGACGGCCGGAACGCCGGTGAAGTCCTGCATCAGCACGCGGGCCGGGCGATAGGCGATTTCGTTTTCAGCCGTGCCCTTGTCGTTCAGCCAGGCGGCGACGACTTGAGAATGTCCTGCTTGGTGACCGAGCGACCGTCTTCGTTGCGCAGCAGGTTCTCGAGCAGCACCTTCATCGAATAGGGCAGCTTCGAGACGCCGGCGAGACCGTTCGCTTCGGCCTTCGGCAGGCTGTAATAGACATAGTCGACGCCGTTTACGGTGAGAGTCGAGCGACAATTGAAACTGTCAAGGGATTTGGACACTGGATACCCCGTTCCGTTTGATCGCCAAGAACTGACGTACGAACGCCCTTGCGCTTTGGAAGCGCGAATTGGGATGCGGGTACGGCCATTTCCGCTGTCCGTACGTGGAAAACTTCCATGTTCGGCGCTAGGATGAAATTCACGCCGACCGCTGGCGTGTTGGGGCGTTTATAGATAATTTCTAAGAAACGTGCCAGACCAACTCTCCTCAAATTGAGACAATTTTTTTGCATTGCGACGAACGTCGTAAAGGGATCGTGAATGCCGGTGGAACTGCATGTGGAAGATTTGGCTGCGAGACGCGGTGAAGACCTGATTTTCCACGATATTTCCTTTGTTCTCAGGGCCGGCGAAGCGCTTGTCGTGACGGGTCCGAACGGGTCGGGAAAGTCGACGCTTCTGCGAGCCCTGTCGGGGCTTCTGCCGTCGGAAACGGGCAGGGTCTGGCTGGAGGGTTCCGCGAGCCCAAACCTCGCCGAATCCAGTCACTATCTCGGGCATCGCAATGCGATGAAGCGCGAACTGACGGTCAGCGAGAACCTGGTTTTCTGGCAGGACTTCATGGGTGATTCGGCCGAGGGGCACGGCCTGCCGGTGGACGTGGCGATCGAGGCTCTGGGACTGTCCGGGATCGGCCACCTGCCGTTCGGCTATCTCTCCGCCGGTCAGCAACGCCGCATGGCGATGGCGCGGCTGCTTGTTGCTTTCCGCCCCGTCTGGCTGCTGGACGAACCGACTGCTGCGCTCGATGCCAGTGCCGACCGCATGTTTGCGGGCCTCGTCCGCGACCATCTCGAAAAGGGCGGCATCGCGGTTGCGGCCACGCATCAGCCGCTGGGCATCGACGGCGTTCGGGAGTTGCGGATGACGGGATTTGCAGGCGTTGGGGAGGCGACTTTTTCATCATGATCGCCCTTTTCCTCCGCGACCTCAAACTTTCCGTGCGCGCCGGTGGCGGGGCGTTGATTGGCGTCCTGTTCTTCATGACGGTGGTTGCCGTCATTCCGTTCGGGGTCGGGCCGGATCTCAATCTCCTGTCGCGCATCGGGCCGGCCATTCTCTGGATCGGTGCCTTGCTTGCCTGCCTGCTTGGGCTCGACCGGCTGTTCCAGGCCGAACGCGAGGACGGGTCGCTCGATGTGATGCTGATGCAGGAAACGCCGCTGGTGCTGACGGTTCTCGTCAAGTGCCTGGCCCACTGGACGGCCTCCGGCCTGCCGCTGGTCATCGCCTCTCCGCTGCTCGGGCTCTTCATGAACATGAACGAGGTGGCGATCGGCGCGACCATGCTGACGCTTCTGGTCGGTACACCGGCCATCACCTTCATCGGTGCTGTCGGGGCAGCCGTGGCTGTCGCCCTGCCGCGCGGCGGGCTGCTGGTGTCGATCCTCGTCCTGCCGCTTGCGATCCCGGTGCTGATCTTCGGCGTCAGTGCGGCCTATGCCGCGGTCGAGGATCCGGCGCCGTTCCTGCCGCCCTTCCTGATCCTGATCGCCATCACCCTGTTTTTCGCCGTCATCGGGCCATTGGCTGCCGCCGCAGCGCTTCGGTCGTCGTCGGATTGACAAAAACGTGATCGTGCAGGGTCGATTGAAGACAAACCTCTTCCGCGTTAAAGAAGCATCATGAGCGAACAAAGCCTTGCCATCCGCAAATTCAGCGACCTTGCCAATCCGACCCGGTTCATAGGATTGGCAGAGCGGCTGCTGCCGTGGTTTTCCGGTCTGACGGCCCTTCTGTTTGCCGTCGGGCTCTATCTGTCCTTTACCACCGAGGGCGATTACCAGCAGGGCGAGACGGTGCGCATCATGTATGTGCATGTGCCGGCCGCCTGGCTGTCGATGATGTGCTACACGGTGATGGCGCTTTCGGCGCTCGGCACGCTGGTCTGGCGCCATCCGCTGGCGGATGTGTCGGCCCGGGCAGCGGCGCCGATCGGCGCCTGCCTTCACCTTTCTTGCGCTGGTCACGGGTTCGCTCTGGGGCAAGCCGATGTGGGGCACCTGGTGGGTCTGGGATGCGCGGCTGACCTCCGTCTTCGTGCTGTTCCTGATGTATCTCGGGCTGATCGCGCTCAACCGCGCCATGGACGATCCGGGCAAGGCGGCCAAGGTCTCGGCGATCCTCATTCTCGTCGGCTTCGTCAATATTCCGATCATCAAGTTCTCCGTCGAATGGTGGAACACGCTGCATCAGCCGGCAAGCGTGATGCGGCTGGACGGACCGACGATCGATCCGGAATTCCTGTGGCCGCTGCTGGTGATGGCGCTTGCCTTCACGATGCTGTTTTTCACCCTGCATATCGTTGCCATGCGCAACGAAATCTGGCGCCGTCGCGTGACCTCGATGCGTCGCCAGGCCGCGCGCAATGTCGGAACGACCAGTGCTGGCGGCCGGAAGGATTGATGCGATGATGAGCCACACCGGTTATGTGCTCGCGAGCTATGGTATCGCAGCCCTCACAGTCGCAGGATTGATCCTCTGGGTGCTCTCGGATGGCCGCGGCCGCCGTCGCGAGTTGAAAGCGCTTGAGGATGCCGGCATTCGCCGGCGATCCGCAGCGACAGCAGCCGGAGAGGCGCAATGACCACCGAAACACCGGCGCAGCCGGAACAGGGCCGCTCGGGCAGGATGCGCATCGTCCTTGCCCTTTTGCCGCTGATCATTTTCGCAGCGCTTGCTGCCGTCTTCTTCAGTCAGCTCCAGTCCGGCAAGGATATCAGCGAGATCCCGTCGGCGCTGATCGGCACGAAGGCGCCAACGCTCGACATGCCGCCTTGGCTGGCGCCATGATCGGCACCACGCCGATGCCGGCGCTGACAGATGCGTCGATCAAGGGCAGGCTGACGCTGGTCAATGTCTGGGCATCCTGGTGCATTCCCTGCCGCGAGGAAAACCCTGATCATTCTCGATCTTGCCAAGGACAAGCGGCTGACGGTGGTCGGCATCAACTACAAGGACGAGACCGCCAACGCGCTCCGGTTCCTCGGCGAACTGGGCAATCCGTTCGCCGCCATCGGCGTCGATCCGCGCGGCAAGGCCGCGATCGACTGGGGCGTCTACGGGATTCCGGAATCCTATCTCGTCGATGCCAACGGCACGATCGTCTACAAGCGCGTCGGTCCGTTCGACCAGCGCAGCCTGCAGGAGGGCCTGCTACCGGCGATCGAAAAGGCCGTGGCCGGACAGGAAACACGGCCTGCTGCGGGCAGTTAAAGCCCGCCCTGCCAGGCCTTGACCGCGTCGAGCGGCCAGACGAGCATCAGCACGTTGAGCGTCAGGTTGTCGCGGATCAGCCAGCCGGTGAAAATCTCGAAGATGATGGCGACGACAACCGTTACGGCGACCGGCATGCGCGCGGCAAACAGGAAGCCGAGCATCATGAAGATGGTGTCCATCGCCGAATTCAGGATGCTGTCGCCGAAATAGTCGAGCGAGATGGTTGCGGCCCGGTAGCGATCGATGATCAGCGGTGTGTTTTCGAGAATTTCCCAGGCGGATTCGATGACGGTGGCAAGCAGCAGCTTTGCCGATAGCGGCTTGGCGCGCAGCAGGAGATAGCCGAGCCCATAGAACAGGAACCCATGGATGATATGCGAGGGCGTGTACCAATCGGCAAGGTGCTGCGAATTGCCCGAACCATTGGCCACGGGCTCGAACAGCTTGATATAGCCGCATTCGCAGATCGGCAGCCGTCCCATGAGATATTCGGTGACGATCTGGACCAGAAGGACCGCGAAGCTCGCGATCAGGAAAAACCGCGATGCGGAAGGCTGCGGCCCGGAAGAGACGATCCCGCTCACGGCTTGGCGGCTCCGTCATCCGTGGTTTCGGTGCCGTGCTTCATGATCAGCGGCATCTGCGCCAGCGTGAAGGCGATGGTGATCGGCATGGTGCCCCAGACCTTGAAGGCAACCCAGAAATCGGTCGAGAAATTGCGCCAGACGATTTCGTTGAGGACCGCGAGGAACAGGAAGAACAGGCCCCAGCGGATGGTCAGCTTGCGCCAGCCGGCGTCATCAAGCTTGAAGGCGGCATGGAAGACATAGCCGAGCAGCGATTTGCCGAAGAGCAGGCCGCCGAGCAGGATGGTGCCGAACAGGGCGTTGACGATGGTCGGCTTGATCTTGATGAAGGTGTCGTTCTGCAGACAGAGCGTCAGTGCGCCGAAGATGAAGACGACGACGCCCGAGATCAGCGGCATGATCGGCAGCGTGCCGGGTCAAAAGCCAGGACGCCGACAGAGCGATCGCGGTGGCGATCATGAACAGGCCGGTGGCGATGAAGATCGGCCCGCCGAAATCCGTCAGGATCGGAAACCGCGCTGCCAGCCATTCGCCGCGTGCATTGGCGAAGAAGAAGACCACCAGCGGACCAAGTTCCAGCACCATCTTCAAGAGCGGGCTGATTTCCTTGCGCGGCTTGACCGCTTCTATCGATGACATGATGCGTCCTTAGTCATTCTGTTGGGTGCCCGGGATGCCGGCTGCATGTCGTCGTGTGTCGTCGTCATTCCCGGGGCGGGCCCGAGGATGACGGCGTTGCAGGTTGTTCTATAGCGCCAGCAAAATGGCAAAACCATATCCGGGTCAATGGGCAATTCCGGCGATGGCTTCTGCGAAATCCTTGGCCTCAAAGGGTTCGAGGTCATCGACGCCTTCGCCGACGCCGATGAAATAGACCGGCAGCTTGTGCTTGGCGGAGATGGCGACAAGGATGCCGCCGCGCGCGGTGCCGTCGAGCTTGGTCATGATCAGGCCGTTGACGCCGGCAACGTTGCGGAAGATTTCCACCTGGTTCATGGCGTTCTGGCCGGTCGTCGCGTCCAGCGTCTGCAGCACGGTATGGGGCGCATCGGGATCGAGCTTGCCGAGCACGCGCACGATCTTTTCAAGCTCGGCCATCAGCTCCGTCTTGTTCTGCAGGCGGCCGGCGGTGTCGATGATCAGAACGTCGCTCTTTTTCAGCCGCGCCTGTTCGAAAGCCTCATAGGCAAGGCCGGCCGCATCGGCGCCAAGCTTCGAAGAGACGATGTCGGACTTCGGTGCGTTCGGCCCAGATTTTCAGCTGCTCGATGGCGGCGGCACGGAACGTGTCGCCTGCCGCCAGCATCACCTTCAGGCCTGCGCCCGAAAGCTTGGCGGCCAGCTTGCCGATCGTCGTCGTCTTGCCGGTGCCGTTGACGCCGACCACGAGAATGACATGCGGCTTGTGGCTGAGATCGAGCTGCAGCGGCCTGGCGACCGGTGCCGAGAACCTTGGTGATCTCGGCGGCCATGATCCGCGTCACGTCCTCGCCGCTCACATCCTTGCCATAGCGCTCGGAGGACAGCGTATCGGTGATGCGCAGGGCCGTCTCGACGCCAAGATCGGCCTGGATCAGCAGGTCTTCCAGATCCTGCAGCGTTTCCTCATCCAGCTTGCGCTTGGTGAACAGCGCGGTGATCTGTCCGGTCAGCTGGGAGGAGGTGCGGGCAAGGCCCTCCCGCAGACGCTGGTACCAGGAGCGCTTCTGCACCGGTGCCGCAGGTGCCGGCGCGATGGCCGGGCCGGTGGCGAAGCCCTTGGGGAGGATGGGTGCTTCAGTTGATGTGTCCGGGATTGAGGACGCTTCACCCCCCTCTGTCGGTTGCACCGACATCTCCCCCACAAGGGGGGAGATTGAACTCGCGGCGGTCTCTGGCGCCTCTGCTGAACGTGCTTGTGCGGTGGAAGGTTCGTCAATCGCGATCTGATCTCCCCCCTTGTGGGGGAGATGTCCCGGAGGGACAGAGGGGGGTAAAACTTCCACGATTTCGGACGCTTCTGCTTCAGCCTCCAGCAGCGACAGCGGAATGAGGCCGAGATCGCCGATCTGCTCGGTCGCCGGCAGGATCGCAAGGGTTTCCTCTTCCTCGGCCGGTGCCGTCGATCCGTCTTCCTCGATATCTGCGGAAGGTCCGCCGGCCGTTTCCATTTCCCCCGGTAGAACCGGGTCGGCGGCGAGCGGCAGGGTTTCGCTGCGGGAATGCGGTTCGAGCTCGGCTTCTATGGCGCGGGTCTCTGCCGGGGAAAAGGCGGACTCGGCCTGGTCCATGACGTCGTCGACGACAGGCGTGGCCGGGCGCTCCGGTTCCGCCGGCTTGTCCTTGCCGAAGGTAAAGACCTTTTTGAAAAAGCTGAGCGCCATTTGAATTCCGTAAGCTCGGGCCGCTCAGGCGGCCGTCAGTTGCATCGTTAGGTGCCTGCCATTATGGCCGGTGATCGTCGTCTGGATCATGGAACGCGGCGCAAGTCCGGGAACGGCGACCAGCGTGAAATTTTCCGTATGTGCCAGGCCGTTGTTCTCGACGAGCAGCCATTGCTGCGTTCCGACCAGACTGTCAAGATGGGCTTCGTGCAGCCGAAGTCCAGTGGCACGCAGCCTTGCTGCCCGTTCCTTGACCAGTGACCGGTCGAGTTGCGGCATGCGGGCGGCCGGCGTTCCCTCACGCGGCGAGTAGGGAAAGACGTGCAGATGCGCGATGCCGGCTTCCTCGGCCAGGCTCAGCCGCATTTGCAAACATCTCTTCGGTCTCGGTCGGGAAGCCGGCGATCATGTCGGCGCCGAAGCTGATCTCCGGGCGCAGGTTTCGCACGTCCTCGCATGAAACGCAGGGCATCAGTGCGGCTATGGCGGCGCTTCATGCGCTTCAGGATCATGTCGTCGCCATGCTGCAGCGACAGATGCAGATGCGGCATGAAGCGCGGCTCGTCGGCGATCAGGTCCATCAGATGGCTGTCCGCCTCGATGCTGTCGATCGAGGAGAGACGCAGACGCCGGATTTCCGGCACCTGTTTCAGACAGGGTCTTGGCGAGCAGCCCGAGCGTCGGTGCTCCCGGCAGATCGGCGCCATAGCTGGTGGCATCGACGCCGGTCAGCACGATCTCGCGATAGCCGTTCTCGGCCAGCATTCGCGCCTGATCGACGACTGCGCCCATCGGCACGGAGCGCGAATTGCCGCGTCCATAGGGAATGATGCAGAAGGTGCAGCGATGGTCGCAGCCATTCTGGACCTGGATGAAGGCGCGCACATGGCCGTCGATCAGCTTCACCATCTGCGGCGCGGTTTCGCGCACGCTCATGATGTCGTTGACGCGCAGCTTCTCGTCCGCCGAAACGCCGAAATCGGGCAGCGCCCGGTAGGAGGCGCTCTTCAGCTTTTCCTCGTTGCCGAGAACCGCATCGACCTCCGGCATCTCGGCGAAAGGCCTGTTTTTCGGTCTGCGCGGCGCAGCCGGTAACGATGATGCGGGCATGCGGGTTTTCGCGCCGCGGCGCGGCGGATCGCCTGGCGGGCCTGGCGCACGGCTTCGCCGGTGACGGCGCAGGTGTTGACGAGGATGGCGTTGTTCAGCCCGGCCTTTTCGGCCTCGGCCTGCGCATCACTTCCGATTCGTAGGTGTTGAGCCGACAGCCGAAGGTTATGATATCGACGCCGCTCAAAGCGCGCGGGCCTGTTCGTCTCCAGCCGCCTCGTCGCGCATCCAGACGCCCGTCGAGGGATCGACCGTGCCCGACCATTCCCATTCGGCAGGGCCGGTCATGACGACGTGATCATCGCTTTCGCGCCATTCGATCGACAGGATGCCGGGCGGCGTTGCGCTGGCAACCTTGATATCGACGGTGCGACCGGTGCGGCCCGTGCGCGCGGCGGAGACGGCGGCAGCACAGGCGGCCGAGCCGCAGGCAAGCGTCAGGCCGGCGCCGCGTTCCCAGGTGCGGGAGGTCAAGCGCGGTTCGCGAGGTAACCTGCGCCAGGGTGATATTGGCGCGCTCGGGAAACATCGGATGGTTTTCGAGCAGCGGGCCGAAGCGTTCGAGATCGAACGACATGACGTCACGGTCGACCCAGAAGATCGCATGCGGATTGCCCATCGACATGACAGAGGGCGAATGCAGGATCGGCGCATCGATCGGGCCGATCTGCAGTTCGATGCGGCTGGTGTCGTAGAATTCTTCCGAGAGCGGAATACGGTTCCATTCGAACACCGGCTTGCCCATGTCGACGGAAATCGTGCCGTCGTCGTGCTCCTGCGCATTCAGGATGCCGGCAACCGTCTGGAAGGTGAAGGTCTTGCGACCGGTCTCGGCGGCGAGCGCCTGGACGACGCAGCGCGTGCCGTTGCCGCAGGCCTGCGCCTTCGTGCCGTCGCAATTGAGGATATCGATCCAGGCGTCGGTGCCGCTCAGCCTTGGGGCTGTGAATCGCCATGATCTGGTCGAAGGCGGTATCCGGATGGGCATTGAGCGCGATCGCAGCGTCCGGCGTGACGCGGTCCTTGCGGCCACGCATGTCGATCACCAGGATCTTGTTGCCAAGTCCGTTCATCTTTGCAAATTCGACCGTATCGCCCATGACGCCCATTCCACTGCCTGTTGCGCTGTATATGGCGGAAAAGCGTGGAAATTACCAGTGGGACGCCCCGTGGTTAAGGTGCTGGAACCTCGAACACCTCGCCTGGCGACAGGGCACGGAACCGGTCGCGGGCAATGCCCTTTTCGTCGAGGGCGGTTTCCAATGCCCTGATGGGGTCGTGCATGCCCTCATTGGTCAGCCGGAACGTGCCCCAGTGATGGCCGACAGCATAGTCCGCACCGCAGGCGATCAGTCCGTCGACGGCTTCTTTCGGATTCTGGTGCTGGGCCTTCATGAACCATTGCGGCTCGTAGGCGCCGATCGGCAGATTGGCGAGGCGAAACCCTCCATATTTCTCGGCCGCGGCGCGATAATTGATGCCCCCGTGAAAACCGGTGTCGCCGATATGATAGATATTGCCGGCGGGCGTCGTCAGGACAAAGGCGCTCCACAGCGCCATGCTGCGATCGAACGAGCCTCGGGCCGACCAGTGATGGCAGGGTTCGCAATACAGCGCGACGCCGTCTATGACGTTGATGCCGTCGCCCCAGTCCATCGTGGTGATGTCCGCATCCGGGAGTGTCGGATCGATGACCGCGTCATTGCCGAGCGGCGTGATGATGCGCGGGCGGAAGCGGGCATGCAGGGCCCGCAGTGTTGCGAGATCCAGATGGTCATAATGATTGTGCGTGACGAGGATGACGTCGATCGGCGGGAGATCCTCGAAGCGGATCCCGGCCTCGGTAACGCGCTTGGGGCCGGCGAAGGATACGGGACTGGCCCGGGAGGACCAGACCGGATCGGTGAGGATGTTCAGGCCCGCGATCTGGATCAGCAGTGTGGCATGGCCGACCATGGTGACACGCAGACCGGCGCCGCCGATCATCGTGTCCGGCTTTGTCGGCGGGGTTGCAAGCGCGTGAGACTTGGGCCAGGCGACCTTGCCGCGACCAAACTGCCAGCGCAGAAAGTCGCGAAAGCCCTTCGGCGCTTCGCCGCCCGGATTGAAGAAGCGCTCACCATCGAAATGGTCCGAAACAGGGCCTTGGTAATAAGGATTGCCTTGCTTCGCCATTGGCCACCTGTCCTGAGCAGCCGCCTCAATCGCAGCCGAACGCAAATCCTGTTGCAATCTACACAGCCTGTTTCCGTCCCGCCAGAGCCAGCCGGAAACGAGATCGTGCCGATTACGACAGCAGGGTTGACACAATCCGGTTAGCATCCCGTGAAAAGGGATGGTAAATTCGGCGGCGCGGACTGTTGTTTCCGTGCGGAAATGGCCGCGGTCTTGACTTGTACACCATTTTCCTGTTTACCGCCGCCATCAGCTGACAAGTGAACAGACTTGAAGCCGCCGACCGGGACCCGTCAAAGGTATAAAGAGATCCCGGAGGTCAACACCCGACAGCGCGCTGCGCCCTCGGGTGCTTTTTGGCTTTGCGTCTTGTTTTCGAAGCGGATGATACCAACGTTTCGGGGACGGATGAACACCCCCGGAAAAGGATGAACGGATGTTTGAAAGTCTCCAGGACCGCCTTGGGTCAATCCTGAATGGATTGACCGGCCGTGGCGCGCTGTCGGAAGCCGATGTTTCGGCTGCCCTGCGCGAGGTTCGCCGTGCGCTGCTGGAAGCTGACGTCGCGCTCGAAGTGGTTCGCCAGTTCACCGACAAGGTGCGCGAAAAGGCCGTCGGCGCTGCCGTTCTCAAATCGATCAAGCCCGGCCAGATGGTCGTCAAGATCGTCCATGACGAGCTGATCGAGATGCTCGGCTCCGAGGGCGTCGGCGTCGATCTCAATGCCGCAGCCCCGGTCGTCATCATGATGGTCGGTCTGCAGGGCTCGGGCAAGACCACCACGACGGGCAAGATCGCGCTGCGCCTGACGACGCGCGAGACGAAAAAAGTCCTGATGGCCTCGCTCGACACGCGCCGTCCGGCCGCCCAGGAACAGCTGCGCCAGCTCGGCGTACAGACCGGCGTCGATACGCTGCCGATTATCGCCGGCCAGTCGCCGACCGATATCGCAGCGCGCGCCGTGCAGGCCGCCAAGCTCGGCGGCCATGACGTCGTCATCCTCGATACCGCCGGCCGCACGCATATCGACGAGCCGCTGATGATCGAGATGGCGGAGATCAAGCGGAAGTCCAATCCGCATGAAATCCTGCTGGTCGCCGATGCGCTGACCGGTCAGGACGCCGTCAATCTCGCCCGCAATTTCGACGAACGCGTCGGCATTACCGGTCTCGTTCTGACCCGCATGGACGGCGACGGCCGTGGTGGTGCCGCCCTTTCGATGCGCGCCGTCACCGGCAAGCCGATCAAGCTGATCGGTGTCGGCGAAAAGATGACGGAGCTCGAAGAGTTCCATCCGCGCCGCATCGCCGACCGTATCCTCGGCATGGGCGACATCGTCTCGCTCGTCGAGAAGGCCGCCGAAAACATCGATGCCGAAAAGGCGGCGGCCATGGCCGCCAAGATGGCCAAGACGGCAAGTTCGACCTGAACGATCTCGCCGACCAGCTGCGCCAGATGCAGAAGCATCGGCGGCATGGGCGGCATCATGGGCATGATGCCCGGCATGGGCGGCATGAAGGACAAGATGGCGTCGGCCGGTCTCGACGACACGCATGTTCGGCCGCCAGCTCGCGATCATTTCCTCGATGACCAAGGCCGAGCGCGCCAATCCCGATATGCTGAAGCATTCGCGCAAGAAGCGCATCGCGGCCGGCTCCGGCACCGATGCGGCCGACATCAACAAGCTTCTGAAAATGCACCGCCAGATGGCCGACATGATGAAAATGATGGGCGGCAAGAAGGGCGGCGGCATGATGAAGCAGATGATGGGCGGCCTTGCCGGCAAGATGGGGCTTGGCGGCATGGGCGGAATGGGCGGCATGCCCGATCTGTCCAAGCATGGACCCCAAGCAACTCGAAGCCTTGCAGAAGCAGGCGGAAGCCGCCGGTCTCGGCAAGGGCATGCCCGGCATGGGCGCCGGCGGACTGCCTGGCCTTGGCGGCATGAAGCTGCCTGGTCTCGGCGGGGTTTCCCGGGCCTTCCCGGTCTGCCGAAGAAGAAGTGAGGATTTGGGGACGATGATTGATCCCGAGATCAAGCGAGCAGCTTTCGGGCTACCGCCAGTCGATCGACAATATCGACGCGGCGCTCGTGCACATGCTGGCTGAACGGTTTCGCTGCACCAAGGCAGTGGGCGTGCTGAAAGCCAAACACAATTTGCCGCCGGCGGACCCGGCGCGCGAGGAATACCAGATCGACCGTCTGCGCCATCTTGCCAAGGACGCCAATCTGGACCCGGATTTTGCGGAGAAGTTCCTGAACTTCATCATCCACGAAGTCATCCGGCATCATGAAGCCATCGCTGCCGATCTCAAGGATTGATCCCGAAACCGGTTTTCGGACCCGATCGATCCCAAGGACATCAGCTTTAAACTACGAACAAACAGAGCCGCCAGAGGCGGTTGAATATCTCAAGGAGTATATGACATGGCACTGAAAATTCGTCTCGCACGCGGTGGTTCCAAGAAGCGCCCGTTCTACCAGATCGTTATCGCCGACGCCCGTTCGCCGCGCGATGGCCGTTTCCTGGAAAAGGTCGGTTCGTGGAACCCGATGCTCAAGAAGGACGACGCAAAGCGCGTTGAACTGAACAACGAGCGTATCAGCCTACTGGATGTCGAACGGCGCCCTGCCGACCGACCGCGTCCTGCGCTTCCTCAACGAAGCCGGCATCGCGACCCGCGAAGCCCGCGTCAACCCGACCAAGGCACTGCCGGGCAAGAAGGCGCAGGAGCGTATCGCTGAAGCCAAGCAGAAGGCCGAAGACGCCGCTGCCGCTGCAGCCGAGTAATCGCTCGATACTGAAATTGCGAACGGGCAGCGTTTCCACGCTGCCCGTTTTCGTTTATGAGCCTACGCAATTGCGAAAACTGGACCCGGACTTATGAGCAAACTGAAGAACCCCGTCCTGATGGCGACGATCGGTGGTGCGCAGGGCCTGCGCGGCGAAGTGCGGGCAAAATCCTATGCCGAGGATCCGGTTGCTCTGGCCGATTACGGCCATCTGCACAGCCTGGACGGGCGCTCTTTCGAAATTCTGGAAATCCGGGAGGCCAAGACGGTCGTCGTCGTGCGTTTTCGCGGCATCAATGATCGCAACGCTGCCGAGGCGCTGAACGGTCTCGATCTCTATATCGAGCGCGACAACCTGCCCGATGACGATCTCGATGAGGATGAATTCTTTCTATGCCGACCTCGAGGGGCTGGAAGCCATCGATGGCGAAGGCAAGAGTTATGGCACCGTCACCGGCGTCTTCGATTTCGGTGCCGGCGATCTTCTGGAACTGAAAGGTCCCGGCAAGCGTCCGGTGCTCATCCCGTTTACCGAGTGGTCCGTGCTCGAGATCGATCTTGAAGCCGGCACGATGCTGGTTGATCCCCTGGCCGCCGGCCTGATCGACGATCCGAACGACAAGCCGGAAAGCCCCTTCACGGCGCAGGGTCCGAAGCCGCCGAAGGGCAAGTGATCCCGCCGATGGCCTTTCATGCAACTGTCCTTACCCTCTACCCGGAAATGTTTCCGGGACATCTCGGCGCACTCGCTTTCCGGCACGGGCGCTGGAGCGCGGCGACTGGGCGATCGATACGCTGCAGATCCGGGATTTCACCGAAGACCGGCATCGCACGGTCGACGATACGCCGGCCGGCGGCGGCGCCGGCATGGTGCTGAAAGCCGACATTCTGGCAAAAGCGATCGATCATGCCTCCACCGGCAATGATCGTCCGCGTCTTCTGATGAGCCCGCGCGGGCGTCCGCTGACACAGGAGCGCGTGCGCGCAACTTGCGGCCGGGCCAGGCGCTGATCATCGTCTGCGGGCGTTTCGAAGGCGTCGACCAGCGGGTGATCGACGGGCGCGAGCTCGAGGAGGTCTCGATCGGCGACTATATTCTCTCCGGCGGCGAGCCGGCGGCGCTGATCCTGCTGGATGCGATCGTGCGCATCCTGCCGGGCGTCATGGGCAATGAGCTGTCGGGTGTGCATGAGAGCTTCGAGGGCGGGCTTGCTGGAGCATCCGCACTATACGCGCCCGCAGGTTTTCGAGGGTCAGGAGATCCCGGCGGTGCTGACCTCGGGCAATCATGGCGCGATCGAGAAGTGGCGCAATGCCGAGGCCCGCAAGCTCACAGCCGAGCGGCGGCCGGATCTTCTGGTTCAGCCCCGTCACGAAATAATAGACCGCCAGCAGCAGTCCGACAGCGACGACCAGCGCCCGGATGATGGCCTGCGGTACGCGGCGGGCGAGCCACACGCCGGCATAGCCGCCGAGCGCGCCGCCGGGGATCATCACCGCCGCCTGCAGCCAGGCGACGACATTGCCACCGGCAAAGACCACGATGGCAACGGCGGCGATGACCATGGCCAGCACGTTCTTCAGCGCATTCAGCCGGTGATAGTCGCCGCCCTTGGACAGTCCAAGGCCCGCCAGCATCATGATGCCCATGCCGGCCCCGAAGAAGCCGCCATAGATCGCCGTCACGAACTGGATCGCCCAGGCAAGCGGGCCGGACGGGGTGTCCTGCGTCGAGGCTTTGGGACGCAGCAGCGGTCCTGCGGCGAAGATGGCTGTTGCCGCGAGCAAAAGCCAGGGCACCATGGCGCGGAAGGACGGATTGGAGAGCGACAGGAGAATGAGCGCGCCGGCGAGGCCGCCGACCAGCGAGATGACGCCGAGAACCAGCACCTCGCGCATGTCCTTGCGGATCTCCTTCGCATAGGCGAGCGCCGACGTGACATAGCCGGGGAACTGCACGATCGAGGAGGTGGCATTGGCGACGATCGGCGGAAGGCCGGCCAGCGTCATGGCGCCGAAGGTCAGAAAGGTTCCGCCGCCGGCGATGGCATTGACGGCACTCGACAGAAAACCTGCCAGAAACAGCATGATGGCGGTAGATATGGACACGGCGCTCCTCCAGCGTTAGAATCGGACATAGCCCGCAGGCCTGTCGGCGGCAAGACGCGTGAAGGACATTCCCGCAGTCTTGGCCGGGCAGAATTTTTGTGACCTGGGGATGACAAAGCCTGCCTTTTGGTGTATTCGCCCGACCGGTTCGGGAAAAATCCCGTCACCTTAAAACAAAGAATAGTGAATTCGCTCCTGTCCTTTTGCCGGGACAAAGCCTGGAGGCATCCTGACCGGGATGAACCAAAAAGCTGGCGGGCGCTCTGGCTGTTTCAGAAGAACTTGAAAAGGTTAGACAATGAACATCATTCAGCAGCTGGAAGCCGAACAGGCCGCCAAGATCGCCGCCAAGCGTACGCTCCCGGAATTTTCCGCAGGCGATACCGTGCGCGTCAACGTCCGCGTGACGGAAGGTACCCGTACCCGCGTTCAGGCCTATGAAGGCGTTTGCATCGCCCGTTCCGGCGGCGGCATCAACGAGAGCTTCACCGTTCGCAAGATCTCCTACGGCGAAGGCGTCGAGCGCGTATTCCCGGTCTATTCGCCGATGGTCGAAGGCGTCGAAATCGTTCGCCGCGGTAAGGTCCGTCGCGCCAAGCTCTATTACCTGCGCGATCGTCGCGGCAAGTCGGCCCGTATCGTTGAAGATACCGGCACGCGCGCCCGCAAGCTGAACGACGCAGAACGCGCCGCTGTTGCCGAGGAAAAGGCACGCATCGAAGCTGAAAAGGTCGCAGCAGCCCAGGCGCTGGCCGCCGAAAAGGCAGCAGCAGAAGCTGCCGCTGCAGAAGCCGCAGCCGCCAAGGCCGCTGAAGAAGCAGCCGCTGCAAAGGCAGCCGAAGCTTCGGCCGAATAAGCTTCATCCTTCTGGATTGACGGAAAAGGCGGTCTTCGGACCGCCTTTTCTGTTTTTGGCACATCGGGTTCACGGGGGGGCGGGCCACGGTCTCCGGGAGGATCATGTGCCGGTCAGCAAGGTTTTTTAAAACCGCCCCCTTCAGACGAGGCCGCTAAACAATCTGTTGCCTCGTCTGATCTGCATTCCCGGAGCGTGATTTCGCTTACGGCCTGGTTGCGGGGTCCCAATGTTCGTCCGCCTTGCCGTCCTTTATCCGCCAGGTGTCAAACCAGGTGGTCGTGTAGGACTTGGCCGGATCCTTCTCATCCTTCACTTCCCGAACAAGGCCGACCGTTACGAGGTCACCTTCCGCCGTCACGAAGGCAACGGGCGTCTTGATCTTTTCGGGAATGGGCGACGGCGTGACCTTGAGGACCTCGGTGAAGTACGCCACCACGCCGGCCCTGCCGGACGCGGCGTTCGGATTGTGCTGAATGTAGCGCTCGGTCAGATACTGATCGGCCTTGTCCCAATGATTGGCTTCGAGCAGATCGCGAATGATGCCGTAGACAACCTGTTTGTTGGCGTGGAGTTTTGGATCGGGGCTCGTAAACAGGGATTCGGGGTCGGATGCCGCGACCACGGCCTCCTGCGCGCGAACAGCTGTGGCTGTCATTGTCGAGCCCATCAACAAAAGCGCGAATGCAGTCGAGATTGCGGTTTGGTTCATCGAAATTTCCTTTCAGGCGATCCGAGACCCGCGGGCAGCGGGGCGATGGGGCGTTCCGCGATAGACCGTAGGGACAAGCGCACCTATCGGAAAGGAGGCAGTTTTTCCGCTGATGGTGCCCAAAAGATAACCATGTTCCGTGGGCGCTGGTCCGCTGCCCGGCCATTTTGAAATTGTGACTGTGAAACAGGCCTGTACGGCTGCTCGTCTCTTGCCAGCGCCTCCGCATTTGTGACAGGTTCCAACCGCCATAATTCAGGAGATCGACATGTTTTCCCGCCGCCTTGTTCTCGCCGGTCTGACCGCCATTGTTCTCGCGCCTATGAGCGCTGCTGCCGCCGATCTTCCCGATCTTGCCGGAAAGAGCGTCGTCGTCGTCACCGAGAATGCCTATCCGCCGCTGCAGTTCGTCGATCCGAAGACCGGCCAGGCGATCGGCTGGGAATATGATGCGATGAACGAGATCGCCAAGCGGCTGAACTTCAAGGTCGAATACCAGAACACCTCCTGGGACGCGATGATCCAGTCGGTCTCCGACGGTCAGTACAACATCGGCATGACCGGCATCACCATCAAGGACGAGCGCAAGGAGAAGGTCGATTTCTCCGATCCCTATATGCGCTCGGAACAGTTCATGCTGGTGCGCGGCGACGAGACCCGCTTCACCGATGCCAAGAGCTTCAAGGACTTCGCCGATGGCCTCGTCGGCGCGCAGCCGGGCACGACGCCGTTCTACACGGCTGTCTACGAGGTGCTCGATGGCAATGAGCAGAACCCGCGCATCAAGCTGTTCGAGACCTTCGGCGCGACCGTACAGGCGCTGAAGACCGGCGATGTCGATGTCGTGCTGACCGATGGCACGGCCGGCAAGGGCTATGTCGATTCGTCGGATGGCGGGCTGAAGCTCATCGGCGGGCCGCTCGGCACCGAGGATTTCGGCTTCATCTTCCCGAAGGGCTCCGATCTGGTGGCCCCGGTCAATGCTGCCATCGCAGCCCTCAAGGCCGACGGCACGATGGACGCGCTCAACAAGAAGTGGTTCGTCGACTACAAGATGGGTCAATGATCGTCCGTCGATGACGCCTGCCCATCCTCAAAATTCCGCGCCAAAGGGCGACTATCCCTGGTGGCTGGTCGCCCTTGTCGTGATTGCCGTGGTTCTTGCCGCTGTCATCATCGCCAATGATGTCTACTCCCAGGTCTTTACCGTCGTCTCCGCGGGCATCGGCATTACCGTCTTCGTGACGCTGGTCGGCTTTCTGCTGGCCACGGCCCTTGGTCTCGGCATTGCGCTGATGGCTTTGTCCGACAGTGCCATTCTGCGGCAAACGGCGCGCTTCTATACCGAGGTGGTCCGCGGCATCCCGGTGCTGGTGCTGTTGTTCTACATCGCTTTCGTCGGGGCACCTGCCGTCGTCACCGTGATCAATTTCTTCCTGACGCCATTGATTGACAGCGGCTACCGTAAAACCGCTGCTGGTGCGCGATGTCTCCTTGATGTGGCGGGCGATCATCGCGCTGACGATCGGCTATTCGGCCTTTATCGCCGAAGTCTTTCGGGCCGGCATCCTGTCGGTCGACAAGGGCCAGGTCGAGGCTGCCAAGGCGCTGGGACTTTCACGGTATCAGCGCTTCCGGTTGGTGGTCTTCCCGCAGGCGGTCCGGGTCATCCTGCCGCCACTCGGCAATGATTTCGTGGCGATGGTCAAGGATTCCTCCCTTGTCTCCGTGCTCGGCGTCGCCGACATCACGCAGATGGGCAAGGTCTATGCCTCCGGCTCCTTCCGCTTCTTCGAGACCTATTCGATCGTGGCTTACGTTTATCTGATCCTGACGATCGGTCTTTCGCTGGGCCTGAGACGGCTGGAGCAAAGGCTGCGCAAGGGCCGTGGGCACGCCTGAACCAGCCAAGGGTGGCGTGACAGCTTTGCCTGAAGGCCGCCATGGGCCAACCACGACGACAACCGGGTGAGCTTTTACATCAAGCCTTCATGGGCTCTCCATTCGTTGCCGCCGGCAAGGTGAAGAATGGAGGTTCAGGAATTCCTGTTGTAGCAATTGAAATTTCTGCTTTACTGGGACATCGCTTGCTGGCTTTGGGGGATATTGCCAATGGTGGGGACCCGCAGGGATATTCTGCTTGGTGGTTTGGCTTTGCTTGGCACCGGTGCGGTTCGCAGCCCGGCATTTGCCCAGGCGGCATCTTATTTTTCCGGCACCATCGTCGACAATGGCGTGACCTTCCGGGCGACGAATTTCGCCAGGATCGACAGGAAGTGGCAACGGCAGGTCGTCAAATATTTCAGCAGCGAACCGATCGGCACGGTTGTCGTCGATACGCGGCACCATTTTCTCTATCTGATCATGGAGAACAAGACGGCCATTCGTTACGGTGTCGGTGTCGGCCGTGAGGGCTTCAAATGGTTTGGCCGGGCCACCATCGACCGGAAGTCGCTTTGGCCGCGCTGGACGCCGCCACCGGAAATGCGCAAACGCCATCCCGAACTGCCCGAATTCGTGGAAGGAGGCTCGGCGAAAAATCCGCTTGGGCCGCGCGCCATGTACCTGCTTCGCGATGGCGTCGATACGGGCTACCGCTTCCACGGCACGCTGGAGCCCGGCAGCATCGGCAAGGACGCGTCGAGCGGTTGCATCCGCATGTTCAATGAGGACGCGATCGATCTTTACCAGCGCTGCCCCGTCGGCACCGCCGTTCAGGTCCTGCCGCATATTGCCGACCAGGCGGGAAATGCCGCTGAAGTCAGCGCCGCAACTCCGGTCGAATGAGGAAATCATCTGATGTCTGCGACGACCGGATACAGGAAATACCTTGCTGCCGCTGCCATGCTTTTGGCGCTCACCGCCTGCAACACCACGGATATCGCCTCGGTGGAGGAGCCCCCGGCGGTGCCGATGACCGGCCAGACCAACGATCCCGCGCCCGGATTCGAGAACGTAAAGCTTGGCAGCGAGGAGGACTTCATCCTCAATGTCGGCCGGCGGATCTACTTCAGCCAGGATTCTGCAACGCTTGATTCCGTGGCAAGGGTGACGCTCGACAATCAGGCCACCTGGCTCAACAACAACCCGAACTGGCTGCTGAAGCTGCAGGGATTTGCCGATGATTCCGGCTCCGAGGCGCAGATGCAGGCGCTGTCGCAAAAACGCGCGGACGCCACGATGGCCTATCTTGCCTCCAAAGGCGTAGATGCAAGGCGCATGTGGGCCAAGGGCTACGGCAAGGACCGCGAGGTCCGGGACTGCGAGGATCGCTCCTGCAAGGTGCAGAACAGGCGCGTCGTCTCCAATCTGAGGACACAGCGCGACGCGCTCTGATCTCGGTTCAGCAACAAACGAATCTGATTGCCGGCCGATATTGCCGGTAATTCACAAAACTGCTATATCGCCGCCCATGGAATCCAAATTCGGATGTTTACCGCAGAATATCGTCGTGCTGCAGGACCACAAGCGTCTGCCGGCACGCTTTTTTGCATGCGTCTCCGGCGCGCTCAACAGCCGACTTCGCTAGTTTCCGGGGCGCAAGTCCCGAGCGGGTTTCCGGCGCCCCTTGGCCGGCAGTTTTCCTGATTTCCTTCTTCAAAATGGATGCACAGCCATGAGCGCACCGCGTACCCTCTACGACAAGATCTGGGACGACCACCTGGTCAGACCAGCAGGATGACGGCACCTGTCTTCTCTACATCGATCGCCATCTCGTCCACGAAGTGACGAGCCCGCAGGCGTTCGAAGGTCTGCGCATGACCAACCGCACGGTGCGCGCGCCGCAGAAGACGCTGGCCGTTGTCGACCACAACGTGCCGACCTCGCCGGATCGCCATCTCGGCATCAAGAACGAGGAAAGCCGCATCCAGGTCGAGGCGCTGGCCACCAATGCGGCCGAGTTCGGCGTCGAATATTATTCCGGCAAGCGACAAGCGCCAGGGCATCGTCCACATCGTCGGCCCGGAACAGGGCTTCACCCTGCCGGGCATGACCATCGTCTGCGGCGACAGCCACACCTCGACCCATGGCGCTTTCGGTGCGCTGGCGCATGGCATCGGCACGTCCGAGGTCGAGCATGTGCTCGCCACCCAGACGCTGATCCAGAAGAAGGCCAAGAACATGCTGGTGCGTGTCGACGGCAGTCCTGCCGGACCACGTCACCGCCAAGGACATCATCCTTGCGATCATCGGCGAGATCGGCACGGCCGGCGGCACCGGCCACGTCATCGAATTTGCCGGCGAAGCCATCCGGGCGCTGTCGATGGAAGGCCGCATGACCGTCTGCAACATGACGATCGAAGGCGGCGCCCGCGCCGGCCTGATCGCGCCTGACGAAAAGACCTTCGAATATATCAAGGGCAAGCCGCGCGCGCCCAAGGGCGCAGCGCTGGGAGCAGGCGATCGAATACTGGAAGACGCTGAAGACGGACGAAGGCGCCCATTACGACCGCGTCGTCGTGCTGGATGCCGCCAACCTGCCGCCGATCGTGTCCTGGGGTTCCTCGCCGGAAGACGTCATCTCGGTCCAGGGCGTCGTTCCGAACCCGGACGAGATCCAGGACGAGAACAAGCGCACCTCCAAGTGGCGCGCGCTCGACTATATGGGCCTGAAGCCGGGCACGAAGATCACCGACATCGCCATCGACCGCGTCTTCATCGGCTCCTGCACCAATGGCCGCATCGAGGACCTGCGCGAAGTCGCCAAGGTCGTCGAAGGCCGCACCGTGGCCTCGACCGTCATCGCGATGATCGTGCCGGGTTCGGGCCTCGTCAAGGAACAGGCGGAAGCCGAAGGTCTCGACAAGATCTTCAAGGCAGCCGGCTTCGACTGGCGCGAGCCGGGCTGCTCGATGTGCCTGGCGATGAACGACGACCGCCTGAAGCCGGGCGAGCGCTGCGCCTCGACCTCGAACCGCAATTTCGAAGGCCGCCAGGGCTTCAAGGGCCGCACGCATCTGGTGTCGCCGGCCATGGCCGCTGCCGCTGCCGTATCGCCGGACACTTCGTCGATATCCGCGAGTGGAAGTAAGACTATAACCCTCCCCTTGACGGGGAGGGTCGGACCTGATGGCCCGGGTTGGGGTGATCTCCGGCAGATGCGGGTTTGCATCTGACTTCGCGGCTGTCACCCCCACCTGCGGTCATGCGGCGACCTCCCCCTTAAGGGGAGGTGCTAGCCAATCACCTTCACCATCGTTCCCTGCCGCATGAACCGGACGAGCCGCCGCATTGCCGGCAGGCTGACGGCGATACATCCTTCGGTCGGCTTGTATCCGGGCCTGGCCAGGTGAAAGAAGATCGCCGAGCCGCCATTGCGTTTGCGGCTTTTGATGTTCCAGTCCATCACCAGGCAGATATCGTAGAGCCCGTCTTCCCGCGTCATGCGTTCGTGGCTGGGTTTGAACGGTGTGGAGACGGGCCTGTTGTAGGCTGCATGCCTGGGCTCGTCGCACCAGAGCATGGAAGGCCGGATCGCATGCAGGCTCAAGGGAGTGACCGGCGGCGTGATGCGGTCGGTGCGGATATAGCCGTACAGAAGCCGCATGGAGGCGATCGGCGTTGCTCCGTCGCCTTCGCGCTTGCGCGAGGACATGCCGCTGCGGCCGATGGCCGCCTGCTCGGTGCGTCCGGCGAACGCAATAAGGGCTCTGTTGCGATGACCGGGCTTCGCCCTGACCACCACCATGGGCGGCTTTTTCCCTTTTCCGTCTGTCCTGGCGCGCATTTTACTCACAGTTTTTTGCGTTGTCCGTGATCCGAAACCTCAGCATAGCACTACACAATATGTAACAAGCGGGTGAAGAGCGGCATTGCTTGTTTAAAATGGCGATTTCGCTAATGTCAGGCCGTACGACAGGAGGACGTTTTCCATGACCACGCGCACCATTCTTCTGGTCGATGACGACAATGATCTGCGCGAAACGCTGATGGAGCAACTCTCCCTCTATGAAGAGTTCATCATCCTTCAGGAGCCGACGGCAGCCAAGGGCATCGCCGACGGCGCGTGCCCAGCAGATTGCGCTTCTGATCATGGATGTCGGCCTGCCTGATATGGATGGCCGCGAGGCGGTCAAGCTGCTGCGCAAGGGTGGCTTCAAGCCGCCGATCATCATGCTGACCGGCCATGATACCGATAGCGATACGATCCTCGGGCTCGAAGCCGGCGCCAACGACTATGTCACCAAGCCCTTCCGCTTTGCCGTGCTGCTGGCCCGCATCCGCGCCCAGCTGCGCCAGCACGAGCAGAGCGAGGACGCGACCTTCACGGTCGGCCCCTATACCTTCAAGCCGGGACAGAAACTGCTGACTTTGGACAACGGCCAGAAGATCCGGCTGACCGAAAAGGAAGCGGCGATCATCCGCTATCTCTACCGCGCCGACCAGAAGGTGGTGACCCGCGATGTGCTGCTGGAAGAGGTCTGGGGCTATAATTCCGGCGTCACGACGCACACGCTGGAAACCCATGTCTACCGACTGCGCCAGAAAATCGAACGGGACCCTTCCAATGCCGAGATTTTGGTGACAGAGAATGGCGGTTACAAGATCGTCCCATAATGACAAGGGGCAGGGTACCGTGCAGGATCGATGCCGGTATCATGCTCACCCCGGGGTTTCGCTTTGGCGCTGAATGACGACATTGACCTGCTCTCCATCGTCCCGCTGTTTGCGGAAATCGGCGAGGACAAGCTGCGGCTGATCGCTTTCGGCGCCGAGCGCCGCCGTCTCAGCCGCGGCCAGCAGCTGTTTCGCGAGGGGGCACCGGCCGATTGCGCCTTTGCTGTCGCCAGCGGCTCCATCAGTCTTGCCCGCACTCTTCGGGATGGCCGTGTCGAGGTGGTGCAGACCGTCGGGCGCGGCACTCTGCTGTCCGAACTCGCGATGATCTCCTTCGTGGAGCGAAAGTTCACCGCGACCGCCGAGGAAGAGAGCGAAGTCATTCGCATCAACCGCCAGCTTTTTCGCCGCATGCTGGAAGAATATCCCGAGGTTGCAACCATTGTCGAAAGTCGCATCCGCGATAATCTCCAGACGATGATCGCCCGGATGGAAACGCTGGCGCCGAAGTTCGGCTAGTCGTTTCCTTCCGGATACAGTGTGTTTCGGCACTGCGGGCTACATGGCCCTTTCCAGCGCCGCGCGCCATTGCCATTTAAACGGCAAGAGACAGCCCGCACCCATCATCAGGACAAAGACAATGAAGAACATCGGCTTCCTATCCTTCGGGCACTGGAACCCTTCGCCGCAGTCGCAGACCCGCTCGGCCGGCGATGCCCTGCTCCAGTCGATCGATCTCGCCATCGCTGCCGAGGAACTGGGCGCGGACGGCGCCTATTTCCGCGTTCATCATTTCGCCCGGCAACTCGCCTCGCCCTTTCCGCTTCTTGCTGCCGTCGGTGCGCGGACCAGCCGGATCGAGATCGGCACGGCGGTCATCGACATGCGCTATGAAAACCCGCTCTACATGGCCGAGGATGCCGGCTCCGCCGATCTGATCTCGAATGGGCGCCTTCAGCTTGGCCTCAGTCGAGGCTCTCCCGAGCAGGTCATCGATGGCTGGCGTCATTTCGGCTACGCGCCGCAGGATGGCACGTCGGACGCCGATATGGCCCGCAGGCATACGGAGGTCCTGCTTGATGTGCTCAAGGGGCAAGGGTTCGCGGCACCCAATCCGCGGCCGATGTTTCCCAATCCGCCGGGTCTTCTGCGCCTGGAGCCGCACTCGGAAGGCTTGCGCGACCGCATCTGGTGGGGCGCGAGCTCGAATGCGACGGCGGTCTGGGCAGCCAAGCTCGGCATGAACCTGCAGAGTTCGACGCTGAAGAACGACGAAACCGGCGAGCCCTTTCATATCCAGCAGGCTGCACAGATCCGCGCCTACAGGGACGCCTGGAAGGAAGCCGGCCATGCCCGGGCGCCGCGGGTGTCCGTCAGCCGCAGCATCTTCGCGCTGGTGAACGACCGCGACCGCGCCTATTTCGGCGGCGCCGGCAAGGAGAGCGATGCGATCGGCTATATCGATGACCAGACAAGGGCCATCTTCGGCCGATCCTATGCGGCTGAACCGGACATGCTCATTCGGCAGCTGGGCGAAGACGAGGCAATCCGCGAGGCCGATACGTTGCTCTTGACCGTGCCGAACCAGCTGGGCGTCGAATACAACGCCCATGTCATCGAGGCGATCCTGAAGCATGTTGCGCCGGCGCTCGGCTGGCGCTGAGTGTTCGAGACAATCGATCTAAAGCGTGTCGCGATCTTTCAGATTCGCTCCATACGCTTTAAGTCTTTGTTTTTTCGCATGTCGTTCTCGCAAAACCGCTGCGCACTTTTGCGCGACTGCTTAGAGATCGAAATGCGCGATCACAGGCACGTGGTCCGACGGCCGTTCCCAGCCGCGGGCCTCCTTGAGGATCTCGACCTTCGTGAGATGCGAGGAGAGGTCGGCGGACGACCAGATGTGATCGAGACGGCGGCCGCGGTCGGCGGCCTCCCAATCCTTGGCGCGGTAGCTCCACCAGGTATAGAGCTTTTCCGGTGACGGCGTGTGCTGGCGCATCAGATCGACCCAGGCGCCACCGGTCATGACTGCGGTCAGCCCTTCGGTTTCGATGGGCGTATGGCTGACAATTTTCAGAAGTTGCTTGTGCGACCAGACATCATGCTCCAGCGGAGCGATGTTGAGGTCGCCGACAAGGATGGACGAGATGCCGGCGTCTGCCTCGGCATGCAGCAGCTTCATCTCCTCGACGAAATCCAGCTTGTGGCCGAATTTCGGATTGATCGTGCGGTCCGGCTCGTCGCCGCCGGCGGGTACGTAGAAATTGTGCAGGCGCACTGGTCTTGCCATTCTTTTCGAACATCACCGATAGATGTCGCGAATCGCCGACGCCGCAATAATCGCGGCGGTCGGTCAGCTCATGCAGGGGCAGGCGCGAGACCGTGGCGACGCCGTGATAGCCCTTCTGGCCATGGATGGCGATGTGCTCGTAACCGAGTGCCCGCAGCGGATCAAATGGGAAGAGGTCGTTTGCCACCTTGGTTTCCTGCAGGCAGAGAATGTCGGGCGACCAGGTTTTGAGGAAATGCTCGACCAGCGGCATGCGCAGTCGCACCGAGTTGATGTTCCAGGTTGCGATCGACAATGCCATGTTCGAGAAGCCTTTTGAAAACCGTTTCGCCCGCCTGCAGTGTTGGATGCGGCAAGGCTGTTTAGCAGTTTTTCCGGCTGCGGCCATGCTGAAAGAGACGGGCGGATATCAACCGCGAAGTCGTGCAATAATGTCTGCAACACACTCTTCGGCGGCTCTTCCCGCGGTGTCGATACTGATCGGCGGTCTGTCCCAGGGATGAAAGTCCCGGCCGATCACCTGTTGCCATGTCGGCTGCACGAGACCTGCGATATCATTATGGCGAGTGTCGATCCGGTGGCGATGTTCGTGCCTGTCCGAGCAGGTGATCTCGATCTCGACCATGGCGCAGACGGCGCGCTCTGCCACCTGCCGCCAGGCATTTCTGGTGATTTGCAGCGGGTTGACGGAATCGGCAATCACCGTCTGGCCGTTGCGGAGGTTTTCCGCAGCCATCGCATAGCCGATCATGTAGCCTGCCGGTCCTACATCGGCCTTGAGCATTCCGGAGGCGCGCAACGTCTGTTCGATCGTGTCGATGCGCAGATGTGTCGCGCCGAGCTTTTGCGCCAGAAGACGGGCAATGGTCGATTTGCCGACGCCGGGCAGCCCGGCGAGTGCAATCAGCATCTGATTTCCCCAACAGTTTCGAAAGAGCGAAAGCGGCGATCAACCGCCTCTGTTGTGAACCTGGTCGTAAGGGATCTGGAAGACCTTGTCGTCGAGCTCGAGGCCGTTCTTGACGTTGAAGATCATCACCGACGTATCCTTCTTCTGCGCATCGGTGATGGTCCACTGGCGCAGGTCGTAGGTCTTCGGGTCGAACATCATGGTGATGGTGGAATCGCCAAAGATGCTCTTGTCGCCGAGAACGATGGTGATCAGGTCGGCCTCTTCCTTGACGTCGCGGACCATCTTGCCGGAGAGGTCGATCTTGTTGGACAGCAGAAGGTTCAGCGGCGTCTTCGACAGCGGATAGATATCCCAGGTCTTCAGCTTCTGATTGCCGATCACCACAGACTTGCCGTCGGCAATCACCCGCATGGGCGAGGGCGCCTCATAGTTGAAGCGGATCTTGCCGGGACGGCTGATGTAGAACTTGCCGCCGGTCTGCTCGCCGCGCGGACCGAACTGCACGAACTCGCCGCTCATCGTTTTCACGGACGCAAAATGGTCGGCGATCTTCTGGGCAGCGCCTGTTGCCTGCGCCTCGGCCCGGTCGAGAGGCAGGCCTGTCATTGCGAGCGCCGCGACGAGGCTCAGGCCACAGACGAACGAGCGTCGGGACATGGCCGAAAAGCCGTTCCTAGCATGCGGCTTGCGTGTCTGGTTGTCGGTCATCGCAGTCTCCTTCAAGCTCAGTGTGATGTGGAGCGCAAGTGCGGCACCTTCAAGGCCTTGTGCCCGGCGTCACCTGCATTTGCTCCAAAAGCGAAGCGAACGCCCCCTGGCATCCGCTTGTCTAGTCTTCCGTCGGCACGAGGATTTCGCGTTTTCCGGCATGGTTGGCCGGGCTGATGACGCCTTCCTGTTCCATGCGCTCGATCAGCGAGGCGGCCCTGTTATAGCCAATGCCGAGGCGGCGCTGGATGTAGGATGTGGACGCCTTGCCGTCACGCAGCACGATGGCAACCGCCTGATCATAAGGGTCGTCCGAATCAGCAAGGTTGGACGTGCCGGCCGGGCCGCCGCCTTCGTTTTCCTCATCGTCGTCCTCGGTGATCGCCTCGAGATATTGCGGCGAGCCCTGGGTTTTCAGGTAAGCGACGACTTCCTCGACTTCGGTGTCGGAAACGAACGGGCCGTGGACGCGCTGGATGCGTCCGCCGCCGGCCATATAGAGCATGTCGCCCATGCCGAGCAGCTGTTCGGCACCCTGTTCGCCCAGGATGGTGCGGCTGTCGATCTTCGACGTCACCTGGAAGGAGATACGGGTCGGGAAGTTGGCCTTGATCGTGCCGGTGATGACGTCGACCGATGGTCGCTGCGTCGCCATGATGACGTGGATGCCGGCGGCACGCGCCATCTGCGCCAGGCGCTGGACGGCGCCTTCGATATCCTTGCCGGCGACCATCATCAGGTCGGCCATCTCGTCGATGATGACGACGATATAGGGCATCGGCTGCAGGTCGAATTCCTCGGTCTCGTAGACGGCCTCGCCGGTCTGGCGGTCGAAGCCGGTCTGTACGGTGCGGCTGATCTGCTCGCCCTTGGCCATGGCCTGCTCGACGCGGCTGTTGAAGCCGTCGATGTTGCGCACGCCGATCTTCGACATTTTCTTGTAGCGCTCTTCCATCTCGCGCACGGTCCATTTCAGGGCGACGACGGCCTTCTTCGGATCGGTGACGACGGGCGACAGCAGATGCGGGATGCCGTCATAGACGGAGAGTTCGAGCATCTTCGGGTCGATCATGATCAAGCGGCACTGTTCCGGCGTCAGCCGGTAGAGGATCGACAGGATCATGGTGTTGATGGCGACGGATTTGCCCGAGCCGGTGGTGCCGGCGACCAGGAGATGCGGCATCTTCGCGATGATCGACGATGACAGGCTCGCCGCCGATGGTCTTGCCGAGCGCCATGGCGAGCTTGGTCTTGCTGGTTTCGAAATCGCGCGAGCCGATGAGTTCGCGCAGGTACACGGTTTCGCGCCGGTCGTTCGGCAGTTCGATGCCGATGGCATTGCGGCCCGGAACGACGGCGACGCGGGCGGCGATCGCGCTCATCGAGCGGGCGATATCGTCGGCAAGGCCGATGACGCGCGAGGACTTGATGCCGGGCGCCGGCTCCAGTTCGTACAGGGTCACGACGGGGCCGGGCCGGACATGGATGATCTCGCCCTTGACGCCGAAATCCTCAAGCACGCCTTCGAGCATGCGGGCGTTCTGCTCCAGGGCGTCCGCCGAAAGGGTGGCATCACGGGCAACGTTCTTCGGCTCGGCCAGGAAATGCAGGGGCGGCAGGATGAAGCTATCATCATCGGCGACCAGCGAGGCCTGGGCTTCGCGCTCGATGCGCTGGCCCGTCTTCGGCCGCGGTGCGGGCGGAACGACGCGGGTATTGCCCGACGTCACCGGTGTCGCCTTGCGCGGCGCGGGCACGGGGGCCCAGTCGGCAGCCGGATCATCCTCGTCATCGTCTTCATCCGGGAGGATGCCAACCGGACGGCGTGCGTCGATATCGAAGGCGGCATCATCGTCGTCATCTTCATCGACCGACATCGGCGGTGCGGAAACGATGCGGCGCTCGCTGCGATCAAGGGACGGCTCGACGCGGGTCATGGGCGCGGCTGATTTTGCGCGTGTCGGTTCGTTCAGCGTGCCAAACTCGTCCCCGTTGAAATCATAGGGCTCATCGAAATGGCGGGGCGCGCTCTTGCGGCGACCCGTGAGGCCGAACAGGCGTCGGATGCGGGCTTCGGCGGTGAAGCGCATATGGGTGAGCGCGCCGATCGCCAGCATGATCGCGCCCTCGCTGTCGTCTTCCTCCGCCTCGTCGCTGACCGTGCGCGCCTTGCTCTGGACGGCGGGTTCGTCGATTGCCGCGTCATCAGGCTCTCCGACACCGATAAGGCCTGAACTGTAGATCAGCATCCAGGCCGCGGGCACTGCGAAGATGACGCCCAGCACGGTTGCGAAGGTGCCGGTGGGATAGGTGCCGGTAAAGAGCGCAGGAAAGCGCAGGATCATGTCGCCGAAGACGCCGCCGAGGCCGTTCGGCAGCGGCCAGGTCACCGGTCCCGGCACGCAGCTGAGCGCTGCGGACGCCAGGACAGCGCCACCGAACCAGGCGGCTGCACGCTTCAGGATGCGGTCGAAGGGCTTGCCGGTGATCAGCACCAGCGCCCAGGCAACCACGGGCAAAAGGGCCACGACGCTGGCAATGCCAAAGAACTGCATGAAGATATCGGCGAAGGCGGCGCCGGTATAGCCCAGGATGTTTCTTGGCTCGTTGGCCGTTGCAAAGGAGAAGCTCGGATCGGCGACATTCCAGGTGGAGAGGGCCGCAACCGCAAATCCAAGTGCAATGAAAATGGCAAAACCCGTCAGCGCCGCGATCTGGCGCCAGACAAAGGTCGATAGCACGAACCGGTTGGGCCGACTGTCATATGCCGCCTGATTGCTTCTGCTCATGATACGCTGCCCGCTGATTATCGTCATCGCTGAAGAGGCGCACGGAGCGCCCATGCCAGCAAACTAAACGCAATGGGGTTAATGCGACATTAACCATGGCGGCGGATCGGCGCGAGCACCATCACTAAATTTAACCAATCGCCTGTCCGGGCCTTGGCAAGGCCCAAACGAAAGAGGCCCGAACCAGAGGTCCGGGCCAAAACACAGCATAAATGCTGCGACGGGACTTTGGATGCCGGCGACCGAGGCCGCCGGCATGGATCTTAGGAGTGGTAAGCGGCTTCGCCGTGCGAGGACAGGTCGAGACCTTCGCGTTCGGCTTCGACCGGGACGCGCAGGCCGACGATGACGTCAACGATCTTGTAGAGGATCGCCGAGCCGATACCCGACCAGAGCAGGGTGACGATGACGCCCTTTGCCTGTGCCCATACCTGTGTCGCGGTGCCTGCATAGCCTGCTGCGAAGTCGGCAGTCGAGTAATCGACGATGCCTGCGCCACCGAGAGCCGGGTTGACGAAGACACCGGTGAGCAGAGCGCCGATGATGCCGCCGATGCAATGGACGCCGAAGACGTCCGCCGTGTCGTCATAGCCGAACTTGTTCTTCACCGTCGAGACGAAGAAGTAGCAGATCGGCGATACGAGGAGACCCATCACGATCGCGCCCATCGGGCCGACAAAGCCGGCAGCAGGGGTGATGACGACGAGGCCGGCAACGGCGCCCGAAGCGGCACCGAGCATGGAGGCCTTGCCACGGGTGAAGCTCTCAAGGATCGACCAGGAGATGATCGCTGCAGCGGTTGCAACGAAGCGTGTTGATCATGGCGAGAACGGCGTAGGCGTTGGCTTCGAGGTTGGAGCCGGCGTTGAAGCCGAACCAGCCGACCCAGAGCAGCGAAGCGCCGATCATCGTCATGGTCATGGAGTGCGGAGCCATCATGTCCTTGCCGAAGCCGGTGCGCTTGCCAACCATGATCGCGCCCACCAGACCGGCGATGCCGGCATTGATGTGAACGACGGTGCCGCCGGCGAAGTCGATCGCGCCGAAGCCGAAGATCAGGCCAGTCGGGCCGTCATAGGCGCTCGGGCCGCCCCAGAACCAGACCATGTGGGCCAGCGGGAAGTAGATGAAGGTGAGCCACAGGATGGTGAACAGGATCACGGCCGAGAACTTGATGCGTTCGGCGAAGGCGCCGATGATCAGGCCGGGGGTGATGGCGGCAAAGGTCATCTGGAAGATGACGAAGACCAGTTCCGGAATGGCGACGCCCTTCGAGAAGCTTTCTGCCATGGTGGTCACGTCGACGCCCGACAGGAAGACCTTGGAGAAACCGCCGACGAAGCTGTTCAGCGAGCCGCCATCGGTAAAGGCGAGCGAGTAGCCGTAGACGACCCAGACGATCATGCCGACGGCGGCGATCATCATGACCTGCATGAGAACCGACAGCATGTTCTTGGTGCGCACGAGACCACCGTAGAACAGCGCGAGGCCCGGAACGGTCATGAGCAGAACGAGGATGGTGGACAGCATCATCCAGGTGGTGTCGCCCTTGTCGACGGTCATGGCCGGTGCTGCGGCGACGGCTTCGGCAGCAGCGGGGGCCGCTTCCTGCGCGAACGCAATAGCCGGGGCGAGGAAAGCTGCAGCGGCAGCGCCCAGGCGTCCGAGAGAGGTGGAAAGTTTAGTTGAGGACATAGAAAATAGCTCCCTGAACGGCCGTGACTTACAGCGCTTCTGAATCGGTTTCGCCGGTACGAATGCGCACGGCATGGTCAATCGAATAGACGAAGATCTTGCCGTCGCCGATCTGGCCGGTCTTGGCGGAGGTGGCGATGGCCTCGACGGCCTTGTCGACGATTTCGCCGGGAACGGCGATTTCGATCTTGAGCTTCGGCAGGAAGCTCACAGCGTATTCGGTGCCGCGATAGATTTCCGTGTGCCCCTTCTGACGCCCGTAGCCTTTGACTTCGGTCACCGTCAGGCCTTGGATGCCAACAGCGGTGAGGGCTTCGCGAACCTCATCGAGCTTGAACGGCTTGATAATGGCCATCACAATTTTCATCTGGTTTCCCATCCTTCGTGTTCATGTGCGGCTCGGCGGCCGTCTCCTCGCCGCCTGGCACATTTCCCCCGGCGACGCGCTATCCTATTCAAGGCGCGTGCCAGTTCGGGATGGACGAAGTAAGCTTATGAAAAGACACGGAAAAGTCATATTCCCACGTCTTTCGCCGCGGGAATGTTAAAAAATCGTCAATATTGCAGGCTAAAAAATAGGCAAATTAAAAAATTTGCACATTATTTATTCAGATGCCTTTTTCCGAATCAGACCTTCCTGTGCGACGGAGGCAATCAGCACTCCGGAGCGGTCAAAAAGGCTGCCGCGGGTCATGCCGCGGGCACCAAATGCGCTCGGACTGTCCTGCGTGTAGAGCAGCCAGTCGTCCATGCGGCAGGGGCGGTGGAACCACATGGCGTGGTCGAGGCTCGCCACCTGCAGGTTCCGGTCGAAGACCGAGGTGCCATGGGCGTAGAGCGAGGTGTCCAGCAGGGTCATGTCGGAGATATAGGCCAGCACCGCCGCCTGGATATGACGCTCGTCGGGCACATTGCCGACAGCCTTGACCCAGACATCCTGCGCCGGCTCCAGCTTGTCGCGGGAGAAATAGTGCTTCAGCGAAACCGGGCGGATCTCGATCGGCCGCGGCCGCTCCCAATAGCGGCGAATGGATTCCGGGGCATTGACCAGGAACTTCTCCTTGATTTCCTGTTCGCCCAGAAGATTTTCCGGCGGAGTCACCTGCGGCATGGCGATCTGATGCTCGAAACCGTCCTCGTCGAACTGGAACGACGCCGAAAGCGAAAAGATCGCCTTGCCATGCTGGATCGCAACGACCCGGCGCGTGGCAAAGCTTGCGCCGTCGCGAATGCGGTCGACGCTGTAGATGATGGGCACGGTGGGATCGCCCGGTCGCATGAAATAGGCGTGCAGCGAATGCACGTAGCGACCTTCGCCGACGGTGCGCTGTGCGGCAACCAGCGCCTGGCCGATCACCTGGCCGCCGAAGACGCGCTGCCAGCCGACCTGGGGGCTGCGCCCGCGAAACAGGTCTTCCTCGAGCTTTTCGAGGTTGAGTGTCTCCAGCAGGACATCCATGGGCGCAGGCGTCGGCGAGGTGGCATCAGTGGGGCGCGACATTTTCGGCAGTCTCCGATGGTAGGAACATGAGCCCTGATGATCTATATAGAGGACAGGAAATGCTCAAGGGTGACAGGAGAAGCCAGATGATCGATGTGCTGATTGCAGGCGGCGGTTATGTCGGCCTTTCGCTTGCCGTGTCGCTCAAGAAGGCCGCACCGCATCTGGACGTGCTGGTCATAGACGGCGCGCCTGACGGTGTCTGGCAAAAGGACGGGCGGGCCTCCGCGATCATCGCCGCAGCCTCGCAGATGTTGGACGTGCTTGGTGTCTGGAGCGAGATCGAGCCGGATGCCGAGCCGATCAAGCGCATGATCGTCACCGATTCGAAGACGTCCGATCCGGTGCGGCCGGTGTTCCTGACCTTCGAGGATGAAGTGGTCGATGGCCGGCCCTTTGCGCATATGGTACCGAATGTCGCGCTGGTGGGTGCGCTGCGAAAGGCCGCGGCTGCCTTGGGCGTCGGCATACGGCAATCGACGGCGGCTGAGGGCTTCAAGAGCGGCGATCATGCCGTCGACATCCGCTTTCAGGCGGCGAAGCCTTGCAGGCCCGCCTGCTGATCGCCTGCGATGGCGTGCGTTCGAAGCTGCGGGATGCCGCCGGGATCAAGACCGTCGAATTCGATTATGGCCAGTCGGGCATCGTGACGACGGTGGAGCACGAGCGTCCGCATGACGGAACGGCCGAGGAACATTTCCTGCCTGCCGGCCCGTTTGCCACCCTGCCGCTGAAGAACAACCGCTCCTCGCTGGTCTGGACCGAGCGCACGGCCGACGCCGATCGTCTGGTGGCGGCCGACGATCTGGTGTTCGAGGACGAACTGGAACGCCGTTTCGGGCACAAGCTCGGTGCGCTCAAGGTGGTCGGCGGACGCCGGGCCTTCCCGCTCGGGCTGACGCTGGCACGCGATTTCGTGGCACCGCGCTTTGCGCTGGCCGGCGATGCGGCCCATGGCATTCATCCGATTTCCGGCCAGGGGCTCAATCTCGGCTTCAAGGATGCTGCGGCCCTTGCCGAAACCATCGTCGAAGCGGACAGGCTCGGCCTCGACATCGGATCGCTGGCCGTTCTGGAGCGCTACCAGAGCTGGCGCCGGTTCGACACGTTCCGCATGGGGGTCACGACCGATGTGCTCAATCGGCTGTTTTCCAACGATATCACGCCGCTGCGGGTGATGCGCGATTTCGGGCTGGGCATTGTCGATCGGTTGCCGTCGCTGAAAACCTTCTTCATCCGCCAGGCATCCGGCCTTGCCGGCCAGACCGAGCCGCGCATGCTCTCGGGTCAGGCGATCTGACTTCAGAAGAAGGTCATATTGTTCAGTCGATCGAGAAAAAGCGCCCAGACCCATCCGGGTGCCGCGTCGACGACGCCTGAAAACCACGCCCAGCCGTTCGGGATGGACAGAAGGACCGCCATCCCGCAAGCAACCGTCCAGGTGCAGGAAATGCGCAGGTTCTTCATACTGAAGAACTCGTAGAACCCGTCGCTGTCATATTCGGTGCCGGCCACCATGTCCCAGAAGCCGTAATTGGTGCTCAACATATCGTCGATGGTATGGTTGGCCCAAAACCGTCCGGGTGCCGCATTGAACCGGTCCGGGAAGAAATTGAAGGACGCGCGGAACACATGCGAGGCCGTGCCGAGTACGATCAGCGTAACAACGGCGACAATGATGTGCCAGACGATCATGACTTCTCCCGGGCTGCGAGACGTCAAACTGTAGCGGAAAATCCTTGAGCGATAGTGAACCCGGTGGCCACGCGCATCACGCTATCGTCAGTCTTCGATCTTGCGCGCCTCGGAGATCAGCATGATCGGGATGCCGTCGCGGATCGGGTAGGCGAGGCGCGCCTTTTCCGAGACAAGTTCATTTTCCGCGGCATGGTAGCTGAGGCGGCCCTTGGTCAGCGGGCAGACCAGAAGTTCGAGCAGTTTCGGATCGACCTTGCTGGTCTTGGCTTCCATTGGCGGGGCCCTATTGCAGCCGGGTTTCGAAATCGCCGAAGCTGCGGGCCAGCACGATTTCGGTGATGGCGATCAGGGTTTCGGCCCGTGTCTTCAGATCGGGCGCTTCCAGCAGCGCCTGTTTTTCGGCAGGCCCATAGGGAGACATCATCGCCATGGAATTGACCAGCGTCGTGTTGCTGGCACGGCCAACGCTTTCCCAGTCGGCTTCCAGCTTGTTGGCATCGAGATAGGCCTTGAAGGCCGCCAGGAGCGCTTCCCGGTCAACCTGCGCCTCTTCGTCCGGCGTCGTCAGGTCCATTGCGAAAGGCGCAATCCGGAAGGAGCGATAGCCTTTGGTCATGTGCGTCTCGTCGAACAGACGGAAACGGCAGATCCCTGTCAGCGAGACGATGTAGCGTCCATCCTCCATCTCCGTGAATGATGTGATACGCCCGACGCAGCCAACCTGGCAAAGGGCTACGAGCGAGCCCTGCGGGCTCTCCACATGGCCTTCGCTGAAGGAGGGTTGAACCATGCCGATCAGGCGGTTGCCGGCCAGCGCGTCGTCGAACATGGCGAGATAGCGCGGTTCGAAGATATTCAGCGGCAGTTGCGCACCCGGCAGCAGCAGGACGCCGGTCAGCGGCATGACCGGCAGGATCTCCGGCAGGTCCTGGGGCTTGAGGTAACGCGCATTGCCCACTTGCATGTTGGATACTTTCCCCTTGTTTCAAGGCATGCCGGCATCTGGCTTGTCTGCCACCGCCTTCAACAGAGATGGTGCTTTATCCCAAAATCTCAAGAGAGCGGTTAGCCCACCGAGGAGAAGGACCCGCTCAGGAGAAGAGAATGGAAGAGAGCTTGCGCCGGGCGGCGAGCGTCGCCGGATCCATTGGGCCCCAGACGTCAAAGAATTGCAGCAATTCGCGCCGCGCGCCATCATCCTGGAACGTCCGGTCGCGCTTCATCACCAGCAGCAGGTGATCGGCAGCCGCTTGACGGTCGCCCTCGACATTGCGGATCTTCGCAAGCTTGATGCGCGCCTCGTGATCATCCGGGTCGATGGCCAGCTGCTGCTCGAGCGCAACGGGGTCGCCGAGCTTGCGGGCTTCCTCGATCTGGCCGAGTTTCTTCAGGACGGCAGCGATGGCTGCGTCCTTGGCAGTTTCCTCGGGAAGGTCGCTCAGAATTTCACGGGCCTGCTCGATGTCCCCAGCGGCGATCATGCACTCTGCAAGGCCGGCGATCGCGCCAGCATTCTCCGGATCGGCCTGCAGCACGGCGCCATAGAGGCCGGCGGCGTTTTCGAGATCGCCTGAAGCAAGGAGCGCCTTGGCGTCCACAAGGGCGGCTTCGATCTGGGCCTGCTGGTCATCGACGACAGGGCCTGCGATCTTCTCGATGAACTGGCGGATCTGGCTTTCCGGGACAGCCCCCATGAAGCCATCGATCGGGCGTCCGCCGGAAAAGGCGACGACGGCCGGGATCGACTGGATGCCGAGCTGGCCGGCAATCGACGGATGCTCGTCAATGTTCATCTTCACGAGCTTGACGCGGCCGCCAGCCTCGGTGACGACCTTTTCGATCACCGGTGTCAGCTGTTTGCACGGGCCGCACCAGGGGGCCCAGAAATCGACCAGAATGGGTTGTTCGCGAGAGGCATCGATCACGTCGCGCGCGAAGGTCGCGGTTGTCGTGTCCTTGATCAGGTCTGCTGCCGGTGCCTTGGCGGTTGCCTGTGCCGGGGTGGCGCCGTAGCTCGCCGTCGCCGTCATCTGGCTGCCATAGGAGCCTGCATAGGGATTGTCGCTGCCGCTCATCGTCTCTCCTCGCGGACAATCGCGTCCGCATCCTGTCTTTGCTGGCCTGTCTTTGCTGCCTGTGCCGGGCCATCGTAACCGGCTTTACCCCCAAGATCGTATGTCAGGCCGTCACTTTCAAGACAAGCGGTTCATGTCCGGTCGCCTCGATAAAGCGCAGCAGATCCTTCGAGGCGATCGACGTGGTCGCATCATTGGTCAGCGGATGGCAGTTGATGATCTCGTCCGCCATCAGATCTGCATCGATGATGATCTTCACGTTCCGGCCGGTATCGTTGAACACCCCGAAGGCCGTGACCGCACCTGGAATGACGCCCAGATATTCCATCAGCTTTTCCGGACGCCCGAAGGAGACCTTGCTTGCCGCGCCGATGATCGTGTGCACGGTCTTGAGGTCCACGGTCGCATGTTCCTCGACGGTCAGGAGGAAGTAATTGTCCTTCTTGTCCTTCACGAAGAGGTTCTTGGTGTGGCCGCCGGGGATTTCGTCGCGGAGGGCAACCGATTCGGCAACGGTGAAAACCGGCTCATGGCGCTTGGTCGTGTGCGCAATGCCAAGACTATCGAGAAACTGGAACAGATCCTCCTGCGTCTTCGGCGGCAGTCCGGCGTCTGGCATGTCTGTCATGGCGATTCCCTATCCTTCGAAATGTGCTTTTCCCTTACGGCGAAGGGCAGACAAGCGCAATATTTGCAATGCTGCGCGTGGCAAAACGCCTTGTTTTCAGGGGCTTGCGACATTCATCGCAAAATTTCTTCGATCCCACGTCATTTCTCTGTTGCATTTGGAAAATGGCTGGGCCATATAGCGCCCGTCGCCGCAAGTTAGCGGGGACGCCACGGTCCACCGACTACCCCCGGACCGGGGTTGATGAGCGGGTGTAGCTCAGGGGTAGAGCACAACCTTGCCAAGGTTGGGGTCGAGCGTTCGAATCGCTTCACCCGCTCCATTTTCTCTTTCGATCCAAAAGATTGCCTTGGTGCATTGGATGTGCCTTTCAGGCGCAGACGCGCGGAAGCGGTTCGCTCCGTATTCTCCTCCCTGTTCAAACCAATCTGATCGTATTGCTGACGGAGATGAAGCCGGCAGGTTTCCCTGCCGGTCATTTATCCCTCGATTTCCTCGCGCAGCATTTCCAGTTCCAGCCATTCCTCTTCCATCTTTGCGATAGACGCGCGCAGTTTTTCCATTTCGGTGGCGAGCGCCGAGAAGCGGGTGGGGTTCTTCGCGAAGAGGTTTGGGTCGGCCATTTCCTTTTCGCGTTTGGCGATCTCGGCTTCGGCCTTCTGCATTTCCTTCGGCAGGTTTTCGAGCGCGAACTTCTGCTTGAAGGAGAGTTTGCCCTTGGCAGCTTTCGGCGCGGCGGATGAACCGCCGGCGTCCGCGGATCTGGCTTTCTCCGCCTTGTCGGCCCGCTTCTTTTCGTCGGCCATGCCCTTGCGCTGCGCCATCATGTCGGAATAGCCGCCGGCATATTCGATCCAGCGACCGTCGGGTGCGTCCGGGTTGGCAGGTGCTATGGTCGAGGTGACGGTCCGGTCGAGGAAGTCACGGTCGTGGCTGACGAGGATGACGGTGCCGGTGAAGCCGGCAACGATTTCCTGAAGCAGATCCAGCGTCTCGATATCGAGGTCGTTGGTCGGTTCGTCGAGGATCAGAAGGTTGGTCGGGCGCGACAGGATGCGGGCCAGCATCAGTCGGGCGCGCTCGCCGCCGGACAGGTTCTTGATCGGGGTTCTCGCCTGCTCGGGCTGGAACAGGAACTCCTTCATGTAGCCGGTGACATGGCGCTGCTCGCCGTTGACCAGAAGGTTTTCGCCGCGGCCGTCGGTCAGGTAGTGGGCCAGCGTATCCTCGAGGTTGAGGTCCTCGCGGCGCTGGTCGAGCGTGGCGATCTCGAGATTGGTGCCGAGCTTGACCGTGCCCTCGTCCGGCTCGATCTGCCCGGTCAGCATTTTCAAGAGCGTTGTCTTGCCGGCGCCGTTCGGGCCGACAAGACCGATGCAGTCGCCGCGATGCACGCGAATCGAAAACGGGGCGACGATGGTGCGGTCGCCATAGGTCTTGGTGATCTTTTCGGCCTCGATGACCAGCTTGCCGGAATCACGCGCGTCGGAAACGGTCGCCTGCACCGAACCCTGCGGGCCGCTATGGCCGCGATGTTTGGCGCGCAGGTCCTGCAGCGCGCCCAGCCGGCGCATGTTGCGCTTGCGCCGGCGGTGACGCCATAGCGCAGCCAGTGTTCCTCGCGCTCGATTTCCTTGCCGAGCTTGTGCTGCTCGATCTCTTCCTCTTCCAGCACCTTGTCGCGCCAGGCTTCGAAGATGGCCGAAACCCTGGTTGAGACGGCGCGACTGGCCGCGATCCAGCCAGACGGTGGCGTTGGAAACCTTTTCGAGGAAGCGACGGTCGTGCGAGATGACCACGAGCGCCGAGCGGCTCTTGATGCAGCTCGCCTTCGAGCCATTCGATGGTCGGCAGGTCGAGATGGTTGGTCGGTTCGTCGAGCAGCAGGATATCCGGCTCCGGTGCCATGACGCGGGCGAGCGCTGCACGGCGGGCTTCGCCGCCGGACAGTTGCGTCGGATCCTCTTCACCGGTCAGGCCCAGATGTTCGAGCAGATAGGTGACGCGGTAGGGATCGTCGCTGGGCCCAAGCCCGGCTTCCGCATAGGCAAGCACGGTGTCATAGCCCTCGAAATCCGGCGCCTGATGCAGATAGCGGATCGTCGTCGACGGATGGCGGAAGACTTCGCCGGTCTGCGGCTCGACGAGGCCGGCGGCCATCTTCATCAGGGTCGATTTGCCAGAGCCGTTGCGGCCGACCAGGCAGATCGCGGTCGCCGGGCTCCACCTGCAGGTTTGCCCCGGCCAAAAGCGGCGTGCCGCCAAAGGACAGGAAGATGTCATCGAGTTTCAGAATGGGTGGCGCCAAGTTCAGGCTCCCGAAAGGTCATAGGGCCGGGCAAGAATGATCGCGCGGCCTGAGGAAAGGGAAAAGCGGACGGTGCCTTCGGCGATATTGGAGATCGTGCGCGAGGAGCCGAACGGCAAATGGAAATCCGACAGCGGATAGCGGGCATTGGCAATCGTCAGGCCCGTCAGCGTGTCGAGCCCGAGGATCGAGAAGAGACTGCCCTTCGGCAGGTCTATAGCGCGGCTGCCGGGCAAAAGCGGATAGGCCTCCTCCTCGCCGGAGGTCAGAAGCACGTCGATGCCGTCTTCGGCAAGCTTTGCCGCATGCAGCAGGTGCATGAAGGCATGGTCGCTGCGCTCGCCGCCAAGCGCGCCGGCCAGAAGCAGCGTTTTCGCGCCGAGCTCAAGTGCGGTGCTGACGGCGATCTCGCCGTCGGTCTCGTTCTTGGCCGGCGGATAGGGTTCCCGCTCGATGTCGGGCCATTGCTCGATCAGCGCCTGCGGGGTGGAATCGAAATCGCCCATCCAGCGTTCCGGGGTCACGCCGAGCGATTTCGCATGCCGCATGCCGCCGTCGGCGGCGATCACGCGCATTCCGTCGATGTGGCGTCGTAGCCGTTCGGTCGGCGTCAGCTCGCCGCCCATCAGGATTGCGAAAGCCGGATGTGTCTTGGCGTCCCGTTCGTTCATGGCGCAAGGCCATAGCTTAAACAGGGGGATGAGGGGAAGAGGTTCCGGCCGATTTGGCGTTTTTGCCCTGACTGAGCGGGATCAGGCTTCGGGCTTTGCGGGCGGCGTTTGCGGCGCTTCTTTCTCGCGGGCCAGATAGACCTTCTCAAAGCCCGTGACGAAGCGGTCGAAAAGACCGGAAAAGGCGGCAACGTCCTCTTCCGGCCAATCAGCAAGGATGCTTTCGATGACTCCGCGCTTGACCGCCTTCACCTCGAGCATCAGCTGTCGTCCAAGATCGGTCATGACGACGATGATGCGGCGCGCATCCGTCTGGGAGGCTTCGCGGCGGAGTGCGCCGCGCGCCACCATTTCGGCGACGATGCGGCTGGCGCGAGAGGGGTCGATCATCATCAGTTCGGCGATCGTGCCGACGGTGACTTCACCCGAAGGTTCGCCACGGAATACGGCATCAAGCACATCGAGATGGGTGATTTCGAGGTCGGGCGCTACATTCTTGATGGCAAGGCGGGCCAGGACGCGCCGGCCGATCAACAGGCGCCAGCGCCCCATCGAGCGGCCGATCGCGGCACGATTCGCCTCGGCTTCATCAGTCTCTTCAGCGGTTTCGGGTTTTCAAGGCTGCGTGTTCCATCGTGCCACACTAGCAAAGCCACGACCATTCAGAAAGATGCAATATGCTTTTCGCACAAATATGCTGTTGACAAATATATGCTAACAGCACATAAATCGACGAAACGCAAACGGATTATCCCCATGGACATGCAAGCCACCCCTGCGCCGCTCGTTTCGAGCAAGGCGCTACGACTGACACTTTTCGGATTTCTGATGGCCGCGCTGTTCATGGCCACGCTCGACAATCAGATCGTCTCCACTGCGCTGCCGACGATTGTCGGCGAGTTTGGCCAGATGGAGCGTTTCGGCTGGATCGGATCCTCCTACCTGCTCGCCACCTGCGCGGTGATGCCGCTCTATGGCAAGCTTGGTGATCTCTTCGGCCGCAAATATGTGATGATCGCTGCCGTCACGATCTTCACGCTCGGCTCGGTCGCCTGTGGCCTGGCCGTGTCGATGAACACGCTGATCGCTGCCCGCGTCTTCCAGGGGCTTGGTGGCGGCGGCATCATGGTCTCGATCTTCTCGATCAATGCCGATCTGTTCGAACCGCGGGAACGGGCGCGTTACCAGAGCTATTCCAGCCTGATGCTGATGGCTTCGGGCGCCATCGGCCCGGTGCTGGGCGGCACGATGAGCGATCTGTTCGGCTGGCGTTCGATCTTCCTGATCAATATCCCGGTCGGTGCCATTGTCCTTGCCGGCCTGTTCATCTTCCTGCCCTATCGGCGCCCGACCCGGCAGCCGAAGATCGACTATGCCGGCGCCCTGCTTCTGGCGGGGGCGGTGACCAGTGTCGTGCTGCTTGCCGATGGTCCGGAACTGTTCGGCTCGCTTCTGTCGCCAGCTGGCCTCTGCGTTATCGCACTGGGCCTCATCTGCACTATTGCCTGGGTGCTGGTCGAGCGCCGGGCGCCGGAGCCGATCGTGCCATTGTCGCTGTTTGCCAACCCTTCTTTCAGCCTGTTCCTCGTGATTTCGCTGGCAAGCGGGGCCATCGGCATCGGCATGGTCAATTATTTCGCGCTGTTCCTGCAGACCACCACCGGCCTTTCGCCGTCGTCGGCGGGGCTGCTGTTCATCATGCTGACCGGCGGCATCGTCTGCGGTTCGCTTGCCTCCGGAAGGCTGATCTCGATTACCGGCCGCTACAAGCCGTTCTCGATTGCCAGTGCCGGCATGGCCGTCATCGCCATGCTCATGTTCACGCTGATCCATCCAGGAACGCCGATTTTCCTGATTGCTGCCGTCATGGGTTTCCATGGCATCGGCATCGGTCTTGGCCAGCAGGTGCCGGTCACGGGTGTGCAGAACATGGTGTCGCGCGGTGATGTCGGTGCTGCGACCGGTGCCGTCACCCTGTCGCGCATGGCCGGTGCATCCATCGCGATCTCGCTTTATGGTGCAACGATTGCAGCAAGCCTGGCGCAGCAGGGCGGTGTCATTGCCGGGGTCGAGGATATCGAAAAGCTGACACCGGCCATGCTCTCTGCCTTGCCCGCGTCGGTACAGCAGGCGGTTGCCGCAAGCTATACGGCCGCCTTCCACCCGCTTTTCCTGACGGCAGCCGGCATAGCGGCGGTTGCGCTGGTTGCGGCCGTGCTTCTCAAATCCGTTCGCCTTCCGTCCGCCAAGGGGTAGGACATCGCTCCTGGCCCCTTGCCAAGCATTGCCATGCCCTCTAAATCTCATCTCGCTCTAACGGGGTGCCTTGATCCGAATTTTCGGAGGATAGGCTGAGAGGCGAAAGCCGACCCGCAGAACCTGATCCGGTTTGTACCGGCGGAGGGATTAGACGGCTCAATTCAGCGCCCTCTTCCCGTTTTGGATGTTTAAAGGAGGCGCTGATGCGCAAGATACTATTCTCTATGGCTGCGGTTCTCGCCGCTTTCGTGACTGCCGTTCCTGCACGCGCGCAGGAAAAAGTCCTCACTGTCTATACCTATGAAAGTTTCGTCAGCGAATGGGGCCCGGGTCCCAAGGTCGCCGAAGCCTTCGAAAAGCTCTGCGCCTGCAAGGTCAATTATGTCGGTGTCGCCGATGGCGTCGAGCTTTTGACCCGTCTGAAGCTCGAAGGGGAGGGCACCAAGGCGGATATCGTCCTTGGTCTCGACACGAACCTGATCTCCGAAGCCAAGGCGACCGGACTCTTCGTGCCGCATGGGCTGGATGTTTCTGCCGTCAAGGTTCCCGGTGATTTCTCCGACGATGTCTTCGTACCCTATGATTACGGCCACTTCGCCGTGATCTACGATACGCAGACGATCAAGACGCCGCCGACCAGTCTCAAGGAACTCGTCGAAGGCGATCCGCTCACAGAAGATCGTCATCGAGGATCCGCGCACGTCGACGCCCGGTCTCGGCCTGCTGCTCTGGGTGAAGTCGGTCTATGGCGATCAGGCGGGAGCCGCCTGGGCCAAGCTCAAGGACCGGATTCTGACGGTCACGCCCGGCTGGTCGGAAGCCTATGGCCTGTTCACGAAGGGCGAGGCGCCGATGGTGCTGTCCTACACGACGTCGCCGGCCTACCATATGGTTGCGGAAAATACGGATCGCTATCAGGCGGCCGCGTTTTCGGAAGGCCATTATATCCAGATCGAGGTCGCCGGCATGACCAGCACTGCCAAGGACCCGGCATTGGCCAAACAGTTCATGGCTTTCGTGATCGGATCGCAATTCCAGACGATCATCCCGACGACCAACTGGATGATGCCGGTCGGCAAGATGGACACGCCGCTGCCGGAGGCATTCGGCAGGCTCGTCCAGCCGGAAAAGACCTTCCTGATGTCGTCGGAGGAGGTGGCAATCAACCGCAAGGCCTGGATCGACGAGTGGCTCGCCGCCATGAGCATGAACTAAGCGGCGGATGGGAGGGCTCGAACGCCGATTGACGCTTGCCGCCGGGGCACTCTGCCTCGTCGGCATTCTGCTTTTCGTTGCGCTTGCCGCCCTTGCGCTCGTGACCTTCGATCAGGCCGGGGCAGCGCGAACCGTCTCCTTTGATGCCTATATCTGGCGGGTCACGCGGTTCACGCTGCTGCAGGCCACGCTTTCCACCGGGCTCTCGGTGCTGTTCGCCATTCCCGTGGCCAGGGCTTTGGCCCGTCAGACGCGCTTTCCCGGACGCGTCTGGGTCATCAGGCTTATGGCGCTGCCGCTCGGGCTTCCGGCACTGGTCGCAGCGCTCGGTTTGATCGGCATCTGGGGGAGGCAGGGCGCCATCAATGGCGGGCTGGCATGGCTTGGCCTCGAGCAACCGGTCAGCATATACGGGTTGTCCGGGATACTTCTGGCCCATGTCTTCTTCAACCTGCCACTTGCGGTGCGGCTGATGCTAACGGGCCTTGAGCGCATACCGGGCGAATACTGGCTTGTGGGTGCCAATCTCGGTATGGGCTCCTGGTCGATTTTCCGGTTTGTCGAATGGCCGGTCATCCGCGGTCTGTTGCCGGGTATTGCCAGTCTGATCTTCATGCTGTGCGCGACGAGTTTCACGCTGGTCCTGACCTTGGGCGGCGGGCCGGCGGCGAGCACGATCGAGGTGGCGATCTACCAGGCGCTGCGCTTCGATTTCGATCCGCCACGGGCCATCGCCCTTTCATTGCTGCAGATCGGCATCACCGGCCTGCTGCTGCTCGCGCTTCGGCGTCTGGCGCCGCCATCCGCCGATGGCTCGACGTCCGGCCGCATCGTCCGCCGTTTCGACGGTCGTAGGGGGCTGGGCATGGCCGGCGACTTCACGGCAATCAGCCTTGCTGCGATCTTCACGCTGCTGCCGCTCTGCTCCGTCGTCGTCTCGGGATTGACGGCGGATCTTGCGGGCCTTGCCCGTGACCCGCTTGTGCAGCGGGGTGTGGTCACCAGCCTCGCCATCGCGCTCTGCTCGGCGTTGCTCTGCGTGGCGGGGACCGCGGTGATGATCCGTGCGCGCCAGACCGCACTTTCGCCGCGGCGACCGGGACCTGCCGCCCGCGGACTTGCCGCATGGGTATCCACCTCGACCTCGCTCGTCCTCCTGGTGCCGCCGGTGGTTCTCGGGTCCGGATGGTTTCTTTTGCTGCGGCCGTTCGGCGACGTCAGCGTGTTCGCGCCGTTCCTGGTGATCATGATCAATGTGCTGATGGCCCTGCCCTTCGTCTACCGCGTTCTTCAGCCCGCCATGGAAACGCACCGGGAGCGGACCGCGCGCCTTTCCGCGAGCCTCGGTCTTGGCGGCTGGAACCGCTGGCGGGCCATCGACTGGCCGGGCCTTCGCAAACCGGTCCTGATGGCGGTATCGTTTGCGGCAGCCCTTTCTCTGGGGGATCTCGGCGCCGTTGCCCTTTTCGGTTCGCAGGATATGGTCACCCTGCCGTGGTTGCTTTACGCGCGCATGGGCAGCTATCGCTCCACGGATGCGGCCGGGCTGGCGCTGTTTCTGGGCCTGATCTGCCTTGTCCTGACCATTTTAGGAACGGCCGCGCAAACACGTGCGCGCGGGGATGAGGATGAAGATGGCAGACGCTGAAAATGCAGGTTCGGCGATTCGCCTTAGGGATGTGCATGTACGCTATCCGAATGCGCATCTGCAGTTCGATTGCACGATCAGACGCGGCGAGATCATTGCTGTCATCGGGGCGTCCGGTTCGGGAAAATCGACCCTGTTCAATATCGTTGCCGGTTTTGAAACGCCTGATGAAGGACGGGTTGAAATTTTCGACGCGGACATGGCCGGAATCGGGCCATCCGAACGGCCGGTTTCCGTGATTTTCCAGGACCACAATCTTTTTTCCCATCTCGATGTCGCCACCAATATCGGTCTCGGCATCAGCCCGGCGCTGCGCATCGGGACGAAGGAGCATGGCAGAATAGCAGCGGCGCTGATGCTTGTGGGGCTGGAAGGGTTCGGCAAGCGTTTGCCGCCAGAGCTATCGGGTGGCGAACGGCAGCGCGTGGCCCTGGCACGCGCCCTGGTCCGCCGGAAACCCATCCTTCTGCTCGATGAGCCGTTTGCGGCGCTGGACCCCGGTCTGCGTGCGGGAATGAGCGAGCTTCTGCTGGACCTGCATGCGCAGGAGAAAAACACAATTCTTGTCATCACCCATCACCCCGACGATTTGCGACGGCTGGCCGATAGCGTGGTTTTCCTGGATCGCGGCCGGATCATTGCGCATCAGCGAACGGATGAATTTCTGGCGCGACGGGATGATCCGGCAATCAATGCGTTTCTCGGAAATTGATCGTGGGGAACTGCAAACATCCCTGCATTGCCACAATTTAAACGTCCGTTCGTGCGACGGCCGAACTGTATCGGGTCTTGACCGCCGGGCTCTTACCTGTCCGTTGCCCTGAAACCACGGAGCAACTATTTCTATAGGGGCATGCTAGGCACGGATGGCGGGAATGGGTTACAGCAAAGCCATTGCAGAATTACTCGCGGCGACTATGTACAGGACTGTTGTGAATGCCGAATTTGCAGCGGGTGGCATGGCTGCGAGCGCAACGGCTGGCACGAAAGACCGGGAACGAACTGAGGCATGAACAGGAAAACAGGCACAGATTGCGTGCTCCCGGCCAAGCGCATCGGCGTTTCGCTGCGGGCCGCTGGCGGACTGCTGGCCGTACTGCTGCTTTCTGCATGCCAGTCGCTCATCGAACAGTCCTACGAGCCGAGCGTCTCGCCCTCGCAAAATCCGCAGATCGTCGATGAAGTCCAGAAGAACGATCCGCGGGCCCAGGTCGGTGCGCGGGAACATCCGCGTATCGTTGCGAGCTATGGCGGAGAGTACAAGGATGCACGCACCGAGCGGCTGGTTGCCCGCATCGCCGGCGCATTGACCGCGGTATCGGAAAATCCGAACCAGTCCTATCGCATCACCATCCTCAATTCGCCGGCGATCAACGCTTTTGCCTTGCCTGGCGGTTATCTCTACGTGACGCGCGGGCTGCTTGCGCTGGCCAATGATGCCTCGGAAGTTGCGGCCGTGCTCTCGCACGAAATGGCGCATGTGACGGCCAATCATGGCATCGAGCGCCAGCAGCGCGAGGAGGCGGAAGTCATCGCCAGCCGCGTCGTTTCCGAAGTCCTGTCGAGCGATCTTGCCGGCAAGCAGGCGCTGGCCCGCGGCAAGCTGCGTCTCGCAGCCTTCTCGCGCAACCAGGAACTCCAGGCCGATGTCATCGGCGTTCGCATGCTGGGCGAAGCCGGCTACGATGCCTATGCTGCTGCCCGTTTCCTGGATTCGATGGCTGCCTATGCCCGTTATTCCTCCGTCGATCCGGATTCCGACCAGAGCCTGGACTTCCTCTCCAGCCATCCGAACGCGCCGCAGCGCGTCGATCTGGCACGCCGTCACGCCCGGGCTTTCGGGCCTGAAGGGGCAACCGGGGACCGCGGACGCGACTATTATCTCGCCGGCATCGACGGGCTTCTTTATGGAGACAGCCCGCAGGAGGGCTATGTCCGTGGCCAGACATTCCTGCATGGCACGCTCGGCATCCGGTTCGATGTGCCGCTTGGCTTCCAGATCGACAACAAGGCCGAAGCCGTGCTTGCGACCGGGCCGGGGGACATTGCCATCCGTTTCGACGGTGTTGCCGATCCCAAGCGGCGCAGCCTGACGGACTACATCGCCAGCGGCTGGGTGACCGGCCTGCAGCCGGAAACGATCCGGCCGACGACGATCAACGGTCTGGAGGCGGCGATCGCGAGGGCTTCGGCCGATCGCTGGGATTTCGATGTGACCGTCATGCGTATCGATACGCAGATCTACCGTTTCCTGACCGCAGTGCCCAAGGGCTCTCCGGCCCTGGAGCCGACGGCAAATGCCCTGCGGGCCTCGCTTCCGCAAGATGACACCGCAGGAAACGGCTGCCCTGAAACCGTTGCGCGTGCGCATCGTGGTGGCCAAGCCCGGCGACACGCTCTCGACGCTGTCGGCGCGGATGATGGGCACGGATCGCAAGCTTGATCTCTTCCGGCTGATCAACGCCATGCAGGTGACGTCGACTGTCAAACCGGGCGACAAGGTCAAGATCATTTCGGAATAAGGCGATCCGGCAGGATCCTGCCGTCGCCCAATGCAAGAAGCCCGCCGGATCGGCGGGCTCGTTGCAACAAATCCCAATTGTACGTCTATTCAGTGCGCCGTCATCGCGAGAACGGGAGCCTGTGCGACAAGCGCGATTTTCAGTTTTTCCAGGGCACGGGTCTCGATCTGACGGACGCGTTCCTTGGAAATACCAAGATTGATGCCGAGCTCTTCGAGCGTCGCGCCTTCATCGGAGAGGCGGCGGGCGCGGATGATCTTCATTTCGCGCTCGTTCAACTGTTCAAGGGCGTTGCCAAGCCATTGGCGGCGACGCTCCTGATCGATCATGTCGCTGACCTGTTCGTCGGGCAGCGGCGCGTTGCAGGCGAGCAGATCCAGTTTCTCGCCACCATCCGCATCGCCACCCGATGAAATCGGAGCTTGCAGCGAGGCGTCGTTGCCGGAAAGACGCGCATCCATGGTCTGGACATCGGACAGGCTGACGCCGAGCGCGACAGCGATTTCCTCATGGATGGCCTGCGCCGTCAGCTGGCGGTCGCCCTGGGCGAGCTTTGCGCGCAACCTGCGCAGATTGAAGAACAGAGCCTTCTGGGCAGAACTCGTGCCGCCGCGGACGATCGACCAGTTGCGCAGGACATAATCCTGCATGGAAGCCCGGATCCACCAGGTCGCATAGGTCGAGAAACGCACTTCGCGGCTGGGCTCGAAACGTGCTGCTGCTTCGAGCAGACCAATATGGCCCTCCTGGATCAGATCGCTCATCGACAGGCCGAAATTCCGGAATTTACCCGCCATCGAGATCACCAGGCGCATATGGGCCATGGCGATCCTGTTGCGTGCGTCCTGATCGTCATTATCCTTCCATGCGAGCGCCAAAGCCTGCTCTTCATGGCGCTCAAGGTAGGGGGCCGCCATCGCAATCTTGATCATGCGTCGGTCTGCAGAGAGGTTCTTCATAGGCTACTCCTGACAGGGCACCACTGTGCCGTTTGAGCGTGCGGTCGATCAGTATCGAGCATTTCTCTGTCTTGCCGTTGACGCTTGGGAGAGGCGCCCTATATCCAGATTATCGGCCTGACATGAAGCTTGTTACGGACCTTATGCAGAGTGGGTCGAAGTGTTAAAACCGAGCTGCTCGCTACGAACGCATGCATTCCGGATGCTGATGAACGCATGACCTGAAAGAAGGTTCCGCGTTTTTCATCCGGGCACCCAACTTCTTTCAAAAGACGATTTGTCGCGACCCAGCGCGGGCATCCGCTTCATTTTCTGTGCGTGCCGGATTTTTGACGCTTGCCGCAAAAGTTAAAAAAGCGTTAACTTTTGATAGTGGTCCCGGAAAATCACCTGTGGGAAGACAGACACGGGTGGTTGCTCAGGATTCCTGTAGGTGCGGCATGAGTCTAGAGTTTCGCTATGAAAACACTATCAATTGATGTCCGCCCGGCGGAGCCGAAAGACGCGTTCGCCATTTCGGACGTCCATCGTGTGTCGTGGTTGCAGGCCTATGGCGGGCTCATTCCGCACAAGCCCTTGAACCAGATGGTTGATCGTCGCAACGAAAGCTGGTGGCGCAAGGCGACGCGCGGGCCATCGACGCTTCTGGTTGTCGACGTTGCCGGTGTGATCGCAGGCTATGCGACGCTTGGCCTGAACCGAGCCCGCGCATTGCCGCAAGAAGGCGAGATCTACGAAATCTATTTCCGGCCGGAATATCAGGGCATTGGCCTTGGCCGGATCCTGTTCGGCGAAGCCAAGAATCTGTTGCGATCGCTGGGCTGCAAGGGACTGGTCGTCTGGTGCCTGGAGGACAGTCACCATGCCGACCGCTTCTTCCGCTCCGCCGGCGGACGCGACCTGTGCGAGGGCATAGAAGATTTCGGCGAAAAGAACCTCAAGAAGATCGGTTATATCTGGGATTGAGCAGGCATTATCCGGGAACTGACCTATTTCGGGCAGTTGACGAAAGTCATGTTGCGTTGCCGCATGTTTCGCTTTATCGGATTTCCAGCATTTTACCGCTGATCTGGGAGACACCTATGCGTATTGACGCAATTTCCATCGGAAAGAATCCACCGGAAGACATCAACGTCATCGTCGAGGTGCCCGTTGGCGGCCATCCGATCAAGTATGAAATGGACAAGGAAGCCGGCACGCTGGTCGTCGACCGCTTCCTCTACACGCCGATGACCTATCCCGGCAATTACGGCTTCGTGCCGCACACGCTGTCCGACGACGGCGACCCGATCGACGTGCTGATCGCATCCACGCGCCCGCTGGTGCCGGGCTGCGTCATCAATGTCCGCCCGATCGGCGTGATGATGATGGAAGACAATTCCGGCAAGGACGAGAAGATCATTGCCGTGCCGAGCTATCATCCTGACCAAGCGCTACGACAAGGTCAAGGATTACACCGACCTGCCGGAAATCACGCTGCAGCAGATCGAGCACTTCTTCGAACATTACAAGGATCTGGAGCCCGGCAAGTGGGTGAAGATCTTCGGCTGGAAGGATGCCGACACCGCCCGCCAGCTGATCGTCGAAGCGATCGAGCGCGCCAAGACGGTCAAGTAAGCCGGTCTATCCATCGGCCTGATAAACAAACACCTCCGGATCGGCCGATCCGGAGGTGTTTTCTGTTCTGCTTCTTGTCGAAGTCTGCCCGCGTCATCGTTGAAGCCGACAGGCTTCGAGCAATCAGTTCACGCCGAGCAGCGCCGGAGCGATCGTCGTGTTGAGGAAGAGCTGCAGGAAATACAGGATAACCAGAACGACCAGCGGCGACAGATCCACGCCGCCCATGTTTGGCAGGATACGGCGGATCGGCCGGTAGAGCGGTTCGGTCAGCTGGTAGAGCGAGCGCCCGATCATGTTGATCGCCTGATTGTTGACGTTGATCACGTTGAAGGCATAGAGCCAGGAAAAGATGGCCGATGCGATGATCAGGAACCATGCGATGTTGATAATGAAGTTCAGTGTGCCAATGACAGCAATCATGCCAGTCTCCAATTCGTTGTTGACAGACATGTAGACATTGCCGCGTAAACCGGCAAGTCCGTGCTCTGGTGCCGGTCGAAACATGTTTAATGCGGCCACCAGCTTCGCGTGGCCTGATAAGAAAGAGACTGCCGCATGTCCCTCGTTCACGGTGAAGACCGGTTTGCCGCTTTCCGCCATATCGCCTATAGCCGCTTCTTTTTCGCCCGCTTCCTCGCCTCCTTCGCGATCCAGATCGTCAGCGTCTCCGTCGGCTGGCAGATGTACGAGCAGACGCAGAACACGCTCTATCTCGGGCTGATCGGGCTCTTCCAGTTCCTGCCTGCGCTGGCTCTCATCCTGGTAACCGGCTCGGTCGCCGACCGCTACAATCGCCGGGCGATCGTGGCCATCTGCATGGTCATCAGCGCGCTGTGCGCGGCAGCCCTTCTGGCGTTGACGATCGCCGATGCTTTCTCGCCCTGGCCGGTCTTTGCGATCCTGATCGTCTTTGGCATCGAGCGCGCCTTCATGGCGCCGGCCGTGCAATCGCTGGCGCCCAATCTCGTTCCGACGAAGGACCTTTCAAATGCCGTCGCCTGGAATTCATCGTCCTGGCAGACGGCGGCGATTCTCGGGCCGGTTGCCGGCGGCCTGCTTTACGGGGCAAGTGCCGTCGTCGCCTATTCGGTGGCGCTCGGTTTTCTCATCCTGTCGGCGATCCTCGTCATGATGATCGAAAAGCCGGTTCAGCGGACCTTGCGCGAAGCGACAAGCTGGTCGTCCATTCTCGCCGGCTTCCGCTTCATCCGCTCGGAGAAGGTCGTGCTGGGGGCGATTTCGCTTGATCTTTTTGCCGTGCTGCTCGGCGGTGCCGTGGCCCTGATGCCTGTCTTTGCCAGCGAGATCCTCGTGCTGGGGCCGCTCGGTCTTGGCCTTCTGCGCGCTGCGCCTGGTATCGGTGCCATCATCGTCGCCGTCCTGCTTGCCACCTATCCCATCCGCCACAATGCGGGCCTGCTGATGTTTGCGGGGGTTGCCCTGTTCGGTGTGGGGACGATTGTTTTCGGCGTGTCAGAGGTTGCCTGGCTGTCGATTGCCGCGCTGATGCTGATGGGCGCTGCCGACATGATCTCGGTCTATGTCCGCGAGACATTGATCGCGCTGTGGACGCCGGATGCGGTTCGCGGCCGCGTCAATGCCGTCAACATGGTCTTCGTCGGCGCGTCCAACGAGCTTGGCGAGTTTCGTGCCGGAACCATGGCGCATGTCATCGGCGCCGTGCCGGCCGTGGTTATCGGCGGCCTCGGAACACTTGCCGTCTCGGTTGTCTGGGCTCTTGGCTTTCCGCAGCTGCGCCGCATCGATTCGCTGGATGCGCCGGCCCATGTGGTCGAGCGGCCGGAAGCCGCCGATCCGACGGCGGTCCTTTGACCATCCGGCAAGCGATCAGCTGGGCGTTTTAGCGCCCTTTCGCTGAAAGATCAGGGAGAGGAAATTATCCATCCAGGCGCGCAGCGGGCCGTCATGCTGCATGCGCCCATCAAGATGCGCCTTGCCCATCTGGGCGCCCGGCAGTTCGAACCGGTGCGCGCCGTGCACGACCCAGCGGTGCATCATCGCGCGGGTGAGTTCGCCATGGAACTGGATGGCCCAGGCATTCTCGCCGTATCGAAAGGCCTGGTTCGGATAAGACTGGCCCGAGGCCAGGAGCTCGGCACCATCGGGCAGGTCGAAGCCTTCGCGGTGGAACTGATAGACCATATCAGGCCAGTCAAGGAGCGCTCGACCCTTGTCCGTTGCCTGCAGGGGATACCAGCCGATTTCGGTCAAGCCCTCTTCATGGGGCGCGACGGTTCCGCCGAGATGGCGAACCAGCATCTGGGCACCGAGACAGATTCCGAGGAACGGGCGGTTTTCGGACAGGGGCACCGAGAGCCAGTCGATTTCCCGGCGCACATAGTCATCATTGTCGTTGGCGCTCATCGGCCCGCCGAAAACCACCGCTCCAGCGTGGGCATCAAGGGTGGAGGGCAGGGGATCGCCAAGCACAGGCCGCCTGATGTCGAGGTTCAGGCCCTTTTCCAGCAGCAACTGCCCGACACGGCCTGGGCTTGAACGCTCCTGATGCAGAACGATGAGGACGGGCCTCTTTGTATCGCGGTGGTCGAAAAGCATGTCGCCTTAGGTTTCCTGTTGTGCTCCTGTGTCCTCCACGACGTCGAGCTTTGCCGCCACCTCCTGGCGTTTGATGATCCGGTCCCGTCCGGAGACACCGAGAAGATCCGCGATCCGCCAGATCACATGGTCCTCCATTTCACTGCGTTTCCCGTCGGCATAGACGATTTCCCACAGCATGCCGATCAGATCGATCCGCTGCTCCTCGGAAAAGTGGCGCTTGATATCGGATGTGAACCGGAAGAAATCGATGGCCTGGCTCTCGGCGGTTTCGCCGGCGGCGATCAGCGCATCGAGTGTCTGGTCGTCGAGCTGGTAATGATCCTTGATCATTCCCCGCACCTTCCTGCGCTCCGATTCCAGAGTTTCCCCGTCCGCGTCCATCACCTGGATGCAGAGCGCCATGACGGCGATACGGGGATCGCCGGCCTCGATCACGGTTGGGGAGGAAGCTTCCGTCAGGCTTTCAAGAAAAGCACGAAATCGTTCGAACATGGCGATCCAAAAAAGTGGGAGATCACAAACTAGAAGAGGCGGAATGTCGTTTTTTCGAGCGGTTTGTCTTTGCGGACGCCCGGATCGTCTGGCGCATGGCCGAAGAAGGGTTCGGCATTCGAAGCTTCCAGTTTCTTCCGCTCGCCAACCGCGTCGGTCACGATGGTTTCCGGCGGTCTTTCGATTTCCGTGCCAGTTTCAGGTTTTGCCGCTGGCTGTTCGACGATCTCGGCGACAACAGGCTGCGGATCTGGCTTCTGCTCCACGGCTTCAATGATCTGCGGCTTTAACGGCGCTTCTTCGACCGTCGTGTCCACACGAACCGGGCTGACGGAGACCGGCGGCAGGGCGCGGATGGCGGCATCGATGCTGCTCAGCGTGCCCTCTTCGACCGGTCCGGAAAGCTGGCTGACCGGCGCTTTCCACTCGAAGGCATCGAGTTGGCCGCTCACCGGCGACACAGGCAGCCAGTCCGGCGACGTCACACCGTCCGCCGTCCAGGCCGGATCGCGCGGGCTCTTCAGCGCCTGGTTCATCCAGTGGCGAATGCGGCCATCGTCACCGGTGTCGGCCTCTTCGATATCCGCAAGCAGCAGGAACACGCTTTCGCTCGGCGCAAGCCGCGCCGCGGCCTCGGCCTTGCTGCGCGCCAGCGACAGTTCGCGCGCTTCGAGTGCGGCTTCGGCAACAGTTGCCAGCGACACGGCGTTGTTCGGCTTCATGGCCTCGAGCTTGTTGGCGCGCTTCAGACGGTCGAGTGCGGAATCGCCGCTGCGGGCGCGAACATAAAGGCGCGCGACCTCCGGATGCGGCTCATGCTTCCAGAGTTTTTCGAGAATCGAGGCGCCCTTGCGCAGATTGTCCTCGCGAAACAGGGCCTTCGCGGCGATCAGGCCGGCAGGCACAAGCGTTTCCGCCAGTTTCAGCGCAGCGTTTGCGTCGTCGCGGGCGCCCTTCGGATCGGCTTCGAGCTTGTCGGAAGCCCGCGCCGTCAAGAGCACGGCCTTCTTGCGGTCGGCCTCCTTGCGATCCAGCACATGGGCAGCGCGGCTCTGGTCGATCAGGCGGATGGCCTCGTCCCACTGGCCCGTCTGGCCGCGATAGTCGAGGGCAGCGAGTGTCGCCCAGGGGAGGTGCGGCGCCTTGTCGGCGGCGCGTTCGGCATATTGCCGGGCGGCCTCGTTGGCGCCCAGCCGCTTGGCTTCGAGATAGAGCCCGCGCAGGCCAAGTTCCCGGGTTTCCGGATCGTCGGCCATCAGCTCGAATTTCTTGCGGGCGTCGTCATACTTGCCCTCGATCAGCGCGGTCTGTGCTTCCAGCAGGTGGATCAGCGGTTCCTGGTCGGCGCTCAGCAGGCCTTTTGTGCGGGCCGTCATCTTGCGGGCAAGATTGGCATCGCCTGCACCGGCGGCAATCAGGCCGGTCGACAGCGACTGGTAGCCACGGTCGCGCTTGCGGGCCCGGAAATAGCGCGAGATCGAGTGCGGCGAGAGCCAGACGACGCGAATGATCCAGATGGTGATGAGGACTGCGGCGATGAGCGAGGCGAGCAGCGTTGCCGCGACCATCAGGCTCATCTCGATGCGTTGTCCCTGCCAGATCAGCGAGAGTTCGCCGGGACGATCGGCAAGCCAGGAGAAGCCGGCGCCGAGCGCCAGGATGATGAGGATGAAAAACAGGATACGGATCATCAAATTCTTTCCTCAGCCCTGATTGGTCATTGCGCCGGCCACAGCGCCGTCAATCAGCCCCTCGACGCGGATGCGCTGGTCGAGCTTCGTCTTGAAATCGGCACCCGCCGTCTTGGCTTCGTCCGGGAGCGCCTGCCATTCGAGGCTTGCGCCCTTGAAGTCGCCATTGGTCATCTTGTTCTCGATCCGCGCCACGACGGCAGCCGGGCCTTCGCCCTCGACGCTGCCGACCGGGCGAACACGGATGGCGGAGGACGCACTGTCGATCAGTCGCGAGAAGATGCCCTGGTTCGGATCCTTGTGTTCGGTCGCCTCCAGCATGGCATCCGCGACTGCAGGGAAATCGCGCACCATGTCGGCGCGCGAGGCAACACCGGTTGCGGCATCCCCGGCAAGCCCGGTCACGGCCGGATCGTCGGCCGCAATGCTCTTCAGGGCATCGAGTTCGGCAAGGAACGGACCACCGCGATCGATTGCGGTCTTCAGCGCCGTCACGGCAACGGCGCGGGCCAGCTGCACGTCGCTTGCCGGCTCGTCGATCTTCTTTTCCGCAGCGTCGATGCGGGTCGACAGTTCGGTGGTCGCCGTCTGCGTCGAGGCCTGCGCATCCGCGAGCCCGGATTTCAGGGCGGCGAGTTCATTGGTCAGATTGCTGATGCTCGCCTCCAGCCCCGAAAGATCGGCTGCGGTGCCGTTGCCTGCCTCGGTCGCCGTCTTTTCGAGGGCGGCGAGCCGCGTTTCGAGTGGTGCGAGATCGACCGTTGCCGACGCTTGCGCGGGCGAGGCCAGTTGGGCCTTCAGCGCCTCGACGTCGGCGGCCAATGTCTGGCTGACATTGCTTCCGCTCTCCGGCGTGAGCGAGGGCAGGATACCGGCATATTGCAGGCCGCCTGCGCCAAGAAGCGTGATCAGACCGCCGAGAATACCAGCGGCCAGAGCACCCGCATTCGATGCCGGTTTCGCCGGAGGGGCGGCGCTGTAGGCCGGCTCTTCGGCGCGGGCAGGCTCTTCCGCAAAGGCAGCAGAGGCCGATGCAGCCCTCGCATCGCTGTCACCGTCCCCGATATCATCCGGCGCCTCGGCCTTCGGACCATCCCCGGCATTATTTTCCGTGGTATCGACAGGTTCCTGCGACGGCGACTGGGAACTGGCCGCGCTATCAAGCTGATCCGGCGCCGGGCCGTTGGCTTCCAGCTCGATCGTCAATGGCTCCTGCTCGGCTTTCGAACGGCGCGGCGGGGTTTCGGGTACCATGATCATCTCTTCCCGTTGAATTGCATTGCATAAATTCGAGGTACAGCCCTAAACCTAGACACGCAGGTGCCCTAGGGAAAGCCCCTCGGCTGCGATTAGGCGCAAAACCTTTTTAGAGAAGCCTTAACAGGCTGTCTTCGTCAGGCGTGGCAGCAACTGCGACATTCCGTATCGTGGCAGGAAGCGCGTTGGTGATGGCGGTACTAAGGCAGAAATAACGCAAGTCGGCCAAGTGGTTTGCAGAGGGCAGATTGAAAAATTGATCGGCCGTTTCTCTCGAATAGAGCAGCACGGCATCCGGCGGTGTCTCTGCCCGAATGGATTGCAGCCGCGGTTCGGCGTCGTCGAGCGGCACCATGCGATAGATTTCGGCGGTCGTGACATCAATTGCGCCGCGGTGAAGTCCGACTTCGAAATCGGGCGAGCGCGGTGCGCCGGCGAGATACAGGATCCGGGACGTTTGGTCTTCGGAAAACTCTGCCGCGATCAATTGTGCAAGGCCCGCGCCTGTACCCGGCCCTGTGACGATCTTACGAAAGCCCAGGAGACCAGCCGCATCGGCAGTCGCTGCACCCACACAGTAAACCGGGATGTCCAGATAGGGGGCAAGCTCGCCCGTCAGCAGGGCGAGCGTCTGTGCCGCCTTTGCGCTGGTCAGGGCCAGCGCGGTAAAGCGCTCTTGCTGCAGGGCCTGGCGCGCGACATCTGGCTCTGAAACGCCCTGCGCCAGCGGAAGAACAAGCGGCTCGTGTCCCAGCGCCCGCAGTCGTGCCGCTGTCTTTTCGGCGGCCGGTTGCGGGCGGGTCACGAGGATGCGCATGGATCAGGTCCAGCTCGAAAAGAAGTCCGCCCCGGCGATGACGCGAATTTCCTCGCCGGCCTTCCTGCCGAGGCTTTCGGCGTCGCTCGCCTTGCCCTCTGCCGCGATCCGGTAGTGCATGGTGCCGTCAGGTGTGAGGATCATGCCGGAGAAACGCAGGGCATTGCCGTCCGAGACCGCATAACCGGCAATCGGCGTGCGGCAGGAGCCGTCAAGGGCTGCGAGAAAGGCCCGCTCGCAGGTCACGGTTTCGTAGGTGCGGGCATCGTTGATCGCTTCCAGCAGCCGGTTCACCCTGTCGTCACCAACACGGCTCTCGATGCAGATCGCCCCTTGTGCCGGTGCCGGCGGAAAGTCGTCGGGGTCCAGGATCTCGGTCGGCACGTTCTCCTTGCCCAGGCGCTTCAGGCCGGCAAAGGCAAGCAGCGTCGCATCGACCTGGCCTTCGGCGAGCTTGCGCAGGCGGGTATCGACCAGACCGCGATAGGTGATGACCTCGATATCCGGGCGCAGGCGGCGGATGAGTGCCTGACGGCGCAGCGATGACGAGCCGACAACGGCGTTATCCGGCAGTTCGAGCAGCTTGTCCGCCGTCCGGCCGATGAAGGCGTCGCGGATGTCTTCGCGCGGCAGATAGGCGGACAGATACAGGCCGTTCGGCAGCTTCGTCGGCATGTCCTTCGAGGAATGCACGGCGAAATCGAGGCCCTCCGAAAGCAGAAGGTCTTCCAGTTCCTGCGGTGAAAAGGCCCTTGCCGCCGATTTCCGACAGCGAACGGTCGGTGATCCGGTCGCCCATGGTCGACAGCACGACGATCTCGAACATCTCCACCGGGAAGCCATGCGCGGCCATCAGCCGGTCGCGGGTCTCATAGGCCTGAGCCAGCGCCAAGCGGGCTGCCGCGCGTGCCGATCCGGAAAGGTTTTGTTTGCATCCGCGGCGATCCGTTGTTACCGGAGTTCCGTGTAAACCGCCTTTCCGGCGATCGCAATCTTTAGAGTGAACGGCCCCATGTCCGCGCCACCTTCGTATTCTCGGCATCGAAACAAGCTGCGACGAAACCGCCGCTTCGGTCGTCTCGCGTGATGACCGACGGCACGGGCCGGATTCTGGCCGATGTGGTGCTGAGCCAGCTGGAAGAACACAGCGCCTATGGCGGGGTCGTGCCGGAGATCGCGGCGCGCGCCCATGTCGATGCGCTCGATACGCTGATCGAGGAGGCGCTGATGCGCGCCGGCGTGACGCTTGAAGGATATCGACGCCATCGCCGCGACGAGCGGCCCGGGGCTGATCGGCGGATTGCTGGTCGGGCTGATGACCGGCAAGGCGATCGCGCGGGCCTCCGGCAAGCCGCTCTATGCCGTCAACCATCTCGAAGGCCATGCGCTGACGGCGCGGCTGACGGACAATCTCGCTTTTCCCTATCTCATGCTGCTGGTCTCCGGCGGTCATACGCAGCTGATCCTGGTCAAGGGCGTCGGCGACTATGAGCGCTGGGGCACGACGATCGACGATGCGCTGGGCGAAGCCTTCGACAAGACCGCGAAGCTGCTCGGCCTGCCCTATCCCGGTGGTCCGGCCGTCGAGCGGGCAGCGAAAACAGGCAATCCCGACCGTTTCGTTTTTCCGCGACCGCTGGTCGGCGAAGCACGGCTCGATTTTTCCTTCTCCGGTCTGAAGACGGCCGTGCGGCAGGCGGCGCAATCGCATCGAACCGGTCACGCGACCAGGATATTGCCGATATCTGCGCCTCTTTCCAGAAGGCGATCTCGCGCACGCTCAAGGACCGCATCGGCCGAGGCCTTGCGCGCTTCAAGACGGAATTCAGCGGTCAGGCCATGCAGCCGGCGCTGGTGGTTGCCGGTGGTGTTGCCGCCAATCAGGTGCTGCGATCGACCCTTCAGGACCTTTGCGATGCCAATGGCTTCCGCTTTCTCGCGCCGCCGCTCGATCTCTGCACCGACAATGCCGCGATGATCGCCTGGGCCGGTGCCGAGCGCATGGCGGCCGGACTGCCTGCCGATGGCCTTGAGGTCGCGCCGCGGTCGCGCTGGCCTCTGGACGCCGATGCGCAGGCCCTGATCGGATCGGGAAAACGCGGAGCCAAATCATGACGGATCATGCGCCGAAGATCGTCGTCGTCGGGTCCGGTGCCTTCGGCACGGCGCTGGCCGCCGTCGCGGCCGCCAACGGCAACCCCAATGTGGTGCTTCTGGCGCGGCGCGAAAGCGTCGTGGAGGAATTCAACGAAACCGGGCGCAATGACGATGCGCTGCCCGGCATCGAACTGCCGCAGACGCTTTCGATGACGGTCGATCCGACCGTGCTTTCAGGCGCCGGCATCGTGCTTTTCGCCATGCCGTCCCAGTCCCAGCAGGAAGCGGCGCGCTCGCTGTCGGCCTTCATCGACAGGGATGCGGATGTCGTGACCTGTGCCAAGGGCATCGAGCGCGCCAGCGGGCGCATGCTGACCGAGGTGCTGGAGACCGATCTGCATCATCAACGTGTCGGCGTTCTCTCCGGTCCGGGTTTTGCCGCCGATATCGCCAAGGGACTGCCGACGGCTATGGTGGTCGCTGCGTCCGATATCGAGCGGGCGTCGTTTCTCGCCGAGGCTCTTTCGGGCAAGACCTTCCGGCTCTATCCGTCCGCAGACCGGATCGGCGTGCAGCTGGGCGGAGCGCTCAAGAATGTGCTGGCGATCGCCTGCGGTATCGTCGAGGGCGCAGGGCTCGGCGATTCCGCCCGGGCGGCGCTGATCGCGCGCGGGCTTGCTGAAATGTCGCGCTTCGTCTCCGCCCATGGCGGCGATGCCGATACGGTGCGCGGCCTGTCCGGACTCGGCGACCTGGTGCTGACGGCCACCAGCCACCAGTCGCGAAACCTGCGCTTCGGCATAGCGCTTGGCCAACGCGGCAGCGCCTCGGGCAAGGCCGAACTGGTCGAGGGCGCCTTTGCCGCCTCCGTTGCAGCGCAGGTTGCGGCGCGTCTCGGCGTCGACATGCCGATCACCCGGGCCGTCGCCGCGATCATCGACGGAAAGACTAGACGTATCGACGGCACTGGAACAGCTGATGTCCAGGCCGATCACCCAGGAATAGAAATCGAATCCTTCGAGATAGGAGACTGCCATGCTTTTTGCCGTTTTGTGCACCGACAAGCCGAATGCACTGCAACTGCGTCTGGATACCCGCCCGCCGCATGTCGCCTTCCTCACCGATCTCAATGCCAATGGCAAACTTGCCATGGCCGGCCCGTTCCTCGACAGTGATGGCAAGCCGAACGGCAGCCTGGTGATCCTCAAGGCGGAAACGATCGATGAGGCCCGCGCCATCGCCGCAGAAGACCCTTACGCCAAGGCCGGTCTCTTCGCGCATGTCGAGATCAAGCCCTACAACTGGGTCTTCAACAATCCGGAGGCCTGAGGCGGCATGGCGTACTGGCTTTACAAGTCCGAACCCTTCAAATGGTCCTGGGCCATGCAGAAGGACGCCGGCGACAAGGGCACCGAATGGACCGGCGTGCGCAACTACCTGGCGCGCAACAACATGCGGGCCATGCAGATCGGCGACAAGGGCTTCTTCTACCACTCGAACGAGGGGCTGGAGATCGTCGGCATCACCGAGGTCTGCGCGCTGTCGCATCCCGATTCGACCGCGGACGGCGATCCGAAATGGGATTGCGTCGATATCCGCGCCGTCTGCGATCTGCCGAAACCGGTGTCGCTGAAGGATATCAAGGCCAATCCGAAATTCGAGAAGATGGCGCTGGTCACTTCGATGCGGCTTTCGGTGCAGCCGGTGACGGAAGAGGAATATCTGGAAATCTGCCGCCTGGGCGGGCTGGATAATCCACCCCTGTGATGAGCTTGTGACGCCCCTAAACTCGCCTTCCTTGGCCTGAGAGGGGCGGGCACCTTCTCCCCATCATGACGGGGAGAAGGAACAAGCGGCAACCTCTGTCGTCCCCACTCCCAGCTTGCGGGGAGAGGGCCAGGGTGAGCGGCGCTCAACCACAGAAAGGCTGTTGATTAGATCCCGTGAAAACCGATCCTGAGACCTTCATTCGCGCCAATACGGACATCATGACGCCGCCGCATGTGCCGGAAATACGGCTGTATCTGGCAAGCGAGGCGCATGATCTCTGGCTGAAGACGGAAGACGAGCTGCAGGAAATCGGCCTGCCGCCGCCGTTCTGGGCCTTTGCCTGGGCCGGGGGCCAGGGGCTTGCCCGGTATGTGCTCGATCATCCGGAACTCGTTCGCGGCAAGCGCGTCGTCGATTTCGCCTCCGGGTCGGGACTGGTGGCGATTGCGGCCATGAAGGCGGGGGCGGCCAGCGTTCTCGCCGCCGATATCGATCCCTGGGCGCAGACTGCGGTTCGGCTGAATGCCGCTCTCAACGGCGTCGATATCCGCTTTTCAGGCGAATGACAGGATCGGCCTGGACGACGGCGCAGAGGTTCTGCTTGCGGGCGACGTGTTCTACGACAAGGCCTTTGCCGATCGCCTCATCCCCTGGTTCGCGTCGCTTGCGAGCCGCGGCACGGCGGTCATCGTCGGCGATCCCGGCCGGTCCTATTGTCCGAAGGACAGGATGCAGGCGCTGGCCAGCTACGAGGTGCAAGGTCACCCGGGCGCTTGAAGACAGCGAGGTCAAGAAGACGACGGTCTGGCGGTTCAGCGCCTGATGATGCAGACGCCGGCCTCGTAGGAGCAGGAACGATCCGGGCGTGTCGGGTCTACATAGATGATCTTGCCCCGGCGACGATATTCGTTGCGGCTGATGTCTTCGCCATATCCGTAGGCGTCATAGCCATCGTCTTCGCGGCTGAAATAGGTGCCGTTTCGACCGTCGCGCCAGGCGGAGAGGCCGCCGAAGTAAACGCCGCCCTGAATGTTCGAGGGAAAGTCGTTGTTGCGGCGATTGCGATCATCCCCGCGGTGGTTGCGCACAATGCGGCGGTCGTCGCGCCGGTCATGATGACGCCAGTCGCGTCGTCCATGCCGCCGCTCGACGCGGATGCGCTCCTTGTTGTAGATCGGCGCCTGGATCTCCGAGCGCTGTACCTGATCGCGGCTATCATGTTGGCGCTTGTGCTGATGGCGTCCACGATCAGATGCTTCCGCAAAACCGGCGAAAGAGAACGCCAGGAGGCAAAGGGCGATCAAGACTTTCGTTGCATGCAATGGCTGAAATGCGCGCATTTTGGGCTGCCTTTCGGATGACGCTTAACAAATCCTTAACGGCAATCTGGGGCAGGTTGGGTCAAAAGTCACGGATCTTGCTGAATTTTCAGGGCATATCGTTAACGCGGGGGGTGTCGCAGGGCGTTTCGTCGCAGTGCTTTCGTCTAATCGATTAAATTGATTTTGCATTGCAAACACACTTGTCGTTAAGACTTATGGTGATTAAACGTCGCAAAGACTTAATTGTGCACAATCGGGTGCATAACCGGATAAATTTAGTCCAGTTTTTGGGCAATCTGCCGGTTGATCCGTGGGGTTCCGATGACGAATGTCACCAAAAGCCGGCCGCTTTCGCCGCATTTGCAAATCTATAAGCTGATTCCGACGATGATGATGTCGATCGTGCACCGCATCACCGGCGGCGCGCTGTATTTCGGCACCATTCTCGTCGCCTGGTGGCTGATCGCCGCCGCGAGCGGTCCGGCCTATTACGACTGGGTCAGCTGGGCGTTCGGCACGATCCTGGGACGGCTCGTTCTGTTCGGCTACACCTGGGCACTCATTCACCATATGCTCGGCGGTCTCAGGCATTTCCTTTGGGATCTCGGCTATGGCTATGAGAAGCATTTCGCCACCAAGCTCGCCATCGCCAACCTGATCGGCTCCGTCGTGATCACGCTGCTGATCTGGGTCGTCGGTTATGCGATCCGGTTCTGAGGGAGATAGTCTGATGGATATGCGCACCCCTCTCGGCAAGGTTCGTGGCCTTGGCTCCGCCAAGGATGGCACGGAGCATTTCTGGCGCCAGCGGCTGACCGCCGTCGCCAATGTGCCGCTTATGATCTTCTTTGTCTTCTTCGTCGTAAGATATGCCGGCGCTCCGTATGCGGAGGTGCTGTCGGCCCTGTCCAATCCGTTCGTTGCTGTCATCATGGGGCTGGTGGTGATTTCCGGCCTCGTTCACATGAAGCTCGGGATGCAGGTGATTATCGAGGACTATGTGCATTCGGAAGGCGCCAAGGTCGTCGCCGTGATGCTCAACACATTTTTTGCGATCCTGGTTGGCGGGCTCTGTCTTTTCGCCATCCTGAAGATCGCTTTTGCAGGATAAGTCAACATGGCCTTCAATTCGTCAGCGACCATCAACGGCAGAGCCTATACCTACGTCGATCATGCCTATGACGTGATCGTCGTTGGCGCCGGCGGTGCGGGTCTTCGCGCCACGCTCGGCATGGCCGAGCAGGGCTTCAAGACCGCCTGCATCACCAAGGTCTTTCCGACACGTTCCCACACGGTTGCGGCGCAGGGCGGGATCGCTGCCTCGCTGCAGAACATGACGCCGGACAGCTGGCAGTGGCATCTCTATGACACGGTCAAGGGTTCCGACTGGCTCGGCGACGTCGATGCCATGCAGTATCTCGCCATGGAAGCGCCGAAGGCGGTCTATGAGCTGGAGCATTACGGCGTTCCCTTCTCGCGCAATGCCGAGGGCAAGATCTACCAGCGGCCGTTTGGTGGCCACATGCAGAATTACGGTGAAGGCCCGCCGGTGCAGCGCACCTGCGCTGCTGCCGACCGCACCGGTCACGCCATCCTGCACACGCTCTACGGCCAGTCGCTGAAGCACAATGCCGAATTCTTCATCGAGTATTTCGCGCTCGACCTGATCATGTCCGACGACGGCAGCCGCTGCACCGGCGTCGTCGCCTGGAACCTCGATGACGGCACGATCCATCGTTTTGCCGCCAAGATGGTGGTTCTGGCGACCGGCGGTTACGGCCGCGCCTATTTCTCGGCAACGTCCGCGCACACCTGCACCGGCGATGGCGGCGGCATGATTGCCCGCGCCGGCCTGCCGCTGCAGGATATGGAATTCGTGCAGTTCCACCCGACCGGCATTTACGGCGCCGGCTGTCTGATCACCGAAGGTGCGCGCGGCGAGGGCGGTTATCTCGTCAATTCCGAAGGCGAGCGCTTCATGGAGCGTTATGCGCCGTCCGCCAAGGATCTTGCGTCGCGCGACGTGGTTTCGCGCTGCATGACGCTGGAAATCCGCGAGGGTCGCGGCGTCGGCAAGGCCAAGGACCACATCTACCTGCATCTCGACCATCTTGATCCGGCCGTGCTGCATGAGCGTCTGCCGGGTATCTCGGAAAGTGCCAAGATCTTTGCCGGCGTCGATGTGACGCGCGAGCCGATCCCGGTGCTGCCGACCGTGCACTACAATATGGGCGGCATTCCGACCAACTATTGGGGTGAAGTTCTTGAATGCCGACGGTGCCAATCCGGAGCGGATCATTCCGGGCCTGATGGCCGTCGGCGAAGCCGGCTGCGCCTCGGTGCATGGGGCCAATCGCCTCGGCTCCAACTCGCTGATCGATCTCGTGGTCTTCGGCCGCGCCGCCGCCATCCGCGCCGGCGAAGTCATCGACCGCGCCTCCGCGATCCCGGCCATCAACGAAAAGGCGTCGCGAAAAGATCATGACGCGCTTCGACCGTCTGCGTCACGCCAATGGCCAGACGCCGACCGCCGTCCTGCGCGAAAAGATGCAGCGCACGATGCAGGAAGATGCCGCCGTGTTCCGCACGCAGGAATCGCTGGAAAGCGGCTGCAAGCGCATGAGCGCGATCTGGTCGGAACTGCCCGACATCAAGGTCACCGACCGCTCGATGATCTGGAATTCCGATCTGGTCGAAACGCTGGAACTGGAAAACCTGATGGCCAACGCCATCACCACCGTCTACGGCGCCGAAGCCCGCAAGGAAAGCCGCGGAAGCCATGCGCGCGAAGATTTTGTCGATGGCCCGTTCGGTGGCCGCGATGACGTCAACTGGCGCAAGCATACGCTGTCCTGGGTCAACGAGGCCGGCGCTGTGAAGCTCGATTATCGCCCGGTGCATACCGAGCTGCTGCAACCCGGCATCGATCCCTACAAGATCGAGCCGAAGGCGCGTGTATACTGATTATGGCAGGGGCGGCGTCAGGTTATTCCGGTACGCCGCTTCCAAAGAAGCTGGGTTTCAAATCCGGAATGTCGGTTGCCTTTGTGGCGCTTCCCGACACTCTTGAGGACCTTGCCTCTTCGGTCGAGTTTTCTGTCCGCGATCGGTTTTCCTCATGGGATGCGATGGCAGGGGCAGACAAGGGTTACGAGACGATCCATGCCTTTACATGTGTGAGGGCGGAGATCGAAGATTGGCTCTCCGGTCTACAGGACAGGATCACGCCGGATGGCATGATCTGGGTGTCCTGGCCGAAGAAGGCGTCGAAGGTAAAGACGGACGTGACGGAGGATGTCGTACGCGATGCCGCCCTCCGGATCGATCTGGTGGATGTGAAGGTGGCCGCGATCGACGAGATCTGGTCGGGGCTGAAGCTGGTTATACGCAAGGACCGGCGCAAGGAAAGAACGGACAGGTCGCATGGTTGAACTCGCTCTCCCCAAGAATTCGCAGATGACCGAAGGCAAGGTCTGGCCGAAGCCGGCCGGTGCCACAAATACGCGCGAATTGCGCATCTACCGCTGGAGCCCGGATGACGGCAAGAACCCGTCGATCGATACCTTCACGATCGATGCCGATGATTGCGGCCCGATGGTTCTCGATGCGCTGCTCTATATCAAGAACAAGATCGATCCGACGCTGGCGCTGCGCCGTTCCTGCCGTGAAGGGATTTGCGGCTCCTGCGCCATGAATATCGATGGAACCAACACGCTGGCCTGCACCAAGGGGCTGGACGAGGTCTCCGGCACCGTCAAGGTCTATCCGCTGCCGCACATGCCTGTGGTCAAGGATCTCGTGCCTGATCTTACCAATTTCTATGCCCAGCATCGCTCGATCGAACCCTGGCTGAAGACCGTTTCGCCGACGCCGGCCAAGGAATGGAAGCAAAGCCACGACGATCGCCAGAAGCTGGATGGCCTTTACGAGTGCATTCTCTGCGCCTGCTGTTCCGCCTCCTGCCCGAGCTACTGGTGGAATGGCGATCGCTATCTCGGCCCGGCCGTGCTGCTGCAGGCCTATCGCTGGCTGATCGATTCCAGAGACGAGGCCAAGGGCGAGCGTCTCGACAATCTGGAAGATCCCTTCCGCCTCTATCGCTGCCACACGATCATGAATTGCGCCCAGACCTGTCCCAAGGGCCTGAACCCTGCCAAGGCGATCGGCGAGATCAAGAAGATGATGGTCGAGCGCCGGGTCTGACGCTTGCCGGAGTTTTAAGACAATCGGAGAAGCCGGGTCATCATCGCCCGGCTTTTCTTTTTGAAAGAGCGATCACGCGCCCGTGCTTTTCATTTGAATTGAAACTTTCCGGCCTTCCGATAGGTATATCGTCCAAACGGGAGTAATGCCGATGCTGCGTGTAGCCTTGATGTTTCTGGTGCTTGGTCTTGGGACTTTTGCTGCGCGGGCGGCCGAGCCGCAGGTGGCGATTTTTGCAGGCGGTTGCTTCTGGTGCATCGAAAGCGATTTCGATCAGGTAAAGGGCGTGATCGAGACGACGTCAGGCTATGCCGGCGGCACCAGCGAAAACCCGACCTATGAAAGCTATATTGCGGGCGGCCACCGCGAGGTATTGGAGATCAAGTTCGATCCGGACAAGGTTTCCTATGGCGCTCTTGCCGATATCCTTTTCCGCACCACCGATCCGACCGATGGCGGTGGCCAGTTCTGCGACCGCGGGTTTGCCTATTCGACGGCGATCTATGCGCTCAATCCGGAACAGGCAGCACAGGCGCAGGCATCAAAGGAAAAGGCCCAGGCGGAGCTCGGCAAGCCGATCGTGACGCCGATCGAGCCGGCGGCAAAATTCTGGCCAGCCGAGGACTACCATCAGAATTTCGCAAGCCGCAACCAGATCCGCTACTGGTATTATCGCAATGGTTGCGGTCGCAATGATGCGGTTGAAGCGCTGTGGGGCGACAAGGCTTATGCCGGCGTCAATCACTGACGCCTGAATGTCGGCGCCCATGCAGGCGGTGCAAGCCGTGCCCGAAGCCTTCCTCGATCGTTTCAATCATGTCACAGGTCTTAAAGTTTTGCCTCTCTCTTGATTTGACAGGTGGTTTTACGGTAATTCCGCCTATAATGTCCTGTATCGCAGGCGTTGAATAAGAAGAGCAGGAGTAGAGACATGCGGGTTGTACATGCGGCGGCGGGGCTCGCGGTCATGCTGGCTCTGACAGGATGTCAGAGAACATCGATGAACGATTTCTCCACGCAGAACGTCTCTCCCGCTCCGCTTCAGGCGCAGCCGGTGCAGACGGTGCAATCGGGCCAGCTCTCGGACCCGACGACGTCGACGACCGATACATCGCAGTTTCCCGCAGCGCCGGTCAGCGGTACGGGCGTAGCCGGCGTCGATGGTACGCAGCCGGCGGGCACGAATGTTGCGGCGGCAACCAATTCACTCGACGTCACCAAGGAATCCATGGTCGGCAACTGGCGCGTCTCGAGCGGCGCCAGTTCCTGCGACATGTTCCTGACCCTGACAAATCTTGGCAGCGGATCGCGCGGCGGCACGCGCGGCTGTGCCGGCGAACTGACGTCCATGGGCTCGTGGGAAGTGGCCGGCAAGCAGGTCGTGCTCAAGGACCGCAACGGCAATCCGCTCGGCCGCCTGTTCAAGACCGCCGAAAAGCGCTTCGATGGATCGACCAATAGCGGTCAGCCGCTCAGCCTCAGCCGCTGAGCATGTGAGGCCCGGCGACAGCCGGGCTTTTTTGTATTCGCCGTTTACGGCCTTGCCCTGGTGCAACGCGTGCCTAATACCGAAGACAGTATTTCCCGAAAACTCCAGTCCCTGATCGTAACAGGTGAATTGCGGCCTGATCCCGCCCAGATGGTGATCGCACGGCGGCTCGATCATCTGGCAGCAGAGCTTGTCGCAGGCCGTGCCGCCCGCAAGTCAAACGCCCTCGGCTGGCTTTTCGCCTCCAAGAAGAAGAACCTTCCGCCGGTCAAAGGTCAGTACATCTATGGCGGTGTCGGGCGTGGCAAGACCATGCTGATGGATCTGTTCTTCGATCAGGTGCCGATCGAGCGCAAGCGCCGGGCGCATTTCCATGCCTTCATGGCCGATGTGCACGACCGGATCAACAAGCACCGGCAAAAACTGAAAAATGGGGAAACCCGGCAGGCGGATCCGATGCCGCCGGTTGCCTCCGACCTCTTTGCCGAAGCGCGGCTTCTCTGCTTCGATGAGTTTTCCGTAACGGACATCGCCGATGCGATGATCCTGTCGCGGCTGTTCAGCGAGCTTTTTGCAAAGGGCTGCGTCGTCGTTGCCACGTCCAACGTAGCGCCGGATGATCTGTACCGGGATGGCCTGAACCGGGAGCTCTTCCTGCCGTTTGTCGCGATGCTGAAGGCGCATGCGGATATCGTTCCGCTTGATACGCAGACGGACTATCGGCTCGAAAAGACCGAAGGATTGCCTGTATGGGGGCATCCGCTGAGTGCGGAAGCGGACATGGCGATCGAACGGGCATGGACCCGGGAGACGCGAGGTCTGGATGCTGCACCGTCGGAAGTGGCGTTTCGCGGGCGCAGGATTGCCGTGCCACTGGCTGCGGGCACGTGTGCGCGTTTTTCTTTCGCAGATCTCTGCGAGAAACCGCTCGGAGCCGCGGATTACCTCGCCATCCTGTCGCACTACAAGACCCTGTTCGTCGAACATATCCCGCATCTCGGGCCCGAGCGCCGCAACGAGACGAAGCGTTTCATCATGCTGGTCGATACGCTTTATGATGGCGGTGCCCGGCTGTTTGCCTCTGCTGCGGCCGAACCGATCCATCTGCTGACCGCCAAAAAGGGAACCGAAGGCTTCGAATTCGATCGCACCGTATCCCGGCTGATCGAAATGCAGAGTGCTGAATATGCCCGAATCCACGAAGCAAAAAATGCGGCTTCATGACGTTTCGGCGACAAACATTCTTACGTTTACGTAAGAATTTTATGATCTAACCGATTGAAATTGTTCCATCCAAAAGTATTGGTTGATATTTTAGTTTTTCAAGCTTAATTCCTTGCCCCGAAAAGGTTTGGCGTTTTGCCGCGTTTCAGGCCTTGATCGTATTTGGATTCCAAAGGAAGCACTTTCATGGCGCGCAACAAGATCGCACTTATTGGTTCTGGAATGATTGGTGGCACGCTGGCGCATCTCGCCGGCCTGAAGGAACTCGGCGACATCGTCCTGTTCGACATCGCTGACGGCATCCCGCAGGGCAAGGGCCTCGATATCGCCCAGTCCTCGCCCGTCGAAGGCTTCAACGCCAACCTGACCGGCGCAAGCGATTATTCGGCCATCGAAGGCGCCGACGTCTGCATCGTCACCGCCGGCGTTGCCCGCAAGCCCGGCATGAGCCGCGACGATCTGCTCGGCATCAACCTCAAGGTCATGGAACAGGTCGGCGCCGGCATCAAGAAATATGCCCCGAACGCCTTCGTCATCTGCATCACCAACCCGCTCGACGCGATGGTCTGGGCGCTTGCAGAAGTTCTCCGGCCTGCCGAAGAACATGGTCGTCGGCATGGCCGGCGTGCTGGATAGCTCGCGCTTCCGCCTACTTCCTCGTCCCAGGAATTCAACGTTTCCGTCCAGGACGTCACTGCCTTCGTTCTCGGCGGCCATGGCGACACGATGGTGCCGCTCGCCCGCTACTCCACCGTTGCCGGCATTCCGCTGACCGATCTGGTCAAGATGGGCTGGGTCACCAAGGAACGTCTCGAAGAAATCATCCAGCGCACCCGTGACGGCGGCGCCGAAATCGTCGGCCTGCTGAAGACCGGTTCGGCCTACTACGCTCCGGCTGCGTCGGCGATCGAAATGGCCGAAGCCTTCCTCAAGGACAAGAAGCGCGTCCTGCCCTGCGCCGCCTACCTGTCCGGCCAGTATGGCGTCAAGGACATGTATGTCGGCGTTCCCACGATCATCGGTGCCGGCGGCATCGAGCGCATCATCGAAGTCGACCTCAACAAGGCCGAAAAGGAAGCCTTCGACAAGTCGGTCGCCTCGGTTGCCGGCCTCTGCGAAGCCTGCATCACCATCGCGCCGGCGCTGAAGTAATTGCCGCTCGGCTCCCAGACAGGAAGAATCCCATGAACATTCATGAATATCAGGCCAAGGCTCTGCTGAAGAGCTTTGGTGCGCCCGTCGCCGAAGGTGTCGCCATCTTCTCGGCAGACGAGGCAGAGGCGGCTGCAAAGTCGCTTCCCGGCCCGCTCTACGTGGTCAAGAGCCAGATCCATGCCGGTGGCCGCGGCAAGGGCAAGTTCAAGGAGCTCGGCCCGGATGCCAAGGGCGGCGTTCGCCTGGCCAACTCGATCGACGAAGCCAAGGCGCCATGCCAAGGAAATGCTCGGCAATACGCTGGTGACCGCGCAGACCGGCGAAGCCGGCAAGCAGGTCAACCGCCTCTATATCGAAGACGGCGCCGATATCGCCCGCGAACTCTATTGCTCGCTGCTGGTCGATCGCTCGGTCGGCCGCGTTGCCTTCGTCGTTTCGACCGAAGGCGGCATGGACATCGAGGCTGTCGCCCATGACACGCCGGAAAAGATCCACACGATCGCCATCGATCCGGAAGCCGGCGTCACGGATGCCGACGTTGCCGCGATCTCCAAGGCGCTCGAGCTTACCGGCGCTGCTGCCGAAGACGCAAAGTCGCTCTTCCCGCTGCTCTACAAGGCCTTCAACGAGAAGGACATGGCGCTGCTCGAGGTCAACCCGCTGATCGTCATGAAGAATGACCACCTGCGCGTTCTCGACGCCAAGATGTCGTTCGACGGCAATGCGATCTTCCGTCATGACGACGTCAAGGCGCTGCGCGACGAGACCGAGGAAGACGCCAAGGAAATCGAGGCCTCCAAGTGGGACCTCGCCTATGTCGCGCTCGACGGCAATATCGGCTGCATGGTCAATGGTGCCGGTCTCGCCATGGCGACGATGGACATCATCAAGCTGTACGGCAAGGAGCCGGCAAACTTCTGCGACGTCGGCGGCGGTGCCGGCAAGGAAAAGGTTGCTGCGGCCTTCAAGATCATCACGGCCGACCCGAAGGTCGAGGGCATCCTCGTCAACATCTTCGGCGGCATCATGAAGTGCGATGTCATCGCCGAAGGCGTTGTCGCAGCCGTGCAGGAAGTGGGCCTCAAGGTTCCGCTGGTCGTGCGTCTCGAAGGCACCAATGTCGAGCTCGGCAAGAAAATCCTCAACGAATCTGGTCTCGCGATCACGGCGGCCGACGACTTGGACGACGCGGCCAAGAAGATCGTCGCTGCGATCAACGCCTAATTTGAAGGACCGGAAACAATGTCAATTCTCGTCAATAAAGACACCAAGGTCCTCGTTCAGGGCCTGACCGGCAAGACCGGCACCTTCCACACCGAGCAGGCACTTGCCTATTACGGCACGCAGATGGTCGGCGGTATCCACCCGAAGAAGGGTGGCGAAACCTGGACCGGTTCGAAGGGCGAAAGCCTGCCGATCTTCGCATCCGTTGCCGAAGCCAAGGAACGCACCGGTGCCGATGCTTCGGTCATCTACGTTCCGCCGGCCGGCGCTGCAGACGCCATCATCGAGGCGATCGAAGCCGAAATCCCGTTCATCACCTGCATCACCGAAGGCATTCCGGTCATGGACATGGTTCGCGTCAAGGCGCGTCTCGACCGTTCCAAGTCGCGCCTGCTCGGTCCGAACTGCCCGGGCATCCTGACCCCGGAAGAATGCAAGATCGGCATCATGCCGGGCTCCATCTTCCGCAAGGGTTCGGTCGGCATCGTCTCGCGCTCGGGCACACTGACCTATGAAGCGGTGTTCCAGACGTCGAACGAAGGCCTCGGCCAGACCACGGCTGTCGGCATCGGCGGCGACCCGGTCAAGGGCACCGAATTCATCGACGTGCTCGAAATGTTCCTGGCCGATCGATGCCACGACCAGTCGATCATCATGATCGGCGAAATCGGCGGCGCGGCAGAAGAAGATGCGGCGCAGTTCCTCATCGACGAAGCCAAGAAGGGCCGCAAGAAGCCGATGGCCGGCTTCATCGCCGGTCGCACGGCGCCGAAGGGCCGCACCATGGGCCATGCCGGTGCTGTCGTTTCCGGCGGCAAGGGCGATGCGGAATCGAAGATCGCTGCCATGGAAGCGGCCGGCATCAGGGTTTCGCCGTCCCCGGCACGCCTCGGCAAGACGCTGGTCGAAGTTCTCAAGGGTTGAGACATCAATGTGATGAGGCGGGCCTTGCAGCCCGCCTGCGTCGCACCATCTGAGAGGGAGCGATGACGCAAACCGGCGCCGTCCTCCAGAAAAAACCGACCGGGAAGAGCCCGGCGTATCCAACAAGTCGGGAGGCGGACGGACAGGTCCGCGGAACACCATGGCAAGGCAAGAAGCCAACGAGCAATTTCTGCTGACATCGTTCCTTGACGGGGCGAACGCCAGCTATATCGAGCAGCTCTATGCGCGCTACGAGAGCGATCCATCGTCGGTATCCGGCGAATGGCAGTCGTTCTTCAAGGCGCTGCAGGACCAGCCCGAAGACGTGGTGAGGGCAGCCAAGGGCGCCTCCTGGAAGAAGGCCAACTGGCCGATCCCGGCCAATGGCGACCTCGTTTCGGCGCTTGATGGCGACTGGGGTGTCGTCGAGAAGGTCATCGAAAAGAAGGTGCAGGCAAAGGTCGAGGCACAGGCCGCCGCAACCGGCGTTGCCGCCTCGCCGGCCGATGTTCACCAGCAGACCCGCGATTCGGTTCGCGCCATCATGATGATCCGCGCCTATCGCATGCGCGGTCATCTGCATGCCAAGCTCGATCCGCTCGGCATTGCCGCACCGGTCGAAGATTACAACGAGCTGTCGCCGAAGTCCTATGGCTTCGAGGAGAGCGATTATGATCGCAAGATCTTCATCGACAACGTGCTCGGCCTTGAATACGCGCACTCTGCGCGAGATGCTCGAAATCCTCGAGCGCACCTATTGCTCGACGCTCGGCGTCGAGTTCATGCACATTTCCGATCCGGAAGATCAAAGGCTGGATCCAGGAGCGTATCGAAGGCCCGGACAAGGGTGTCGAGTTTACCCCGAAGGCAAGAAGGCGATCCTGCAGAAGCTGATCGAGGCGGAAGGTTTCGAACAGTTCATCGACGTCAAGTACAAGGGCACCAAGCGCTTCGGTCTTGACGGCGGCGAATCGCTGATCCCGGCGCTGGAACAGATCATCAAGCGCGGCGGCCAGGAAGGCCTGAAGGAAATCGTCCTCGGCATGGCCCATCGCGGCCGTCTGAACGTGCTGACCAACGTCATGGGCAAGCCGCATCGCGCTGTGTTCCACGAATTCAAGGGCGGCTCGGCTGCGCCTGACGATGTCGAAGGTTCGGGCGACGTGAAGTACCATCTGGGTGCCTCGTCGGACCGCGAGTTCGACGGCAACAAGGTGCACCTGTCGCTGACGGCCAACCCGTCGCATCTGGAAATCGTCAATCCTGTCGTCATGGGCAAGGCCCGCGCCAAGCAGGACCAGATGGCCAAGGTCTTCGAAGGCGATATCATTCCGCTGCGCGGAGCGCGCCAAGGTCATGCCGCTGCTGCTGCACGGCGATGCGGCCTTTGCCGGCCAGGGCGTCATGGCTGAAATCCTCGGCCTGTCCGGCCTGCGCGGCCACCGCGTTGCCGGCACCATGCATTTCATCATCAACAACCAGATCGGTTTCACCACCAATCCGGCCTTCTCGCGCTCGTCGCCCTATCCGTCGGACGTCGCCAAGATGATCGAAGCGCCGATCTTCCACGTCAACGGCGACGATCCGGAAGCGGTGGTCTACGCGGCCAAGATCGCCACCGAATTCCGCATGAAGTTCCACAAGCCTGTCGTCATCGACATGTTCTGCTATCGCCGCTTCGGCCATAACGAGGGCGACGAGCCGTCGTTCACGCAGCCGAAGATGTACAAGGTCATCCGCGCCCACAAGACGGTCGTCGCAGATCTACGGCGAGCGCCTGATCTGCCGAAGGCCTGATCACCGAAGGCGAACTCGAAAAGATGAAGGCCGACTGGCGCGCCCATCTCGAGCAGGAATTCGAAGCCGGCCAGGCCTACAAGCCGAACAAGGCCGACTGGCTGGATGGTGTCTGGTCGGGCCTGCGTGTCGCCGACAATGCCGGACGAACAGCGCCGCGGCAAGACCGTCGGTGCCGATGAAGACGCTGAAGGAAATCGGGCGCAAGCTCTCGGAAGTTCCGGCAGGCTTCAACGCGCACAAGACCATCCAGCGCTTCATGGACAACCGCGCCGCAGATGATCGACGACCGGTGAGGGCATCGACTGGGCCATGGCGCGAAGCGCTGGCCTTCGGCACGCTCTGCCTCGATGGCACGAAGATCCGCCTGTCCGGTCAGGATTGCGAACGCGGCACCTTCTCGCAGCGTCATTCGGTGCTCTACGATCAGGAGACCGAAGAGCGCTACATTCCGCTTGCCAATCTGTCGCCGACCCAGGCCCGCTACGAAGTCATCAATTCGATGCTGTCGGAAGAGGCCGTGCTCGGCTTCGAATATGGCTATTCGCTCGCCCGCCCGAATGCGCTGACGCTCTGGGAAGCCCAGTTCGGCGACTTCGCCAATGGCGCGCAGGTCGTGTTCGACCAGTTCATCTCGTCTGGCGAACGCAAGTGGCTGCGCATGTCCGGCCTCGTCTGCCTGCTGCCGCATGGCTATGAAGGCCAGGGTCCGGAGCACTCCTCGGCCCGCCTCGAGCGCTTGCTGCAGATGTGCGCCGAAGACAATATGCAGGTCGCCAACGTCACGACGCCGGCCAACTACTTCCACATCCTGCGCCGGCAGATGAAGCGCGACTTCCGCAAGCCGCTGATCATGATGACGCCGAAGTCGCTGCTGCGCCACAAGCGGGCAGTGTCCTCGCTGTCGGAAATGGCGGGCGAAAGCTCGTTCCACCGCCTGCTCTGGGACGATGCCGAAGTGATCAAGGACGGTCCGATCAAGCTGCAGAAGGACGCCAAGATCCGCCGCGTCGTGCTGTGCTCCGGCAAGGTCTATTTCGACCTGCTGGAAGAGCGCGAAAAGCGCGGCATCGATGATGTCTACCTGCTGCGCGTCGAGCAGCTCTATCCGTTCCCGGCCAAGGCTCTGATCAACGAGCTCATCGCGCTTCCGCAATGCGGAAATGGTCTGGTGCCAGGAAGAGCCGAAGAACATGGGCGCCTGGTCGTTCATCGACCCGTATCTCGAATGGGTGCTGGCGCATATCGATGCCAAGTACCAGCGGGTGCGCTACACCGGCCGTCCGGCCGCCGCCTCGCCGGCGACGGGCCTGATGTCGAAGCACCTGGCGCAGCTCGCTGCCTTCCTCGAAGACGCGCTTGGCGGTTAAAGGGAAGGCTGAACAAGCCTTTCCTCCTCTCCCGAAACAGTCGTCAGAACGACACCTGATCAACGGACGTTAAATATCATGGCCACAGAAATCCGCGTTCCCACCCTTGGCGAATCCGTCAGCGAAGCCACCGTCGGCACCTGGTTCAAGAAGGTCGGCGATACCGTCAAGGCCGATGAGCCGCTTCTCGAACTCGAAACCGACAAGGTGACGATCGAGGTTCCGTCGCCGGCTGCCGGCGTTCTCTCCGAAATCGTCGCCGCGGCCGGTGAAACCGTCGGTCTCGGCGCGCTGCTCGGCCAGATCATCAGGCTGTCCGGCGCTGCCGCCGCGCCTGCCGCTGCCGCAAAGAAGGCTGAAACCGCCGCTGCTGCACCTGCCGCCGCTGCCGCAACTCCGGCTGCTCCGGTCGTTGCCTCCGCCATGCCGGCTGCCCCGGCCGCTGCGAAGATGCTGGCTGAAAACAACATGTCGGCCGATCAGGTCGATGGTTCCGGCAAGCGCGGACAGGTCCTGAAGGGCGACGTGATTGCCGCCGTCACCAAGGAGCATTGCCGTTCCTGCCGCTGCTGCCGCGCCGGCCAAGGCCGTATCGCGCGGCCCGTCGCCTGCAGAAGATGCACCACGCGAAGAGCGCGTGAAGATGACGCGCCTGCGCCAGACCATCGCCAAGCGCCTCAAGGATGCCCAGAACACGGCGGCGATGCTCACCACCTATAACGAGGTGGACATGAGCGCGGTGATGGAGCCTGCGCACCAAGTACAAGGACATTTTCGAGAAGAAGCACGGCGTGAAGCTCGGCTTCATGGGCTTCTTCACCAAGGCCGTGACGCATGCCCTGAAGGAAATCCCGTCCGTCAATGCCGAGATCGACGGCACCGACATCATCTACAAGAACTATCTGCCATATCGGCATGGCCGTCGGCACCGACAAGGGTCTCGTCGTTCCGGTCGTCCGCGATGCCGACCAGATGTCGATCGCCGAAATCGAGAAGGACCTCGGTCGTCTTGCCAAGGCTCGCCCGTGATGGCCAGCTCGTCGATGGCCGACATGCAGGGCGGCACGTTCACCATCACCAATGGCGGCGTCTACGGTTCGCTGATGTCCTCGCCGATCCTGAACGCACCGCAGTCGGGCATTCTCGGCATGCACAAGATCCAGGATCGCCCGGTCGTCGTCGGCGGCCAGATCGTCATCCGTCCGATGATGTATCTCGCGCTCTCCTATGACCACCGCATCGTCGACGGCAAGGAAGCCGTGACCTTCCTCGTGCGCGTCAAGGAAAGCCTTGAGGATCCGGAACGTCTGGTTCTCGATCTGTAAGGAGAAAAGCAATGGACGTAGCAGGACTGGCGGCATCTCCGTTCACCACAATGGTCGCGTGGAGCGTCGTCCTGCTTGTCTTGCATGTGAGCCTGCAGGGCATGCTGGCAACGCGCGAACTCGGATCGGCATGGAATGCCGGTCCGCGGGATGGCGACAAGAAGCCGTCCGGCGCGCTGGCCGGACGCGCGGCGCGCGCTTCGTCGAATTTTCAGGAAACCTACCCCGCCTTCGTCGGTCTCGCGCTGGCGCTGGCAATCGCTGGCGACGTTTCCGGCTGGGGGCTCATCGGCGCCTGGATCTGGCTCGTCTGCCGGCTGGTTTACATCCCGCTTTATCTCGCCGGCATTCCCTATATCCGATCGCTCGTCTGGTGCGGTTCGCTGGGCGGCTTGCTCGTCATGGCCGGAACCGTCATCCTGTAAGCTTAGCTGTGTGGCCGCAGTGATACCCGGAGACGCGTCGTGCATCCTTACCTCTTCGAACTCGCTTCCCTGATGGCGATCTTTTCCTTTGCGATCATCTCTCCGGGCGCCGATCTTGCCATGGTCATGCGCCAGTCGATCGTCAACGGACGGCGCGCGGCGATCATCACTTCGTTCGGTGTCGGAACCGCGCTGATGGTTCATGTCACCTATACAATCCTCGGGCTCGGCCTCGTCATCTCGCAGTCCATCTATCTCTTCAACATCGTCAAATGGTGCGGTGTTGCTTACCTGATCTATATCGGGATCAAGGCCCTGCGTGCCGGCAAGACGGATGTGTCGGCCGCTGCACAGGAAGGCATCGAGCAGGCGCAGGTCTCGCAGTCGGCGCTGAAGGCTTTCGGTCTCGGTTTTGCGGCCAATGCGCTCAATCCGAAGGCTGTGTTTTTCTTCCTGTCGATCTTCTCGACGGTTGTGCATGCGCATACGCCGATCCCCGTAAAGTTCGGTTACGGGCTGGTCATGGCAAGCTGCCTCTTCCTCTGGTTTGTCGGCGTCAGCCTGTTCATGACCACGCCCCGGATGCGGGCCGCGTTCTCGCGCGCCAGCCAGTGGATCGATCGCTTGAGTGGCGTCGTCTTCATCGGCCTTGGTCTCAAGCTCGCCACCGAAAAGGCTGCCTGATGATCCGAAGCCTGCTTCCGGCAACCGCAACAGTTCTGCTTTCGGCTTTCGGGCCGGCAGCGGCTGCCGGCTGCCTGCAGGAACAGGCGATCTATGCTGACCCCGATGGCGCCTATGAGCTGCGCTTCGAGCCGGTCGGGTCAGAAAGCGCTGCGACCAGCAATCATTTCAAGCTCGCTGTGATGAAGACTGATCTCGTCATGGACGGGATCGTCATGGAGGCGGGCGATCCGCCGCGGCCGGCCGGCATGATCATGAACAATTGCCCGGAAGGCGATACGACCGGTGACGAGATTGCCGCCTGTACCATCTGGGAAGGCGTTGTCTATGCTGCAGATGCCGCCGGCAAGATCGGCCTCCTGCCGCCTGAGGGTCAGGAGGCTGCAGCGCAGATCCTGTTGCCGGATCTTGGCCCTGCCATCCGCAGTTCCACCATCTGGGGCAAGGCGACGGTCGCGCCATTTGACGTCCTCTCGCTGAAAGGATGCAAGCCATGAGCGCTGAAAAGCCTGTGCTTCTCGTGACCGGCGGTAGCCGCGGCATCGGTGCTGCCGTCTGCCTCGGCGCTGCCCGGCAGGGTTGGCGCGTCGCCGTCAACTACGCGTCAAATGCGCAGGCCGCCGAAAAGCTGGTTGGGGAAATCCTGACGGGCGGTGGCGAGGCGATGGCCGTTCAGGGCGATGTCGGCAGCGAAGCGGGAATTGCCGCCATTTTTGCCGCGGTTGATGAAACGTTCGGTCGTCTCGATGGGCTGGTCAACAATGCCGGTATTGTCGATGTCCCGGCCCGCATTGACGAAATGTCGGCCGAGCGGCTGGAGCGCATGTTCCGGATCAACGTCACCGGCTCGATCCGCTGTGCGGCCGAAGCGGTGCGGCGCATGTCCACCCGCCATGGCGGCAAAGGCGGGGCGATCGTCAATGTCTCCTCCATGGCCGCCGTGCTCGGATCCGGCGGGCAATATGTCGACTACGCTGCCTCGAAAGGCGCGATCGATACGTTCACGATCGGGCTTGCCCGCGAAGTCGCAACGGAAGGCATCCGCGTCAATGCGGTGCGCCCCGGCGTCATCGATACGGACATCCACGCATCCGGCGGTCTGCCGGACCGTGCGCGCGACATGGCTTCCTCGATCCCGGTGCAGCGCGCCGGTCAGGCCCATGAAGTCGCCGATACCATTCTTTATCTTCTCTCCCCTTCGGCATCCTATGTCACGGGTGCCATTCTCAACGTCAGCGGCGGACGCTAAGCGCTCCTGAAGGAAGGACAATATCATGGCTTATGATCTCATCATTATCGGCAGTGGCCCCGGAGGCTATGTCTGCGCGGTCAAGGCGGCACAGCTCGGGCTCAAGGTCGCCGTCGTCGAAAAGCGTTCCACCTATGGCGGCACCTGCCTCAACATCGGCTGCATTCCTTCCAAGGCGCTTCTGCATGCGTCCGAAATGTACCACCATGCCGCCCATGGCATGGAAGATCTCGGCATTGATGGCCTCAAGCCGACGCTGAACCTGCCCAACATGATGGCGCACAAGGATGCGACGGTGAAGTCGAACGTCGAGGGCGTGTCCTTCCTGTTCAAGAAGAACAAGATCGATGGCATCCAGGGCACAGGCAAGGTGCTTGGAGCCGGCAAGGTCTCCGTCACCAATGACAAGGGCGAGGAACAGGTTCTCGAGACCAAGAACATCGTGATTGCCACCGGCTCCGATGTTGCCGGCATTCCGGGTGTTCAGGTCGAGATCGATGAAAAGGTCATCGTTTCCTCGACCGGCGGCATCGCGCTTGAAAAGGTTCCGGCAACCATGGTCGTTGTCGGCGGCGGCGTGATCGGGCTCGAGCTCGGCTCCGTCTGGCAGCGCCTCGGCGCCAAGGTCACCGTCGTCGAATATCTCGACACGATCCTTGGCGGCATGGACGCCGAAGTTTCCAAGCAGTTCCAGCGCATGCTGGCCAAGCAGGGCTTCGATTTCAAGCTCGGAGCCAAGGTGACCGGCGTCGAGAAATCCGGTTCCGGCGCGAAGGTCACCTTCGAACCCGTCAAGGGCGGCGATGCCGCGACCATTGATGCGGATGTGGTGCTGATTGCGACCGGCCGCAAGCCGTTCACCGAGGGCCTCGGGCTCGCTGAGGCGGGCGTTGCCCTCGACCCGCGTGGCCGTGTCGAGATCGACGGCCATTTCCGCACCAACGTTGCCGGTATCTATGCGCTTGGCGACGTCGTGCGGGGGCCGATGCTGGCCCACAAGGCCGAGGACGAGGGTGTGGCGGTTGCCGAAATCATCGCCGGCCAGGCCGGGCATGTGAATTACGATGTCATTCCGGGCGTCGTCTATACCCAGCCGGAAGTGGCCTCCATCGGCAAGACCGAGGAAGAGCTGAAGGCTGCGGGCGTCGCCTACAAGGTCGGCAAGTTCCCGTTCACGGCCAATGGCCGGGCGCGCGCCATGCTGGCGACCGACGGTTTCGTCAAGATCCTTGCCGACAAGGAAACCGACCGGGTTCTCGGCGGCCATATCATCGGTTTGGGTGCCGGCGAAATGATCCACGAGATTGCCGTGCTCATGGAATTCGGCGGCTCGTCGGAAGATCTCGGCCGCACCTGCCACGCCCATCCGACCATGTCGGAAGCTGTCAAGGAAGCCGCACTCGCGACCTTCTTCAAGCCGATCCACATGTGATCAATCCAGCGAGGGGCCGTGACAATCGGCCCCTTTGCGGCTCTTCACCGGGCGGCCTATCCTGGCCGCATCGAAGGAGAGCATGCCATGGCGCCGCGCACGCACGCAGTTCCAGTCACCCTGCCGCATCCGGCATTGCCCCTGGCAGACTGGGCGGATTGTTACGAGCTTCTGGTTGCCGACCAGAAGACCACAGCGATCTCTGCCGCCAATCGTGCGCTCGGTGATTTTCCAGTCTGGGTCAAGGCGTTGATGTGGTTGCGAAACGCGATCGTCAGGCCGTTTGGCCTGAAGGGAGCGCGGTCTGTTTCCGAACACAAGTCCGAGATGATCGGCTTCTTTCCCGTCATTTCCCGGTCGAGCGAACAGGCGGTGCTCGGCTTTGACGACACCCATCTGGATTTCCGCATCGTCATCGATGTCCGACAGGCCGGAGAGTTCGCCCAGAGGGTCAGCGTGACGACGCTGGTTCATCGAAAGATTTTGGCCGGAAAGATCTACATCGCCGTCATCACGCCTTTTCATCGGCTGATCGTCAAGGCGATGCTGTTGCGGCTTGCCAATCCCGTGCGGTCCATCCGCTGACGCTTTTTCCCGCGGGCGGGAAGGCACAAGCCGTAGATTTGCTGACCATCGCTTTCCAACGCCCTTGTAAAACCACGTTTGGGCGCCAGTTCTTCTCTCGGCGCAGCACGTGCAGATCGCCGAATGGACGGTACCCGTGGCATCCGATTACACTTCGCCCAAGACCACCACTTCGAAGACATCAACCGTCTTTCGACGCGTCGGCTACGAGGCGAGCCAGAACCTGCGGGTGATTACCCTTGGCGCGGCCATTTTCATGGTTCTTCTTGTCGGGTTCTCCTTCTGGGTGTCGACGAAGGGAAAAGAGGCCGATGAGGCTGTGGCTCATACCGTCGGCAATGAGAGACTGATCTCCGTCATTCAATCCCAGCTTCAGGACGCGGAAATTGGCCAGCGCGGGTTTCTGTTGACGGGCGACACCTTCTATCTCGAACCCTACGACCGGGCTGTGGCGGCTCTTTCAGACAGCCTGAAAAAGCTCGGCGACGGCGTGTCTGACAATCGCAGACAGGACGGAAACATTGCCGTCCTGCGGTCCCTGACGACGCAGAAGCTGTCCGAGCTTCGCCAGACCGTGGAACGTCGCCGCGCCGGAGACGAAGCGGCGGCAGTCTCCGTTCTTCGCGGTGGGCAGGGGAAAATTCTCATGGACGGCGTGCGGGACGTGCTGCAGCGCATGCGCACGGAAGAAGAAAATCTGATGGCGATACGGGCCAATCAAGCCCGTCGCGCCGGGATCGTTCTGGAGACCATGGTCGTCGGCCTTGCGCTTTTCATCGCGGTGATGGGCCTCGTCGTTGTTCGAGCCACATTGCGCCGGGCACGCTCGGCAGAGGCATCGCGCGACGAGTTGCTGGCTCATTTCGACCGAAAACTGCTGGCGATCATGGCGGCCGATGTCGTCGGCTACAGCCGGATGATGGAGGGTAACGAGACCGAAACGCTGTCGCGTCTGCAGACGGTTCGTGACCGGATCGATCCGATCATCGAAAGTCACAGCGGAAGCATCGTGACGACCGCAGGCGATAGCGTTCTTGCGGCCTTTTCCAGTGCGCTTTCGGCGATCGATTGCGCGGTGGAGATACAGTTGGCGATGGCTGCCGAAAATGCCGATCAGCCGGAAAGCCAGCGCCTGTCGTTCCGCATCGGCCTCAACGTCGGTGACGTCATCGTCCAGAATGGCGACGTGTTCGGCGATACCGTCAATGTTGCAGCCCGGCTGGAGCCGATGGCCGAGCCCGGCGGCATCTGCATCTCGCGCGCGGTTCGCGATCATGTCCGCAAGCAGCGCCCGTTTTCATTCGACGATCTCGGTTTTCTCAAAGTCAAAAACATCGCCCATCCCGTCAGTGCCTTCAAGGTCCGCTTCGAGATGATGAAGGATGCGGCGTTGGTTCCCGCACGCGTCTAGGGTGGTCGATTTTTTTATGGTGCTCGTTCAACAAGCCTGATGTAGCGTGCCGGATTACTTGTCCGGAGAAGAACCATGCCGTCCGTCGAAATCCTCATTGCCTTCTTCGTCACGACGGCGGTCTTTGCCTATATCCCCGGTCCGGCCATGCTCTATGCCGCAGCCCAGACGGTCGCGCGCGGGCGCTGGTCCGGGCTGATGGCTTCGCTCGGCATTCATATTGGCGGCTATGTGCATGTCTTTGCCGCTGCCGCCGGCCTTTCCGTGCTTTTTCATGCCGTGCCGGTTCTCTACATGGCCGTCAAATTTGCCGGCGCCGCCTATCTCGTCTGGCTTGGAATATCGCTGTTCCGTTCGAAGATCGAAGGGCAGGCGAATCTTCCTGTTGTCGCGCAGAAATCCGCCCGGCGGGCTTTCATCGAAAGTATCACCGTCGAGGTCCTCAATCCGAAAACGGCAATCTTCTTCATGGCCTTTCTGCCGCAATTCATCGATGCGTCGGCGGCCTTCCCCGTCTGGCTGCAGTTCGTGATCCTGGGAACGCTGGTCAATCTGATGTTTTCGTCGGCGGATGTCGTCTGCGTTCTTCTGGCCGGGGCATTGCTCGGGCGCCTGCGTCAATCCGGTCCGGCGCGCCGGATCATGCAGCGGGCAGGCGGCAGCCTGCTTGTCGGCCTTGGGCTGCATCTGGCTTTCCAGAAGGGCTGATCGGCCGTTTTCCGGCTGTGGTCTCGGGGCTGTTCCATGCGAAACAGCGCGGCCCTCGGGAGCATGGCATTGTCGGGTCACTGGATGAGACGACCTCATCAGCAACCCGGATCAAAGGAAACACACCATGCGCAAGATCGTTCTCTCCGCCGCCATCGCAGCCGTCGCCGCCCTGTCCTTTGCCGCTCCCTCGCAGGCCGGCGGTTATGGTTACAACGGCTACCACCAGCAGTATTGCTTCATCAAGAAGATCAAGTCCTACGACTACTACGGCAACCTCGTCATCAAGAAGGTCCGTATCTGCCGGTAACCCGCTCGCCTGTCCATTGACCTCCTCCCCGAAACCCGGTCGTCCCTGCGGCCGGGTTTTCGGTTTGGTCCTCGTCTCCCCGCTGGGGCGGAAAGGAAGATCAGATCAGTTGGCAGCAGTCACCGTAAACCCGTCCTTGCGCAGCAGTTCGATCACGCCTTCTTTCCCCGGCAGGTGCAGGGCGCCGACGGCCATGAAGACATTGCCGCCGTCGAGGATCGGTCTGGCGCGGCTCGCCATCACCTTGTTGCGATCGATGACGATGCGTTGCTCGAAATCAGCATAGCCGGCTTCGGTGCCTGTGCTCTTCTCGTCTGAGACGAGCTTCATCATCGGCATGATCATGCCGATGTCGCCGGAGATATAAAGGTCGGTCGTGGTCGACATGACGTCCTTGATGGTTTCGCCCAGCGCCAGCGTTTCGATCAGCGCATCCAGGTGAAAGGCGATCGGCAGTGCATCCATGGCCTGCAACTGTTCAACCAGCGTTTCCAGCCCTCTGAGCGATTTCCCGTTCTTCAGGGCATCCTCGGCGAGCTTCTTGTCGAGAAAGGACGCGCCGGCCGCCTTGCGGCTCATTTCGCAGGCCGGCAGCGCCACGAAGCTGGCGATCATCCAGGGTTTCATCCTGGCAACCAGCGGCAGCGGAATACCGCGCGCCTTGAGATCGGCGGCGAGCTTCTGTTCCTGGTCGTCGTCAAGGAAATCCTTGATCGTCTTGCCATCGGCAAACATCGTCAGGTCCGCGCGCATCATCAGGGCTGCCGCGGCCTTGCGATCATCGACGATCTCGTCCGATTCGACGATCACCGTTGCGGCTTTCTCATAGGCGGCCTGCGCACCGTCCGGCATGGCCAGCACGCGGGGATCGGTCACATGCATGGTGCCGAGCAGATAGGAGGGCTCAACACCCGGCTTTTCGATCTTCCAGAACGTGCCCTTGCCGTTTGGAACGGCTGCCGCTTCCTTTTCCAGCGTCGCGAACTTGGCCGGGTCGGATGTCCTGTAGTCTTCCACAAGGTTGCGACCGCTGCAGGCAGTGTCTTGCGCACGCGCCTGCGAAACGGAAAACAGCACGGCAAGCAGGCTGGCGGTAAGCAACATGGGCAGAGCAGCCACGAGCCAGAGCAGGCCGTCACTGGCGCTTGCGATCCAGCTGCGCATCGGCAGTGCCATCTTTTGCATCGTCATTGCTGTCTCCCGGGCAAATGCTGTCGCGCACCCTAAGGCTTGAAGCCTGAGGGCCTGTTTAAGGAACATGGTTAATCTCCGGGATCGGCGACAATCAGGCGCGCGGATGCGCCCGGTCGTAGATTTCCAGCAGCCGTGCCGAATCGACGCCGGTATAGACCTGCGTCGTCGAGAGACTGGCATGGCCGAGCAGTTCCTGGATGGTGCGCAGATCACCGCCGCCGGCCAGAAGATGGGTGGCGAAGGAGTGCCGCAGGGCATGCGGCGTCGCCGTATCGGGCAGGCCGAGTGCCGATCGCAGCTTCTGCATGTCGCGCTGGATGATTGCCGGTTGCAGCTTGCCGCCGCGCGCGCCACGAAACAGCGGGCCGTCTGCGGCCAGATGGTAGGGGCAGAGCGCGCGATAGGCGTTCACTGCCTCGATCGCCGGACCGATCAGCGGCACGATCCGGGTCTTGCCGCCCTTGCCGTTGATCCTGAGTGCCGTCGGTGGCCCCTCGAAATCGGCAGGCGTCAGGTCGAGGGCCTCGGAGATGCGCAGGCCGCAACCGTAAAGCAGGGTCAGCACCGCGGCATTGCGTGTTGCGATCCAGGGCTCGTCGTTCAGCTGCACCTCGGCTGTCACGACGTTCAGCGCATCACGATCAGTCAGTGGTTTCGGCAGGGATTTGGGCTGTTTCGGCGAGCGCACGGCCGCAGCGCCGGCGGCATTGGCAAGTCCCTTCTTTTCCAGATGCCGCAGGAAGGAGCGCAGGCCGGCCAAACCCCGCCCGAGCGTGCGCGCACCGGCGCCATCCCGGCGGCGGGCGGCGAGAAAACCGCGCAGGTCGCCGGGGCGAAGCGCATGGATATCGGAAAGCTTGGCCGGGCCGGCGAGATGCCCGGTCAGGAAGGTCAGGAACTGCCGGCTGTCGCGCTCATAGGCTTCGACCGTCTTGCCCGACAGCCGCCGCTCCTGCGCAAGGCTCTCCAGCCAGCGCTGCCGCTCGCTCATAAGCTCTGAATTGCCGATCACCAGTAATTCGTTCACGTCCTGCTCCGCAGCCTTGAAACTCCGGTTCACTCTGCGGTCTGCGCGTTATGTTTTTGCTAATACCATCTTGGAATCTGTCATTCACGGATCATATTCAGCTGTCATAGCAGGTCGAGACAAGGCGGAAGTAACGATGGACAGACGGGTTTCGGCAACCGGTTTCGCGCAATTCGCAGAAGCGCTCGCCCTGGTCTCCCAAGGGCAGCCGGGCCATATCGTCGATACGCTGATCGCCGAGCGTGGGCGCAAGATCGCCACCCATCCGCTCTGGCCGGTGATGCGGCCATTCATCTACACGCTGCTCAATTATCGCAAGGCGATCGATCTCGCCGATTCGGTCTCCAACATGCCCGGATTCCAGGCCTTCGAGCATCTGAGCAATCTCCTTTCGCTGGATATCCGGGTGCGCAATGGCGACCGGATTCCTGAAAAAGGCGGCTTTCTTCTGGTCAGCAATCACCCGACCGGCATCGCCGATGGAATCGCCGTCTTCGATCTCCTGAAGAGCCGCCGTCCCGACATGATGTTCTTTGCCAATCGCGATGCGATCAGGGTCAATCCGCGTTTCGTCGAGATGGTCATTCCCGTCGAATGGCGCGAGGAACACAAGAGCAAGCTGAAGGCGCGCGAGACGCTGCAGGTGACCAACCGGGCCATTGCCGAGGAAAAGGCCACGGTGCTCTTTCCCTCCGGCCGCATTGCCTACTGGGCTGACGGCAGGCTGAACGAGCGCCCGTGGAAAACCTCCGCCGTCGGCTTTGCCCGTAAATACAACCTGCCGATCCTTCCGGTGCACATGACGGCGCGCAATTCCGGCCTGTTCTACTGGTTCGCCAAATGGTCGACGGAGCTGCGGGACATGACCGTGTTCCACGAGCTTCTCAACAAGAGGGGCGACCTTTTCGATTTCACCATCGGCAACCTCATCCAGCCGGATGCGCTGGACGGTGATCCTGCCACGGTGACCCGGGCGCTGGAGCGGCACACGGTGCATGATCTGGCGCAGGATGGTGATGCGGTATTCCGGCCCGTGGTTTCGCTGCCGGAGATTACAGGCTAATTCTGCGTCATGCAGATTCGCTCCATGTTCGCCGCCAATTACCGGTCGCTGAAATCCATCCGCATGGACATGGCCGGCGTCAACCTGTTCATCGGCGAAAACGGCGTCGGGAAATCCAATCTCTATCGCGCTTTGCAACTGGTTCAGGCCGCCATTCGCGGCCGGCTTGCGCATGAAATTGCCCGCGAAGGCGGCATGGCCTCGGCGCTGTGGAGCGGCAAGCGCCGCAGCGGCGAGCCGGTGCGCATCAAGCTTGAAGTGGAGCTTCTCGACGAAGAGCGGGCTTTGAACTTCCACTACCGCGTAGAGGCGGGACTGAGGCCGCCGGTCGACGCGGCCGGGTTCGTCTTCGAACCGCAGGTCAAGGAGGAGGAACTGAAGGTCGATGCCGGCCGGCCGGTCACCATGATGAAGCGAGCCGGGCCGGGCATCTTCGTCAGAAACGGTGCAGGCCGGATGGAGGATTATCCGGAGCAGGCGCTGACCTCGGAGACCGCCATCGCGCTGCTCGGCGATGCGGGGCACTATCCGGAAATCGGAACGTTTCGCCGTGCGGTCGATGGCTGGCGGTTTTTCCATGGGTTTCGAACCGACCGCGATTCGCCGCTGCGCTCGCCCTGTCTTGCCGTCACCGCACCGATGCTGGACGAGGATGGATCCAATCTCGCGGCTGTGTTTGCAACGCTCTTTCACACGCGACAGGATACGGTTGATCTCGATCGCGCCATTGCCGATGCCTTTGGCGGTGCCCGGCTGGTGGTTCCCGAGCCGCAGGAGTTTGCCGAGTTCGCGCTGGTCTTTCCGGATTTCCCGCAACGGCAGTTTTCGCCGCGCGAACTTTCGGATGGCCAGATGCGGTTCCTGGCGCTTGCCGCTGCGCTGCTGTCCTATCGCACGCCGCGCTTCATCGCGCTCAACGAGCCGGAAACGAGCCTTCATCCCGACATGCTGCCGGCTCTTGCCGCAATGATTGCAACCGCTTCCGCCGATAGCCAGATCTGGATCGTCACCCATTCGGAAATCCTGGCGGCGCAGATCCACCAGCGCTGCGGCATCCGGCCGAAACGCGTGATTCGCAAGGATGGCGCGACATGGATCGAGGGCATGCGGCTCACCGGCATGGTGGATGAGGATGACGACTGAAAGAAAAAAGCCCCGCGATCATCTCGCAGGGCTTCTCATTCATGCCGTCAAAAAAATGTTCAGGCGATCTTCTGGCCGGTCTTGGCCCAATCGGCCAGGAAGGTTTCGAGGCCCTTGTCTGTCATCGGGTGCTTGACCAGCGCCTTGAGTGTCGCCGGCGGGGCGGTGACGACGTCGGCGCCGATCAGGGCGGCTTCCTTGACGTGGTTGACCGTGCGGATCGACGCTGCGAGGATTTCGGTCTCGATAGCCGTAATTGTCGAAGATCTGGCGGATTTCGCGGATCAGTTCCATGCCGTCCATCGCCATGTCGTCCAGACGGCCGACGAAGGGCGAAACGAAGGTCGCACCGGCCTTGGCGGCGAGCAGGGCCTGGTTGGCCGAGAAGCAGAGCGTCACATTGGTCAGGTGGCCGTCGGATGTGAGGTTCTTGCAGGCCTTGAGACCGTCGAGCGTCAGCGGCAGCTTGATGCAGATGTTATCGGCGATCTTCGCGATGACAGCTGCTTCCTTCATGATCGTTTCGTAATCGGTCGCAGCCACTTCAGCCGAAACGGGGCCATCGACGATGCCGCAGATTTCCTTGGTGACTTCGAGGATGTTGCGTCCGGACTTCAGGATCAGCGATGGATTTGTGGTGACGCCGTCGACGAGACCGAGGTCGTTCAGTTCCTTGATTTCCTGGACGTCGGCTGTATCAACAAAAAATTTCATGGCTCTCTCCCTTGGGACGCGCAGGATGCTTGGATCTGGCTGCTTCTATGTTTCGGGGTTTTCTTTAACGCAATCCGAAGGCAAGGTCACGGGCGATGACAGAAGATTCGACCGATTTGTTTGGCGAGCTGTTCGCTCGCCGCGTTGTGCCCGTTCTGGTGCCCATGCCGGCCCCGAAACCCTATTCCTATGCCGTGCCCGAGGGCATGGCATGTCGAGCCGGGCTCGATCGTCCAGGTGCCGCTCGGCCCCCGTCAGGTGTTCGGCGTCGTCTGGGACGGTGTCGATGACGGTGCGGTCGATCCGAAAAAACTGAAGCCGATCGACGCAGGTGTTCGATTGTCCGCCCCTGACAGCCGACATGCGCGCTTTCATCGACTGGGTGGCGGCCTATACCGTTTCCCCGCCCGGCCTTGTCGCCCGCATGGCGCTGCGGGCGCCGGCCGCCTTCGATCCGGAGCCGATGATCGAGGGCCTGCGGCTCACGGAAACCCGACCCGAGCGGCATGACGCCGGCCCGCACACGGGTGCTGGAAACGGCCGACAGACGGTTTTGCCTGGACGCGCTCGGGCCTTGCCCATGCGGCCGGACGTCGTCGAGCGTCGTTGACGGGCTGACGGCGCAGGGCGTGTTCGAGACAGTCTTCATGTCGCCGCCGCCGGTCGTCGCCGCCGCCCGATCCGGACTATGCCGCAGCATCGGCTGGAAGGCCCGCAGAAGCAGGCGGCGGACGGATCTGCTCGAAAGCGTCGGAGGCAGGCGGTTTCTCCGTCTCGCTGATCGATGGCGTCACCGGCTCGGGCAAGACCGAGGTCTATTTCGAGGCGATCGCCGAGACGCTGCAGGCCGGGCAAGCAGGTGCTGATCCTGCTGCCGGAGATCGCGCTGACGGCCAGCTTTTCTCGAACGCTTCCAGGATCGCTTCGGCTCAAAGCCGGCGGAATGGCATTCCGACCTCGCGCCCCGCACCCGCGAAAAGGTCTGGCGGCAGGTGACGGAGGGCGAGGTGCGGGTGGTGGCCGGCGCGCGCTCGGCGCTGTTCCTGCCCTTCGAAAATCTCGGCCTGATCATCGTCGATGAAGAGCATGACCCCGCCTACAAGCAGGAAGACCGGGTCTTCTACAATGCCCGCGACATGGCGGTGGTGCGCGGCCCGCATCGCCGACTTTCCGGTCGTGCTGGTCTCGGCGACGCCCTCGGTCGAAAGCCAGGTCAACGGCGCGATCGGGCCGCTACAAGCCCATCCATCTGCCGACCCGCTTCGGCGATGCGGCGCATGCCGGACCTGCATCTCGTCGACATGCGCCGGCATCCGCCGGAGCGCGGCGGCTTTCTGTCGCCGGTCCTGCTGCGTCGATCGGAAAGACGGTCGAGCGCGGCGAGCAGGCGCTGCTGTTTCTCAATCGGCGCGGTTACGCGCCGCTGACGCTCTGCCGGGTCTGCGGTCATCGCTTCCAGTGCCCGAATTGTTCCAGCTGGCTGGTCGAGCACCGGTTTCGCGGGCAGATCCAATGCCACCATTGCGGCCATGCGCGAGAAGACGCCGGAGGCCTGCCCGGAATGCGGCACCTTCGATCATCTCGTCGCCTGCGGTCCGGGCGTCGAGCGGATCGCCGAAGAGGTCGAGAAGCATTTTCCCGAGGCCCGCACCATCGTGCTGTCCTCCGACCTGATGGCGGCGTGAAGCGTCTGCGGCTGGAGCTGGAGGCCATCGCCAAGGGCGAGGCTGACATCGTCATCGGCACGCAACTGGTCGCCAAGGGGCACAATTTCCCGATGATGACCCTGGTCGGCATCGTCGATGCCGATCTCGGGCTTGCCAATGGCGATCCGCGTGCCGCCGAGCGGACTTTCCAACTGCTGTCGCCAGGTCACCGGCCGTGCAGGACGCACCGGACTGAAGAGCCATGGACTGTTGCAGACCTACCAACCGCAGCATCCGGTGATGCAGGCAATCGTGTCAGGCGATGCGGATGCCTTTTACGATCGGGAGATTCACGAGCGGGAAAAGGCGCTGCTGCCGCCGTTCGGCAGGCTTGCCTCGATCATCGTCTCGGCCGAAACGCGGGCCGATGCGGAAAGGCATGCCCGCGGCTATGCGGCAGGCAGCACCGCGGGTCAGCGGCATCAGTCGTGCTCGGTCCGGCCGAGGCGCCGCTTGCGCTCATCCGCGGCCGTCACCGGTTCCGCCTTCTTGTCCATGGCCGCCGCAACAGCGACATGCAGGCCTTCGTGAAGGCGATGCTGGCCAACGGTCCGAAGGAGCGCGGCTCCGTCCAGGTGCAGCTCGATATGGATCCGCAGAGCTTTCTCTGACGCCAGAGATATTGCGCGCTGCCGATTCCCTTTCGCCAGCACTTGCGCTAGATCAATTTCACGCATGCCAAAGCAGGGGACAGGCCATGGAGTTCTACATTCCGACGGAGACAGGTGAGTTCCTGGCGTTCTGCTCCGCCGCTGTCACAACCTTGCTTGGCCTCGTTTTTCTTTTTGCCCCCGGTCTTGCGTTTCGCGCGCTTGGCATCGGGCTGCGCGAAGGCCGTCGTGGCGGCTATGCCGAAGCCCGGTCCACCATGGGTGGTTTCCATCTTGGCGTCGGTCTTGCAGCGCTGCTGCTGGCCCAGCCGATGGTCTACCTGGCGCTCGGCGCCGCTTTCGCGCTGGCCGCGTTCGGGCGCATTCTGTCCATGCTGTCGGATGGTGGCAACACGCTGGTCAACTGGCTATTCGCCGGCCTCCAGATCGTGCTTTCCCTGTTGCCTTTGGCCTATGTTTTCGGGTTCATCTAGAGGCTGATCACCTGTGACGGAAGCGCACATGGTGGAGCGCAAATCTCATTTTTGGCAAAATTTAGCCGAAGGATGCGTTCTTATGAAGCATTCGTGCTCTTCGCGTGTTGCGAGTCCAGATATCCTATGCTAGACGAACCGCGACTTGTGGGGGCAAGCAGGCCGTCAGGCTTGAATGACCTTTAAAATATAGCAACAAATTCAAGATGTTGGGTTTACGGTACTCCGCAAACATCGCCCTTGGATTAAAATCAGAGAAGCTTGTGCCAGTGGCAGACACATCCCAGCATCATTTCTGGCGTAGCAGAGCGGTACGCGTCTTCGCTGTTTCGATCTCGCACTTGAAGCGGCTCGGTGGACGCCGTAGCGGTCTGATCTGGATACGTTCCAGTCCATGATCGACGACAGCGCCGATCTGAAGCGTCTGATCGTGAGCCCGGTCTTTTCGGCCGACGACCAGTTCAAGGCCATTTCCGCGATCCTCGACGAAGGCCGGCATTTCGGGCCTGGTCGCAAACTTCCTCAAGGTCGTTGCCGGCAATCGCCGTCTGTTTGCCGTTCCCGGCATGATCAAGGCCTTACCGCGCAGATCGCCGCCCGCCATCGGGGCGAAATTTCTGCCGAGGTCACCTCGGCCCATGCGCTGACTGCAGCGCAGGAAACTGAATTGAAGGCGGCGCTCAAGAGCGTCACCGGCAAAGACGTGACGGTTAATGTCACTGTCGATCCGTCTATTCTCGGCGGTCTGATCGTCAAGGTCGGGTCGCGCCAGATTGACACATCGCTTCGCACCAAACTTTCTACCCTTAAGCTTGCACTGAAAGAGGTTGGCTGATGGATATCCGCGCCGCGGAAATTTCCGCAATTCTGAAAGATCAAATCAAAAACTTCGGCAAGGAGGCAGAAGTCTCCGAAGTCGGCCAGGTGCTTTCCGTCGGTGACGGTATTGCCCGCGTCTACGGTCTGGACAATGTCCAGGCCGGCGAGATGGTCGAATTCCCGGGCGGAATCCGCGGCATGGCGCTGAACCTTGAAGCCGACAATGTCGGTGTGGTTATCTTCGGTGCCGACCGCGGCATCAAGGAAGGCGACACCGTCAAGCGGACCGGCGCCATCGTGGACGTTCCGGTTGGTCCGGAACTGCTCGGCCGCGTCGTTGACGCGCTCGGCAACCCGATCGACGGCAAGGGCCCGATCAATGCAACGCGCCGTTCGCGCGTTGACGTCAAGGCTCCGGGCATCATTCCGCGCAAGTCGGTTCATGAGCCGATGTCGACCGGCCTCAAGGCCATCGATGCGCTGATCCCGGTCGGCCGCGGCCAGCGCGAGCTGGTCATCGGTGACCGCCAGACCGGCAAGACCGCGATCATTCTCGACACGATCCTCAACCAGAAGGCCATTCACGACAATGGTCCGGAAGCGAAAAGCTGTATTGCGTCTATGTCGCTATCGGCCAGAAGCGTTCGACGGTTGCCCAGTTCGTGAAGGTGCTCGAAGAGCGCGGCGCGCTGCAGTATTCGATCATCGTTGCTGCGACGGCTTCCGATCCTGCTCCGATGCAGTATCTGGCACCGTTCGCCGGCTGCGCCATGGGCGAATATTTCCGCGACAACGGCATGCATGCGCTGATCGGTTATGACGATCTGTCCAAGCAGGCTGTTGCCTATCGCCAGATGTCGCTGCTGCTGCGCCGTCCTCCGGGCCGCGAAGCTTATCCGGGCGACGTTTTCTATCTGCATTCGCGTCTTCTCGAGCGCGCTGCCAAGCTCAACGACGACAACGGCGCCGGTTCGCTGACCGCTCTGCCGGTTATCGAAACCCAGGGCAACGACGTGTCGGCCTTCATTCCGACCAACGTGATCTCGATCACCGACGGCCAGATCTTCCTTGAAACCGACCTGTTCTACCAGGGTATCCGCCCGGCCGTGAACGTCGGTCTGTCGGTTTCCCGCGTTGGTTCTGCCGCTCAGATCAAGGCGATGAAGCAGGTTGCCGGTTCGATCAAGGGTGAGCTTGCCCAGTATCGCGAAATGGCCGCCTTCGCCCAGTTCGGTTCGGACCTTGACGCTGCAACGCAGCGCCTGCTGAACCGCGGTGCACGCCTGACCGAACTTCTGAAGCAGCCGCAGTTCTCGCCGCTGAAGACGGAAGAACAGGTTGCCGTGATCTTCGCCGGCGTGAACGGCTATCTCGACAAGGTCGCGGTCAACCAGGTCGGCAAGTTCGAACAGGGCCTGCTTTCGCTACATGCGTTCGGAAGGCAAGGACATTCTCGAAGCGATCCGCACGGAAAAGGCAATCAGCGACGACATCAAGGGCAAGCTCAAGGCTGCCATTGACACCTTCGCCAAGATCCTTCGCCTGATCGGGTTGCATCTAGACTAGGACGGATAACGGATGCCTTCACTTAAGGATCTGAAAAACCGGATCGCCTCCGTCAAGGCGACGCAGAAGATCACCAAGGCGATGAAAATGGTCGCCGCGGCGAAGCTTCGGCGTGCGCAGGAGGCGGCCGAGGCCGCCCGGCCCTATTCGCAGCGGATGGGTGCTGTTCTCGCCAACATCGCCCAGGCTGTCGGCGCGGACGACAGCGATGCGCCGCGCCTGATGACCGGCACCGGCAAGGACCAGACGTGCATCTGCTCGTCGTCTGCACGGCCGAGCGCGGTCTTTGCGGCGGCTTCAACTCGCAGATCGCCCGTTTTGCCCGTGACCATGCCCGCAAGCTTCTGGCCGCAGGCAAGACGGTCAAGATCATCTGCGTCGGCAAGAAGGGCTTCGATATCCTGCGTCGCGAATTCGCTTCGCTGATCATCGATCGCGTCGATCTGCGCGAAGTCAAGCGGATCGGCTTTGAAAATGCCGACGCCGATCGGCCGCAAGATCATCGGCCTGTTCGACAAGGGCGAGTTCGACGTCTGCACGCTGTTCTATTCGGAATTCAAGTCGGTCATCAGCCAGGTTCCGACCGCGCTGCAGCTGATTCCGGCAGCCGCTCGCGACGCTGATGCTGCGGACACCGGTGCGGCTGCGGTCTATGAATACGAGCCCGATGCGGGCGCGATCCTCAGCGATCTCATCCCGCGCAACATTTCGGTGCAGGTTTTCCGGGCGCTGCTCGAAAATGTCGCCGGTGAAATGGGTGCCAAGATGAGCGCGATGGACAATGCCACGCGCAATGCCGGTGAAATGATCAACAAGCTGACGCTGAGCTACAACCGCCAGCGTCAGGCTCAGATCACCAAGGAACTGATTGAAATCATTTCGGGCGCGGAAGCGCTCTAAGGGTTAAGGAAAGAGGGTAAGAATCATGGCTAAGGCAGCTACCCCGAAGAAGTCGCTGCGAACGCAGCGCAGCTCGGCAAGGTGACCCAGGTCATCGGCGCCGTCGTCGACGTTTCGTTCGACGGCGGTGATCTGCCGCTGATCCTGAACGCGCTGGAAACCGACAACATGGGCAACCGCCTCGTTCTGGAAGTGGCCCAGCATCTGGGTGAAAACACCGTGCGCACGATCGCCATGGACTCGACCGAAGGTCTGGTTCGCGGTCAGGAAGTTACGCGATACCGGCGCTCCGATCATCGGTTCCGGTTGGTGCTGGAAACGCTCGGCCGCATCATGAACGTCATCGGCGAGCCGGTTGACGAAGCTGGCCCGCTGATCACCGACGGGCAAGCGCGCCATCCACCAGGAAGCTCCGTCCTACGTCGAGCAGTCGACGGAAGCCCAGATCCTCGTCACCGGCATCAAGGTCGTCGACCTTCTCGCGCCTTACGCAAAGGGCGGCAAGATCGGCCTGTTCGGCGGCGCCGGCGTTGGCAAGACCGTTCTCATCATGGAACTGATCAACAACGTCGCCAAGGCGCACGGTGGTTACTCGGTGTTTGCCGGCGTGGGTGAACGTACCCGCGAAGGCAACGACCTTTACCACGAAATGATCGAATCCGGCGTGAACAAGCACGGCGGCGGCGAAGGCTCCAAGGCTGCTCTCGTTTACGGCCAGATGAACGAGCCGCCGGGTGCGCGCGCTCGCGTCGCTCTGACCGGTCTGACGATCGCCGAACATTTCCGCGACGAGGGCCAGGACGTTCTGTTCTTCGTGGACAACATCTTCCGCTTCACCCAGGCCGGTTCGGAAGTGTCGGCTCTTCTCGGCCGTATTCCTTCGGCCGTGGGTTATCAGCCGACGCTGGCAACCGACATGGGCCAGATGCAGGAACGCATCACCACGACGACCAAGGGTTCGATCACATCGGTTCAGGCCATTTACGTTCCCGCCGACGACTTGACCGACCCGGCGCCGGCAACCTCGTTCGCCCACCTGGACGCAACGACCGTTCTGTCGCGCTCGATCGCTGAAAAGGGTATCTACCCGGCCGTGGATCCGCTCGACTCGACCTCGCGCATGCTCGACCCGATGGTTGTCGGCGAAGAGCACTACGAAGTGTCGCGCAAGGTTCAGTCGACCCTGCAGCGCTACAAGTCGCTTCAGGACATCATCGCCATCCTGGGCATGGACGAACTGTCTGAAGAAGACAAGCTCGCCGTTGCCCGCGCCCGCAAGATCGAGCGCTTCCTGTCGCAGCCGTTCTTCGTCGCCGAAGTCTTCACCGGTTCGCCGGGCAAGCTGGTCGCGCTCGAAGACACGATCAAGGGCTTCAAGGGTCTGGTCAACGGCGAATACGATCACCTGCCGGAAGCCGCCTTCTACATGGTCGGCTCCATCGACGAAGCGGTCGAAAAGGCAAAGCGTCTGGCTGCTGAAGCCGCGTAATGACGTGATGCGAGTGGCCTGCGCATGCGGTGGCTGAGACCTGCGCGCAGCTCTCCTGTCGCATTCGCTGACGATATCGAAAGAAGTGAATGATCATGGCTGACAGTTTCAATTTTGAACTCGTTTCTCCGGAGCGGCTCCTGCTCTCCGAGCGCGGTCACCGAAGTCGTCATTCCGGCGACCGAAGGCGAAATGACCGTCATGGCCAACCATGCGCCGACCATGACGACGATCCGTCCGGGTGTCGTCACGGTGAAGGCTGCCGATGGCAACGACGACACGTTACGTCGTGTTCGGCGGCTTTGCCGACATCCTGCCGACCGGCTGCACGCTGCTGGCCGAATCGGCTGTACCGGTCGGTGAACTGAGCCGTGCCGCGATCGAGAAGCGTATCGAGGTCGCTCGCGCCGAGCTGGAAAATGCGAGTGCGGACGAGCACAAGACCGGTATCGAGCAGTATATCGCTTCGATGACCGCCCTGAACGGCATCGTCGTCGCTGCATAAGCGACCGGTCGTTTCTGTCAAAACCCGCTTCGGCGGGTTTTTTTGTGCCTGGATTTCCGGAGACCCGCAACTGAAAACGCCCGGAACATGAATGTCCCGGGCGCCCTTGCGGATGGTCTTTATCTTGTTGCCGGCGTTTCCCCGCAGGTCAGCTTGCCATTTTTTCCGCGTTCGACTTCTGTTCGTAGTGATGACCGAAACGGCTGGCGAGGAAGGCATCGAGACGGATCTCCTCCTGGCGAACGAAGCCTTTGGCCGGCAGTTCACCATGAGCCAGCATGTCGAGCACAGCGCAGATGCTGGCGGCCGTGGTGATCTGGATGGCGCTCAGCATGCGCCCGGCAATCACGCTGCTATAGACCTTGTTGGCATAGGTTTCCTGCACCAGGCGACCTTCGCGGCGACCGGACACGGTCACAAAGATGATCACCACATCCTGCGTCGTCGAGGGCAGGGCATTTTCGAGAATGTCCTTGAGAACGTCGCGACGATGGCGCAGCCCGAGATCGTTGAGCAGCGCCTTCATGATGGCGGCGTGGCCTGGATAGCGAATTGTCCGGTAGTTGAGCGTGCGAACCTTGCCCTTCAGCGTCTCGCAAAGCGTGCCGAGGCCGCCTGACGTGTTGAAGGCCTCGTATGTCACGCCGTCGAGCGAAAACTCCTCGCGCTCTTCCAGGGCCGGAACCTCGATCAGCTGTCCTTCGACAATGGCTTCGCAGGGTTCGATGTATTCATTGATGACGCCGTCCGTGCTCCAGGTCAGATTGTAGTTGAGCGCGTTGGACGGATATTGCGGCAGGGCGCCGACGCGCATGCGCACGCTGTCGAGCGTGTCGAAACGGCTGGCGAGATCGTTGGCGACGATCGAGATGAAACCCGGAGCCAGACCGCATTGTGGAATGAAGGCGGTTTCAGCCTGCTCCGCGATCGCCTTGACGCGGCGCGTGGATTCGACATCTTCGGTCAGATCGAGATAGTGGACCCTGGCTTCGGCGGCCGCTTCGGCGATGGCAATCGTCAGGTGGAACGGGGCAGCGCTCAGAACCGCGAATTTGCCCTTAAGCAGGGCAACCAGCGCTGCGTGATCGCCGATGTCGATTTCGGCCACGGTGATCGCGTCATGCTTCTCGATCTGGCCAAGTTGCTCCTTGCTTCGATCAGCCACGGTGACCTTGTAGTCTCCGGAATGCGCAAGCAGGCGGGCGATGGTCGAGCCGATTTTGCCGGCGCCGATAACGACGATGTTCTTCATTTTGGGTCCCCTCAAGTCATTTCGCTGATTGTGACGCCGTTTTCAGTTGATTTGAAGCGTTGATATTGTGAGTATGCCGGTCAATATTGCGCTAAACGACGACGGATTTTCGCGAAATGACGGTGGTGGACAAGGATCGGCAATTGCTCTCGCTCCTGAGCGAAAACGCCCGCATGCCGACTGCGATGATTGCGCGCCGGCTCGGCCTTTCACGCACGACGGTGCAGACCAAGATCGAACGTCTCGAGCGCGATGGTGTCATCACCGGCTATGGCGTGCGGCTATCGGAGGATTTCGAGCGGGGTATCGTCAGGGCGCATCTGCTGATCACGCTGGCGCCCAAGGCACTCGGCCGCGTGACGCCTGCGCTTGAGGCCATTCGCGAGGTGCAGACGCTGCATTCCGTCAGCGGCAGTTTCGACCTGATCGCCATCGTTGCGGCCGCTTCGATCAGCGAGTTGGATCTGATCATCGATCGGATCGGGGAGATCGATGGCGTCGAGCGAACCCTGTCGTCGATTATCCTGTCAACCCGCATTGATCGATGAACAGCGGCTCCAGGCGCTTCAATGAGCGCTTCAGCCCCTTTGCCGTTGCTCGGCATATCATTCGGACTGTACCGGGCCGCCTTCTTGCGGCAGGGCGATTTCGCCCGGCACAGCGCCCTCTCCCGGAATAATGCCGCCCGATAGCGGATCGGCTGCGCCGTCCGGCAAGGGGAACCATTTCGTGCGATCGAAATAACGCGCTTCCAGTGTCTGCTTGCGGCGATCGACACTCTGGCTGGCGAGGAAATTATAGCGGGGCGTTTCGCTGAATTCCTTCTTGAGCTGAATGCGACTGCCGAAATTGCGGATGTCGAAATCCTCAAGCGCGCGAATTTTCGTCAGAATTTCGTCGCTGTTGTCCCAGCGCACCTGGCGCAGGAAGATTGTCGCTGCGTCGCCGCCAAGACGGACAACTGCATCGCGATCGGCTGGCTGCTCGATGTTCATCTTGACGCGGAAGGAGGTGACACGGTTTTCGCTGTCGCCCTTGATGGCGACAAAGACCGATGAGGGTGTCGTGTCTTCGCCCGCAGCAGCCGGCAGAGTGTTCAGCGACGAGCATTCCCAATTGCCCTTGCTGACGCTGCTCACCGTCCATTGAAGATCGGCAAAACCGCCGCTGCGCAGCCGGTCGCAGAGCGTTTTGGGATCGCTCTGGATAGAGCGGACGAAACGCTGCTCCTCTGCATTGAAGTTGGAGAAGGCATGCGTCGGCAGCGTCATCAGCGGGGCAGGGAGACGCTCGCGGCGCGTCTCGAATGGCGCCTTGCGCTCTATCGATCTTGGTACGATGGGGCCGGCCTGCTGAAAACCGGCATGCGCCATCAGGAGCTTGAGGTTGCGACGGTCATTGGCGAGCAGAACTGTTGCGAGGATTGCGACGAATACAGTCAGCACCGCCAGCAGAAAGAAAAGCCTTCCTGATCGGTTTTCCCGCTCCTGCTCCATTCCGAAACCCGAACTCCACAGCTTGCTTCCGCATCAGCCCGCCTGACGATGCTTGTACGCCGATATCAGCACCCAAACCAGAGCCAATGGCCAGACCAGGCACAGAAGGAGCCCGAGAATCCGCTGCCAGTCCCAATGTCCTCCAGCGGTCTTTCCTTCCCGATAGGTGTTCTCCAGAAAGAGAACACCGATCAAGGTGTAGATCGACAAGGAGAAAGCAGGCCAGGTCATGATGCGGATTTCCAAAATTCGCGGGAGAAGGGAGGTACTCGATACGCGCAACTTCGGTGTTTTTTGTTCGCCAGGCGCACAGGACCAATATTGCCCGGTTCGCCCATGCCGACATCTGCCGAGACAAATAGTATCTCAGTCATCGCATGATTCGAAGCAAACGCACAATCGATCTGCTGCATTGCGCGAATCCGTTCGCTCAGCTTCCCTCGTCCGGAATGTTCAGCACATGGCCGCACGCCTTGCAGTGCACGGCATCCGCATCGTGCCGCTGCAGGGCGCATTGCGGACAGGAATGGAAGACCTTGTAGGGGCGCACCACCGCCTGGGCGAGGCGCACGAACAGCGAAATGCCGAAGATCATCGTCACGATCGACGTGATCTTTCCCAGCGTGCCCGGCAAAGTCACGTCACCGAAACCCGTGGTCGTGACCGTGGCCACGGTGAAATACAGGGCATCGATGAAATTTCCGATCTTCGGCTCACGTCCGTAGAATGTCGTGTAGACGAAGCCCGTCACCAGGAAAAGGAAGGTCAGCAGATTGACGCAGGCCTGGACGACCTCTTCCACACGGCCGTAGCCCGCCCGCAGCAGGAGCAGTTTCAACAGCTTGCTCTGGCCGAGTGCCCAGACGCGCAGGAAACGCAGGAAGGCAAAGCTCGACAGCAGATTCGGGAACAGCAGCGTCGCAAGGATGACGATATCCACCCAGGTCATGCCGCGGCTCAGCCAATATCGCAGGTTCGGCGCTATCAGTGCGCGAGCGGCGAGTTCGAAGGCGATCAGGAGCGCGATGCTGTAGTCGATGAAGAGGAAGACATTGCCTCTGCCGATATGCGGAGAGGCAATGAAGAAGCCGATGATGGCGATATCGAGCAGCGCCATCCCGATCTGGAAACGGATAGCGCCAGGATGGCTGCCGAAATAGAGGGAGCGCAGGCGTCGGCGCAGGCGCTCAAATCGCGTCATCGTTTCGGCTTTATCGTCGGTGTCGATCATTCAAACCGGATACGGCCACTGAACCATCGGGTCAAGCGATTCACATCGCGGCAACGGGCAGGTCCTTTGACCCGCCCGCGCATTGCAGAGCCGCTAGCGGGCGCTTTCCGGAAAAACCGGCAGCTTGGCGATATCTCTCGGATCATGCTGGACAACAAGGGTGGCATCGAGCGCCTTGGCTATACCCGTCAGCCTTTCCATCGAGGCGAGGGTTTCCGCGCGGTCGTCGTTGAAAGTCGGTACGCCGCGGTTTTCGAACTGCTCCTGGAAATGCACGACATCGCCTGAAAGGAGGACGGGACCGGCTTGCGCCAACCGGACAAGAAGGCTGGTCTCGCCGGGCGTGTGGCCGGGTGTCGACAGGATGGTCACAGTGCCGTCGCCGAAGACATCGCGATCACCGGAGATCGGATCGATCCTGGAGCCGCCTTCGAGCCAGGGCTTGATGAAGGCCGGATCGACACCGAAGGGCAGGGGTGTGTCCTTGAACTGCGCGAGGTCTGCGGCACCCATCATCAATGTCGCCTGCGGGAAGGTCGCCGCCTGACCGACATGGTCGAAATGGTTGTGGCTGATGCCGAGGCGACTGATCTGCGCGGGCTTCACGCCGATCTCTGCGAGTTGGGTTGGAATGTCCTTGGCGAGCGTTGGCGCCAGAACGGCCGTTGCATCAAGCTTTGCCCCCAGAAGCGCTGCCGGCAATCCGGCGTCCCACAGCATGTAATCCTGATCGTGCCGGATCAGGTAGCAGCTGTCGGTCAGAGTCCGCTTCTCGCCGATGTGGTTGAACGTATCGGAAAACAGCGAGAGGTCGCGGACCTCGATTTCGCCGCAGTCGAGCCGCCAGAGTTCGAGATCTGCGGATTGAGCGGTGGATGCGATCATCGCCGCAGCGGCGAAAAGGATTGTTGCTGTCGGGTTCATATCAGTCTCCTTGCGTTGGGAAACTGCTTTTGCCCCATCTTTCGGACCGGGGAGGCTCCGGTTCGATCGATTTCGAGCCCGAAACGCTCAGGCATGCGGTTTTTTCGAAACGCGTCCTGCGTTATCCTTGACGGCATGAACATTCACCACAGAAGCAGCGACGACGCCGATCTTCGATCCATTCTCGTGGATCGGCTTCGGCCGATAATGGCACCGAACGGCACGGCCGGCCGCTATGCGCACGGCCGGCAGCTCTTCTCCTACTGCTCCTTAGACCGCGAACGGCTCAAGGCGGTCGAGCTTCCCTGTCCCATCATCGGCATCCTGTTGAGAGGCCGCAAGGAAGTGTGGCTCGGCGACACGACGCATTTTTTCGAGCCGGGCACTGTCTTCGTTCTGCCGGGGCGGGTGCCGATGGATGTGGTCAATATCCCGGCGGGACCGACATCGTCCTACGAATCGCTGTTGCTGGAGGTGCCGGCGCTGCCTATCGGCATGGCGCCGCTGATGCGCAGCGAAAAAGCAGATATGCCGGGTGCGGGCATGCAGTTCAAGGTTCCGCTCGATCGTGATCTTGTCGATACGCTCGTGCACGCGGCGACCGCAATCGCCAGCGAAGCGCTGGGCGAGGCAGTCAAGGCTGTTCGGCTTATCGAGGTGCTGACGCTTCTGCGACCTCTCCAGGCCGCCCGGCCGCTGTTCCAGGTCAGCCTGCCCGATGAAGTGGCCTGGCTCGTCGGGAGCGCGCCGACGGAGGACTGGACGGTCGAGCGTGTCGCTGCGCATCTGCATCTGGGCAGCTCAACGCTTCGCCGGCGTCTCGCAGCCGAGGGAACCTCGTTTCGCGCGATCGTTCGGGCCGAGCGGCTCCGTGCTGGCCAGAACGCACTCTTCTCCGGTGCGTCGAGCCTTGCTGCCGCGGAGGCTGCGGGCTACGCCTCCCGCTCGCATTTTGCCCGGCGCTTCAGGGAGAGCTTCGGTCAGTCGCCAAGTGGACGCCGCCCCGCCTGACATGGGGTCGAAACTCCTGTCGGCAAAACAACATCGCCCGGAAGGTGGTTACCTTCCGGGCGATGTCCATTGGTTATGACCGTCCTGCAAGCAGGGGAACGGAGTGGCTTATTTCTGCCAGCTCTTGACCAGTTCGTCGTAGTTGACGGTCAGGGGCTTTTCCTTCTCGTTCTCGATCTTCAGCTGTGGAGCGAGGTTGCCGGCCTTGACGGCTTCCGCGTTCCAGTAGGCCAGATCATGCTCTTCGGCGAGTGCCGGGCCGATATCGCCCTGGATGCCGGAGCGCTCGATGCGCGACATGACCTTTTCCTGCTCGGCGCACAGCGAATCCATGGCTTCCTGAGCGGTCTTCGCACCCGAGGATGCGTCACCGATCGCCTGCCACCAGAGCTGTGCCAGCTTCGGATAATCAGGAACGTTGGTACCGGTCGGCGACCACTGGATACGGGCCGGCGAACGATAGAACTCGACCAGACCGCCAAGATCCTTGGCACGATCGGTGAAGCTCTTGTCCTGGATCGTCGATTCGCGGGCGAAGGTCAGGCCAACCTGGCTCTTCTTCACGTCCACGGTCTTCGAGGTCACGAACTGCGCGTAGAGCCATGCGGCCTTGGCGCGGTCGTCCGGGGTCGACTTCATCAAGGTCCAGGCACCCACGTCCTGATAACCGAGCTTCATGCCGTCCTTCCAGTAGACGCCGTGCGGCGAGGGAGCCATGCGCCACTTCGGCGTGCCGTCCTCGTTGACAACGGGCAGGCCCGGCTTGACCGAGTCAGCCGTAAAGGCCGTGTACCAGAAGATCTGCTGGGCAACGTTGCCCTGGGCCGGAACCGGACCGGCTTCGCCGAATGTCATGCCCTGCGCTTCCGGCGGTGCATAGGCCTTCAACCAGTCGAGATACTTCTGGATCGAATAGACCGATGCCGGGCCGTTGGTGTCACCACCGCGGGCAACGCAAGAGCCGACCGGCTGGGACTTTTCGTTGACCTTGATGCCCCATTCGTCGACGGGCAGGCCGTTCGGGATGCCCTTGTCGCCGTTGCCGGCCATCGACAGCCAGGCGTCGGTGAAGCGCCAGCCGAGCGACGGGTCCTTCTTGCCGTAGTCCATGTGACCATAGACCTTCTTGCCGTCGATTTCGCGACCGGTGAAGAATTCGGCGATGTCTTCATAAGCAGACCAGTTGACGGGAACGCCGAGGTCGTAGCCATACTTCGCCTTGAAGTCGGCCTTGTTCTTCTCGTCGTTGAACCAGTCATAGCGGAACCAGTAGAGGTTCGCGAACTGCTGGTCGGGAAGCTGGTAGAGCTTCTTGTCCGGTGCAGTCGTGAACGAGGTGCCGATGAAGTCGGCAATGTCGAGGCCGGGATTGGTGACGTCCTTGCCTTCATTGGCCATCCAGTCGGTCAGGTTGCGAACCTGCTGGTAGCGCCAATGGGTGCCGATGAGGTCAGAGTCGTTGACATAGGCGTCGTAGATGTTCTCGCCGGTCTGCATCTGGGTCTGCAGCTTTTCAACCACGTCGCCTTCGCCGATCAGGTCGTGCGTTACCTTGATGCCGGTGATCGCGGCAAAGGCTGCAGCGAGCGTCTTGGATTCATATTCATGCGTGGTCAGGGTTTCGGAAGCGACCTTGATCTCCATGCCGGCAAATGGCTTTGCCGCATCGATGAACCACTGCATTTCGGCTTCCTGAGCAGCGCGATCAAGCGTCGAAACGGTGATTTCTGTGTCGAGGAAGGTCTTGGCCTCGTCCATGCCCGCGAAAGCGGCCCCGGTAAAGCCCAGCAGCATTGCCGCCGTGGTTGTTAGTAAGTGCGTTCGCATTGTAGTCCTCCCTTAAAGGTTTGCGATTGCAGTTTCGGATGTCCTGGAAACCTCCCCCGGCCACCCGTCTCAGTAATCTTGTCTCAGACCAGCTTGAAAACGCCGACGGCGTAGACAAAGGAAAGAGCAAGAGCCCACCACACGTTGGGACCGACAAGTCCCAGCCATGCGAGATGAATGAAGGCGCTGCCAAGCAGCGAAACGAAGAGCCGGTCGCCGCGCGTCGTTTCGAAGCGCAGAATGCCGACGCGCGGATTGCCGCCGGGGCTGGCATATTCCCAGACAGCCATCAACGACAGAAGCGCGAAGATCGTCAGGAAGAACATGGCGCCCGGAAAGGACCAGGCCATCCAGCCGCCGGCAACCAGCGGCGCGAACCAGTCGCGCACGCCATCCTTGACCGGCAGGCTCATGACCAGAAGGCCGGTTGCGATGGCATAGACGATGAGAACCACGGCCAGCGCTACAGGCCAGCGATTGGTGCGTTGCGATAAAGCGGCCATTAGACCCTCCCCAGGGCAAAGCCCTTGGCGATGTAGTTTCTGACGAAGTAGATGACGATAGCGCCGGGAATGATGGTGAGCACGCCGGCTGCAGCCAGCACGCCCCAGTCCATGCCCGAGGCCGAGACCGTGCGCGTCATGATGGCGGCGATCGGCTTGGCATCGGTCGTCGTCAGGGTCCGGGCGATCAGCAGTTCGACCCAGGAGAACATGAAGCAGAAGAAGGCGGCGACACCGATGCCCGATGCGATCAGCGGCACATAGATCTTCACGAAGAAGCGCGGGAAGGAATAACCGTCGATATAGGCGGTCTCGTCGATCTCCTTGGGCACGCCCGACATGAAGCCTTCAAGGATCCAGACGGCGAGCGGCACGTTGAACAGGCAGTGCGCCAGGGCCACCGCGATATGCGTGTCGATCAGGCCGAAGGCCGAATAGAGCTGGAAGAAGGGCAGCGCGAAGACGGCCGGCGGCGCCATGCGGTTGGTCAGGAGCCAGAAGAACAGGTGCTTGTCGCCGAGAAACCGGTAGCGCGAGAAGGCGTAAGCCGCAGGCAGCGCCACCGCGACCGAGATGATCGTGTTGAGAACGACATAGATGATCGAGTTGATATAGCCCTTGTACCAGGACGGATCGGTGAAGATCACGGCATAGTTCCGGAGCGTCGGCGAATGCGGGTAGAGCGAGAAGGCGCCTGTTATCTCCGTGTTCGTCTTGAAGCTCATGTTCACCAGCCAGTAGATCGGCAGGAGCAGGAACAGGATGTAGATCGTCGGCACGAGCCAGGAGAGCCTGAGGCCGGGGGAAGCCGGTGATGAAGATTGGGTCGCTGTGGTCATTGTCTTGTCCTCCCTCCGCCGTCAGTTCTGCGCGTCGCTGTTGGTCATCACGGTGTAGAAGATCCATGACAGCAACAGGATGATCAGGAAGTAGATGAGCGAGAGTGCCGCTGCCGGACCGAGGTCGAACTGGCCGATGGCCGTCTTGACGAGATCGATCGACAGGAATGTCGTTGCATTGCCCGGGCCACCACCGGTGATGACGAAGGGCTCGGTATAGATCATGAAGGAATCCATGAAGCGCAGCAGGAAGGCGATCAAAAGCACGCGCTTCATCTTGGGCAGCTGGATGTAGCGGAACACGGCCCAGCGGGATGCGCCATCGATCTTGGCCGCCTGGTAATAGGCATCCGGAATGGAGGCGAGACCGGCATAGCAGAGCAGGACGACGAGGCTTGTCCAGTGCCAGATGTCCATGACGATGAGGGTCACCCAGGCATCGAAGACATTGTTGACATAGTTGTATTCGATGCCCATGGCCGCCATGGTGTAACCCAGCAGACCGATGTCGACGCGGCCGAAGACCTGCCAGATGGTGCCGACGACGTTCCACGGGATCAGCAGCGGAAGCGCCATGAGCACGAGGCAAACCGGTACGCCAAGACCCTTTTTCGGCATGTTGAGTGCGATCAGGATGCCGAGCGGTATCTCGATGGCGAGGATGATGCCCGAGAACAGCAGGTTGCGCTGGAGCGCATCCCAGAAGCGGTCGGACTCCAGAACCTGCGTGAACCAGTCCGTGCCGGCCCAGAAGAATTCATTGTTGCCGAACGTGTCCTGCACCGAATAGTTCACGACGGTCATCAGCGGGATGACGGCGGAGAAGGCGACCAGCACCAGGACCGGCAGCACCATGAACCAGGCTTTGTTGTTCCAGGTCTTTTGCATGTTCTCAGCCCTCCGCCCCAACCCGTGAAGTATCTGGCACGCGCCAGCTATCGGCGTAGATGTTGATGGCGGCCGGATCGAAGGTCACCCGCGGATCGGAAGGGATTTCCCCGTCTTCATGCACGACGATGGCCATCGGCCGGTTGGCGAATTGCGCCCGGACGATCTTCTGGCGGCCGATATCCTCGACCTTGGTGATCGTGACCGGCATGCCCTCGCGACCGAGTTTGATGAATTCAGGGCGAATGCCGAGTTCGGTCTTGGCGCCGGCTGAAATCTTCGGTGCGAACGACAGGTCAATCTTCTGACCGTCGAGGTCGACCGATGATCCGTCGATCCTGGCCGGCAGCACGTTCATGCCCGGCGAGCCGATGAAGTAGCCGACGAATGTGTGGCTCGGGCGCTCGAACAGTTCCGCCGGCGTGCCGATCTGCACGATTTCGCCGTCATACATGACGACGACCTTGTCGGCGAAAGTCAGCGCTTCGGTCTGGTCGTGGGTGACGTAGACCATGGTGAAGCCGAACTGCTTGTGCAGGCGCTTCAGCTGCGAACGCAGCACCCATTTCATGTGCGGATCGATGACCGTCAGCGGTTCGTCGAACAGGATGGCGCTGACATCGGACCGCACCAGGCCGCGGCCAAGCGAGATCTTCTGCTTCTGGTCGGCGGTCAGGCCTTGCGCCTTCTTCGTCGCCCAGTCGGACAGGCCGATCATCTCGATGATTTCGCGGACCCGCCGATCGACTTCCGGCTCCGGCAACCTTGCGATTGCGCAGCGGGAAGGCGAGATTGTCGTAAACGGTCATCGTGTCGTAGATGACCGGGAACTGGAACACCTGGGCGATGTTGCGATCCTGGGTCGACAGGTTGGTGACATCCTTGCCGTCGAACAGGATCTTGCCTTCGGACGGCTGCAGCAGGCCGGAAATGATGTTGAGAAGCGTGGTCTTGCCGCAGCCGGACGGGCCGAGCAGCGCATAGGCGCCGCCGTCGTTCCATTCGTGATGGACTTCCTTCAGCGAATAATCGGCCGGCGATTTCGGATTCGGCCCGTAGGCGTGGCGGATATGGTCGAGATTGATGCGTGCCATGGTCTATCTCCTCACGCCGTCTGGCCAGCGGTGCCGGCAATCGCCCGCCCGTCGGTTCCGAAGGCCATCAGATGGCGGGTGTCGATGAAAAGCTCGACTGCCGTGTCCGGCTTCGATGTCGTGGATGCCATGTTCCAGCATGACCCAGCGCGAACCGGCGCAATCGACGTGGATGAAGCTTTCCGAACCGGCGATTTCCGAGATGATGATCTTGGCCGGCAAGGTGGCGGCTGTCTCATGCGATCGCTTCAGCGACAGGTGATGCGGCTGGAAGGCGATCGTGCAGGGGCCATCGGCAATGCCTGACAAGATGCGCCGGGACCGAAAGCATGGTGGCGCCCATTGCGCTGGAACGCTGCGCCGACTTCTTCACCAGTTCGATCGTGTTCAGCGGCGGGTCGGCAAAGGTCTTTGCGGTGACCAGATCGCTCGGGCTGACGATAGACGCCGATGGTCGGGCCGAACTGGGTGATGCGACCCTGGTTCAAGGTCGCGGTATTGCCGCCGAGAAGCAGCGCTTCGCGACGGCTCGGTCGTCGCATAGACGAAGATCGCGCCCGACTGCCGCAAACATCTTCGGCAGTTCCTCGCGCAATTCCTCGCGCAGCTTGTAGTCGAGATTGGCGAGCGGCTCGTCGAGCAGGACGAGACTGGCATTCTTGACGATGGCGCGGGCAAGCGCCGTGCGCTGCTGCTGGCCGCCGGACAGGTTGAGCGGCGTGCGGTCCAGATAGGGCGTCAGCCTCATCAGGTCTGCAGCCTTGCGCACCTCGCGGTCGATCGTCGCCTTGTCCTTGCCGGCGATCCGCATCGGCGAGGCGATGTTCTCGTAGACCGTCATGGCCGGATAGTTGATGAACTGCTGGTAGACCATGGCGACCGTGCGATCCTGAACGCGAACGCCGGTCACATCCTTGCCGTCGAAATACACGGTGCCGGTTGTCGGCTTGTCGAGACCGGCCATCAGCCGCATCAGCGACGTCTTGCCTGATAGCGTCGGGCCCAGCAGCACGTTGAGCGAGCCCCGCTCCAGCACAAGGTTGGTCGGGTGAATATGCGTATCCGCACCCACAACCTTGGTTATATTTTTCAGTTCAAGCATTCCGAAAGCTTCCTCCGAGCCATGGGCAGCAATCTTCGCACATCGCGCTCAAGCGACGTTGCGCAGCGTCTCCCGCATGTAATCCTCCAGACCATCGGCTTCTGCCGCGGTCAATTTCAATCCGAGTTTGGTCCGGCGCCACAGCACGTCCTCTGCATGCCGGGCCCATTCCTTTTCCACCAGCCACTGGACTTCGACCTCATAGAGATCGGCGCCGAAATGCCGGCCGAGATCTGCAGCCGTCGCGGCGTTTCCGAGCAGCGGTGTTGCAGCCGTGCCGTAAAGCCGAACCAGCCGGCGTGCGTGGCGATCATTGAGAAAGGCGTAGCGGCTCTTGAGCTTTGCCACTTCGGCCTCGTAACCGGTTGCCGGAAAGTCACCGCCCGGCAGCTTGCTCTTTGCCGTCCATGGCGCACCCTTCGCACCGATCGCTTCGGCGATCTTTTCCAGCGCATGTTCGCCGAGACGGCGATAGGTTGTCAGCTTGCCGCCGAAGACATTGAGCAGCGGTGCCTCGCCTTCGCCGCCCTCGACCTTCAGCACGTAATCGCGCGTTGCTTCCTGTGCCTTCGAGGCGCCATCGTCGAACAGCGGGCGCGCGCCGGAATAGGTCCAGACGATGTCTTCACGCCTGACCGGTTCGGCAAAATATTCGCTCGCCGCATCGCACAGATAGGTGATTTCACCCTCGGTGATGCGAATGTTCTTGGGGTCGTCGGTGTAATCCTGATCGGTGGTGCCGATCAGCGTGTAGTCGGTCTCGTAGGGAATGGCGAAAATGATGCGGCCATCCGGGTTCTGGAAGAAATAGGCGCGCGGATCGTCGAACTTCTTCTTCACCACGATATGGCTGCCCTGAACCAGCCGCACATTGTGCACCTGGTTCTTTCCGAACGTGTTGGACAGCACCATGTCGACCCAGGGGCCGGCGGCATTGATCAGCATGCGGGCCCGGAAGGTCTGCATCGTCCCCGACGCCTTGTCCTGAACATCGATCTTCCACAGCCCGTTTTCGCGGCGTGCGGATGTTACGCGGCTGCGGCTGAGGATCGTGGCGCCGCGGTCAGCTGCGTCGCGGGCATTCAGCACCACCATGCGCGCATCGTCCACCCAGCCGTCGGAATATTCGAAAGCCTTGGTGAAAAGCGACTTCAGCGGCTTTGCGGCGGGATCGCGGCGCATGTCCAGCGTGCGCGTCGCCGGCAGGAGTTTGCGGCCGCCGATGTGATCATAGAGGAAAAGGCCCAGGCGGATAAGCCAGGCAGGCCGGATGCCACCCTTGTGGTAGGGCAATACGAAGCGCATCGGCCAGATGATATGCGGCGCCATTGCCCAGAGCACTTCGCGCTCCATCAGCGATTCGCGAACCAGCCGGAATTCGTAATGTTCGAGATAGCGCAGGCCGCCATGAATGAGCTTGGTTGCGCCAGAAGAGGTGCCGGAGGCGAAATCGTTCATTTCCGCAAGCGCCACCGAATAGCCACGCCCGACCGCATCGCGCGCAATGCCGCATCCATTGATGCCACCACCGATCACGAAAATGTCGTGTGTATTCTGCTCAGGCACTGCATCCCCCTCCAGGAACTTTTCGCATCGCACAATTTTGCGCATATGCGAAAGCAAAATTAGTTAAAACGAAAATCGTTCGAATGTCAAACGAATGCTTAGGGAAATCCGACGCGGCTGGATCGTTCAGGGAGCGACAGCGGTCTCGATCAGGCGAACGTCCTGCTCGAGACAGATCGTCCGCACGTTTTCGATGGGGCATCGATCGGTGATGAAGGTGTGAACCTGCGAAATATGGCCGATCCGAACCGGCGCGGTGCGTTCGAATTTGGTGGAATCCGAAACCAGAATGACATGGCGGGCATTGGCGATAATGGCTTGTGCGACTTTCACTTCGCGATAGTCGAAGTCCAGCAGCGCGCCGTCCTCATCGATCGCGGAGGCGCCGATGACGGCGTAATCGACCTTGAACTGGCGAATGAAATCCACCGCCGCCTCACCGACAATGCCCCCATCAGCACCACGGACAACGCCGCCGGCGATCACGACCTCGATCGAGGGAAAGACCCGCAACCTGTTGGCAACGTTGATATTGTTGGTAATGACCATCAATTCCTTGTGGTCGAGCAGAGCCTCGCCGACGGCTTCGGTCGTCGTGCCGATGTTGATGAAAAGCGACGAATTGTCGGGGATCAGCGCTGCGGCAGCCTCGCCGATCGTCTGCTTCTCGACCGCTGCGATCGAGCGGCGGGCTTCGTATTTTACATTCTCGTTGCCGCTCGGAAACAGCGCCCCGCCATGGATGCGGGTCAGCACACGCCCGTCGCACAGATCGTTGAGATCCTTGCGGATGGTTTGCGGTGTCACGGAAAAGCGGCTAGCCAGCTCATCCACGAGCACGCGGCCCTCCGATTTGGCAAGCTCCAGAATTTCGGCCTGCCGTCCCGTCAGATACATGGATGCCTCCCCAGACATTTTCGTTTTTTTTCATAATATGCAAAAACGAAAGCAACGCAATTTCATAAACGCATTCGAATCGCTGAGAATCGAATGCATGCCAAGCGAAGTCGTTACCGTTGCCGGGCCGTTGCAATTGCGGGCGGTTTGCGAGAGCGTGTCTTTTTACCTGGGGAGGTTTCAGATGTTTCATCCGTCTTTGTTCAAGGGGGCCAATGTCGTCGTCACCGGTGCCGGTCGCGGCATAGGTCTGGAAGTCGCCCGGCAGTTCCTGGATTGCGGTGCAAGGGTATTTCTGCATGCGGGGCGCGTTCCAGCGGATGAGATGCCGGATTTCCTGGATGCGGCCATCACCGAGGGACGGGCCTTTATTGCCTATGCCGATTTTCTGGCGCCCGGTGGTGTCGATACACTTGTCGGTGAAATCCGGGCACGGTTCGGCAGCATCGACGTGCTGGTCAACAATGCCGGCACCATGGTCGGCCGGTTTCCCGCCGGCGAGCTCACCGACGCGCAGTATGAAACCGTGGTGCAGTTGAACCAGACGGCCGTGGTTCAGGCGACACGCGCCTTGCTGCCCTTGCTGCGCAAGGGAACGCATGCCGCCATCGTCAACACGGTGTCGATCTCGGCGCTGACCGGCGGCAGCCCCGGTTCGGCCATCTACTCCGCCTCCAAGGCATTCGTCTCGACCTATTCGAAGGCACTGGCCCGCGAGCTGGCGCCGGAGGGCATCCGCGTCAATTGTGTTTCGCCAGGTACGATCACCACGGAGTTTCACGAGCGCTATTCCTCACCGGAGAAGCTGGAGGGAACGCGCAAGACCATTCCCTTGCAGCGGCTAGGCACCGCGGAAGACTGCGCACCCGCCTATCTCTTTCTCGCCGCCCATGCGCTGTCCGGCTACATCACGGGGCAGGTGCTGGAAGTGAATGGCGGGCAGCTGATCGTATGATCGACAAGCTGGAGTTCTTCATTGCGCTGGCGCGGGAGCGGCATTTCGGGCGGGCTGCGGAAGAATGCGGCATCACCCAGCCGACGCTTTCGGCGGCCATCCGCCAGCTTGAGGACCAACTCGGCGTCATGCTCGTCAGTCGCGGCTCACGATTTCAGGGGCTGACGCCCGAGGGGCAGCGCGTGCTGGAATGGGCGCGCCGTATCGTCGGCGATGCCCGCACCATGCGCGAGGAAATGCGCGCCGCACGAACCGGCCTTTCCGGTCATATCCGGCTGGCGGCGATCCCGACGACACTGGCCATGGTGCCGATGATCACCGCACCCTTTCAGGAGAAACATCCTGATGTCACCTTCTCGGTTCTGTCCACGACGTCTCTGAAAATCCTCAGCCTGCTCGAAAACCTCGAGATCGATGCCGGGCTGACCTACCTTGAAAACGAGCCGCTTGGCCGCGTGACCAGCGTGCCGCTGCAGGTCGAGCGCTATCACCTTGTCACGGCTGTCGGCAGCGACCTCGCAGATCGAAAAAGCGTGACATGGAAGGAGGTCGGCAACGTTCGGCTTTGTCTATTGACGGCCGATATGCAGAACAGGCGCATCATCAACCAGCATTTCGCAGAGGCGGGAGCCACGGTCTCGCCGACCCTGGAATCGAACTCGATGATCGTGCTGTTCTCCCATGTGCGCACCGGGCGCTGGGCCAGCATCATGCCGCATAATGTCGCGAAATCCTTTGGTTTTCATGATGATATCCGCGCCATCCCGATCATCGAGCCAGACGCCCATCACACGGTCGGCCTTGTCGCGACGCACCGCGAACCGTTCACCCCGCTTGTCTCGGCCCTTCTGCACGAAGCCCGGATTCTTGCCGAAGCAAATGCCGTCAAGGTCGCTTGATAGGTTTTTTCTATCAAGCGACGAATGTGCTGTATTGACCCTGCTTCCCATGCCTGCAAAGCTCGCTTCATGCATTGGGCATGGGCGTTGCCCGGTCCTCTGGTTTTGATCGGGAGCAGCCTTTCTGGAGGAGCGCTGCTTTGATCAGGGAGTGGTTTCAGTGCGGCCTGTCCCTCGGCATCAAATGCAGGGGGGAGAGCTTTTTGCCCGTTCGGGAGGTCTGGACATGAATTTGCATTTTACGAGCCCTGATGTCGGCGCGCGTACCCTCGAAATCGTCGATGAGATGAAGGCGCTTGAGGGCGCGCTGCTGCCGATCCTGCATGCGGTTCAGGCCGAGTTTGGCTACATTCCGCAGGATTCGGTGCCGGTGATTGCCCGCGCGCTCAATCTGTCGCGCGCCGAGGTTCATGGCGTTGTCACTTTCTATCACGACTATCGCGACCACCCGACCGGACGACATGTCCTGAAGCTCTGTCGCGCCGAGGCCTGCCAGTCGATGGGCGGTGTGGCTCTCGAGGACAAGGTCAAGAAGCTGCTCGGCATCGATTTCCACCAGACAACGCTGGACGGGTCGGTAACGCTGGAACCGGTTTATTGTCTCGGGCTCTGTTCCACCGCACCCGCCGCCATGCTGGATGGCGAGGTGCACGGAAGGCTCGACGATACCGCAATTGCCGAACTGGTTGCGGGAGGTACGCCTATGACCGTGAAAATCTATGTTCCCCGCGATGCTGCCTCTCTTGCCGTCGGTGCCGAAAAAGTCGCCAAGGCGTTCCATGCCGAAATCGCTTCCCGTGGGCTGGATGTCGCAGATCGTGCGCAACGGTTCGCGCGGCCTTCTCTGGCTGGAGCCGATGGTCGAGGTGGAAACCGCCGATGGCCGTGTCGCCTATGGCCTGGTGAAACCGTCCGATGTCGCGTCCCTGCTCGACGCGGGTCTGACATCCGGCGGCGCTCACCCGCTCTGTCTCGGCAAGACGGAGGAACTGCCCTTCCTGAAAAACCAGACACGGCTGACCTTTGCCCGCTGTGGCATCATCGATCCGCTGTCGCTCGAGGATTACAAGGCACATGGCGGCCTGAACGGGCTTGACCAAGGCTGTCGCCATGGCGCCGGCCGAGATCGTCGCGCAGGTGACCGAGAGCGGCCTGCGCGGCCGCGGCGGCGCGGGCTTCCCGACCGGTATCAAGTGGAAGACCGTTCTCGATACGGCCGGCGATCGCAAATACATCGTCTGCAATGCTGACGAGGGCGATTCAGCGGCACATTCGCCGACCGGATGATCATGGAGGGCGATCCCTTCGTGCTGATCGAGGGCATGGTGATTGCAGGCATCGCCACCGGCGCGCGCAAGGGCTTCGTCTATCTGCGCTCGGAATATCCGCATGCGATCGCCACCATGACTGAGGCTGTCGAGATTGCCCGCAAGGCCGGCATTCTCGGTGCGTCCGTGCTCGGCTCGGCGCATGTGTTCGACATGGAAATCCGCACCGGTGCCGGCGCCTATGTCTGCGGCGAGGAAACGGCGCTTCTGAACAGCCTCGAAGGCAAGCGCGGCATCGTGCGCGCCAAGCCGCCTCTGCCGGCGCACAAGGGCCTGTTCGACTGTCCGACTGTCATCAACAACGTCATCTCGCTCGCTTCTGTGCCTGTGATCATGGATCGCGGTGCGGCCTTCTACAAGGATTTCGGCATGGGCCGCTCGCGCGGCACGATCCCGATCCAGATCGCCGGCAACGTCAAGCATGGTGGTCTTTATGAAACGGCCTTCGGCCTGACGCTCGGGCGAGATCGTCGATGAGATCGGTGGCGGCACAGCAACCGGACGGCCGGTCAAGGCCGTACAGGTCGGCGGTCCGCTCGGCGCCTATTTCCCGCGCGCACTGTTCGATACGCCGTTCGACTACGAGGCCTTCGCCGCCAAGGACGGCCTGATCGGCCATGCCGGCATCACCGTCTTTGACGATACCGCCGACATGCTGAAGCAGGCCCGTTTCGCCATGGAATTCTGCGCCATCGAATCCTGCGGCAAGTGCACGCCCTGCCGCATCGGCTCGACGCGTGGTGTCGAAACGGCTGACAAGATCGCCGCGGGCATCGAGCCCGAGAAGAACAAGGCGCTGCTCGACCGACCTTTGCAACACGATGAAGTTTGGCTCGCTCTGTGCTCTTGGCGGCTTCACGCCTTATCCGGTCATGAGCGCCATGAACCATTTCCCGGATGATTTCCGTCCGACCCCTCTCGTCGAAGCTGCGGAGTAAGATCACCATGTCCCTCATCCATGAAATCGACTTCGGCACCCCGGCCTCCCGCGTCCGAAAAGATGGTGACGCTCACCATCGACGGCAACGAAGTCACCGTGCCGGAGGGCACTTCGATCATGCGCGCCTCGATGGAGGCCGGCATTCAGGTGCCGAAGCTCTGCGCCACCGACATGGTCGATGCCTTCGGCTCCTGCCGCCTCTGTCTCGTCGAGATCGAAGGCCGCAACGGTACGCCCGCCTCCTGCACCACGCCCGTCGCGCCCGGCATCAGTCGTCCACACCCAGACCGATCGAGCTGAAGGACATCCGCAAGGGCGTGATGGAGCTCTATATCTCCGACCATCCGCTCGACTGTCTGACCTGTGCCGCCAATGGCGACTGCGAGCTGCAGGACATGGCCGGCGCCGTCGGCCTGCGCGACGTGCGCTACGGCTATGAGGGCGACAACCACGTCAAGGCGCGCAACAATGGCGACATCAATCGCCAAGTGGATGCCGAAGGACGAGAGCAATCCTTACTTCACCTATGATCCTTCCAAGTGCATCGTCTGCTCGCGCTGCGTGCGGGCCTGCGAGGAGGTGCAGGGCACATTCGCGCTGACCATCGAGGGCCGCGGCTTCGGCTCCCGCGTTTCGCCCGGCATGCACGAGAATTTCCTGGAATCGGAATGCGTGTCCTGCGGCGCCTGCGTTCAGGCCTGCCCGACGGCGACGCTGACGGAAAAATCGGTCATCGAGATCGGCCAGCCGGAGCATTCGGTGGTCACCACCTGCGCCTATTGCGGCGTCGGCTGTTCGTTCAAGGCGGAAATGCGCGGCGAGGAACTGGTGCGCATGGTGCCGTGGAAGGACGGCAAGGCCAATCGCGGCCATTCCTGCGTCAAGGGCCGGTTCGCCTATGGCTATGCCACCCACAAGGAACGCATCCTCAACCCGATGATCCGCGAGAAGATCACCGATCCCTGGCGCGAAGTCTCCTGGGAAGAGGCCTTTGCCCACACGGCATCAGAGTTCCGCCGCATCCAGTATCAGTATGGCCGCGAATCGATCGGCGGCATTACCTCGTCGCGCTGCACCAATGAGGAAACCTATCTCGTCCAGAAGCTGATCCGCGCCGGCTTCGGCAACAACAATGTCGATACCTGCGCCCGCGTCTGCCATTCGCCGACCGGCTACGGGCTTGGCGCCGACCTTCGGCACGTCGGCCGGCACGCAGGATTTCGATTCGGTCGAACACACCGATGTCGTCATCGTCATCGGCGCCAATCCGACCGATGGCCATCCGGTCTTTGCCTCGCGCCTGAAGAAGCGGCTGCGCCAGGGCGCCAAGCTGATCGTGATCGATCCGCGCCGCACCGACATGGTGTCCTCGCCGCATATCAAGGCATCGCATCACCTGCCGCTGAAGCCCGGCACCAATGTCGCCGTCATGACGGCGCTGGCCCATGTCATCGTCACCGAAGGTCTGTGCTGACGAAGCAGTTCATCCGCGAGCGCTGCGACTGGTCGGAGTTCGAGGATTGGGCCGCGTTCGTCTCGCGAACCGCGACCACAGCCCGGAAGCGATCGAAGCACTTCTCCGGCGTTCCTGCCGAGGAAATCCGTGGCGCCGCCCGCCTGTTTGCCACCGGCGGCAATGGCGCGATCTATTACGGTCTCGGCGTCACCGAACACAGCCAGGGTTCGACCACCGTCATCGGCGATCGCCAATCTCGCCATGGTGACCGGCAATATCGGTCGTCCGGGCGTCGGCGTGAACCCGCTGCGTGGCCAGAACAATGTCCAGGGCGCCTGCGACATGGGCTCCTTCCCGCATGAGCTTCCGGGCTATCGCCACGTCTCCGACGATGCGACGCGCGAGATCTTCGAAAAGCTCTGGGGCGTGACGATCTCCAACGAACCGGGCCTGCGCATTCCCAACATGCTGGATGCCGCCGTCGATGGCTCGTTCAAGGGCATCTACATCCAGGGCGAGGATATTCTCCAGTCCGACCCCGACACCAAGCATGTGCTCGGCTGGTCTTGCGGCCATGGAATGCGTCGTCGTGCAGGACCTGTTCCTCAACGAAACCGCCAACTACGCCCATGTCTTCCTGCCGGGTTCGACCTTCCTCGAAAAGGACGGCACGTTCACCAATGCCGAGCGCCGCATCAACCGCGTCCGCCAGGTGATGACCCCGCGCAATGGCTTGCCGACTGGGAAGTGACGCAGAAGCTGGCCCAGGCCATGGGCCTCGACTGGAACTACACCCATCCGTCTGAGATCATGGACGAAATCGCGGCCACGACGCCGAGCTTCGCCATGGTCTCCTACGACTATCTCGAAAAGATGGGCTCGGTGCAGTGGCCCTGCAACGAGAAGGCGCCGCTCGGCTCGCCGATCATGCATGTCGACGGCTTCGTGCGCGGCAAGGGCAAGTTCATCCGCACCGAATATGTCGCGACCGACGAGAAGACCGGACCGCGCTTCCCGCTGCTGCTCACCACCGGCCGCATTCTCTCCCAGTACAATGTCGGCGCGCAGACCCGGCGCACCGACAACGTCGTCTGGCACGAGGAAGACCTGCTGGAAATCCATCCGCACGATGCCGAAGTCCGCGGCGTGCGCGATGGCGACTGGGTCCGTCTGTCGAGCCGCTCGGGCGATACGACGCTGCGCGCGCTGATCACCGATCGTGTGGCGACCGGCGTGGTCTACACCACCTTCCACCACCCGACGACGCAGGCCAACGTCATCACCACCGACTTCTCCGACTGGGCGACCAACTGTCCGGAATACAAGGTGACGGCGGTGCAGATTTCGCCGTCCAACGGGCCGTCGCAGTGGCAGGTCGAGTATGAGGAGCAAGCCCGCCACTCCCGCCGCATCGCCGGCAAGATGGAGGCGGCGGAGTAGCCATGGGCGCGGGCGCAGGCGGCTCACCCCCCTCTGTCGGCCTGGCCGACATCTCCCCCTCAAGGGGGGAGATCAATCCGTCGCCAGTTTTTGAGCGAGATCTCTCCACAGCGATCTCCCCCCTTGAGGGGGAGATGTCCGACAGGACAGAGGGGGGTACCACGCACCCCGTCGAGGCATGACCCAGTTCAAGCTTACCCAAACCGTTCCTGAAATCGCGCGCCGCGATGGTGTTACGAAGCCGGGCACCCGTGTCGTCCCCGAGGAAACCCCGATCGCCTTTTCCTATGGCGGCTCCACCCATGCGGTGATGATGGCGACACCCGGCGACTTAGAGGATTTCGCCGTCGGGTTCAGCCTTACCGAAGGGATCATCACGACGCCCTCCGAAATCGAGTCGATCGAAGCCATCGCCGATGACAAGGGCATCGATGTGCAGATCATGCTCAAGGACGAACAGAACGAGGCGCTGACCGCCCGCCGCCGCCATATGGCAGGCCCTGTGGGATGCGGTCTCTGCGGGATCGAATCGATCGAGCAGGCGGTGCGCCAGACGCCGTCGGTTTCGGCGTCGCCGCTGCGCCTTTCGGAAGAACAGATCGTCGAGGCGGTGGCCTTGCTCAACGGCCAGCAGCCGCTGCATTTCGAAACCCGCGCCGTGCATGGGGCCGGGTTCTATGTTCCCGGCAAAGGCCTCATCGCCGTGCGCGAGGATGTCGGCCGGCACAATGCGCTGGACAAGCTGGTGGGCGCTGCCGCGCGCGCCGGTTATTCCGGGGCGGATGGTGCCGTGGTCGTTACCAGCCGGGTCTCGGTCGAAATGGTGCAGAAGACCGCCATCATCGGCAGTCCCTTCATTATCGCCATATCCGCACCGACGGCGCTCGCCATCCGCACGGCGGACGCGGCCGGCATGACGCTGGTCGCGCTGGTGCGTGGCCGAGATTTCGAAGTCTTTACACATATGGATCGCATTCAGCCGGGAGCCGTCGCCGATGTCGCTTGATAACACCAATGGCAAACTCGTCCGCATGGCGAACCAGATCGCCACCTTCTTCAAATCGCAGCCGGAAAGCGATCGTATCGAAGGGGTCGCCACCCACATCAACAAGTTCTGGGAGCCGCGCATGCGCAAGGCCTTCTTCGAGCTTGTCGAACAGGGTGACGCAGGCTTCGATCCGATCGTGATCTCGGCGGCCGCGATCATCAAGCGTCCGTATTCGGGTTCCGAGGGGGTCGGCACCGGCAGCGATGCTGCCGCCGGCGCACCGGGCGGCAAGGGAACGGCTGCAGGCGAATCTCTGTCTGAACCCAGCATTCCCGAAAAGGCCTAGCCTGGACCCCATCAGGCATTTCCGTTTCGACGGCTGAAATTCGAAACCGGAAGGTTACGGGAAGTTCACTTTTTTCGGTGCCGGGCAGGGTGTATATCGCAGCTGATTTTGCCGCGTAACATACCCTCCCAGGTGCCGCATGCCCCATCCGATCCAAGCCAACGACGAGCCTCACGGTGCTCATACTCCGGTACGGCATGTATGGTTTCGAGGCAGACATCTGGCGGCGATCGCCACGATTGTCATTCTCGTGCTTGTCGGTTTTGCGATCTTCCATCTGACCAGCGACGTCCGATATGACGACGTGCTATCCGCGCTCAACCGCACAAGCTGGGCGTCGATTGGACTGGCTGTCTGCTTTACCGGCCTGAGCTTCCTTGCTCTGACCTTCTACGATGTCGGCGCGTTGATCTATCTGAAGCGCAAGCTTCCCTATGCCGATGTGGCGCTGACGGCGACGGCCGCCTATGCCGTTGGCAATACGGCGGGGTTCGGCCCCTTGAGCGGGGGCGCCATCCGCTACCGCGCCTATTCCCGCCTGGGCCTGAAACCGGAGGAGATCGGCGGGGTGATCGCCTTCGTGACCCTGGCCTTCGGCCTTGGCCTTGCGAGCGTCGCCTCTCTCAGCCTGCTGATGATCGCCCCGGAGGTCGCACCGCTGATCGGCGTGAGTTCGCAGGCCCTGCGCGCGATTGCGGTGCTGATACTGACCGCTCTGGTCGCTCTCATGGTGGCAGGGCGCGGCAACAGAGCTTTGCAACTGGGCCGTTTTTCGTTGCGCTTTCCCGATTCCCGCACGGCGTCGCGCCAGTTTCTCGTCACTGTCCTTGATATCGCCGCGTCTGCCTCCGTTCTCTATGTGCTTTTGCCCGACGGTGTCATCGGCTGGCCGGCCTTCCTCGCCATTTATGCCGTGGCCATCGGGCTGGGTGTGCTCAGCCATGTGCCGGCCGGGCTCGGTGTTTTTGAAACCGTGATCGTCGCGGCCCTTGGCCAGGCTGCCGATGTCGATACGATCCTGGGTGCGCTGGTTCTCTACCGGCTGATCTACCATGTGCTGCCTTTGCTACTGGCGGTCATCTTCGTTGTCGGCGCCGAGCTTCGCAGCCTCTATCACAAGCCGGTCGCCTCCAGCCTGCGCCGTGTCGGGGGTCGGTTGACGCCCCTTCTGCTCGCAACACTTGCTCTCATTCTGGCGAGCATGCTGGTGTTTTCGAGCGTCACGCCGACACCGGACGACAATCTGGCCTTCCTCGCCGATTATGTGCCGCTACCCGTCATCGAGGGGGCACATTTTCTGGCAAGCCTGCTCGGCCTCGTGCTTGTCATCATCGCGCGGGGGCTTGCCCGGCGGCTGGACAGTGCCTGGTGGGCGGCGCTCATCGTTGCCGTCGTGGCGCTGCTGCTCTCGCTGCTCAAGGCCGTTGCCCTGGTCGAAGCAAGCCTTCTGGCATTTTTCATCGTCAGCCTGCTTGCCTCGCATCGCATGTTCGACCGGCCGGCCAACCTGACGAGCGAGCGACTGACCATACCCTGGCTGACGGCGATGGTGGCGCTCTGCGCGTTCGCGGTCATTGCCCTGTTGTTCGTCTATCGCGACGTGGAATACAGCAATGCGCTCTGGTGGCAGTTCGAACTGTCGGATGAAGCGCCCCGCGGTCTTCGCGCCGTGCTTGGATTGACGATCTTTTCCGGCGCGGTGGCGCTCTGGAGCCTCCTGCGACCGGCGCGGGGAACTTTTCTGGCCTCATCGCCGGAGGATATGGAGAGGGCCATCGCCATTGTCCGTGCGCAGGATGTGTCGGATGCCAATCTGGTGCGGATGGGCGACAAGAGCCTGATGTTTTCCGCCGATGGCCGCGCCTTCATCATGTATGGCCGTCAGGCACGGTCCTGGATTGCCCTGTTTGACCCGGTCGGCCCGCGCGATGCCTGGCCGGATCTCATCTGGCAGTTCATCGAGGAGGCGCGGTCCTGCGGCTGCCGGCCGGTATTCTATCAGGTATCGCCGGCGGGATTGTCCTATTTCGCGGATGCGGGGCTGCGTGCCTTCCGTCTGGGAGAACTGGCAACGGCGGATCTGACGAACTTCGAGCTGAAGGGCGGCAAGTGGGCCACCCTGCGGCAGACGGTCAGCCGCGCCCAGCGCGACGGTCTGCAGTTTTCGGTCGTCGAGCCCCAAGGCATTCCCGCGATCATGAATGAGCTGGTTTCGGTATCCGATGCCTGGCTTGCGCATCACCGGGCCAAGGAGAAGGGTTTTTCGCTCGGAGCCTTCAATCCGGATTACATCGCCGCCCAGCCGATCGGTATCCTGCGGCTTGAGGGCCGGATCGTGGCGTTTGCCAATATCCTGATCACCGATGCCTGCGCGGAAGGAACGATCGACCTCATGCGGTTCCTGCCGGAAGCACCGAAGGGGTCGATGGATTTTCTCTTCGTTTCGCTGATGGAATATCTGCGCGACAGGGGCTTCAAGCGGTTCAATCTCGGCATGGCGCCGCTTGCCGGTCTCTCGGAGCGGCGCTCGTCCCCCGTCTGGGACAAGGTCGGCCGCACGGTCTTCGAACACGGCGAGCGGTTCTACAATTTCAAGGGATTGAAGGCCTTCAAATCGAAGTTCCATCCGCAATGGGAGCCGCGCTACATGGCGGCGGGTGGTGGTATCAATCCGGTGCTGGCCCTCATGGACGCCACATTTCTCATCGGTGGCGGCGTAAAAGGGATCGTGAAGAAATGATCTGGAAAACCTGCATTCATGCCGCTTTTGCCGCTGCTCTGCTTTTCTCCGCCAGCCTTGCTCGCGCCGAAGACACGGCCGCGTTCGATACGGGGATGATCCCATCGCCGCATATTCTGATGCCGAAGGGCGATGTGGCTGCGGCCGTCGTCCTGATTTCGGACAAGACCGGCTGGACGGACAAGGAGGATGCGCTTGCCGGAAACCTGACCAGTGACGGGGCGCTGGTTATCGGCATCGATCTGCCGCGCTATCTCGCTTCGCTGGCAAAGGACGACGGCACTTGTGTCTACATGGTCTCGGATATCGAGGCTTTGAGCCAGCAGGTTCAGCGGGCAGCCAAGAACGATGATTATCGACTGCCGATCGTGGCTGGTGTGGGGGCTGGTGGTGCCCTTGCGCTGGCGATTGCCGCGCAGACGCCGGCGGCAACATTCGGGCAGACCCTCGCCGTTGATCCGGAGGCGGGCATCGCCTTGACCAAGCAGCTTTGCACGCCGGCCGAGAAGAAAACGGTCGGCGACCGCATGATCTATGGTCTCACCGACGGACCGCTGCCGGATCCGGTCACGGTTCTGTTCACCAGCGCAGCACCCGCCGATGGCCGTGCGCATGTGGCCGCCTTGACCGCCAAACACAGCGATATCGCAATCACGGAAACGGATGATGACATGTGGACGGCTTTTTCAACGGCGCTGTCCGCTCTCGTCTCCGCTTCGGGCAGTGACGACAATCCGCTTGGGCTGCCTCTGACAGTGCTGGATGCGACACCGACGCGCGATACGATGGCCGTCATCTATTCCGGCGACGGTGGCTGGCGCGATATCGACAAGCAGGTCGGCAACATTCTGCAGCAGCAGGGCATGCCGGTGGTGGGGGTCGATTCGCTGCGCTATTTCTGGTCGGAGCGGCAGCCCCAGGAAACGGCCGACGATCTGCACCGTATCATCGCGCTCTACAGCAAGCGCTGGAATGTGAAACATATCCTGCTGGTCGGTTACTCCTTCGGCGCGGATATCCTGCCACGCACCTACAATCTGCTGCCGCAGGCCGATCGCGACAGGGTTGTTCAGGTGTCGCTGATGGCGGTGTCCCATCAGGTGGATTACAAGATTTCTGTGCTCGGCTGGCTGGGCGCCAGCGGATCGGATGGCGCTGGTGATCCGGGCGATGACATCGCCAGGATCAACCCCGCTCTCGTGCAATGTATCTACGGGACCGAAGACGAAGACGATGTCTGCCCGACGCTGAAGGGCACAGGCGTCGAGGTACTTCCCATCCAAGGCGGCCATCATTTCGACGGGGACTATGCGGCACTGGTCAAGCGCCTTCTCGATGGCTACGATCGCAGGCTTGCTGCGAAGACCAAACCCTGAACCAGCCTTCCTTCACTCCGCCGGAAATGACAGGAGCGTTGAAACTGCCTTTGTGCCCGACGGCCCGGCTTGCTATGGTCGCTCGTGGAGGATGAAGGAGGACAGTCTTTGCAAGGCGATACAGCGCGGAAACTGCCCGTGCCGGAGCGGGATCCGGAGTTCGGTCCGTGGCTGGCGCAGGCGTCGATCCTGATCGTCGATGACGAGCCGGGCATGCGGCATTTTCTGGTGCGCACGCTCGGGCCGCGCTGCAAGCGCATCGAGGAAGCGGCCGATACCGAAGAGGCCTCGCGCAAGCTCGATGCCCATCACTTCGACGTCGTCATCCTCGACAATATCATGCCGGGCAAGAATGGCGTCGACTGGCTGGCCGAACAGCGCGCCATCGGTTTTTACGCCGATGCCATCCTGATGACAGCCTTTGCCGATCTCGACACGGCGATCCAGGCTCTGCGCGCCGGCGCCGTCGATTTCGTGCTGAAGCCCTTCCGCTCCAACCAGATCCTCAATGCGGTTGCCCGTTGCCTCGACCGCATCCGCCTGCAGCGCGAGAATTTCGTGCTGCGCTACGAGTTGAAGTCCACATCCGACCACATCCTTCTTCGGGACCGGCTGATCGGGACGTCGTCTGTGATCGGCGATCTGCGCGATACCATCGCCCGTGTCGCACCGCTGCCGACATCCGTGCTTCTGACCGGCGAATCGGGAACGGGCAAGGAAGTTGCGGCCCGTTCGCTGCATACGCTCTCGGATCGGTCGGACAAGCCCTTCGTGCCGGTCAATTGCGCGGCGATCCCGCCCGATATGATCGAGACCGAGCTGTTCGGCCATGTGAAGGGTGCGTTCACCGGGGCGGAAAGCAGCCGGGAGGGCCTGTTCACCCATGCGCAGGGCGGCACGCTGTTTCTGGATGAGATCGGCGAAATGCCGCTTGCCACCCAGAGCAAGCTGCTCAGGGTGATCGAAGATCGGCGCGTGCGGCCGGTCGGTGCCGAGCGCGAGGTCCCGGTCGATCTGCGCTTCGTCTTCGCCACCAATGCCGATCTGCAAAAGGAGGTGGAACGGGGCCGCTTCCGCGCCGATCTGTTCTACCGCATCAATGTCATGCAGCTTTATCTGCCGCCGCTGCGCGAGCGCGGCGACGACGTGCAGGAACTGGCCGTGCTGTTCATGCACAAGCTTTCGCAGCAGCTCGGCATGCCGCCAGTGCCGATCGATTCCCCTGTGCGGGCCAGCCTTGCGCGCTACCCATGGCCCGGCAATGTGCGGGAGCTGCGAAACCTGATCGAGCGGTCGCTGATCCTTGGCCGGTTCCCCGATGATTTCCGCGGCGGCCCGGTGCGGCCCGTGGAGATGGCCGGCGGCACGCTGGAGGAGATAGAGCGCCGGCATATTCTGGCCGTTCTGGAAGAGACCGGCGGCAACCGCGACGAGGCGGCCCGGCGGCTCGGCATTTCGCGCAAGACGATCGACCGCAAGTTTGCCGTCTGGAATGGCTGATCCCCAAGCCCATGCGTCTACAGCAAGACCTGCCCGGTCGATCCGCTTCCGGCTGCTGGCGATTGCGCTTTTGCCGACGCTGGTCATCCTGCCGCTTCTGCTTGGCATCGCCATTACCCGCTGGAATGCGAAATTCGATGCGGTGCTGATCTCGAAGGTCAATGGTGACCTGACGATTGCGCATCAATATCTATCCCGCATCCTCGAAAACACGGGCGAGCATATCCAGGCACTGGCCGCCTCCGCCGCTTTTCGCGATGTGGCCAGTCAAATCCCGGGTGCAGGTCTTTCCGGTTTTCTCGATCAGAGCCGGGACCGGCTTGGACTCGATTTCCTGCTCCTGGTCAATGAAGCTGGCCAGAATATCCAGGGAGAGGACCAGCCTGTTATCGAGCCCGGCTGGCCGGTCGTCGTCTCCGCGCTCAAGGGCAAGTCCCTGACCGCCATCGACATCTTCTCGAACGATCAACTGGCGCGCATCGGGCAACCCCTTGCCGGGCGCGCCCGTATCGACCTTGTGCCGACTGCCAATGCCGTGCCGACGGATCGCAGCACCGAAGCGCGCGGCATGGTCGTGCATTCGGCAAGCCCGGTGGTGCTGCAAAGCGGACGAAAAAGCGGTCCTGGTCGGCGGCATCCTGCTCAACCAGAATCTTGTCTTCATCGATACGATCAACGATCTCGTCTATCGCGAAACGAGCCTGCCGGAAGGCAGTCAGGGCACGGCCACGCTGTTTCTCGAGGACGTGCGGATCAGCACCAATGTGCGCCTGTTCGAGGATCGCCGGGCGCTTGGCACGCGGGTTTCGGGCGCGGTGCGAGAGGCGGTGCTGGGTGAGGGGCGCACCTGGCTCGACAGCGCCTTCGTCGTCAATGACTGGTATATTTCAGCCTACGAGCCAATTTCCGACAGTTTCGGCAAGCGCGTCGGCATGCTCTATGTCGGCTTTCTGGAAACGCCGTTCCGGCAGGCGAAATACAGCACGCTGCTGACGATCGTGCTTGCCTTTCTTGTCGTCACTGCGCTCAGCGTGCCGATCTTCCTGCGCTGGGCGCGGGCGATCTTCAAGCCGCTGGAGCGCATGAACGGCACGATCGCCGATGTCGAAGCCGGCGATCTTGGCGCACGCACGGGGCTTAGTGACGTCAGCGACGAGATCGGCCGTGTGGCCCTGCATCTGGATGGGCTGCTCGACCAGCTGCAGCAGCGCGACCGGGAATTGCGCCAATGGAACGACGAGCTCAATGACCGTGTCGCCGAGCGAACCCGTGAGCTGGAAATGGCCAACCGGAAAATCGAGGCGACGACGAAGCAACTGATCATGTCGGAAAAGCTGGCGGCGATCGGCGAGATCACGGCCGGCGTCGCCCATGAAATCAACAATCCGATCGCGGTCATGCAGGGCAATCTCGATGTCGTGCGCAGCGTGCTCGGACCGCAAGCCGATGTAGCGCGCACGGAATTCCGTCTGATCGACGAACAGATCCACCGCATCAGTCAGATCGTCACCAAGCTTTTGCAGTTCGCCAAGCCGGAGGAATATGCCGGTTATGTCGAGCGCCACGCGCCGGCCGGTCTCATCTCCGATTGCCTGCCGCTGGTGCAGCATCTCGTCAACAAGGCGGAGATCGACCTGGTGCGGGATGATCAGGCGACACGGCTGGTGCTGATGAACCGCACGGAACTGCAGCAGGTCGTGATCAACCTGATCGTCAACGCTATCCACGCCATGCCGGACGGCGGGCGACTTTCGATCCGCACACGCAATGAGGATCAGGATGGAAAGCCTGGGCTTACAATCGAGGTTGCCGATACCGGCGTCGGTATCGCACCTGACGTGATGGAGCGGATCTTCGATCCCTTCTTCACGACCAAGCGTCAGAAGGGCACGGGATTGGGCCTGTCGATCAGCCAAAGGCTGGTCTCCCGACAGGGCGGGCGCATCACCGCCGAAAGCCAGCCTGGCAGGGGAACCACCTTTTCCGTCTGGCTGCCGGAAGCCGAGTAGCGGTGCACTCTGGACATTTTGTCCTGCCGCAATGGACATTCTGTCCACGGCAACGGTGAGGCGTCTCGTAACCTATTGATTTGTCTGGTGCTCCCAGCTGGCATGCCTGTTGCAAGTCAGGGCTGAGCCGGAGAGGCCGCGGCTGGTCATGCGTTGAGGAGCGCACGCCAGGGACACTGCAACTCTCCGGACAAAGCAGCAACAGGGATCCGCCCGGGATAGATCGGGTGGAACGGAGGGAGACATTCATGTCCACAGCAACGGAGACTTTCACTGGCGGAGGCGGCGTGGGGCTGCTTGACCGCGAGCGCATCATTGCCAAGCCGGGCTTCAATCGCTGGCTGGTTCCGCCGGCAGCCTTGGCCATTCATCTCTGTATCGGCATGGCCTATGGCTTCAGCGTCTTCTGGCTGCCGCTCACGAAGTCCATCGGAATTACGGCGTCAACGACCTGCGCCGACATGACGTTGATCTCGGCGCTCTTCACGACAAGCTGCGATTGGCGGGTCAGCGATCTCGGCTGGATCTACACGCTGTTCTTCGTTCTTCTGGGCTCCTCTGCCGCCATCTGGGGTGGCTGGCTGGAAAAGGCCGGGCCGCGCAAGGCCGGCTTCGTCGTCGGCCATCTGCTGGTGCGGCGGCATCGCCATTGCCGCGATCGGCGTGATGACCCATCAACTCTGGCTGATGTGGCTCGGCGCCGGCGTGATCGGCGGCATCGGTCTGGGCCTCGGTTATATCTCGCCCGTCTCGACGCTGATCAAGTGGTTCCCTGACCGTCGCGGCATGGCGACCGGCATGGCGATCATGGGGTTCGGCGGCGGCGCAATGATCGGTGCGCCGCTTGCCGACATGCTGATGAACACCTTCAAGTCGGCGACGTCCGTCGGCGTCTGGCAGACCTTTTTCGTCATGGCGGCGATCTATTTCGTCTTCATGATGGGCGGCGCCTTCGGGTATCGCATTCCCCCGGCTGGTTGGAAGCCGGAAGGCTGGACACCGCCGGCCGACAAGAGCGCGATGATCACGACACGCCACGTGCACCTGCGCGATGCCCACAAGACCAGGCAGTTCTGGCTGATCTGGGCGGTGCTCTGCCTCAACGTCTCGGCCGGCATCGGCGTCATCGGCATGGCGTCGCCGATGCTGCAGGAAATCTTTGCCGGTTCGCTGCTCGGTCAGCCGGATCTGAAGTTCTCGGATCTGAGCCCCGAGCAACTGACGGCCATCGCCGCAATTGCTGCCGGGTTCACCGGACTTCTCTCCCTGTTCAACATCGGCGGCCGCTTCTTCTGGGCTTCGCTGTCGGACAAGATCGGCCGCAAGAACACTTACTTCACCTTCTTCGCGCTTGGCATCGTGCTTTATGCGCTCGCGCCCTGGGCTGCAGGTCTCGGCTCGAAGATCCTGTTCGTCGGCATGTTCTGCATCATCCTGTCGATGTATGGCGGCGGCTTTGCCACCATCCCGGCCTATCTGGCCGATATCTTCGGAACGCAGTTCGTTGGGGCCATCCACGGGCGCCTGCTGACAGCCTGGGCAACGGCGGGCATCATCGGCCCGGTCGTGGTCAATTACATCCGCGAAGCGCAGATCGCCGCCGGTATTCCGCGGGCGCAGGTCTACGATTTCACGATGTATATCCTCGCCGGCATGCTGGCACTCGGTTTCATTGCCAACCTCTTCGTCCGGCCGCTGGCGGACAAGTGGTTCATGTCGGATGCCGAAGTCGCCTCGCTGCAGGCGAAGACCAAGGCTGCCTCCGCCGGGCCGACCGGCTCGTTTGGTATCGGCAAGGGCGGGTTTGACGGCAAGGCTGCGATTGCCTGGGCGGTCGTCGGCCTGCCGATCCTCTGGGGTGTCTGGATTACCTTGCAGAAGACCTTCGTTCTGTTCGGATAAACCTTTACAGCGCACGAAATGCAAAAAGCCGCCCCGAAAGGCGGCTTTTTCAATGGAATGGAGGCTTCAGATCAGGCTGCGAGGTCTTCGACTTCGCGTTCCTTGAACATCCGTGCCAGGTTGAGGAAGCAGATCATGCCGGTTTCGTTGGCGATGATGCCTTCGGCAAAGCTCTTGTCGAAGGATGTGGTGATTTCCGGAACCGGCTGAACCTGGTCGCCGCGAACCGTCAGAATATCGGAGACGCGGTCAACGACGAGGCCGATGACCATGTTGTGCACTTCGGCAACGACGATGGCGCTGCGCTCGTTGGCAACGGTCGATTTCATGCCGAGCTTGTGGGCAAGATCGATGATCGGGATCACGGTGCCGCGCAGGTTCATCACGCCGAGGACTTCGGGCGGGGAGTGCGGGATCGGCGTCGACGGCGCCCACCCACGGATTTCGCGGATGGTCGTGGTCTTCACGCAGAATTCCTGATCGTGCAGACGGAAGGCGATGATTTCGAGATTTTCCGTACCGAAACCGGCCACCTGTGCATTGGACATCAAAATTCTCCCAGATTTACCGAGTTGCGGCCGCGGCCGTATTGCGTCTATGGGAGGATTGTAGCCACAGCTTTCTTAATTTCCCTTAAACTTATGGACGGAATTTCAGTGATGCGATCCTCCAGCAGAGATGAAAGCGCCGATTGAGGTGGATTCATTCTGTTCGATACTTGCCGTGGACCCCCTCTGTCGGCGTCGCCGACAGAGGGGGTAAGCCGGGATCACGATCGAAATGGCATGGAACGAAACCAAACCGTATCAGGCGGCGCTCAAAACCTCTGCAAACTGGCCAACGGCCCAATCCACCTGATCGGCTGTTATCACCAGTGGGGGAGCAATGCGGATCGTGTCGCCATGGGTGTCCTTGGCGAGAATGCCGCGTTCCTTCAGCGCTTCGCAATATTTGCGCGCACCGCCGGCCTCCGGCACGAGTTCCACGGCCAGCATCAGGCCGCGGCCGCGGACCTCCCTGATGATGTTGGAGCGGATATCCTTGAGACCCGTCTGGAAGCGGTCGCCCATCTTCGCGGAGTTCTCGATCATGCCTTCCTCGGTCAGCGCCTTCAGCGCAGCGCGGGCAATGGCGCAGGCGAGCGGATTGCCGCCGAAGGTCGAGCCATGCTGGCCCGGCTTCAGCACGCCAAGGACTTCCGAGTTCGAAAGCACGGCTGAAACGGGATAGAAGCCGCCCGAAAGCGCCTTGCCGATCAGCGTCATGTCGGCCTCGATGCCTTCATGCTCTTCCGCCAGAAGCTTGCCGGTGCGGCCAAGGCCGGTCTGGATCTCGTCGAGAATGAGTGTGATTCCGTGCTTTGTGCAAAGCTCTCGCACGGCTGTGAAATAGCCCGCGGGCGGGATCATCACGCCGGCTTCGCCCTGGATCGGCTCGATCAGGAAGGCGACCGTGTTTTCGGTGATGGCATCGCGGAAGGACTTCGATATCACCGAAGGTGACGGTTTTGAAACCCGGCGCGAAGGGGCCGAAATTGGCGCGCGCATCCGGATCGGTGGAGAAGCCGACAATGCCCATGGTGCGACCGTGGAAATTGTTGGAGCAGACGATGATCTCGGCGCGGTTTTCCGGCACGCCCTTGACCTCATAGCCCCATTTGCGCACCGCCTTGACGGCTGTTTCGACAGCCTCGGCGCCCGAGTTCATCGGCAGGATCTTGTGGCTGCCGGTGAGTGCCGCCAGTTCCTCGTAGAGATGGGCCAGCTGATCGTTGCGGAAGGCGCGCGAGGTGAGCGTCAGCTTGCCGGCCTGCTCGATCATGGCAGCGAGGATCTTCGGATGGCAATGGCCCTGGTTGACCGCGGAATAGGCCGAGAGACAATCGAGGTAGCGCTTGCCCTCGGTATCCCAGACATAGACGCCTTCGCCGCGCGACAGGACGACGTCGAGGGGTTTGTAGTTGTGTGCGCCAAGACGGTATTCGGTTTCGATCAGTGCGGATGTCGTGTTCATGCGGGTTCCCTCTTTTTTATCGTGTGTCAGGCGCTGCGCGTCGGGCGGTCGAGGATCCGGCGGCCGAAGAGGCTGGCCGTCAGTTCAACGAGAACGCGAGCGCTCTTGCCGCGATCGTCGAGAAACGGATTGAGTTCCACGAGATCGAGCGACGAGACGAGGCCGGTGTCGCAGAGCATTTCCATGATCAGATGGGCTTCGCGGAAGGTCGCGCCGCCGGGCACGGTCGTGCCCACGCCGGGGGCAAATTCCGGATCGAGGAAATCGACGTCGAGGCTGACATGCAGGAGGCCGTTTGCAGCTTTCACCGTGGCGATGATCTCATGCATGATGTGGGCCATGCCGGTTTCGTCGATGGCGCGCATGTCGAAGACGCGCACACCGTGTTCAGCGATTTCCTCGCGCTCGCGCTCATCGACCGAACGGATGCCGACCTGGAAAACATTCTTGGGATCGACAAAGGGGCGGTCCTTGTCGAGGATCGGCGCAAATTCGGCCTCGCCGCAGAAGAAGGCGACAGGCATGCCGTGCATATTGCCTGATGGCGTGGTCGCCGGCGAATTGAAGTCGGCATGGGCGTCCAGCCAAAGCACGAAAAGCGGCCGGCCGACTTCGGCGGCGTGACGCGCCATGCCGGAGACCGAGCCCATGGCCAGCGCATGGTCGCCACCGAGGATGATCGGAACGCCACCGGCACGCGCCACATCGAGAACGGCAGCATCGAGTGCACGGGTATAGGCCGCAACGATCTGCAGATTGTTGGCACCCTTGTGGTTCGGCAGGTCGCGGGCGGGCAGGGGTTTCAGGTCACCCTCGTCGGTCACCGCATGGCCAAGCTCGGCCAGCGTCGTATCGAGGCCGGCAATGCGCAGGGCGGCAGGCCCCATGGCGCAGCCGCGTCGGCCGGAGCCTTCTTCGATCGGTGCTCCGATCAGTGTGATCTTCTTCTTGATATCGACCATCGTGATCCCCGCAGTTTCGCGTGATGCCGGTATTCCCGGGTTTGCTGCGTGGAATTATACGGGTTTAAGCGTTGGCAAATAGATGGAAAACTGGCAGATAGATGGCTGTAATCGGCATTATGACAAGCTTGGATGCGCATAATGATAAGCCTCGACGATCTCGACCATTCGCTGATCAGTGCCTTGCGACACAATGCACGCATGCCCGTATCCTCGCTTGCGGCAATGACCGGGGCATCACGCGCGACTGTTGCGGCGCGGATCGAGCGGCTTGTTGCATCAGGCACGATCGCCGCCTTCACCATCCGTACGGGTGCGGAACTGTCGGGCAGCGGTGTGCGGGCCATCGTCATGATCGAGGTGCACGGCAAGATGGCCGACCGTGTCGCGACGCAGCTGCGCGGCCTGCCGCAGGTGCGCGCGCTGCATTCGACAAACGGGCGCTGGGACTTCATTGCCGAGCTTGAGGACAAGGATCTGGCAACCTTCGACGAGACGCTGCGGCTCATCAGGCTGATCGACGGGATCAACCTGACGGAGACGAACATTCTCCTGAAGACAAGCAAGATCTCGGCTGCGTTTTAGTCACCGCACGCCGATCAATATTCCTTCTCATAGAAAATGCCGGCGCCGCTGCCGCCCGTGCCGGTTTCGCCGCGCAATTTCACGCCGCGCCCGACATCGAGGTTGATGATCGCTTTGCCGGAGCCTGCTTCCGAGCCTTGCTGCAACTCGATATAGGTGCGGTCATTGAGGTATTTTCCGGCCCTTACCTGCGCGCCGCCATTCTCGTCTGTGGTGATGTCGAGGTCATCGACACCAAGCTTGCCGCGCAGTCCGTCGAGCAACGAGCTCGATTGACCGCCGGCCAGCTGGCTGACGGCACTGGCGAGCTGGGCAATCTGCAGTGCCGAGAGGTTGGACAGCGAGCGGTTGAAAATCAGCTGCGCCAGGATTTCATCCTGCGGCAGGGCCGGCGAAGAGGCGAAGGTCACGGTCGGATTGTTGGCGAGGCCGGCGACATTGACGGTAATCGTGGTCGAGCCGGCGGTCGAGGTTGCATCAAGGTCGATGGTCGGCACGAGGTCGCCACCGAAGCCGATGCGACCGTCGGAGAAATCGAGCCGCTTGCCGAGGATTTCGAGCCTGCCACGCCGCATGTCGAAGCCGCCTGAGACCTGCGGTGCCGCCGCAGTGCCACGGATCGTCAGGCTACCGCCGAGCTCGGCATCAATGCCGCGACCGCGCACGAAGATCTGCGATGGGGCATTGACGGTCAGGTCGAAGCCGACGCCGCCACCACCGGCATTGCCGCCACCGGTGTCTTTCTGGATGTCGCTTTCCATCTGCCGCACGGCCTTTGGCGCATTCTTGTGCTGGATGTTGATTTCGGACAGCGAAGCCGGCAGCTTTTCCGGAATTGTAATGGCCGCCTTGCGGATATTCACCGTGCCGCCGATGATCGGCGTTGCCGTCAGGGAGCCCGTCAGCGTCATGCTGCCATCGAGATTGGCATTGAACAGCGTGCCGTCGACATAGCTCGCATTGTTCAGCCTGATGGCGAGATTTGCGGGGAAGCCGGAGCCGGGTGCGATGCCGATCGTGCCGCTGGCCTCGAGCGTGCCGCCGGATGCGAGCTTCCCGGTCAGGCTGGAGATCGTCGCCTGCTTGCCGTCAAGCGAAACGCTGGCCGCAAGATCGGTCACCGCCAGGTTGCGGCGCACATCGACGAGGCGTGCGCCCGAGGTCGTGATGCTGCCGGTGATCTGCGGTGCCGTCGCCGCACCATTGATGGAGACATCGACTGCAGCCTGCCCCGTCAGCGTGAAGCCCTGCTGCGCCATCAGCCCGGAAATCAGCGAGAAAGGCACGTTGCCGGAGAATTTCATGGCGATCGGCCGGTTTCCAGTGATGTCCACCTTGCCGCCGCCCTGAAAGGACAGACCGCCGGCGCCGGCGATGGTGCTCTCGAGCGTGACGGCATTGTCGGCGAAACGGCCCTTGGCTGCGATATCGAGTGTGCCGACGCCGGCGGAACGCGCCTGCGCCACTGCGGCATTGCCCCATTTCAGGTCGTAGGTAACGTTAGGATTGGCCGGCGTGCCTTTAACATTCACCGTGCCACTGATCGATCCGTCCGCGCCGAGCGAGGGCGCAAAAGCATTGATCAGGCTTGCCGGCAGCGCGTTGAGCTTCGCATTGAGATCAAGGGTTTCGCCGGCATTCCCGGCAATGACGATCGACCCGCCGGATGCCTGAATGGTCAGCTGCTGCAGGCCGACCCTGCCATTTTCAATTGCGATGACCGTTGGCTTGGTCATCTTCAACGGAATTTTCCGGGGTGCAGCGGCAAAGGAAGCGAGGTTGATCGTCGTTTTTCCCGCGGCGCTCTGAAGGTCGCCCCGTGCGCTCAAGGGCGAACCGTCATAGGCGCCATCAAGCGCAAATCCGGTTTTTGCGCCCTCCTGCTCAAAGGCAAGCTTGAGATTGCTTGCGCGGTTTGCCCCTTGCGCAATGGTGTCCGCAGTCACGCTGCCACGGATGGACAGCGTCGCAAGATCGGCAATCGCGATATCGGCCACAGGCTTGACGATCGCAAGATCGCCGCGCTTGATGCCCGAGCCATTGGCCTTGACGTTCACCGAGGTCACGCCGTTCACTGTTGCAATCCTGGCTGAACCTGTAAGATCGCCCGAAGCCTCCTGGCCAGCCATGGCGGCGAGCAGGCCGATATCAGGGAAGGTAAAATCGATGGCACCATCCGGTTTGAAATCGGCGGTGAGGTTGATCGCGCCTTTCAGCGTGTTGTCGCCGATTCTGGCTTCGATGACGGGAATGGAGGTTCGGCCACCTTCCGAAACGAGGTCCGCATTGACGTCGATCGCCTGGCCATCCAGCGCTCCCGTGGCGGATATCTTCGCGGAGGGACTGTTTTCGTTGAGCGTGGCGTCCGCGGCCACAACCAGATCGCTGAGCGTGCGTCCCGCAAGGGTCGCGCCGCTGGAGGTCACCTCCGCCTTGATAGCGAGCGTGTCAAGCGGCCCGGAAACATCCGCCTTGAACTCGGCCTTGCCCTGGCCGTCGGCGACCAGCTTGCCGATATCGGGCACAACCCCCGTGAGCGCTGCGGTCAGTACGTTGTCGGCAAGGGATACCGTGCCGCCGGCCTCCACGGTGCCGGATTTCAGCTCAAGCTCCGAAAGTTCGAGATTGCCATTGGCGCCGGTCTGAAGGTTTCCCGTGATGGCGATCGTCGTGTCGAATTTCGAGGCCACGCTCTCGGGCAGAACGCTTGGCAGGGCAAAGAGCCGGAAGGCCGTGGCAATTTCGTTCGTCTCGCGGTTTAGCGCGCCAGCCAGGGTGCCGCCGATGCTAGCGCTTTCCAGGGTCACCGGGTCAAAACGGATCGTGTCTGGCGCGAGTGTCACGGTGCCGTCGAGCTTGACCGGCCCTTTCACCAGGCGGTCGATATCAGCGCTCTCGAATGCCGTGGCGCCGGTGGAGATGGTGGTCTTCAGCGCGCCGGAAAGCGTTGCGAGGTTGAAATCGTCGCTGGCGGCGGCAAGCTTGATGGCGTCGATGCGCCCTTGCGGCACGGTCGCCCGTTCGATGTCGGCTGCGACATCGAGGATCGCCGTCTGCGCGTCGCCGATGACGGAGATGTTGGCCGAATTGATCAGCACCTGCGCTTCACCAGCCGACAGCGGCCAGCGGAAATCGATTGGTCCATTCCTGCCGGAAAGGCTGGCCTGAAGGTTGTTCTCGCCCTGCTGGCTTACCGTTCCCGATGCGGCAAGAGCCAGCGATCCCGTGGACAGATTGCCGCGCTCGATCCGGACGGTCGAGCCGCCCTCGATCGCCGCGGCCAGGTCGATATCGGTTGTGCCTTCAAACAGCGGCCGGAAGGCCGGCGGCATCAGCGCGCCGAAGGAGCCGCCGCCGATCAGCGAAAGGCTGCGCAACCCATCGCTTGCCAGCTGGTGGCGACCATCCAGTTTCAGGATTTCCGTGCCGTCGAGTGCTGCCGTTCCCGATCCGGCCCAGTCGGAGAGCGGTCCGGTGCCGGTCAGGGCGATCGACACGGCCGGTTCGTTCGGCAGGCGCAGCAGCTTGGAAAGCACGCCGCCTTTGGGTTCATCGATCGCTGCTTCGAGCTTCAGTTCGTTGCCTGCCGGGTTGAAGACGATGTCAAAGGCGGCTTTTGCCTGTTTGTGGTCGCGTTGCGCGATGGTGAAAGCCGATGCAATGCTTTCATTGGTGGCATCGACCTTGCCGGCGAGCGAAATGAATTGGTCGACACCAGCGATTTCCTTGCCGATGACAATCTCGGGCAGGTCAAGCGCATCGATCTTGACTTCGAGCGGCAGGGCAAAGGTCGAGCGGACTTCCTCTGTTTCGGCGGAAGGAGCCGGCAGGCGTTCGATACGAACCGAGCCTGCGGTGATCCGCGCGGCGTCGAACCTGGTCGAGAAAAGCGCCGTCGGCGACCATTCGATCTGCAACTCGCGAAGTTCGGCATAGATGCCCTTGCTGTCGAACAGCGTCACCGTTGCTGCGGAGAAGTTTCCGGTCAGCAGCGCGCTCGGATCGTTGATGCGCACGATCTGGTCGGGCGTGGAGGCATATTTCTCGATCAGGCTGGCCGTGAGCCGCGCGCCGGGCGCCGTAAAGCCCATGAACAGAAACAGGAGTACGCCGGCCACCAGCAGGAAACCGACACAATAGAGCAGGCCGCGCAGCGCAATTTTCAGGAAACGGATCACGTGATTCATGTCTTAACCCATAGCGCATTTGCGGCGAAATTGCTTCCTGCACAAAGCCCGGGTCCCCCTGGTGGTTCCCGGTTCGGCGGAAAAAACATCTGACGTCAGAAGGATTGGCCGATACCCGCATAAATCCCATAGCTGGTGCCGCCGGGATAAGGGTTGAGTGGCACGGCAAAGTCGAGCCGGATCGGGCCGAAGGGTGTTGCGTAGCGCAGGCCGATACCGGCGCCGGCGCGAATATCGGAGAAATCAGGTGCGCTGCTGCTGGAAACGGTGCCTGCATCGATAAAGGGCACGATGCCGATCGTATCCGTTATGCCGATCCGGGCTTCCACCGTCGCGTTGACATAGGATCGGCCGCCGAGCAGTTCGTTGTTGCCGTCGCGCGGGCTGATTTCCTGATAGGAATAACCGCGTACCGTGCCGCCGCCGCCGAGGAAGAAACGGCGTGTCGCGGGAATATCCGACAGGCTGTCGCCGCCGATGATCGAGCCGAGGCCGAGCTTTCCTGCCAGCACGAAACGATTGGCCGCGTCGAGCGACTGATAGGCCGACGCCGATCCTTCGAACGAACTGAAGAATGTCTGGCCGTTGATTTCATAGCTGGGTTTTACGCTCAGCGAAGCGCGATAGCCCTCGGTCGCATTCAGCTTGTCGTCGCGCGTGTCGCGGACATATTCGAGCGGAATGCTGGCGGTCAGATATTCATTGTTGCCGAAAGCATCCTCGACATCGGCAAAGCTCAGTTCGACACCGCCCGATACGGTGTCCTCAGGCGAAAGCTCGAAGGTTGCACCAAGAGCACCTGTGAAGGTCGTGGCCTTATAGGCATCCGGATCGACGATCGATGCCTTGAGGCTGGCATTGAAGGTCGATGCAGGGCCGAAGGCGCCCGGCTTGGCGAAGAGAATGGCGGCGGAATAATCGAGATCGGCCACGTCGGTCGTCTCGCCGATGCGGTTCACTGCACCCTCGACACGCAGCGATTCCGCCTTGCCGAACAGGTTGCGATGACCCCAATAGCCCTGCAGGCCGAAACCATCGGTCGTGGAGAATTGGGCGCCGGCGCCGAAATAGCGGTGCTTGCCCTCGGAAACCTCGATCGTCATCGGGATCGTGCCATCAGGCGCCAGTTGTTTGGCCTCGCGGATGGTCACGCTCGAGAATACGCCGAGCTGCCGCAGGCGTTCGGAAGCCTTTTTCAGGTCCTCCGGCGAATAGGGCTTCCCGGCGTTCAGGCGCGAGTAGTCTGCGACGAAGCCGGGATCGACCGTTTTCGTGCCTGTCACCTCGACATCGCCGACATTCGCCACCGGTCCGCTTTTGGCGGCAATGACCACATCCACGGTCGAAGTCTCGTGATCGGCAACGACGCTGCGCTCGGTGAGTTCGGCCAGCGGCCGGCCCTCTTCCTTCAGATCGACGACGATCTTTTCGCCGGCCTTGATGATCAGGGTCGAATCGGCCCGCGCCCCGGGAGGCAGGTCGTAGTCGGCGGGGTTGCGGCCGGCTGCATCGCCCTCGAACCGCACGGAGCCAAGGGTGAAAGCTGGCCCCGGCGTCACAGTGATTTCGACTGGAATCGCCGCGCCATCGGGGAATACCGGGTCGGGCGGCAGATCATCGAGGCTCTGGCCGTTGACCCGGACATCGACCGTGCCGCCATAACGGGCTTTTTCGTAGAGGGCTGCGAGCAAGCGATCGCGGTCGTCGCGCGCTTTGATGGCAAGTCCGAGATCGCCGGATACCGGCTTGTCCTTGTCCTGGAAAAGCAGCGAGCTGTTCTCCAGCGCCTCTCGCAGGTCTTCATCTTCGCCGCCGCCGTTCAGCGTCAGCGTGTAGTTGACGGGATCGATGACCTCTGCCGCTTCCTCGTCCTCGAAGAAGCTCATGCCGAAAATCTTGAAGGCATGGGCCTGCGTTGCCGAAAACGGGCCGCACAAAGCCATTGCTGCAACCGCCAGGGCAGTGCCAGCCTTCCGATACGCAAGACTTGATCTCGGCAGACGCATTCGTTCCGTATTCCGCTTTTCAGGCTACTCGTGACACCGGCCTGTTGACGGCAGGGGCACAATCGCATGTCAAGATTTTTGGTTCGTTAACGATGACACTACACAGCAATCAAGTCTCGATGAAGCATGAAAGGACGATTTTGCGGAAAAGCTCGGGAATCCGGATGCAGGTGATACAGAAAAGCCCCGGATTTTTCTCCGAGGCTTCCCGATATGCGCTTTGCGGTCACCGATCGCTCCTGACCGCAGAAGCGGACCGTCCGACTGAGCTTACGGTTACATCGACAGATCAGCCGCGCGGGCAATCATCGACATAGCGGCGGCCGTAGCGGTCGCGGTAGTAGCACTGGCCTGGCTGCTCGGAGACATTGCCGATCACAGCGCCGGAAACGCCACCGATTGCGGCGCCAACGGCTGCACCACGGACGTCGCCTGTGATTGCCCCGCCGATGATTGCGCCCGATACGGCGCCGATGCCGGCACCCTTTTCCGTCTGCGTGCAGCTTGCAGCGGCAAGAGCGACCAGAATAAGCGCGATAGTTTTCTTCATTTCTCTCTCCAGATGTGGACGCTGGGCCTCAAAGGACGCCTCGCCGGTTTCTTCCAGGATTGAAGACGGACGATGCAGTCCTCCCCCCGTTATGAACTTGCAACTTTCGAAGGATAATAGGCTGCCTGTGAAAGTCCACAGAAATGCAGCGCATTCCGTCGTGTCGCAAGATAACGGCATTCATGCTGAACGGAAGCTGAAGGCGCTGTTCCCCAAGGGACAGGCTTCAGGGAAAAGCCACAGGCCTCACGAAAAAAATTTTAATCGCAAATGGAAAGTAGCAGTTGCGGCTCACCCAAAAAAAACAAATGATGCCCTCGCTGCACCGCTCGGGAGGATTGAGCTTGCGGCTCTGGCATGACGTGCTGACGCGGTTTCTCTCGTGGGAACAATTTGCCTGCCTGGATTCCGCTCTCATGTTGGGAAGACCAAACTCGGAGGAGCGAGATGGCTAAAGTAAAGATGACGGTCAACGGCCGGCAGGTCGGCAGCGAGTGCGACGATCGCACCTTGCTTGTAAATTTTATTCGCGAAAATCTCGGGCTTACGGGAACCCATGTCGGGTGCGATACGACGCAATGCGGGGCCTGCGTCGTGCATATGGACGGCCGCTCGGTCAAAAGCTGTTCGATCCTCGCCGTGCAGGCAGCCGGTTCCGAAATCGTCACGATCGAGGGGCTTGCCTGCGGCGGCGAATTGCATCCGGTGCAGGCGGCGTTCAAGGCCAATCACGGTCTGCAATGCGGCTTCTGCACGCCGGGCATGGTCATGACCAGTGTCGATATCATTCGCCGGCATGGTGCCGAGCTTGATGAAGCAACGGTGCGTGCAGAGCTGGAGGGCAACATCTGTCGATGCACCGGCTATCACAACATCGTCAAATCCGTTCTTGCCGCCGCCACAGAAATGGGCAGCGCGAAGCAGGCGGCGGAGTAGGCGCGAAAGAGGACTGAGCCAACAGGCGGTGGATCTGACTGTTACCTGCTGCCTATTCGCTGGATATTGAATCTCGGGAGGAGATTATCATGGGTCTTGAGGGCATTGGTGCGCGCGTGGTGCGCAAGGAAGACAAGCGGTTTCTTACCGGAAAAGGCCGCTATACGGACGATATGACGGTTCCGGGCATGAAGTATGCGTTCTTCGTCCGCAGCGCCCATGCGCATGCCAGGATCCTGTCGATCGATACCTCCGCAGCGAAAGACATGCCCGGTATCATCGCTATTCTCGGCGGCAAGGAACTGCAGGCCGACGGCATCGGCAATCTCATCTGTGGATGGATGGTCCATTCCAAGGATGGTTCACCGATGAAAATGGGCGCGTGGCGACCGCTCGCGCATGAAACCGTCCGTTATGTCGGCGATGCCATCGCCATCATCGTTGCCGACAGTCTTGCCGAGGCGCGGGACGCAGCGGAAGCCGTGGTGGTCGAATATGATGTCCTGCCAGCCGTGACGCAGGCCTCCTTGGCCCTTGAGGCAGGCCAGCCGCAGATCCATCCGGAAGCTTCGAACAATCTGATCTTTGACTGGCAGCTCGGCGATGCCGATTCGACCGATGCGGCGATCGCGCGGGCGGCGCATGTCACCGAAATGAAGATCGTCAACAATCGTCTCTCGCCCAATCCGATGGAGCCGCGTGCGACGCTTGGCATCTATGACGAGGCCGAGGATCATTATACCTGCTATACCACCAGCCAGAACCCGCATGTCGCGCGTCTCGTCATGAGCGCGTTTTACAATGTGGCGCCCGAAAACAAGCTGCGCGTCATTGCGCCTGACGTCGGCGGCGGCTTCGGATCCAAGATCTACATCTATCCGGAAGAGATCGTCTGTCTCTGGGCGTCCAAGAAAACCGGCGTTCCCGTCAAGTGGACCTCCGACCGCACCGAAGCTTTCCTCACGGATGCGCACGGCCGGGACCACGAGACGACGGTGAAGATGGCCTTCGATGCGGATCACAGGATCATCGGCCTGAAGGTCGATACGATCGCCAATATCGGCGCCTATATGTCGCTGTTCTCGTCGGCTACGCCGACCTATCTCTATGCCACCCTGCTCTCCGGCCAGTATGACATCCCGGCGATCCACGCCAATGTGCGCGCTGTCTATACGAATACCGTGCCTGTCGATGCCTATCGCGGCGCCGGACGACCGGAAGCGACCTATGTGATGGAACGCACCATGGAAACGGCGGCGCGCGAACTCGGCATCGCGCCGGCCGAGCTGCGGCGCAAGAATTTCATCCGCTCCTTCCCGCACCAGACGCCTGTGATCATGAATTATGACGCCGGCGATTTCGACGCATCCCTGAATGCAGCGCTTGCGGCATCCGACTATGCCGGTTTCCCGGCCCGCAAGGCGGCAGCCGCTGCCCGCGGCATGAAGCGCGGCATCGGCATGAGCTGTTACATCGAAGCCTGCGGCATCGCGCCGTCGGCTGCCGTCGGCTCGCTCGGGGCCGGCGTCGGCCTGTGGGAATCGGCGGAGGTGCGCGTCAATGCTGTGGGCACGATCGAGGTGCTGACAGGCTCGCACAGCCATGGGCAGGGCCACGAGACGACGTTTGCGCAGCTGATCGCCGATCGCTTCGGCGTGTCGATGGACAGTGTCAATATCGTCCATGGCGATACCGACAAGGTGCAGATGGGCATGGGCACCTATGGTTCCCGCTCGGGCGCCGTCGGCATGTCGGCGATCGTCAAGGCGCTCGACAAGGTCGAGGCCAAGGCAAAGAAGATTGCCGCGCATCTGATGGAAGCCGACGAAAGCGATATCGTTATCGAAAACGGCGAGCTCAAGGTTGCCGGTACCGACAAGACCCTGCCGTGGTTCCAGGTCGCGCTTGCCGCCTATACCGCCCACAACCTGCCGTCCGGCATGGAGCCGGGCCTGAAGGAAGACGGCCTTCTACGATCCGTCCAACTTCACCTTCCCGGCCGGGTGCTACATCTGCGAAGTGGAGGTCGATCCGGAAACCGGCAAGACGCAGATCGTCCAGTTCGTGGCGGCCGACGATTTCGGCAATATCATCAATCCGATGATCGTCGAGGGACAGGTGCATGGCGGGATCGCGCAAGGGATCGGCCAGGCGCTGCTTGAGGGTGTGCATTACGATCCGGCCAATGGCCAGCTGATCACCGCGAGCTACATGGACTATGCCATGCCGCGCGCCGATGATCTGCCGTCCTTCCAGGTCTCGCACCAGACGACACCCTGTCCCTCCAATCCGCTCGGCATCAAGGGGTGCGGCGAGGCAGGGGCCATCGGTTCGCCGCCGGCGCTGATCAACGCCATCACCGATGCCATCGGCAACAACGACCTGACCATGCCGGCCACGCCGCAGAAGGTCTGGCTCGCTGCAAACGCTGCCAACTGAACCGGAGGAGAGAGTCATGTATGCAACAAACTACCATCGTGCGTCCTCGGTCCAGGATGCGCTGAAGCTGAAATCGTCTGCCGAGGAAGCCAAATACCTCTCCGGCGGAATGACGCTGATCGCCACCATGAAACAGAGGCTGGCGGCGCCGTCCGATCTGGTCGATCTCAGGCACGTGGCCGACATGAAGGGCATCACCGTCAGCGGACGATCGGTTCGCATCGGGGCAGGGACCACGCATTATGACGTGTCCGCGTCAGCTGCGCTGGCCGGTGTCTGTCCGGCGATCTGCCACCTTGCGAGCCATATCGGCGATCCGCATGTGCGCCATATGGGCACGATCGGCGGTTCGGTCGCCAATAACGATCCGGCGGCCGACTATCCGGCGGCTCTTCTCGCGCTCGATGCGGTGATCGTCACCGATCGCCGCGAGATCAGCGCTGCGGATTTTTTCATCGGCATGTTCGAAACCGCCCTGGAAGAGGATGAAATCCTCACAGCCGTGACCTTCGAGGCGCCGGAAAAGGCCGCTTACTCCAAGTTCGCCAATCCGGCCTCGCGTTATGCCATGACGGGTGTCTTCGTGGCGAAGGGGGCGGGCGGCGTCCGGGTTGCCGTAACGGGTGCCGGAGCCGATGGCGTTTTCCGGCATGACGGGCTGGAACAGGCCCTCTCGGCAAACTGGTCTCCGGATGCAGCCGCGGGTGTCGTCATTGATTCGTCGAACCTGTTGTCCGATATCCACGCAAGCGCGGACTATCGGGCCAACCTGATCAAGGTCATGGCGAAGCGTGCGGTGGCTGCCGCGTAGAAAAATGTCGCTCCGAATGGAAAAGAATAGAAGGACGGGCCCATCCGTCCTTTTTCATGTGGCCTTGCCCCACATTCAGGTTGATCGGCATGGGATTTTGTAACTATTGTTTGGAATAATTCAAAACTATGGGCCTTTTGCCGCAGGTTGCCCGCTTTTTCCCCGTCGGGGTTGACGCTGGGCGGCTTTGAATCAAAAAGGATGGCAAGGTTCTGGAGACAAGCATGGATTTCGAGAGTTTCTTCAAGCGCGAACTGGACGGCCTTCATCAGGAAGGCCGCTATCGTGTGTTCGCGGATCTTGAGCGGCAGCGGGGCAGTTTCCCGAAGGCGACGCGCTATACGGCTGACGGCAGCCGGCAGGACGTCACCGTCTGGTGTTCCAACGACTATCTCGGCATGGGCCAGCATCCCAAGGTGATCGAGGCGATGAAGAGCGCCATCGATCAGTGTGGCGCGGGTGCGGGAGGCACCCGGAATATCTCGGGCACCAACCACTACCACGTTCTGCTGGAGCGCGAACTGGCCGATCTGCACGGCAAGGAATCCGCACTTCTGTTTACGTCCGGTTACGTCTCCAACTGGGCGGCGCTTGGCACGCTCTGTTCGAAGATCCCCGGCGTGATCGTGTTTTCCGACGCAGTCAACCACGCTTCGATGATCGAGGGCATCCGCCATTCGAAATGCGAACGGGTGATCTTCAAGCACAATGACGTCGCGGATCTCGAAGCCAAGCTCGCAGCTGCCGATCCGCGCGCGCCAAAGACTGATCGCCTTCGAATCCGTCTATTCGATGGATGGCGACATCGCGCCGATCAAGGACATCTGCGACGTCGCCGAGAAATACGGCGCGATGACCTATCTCGACGAAGTCCATGCGGTCGGCATGTACGGCCCGCGCGGCGGCGGCATTGCCGAGCGCGAAGGCCTGATGCACCGCCTGACGGTGATCGAAGGCACGCTCGGCAAGGCGTTCGGCGTCATGGGCGGCTATATCGCGGCCTCCACGGCACTCTGCGATTTCATCCGCTCGTTTGCCTCCGGCTTCATCTTCACGACGGCGCTGCCGCCGGCGCTTGCCGCCGGTGCTGTCGCCTCGATCCGGCATCTCAAGGAAAGCCAGATCGAGCGCTTCGCCCATCAGGAGCGGGTGCGCCGGCTGCGCAATCTGCTCGACAGGAACGGCATTCCGCACATGCCCAATCCGAGCCATATCGTGCCGGTGATGGTCGGCGATGCGGCCAAGTGCAAGTGGATCTCCGACCTGCTGCTCGACAATTGCGGCGTCTATGTGCAGCCGATCAACTATCCGACGGTGCCGAAGAAGACCGAGCGCCTGCGCATCACGCCGACGCCGCTGCATTCCGACGAGGATATCGACCATCTCGTCGGCGCGCTGCACCAGCTCTGGTCGCGCTGCGCGCTGGCAAGGGCCGTGGCGTAAGAAGCGGCCAGCCTACCGAAGGATTTCAGATCAGCCCGGCAGCCAACTGCCGGGCTTTTTCGTCGGCGGAGAACACGTCCTCCATCGATCCCGGAGCGGGCAGGCCGGACAGCGCATCCATCACCGTTTCAACGATATCCGCCATCTTGAGAAAGCCGGTCCGGCCCTCGATGAAGGCGTCCAGCGCTGTTTCCTTGGCGCCGTTCAGCACCGCGCCCTGAGCGCCGCCGCGCTGCATGGCAAGCCGCGCCAGTCTGAGCGCCGGAAAGCGGACCTCGTCCGGGGCCTCGAAATCCAGACGCGACAGCTTCGCAAAATCCAGCCGTTCAACCGGCAGGTTGCAGCGGCGTGGATGCGAGAGTGCATAGCCGATCGCCGTGCGCATGTCGGGGCAGCCGAGCTGGGCGAGAACCGAGCCGTCGCTATAGGCCACCATCGAATGGATCACCGATTGCGGATGGACGATCACCTCGATCTGTTGCGGATCGAGATCGAAGAGGTGTTTTGCCTCGATCATTTCCAGCGCCTTGTTGAACATCGAGGCGCTGTCGATCGAGATTTTCAGGCCCATCGACCAGTTGGGATGGGCACGTGCCGTTTCGGCTGTAACCTTTTCCATTTCAGAAAGTGTTGACTTACGGAATGGGCCGCCGGACGCCGTGAGAATGATGCGCTCGACGGCGTGGCGCTGATGTTCTTCAAGCACCTGGAAGATGGCATTGTGCTCACTGTCGACAGGCAGCAGCCGCCCGCCGCCGCGGCGCACGGCCTCGATAAACAGCGGCCCGGCGGACACCAGGCATTCCTTGTTGGCGAGCGCGATATCGGCACCGCGTTTCGCTGCGGCCAGGGTCGGCGCCAGCCCGGCATTGCCGACGATTGCTGCCATGACCCAGCCGGCATCCATGTCCGCCGCCTCGATCAGCCCGCTGCGGCCGGAAGCCACAGCGATGCCTGTTCCTGAAAGCGCATCCTTCAGGCTGGCGTAATGCTTGTCATCGGCGGTCACGGCAAGCCTGGCGCCGGTTGCGCGCGCCTGCTCGGCCAGCAGCGCGACATTGCCATTTCCGGTCAGCGCCATCACCTCGAAGGCATCGCGACCGCCCAGATGCTTAACGACGTCAAGCGTGTTGGTGCCGATCGATCCGGTCGATCCAAGGATTGTGATACGCCGCAGATTCGTGCCGTTGCCAGATGTCATAAACAGGTTCGCATGTTGCTTTTCGTGTTGGCCAGCCCTACAGCGGAAAGACCGGTGCGGCAAGCATTTGCTCCCTTGGTGCGCTCGGTGACAGGCCATCGCTGTCGATCTTGATCATGATCAATCTCCGGCTGACCGGACTGTGGCAACAAAGGCGCATGAGCGACACGTCTTCCTTCATTCTGTCTGTGCTGACCCTGCTGATCGTGCCGGGTCCGACCAACACGCTCCTGGCTGCATCCGGAGCCGCCGTCGGTTTGCGCCGTTCGCTGGTGCTGATACCGGCAGAATGCTGTGGCTATCTCCTGTCGATTCTGGCCGTCATCTTCATCCTTGGTCCGCTGCTCGGGGATACGCCTATCCTTGGCGCTGGCCTGCGCATCGCGGCTTGCCTCTACCTCTTATGGTCAGCCCTTGGCCTTTGGCGCGGGACCGGTCTTTCCGGCGAACAGAGCGACCAGATCGGGGCAGTCGCTGTCTTTTTCACGACGCTCCTCAACCCGAAGGCACTGATCTTCGCTCTGGTGATCTTTCCACAAGCGCCGGGGCTTCCGGCGCTGCTGCCATACATGGTGACTTTCGCCGGCCTCGTCTGCACCGTTGCGCTGGGCTGGATCACCTTGGGCACTGGCCTTGCCGCCTCGGCACCGCGTCTTTTGACCCAGAATCGTATCGGCCGGTTGGCGGCCGTCGCGCTCACCATCTTCGCCACAGTTCTGGGTGGATCCGCGCTTGCTGCCGTCATGGCGTAAAGCCACCGACTGGAAACGGGCGTGACTGGAAACTGATGTGCATGGCATCTCGTCTCGCGCACCAGTCCGTTCTGCATTAACCGGGCATTTACCATGTTTCATGTTCCCGGTGGAACAGCATTCGCTGCGCCGCACAATAGTCTCATCCCCAGCATTTAAGGCAGGCACAGTTAGCTGGAAGAGTGGGACAATGAAAACAGAGAGCGGAATTACCCTTGCCGTTTTGGCCGTATCGCTGATGGTGATCCTCAGCCTGCACTTCGCCCTATCCCATTCTGGCGCACTTGGCCTGCCGACAGGCGTCTCCGGCGAAATCACATCGTCGATTCCTGAGAAGTGATGTCGCAGGCCGCACTGCAGCGACTGGCGCTTTGAGCGTGGCGATCTTCTCAACAGGGAAGAAACCGAGCCTTTTGATCAGGCCGCGGTCGACAATTCTATTTCCCGTTTCGCCGCTCGGACCAGAAAGCCCGATCGTGTAAGACCGTTGGCTTCCGCGAACGCGTCGATCTCTTGCAACATGTCTTCCGGAAGCGTGACGTTTACCCTCACGGCCTTTTTGGCTCTGGTTTTTAAGGCGACGAGGATTGCCACGCCGTCCCTGTTGTCAGGATCGGCCATGACGTCTTCCAAATCTGAAGGCTCGGGAATAGCTTCGCCATCATTAATCAAGCCATCGATATGAAAGGCCAAGGCTTCCTCAGCCATGGCCCGCGCTTCATCCAGGCTCGATCCGGCAGTTACAACACCCGGAAAATCGGGAAAGGAAACGCCATAGTCACTTGTGGCTTCCTTGTGGATCAGTCCGATATAGTTGCGCATGGGTTTTATCTCAGCTTCAATCCGGATTGTTTTTCGATGCTTTTGAGCGTGCCGACGGGAATGTCTTTCTTTGGGTGAGGAATGGTAACGCGGCCTGGTTTTGTCGCATGTTTGAACTGAACGTGGCTGCCCTTGCGTGCAACTTCGTACCAACCATCCTTCATCAATTCGAAAATTATGGCGCCACTCCGCATGAGTGTGATTATACACACCGATGTGTATTGCGCAACACGTCGTACGTTCACTCGTCGGCTATGTCACAGTCCGTCGGCGGCTATGCCAGGCAGGTTTAAGTCAAATCTTGAGAAATGGTGATCCCGACGCGATTCGAACGCGTGACCCCCAGATTAGGAATCTGGTGCTCTATCCTGCTGAGCTACGGAACCACTTGGATAGAACCCATACAAAAGGCTCGGGCGTAAGCCAAGTGTTTTTGCGCCGGTCGTGTGCTTCGCTGGTCGTCTGATAGGTTTTTGGCGGGGGCCTCAGACCTGTTCCATGCGGCACAGCGCAGCCGGGGCGGTCATGGCATTGTCGGGTCACTGGATGAGACGACCTCAACAGCAACCGGAACAAGGAGAGACCCATGCGCAAGTTCATTCTTTCTGCCGTTATCGCCGTGACTGCCGCGGTTTCCTTCGCCGCTCCCTCACAGGCCGGCGGCTTTACGTTCGGCTTCGGCAATGACAATGGCTACATCACCGTCGGCGGCTACGACAATGATTATGGCCACCACAACTACCGCCATCACAAGAAGCACTACTACAACGATTACGGCTATGAGCCGACCTGCTACATCAAGAAGATCAAGAAGTGGGACCAGTGGGGCAACATCTACTACAAGAAGATCAAGATCTGCGATTGATCCCGGTCTGTCGACGGTGTTCCAGAGACCCGGCTGTTCAAACAGCCGGGCTTCTGCGTTTTGAACCCTCCCGAAATTGGAACGGATAGATGCCTGTTTCGCGGTTGACCCGCCGTGCAGGGGCTGGCGCCGGACGCTTTTCCGATGCTAAGCAGGGGGCGAAGAATGGGGCTGGCGCCATCCACGCTCCTTTCGCATCAGCTTTCAAAGAGACTTTATCCAGCCATGTTCATCGGAATTGATTGGGGCGGTACGAAAATGGAGGTCATCGCGCTCGATCGCGATGGCGCGACCCGTGCCCGGCATCGCATCCCCACGCCCACGAGCGGCTACGACGCCTGCCTGGCTGCCGTTCAGGATCTGGTCGCTGCTGCCGAACAGATGGCCGGCGAAACCGGATCCATCGGTATCGGCATCCCGGGAAGCCCCAATCCGCGCACCGGCATCGTGCGCAATTCCAACGCCGTGCTTCTGAACGGCCGCCCGCTCGGCCGCGATCTCGAATCGGTGCTCGGCCGTCCGGTGCGGCTTGCGAACGACGCCAATTGCCTTGCTGTGTCCGAAGCGGTCGATGGGGCCGGCAAGGGCGAGCAGGTTGTCTTCGGCATCATCGTCGGCACCGGTCATGGTGGGGGCCTCGCGATCGGCAGCAAGGTCCATGCCGGTTATCAGGGCGTTGCCGCCGAAATCGGCCATTATCCCTTGCCCTGGATGACGGCGGATGAATATCCCGGCCATAAATGCTGGTGCGGAAAACACGGCTGTCTCGACATGTATGCCTGCGGCACCGGCGTCGAGCTCGATTATCGGGTGACGACAGGGCAGGATCGCCGCGGGCGCGATATCATCGAGGACAAGCGCCGCGGCGAACCGGTGGCGACAGGGGTTTACAATCGCTTCGTTGACCGCTTGGCGCGCAGCCTGGCGCTTTTGACCAATGTCGTCGATCCCGATGTTTTCGTGCTCGGTGGCGGCATGTCCAATGTCGACGAGATCTATGGCGAACTGCCCGAGCTTATCGAGAAATACATTTTCGGTGACAGTTTCGAGACGCCGATCCGCAAGGCGGTGCATGGCGACAGTTCCGGGGTGCGCGGCGCCGCCTGGCTGTGGAAGGACTGATAGCAAGGAGTGGAGTGCATGAGTATCGATGACGACCTGAGCCGGATCGAGCTTCAGGAAAAGGAGCTGCAGTTCGACAGCTTCAACCTTGAGACCGGCTGGGCGCTGGGATCGCTGCTGTATGACATGGCAATGCAACGCAAACTCGGCGTCGTCATCGATGTGACGCTGTTTTCCATGCCGGTCTTTTATGCCGCTCTCGACGGTGCCACCCCGGACAATCCGCAATGGGTGCGGCGCAAGCGCAATTGCGTCTTCCGCTTCTTCAAGAGCAGCTATGCCACGGGGCTTGCGCTCGCAAGGCAGGAGACCACGCTTCAGGCGAAATTCGGTCTGCCCGATGCCGATTATGCTCCGCATGGCGGCAGCTTTCCGATCAATGTCAAGGGCACCGGTTGCATAGGTGCCGTCACTGTTTCGGGTCTGCCGCAGCGCACGGATCACGATATGGTGGTCGAAGCGCTGGCGACACTTCTCGGCAAGGATCTCGCCGCATTGAAACTTGCAGAGCACTAGGTTCCGAAGGAATACGCCAAAGATGGATATTCATGCCTTTTCCCGCGATCTGAATGAATGGTTGAACAATGCGGCCCTGCCGCTCTGGCGCGACCGCGGCTTTGATGGCCCCGGTGGCGGACTTGTCGAAACGATCGACATGCAGGGGCAGCCGACACGGGCAAACCGCCGTTCGCGCGTGCAGCCGCGGCAGGTCTATTGCTTCGCAGAGGCGGGGCGTCGCGGCTGGAGCGGTGACTGGCAGACGGTCGCAACCGGTGGGCTTTCCTATTTCGACCGGGTCTATCTGCAGCCGAGCGGGTTTTACGGTGCACTCGCCAATGCGGATGGCGCGCTTATCGACGCCTCTTTCGATCTTTACAATCAGGCCTTTGCATTGCTCGCCTTTGCCTATCTGGCGCAGGTGTTTCCGGAGCGCAGGGCCGAGATGGCGGAGCGTAGCAATGTTTTGCGCAATCGGCTCGAGGCCCATTGCAAACATCCGACTGCTGGTTTCCACGAAGACAATCCCCCGCGACTGCCCCTGTGCTCCAACCCCCACATGCACCTGTTCGAGGCCTGCCTTGCCAGCGAGACGGTGGAAGGGTTTGATCAGGTTGCCTGGACAAACCTTGCCGACGAGATTGCGGCGCTCTGCATGGACCACTTCATCGATCGGGAAACCGGCGCGCTGCGCGAATTCTTCGATGCGGACTGGGCGCCTTTCCCCGGGGAGAAGGGCCGGATCGTCGAGCCCGGCCACCAGTTCGAGTGGGCCTGGCTGCTGTTGCGCTGGGGGGAGCGGCGCGGCCATGCCGATGCGCTCGTCAAGGCACGCCGGCTGTTCAACATCGGCGAGCAATATGGCCTGAGCCCCGTGCGTGATGTCGCGATCATGACCTTGCTGGATGATTTTTCCGTGGCCGACCCGATCGCGCGCCTCTGGCCGCAGACGGAATGGCTGAAGGCTGCGATCCGCTTTGCCGTGCTGACGGAAGGCGAGGAGCGGCAGCGCTATCTTCGCTCCGCCGAGCGCGCGGCTGCCGCGCTCACCCGGTTCCTCGATACGCCGCTGCGCGGGCTCTGGCGCGACAAGCAGACCGATGACGGCGTCTTCATCGATGAGCCTGCGCCAGCCAGCAGCTTCTATCACATTCTCTGCGCCATCTATGAACTGGACGATTGCCTGAAGCGGCTCTGATTCGGTCCCTGGATTTTTCACGATCACGACGGCTCGCCCCTCACCGGGCGGGCCGTTGTGCGTTCGGGCAGATAAAAATCCACACTCGTATCGTATGTTGACATAAAGATATCTTTATGTGATTGAATTGGAACATCACTTTTGTCGTTTTCAGAACGGGAGATCTCCCATGTCCGCCATTGATGCCCTTTTCGGCGCCGTTTCCCCGAAACCGGATGGATCCGAGGTCATGGCAGCGCTCAAAGCCGCAGCCAGCGAGCGGATCCTGATCATGGATGGGGCGATGGGTACCGAGATCCAGCAACTCGGCCTCGGCGAAGATCATTTTCGGGGCGACCGGTTCCAGAGTTGCGAATGCCACCTCCAGGGCAACAACGACCTTCTGACGCTGACCCAGCCGGGCGCGATCGAGGAAATCCACTACAACTATGCCATCGCCGGCGCCGATATTCTCGAGACCAACACCTTCTCCTCGACCTCCATCGCGCAGGCCGACTATGGCATGGAAGCCATGGTCTATGAACTCAACCGGGACGGCGCCCGCCTTGCGCGTCGCGCCGGTCTGCGCGCGCAACAGGTTGATGGCAAACGCCGTTTCGTCGCCGGCGCGCTCGGGCCGACCAACCGCACGGCGTCCATCTCGCCCGATGTCAACAATCCCGGCTTTCGCGCCACCTCGTTCGACGACCTGCGCATCGCCTATGGCGAACAGCTGCGTGGCCTGATTGACGGCGGTGCCGATATCATCCTGATCGAGACCGTCTTCGACACGCTGAACGCCAAGGCGGCGATCTTTGCGACGGAAGAGATTTTCGACGAGATGGGCGTGCGCCTGCCGGTGATGATTTCGGGCACGATCACCGATCTGTCCGGCCGCACCCTGTCAGGCCAGACACCGACCGCCTTCTGGCATTCGGTGCGCCATGCCGATCCCTTCACCATCGGTCTCAACTGCGCGCTCGGCGCCAATGCAATGCGCGCGCATCTCGCCGAAATTTCGAGCGTCGCCGACACGTTTGTCTGCGCCTATCCGAATGCTGGGCTTCCCAATGAATTCGGCCAGTATGACGAAAGCCCGGACGAGATGGCGGCGCAGATCGAGGCGTTTGCCCGCGACGGGCTCGTCAATATCGTCGGTGGCTGCTGCGGCTCCACACCGGCGCATATCCGCGCCATTGCACAGGCCGTGGCGAAACACCCGCCGCGCGCCATTCCCGAAGTGCCCAGGCTGATGAAGCTGTCCGGGCTCGAGCCTTATACGCTGAGCAAGGACATTCCCTTCGTCAATGTCGGCGAACGCACCAATGTCACCGGCTCGGCCAAGTTCCGCAAGCTGATCACAGCGGGCGACTATGCGGCAGCGCTCGACGTGGCGCGGGACCAGGTGGCGAACGGTGCCCAGATCATCGATATCAACATGGACGAAGGCCTGATCGATTCGAAGCAGGCGATGGTCGAGTTCCTGAACCTGATCGCCGCCGAGCCGGATATCGCCCGCGTTCCCGTGATGATCGATTCGTCCAAATGGGAGATCATCGAGGCCGGGCTGAAATGCGTGCAGGGCAAGCCGCTGGTCAATTCGATCTCGATGAAGGAAGGCGAGGCGGCCTTCCTGCATCACGCCAAACTCTGCCGCGCCTATGGCGCCGCCGTCGTGGTCATGGCCTTCGACGAACAGGGCCAGGCGGATACGCAAGCCCGCAAGGTCGAGATCTGCACCCGCGCCTACACGCTCCTCACCGAGCAGGCGGGCTTTGCGCCTGAGGATATCATCTTCGACCCCAATGTCTTTGCGGTCGCCACCGGCATCGAGGAACACAACAATTACGGTGTCGATTTCATCGAGGCGACGCGCGAAATCATTGAGACCCTGCCGCATGTGCACATCTCCGGCGGCGTCTCCAACCTGTCCTTCTCCTTCCGCGGCAACGAGCCGGTGCGCGAAGCCATGCATGCCGTCTTCCTCTATCATGCCATCCAGGCGGGCATGGATATGGGCATCGTCAATGCCGGCCAGCTCGCCGTCTACGACCAGATCGAGCCGGAGCTGAAAGAGGCTTGCGAGGACGTCGTCCTCAACCGCCGCGAGGACGCGACTGAGCGACTGCTGGAACTGGCCGAGCGCTTCAAGGGCACGGCCGGCAAGGAAGCCAAGGAACGGGATCTGAAATGGCGCGACTGGCCGGTCGAAAAGCGGCTGGAACATGCGCTGGTCAACGGCATCACCGAATTCATCGAAGCCGATACGGATGAAGCCCGCCTCAATGCCGAGCGGCCCTTGCATGTCATCGAGGGGCCGCTGATGGCCGGCATGAATGTCGTCGGCGATCTGTTCGGCGCCGGCAAGATGTTCCTGCCGCAGGTGGTGAAATCGGCGCGCGTGATGAAGCAGGCGGTGGCCGTTCTGTTGCCGCACATGGAAGCCGAACGGCTGGCCGGTGGCGGGCTTGGCGAACGCAAGAGCGCCGGCAAGGTGCTGATGGCGACGGTCAAGGGTGACGTCCATGATATCGGCAAGAACATCGTCGGTGTCGTGCTCGCCTGCAACGACTACGAGATCATCGATCTCGGCGTCATGGTGCCGGCTGCCAAGATTTTGCAGGTCGCCCGCGAGCAAAATGTCGATATCATCGGGCTTTCCGGCCTCATCACGCCCTCGCTCGACGAGATGGTGCATGTCGCCGCCGAAATGGAGCGCGAGGGGTTCGATATTCCGCTCTTGATCGGTGGTGCAACGACGAGCCGGGTGCATACGGCCGTGAAGATCGATCCGCGCTACAATGCGGGCCAGACGATTTATGTCACCGATGCCAGCCGCGCCGTCGGTGTCGTCTCCAGCCTGCTCTCGCCCGAGACGAAGGCTGGCTACATCGAGACCGTGCAGGCCGAGTATAAGAAGGTCGCGGCGGCGCACGCGAAGAACGAGCTGGAAAAACAGCGCTTGCCGCTCGCAAAGGCCCGCGCCAATGCGCAGAAGGTCGATTGGCAGGCGTTCCAGCCAAAGACGCCCTCCTTCCTCGGCACCCGCGTGTTCGAAGGCTGGGACCTTGAGGAACTCGCGCGCTATATCGACTGGACGCCGTTCTTCCAGACCTGGGAAATGAAGGGCGTCTATCCCAAGATCCTTGACGACGAGCGCCAGGGCGAAGCCGCGCGCGCGCTGTTTGCCGATGCGCAAGCCATGCTTGCCAAGGTGATCGCCGAAAACTGGTTCGCGCCAAAGGCCGTCGTCGGCTTCTGGCCGGCCGGTACCGTCGGTGATGATATCCGCCTGTTTTCAGATGAAACGCGCAAAGCCGATCTCGCCACCTTCTTCACGCTGCGTCAGCAGATGAGCAAGCGAGACGGCCGGCCGAACGTCGCGCTCTCGGATTTCGTGGCGCCTGTCGATAGCGGCAGGCAGGATTATGTCGGCGGCTTCGTGGTCACTGCCGGTATCGAGGAAGTGGCGATCGCCGAACGCTTCGAGCGGGCGAACGACGATTATTCCTCGATCATGGTGAAAGCCTTGGCCGACCGTTTCGCCGAGGCCTTTGCCGAACGTTTGCATGAATATGTCCGCCAGGAACTCTGGGGCTATGCGCCCGACGAGGCCTTCGCGCCTGACACGCTGGCCAGCGAACCCTATGCCGGCATCCGCCCGGCACCTGGCTATCCGGCCCAGCCCGATCATACGGAAAAGGCAACGCTGTTCCGCCTGCTGGATGCCGAAAAGCAGATCGGCGTGACGCTGACGGAGAGCTTTGCCATGTGGCCCGGCTCCTCCGTCTCCGGTCTCTATATCGGTCAGCCCGAAGCCTATTATTTCGGCGTCGCCAAGGTGGAGCGCGATCAGGTCGAGGATTATGCCACCCGAAAGGGGATGCCGATCGCGGAAGTTGAACGCTGGCTGGGGCCGATCTTGAACTATGTGCCGGTGGCGAGGGTGGAGGCGGCGGAGTAGGGGGTGGCTCACGCCCTTCCTATTCTGCCTTTGCGAGAAATCCTGAGGCGAGGCACTGAAACGCCTCGATAGCCTTGGGCAGGACCTCCTGCGGCTTGTCACTGGCCGCAATCCAGAGAGCGGCATTGAGTGCCGCTCCACAGAGAAGCCGGGCTGCGGCTTCCGGATCGACGGGCTTCAGCTTCCCTCGTGCGATAAGGTGCTCAACCGCCCGCCGGGTTGCCTGCAGACAAGCGCCCTGGCTCGGCCATTGTGAAGGATCGCCCAGCACCGCAGGCCCGTCGAGCAGAACGATGCGCTGGACCTCCGGATCAAGTGCCATTTCGATATAGGCAGCGCCCTCGGCCAGCAGCGCCTGCCAGTCGTCTTCCGAGCCGGCGCCCATCGCCTGCGCGCGCGCTGCCATGTCGGAATCGATCTGGTGTACGACGGCTGCCAGCAGGCCACGCTTGTCACCAAAATTGTGATAAAGCGCGCCGCGGGTAAGCCCGGCATCTGCCGTCAGGTCATCCATCGATGCCGCCGCATAGCCCTTCTCCGCGAACGCCTTTCTTGCCGCAGCGATCAGCTTTGCGCGGTTTTCCTCCATGGACTCAACTCGTCGTTTCGCCATCGCTGCCTCGCTTTTTCACATACGATGCGTATATAATTTGACATACGGCACGTATCTGAGTTATTCACATACGTGCCGTATATCACATTGCGAGATCAGAAGTGAACGTCTGATGCGCGGTGATGTAGCGGGTTTCAATGAATTCCGATGAAAAGAGATGGAAATGTCCCCACGAGACGCAATCTTCCCCGCAAATAGACATGCTCTTTACGAGGCGCATGGCTATTCCGCCGCAATCCGATCCGGAGACCTGCTTTTTGTTTCCGGACAGGTCGGCAGCCGCGAGGACGGGACGCCCGAGCCCGATTTCGAGCAGCAGGTCCGGCAGGCGTTTGAAAACCTCAAGGCAACGCTTCAAGCCGCAGGCTGCACCTTCGACGATATTGTGGATGTCACCACGTTCCACACGGATCCCGAAAATCAGTTCGGAACGATCATGGCGGTCAAGCAGGAGATTTTCCCGAATCCGCCCTATCCGAACTGGACGGCGATCGGCGTGAACTGGCTGGCAGGCTTCGACTTCGAGATCAAGGTGATCGCCCGGATACCTTTGAATGCGTGATCGGGTGGCATGACCCGTCAGCGTCCTGGATTGAGAGCCCGGGCCCGGTTGTGTATGGCTTGTTGCGCCCGGCCTTGATGGCATGCGTAAAAGGAGCCCGACCCCATGGCGGAAGACACGCACGACATGATCGCCCTCATCAAGGCGATCGCCGATAGCCCGAAGCGCGACAACAGCGTCTATCACGAGGCGATGGCGCAAGCGCGTCAGGCTTTCCAGGATGCGGAGGCAGAACTCGGCGGACCGGTTGCGGTCAAGATGAAAACCAAGCGGAAGCGCAACGGCGCCTATGTGGTCAAGTGGACGTTCAGGCCGCTGGATTGAGGGAGTGGTTGCGACTCGATGTGCGGTTTCGGTTAGGTGCCCAAAATGTGACCCGTGACCGTGGCCGCACCCCCCTCTGTCACTGCGTGACATCTCCCCCACAAGGGGGGAGATCATTCTTTTCCCTCACGGACCGTTCAGTCAGCAGCGCAGAAAGCAAGCGGCTGATCTCCCCCCTTGTGGGGGAGATGTCGGCGTCGCCGACAGAGGGGGGTATAGCGGCCGGTTCAAAGCGTCCAAATATACCCGCCCCAAAACGGCGTCAGCCAATCCCCGACATGTGAAGAACGATCAGGGTTGGCTCACCCCTTGATGTACCATCCCCACGGCTCGTCGCTGTTGAACCGCGTGATCTGCTTGGTTTCCAGATAATTGGCGAGACCCCAGCGGCCCAGTTCGCGGCCGATGCCGGATTGTTTGTAGCCGCCCCAGGGGGCTTCGGTGAAGGTCGGTTGAGAGCAGTTGACCCAGACGATGCCGGCGCGAAAGGCGCGGGCGACGCGCTCGGCCCGGTCGAGATCGGCGGACATCACGGCGGCGGCAAGGCCGAAGCGGCTGTCGTTTGCCATGCGGATCGCATCCGCCTCGTCCCTGAACGGCTTGACGCAGACGACGGGGCCGAAGATTTCTTCCGTCCAGACGAAGCTGTCCTCGGCCATGTCGGTCAGAACCGTTGGCTGCAGGAAATAGCCGCGATCGAAACCGGGTGCGCGGGCGCCGCCATAGGCGACGGTCGCACCTTCGGCCTTGCCGCGTTCGATGGCGGCGAGGATCTTGTCATACTGGCCTTTGGAGACGATGGGCCCGAGCAGCGTGCCGTCGTCCAGTCCGTTGCCGATGGTGATCTTCGCGGCTTCCGCGCACAGGCGCGACAGAACGGCGTCATAGGCGCTTTCCTCGATCAGCACGCGCGAGGTGGCAGAGCAGACCTGGCCCTGGTTCCAGAAGATGCCGAACATGATCCATTCGACGGCCTTTTCGATATCGCTATCGGCAAAGACGACGAAGGGCGATTTGCCACCGAGTTCGAGGCTGACATTCTTGATGTCCTGCGCCGCCTGCGATCATCACCTTGCGGCCGGTCGGCACCGAGCCGGTAAAGGCAAGCTTGTCGACCAGCGGATGCTCGGTCAGCGGCTGGCCGGCGTCCGGGCCGGTGCCGGTGACGATGTTGAGCACGCCTGACGGAAGGCCGGCTTCTTGCGCGATCGACGCCGAGTTCGAGCGCCGTCAGCGGCGTCAGTTCAGACGGTTTCAGCACGATGGTGCAGCCGGCGGCAAGCGCCGGCGCGACCTTCCACGAGACCATCAGCAGCGGATAGTTCCACGGCGTGATCGCACCGACGACGCCGAGCGGTTCGCGCACCACGCTTGATGAGAAACGCGGTTCGCCAAGGGGAATGGTCTCCTCCGGGTTTGCTTCCAGATCCTCGGCAAGGCCGGCATAGAAATTGAAGCAGCCGGCGACATCGTCGATGTCCCAGAGCGCTTCCGGCAGCGGCTTGCCATTGTCGGCAACTTCGAGCCTGGCCAGAAACTCCCGCTTGCCGGTTATGATGTTCGCGATGGCGCGCAGGATTTTTGCACGCTCGCTGCCGGGCATTTTCGGCCAGGGGCCATGATCGAAGGCGCGGCGCGCGGCTTTCACTGCACGGTCGATATCGTCCGCCGTGCCGGCTGGTGCCTTGTGGATCACCTGTTCGGTTGCGGGGTCGATGACATCAAGCGTGCCGCCCCTTGCAGGATAGACCCATGCACCATCGATATAGAGCTTATCCTGCATGTGGCGTTCCTTTCAGACGAGATCGAGAATGGCTTTTGCTGCGACGGCCGCGCCATTGGATTGTTTCATCGCTTTCGCATTGGTCGTGAGCTGGGCTTGCATTGCGGCATCCTCCAGCAGGGCCGCAATTGCGCCGGCCAGCTCCGCATCTGTCCATTGATAGCGGTCGATGCGCCGGCCGACGCCGACATCCTGTGCTCGTCGGGCATTGTCGTGGCCGTCCCAGCAATAGGGCATGATCAGCGACGGCACGCCGTAATAGAGCGCCTCGCAGAAGCTGTTATTGCCGCCATGGTGGATGAAAAGGCTCGATTGCGCGACGATCGAGGGCTGGGGGAACCAGCTTTCCAGAAAGACATTGTCAGGCACACGCGCATAGTCGTCGCGCCAGGGCCCGACATTGACGATGAAGCGGTAGGGAAGGCTGGCAAAGACATCGATCATCCGCTTGATCAATGCGACATCCATTGCCCCGAGACTGCCGAAACTCGTCAGCACCAGCGGCGCGTCCTGATGGGCCGCGAAAGCGGGCAGGGCGTAAGCCGCCTCCTGCCGCACGCAGCCATTCAGATAGACATGGGTCTTGGGGTCGAGCGGATTTTTACGCTGGAAGCGCACGGCGTCGGGCGAGAGCAGGAGATTGAGGAAGGGAGAGCTTTCGAGGAATTCGCCGGGCGGCCGCGCTTTGAGACCGCATTCGGCAAGAAAGGCGTTCATCCGCCGATGCGCCGGCGTGACCGCCTTCAGGTATCGTTCGCCAAACAGCGACCAGTCCGTGCCCGGCTTTCCGCCGCAGCCGGAAAGATAGGGCGGAACCAGAGGATCGGGCAGCTCCGTCTCGGCGCAGGACACGATGCGCACCCAGGGCACACCGGCATTGGCAATCGCCGGAAACATCACGACGTTGTCGAGCACGATGATATCCGGCTTCAGCTGGGCAAGGAGCTGGCGCAGCGGCTCTTCGGCAGCAATAGCCGTATCGACGATCGCATCCCAGGTCGGCGCGACGTAGCTCCTGATCTGTTCGAGCGGGCTCTGGCGGAAAGCATCCTGATGCCGGTTGATGAAATCGGTCCAGTCCGTCTGTCCCTCATTGCCGGCGGAGGGCAGCGGATATTCGGGAAAGCCGTATTCGGCAAAGACGCCGCGAAAGCCGGGATGGCAGATGAACACAGGCCGTGCACCCAGGCTGCGCAACTGCTGGGCAATGCCGACGCAGTTCAGCGCGGCGCCGAAGCTGGCTTCCGGAAAAAAGGCGATCACCTTGGGCTGTGCTCATGCGAGATCCAATGTCGTTTAACCCACGACCCGGAAGACCGGCGGAACGCCACGACCGGCAAGGCGCGGCCGCTGGGAATGGGAAAGCTGGATATGCACGCGCATCAGGTCGGCTCGCAAGGTCCATCTGCCCGCGCTCGATCTGCTCGAGAATCTGCATGTGCTCGGTGTTCGACTGCATCAGCCTGTAAGCGTTGACATGCACCGGCGGCTGGCTGGAGCGCCGTCGGCGATGATGGCTGACCAGCGCTTCCGACATGAAGGGATTGCCGCAGGATCGCGCGATCAGCATGTGAAAATCGAAATCCGTGCGCTCGAACAGTTTCTGGTCGAAATCGGTCTCATTCATCGCGCGCAGGATGTCCATTGAATGGCGCAGCGATGTAATGGCCGGCCCGTCGCGGCGAAAACCCGGCAGCGTCAGCGCAAGCGGTTCGCACGACAGGCGGTATTCGAAGCTCTTCGCCACCGCATCGCCGCCGATGGCAAACTGCTTGATCAGCCATTGCTGACCAGCGGCGCGTTCGGCGAGATTGTCTTCGGAAAGTTTTATCAGGGCATTTTGTACTGCACTGCGGGAGGCATCGTAGCGGCGCTGCAGGCCGGCGACCGTCTGCGAGTTCGCCAATGCGGCCGGCCGAGAGATCGCGCAGGATGGCATTGTAGAGTTCGGTTTCCTCGGCGGGCCGGGCTTCGTCCTCAAGGCCCGGAAACGAGGCCGGGTCGATGGCGAGCAGATAACCACCCTCCGGCTCGGCGGTGACGATCAGGCGGTTCTGCCAGGATCTGCAGCGCCTTGCGGATCGGTGTGCGCGACACGTTGCAACGGGACGCAAGCGCCTGTTCCGGCAGCCGTTCGCCGCGGACCATGCCGCGCTCGGTGGCAATGTCCAGTATTTTCTGCGCCAGTTCGACATGGCGATGCTTTACCTTTTTTGTCTCTGCATCCATGGCAATTCCGGTTCCGGGCAGGTTTGAGCCCGTGCATGCTGCCTTTTCTGCAAGGCCTATGCAAGGCTGCTTGCGAAAAATTCAGCGGGGTGAGCGATTTTGTATTGACGTATTTTTTTTATAAATAATACTGCCCGCCAATAGCGAGCCAAAGATCGGGGAACCGGCATGCCGCTTGGGAACAGATGTTGAAACCTCGTGCCTGCGCCATCCAGTGCGGCTCGGGACGATGTATTTGCGCAGCGGCGATTTCAGGCTGACCTGATCCCCGGCTGCGCCAGCAAACGGGAGACTATCGTGAAAACTTCAGGTGAAGTGCGTGCATCCGTGAAGATCGCCAGCCTTACCGCCGGCGCAATGCTGCTGTCGGCCGGGACTGCGCTGTCTGCCGATCTGGTGATTTCCAACTGGGACGGCTACATGGCGCCCGGATATCGCCGAGACCTTCAAGGCGGCGACCGGCCTGACGATCGAAGTCGTCAACCACGCCACCAACGAAGAAATCATGGGCAAGCTGATGGCGAGCCAGGGCAAGGGCTATCGACGTCGTCTTCGTCTCCTCGCCCGTTCGCCGAAATCCTGAACGGCCAGGGTCTGCTCGAGCCGCTCGAGCAATGCCACGGTCCCGAACCTCGCCAATCTCTATCCGGAAGCGCGCAAGCTCGCCTACGATCCGGGCAACACCTATGTCGTGCCCTATACCTGGGGCACGACCGGCCTTTGCTATCGCTCCGATCTGGTCAAGGGCACGCCCGACAGCTGGGCCAACCTGCTTGCACCCCGGCGACGACGCTCAAGGGCAAGATCACGATGCTGGCCACCGATCGCTGGCTGATGGCGGCCGGCCTGCTCTCCAAGGGCTATTCGGTCAACGAAAAGGACCCGGCCAAGATCGAGGAAGCCAAGGCCGCGCTGATCGAGGCCAAGAAGACCTTGCTCGCCTATGACGACACGACCTTCTATTCCAAGCTTGTTTCCGGCGAGGCGTCGCTGGTGCAGGCCTGGGACGGCTGGTGCAACTACGGCATCACCGAGAACAACGACATCAAGTTCGTCGTGCCGAAGGAAGGCTCGGATCTCTGGGTCGACACGATGGTGGTGATGAAGAATTCCGAGAACAAGGAGGCGGCGATCAAGTTCATCAACTTCATCCTCGACGCCAAGAACCATGCCTGGGCCGCGTCCAACATCCTCTACAAGGTGCCGAACAAGCCGGCCATGGAAAGCCTCGATCCGGCACTGATCAAGCAATATCCGAACATGGGCATGACCCCGGCTGAACTCGTCAAGCTACGAGCAATTGCAGGATCTGGGCGAAGCGCAGCGGACTATTCGAAGGCTGTGAGCGAGATCAAGGCGGCGAACTGATCCGTTCTTCCTTCATCCCGACATCGCGCGGAGAAGGTGCCCGACAGGCCTGTCGGCATCCGAGGCGGCACGTCGCAGCATTCGCCTGTGTTCAGTCGCCTCACGCCAACCCTCCCCCGCATGGGGTCGAGGAGGGGATAACCGATTCCCGGAGATCGCATTACTTGTCCTCGCAGACGGCACGTTCCAACCTGATGGCTGCCCGCCATTGCCTGGCTCGGTCTGTTCATGGTCGTGCCGTGCCTGCTCGTGCTTGCCTACGCCTTCTTCGAGCGCGGCATTTATGGCGGCATCGAATACACGTTCACGCTGAAAACTTTCGCCGGGTGATCGATCCGCTCTACGCAAAGATCTTCCTGACTTCGGCGCGGATTGCCGGACTTGCGACGCTGTTCGCGATCCTGATCGCCTATCCGGCGGCCTATGCCATCTGCCTTGCGCCGAAACGGATGCAGCCAATCCTTCTGTTCTTCGCCGTGCTGCCGTTCTGGAGCAATTACCTGATCCGCACCTATGCCTGGATCGTGCTGCTGAACCGCGAAGGGCTGATCAACAATACTGCTGCGCTGGTTCGGCTATGACGGCGAGCCCTGTCGCTGCTCTACACCGAAGGTGCCGTCATCATCGGTCTCGTCTACAATTACCTGCCCTTCGTCATTCTCGCGATCTATTCACCGCCTGTCGCGTCTCAACGGGAACTGATGGAGGCCTCGCGCGATCTCGGCGCCGGGCCGATCCGCACCTTCTGGCGCGTCACCCTGCCGCTGACCCTGCCGGGCGTCGCCGCCGGCGGCGTGTTCGTCTTCGTGCTGTCGATCGGCAATTTCGTGACGCCGGCTCTGCTCGGCGGCGGACGGTTCCAGATGATCGGCAACCTCGTCTACGACCAGTTCCTGACCGCCAATGACTGGCCGTTCGGCGCAGCGCTGGGCATGGTGCTGATCGCCATCATGATGGTGCTCCTGCTGCTGCAGGCGCCGCGCATCGGCGCGCTTCAGCGGTGAAACCGGCGGAGGCGCAGACATGGCTGACGCGCTGCGCATCAAGCTGACAGGACGCACGATCCTCGTGCTGGTCTTCGGCTTTCTCTATCTGCCGATCGCCGTGCTGGTGCTGCTGTCGTTCAACGAAAGCGGCCTGCCGACGAGCTGGTCGGCTTCTCGCTGCACTGGTACGTGTCGCTGGCCGGCAATTCAGCGACATTCTTCATGCGGCCTGGAACACGTTGGTTGTGGCCGTTGTCGCGACGCTGATCGCCACCGTTCTCGGCACCATGCTGGCGCTCGGCATGGAAACGCGCAAGCGCCGTTCGAGCGCGCTCTCGAGGCCTTGGCTTTTGCGCCGATGGTCATTCCGGACATCGTGCTGGCGGTTGCGCTGCTGACGCTGTTTTCGCGGCTCAACATCACGATGGGTCTGCACACGATCATCATCAGCCATGTCATTTTCGATCTCGCCTTCGTCTGCTCGGTCGTGCGGGCACGGCTGAAGAATTTCGACTTCTCGATCGTCGAAGCTTCGCGCGATCTCGGCGCATCAAGCTGCACAACGTTCTGGCGCATCACCTTTCCCGTGCATGCTGCCGGCCATCATTGCCGGCGCGCTGCTCGCCTTCACGCTGTCGGTCGATGAATTCATCATCGCCTTCTTCACCGCCGGCGCCGGCCGCGCCTCGATCACGCTGCCGATGCAGATCTATTCGATGATCCGCTTCGGCGTGACGCCGGAAATCAATGCGCTTGCCACACTCGTCATGGGCGTCAGCGCCACCGCCCTGCTCATTTCGCAATGGCTGAACCGAGAGCAGATGACCCGATGAACGAACGCATGTCCCAACCCGTTCTGTCGATCGACACGGTCGCCAAGCACTTCGGCAAGTCGATCGCCGTCGATGGTATCTCCCTCGACATCCGCGAGAACGAGTTCTTTGCCCTGCTCGGGCCCTCCGGCTGCGGCAAGACCACGCTTCTGCGAATGATCGCCGGTTTCGAGATGCCGGATAGCGGCGTCATCCGTCTCGACGGCACGCGACATCACACCGCTGCCGCCGGAAAAGCGGCCGCTCAACCTGATGTTCCAGTCCTATGCGCTGTTTCCGCATATGACCGTGCGGCAGAACCTCGCCTACGGTCTGGAAATGGAAGGCCTGCCGCGCGGCCGAGATCGCGACGCGGGTCGATGACATGCTGACGACCACCGATCTGACCGCGCTCGCCGAGCCGCAAGCCCGAGCAACTGTCCGGTGGCCAGAAGCAGCGCGTGGCGCTTGCCCGCGCGCTGGTCAAGCGGCCGAAGGTGCTGCTGCTCGACGAGCCGCTCGGCGCGCTCGACAAGAAGCTGCGCGAACAGATGCAGCTGGAACTGAAGCGGCTGCAGCACGAAGTCGGCATCACCTTCGTCATCGTCACGCACGATCAGGAAGAAGCGCTGGTCATGGCCGACCGCATGGCGGTGCTGCAGCGACGGCAAGCATCCTGCAATGCGGCACGCCGCAGGAGATCTACGAGCAACCGGCCGACCGTTTCGTCGCCGATTTCATCGGCATGATGAATTTCATCGAGGGCGAGATCGGCGGCGATGCACTGTTTCGTGCAGGCGGCCAGGCGCTCGTCTGCGATGTCAATGGTTCGAAGCGAAATGCGCCGGCTGTGCTTGCCGTGCGGCCCGAAAACATCCGCCTCGTATCCGATGGCGGACGGCGGTTGCCGGTACGGTCGTCGACATCGCCTATCATGGGCTCGATCGCGCAGCTGCACGTCAAGACGGCGCTCTCCGATGCCCCGCTTCAGGTGCGCGTTGCGGCGACCGGGCCTGATGCAGCAGCCGCGCGCACCGGCGGCTAGCGTTTCGCTTGGTTTCGATGCGGCGGCCTGCCGTCTGTTTCAAGAATAAGAGAAGAAGGGAACTCCATGTCCAAGACCATCGCATTCTTTCCCGAAGCCGCCTTCGGCCCGGCGCTGAATTCCGTCGGCATCGCCCAGGCCGTCGAGGCGCTCGGCCACAAGGCCGTCTTCCTGTCCGATCCCGGCTTCGTCGATGTCTACAAGGGCTATGGCTTCGAGGCCCATCCGGTCAATCTTTCGGCGCCGATGCCGCCCGAACAGATGGCGAAGTTCTGGGAGGACTTCATCAACGGCCATATCCCGAATTTCCGCAAGAGCCCCTATGATCAGATCGACAATTACGTGCAGGATTGCTGGGAGGCGATCGTCGACAGCGCCAAATGGGCGCAGAAGGATCTGCCCGGCGTTTTGGCGAAGATCAAGCCCGGACCTGATCTGCGTCGACAACGTCATCCTGTTTCCGGCGATCAAGCAATTCGGCAAGCCCTGGGTGCGGATCATCTCCTGCTCGGAAAACGAGATCGAGGATCCGAAGATCCCGCCGCATCTGTCCGGCTGCCGCCAGGACGATCTGGCAGGCCACGCCGCCTATCGCGACCATTTCAACACGGTGATCAAGCCGATCCATGACGACTTCAACGCGTTTCCTCGCCTCGACGCGGCGAAGCAGCCTATCCGATCGGCCAGTTCTTCGAGGCTTCGCCCTATCATGAACCTGCTGCTCTATCCGGAGGCCGTGAAGTTCAACCGCGAGCATCCGCTCGATCCGAAACAGTTCCAGTATCTCGAAGGCTGCGTGCGCAAGGAAAAGCCCTATGAGGTGCCGGTCTTCGCCGAGAACAATGACAAGCCGCTGCTCTATATCTCCTTCGGCAGCTCGGTGCCGGCGATACCGATCTGTTGAAGCGGCTGATCGCGACGATCGGCAAGCTGCCCTATCGCGCACTTGTCAATGTCGGCGACTACAAGGAGCAGTATAGCGACCTGCCCGGCAATGTAATCATCGAAAGCTGGTTCCCGCAGCCTTCGGTCATTCCGCAGGTCGATGCGGTCATCCACCATGGCGGCAACAACTCGTTCACCGAGTGCCTCTATTTCGGCAAGCCGGCGATCATCATGCCCTATGTCTGGGATGGTCACGACAATGCCACCCGCGTGGACGAGACCGGCCACGGCTTCAAGATGCCGCGTTACGACTGGACGGACGAGGAACTGGCCGCAAAGCTCGATGCCTGCTGATCAACGATCCCGCGATGAAGGCAAAGCTGGCGGCGACCAGCGCCCACATGCAGTCGCAGAACGGCCCGCAAAAGGCGGCGGCCATTCTCGATCAGCTGGCAGCGACGGGGAAGTTCGATGGCTGAAGCATCCTCTGCGCCCCACATCCACAATGCCACCACCTTTGACGATCTCGTCGACTGGGGCATGCAGCCTGACAGCGTTGAAGGCCAGTCGCATTCGACCGGACGCCTGGTGCACAAGGGGCCGAACAACCAGCCGGAATCCGGCATCTGGGTCTGCACGCCCGGCCGCTGGCGGCTCTCCATCCCGCGCGACGAGTTCTGCCATTTCGTCGCCGGTCGTGCGATCTACCGTTCGGACGAAGGCGAGGTGATCGAGGTCGAGGCGGGAACCGTGGTGATGTTCCCGGCGGCTGGACCGGCGAGTGCCATGTCATCGAGACCATGCGCAATATCTACATGCTGGTTTGAGCCACTGAACTTGAAATGACTGTCGCGATAGTCGGCTCTTTCTTGACGGAGCCAACGTTGCCTGAAGCAAGAAAATGAAAGGAAACATCCGATGACCGCAACACCGCTGATGCGCAAGCCGCTCGAACGAGACCGACCTCAAGGACTGGGGCATCATCCCGACCATGATCGAGGGCGAATCGCAGGTCTCGGGCAAGCTGATCCACAAGGGTCCGGACGGCCAGTCGGAATGCGGGCTGTGGATCTGCACGCCCGGCAAGTGGGAATGCCATGTCACCCGCGACGAGTTCTGCCACTTCCTCGAAGGGCGCAGCACCTATGTGCATGAAAGCGGCGAGGTGATCGAGATCACCCCGGATACGGCGGCCTTCTTCCCGCAGGACTGGAAGGGCGTGTGCACCGTGCATGAGACGATCAAGAAGGTCTACATGATCCGGTGAGGGTTTCGGGGAAGTCATGTCGCGTGACGGCAAGACCTACACCCTTCGGGCATGCCCTCCTCATCCGCCCTTCGGGCACCTTCTCTCCAGTGGGGAGAGGGCGGGGTGAGGGCGTTCACCAAGACAAACGCGTTGACAGGAAAAACCGATGTTCAATCCAGCCGAGCCCGTATTCTACAGGCATCCGGTCTATCTCCAGGCTGCCGGCGCGCGCCATACGGTCATCAACCCGGCAACGCTTGGGCCTGAAGGTGCATTTGCCGAAACGACGGCTGCCGAACTGGATGCTGTCCTGCGGTCGGCAAACGCTGCGCAGGTCAATTGGAAGCGCTGGATGCCAAGAGCCGGGCGACAATCCTGCACAGGATCGCCAACAGGATCGAGGCGACCGACATGCGACGCTGCGCCGAGCTGATGTCGCGCGAGATGGGCAAGCCCTATCCGGAAGCGATCGGCGAAGTGGCCAATTGCGCCGGCGCCTTCCGCTATTTTGCCGAGATGGCCCGCGACGAGGCCGGCAAGGTGGCCGGCACAACGCAGGCCGGCTCCTTCCAGCATGCGCGCTATGAGGCGCTCGGCGTCAGCCGTCCACATCATGCCGTTCAACTTCCCGATCCTGCTGATGTGCTGGACGGTGGCTGCCTCGCTCGCTGCCGGCAATGGCTGCATCATCAAGCCGGCGCTGGCAACGACGCTTTCGACGCTGGAATTCATGGATGTCTTCGAGGCCCTGCCGGAAGGGCTGATTGCCTGCCTGCCGGGCGGTGCCGAGGTGGCGCAGGCGCTGATCGCCTCGCCGCTGACCCATGCCGTCGCCTTTACCGGCTCGGTCGCCGCCGGCAAGGCGGTCGCCATGGCCGCGGCCGGCCAGATGAAACCGGCGGTGATCGAGGCCGGCGGCAGCGATCCGATGATCGTCACCGCGCATGCGCCGCTCGATGTGGCCGCGGCCGGCGCCGTGACCGCCGCCTTCCACATGTCCGGCCAGGTCTGCACCTCGGCCGAACGCTTTTTCGTGGTCGATGACGATCCACGATGCCTTCATCGAGAAGTTCGTCGGCGAGACACGAGCGGCTGCGCATCGGCAACGGACTGACCAGGGCCGAGATCGGACCGCTGGTCAGCGAAGCCGCGCGCGACAAGGTCATCCGGCTGGTCGAGGATGCCAAAGCCAAGGGCGCCACCGTCGTTACTCGGCGGCAAAATCCCGGACGAGCGAGCCGGTCGGCTGGTTCTACGAGCCGACGATCCTGACCGGCTGCACGCCTGACATGGCGATCATGCAGCGAGGAATGTTTCGGCCCGGTCGCCGCCATCTGCCGCGTGCGGATTTCGACGAGGCCATCCGGACTGGCCAATGACAGCGAATTCGGTCTCGGCGCCTCGGTCTTCACCACCGTCCTGGAAGAAGCGATGGAGGCGGCCGATCGGCTTGAGGCCGGCATGGTCTGGGTCAACAATCCGCTGATCGACAATGATGCCCTGCCCTTTGGCGGCTGGAAGATCGTCCGGCATCGGTCGCGAACTTGGCCGCCAGGGGCTCGATGCCTTCCGCCGCTCGAAAATGGTGATCATCGACCACAAGCCGGTCATCCAGGACTGGTGGTATCCCTATCCCGACGACTGGTTTTACGAGGACGGCGGGCGCAAGCACGTCTGATCTCCGGTTATCCAAAGTTCTCGCAGAAAGATAAAACACATGAAAATTTCCATTCTCGGTGGCGCCGGCCTGATGGGCGCCGGCATCGTTCGCGATCTCGTCTCCGACCGCGCGATCATCGAAATAACGAAGATCCGCATCTGCGACACGTCGCGCGAACGCATGGAAAGCCTGGTTTCCGATCTTGGCGATCCGCGGCTGGAACTGTTCGATCTCGATGTGACCGATCCGGCGCGCCTGGCGGAAGCGATTTCCGGCGCCGATCTCTGCATCAACTGCGTGCCGACCCTGCTCGGTTTCCAGATGGTGATCTTCGAGGCGGCCCTGTCGGCGAAGGTCGCCTATATGG
>CAWGHM010000012.1:0-16219 GCA_963822365.1 uncultured Alphaproteobacteria bacterium
CGAAGCCGGCAAGTTCGTCTGGCCCGGTTTTGGCGAGAACATGCGCGTGCTCAAGTGGATGATCGACCGCCTGGAAGGCCGTGGCCAGGGCACCGAACACGCGTTTGGTGTCAGCCCGCGCTACGAAGACATCCACTGGGATGGCCTGAACTTCTCCACCGAGCAGTACAAGACCGTGACCCACATCGACAAGGCTGCGTGGACACAGGAACTCGCGCTGCACAGCGAGTTGTTCACACAGCTCGCCCATCACCTGCCCAAGGAGCTCGAGGAGACAAAAACGAAGATCGAGAAGCGCCTGGCTGCCTGAAGCCGGCAGCCCCCGACACGGCCAGCGGCACGATCTGCCGCTGGCCGAAAACCCCCCGGGTCATGAAGCCCGGGCGAAAAAAAAGCCACCGGACCGGGTGGCTTTTTTGTGGACGCAGGGCCCGCGGGCCCAGGCGTTCAGATGTAGCGGTTGTGCAGGTGGCGCGCGGCACGGGCTTGACCGAGGCGCTCCCAGTACGACACGTCGGGCGCCACGGCCGCGGCTTGCACCGGCAATCCCAGCGGCGCCAGGGCGTCGTCGAAGGCGCCGACCGGCTCTTCGACATCGGCGCGGGTGCGGGCCAGGGTCAGCTCGCTCATCAGGCGAGGATCGTGTTTGGCCATTTCCCACAGGCGCGTTTCGGCGCGGGCCTCGGCCATCGACTGCGACCAGCTGTCCAGCACCACGATGCCCCGGCGGGCCACGCGGCGGGCCGAGTCTGCGAACAAGGCCAGACCAGCGAACACCACCACCCAGAGGAACACCCAGGCCAGCAACAGGTGGCCATCGGCCCAGGTGCTGATCAAGCGGTCGGCGAGGACCACCATGGCCGCCACCACAGCGGCCAACAACATGGCGGCCAGGCCGCGGGCGCCGTCGGCATTGCGTCGGGCTGGTGGGGTCGACGGTGTGCGACCGAGGCCCAGAGAAACGGAAGAAGAGGTGGATGCGAGGGTGCTCATGGCGGGCTCCTGAGGAGGAAGTTATGTCTTTTGGACCACGCAATACTAGGGTTAACCCGCGCATATTCCCAATTTATCTTTGTGATGGATTACATTCGCCACGGTGATAAATAGCCTGAACTTTCGAACGCTGGACCTGAACCTGCTCCGGGTTTTCGACGAGGTCATGACCGAGCGCAATCTCACCCGTGCCGCGCACAACCTCGCGATGACCCAGCCGGCGGTGAGCAACGCACTGCGCCGGTTGCGCGAGGTGGTCGGTGACGATCTGGTGCGGCGTTCGGGTTACGGGGTGGAACCCACGCCGCTGGCGCTGAGCCTCTGGCCCTCGGTGCGGGACGCGCTGCACCTGCTGCGCGAATCGCTGGCCCCGGGCACGTTCGACCCGCTGAACGCCCACAACGCCTTTGTGCTGACCATGGCAGACGCCACCGCCGCCAAGCTGGTGCCTGGCCTGATGGACATTTTTGAAACCGAAGCGCCCGGGGTGAACCTGCGGGTGCTGCCACTGACCACCCGCGATCCGCGCGATCTGCTCGAAAGCGGCTCTGCGGATCTGGCCATCGGGCACTTCCCCGGCGTGCTGGCCGAGCTGGGCGCGCTGCACCTGCAGGAGAACAGCCCGCAGTTCCTGCACCAGCGCCTGTACGACGGCGAATACGTGGTGGTGATGCGCAAAGGTCACCCGCTGGCCGGGCAACCCCTGAGTCTGGACACCTACTGCGAGGCGCGACAGTTCATGCGGAAACGCGCCCAGCCGTTTTTCCGGATCGCGGATTCCGACCTGCTCGAGCAGTTCGATGACCCGGGTCCGCGCGTCGGCGTTGATATGGCCTGGTGCAGATGCAGGATTTCGGCGATCTGCCGCTCGACAGTGTGCAGCGGATTGAGCGAGGTCATCGGCTCCTGGAAGATCATCGTGATGTCGTTGCCGCGCACCTTGCGCAGCGCCTCGTCGCTGACCTTCAGCAGGTCCTGGCCATCAAAGAACACTTCGCCGGAGGGGTGGCTGGCGGCCGGATAGGGCAGCAGCTTGAGGATGGAATTGGCGGTCACTGACTTGCCGGAACCCGATTCCCCCACCAGCGCCACGACCTCGCCGCGATTGAGGTCGAAAGAGACCTGGTCGACAGCCAGGGTTTCATGGCCGCCCTGCGGAAAGCAACCGAAAGATCGCGGAATCGAGAGAATCGGTGTCGGTCATTGGAACGTCTTTCTCGGATCAAAGGCATCGCGCACCGCTTCGCCGACGAAGATCAGCAGCGACAGCATGAGCGACAGCGTGAAGAAGGCGGTGAAGCCGAGCCAGGGCGCCTGCAGGTTCTCCTTGGCCTGGCCGACCAGTTCGCCCAGCGACGGCGAGCCCGGCGGCATGCCGAAGCCGAGGAAATCGAGCGAGGTCAGCGTGGTGATCGAGCCCGACAGGATGAAGGGCAGGAAGGTCAGCGTCGCCACCATGGCATTGGGCAGCAGGTGGCGGAACATGATGGTGCAGTTGCCGACGCCGAGCGCGCGCGCCGCCCGGACATATTCGAAATTGCGCGCCCGCAGGAATTCCGCCCGGACCACGCCGACAAAGCCGATCCAGGAAAACAGCAGCAGGATGCCGAGCAGGATGAAGAAGCCCGGCGGCAGGATCGCGGCGATGATCATCAGAATGTAGAGCACCGGCATCGACGACCAGATCTCGATGAAACGCTGCATGATCAGGTCGACCAGTGCCGCCGAAATAGCCCTGAACCGCGCCGCCAGCGACGCCGACGATGGCCGAGGCCACGGTCAGCGCCAGGCCGAACAGCACCGAGATGCGGAAGCCGTAGATCATCCGCGCCATCACGTCGCGGGCCTGGTCGTCGGTGCCGAGCCAGTTGAGATTGCCGAGCGTGCAGCCGGGATCGTCATCCTTCAGCGGATAGGCCGAGCAGACTTCCTTCTTGTCCATCAGCCAGAAGGGCTGGCGTCGGCGCCGAGATCGGAATGTTGGAATTGGCCGTCTGGTGGGAATAGCGGATCGGCGGCCAGATCATCCAGCCATTGGCGTTGATCTCGTCCTGGATGAATTCGGAGCGGTAATCGGTGACGGCCAGAAAGCCGCCGAATTTCTCCTCCGGATAATCGACCAGCACCGGAAACAGGATTTCGCCCTTGTAGGAGGCGATGATCGGCTTGTCATTGGCGATGAATTCGCGCAAACAGGCTGAGCACGAACAGGACCATGAAGATCCAGAACGACCAGTAGCCACGCTTGTTGGCCTTGAAGTTCTGCAGCCGGCGCCGGTTGACCGGGCTCAGAAAGGGCTTGGCGGTGCGGGCGGCTCGATCGGCATTTCCAGTCAGACCTCCCGCTTGTCGAAGTCGATGCGCGGATCGACCCAGGTGTAGATCAGGTCGGACACCAGGCCGATGAGCAGGCCCATCAGCGAGAAGATGTAGAGCGTGCGAACACGATCGGATAGTCGCGCTTGAGGACGGCGTCGTAGCCCATCGCGCCCAAGCCCATCGAGCGAGAAGATGTCTCGATCAGCAGCGAGCCGGTGAAGAAGGCGGAGATGAAGGCGGCCGGCAGGCCGGCGATGACGATCAGCATGGCGTTGCGGAAGACATGGCCATAGAGCACCCGTCGTTCCGGTCAGTCCCTTGGCCCGCGCGGTCACGACATATTGCTTGCGGATTTCGTCGATGAAGGAATTCTTGGTCAGCAGCGTCGTCGTGGCAAATGACGAGACCAGCAGTGCCGTCACCGGCAGGGTCATGTGCCAGAGATAGTCGATGATCTTTTCGGGCCAGGACAGTGAGGCGAAGTTGTCCGAAGACAGGCCGCGCAGCGGGAAACCAGTCGTAGAAGGACCCGCCGGCAAACAGCACGATCAGCAGGATGCCGAACAGGAAGCCGGGCACGGCATAGCCGACGATGATGATGCCGGATGTCCAGATATCGAAGGTCGAACCGTCGAAACCGCCTTGCGGATGCCGAGCGGAATGGAGATCGCATAGGACAGGATCATGATCCAGAGGCCGAGCGAAATCGAAACCGGCATCTTTTGCTTGATCAGGTTGATCACCGTCTCGTTGCGGAAAAAGCTTTCGCCGAAATCGAACCGGGCATAGTTCCACATCATTTCGCCAAAGCGCTGATAGGCCGGCTTGTCGAATCCGAACTGTTTTTCGAGCTTCTTGATCAGTTCCGGGTCCAGACCCTGCGCGCCGCGATATTTGGACGCGCTTGAACCCGACAGCGATTCATCCTGCATCGACAATTCGTTGCCGCCGCCCGATAGCCGCTCGTCGGCGCCGCTGCTCTTGTTGGTCAGTTCGGCGATCATCTGCTCGACAGGACCGCCGGGGGCGAACTGGACGATGGTGAAGGAGAGCAGCATGATACCGAACAAGCGTCGGGATGATCAGCGCCAGGCGGCGAAGAATATAGGCTCCCATGTCAGGCCCTCTTTCCGGGGCGCAGGTCGGTCTGAATGTATGGTCGCATTGTTACCCGGTCCGTGTGGCGGTGTTCACGCCGCACTGCAGTCAGGCGTGATTCGCTTTTGCCATTTGGAATCCAGTCAGCGGTGCGACGCAAGTCATTCATTGCTTTTCTGCGGATTTTGACCACCAGATATCGGGAAAACCTACCGAATAGGCGGGATATTCGGCAGGCTTGCCGAAAAGGTCCCAATAGGCAAGCCGCGAATTGCGCAGCGTATAGCTCGGTATGACATAGTGGTGGTGCAGCAGCACGCGGTCCAGCGCCTTGACGGATGCCACCAGATCGTCGCGGTCCTTGGCAAAAATGATCTTCTTGATCAGGATGTCGACGGCTTCGTCGGCAATGCCGGCATAGTTTTGCGAACCTTCAATACCCGCCGACTTCGAACCCCAATATTCAGCCTGCTCGTTGCCGGGATTGAGCGACTTTCCCCAGCCGTCATAAATGACGTCGAAATCGCGCGACCGCCAGCGATTGATGAATTGCGACGGATCGACGGAGCGGACGGTCACGGCCACCCCGATCTTTTTCAGGTTCTGCGCAAAGGGCAGGGCGACCCGCTCGATGATCGGCGTATTGAGCATGATTTCAAAACCGAATGGCTCGCCGGTGGCGACATTGACCATCCGGTTGCCCTTCAGTTCGTATCCGGCCTCCTTGAACAGCCCGATGGCCTTTCTCAGATTGTCGCGAAACTTTGCGGGCGTTCCCCCGACCGGATTCACATAAGGCTCGGTAAACACTTTTGCCGGAACCAGATCCTTGACCTCATTGAGAATTTCAAGCTCCTTGCCCTCCGGCAGGCCGGATGAGGCCAGTTCCGACCCGTAGAAATAGCTGCTGATACGCTGGTATTGGTCAAAAAAGATGGTCCGGTTCAATTCCTCGAAATCGAAGGCATAGTTGAGCGCTTCGCGCACGCGCGGGTCCTTGAACTTGTCGCGGCGCATATTGGGGATGAAGCCGACCATCACGCCAGATGAACGATAGTCATTATCGGGTGTCTCGCGCTTGATCCGGCCATCTTTGACGGCGGGAAAGTCGTAAGATGTCGCCCAGCGCTTGGCCTCGTTTTCCGCCCAGAAGTCCGTGTCGCCGCCACGGAAGGCTTCAAATTCAACATTGCGATCCGCATAATAGGTATAGTCGATGACGCCAAAATTGTTCATGCCGACATTGACGTTGAGATCCTTGCCCCAATAATCGTCACGCAGTTCATAGGTGATCCTCGATCCCGGAATGACATTGGAAATACGGTAGGGTCCTGAACCCATCACCGGCTCCAATGTGGTTCGCGAAATGTCGCGCGGCTTGCCGTCAGGGCCGGTAGCCTCCCACCAATGCTTCGGCACGATCTGCAACTGGCCGATGATCAACGGCAATTCGCGGTTTCCCTTCTCGTCGAAGCGGAAGGTAACCTCATATTCGCCGGTCTTCTCGGCGCTTGTCACATGGTTGTAGTAGGTGGCGACGCGCGGGCTCAGTTCCTTTGATTTTTCAAAGGAAAATACCACGTCTTCCGCCGTTACCGGTGTTCCGTCGGCAAATCTGCGCTTCCTGGCGAAGCCGGAAACTCACCCAGGAAATGTCCTCCGGCCAGTCCATCGCCTCGGCCAGCAGGCCATAGGAGGTGGAAACTTCGTCCAGCGAAGATTTCAGCAGGGTCTCAAAGACTAGATTGAGGCCGACGCCGGCGCTGCCTTTTGCCAGAAGCGGGTTGAGCGTGTCGAAAGTATCGAATTGCGAAAGTCGCAGCTTGCCGCCCTTGGGCGCTTGCGGATTGACATAATCGAAATGCGTAAAGCCGGGCTGATATTTCGGGGTGCCGGACGACGATATGCCAATGCGCCAGTTGAGCGTGGAGGGCGTTTCGTCGGCCTGGGCTGTGCTGAAGGGCAAAAGCAGTGCGGCGAGGGCGACAATCCGGATCAACCGACTGCTTTGACTTCTCATGACATATTCCCCTGAACTTGCTGATTTGCACCAGAATAGGGAAAATAAAGGCAATTGAAAGGGCAAATGCCTGCCGGCATCTATCGCTGCGATACTTCCTCAAGTTCAATGAGCGTGCCAAAAAAATCCTTCGGATGCAGAAAAAGCACCGGATTGCCATGGGCGCCGGTCTTCGGTTTGCCATCCCCCAGGATCCGTGCGCCGCCCGCCATCAATTGGTCGCGGGCCGCGATGATATCATGGACCTCGTAGCAGATGTGGTGCATGCCGCCATCGGGATTCTTGGCGAGAAATGCGGCAATCGGCGACTTTTCTCCCAAAGGTTCGAGCAGTTCGATCTTTGTGTTTTCCAATTGCACGAAAACCACGGTGACGCCATGTTCCGGCAGGGCCTGCGGCTGACTGACGGCGGCCTTCAGCGCGTCGCGGTAACGCGCAGTGGCAAGGGTCAGATCCGGTACGGCAATTGCGATATGGTTGACGCGTCCGAGCATGTTCAGCCTCATTCGTTTCTAAGTCGGCCTTCGACCAGATCGATGACGGCGCGGGCCGCATCAATCACATTGGTCCCCGGTCCGAAGATTGCCGCAACGCCGTGCTCAAGCAGGAAATCATAGTCCTTGCGTGGAATCACCCCGCCGCAAACCACGATGATATCCGTCCTGCCCTTGGCCTTCAGGCATTCCACCAGTTCCGGCATCAGCGTCATATGGCCTGCCGCCAGCGACGAGACGCCAACCACCCGCACATCCTCGGCAATGGCCAGATCGGCGGCTTCCTGGGGAGTCTGGAACAGCGGACCCGGCACGACATCAAAGCCGATATCGCCAAAGGCCGAGGCGATCACCTTGGCGCCCCGGTCGTGGCCATCCTGGCCGAGCTTGGCAACGAGAATGCGCGGGGCCTTGCCTGATTTTTCGATCTGCTTCTTGAGCCGGCTAACGATCATCTTGTATTCGGGATCGTCCTGGCTGGCATCACCGTAGACATCGTGGACCACTTCAGGTTCAGCCTTGTGGTCACCAAAGACGGCGCGCATCGCATCCGAGATCTCACCGACGGTGGCCCGCGCCCGCGCCGCTTCAACGGCGGCGGCCAGCAAGTTTCCCTCGCCGGTCCGGGCGACCTCGCTCAAGGCTGCCAGTGCAGCGGTGCATTTGCCTGTGTCCCGGAGCGCCCGCGTCTTTTCAAGGCGCTTGATCTGGGAAAGGCGGACGGCGCGATTGTCGATGTCCAGCGTATCGATCGAGGCTTCTTCATCCAGCCTGTATTTGTTGACGCCGACAATCACATCCTCGCCGCGATCAACGGCAGCCTGCTTGCGGGTGGCGGCCTGTTCGATCAGGCGCTTGGGCAGACCGGTCTCGATCGCCTTGGTCATGCCGCCCATCGCCTCGATTTCCTCCATCAGCGCCCAGGCCTTGTCAGCCAGTTCATTGGTCAGGCTCTCGATATAATAGGAACCGGCCAACGGATCGGCGACATGGGTGATGCCGGTTTCGTGCTGCAGGATCAGTTGCGTATTGCGGGCAAGCCGGGCCGAAAATTCGGTGGGCAGCGCAATGGCTTCATCGAAGGAATTGGTATGCAGCGATTGCGTGCCGCCGAGTGCCGCGCTCATTGCTTCATAGGCCGTGCGGATGATGTTGTTGTAGGGGTCTTGTTCCTGCAACGACACGCCGGAGGTCTGGCAATGGGTGCGCAGCATCAGCGAGGATGGCTTTTTCGGATTGAACTCGCCCATGATCCGCGACCACAACATGCGGGCGGCGCGCAATTTGGCGATTTCCATGAAGAAGTTCATGCCGATGGCGAAAAAGAAGGAAAGCCGCCCGGCAAAGGCATCGACATCCAGACCCTTGGAAAGGGCGGCCCGGACATATTCGCGGCCATCGGCCAAAGTGAAGGCCAGTTCCTGCAGAAGCGTCGAGCCTGCTTCCTGCATGTGATAGCCGGAAATCGAGATCGAATTGAATTTCGGCATTTCGGTGGCGGTAAACGCGATGATGTCGGCCACGATCCGCATCGAGGCTTCCGGCGGGTAGATATAGGTGTTGCGGACCATGAATTCCTTGAGAATATCGTTCTGTATGGTGCCCGACAGGGCTGATCGCGGAACGCCCTGTTCTTCGCCGGCAACGATGAAGCTGGCGAGAACCGGGATGACGGCGCCATTCATGGTCATCGACACGCTCATCTGGTCGAGCGGTATCCGGTCAAACAGGATTTTCATGTCTTCGACGCTGTCAATCGCCACGCCGGCCTTGCCGACATCGCCGGTAACGCGAGGATGGTCGCTGTCATAGCCGCGATGGGTGGCAAGGTCGAAGGCGACCGAAAGCCCCTTCTGGCCGGCCGCCAGCGCCTTGCGATAAAAGGCGTTGCTTTCCTCGGCGGTCGAAAAACCGGCATATTGGCGGATTGTCCAGGGACGGCCGGCATACATGGTGGCACGCGGGCCGCGCGTGAACGGCGCAAGTCCGGGCAATGTGTCGAGCCGGCTCTGGTCGGGCAGGTCATCGACTGTGTAAAGCGGCTTGACATCAATGCCTTCAGGCGTGTGCCAGATCAGCTTGTCGACATTGTCGCCCTGTTCCTTTTCAGCAAGCTTGCGCCAGTCGGCTATTGTCTTGGCATCGGTCATCTAGCTGCCTCTCTGGTCACGATCAGGCGACCTCGTTCTTTAGCGCCGGCACTCCGCCTGCAGGCGAGCTTGCGCCAGCCGACAGGCGCGGTTCGCGCCGTCATTCAAATTCCATGATCAGTTCGTCAACCGCCAGACTCTGGCCCTTGACCACAGCCACGCGGGTAACGACGGAGCGTTTTTCGGCCCGAAGCACATTTTCCATCTTCATGGCTTCCACGGTTGCCAGCGCCTGTCCGGCTTCGACGCTTTCCCCGGCTTCCACCAGAAGCGAGGTGATGATGCCGGGCATCGGGCATAGCAGCATGCGCGAAGTATCGGGCGCAACATGTACCGGCATCCAGCGCGACAATTCCTCCACCCGGCTGGAGCGGACCGTGACAAACATGTCGGCGCCATGCCAGCGCAACCGCCAGCCAGTTGCGGACTTTACAATCTTCACGCCGAAAGCAACGCCGTCAACGGTAAAGGCGGCATGGCTGGTTCCCGGCTTCCAACTGGTGGTGACTTCGTGGGAGATATTTTCCTCAAAAGTCACCATGGCCGAATTGTCGGCAAGCACAATGGAAAGCGGATAGGCCACGCCATCGATATTGGCAGTCCATTTGTCGGCCAGGCGGCGTTTGTGATTGGCTATGGTGCCGGAAATCATCACCTTGCGCGCTTCATCGCTGACATGGGCAAAAGCCGCAATCGCCGCCATCACCCGGCTTTGATCGGGCATCAGGGAAACGCCTGAAAATCCGTCCGGCCATTCCTCGGCAATGAAGGCGGTGGTAATGTTGCCGGAGCGAAAACGCGGATGGATCATCACCGCCGACAGGAAAGGCAGGTTATGGCCGATGCCCTCGACCTCGAAATTGTCGAGCGCTGAACTCATGGCCTCTATGGCTTCGATCCGGTTCGGCGCCCAGGTGCAGAGCTTGGCGATCATCGGATCATAAAACATCGAGATTTCGCCGCCTTCGACAGACACCGGTATCGTTGCGGATGATGGTGCCGTCTTTCTGGTGGCCTTCGACCGGCGGCCGGTAGCGCGTCAGCCGCCCGATTGAGGGCAGGAAATTGCGATAGGGATCTTCGGCATAAAGCCGGCTTTCGATCGCCCAGCCATTGAGCTTGACGTCGTCCTGGCTGATTGTCAATTTCTCGCCGCCAGCCACGCGGATCATTTGCTTCGACAAGGTCGACGCCGGTGATCAATTCGGTCACGGGATGCTCGACCTGGAGCCGTGTGTTCATTTCGAGGAAGTAGAAATTCCGTGCGCCATCGACGATGAACTCCACCGTGCCGGCAGAGAAATAGCCGACCGCCTTGGCCAGAGCCACCGCCTGTTCGCCCATCGCCTTGCGGGTCTCGGCATCGAGGAAGGAAGACGGCGCTTCCTCGACGACCTTCTGGTTGCGCCGCTGGATCGAGCATTCGCGCTCGCCCAGATAAAGGCAGGTTCCATGCTGGTCGCCCAGCACCTGTATTTCGATATGGCGCGGCTCGGTGACGAATTTTTCAATGAAGATCCGGTCGTCGCCAAAAGAGTTCATTGCCTCGTTCTTGGAGAGCTGGAAGCCTTCGCGCGCCTCGGCATCGTTGCAGGCAATGCGCATGCCCTTGCCGCCGCCGCCGGCCGACGCCTTGATCATCACCGGATAGCCGATTTCGCCCGAAATCTTGACCGCTTCTTCCGCGTCGGCAATCAGCCCCATGAAACCCGGCACCGTGGAGACGCCGGCCTCGCTTTGCGAGCTTCTTGGAGGTGATCTTGTCGCCCATCGCTTCGATGGCGCCGACCGGCGGGCCGATGAAGATGACGCCTTCTGCTTGAAGCCGTTCGGCGAATGTCCGGTTTTCCGACAGGAAGCCATAGCCCGGATGCACCGCATCGGCGCCGGTGCGAGGATCTGTCGATACGATATAGGACTGCGACGGCGCGGCCGATATGCACCGCTCATCGGCCCATGCAGCGCATCGCGGTCGCATCGGAATAGACGCCACGTGGCGATGCCCATCTTTCGCGGCGATGACCGGCAGGCGATTTCACTGCGATCATGGATCTCTCGATCAGCTCTGCGTTGACATCGCTGGGCATTCGCCGGTCGGCTATCGGAAAAGTGACGGCAACTGGTCTTGCACTGCCGGCATGCTTCTTGGCGGACCGACATGAGCCGCGGACAGCGCCAATCTTGCGCCGTCCGCACTTGAGCCGTACTGAGGATCTGACTCGCGTCTTCGATGCATCTGCTTCATGTCGCTCCAGCTCACAACGGCATCGTGTCGTGCTTGCGCCAGTGGCTTTCCTGCGCTTGTTTCGCAGCATGGCGAAGGCGCGGGCGATGCCGCTTGCGGGAGGAATGCGGCATGATCACCTCGTCGATGAAGCCGCGTTCCGCCGCGACGAAGGGATTGGCGAAGCGGTCTTCATATTCCTTGGTGCGCTCGGCGATCTTGTCCTTGTCGCCGAGTTCGGAGCGGTAGAGGATTTCGGTCGCGCCCTTGGCGCCCATCACGGCGATTTCCGCCGTCGGCCAGGCATAGTTGACATCGGCGCCGATATGCTTCGAGGCCATCACGTCATAGGCGCCGCCATAGGCCTTGCGGGTGATCAGCGTCACCATCGGCACCGTCGCCTGGCTATAGGCAAACAGCAGTTTCGCGCCGTGCTTGATGACGCCGCCATATTCCTGCGCGGTTCCCGGCAGGAAGCCCGGCACATCGACCAGCGTCAGGATCGGAATGTTGAAGGCATCGCAGAAGCGCACGAAGCGCGCCGCCTTGCGCGAGGAATCGATGTCGAGGCAGCCGGCCAGCACCATCGGCTGGTTGGCCACGACGCCGACCGTCTGAGCCCTCGAGGCGGATGAAGCCGGTGAGGATGTTGCGGGCGAAATCCTTCCTGGATTTCATAAAAATCGCCCTCGTCGGCAATGGCCGGCGATCAGTTCCTTCATGTCATAGGGCTTGTTGGCGCTGTCCGGGATCAGCGTATCAAGCCGCTTCTCCAGCCGGGCCGGATCGTCGAAGAACGGCCGCACCGGCGGCTTCTCGCGGTTGTTGAGCGGCAGGAAATCAAAGAGGTCGCGGATCGCCGAAAGCGCCTCGATGTCGTTGTCAAAGGCGCCGTCGGCAACGGAGGATTTCGTCGTATGGGTCTTGGCGCCGCCCAGTTCTTCGGCGGTGACGATCTCGTTGGTGACGGTCTTCACCACGTCCGGGCCGGTGACGAACATGTAGGAGCTGTCCTCGCACCATGAAGATGAAATCGGTCATGGCCGGCGAATAGACCGCACCGCCGGCGCAGGGGCCCATGATCACCGAGATCTGCGGGATGACGCCCGAGGCTTCGGCATTGCGGCTGGAACACATCGGCATAGCCGCCGAGCGAGGCGACACCTTCCTGGATGCGCGCGCCGCCGGAATCGTTGAGGCCGATCACCGGCGCGCCATTGCGCATGGCCATGTCCATGATCTTGCAGATCTTCTGCGCATGGGTTTCCGACAGCGAGCCGCCGAGCACGGTGAAATCCTGGGAGAAGACATAGACCAGGCGGCCATTGATCGTGCCCCAGCCGGTGACCACGCCGTCGCCGGGCACCTTCTGGTTCGGCCATGCCGAAATCGGTGCAGCGATGGGTGACATACATGTCGTATTCTTCGAACGAGCCTTCGTCGAGCAGCACGTCGATGCGCTCGCGCGCGGTCAGCTTGCCCTTGGCATGCTGGGCGTCGATGCGCGCTTCGCCGCCGCCCACCCGGGCCGCCTGCACGGCGGGCTTCGAGTTGTTCCAGGATTTCGCGCATGTATCTCCCCCCGATTCGGGCCGCCGGCCGACAGCGCCTCTACCTATAGCGGAAATGGTCGCGAAAGAAAACTGTTGAACAGGTGCAAATTGTGCAGTTTACAATGATTGCAAGTTGAAATTTGCAAAGTTGCGAACATGGCCATCGGCAAACTCTATATCGGCCGCAAGGTGCGCGAACTCCGGCAGGCCAACAGGGCCACCCAGGCGCAGTTCGCCGAGCGCATCGGCATTTCGATCAGCTATCTCAACCAGATCGAGAACAACCAGCGGCCGGTCTCGGCCTCGGTGCTGCTGTCGCTGGCGGAAAAGTTCAAGATCGACCTCACCGACCTCTCCGCCGGCGAGAGCGACCGGCTGCTGTCGGCGCTGTCGGAGGCGCTGTCCGATCCGCTGTTCGAGACCTATACGCCCAGCCTGCAGGAGCTGAAGCTGGTGGCGCAGAACGCGCCGGGCCTCGCGCATGCGCTGATTGCCGGCCATCAGGCCTATCGCCACAATTCCGAGCAGCTGGCGAGCATCGACGACACGCTCGGCCGTCGGCGCCGGCATGACCGAGAACACGCCCTATGACGAAGTGCGCGACTTCTTCCATTTCGTCGACAATTACATCCATGACCTCGACCTCGATGGCGGAGCGGCTGGCGCTGGAACTGGGCATCGGCGATAGCGACAGCGACGCGGCATTCTCAGCGCCTATCTCGAAGCGGACCATGGCGTCCGCGTGATCCGCGCGGCCGCAAGGACGACGACCTGATCCGCTGCTTTGATCCGATGCGGCGCGGATCCTCACCGCTCAATCCCTATCTGCCGGCCGTCGACGCGCGATTTCCAGATCGCCATGCAGATCGCCCAGCTGCATGCCGGCGAGGAGATCGACAGCATCGCCCGCAATGCCGGTTTCCGCACCGCCGAGGCGGTCGAGATCTGCCGGATCGGCCTGCACAATTACTTCGCCGGCGCGCTGCTCCTGCCCTATCGCAAATTCATGGAGACCGCGCGCGAAGTGCGCCACGATCTCGAACTGCTCGTCGCTGCGCTTCGGCGCCAGTCTGGAGCAGGTCTGCCATCGGCTCTCGACGCTGCAGCGGCCGGGGCTGAAGGGCATTCCGATCTTCTTCGCCCGGATCGACCGGGCCGGCAACATCACCAAGCGCCACAGCGCCGCCAAGCTGCAATTCGCCCGCTTCGGCGCGGCCTGTCCGCTGTGGAATGTGCATCAGGCCTTCGAGGCGCCGGGCCGGATCATCCGCCAGCTGGCCGAGACGCCGGATGGCGTGCGCTATCTCTGCCTCGCCACCCAGATCACCAAGGGCGGGCGCGGCTTCCGCGCTGCCGCAGCCAGCACTATGCCCTGGCGCTCGGCTGCGAGATTTCCTATGCCGACAGCTTCGTCTATGCCGACGACCTGGACCTCGGCAACCGCGCCGCCTTCGATCCGATCGGCATTTCCTGCCGGATCTGCGAGCGCGACCAAATGCACCAGCCGCGCCGTGCCGCCGCTGAAGCGGAAGCTCGTGGTCAATCACAATGAACGCGGCGTGCTACCCTACGAGATCCGCTAGCAGAATTGGCCTCGTCGTCTGCGCGATTACACAACTACGAATGGCAAATAGTGCGAAAAACGGGTTCACTACGAAACGAAGAAACGCACGATCACACTATCGTCGTCCGGAGTGAATTGGGATCAAGCCTGTGTGAAATTCAGTTAAGACTATGTATTGTTAACGATAATTACTTGCAATTTCGGAGGATGAGAATTGTTTATTGACGATAATCACCTGAATACTGTATTTATTAGAATATTAACATGGGAGGCGTGGATTGAAACAAGATTTGACTTAAATTTTATCGAAAGTATTCCCGGTGTCGTTTGATATCCGTTCCCTCAATCATGATGAGAACCTGTTCGATCAAGGCATGACATCTTTCATGGCGACGCAGGTGCTGCTGGCCCTGGAAGAAGCCTATGACATCGAGTTTCCGGACGAATTGCTTCGACGCTGACATGTTCACCTCCATCAGAAACATGGCGGACGCCTTGGCTGGCCTGGTGAAAAACTGATTTGTCCGGTCTGGGTCGGACACATCCCGGATAACGGGGCCGGAGTTGGTTGACGGGAAATCGCAATCTCCCGTCAGCATCCATGTGGTGCATCGCTGCGCCGTTAGCGTGTCAACGCCAGTTGCAATGGCGGACGTTATAGCGGTTGTAGTAGCAATGCCTGCGGCCATGGTGGCGACCGGGGACAACGACGACAGCGCCGACAACCGGGCCCGCCGGGCACGTTGAACGAGAAGGTGCCGGGCGCGTAGCCGCGATCTGGGCCTGGTGCGTGCTTGCGAGCAGGTCGCGGATGCCGTCGAACGCCTTGACGTACGTGACGGGGTTGCTGCGCGGGCTCTTGCCGATGGGCGACTGGTCCACCATCTCGACGTGCTCGATGAGCTCGGCCCCCCGGAGGGCGTCGTGCATGCCCACCGAGCCGTCGTACTCGCCGCCCTTGAGCCGCTTCAGCGCGGCGTAGAGCGTGCCGTGGACGAGCGTCGACTTACCCGAGCCCGAGACGCCGGTGACGACCGTGATCGTGTCGAGCGGGAAGCGGACGTCGACGCGCTTGAGGTTGTGCTCGCGGGCGTCGGAGCACCTCGATCACCCGGTCGTCGTTGACTGGCCGGCGGGTCGCCGGGACGGGGATGGTCTTGCGTCCGGAGAGGTAGGCGCCGGTGAGCGAGTCGGCGTCGTCCAGAACCTCGTCGAACGTGCCCTGGAAGATGACCTCGCCGCCCAGGGCGCCGGAGCCGGGCCCGATGTCGATGATCTGGTCGGCGCGGCGCATCATCTGCTCGTCGTGCTCGACGACGAGGACCGTGTTGCCGATGTCGCGGAGGCCTTCGAGGATCGCGATGAGCCGGTCGTTGTCGCGCGGATGCAGGCCCACGGTCGGCTCGTCGAGGACGTAGAGCGAGCCGACGAGGCTGGAGCCGAGGCTCGTGGCGAGGTTGATGCGCTGCGTCTCGCCGCCGGAGAGCGTCTGCGCAAGGCGGTCGAGCGTGAGGTAGTCGAGGCCGACCTCGACGAGGTAGCCGAGGCGCCTGCGGACCTCCTCGAAGATGCGCCCCGCCACGGCGATCTGGTGCGCGGCTAACCTGCTGAAAGACCTGTTTTCAGTACCACATGTCGCGCTGAGCCTGTGGCAGCTCACCCCACCCAGCATGGAAGTGCTGGTCTTTACCGATACACAGATGCAACCCGTTTGTCTGCACAAGGCCGTGCACGAGACGGCAGACTGGTTCGGCGAGAGCGCCGCGCGCCTCCACAGCAATACGTAATCGGTCGAAGGCAGCAG
>CAWGHM010000013.1:0-243259 GCA_963822365.1 uncultured Alphaproteobacteria bacterium
ATCAATTGATGTCTTCGTTAGATCGGCTGCCCGATTCCTCGTTCGCTAGAATTGCCGACACTGTATTGCATTCGTCGGACGTCTGGTACTTCAACCATCCTGAACATGGCGCTGAAAGACCGAAGCAGCTTCGGGAAGGAATTGGGCAGCGCCTCGCGAATTGTGAATTCTGGAATAGAGAAAGAAAACGAGGCGACCTGTCAGTCAGCTCGGAGACTGGCTCAGTATTGGCAAATTTCTTTATGAATACCCACAATCCGTTCGGCGGAACACGCACCTACCTTGTCGAACAAATTTTTGATCGCATTGATCCGCTATTGGATATCCTACTTCGATTTGTTGGAGGCGGGCCTATGGCGGTAATAGCACATTTCGCAATGAACACATTGGGGGTAAAGCCAGAACCTCGCCACCTGCAATTTTTGATTTCTGCGACTGAAGTGTGGCTTGAGCGTTGCCCGGACGACGCTGGGGTGTGGCTGGAACTCGGACTTGGTCGGCGTGTGGTGCAATGGATAAGAGTGCCGCAACCAAAGACAGTTCGATTTTGGCCGTATCGCATGGGCTGCGCACCAGAATTGACCGCGCGGTCGGCAGGCTAATCGACTTTGGCGTAGCTGAAGCCCATGACCTAGAGCAAAGGATTGAACTTTATAGACAGACTCCGCAGCCATAGAGCTAGGATGTCTTACGCGGGATGTTCAAGGCGCCGCCGTAGCGGACAATGAGATGATGGGCGGGGGATGTCCGATTTGGGGCCGTCCCGAGTGGATTTCGCCGTCTACATCGGGATTCCCGTCATCATGCCAGGCGATGTGGTCGATGCGACCGAAGTGCTCGACCTAAAACCGCCTGCACTTTCTCGGGATCGGGCGGCGACGACAGTCATTCAATCAACTGTGGGGCTTTCATATCGCTGCCGTGAAAGAATTCAACGTCTCAATGCTTCATCTCGTACCCCCCACATAGCCTCCAGGTCACCGATCTCCTGCCCGCGTACTATGTCGTCATACGAGAAGGGCCAGGATTGGCTCGTACAACCTGCGGAGGATTTTTTAAGAAAGCAGGTATAGATGTAGCCCGCAGTTACATTCGGATTTTTTTAATGCCATCACGCTTCGCCATAACAACCGTTGACGTCGACCTCCCAACAATCGGCCGCCGTACCTCGACAAGTTCTCCAGAGGCTCTTCGCATCAAAGTCAGACGACCGTGCTGGTTGGACGAAACGGCACTGGAAAGTCCTCTGTCCTTCGCGAGCTCGCAATGAGCTTCCGGGCGCACTTCTCCAAGCGGGACTTGAAAAGCCGACAGGGGATGGGGAGGGTTTCCCATATCGGCATCAGCTCCGATGATGCGAACGCGATCCTTAACGTAACTGCCGATGCGAAGGCCTTCCGGTCAGAACGAGACAGCCTCCGTACTCTCGGACCCTGAAGGTCATCGCATTGTCTTTCACGCCTTTCGACAAGTTCCCGCCCGCCGACGATACCCGCGAATCCGGGTATAGCGGCGGCGAAAGCCCGTTTTACGTCTATCTCGGTTTCAAGGCTGATTTCCGTATCTCACCTTGTGCACGTCTCTTGCGGTCGATCGATCAGCTCACCTTCGCGCAGCGAACGGCACAAGGCGACCACAGGGTCGTCCAAACCCTCGACGCGATAGGCTATCAGCCCTTGGTGACAATCAGCTACGAGCCAGGTCAGGGCAGTGGCCGGGATCGCCCCCCCCTATCAGGGCGTACAGCACTTACAGACTATCTTTTGACCTACCGACAGCGATCAAGGGCGGACCACAGAGCGTTTAAGTACGCGATCGACTTCGCGAGCGGCGAACACTATTGGGAACCGCCAATCGAGTTCGATGGCGGCGGCGTTGTCGATTTAAATGAGCTGCGCCTATTGGTGCGCCAGGGGGCGATGAAGGTTTCCTCCATCACTTTGCATCGCCGCGAGAAGGATGAACCCGTCGAGCTTGAGCTGTCTTCTGGAGAGCTCAATCTCCTGTCCGGCTTTCTCGGACTTGCTTCCTTCCTGGAGAACGGATGCGTAGTTCTTATCGACGAACCCGAGAACAGCCTGCACCCAGTGGCAGCTTCGATATGTGGAGATGCTCGATGCTGCTGCACGTCAGCATGCTGGCTGTCATTTTGTGATCGCGCACGCATTCTCCACTTATTGTCAGCGGCGTAGCGAGTGAGCGCTCGACGGTGCTTCGTCTGGACAACCAACAGGTGGAACTCAACCCGGCGGTCGTTGCCGACACGTCGCCCGACGCGACCCTGCTGAACGCCTTCCAGGTCGTGACGTCGGGCAATAACTTTCTCAAGCAATTGGTTCTTGAAGCTCTGACGTTGATTGAGACTGGCAAACATGGAGAGCCTCGAGCTCTTGACCTCGCCGACTTCCTTGGAGGTATCTGGCCCAATATTCCGCAGGACGATCCTCTGCGTGAGCTCGTTGCCAACGTAGTATTGGCGATTAGACCGCGATGACCGAATTTCTCCAATGCGAAGTCGATGAGATCGACGCTGTTCGCGCTGCCCATGGCGAGCAGATACTCAACAAGTGGTTCGACCAGTCAGCAGTCAAGGACAGGTTCAAGAAAGCGCGTGTCAAAGATCAACGGCTGCGATGCTGTTATTGTCGGAAGTTCAACGCCACGATCTACGCGAACGAGTGGGATCTTGAGCATGTCCTTTGCGAGGACATATATCCTCAGTTCTTCGCCGCTTGGGGGCTGTCGATCGCTTGCAAGCGGTGCAACGGCGCCCTGAAACGCCAGACTGACGTCTACGTGGCCCCTACCCCTCCGATCGCCCCCCTGCAGGCATTGCCAGAGCAATCGCAACAATACTCGATCCCGCATCCCAGAGTGGATCCCTGGAACGATCACCTTTCTCACGTGAACTACCAGATCTATATCTCAAAGACCCCGAAGGGCCTTAAGCTAATGGATGTCTGCAAGTTGAACGAACCTGCCATGAAGGAAGCCGGCCTGACGCGGAGACCGTTGTCACGGCGATGCGGACCAACTTTTTCAACAGGATGGGAAATCTCGTCGATAAGAACATATCCGACGACAATGTAATCACCGCTATGTCGCTCCTCATCGAGGAATCTGGAGGAGATGCGTGCTGACGCCTTCATTGTGGGGCTAGAGAGGAGGATCAAAAAGCTTGAACGAACCGCTGCTGGAAGGACCACAGACAAGGCTTTAGCAGAAGCCCTGAAAATCGCGAGACCGCAGGGCGCGAGGGTGCTGGATCTTGAGGTGGTAGAGCGGACCTGAGAGCTTACGGCAACAAGGCGTCCCAACGGTCTGGTTCCGTCGAAACTCTTATCAAAAGCGTCTTTCCTCCCGGATCAGTCCGGAGAAGGCGGAACGTCCATTTTTGACCAAAGCATACAAGATGCCTGCCGACCGCACGTAATAGCCGACAAAACGCCAGCGTAGCTCACGTTCCCCAAAGGCTAAGCCGACAAGGTCTCATCAAGACATCGAGTGTTCTTTTGGTCGGCCCCATCGGGGCAAGGGATCAGACGCCTAACGGACAACATGCCGAAGCTGCCACTGGTTGCGAAATTTGTTGTAGTGAACCCGTGACGATCTACAGACGAAAGTGGGTGGAAAATAGTAGTAACTGAACAAATCGACCCCGTATAAGGTTCGAATCCCGCCACTCCGACCAAAATTCCCCACCGGATTTCACGTTTTCAGCGAAAATTCGCCTTCAGGGCGCGCGGCTTCACACGCGCCTTGGGTGTTACCGCACCTGATCGAGCAGACGCTTGCACTCCAGGAGATCGTAGAGAGCCTCCTGCAGCAAGGCACGATCTTCCTTGCCGACAGAGGTTTTTCCGAGCGAGATTTCCGGAACGTCATCATTGCCGCCGACAAAGGAGAAGAATCGGCGGCTGGCCGGCGCCTTGGCGCGGCCGACGATCTGGTCATCGTCCGGGTTGCCGAGCTTGGGCTGCTGCTGCACACCCGGCGTCTCGTCATTGTTGGCTGCGGCCAGCGCCTCGACCGTTGCCAGATCGCCACTGGCGATGGCAGCGACGAACTTGTTGCCATTGGTCTTGAGAAGTTTCTGCACGCCCTTGATCGTGTAGCCGTGATCATAGAGCAGGTGGCGGATGCCCTTCAACAGGTCGACATCATCCGGGCGATAATAGCGACGCCCGCCGCCGCGCTTCATCGGCTTGATCTGGATAAAACGCGTTTCCCAAAAGCGCAGCACATGCTGCGGCAGATCGAGATCGTCAGCCACTTCGCTGATGGTGCGAAACGCATCCGGACTTTTTTCCATGTCTTCCCCATTCGAAGGTCGCAGTCGCGTCCTTGCCGCCCCAGGTGCAAAAACCAGGGCAGCAACACGATTCGATGATTACACGAATCGCGTCTATTTCAACGGCTTATGGATGGGTTTTCAACCATGTTCGGCAAGTCGCGCCGAATATTCCGCTTGGACGATGCCCGCCCGCTTCGCAGCGGTCAGGATGCCACTGCCGCTGGCTTCTGCTTGGCCTTGCGCGCGACATGCGATTTCAGCACGCGCTGCTTGAGCACGTTCGAGGCCTTGAAGGTCATGACGCGACGTGGCGAAATCGGGACTTCTTCACCGGTCTTCGGATTGCGGCCGATGCGCTCGTTCTTGTCGCGCACCTGGAAGGTTGCAAAGGAGGAAAGCTTGACGCTTTCGCCGCGCACGATGGCGTTGCAGATTTCATCAATGACTGTTTCGACCAGTTCCGCCGATTCCGTGCGGGAAAGACCGACCTTGCGAAAAACCGATTCAGCCAAGTCCGCCCGTGTTACCGTTTTTCCGCTCATCTTCCCCCACCGATTTTATTGAATATCGATTAGCCCCGGAAGACTATTGCCCTTGGCTATTGCGGTCAAGCACCTGCCCTATATCAGTATTTTTTTACCAGCGCAGCAGCACGGAGCCCCAGGTGAAGCCGCCGCCCATGGCTTCAAGCAGAACGAGATCGCCCTTCTTGATGCGCCCGTCGGAAGCCGCGACGTTGAGCGCAAGCGGAATCGAGGCGGCCGACGTATTGCCGTGCAGATCGACGGTAACAACAACCTTTTCGAGAGGAATTCCCAGTTTCTTGGCCGAACCATCGATGATCCGGCGATTGGCCTGATGCGGCACCAGCCAGTCGAGATCATCCGCCGTCGTGCCGGTTGCGGCAAAGGCCGCTTCAATGACGTCGGTGATCATGCCGACGGCATGCTTGAAGACCTCGCGGCCTTCCATGCGCAGGTGGCCGACCGTTCCCGTCGTCGAGGGTCCGCCATCGACATAAAGCTTTTCGCGATGGGCGCCATCGGAACGCAGCTGTGTCGTCAGCACGCCGCGGTCGCTATTGCTGCCCGTGCCTTCCTGGGCCTCGAGAATGATGGCGCCGGCGCCGTCACCGAAGAGGACGCAGGTGGTGCGATCGGTCCAGTCGAGAATCCGCGAAAACGTCTCGGCGCCAATAACCAGAACGCGCTTGGCCAGGCCGCCGCGAATATAGGCATCCGCGGTCGTGACGCCGAAGATGAAGCCGGAACAGACAGCCTGGACGTCGAAGGCGGCACCATGGTGCATGCCGAGGCGATTCTGAATGTTGACGGCCGTGGCGGGAAAGGTGTTGTCCGGCGTCGATGTCGCCAGAATGATAAGATCGAGATCGGCGGGCGTCAGGCCGGCATTGTCGAGTGCCGCGCGCGCCGCAGCCTCGCCCAGCGAGGCCGTCGTTTCGCCCTCGCCTGCGATGTAACGCTGCCGGATGCCGGTCCGCTGCACGATCCACTCATCGGACGTGTCTACCTTGCTTTCCAGGTCGAGATTGGTCACCACCTGCTTCGGGAGTGCTGCCCCGAAGCCGCGAACCACAGAACGGATCATTTAATCAAACCTCATCGCTCGTGCCGCCGGCTGCGCTTTCTGAAGCGGCCACAGCACGATATTTTTGCAAATCATTGGCGATCTTTGCCTTCAGGCCGTTTCTGACCATATCATAACCGACGTCGATCGCGGCCGCGAAACCCTCCGCATCCGTACCGCCATGGCTCTTGATCACCACACCATTCAACCCGAGAAAGACCCCGCCATTGACCTTGCGCGGGTCCATCTTCTCGCGCAGCCGATCAAAGGCGCCTTTCGCCAGGATGTAACCGATCTTAGCAAGCAATGTGCGCGACATTGCGGCACGCAAATATTCGGCGATCTGCCGCGCGGTGCCTTCTGCCGCCTTCAAGGCGATATTGCCGGAAAAACCTTCGGTGACCACGACATCGACCGTTCCGCGACCAATGTCGTCGCCCTCGACGAAACCGAAATAGTCGATGCTGTCGAGGCCGGCTTCGCGCAACAACCGCCCTGCCTCCTTGACCTCTTCCTGGCCCTTGATCTCCTCGACGCCGACATTCAGGAGACCGAGCGTCGGACGCTCGACCTCGAACAGGGCCCGCGCCATGGCTCCGCCCATCAGCGCAAAATCCATGAGTTGCTGTGCGTTTGCACCGATCGTCGCGCCAACATCGAGAACGATGCTCTCGCCCTTGAGCGTGGGCCAGATTGCGGCGATCGCCGGACGCTGGATGCCGGACATGGTGCGCAGACAGAACACAGACATCGCCATCAGCGCACCCGTGTTGCCGGCGGAGACGACGACATCCGCCTCATCCTTGCCAACGGCATCGATCGCGTTCCACATGCTCGACTTGCCACGCCCGCGCCGCAGGGCCTGGCTGGGCTTCTCATCCATGGCGATGGCGATTTCGCTGTGATGGAAGACGCTGGCGGCTTTCAGCTTGGGATGTTTGTCGAGAAGCGGAACACATTCCGATTCGACCCCGAAAAGCACGAAGCGAATGTCCGGGTGACGTTCGAGTGCCCGTGCGGCACCCGGGATGACGACCTGCGCGCCGAAGTCGCCGCCCATAACATCAAGAGAAATTCTGACCACGCGTGCCTTATCCTTTTTTCCTGCCACACCGCATGTTTCGTCTCAGCGCAATCATTTGAGCGATGGAGACACACGTGTTTTCATGACGCTTGGGCCACCGATGCCAATTTTCCGGAACGGTCGGCCCAACGGGCTGGATTGCGGCCAAAATACCGTTTTTCGGTTCCGTGACAACCGATTTGTGGCCGGTGAGCGGCGGCTCAGTCCTTTTTCCAGTCCTTCAGTGCGGCAAAGGGATTTGGACGAACATCATCATCCCTGGTGCTTTCGATCCGTTCACCGAAAGCCGCCCCCTCCTTTCGCGGGTAGGGGTCTATGGCAAGGGCTGCGTGTTCGGCGACCACGGTGCCGGCGTCGATCGTATCGCCGGTAAACACTTCCGGCAGATCCGGCCCCTCGGGATCGACGAACATTTCGCCCGTGTCGTTGGCAGCGATCCGGGCAAGCCGCGATCCATCAGGCACGAAAATCACATCGATTGCCTCGTCGATCTCTGATTCGACCGGCTCCAGCGTCACGACGCAGGCCTGAACGATGCTTGCCGCGACGCGTCCGCGTATCCGCACGCCATCCTTCTTCCATCGGTTGATCTGCAGTTCTGCCGACAGCGACCGTACCTCGACGACGTCCCAGAGCGCGGCAAGATCGAGCCGCTCCCGGTCATCGGCGGCAAGACGCACCGTTACTGCATTGGCGGAGATGTTTCCGACCTTGACCGGATAGGAGAACGCCGGCTTTTCGTCATTTGACATATTCTGATCCTATAAGAGACGCTGGCGCCCGCTGACGCCCGGCCTGCCAGTTCACGAGCGAGGGGCCGGCATTTCGAGCATGCCGCTCTCCACCAGATCCTCGTTGCTGCCGGCAAGGACAGCCTCGGCTTCGAGCAGATACGCCGCCAGTTCCCGCATAGATATCCCGGTGTCGGTCGACCCCGGGTGGAAGTTGCGCATCAGCGCCTCTGTCAAGGCCGTCATATCCTTGCTCTCCAAGGCCGCGGAGTAGGTTTCGAGGCGCCCGTAGAACATGCCCGCAAGCTTTTTCATTCGCTTGGGTACGGCGACGTCCCCGACGCCGAGTTCCCGGATCGAGTGATCGACATCCTCGAAAAACGCATCGACGATTTCCTGGGCGATCTCCTGGCCGGTCCGGGCCGAGGTCCTCGTGCGGCGGAAATACAGAATGAGCATGGCCGACAGCATCTCGAAACGGCCCATGACGGTATCGGGGACACCCAGGTCCTCATAGAGAACCGGGCGACGCGCAGCCGAAGTCAAAATGCCATACTGGCGCTCAACAATCGCAGCATTGTTATTTTTTTTGCCGAACAGTCCAAAAATCATCATAAAGCCCAAGTTTGGCTGCTTCAAAGTGGCTGCACCCACGCATCCTGTTGTTGCATGATTGCCGAAGCTGGTTTACCGAAGCAGGCACGAATTGCAATGGCGCATCTGCCATCTTTACCCCAAGGGAGATGTCGTTGACGAAACGGTATTTCAAGTCTGACATGAAACTGCGTAGCGTTGTTATTACATTGGCAATCTGTGGAACTGCGCTGACGGGGTGCAAGACAACAGACGTGATGGGTACCGGCGAAGTCATCCACCAGGGCTATGTCGTCGACCAGGAAACCCTGGCGCTGGCGCCCGTCGGCTCAAGCCGCGAACAGGTTCTTCTGTCGCTCGGAACGCCATCGACCACTTCGACCTTCGACAAGGAGGTGTTCTATTACATCTCCCAGAAGCGGACCCGGGCCGTGGCTTTCATGAAGCCCAAGCTGGTCGATCAGAGCATTCTGACGATCTATTTCGACAAGGACGGCGTTGTCGAGAAACTTGCGAATTATACGCTGCAGGACGGCAAGGTCTTCGACATGATCTCGCGCACGACGCCGACAGGCGGTCGCGAGATGACGTTCCTCAGCCAGCTGCTTTCCGGCAACGGCATCGGAAAGAGCATGACGAAATCGATCTTCGCCGATGGCAGCGACGGCGGCAGCAAGGGCCGCTGATACGCAGCAAGGCATTTCATCAATGGAAAAACCGCGGAAAGGGTTTCCGCGGTTTTTTTATGCGATGATCGAAGAACCGGCGGGGCGCGTTCAGCACCCCGCCATTTGTCTGCTTATGCGAGAACTGCGAGAAGCAGCAAGGCGACGATGTTGGTGATCTTGATCGCCGGATTGACCGCCGGTCCGGCGGTATCCTTGTAGGGATCGCCGACCGTATCGCCGGTCACCGAAGCCTTGTGCGCATCAGAGCCCTTCATGTGCTTCACCCCGTCCTTGTCGACGAAGCCATCCTCGAAGCTCTTCTTCGCATTGTCCCAGGCGCCACCGCCCGAGGTCATCGAGATCGCCACGAAAATGCCGTTGACGATGACGCCGAGCAGCGAGGCACCAAGGGCTGCGAAGGCGGATGCCTTGGAACCCGAGATCAGCAGCACGCCGAAATAGACGACGATCGGCGCCAGAACCGGAAGCAGCGACGGCACGATCATTTCGCGGATCGCAGCCTTCGTCAGCATGTCGACGGCACGACCGTAGTCCGGACGGTCTGTCCCGGCCATGATGCCGGGCTTTTCCCGGAACTGCCGACGCACTTCCTCAACCACGGCGCCGGCCGCACGGCCGACGGCCGTCATCGCAATCCCGCCGAAGAGATAGGGAATGAGACCGCCGAAGATCAGGCCGGCGACGACATAGGGGTTCGACAGATCGAACGAAATCGGCCCCATATCCGCATAATACGGGTACTTGTCGCCATTGGCGGCGAAGTATTTGAGGTCGTTCGAATAGGCGGCAAACAGGACCAGAGCGCCAAGACCGGCAGAGCCGATGGCATAACCCTTGGTGACGGCTTTCGTCGTATTGCCGACCGCATCGAGCGCGTCGGTTGCCTTGCGCACATCCGGCGGCAGATGTGCCATTTCGGCGATGCCGCCGGCATTGTCGGTCACCGGACCGAAAGCGTCGAGCGCGACGATCATGCCGGCAATGCCGAGCATGGCGGTCACCGCGATACCCGTGCCGAACAGGCCGGCCAGCTGGTAGGTGGACAGGATGCCGCCGACGATGACGATGGCCGGCAGTGCGGTCGATTCCAGCGAGACGGCCAAGCCCTGGATGACGTTGGTGCCGTGGCCGCTAACGGAGGCCTGGGCGATCGAATTGACCGGGCGCTTGTTGGTGCCGGTATAGTATTCGGTGATCACCACGATCAGGGCCGTGACGACGAGGCCGAGAATGCCGCAGATGAACAGGTTGGTACCGGTTATGTCCTTGCCTTCGACGATGCCGATAGACCCCCAGCCGATCGTCAGCGACGTTGCCGCACCAAGGCCGATGATCGACAGCAGACCGGTGACGATCAGGCCCTTGTAGAGCGCGCCCATGATCGAGCCGTTGGAGCCGAGCTTGACGAAGAAGGCGCCGATGATCGAGGTGATGATGCAGGCGCCGCAGATGGCCAGCGGATAGGCCATGACGACGTCGAGCGTCGCGCTTCCGGCAAAGAATATTGCTGCCAGTACCATGGTGGCGACGATCGAGACGGCGTAGGTTTCGAACAGATCGGCCGCCATGCCGGCGCAGTCGCCGACATTGTCGCCGACATTGTCGGCAATGGTTGCCGGGTTGCGGGGATCGTCCTCGGGAATGCCGGCTTCGACCTTGCCGACGAGATCGCCGCCGACATCGGCACCCTTGGTGAAGATGCCGCCGCCGAGGCGGGCAAAGATCGAAATCAGCGATGCGCCGAAGCCGAGCGACACCAGCGCATCGATGACTTCACGCGACCCATGCGCATGGCCAAGACCCGCTGTCAGAACGAGATAATAGATCGCCACGCCGAGCAAGGCGAGACCGGCGACCAGCATGCCGGTGATCGCACCGGACTTGAAGGCAATATCGAGACCCGCTGCAAGGCTGACCGAAGACGCCTGCGCGGTGCGCACATTGGCGCGAACAGAGATGTGCATGCCGATGAAACCGGCCGCACCCGACAGGATGGCTCCGATCAGGAAGCCGATGGCGGACGTTGCCGAAAGAAGGACCCAGACACCGACAAAGACGACGGCGCCGACAAGGGCAATGGTTTTATATTGACGTGTGAGATAGGCCTGCGCCCCCTCGCGTATGAAGCCTGCAATCTCTTGCATGCGGGCATTGCCCTGATCGGCGGCAAGCACCGACCTGGTCGTCCAGATGGCATAGACCACTGAAAGCAACCCGCATGCGATAACGCCCAGTAATATGGTCATTTCGCTTTTTCCTCCGTTCGCCCGCAGCTCACTCCGTTCTACAGGCTTGAAATTACATTGAGGCCACGCTCCCTCTTCAAGCGCGGCGGCCCATGCAGGGGCAAGAGTGCTGTGGCGAATCGGTATCGTCAAGCCCTGCGGAGCGGTCAAAACTGTCTGTTTTGTGAGGCTTAGCCGTTTTTCCGACGAACGGACGGAAGGCTTACCGCAAAGCCGTCGGCTTTGTGTTTGAACGGATCAAAAATGCCAGAAGCACGAAGCAGGTCAGCGTCACCGGCCAGACCGCAGCGTTCAGCATATCCCAGCCATAGGCGGTCAGAACCTTGCCGGAGCCGAAGGAAGCCAGCGCTACCGCGGTGAACAGGATGATGTCGTGGAACCCCTGCACCTTGTCGGCCTCGTGTGGCCTGTAGCTTGCCGCAACGATGGAAGTCGAGCCAATGAAGCCGAGATTCCAGCCGAGCCCGAGAAGAACGAGCGCGCCCCAGAAATTCCACAGCGCAACGCCCTGGTGCGCAACGACGGCGCAGAGCATGAGGATGAGCAGGCCGGCTGCCACGACCTTCTCCGCACCGAAGCGTGTGATGAGCATGCCGGTGAAAAAGCTTGGCGCAAACATGGCCAGCACATGCCACTGGATGCCGAGTGTCGCCAGATCGGTGGAAAAGCCGCATCCGACGACCATGGCAATGGGTGCACCGGTCATCAGAAACGTCATCAGTGCATAGGTGGAGATGCCGCAAATCATGCCGGTCAGGAAACGCTGGGTCAGCACGATTTCCCGCAGCGGGCGGGCAGCGGCAACGGCCTGCGTCGTCTGTGGCGCCCGAAGATCCGGCAGGCGCAGGAAGCAGGAGCAGAATGATGGCCGCAAGACAGACGGGCACCAGCGCGATAAACGCGCCGGCAAAGAACACAGGCGCGAAGGCATCCTTGGTCAGGATAACCAGTTGCGGCCCGAGAACGGCGGAAATCATGCCCCCGGCAAGGATCCAGGAAATTGCCCGCGGCTTGTAGAAGGACGGGGACGCGTCGGCGGCGGCAAAGCGGATCTTCTGGGCGAAACCGCCGGACATGCCGGCGACGCAGAGCCCGATCGCAAAGAGCCAGAAATCCTCACGAAACAGCGCAATGGCGGCAACCGCACCACCGCAGGCGCCCAGAAGCGCACCGACGATGAAAGCGGCCTGCCGTCCGAGCAGACGGGAAAACAGCGCAACCAGAACCGCACCGATCGCAACGCCGATGTTGAAACCGGTGAGCGGCGCCGTCGCCAGCGACTTGTCGTCGCCAAGCAGCTGGTAGCCGGCAACACCGCCGACGGCAAACGAGATCGGACCGAGCGTTCCCAGAACACCCTGGGCAGCCGTCAGCAGATAGACATTGCGGCGGGCGGCGCGCAGGTCCGGTGTCGTTGCCTGCCCGTTGCCCTGCTCGATGTCCATGCCGAGATTGCCTTACTTCTTGACGTCCGTGCGGATCTGGCGGGCGATACGGTCGAGGATTGCATTGACGAGCTTGGGTTCCTCGTCTTCGAAGAACGCCTTGGCGATCTCGACATATTCCGTGACGATGACGGCGACGGGCACGTCCTTGCGTTCGACCAGTTCGAACGTGCCGGCGCGCAGAATTGCACGCACCGTCGAATCGAGCCGTGACAGGGCCCAGTCATCCTGCAGAGCGGTGCCGATCAGCGGATCGAGCGTGCGCTGGTCGCGAACGACGCCCGCGACAATCGACCGGAACCAGGACGCGTCCGCCTTCAGATAGGTTTCGCCATCGAGTTCCTGGCCAAGCCGGTGCGCCTCGTATTCGGCAACGATTTCCAGAACGCCGGTGCCGCCGACATCCATCTGGTAGAGTGCCTGCACGGCGGCAAGCCTTGCGGCGCCGCGCTGGTTTGCCTGTTTGACCGGCGGAGTTGCCGGAGGTGTCGAAGACGTGTCGCTCACTGTTCGCCGCCCAGTTTCATCTTGAGATTGATCATGGTCAGGCAGGCGCGGGCCGCAAAACCGCCCTTGTCGCCTTCGCTCTTCCTGGCGCGGGCCCAGGCCTGCGCATCGTTCTCGACGGTCAGGATGCCGTTGCCGATGGCAAGGCTTTCGCTGACGGTGAGGTCCATGATGGCGCGGCAGGATTCATTGGCGACAATATCGAAATGATAGGTTTCGCCACGAATGACCATGCCGAGCGCGACAAAGCCGTCATATTCTGCGGCACCATTGTCCGCACCATCGAGCGCCATGGCGATTGCAGCCGGAATTTCCAGCGCGCCGGGAACCGTGACAATATCATAGGTCGCGCCGGCCGCGTCGAGCGCAGACTTCGCACCATCGAGCAGAGCGTCGGCCATGTCGTCATAGAAGCGCGCTTCCACAATGAGAATATGTGGTGTCGGGTTGTTGGCCATGTTCCACCTGTTTGAAATTTGGGGCCGGACATCTCCGGCACAGGCGGCGGTCAAACCACGACGGCGGCGGAATGGCAAGCTTTTTCGTGAAAGCTGCAGGATGCCCGGGGTTTTCGGCCAGACGCGCTGTCATCCTCGCCGCAAGCGTGAACGCGCCGGGCGAGCTTTTCAATGCTGCAGCACATCTATACCATTCCTGCAAATCGGAGATAGGCATGAGCGAAAAACAGCGACCGATCGTCAATCCGGCAGACCTCCCGCTCGATACCTGGAGCAAGGGGCGTTTTTTCGAGTCCAGCGACGTGTCGTTCGGCGCTTTGCTCGGCCTGAGCAATCTGGGCATCAGCTATGGCGAGGTGCCTCCCGGAAAATCCGGCTGCCCGTTTCACAACCACCATGTCGAGGAAGAACTGTTCGTCATCCTAGAGGGTGAAGGGCAGTACCGGTTCGGAGCCGATCGGCATGCCGTCAAGGCCGGCGATGTGCTTGGCGCGCCGGCCGGTGGGCCGGAGACGGCCCATTGCCTGATCAATACCGGCCTGACGCCGCTCAAATATCTGTCGATTTCAGCCAATGCCAGAACCGAGATTTGCGAATATCCGGATTCCGGGAAGTTTCTCGCCAAGACGCGCGATCCAGCGGGAAGACCGCAATTCCGTTTTATCGGACGCCCTGATACTGCTGTCGATTATTGGGAGGGAGAACCCGGAATCTGAACCCTCCTCATCCACCTTTTCCAACCAGCGGAATGAACAGCCTGCATGCACACCGTCCCCACGATCGAAACCGACCGCCTGATCCTTCGCCCCTACCGCCGGGATGATTTTACCCCCTACAGCGCGCTCTTTGCCAATCCGGAAGTGACGCGTTTCATCGGCGGCGTGCCGTTTTCACGGGAACAGGCCTGGACGCGGTTTCTGCGGCAGGTCGGCATGTGGCACTATTTCGGTTTCGGCTTCTTTGCGGTCCAGGACAAGGAAACCGGCAATTTCATCGGTGAAGCCGGGTTTCATGACCTGCACCGCGTGATCAGCCCTTCGCTCGAAGGCACGATGGAGACGGGCTGGGCGCTGTCGCCGCGCTCCCATGGCCGAGGCCTTGCAACAGAGGCCGTCAGTGCCGCCCTGACCTGGGGCGAACAGCATTTCCCGTCGCTGAAGAAAACCTGCATCATCGACATTTCCAATCTTGCCTCGCTACGCGTCGCGGCAAAACTGCATTTCCGGGAGGCCAGGCGAACGGTCTATCACGGTGCGCAGGTGGTCCTGTTCGAAAGGTAGTGTAAAACCCTTGCGTTGACTGCCTCACAAATTTGCAGAGCTTGCCATGGGGGCCGGTCCTTGAGGTAAGACGCACGTTACAGTCGAATCGAGGGCAATCAATGCTAGGAAGCGGGATGATGATTTCAGGTAAAGTTTTGTTGGCGCTTGCAGGCATCTGCCTGGCAACGGATGCCATGGCGGACGATCCGACGGGGATCTATGACGTGACCGGCGTCGTGCGGGACGCGAGCGGAAGTTATACCGGGTCCGTCGAGGTGACCAAAACCGGTGAAACCTTCGCTGTGACATGGACCCTTGGGGACGATGTCACAACGGGCATCGGGATTGCCAGCGGCGAGGGACCGGACGCGCCGAACCGGTTTGCAATCGCATTCGGATCTACGCAGAGTTTCGGGGTACTGGACCTGACGCTGCAACCCGATGGCTCCTGGAATGGTCCGTGGGTGTATGTCGGCGGCCAGACGATCTCCGTCGAGACATGGACCAGGCGCGGCGTCACGAAAAAATCGCCTGATACCAGCAATGAACAGGCGCCCCGGCCGGCCAACAAACCGCTACAGGCGCCGTGAATTCACGGCGTCGGCAGTTCAACGCCGGGCGCGCAGGATCCGCTTCCAGATCGTCCCGCCCAGAAACTTGTTGAAGACAACGAAGTAGGCGACGATCAGGGCAAAGAACAACAAAGCCGAGCTGCCTTCGAGATTGAAGCCATCCTCGGTTTTGCCACCGAAAACCGTGGCAACCAGGTAGCCGAGCACGAAAAAGGCGGTCAGGAAATCGAGGATTCCCGCCAGCACGATCCGCCAGGTCGATGGTCCCTTGTCAGCCGTTGCATCAGTCATAGCCAATTCTCCATTCTATACGCTGAAACAAATATACAGAGTCTCATCACTCCGGCAACGGCCAGACTGCCCCTGCCCTACAGTCTGGAAGCCGGAAATTCCGCCAGCCGCGCTGCATAGCGGGCCATGGTATCGACCTCGAAATTGACGACGTCACCGGCCTTGCGCTCACCCCAGGTGGTGACTTCGAGCGAATGGCGGATCAACAGCACGTCGAAATCCGTGGCGTTGACGGCATTCACCGTCAAGGACGTCCCGTCGAGTGCGACCGAGCCTTTCGGCGCCACGAATTTTGCCAGGTGCTCGGGGGCGCGCAGTCGGAAACGGGTGGCCTCGCCCTCTGCCTCGACCGAGAGAATTTCCGCCTTGCCATCGACATGACCGGAAACGAGATGGCCGCCGAGTTCATCGCCGATCTTCAGCGAGCGCTCCAGATTGATCTTCTGGCCCGCCTTCCATGCGGAAATCGTCGTCAGCCGGAGCGCCTCTTCCCAGGCCTCCACCTCGAACCAATGCTGGTTGGAGCCGTCTTCAGGCAAAGAGGTGACGGTCAGGCAGACGCCCGAACAGGCGATCGAGGCACCGATGTCGATACCCGTGGGATCATAGGCCGTCGCGATCCGCAGCTTGACCCCCTCATCCAGCGGGGTCAGCGTCTCGACGGTGCCGATATCGGTGATAATGCCGGTAAACATCAGATGTCTCTTTCGTAATTCTCGCAAATATCCGCGCCGAAGCGGCGCGTTTCCACCAGTCTGAAGCCGGCGGGGATTGTCTGAGGGTCAAATGGGGATGCGATACCGCCTTCGCCAATGGTACCCGGGCCGCGATAGAGCAAAATCCGATCGACAAGCCCGGCATTCAGGAAGGATCGCGCCGTTTTCGCACCGCCCTCGACCATAAGCGAGGATATTCCGCGCGAGGCAAGCGCCACCAGGAGATCATCCAGCCGGGTGGAATCGCAAATCAGGATCTCGACGCCGGCGGCTTCGAGGGCTTCGCGGCGGGCTTCGAAAGCCTCTTCGGAGGATGGGTCCGCGGGTTCCGTCTCTTTCGAATTCGTCACGACAATGACCGGCACGTTACGTGCGGTCATGACCAGCTTCGAACCCAGCGGCAGTTCCAGCCTCGAATCCAGCACGATGCGGATGGGAGACTGGCCTTCCAGCCCCTCCAGCCGGCACGTGAGTTCCGGATCGTCGGCAATCGCGGTGCCGATGCCGACAAGGATTGCGTCGGTACGGGCGCGCAGGCGGTGGACCTCTTCGCGTGCATCCGGCCCGGTGATCCGAACCTGCCCCTCGCCCAGACGCCCGATCATTCCGTCGGCGGAAACGGCAAGCTTTAGAGTCACATGGGGACGTTTGCTGCGCTTGCGCATCAAATAGGCTTCCTGCGCCCGCTCACCCTCGCGCGACGACACACCGAGCGTCACGGCAATGCCCGCTTCGCGCAGAAGGGCAACGCCTGTGCCCGAGACGCGCTCGTCGGGGTCCATCACGGAAATCACGACGCGGCCGATGCCGGAGGCAATCAGCGCGTCGGTACAGGGCGGGGTCTTGCCGTGATGCGAGCATGGCTCCAGCGTCACATAGGCGGTGGCACCCCTTGCCTTGTCGCCGGCCTCTTTCAGCGCCTGCGTCTCGGCATGCGGCCGTCCGCCGATGGCCGTCACCGCGCTGCCGACAACCACGGGACCATCACCATCGTCGCGCACGATCACGCACCCGACGGAAGGGTTGGTCGAGGTCTGGCCGAGATGCAGGTAGGACAGGCGGATCGCGTCTTCCATGAAACGCGCATCTTCGTCACGCTGCTCGGTGCCGCCCATGTCAGACGCCCGGGTCGCGCGCGATCTTGGCGCTGATCTCGGCGATCACCTTTTCGAAATCTTCGGCATGGGAGAACTCGCGGTACACGGATGCGTAGCGCACGAAGGCGACATCATCGAGCCCCTTCAACGCTTCGAGAACCTGAAGACCGATCTCTTCCGACGGAATTTCCGTCTCGCCCGAGCTTTCGAGCCGCCGCACGATGCCCGATACGGCGCGCTCGATCCGGTCGCGATCGACGGGCCGCTTGCGCAAGGCGATCTCGAAGGATCGCGACAGCTTGTCGCGATCGAACGGAACCTTGCGGCCCGTCTTTTTCATGATCATCAGTTCGCGCAGCTGCACCCGCTCGAAGGTGGTGAAGCGGCCACCGCAATCCGGGCAGATACGCCGGCGGCGGATGGACGTGCCGTCCTCTGCCGGACGGCTATCCTTCACCTGGCTGTCTTCGGAACTGCAATAGGGGCAGCGCATGCGCGATCCTGACTATGGGCCTGACGATCAGAGGTAGGGATACATCGGGAAGCGGTCCGTCAGCTTGACGACCTTTTCGCGAACGCCGGCTTCGACGATGGCATTGCCCTCATCCGAATTGGCAATCTTCAGGCCATCGAGAACTTCGACGATCAGATTGCCGATCTCGCGGAATTCAGCTTCCTTGAAGCCGCGCGTCGTGCCGGCCGGCGTGCCGAGACGGACGCCTGACGTGACGAACGGCTTTTCCGGATCGAACGGGATGCCGTTCTTGTTGCAGGTGATGTACGCACGGCCAAGGGCTGCTTCCGCACGCTTGCCGGTCGCGTTCTTCTTGCGAAGGTCAACCAGCATCAGGTGGTTGTCGGTTCCGCCGGAAACGATGTCGAGGCCGCCCGAAACCAGCGTTTCAGACAGGGCCTTGGCGTTCTTGACGACCTGGGCTGCGTAATCCTGGAATTCCGGCTTCAGCGCTTCGCCGAAAGCGACAGCCTTGGCGGCGATGACGTGCATCAGCGGGCCGCCCTGCAGGCCGGGGAAAACGGCCGAGTTGAACTTCTTCGCGAGATCCTCGTCATTGGTGAGGATCATGCCGCCGCGCGGGCCGCGCAGAGACTTGTGGGTCGTGGTCGTCGCCACATGGCAATGCGGGAACGGCGACGGATGCTGGTTGCCGGCAACGAGGCCTGCGATATGGGCCATGTCGACCATCAGCCATGCGCCGACTTCATCGGCAATCTCGCGGAAACGCTTCCAGTCCCAGATGCGGGAATAGGCAGTGCCGCCGGCGATGATCAGCTTGGGCTTGTGCGTACGGGCCGATTCGGCAACCGCATCCATGTCGAGCAGGTTGTCGCCTTCGCGAACGCCGTAGGACACGACGTTGAACCACTTGCCGGACATGTTGACCGGCGAACCATGGGTCAGGTGACCGCCAGAATTGAGGTCGAGGCCCATGAAGGTGTCGCCCGGCTGCAGAAGCGCCAGGAAAACGGCCTGGTTCATCTGCGAACCGGAATTCGGCTGGACGTTGGCGAAGTTGACGCCGAAGAGTTTCTTGGCGCGCTCGATCGCAAGTTCTTCTGCGATATCGACGAACTGGCAGCCGCCATAATAGCGCTTGCCCGGATAACCCTCGGCATATTTGTTGGTCATGATCGAGCCCTGCGCTTCCAGCACGGCGCGCGACACGATGTTCTCGGAAGCGATCAGCTCGATCTCATGACGCTGACGACCCAGCTCCTTTTCGATCGCGCCGAAGATATCCGGATCACTGTCGGCAAGCGAGCGGCTGAAGAAAACGTCATTGGCGGCGGCGGAAAGGCTCATATTTGAAGCTCCTCAAGGACTGTGGCACGGTGTTTATCGTCCTCGCATGGCAAGGGCAATACACGCTGTGCGATTTGCGCCATTTCCCACACCTGCCGCGCCTGTCAAAAATGCCGCAGGCACAAGAAAAGGCCGCCCACCCGGCAGGATGGACGGCCTTTTCGACGAAACGCAGATTTGTCTTATTGCGGCAGGAAATCCTGCTCGACAGAACTGGAAGCCTGCTCGATGCCCGTGGTCGTCTGCAGCGCCAGCTGCTGTTCGCCATCCATCTGGTAGATGTCGTCACGGAACTGGATGACGCCATCCTTGGCCGCCCAGGCGGTGATGTACTTGAAATAGACCGGTACTTCGACGGCAAGCTTGATCGGCGAGTTCTGGCCCGCGCGGATTGTTGCCTCGATCTGTTGACGCGACCAGCCGGGGGTATCGCGCAAAAGCCAAGTCGTCAGGTCACGCACGTTCTGCACGCGCACGCAGCCGGAGCTCTCGAAGCGGGCGAGCTTGTTGAACAGACCCTGCTGCGGGGTGTCGTGCATGTATTCATTGTGTTCGTTGTGGAAGTTGATCTTGGTCGATGCCATCGCGTTTGTCTTGCCCGGATCCTGGCGGAACGTCAGGTTCGGTGCCTTCTCGGCATTCCAGTCGATCGTCTCAGGCGCGACCTCGTTGCCCTGCCCGTCGATCAGACGGATCGAATTCTTCTTCAGATATTCCGGATCCTTGCGCATCAAAGGCACGATGTCCTTTTCGACGATCGAGCGCGGCGAGGTCCAGTAGGGGTTGAGAATGACCTCATAGATCTTGGAATTGATGATGTGGGTCGGACGGCTGATGCGGCCGACGACGGCGGTGTGACGCGTCGCGACGCGACCGTTTTCAACCGCTTCGATGTAGGCAGCCGGAATATTGACCATGACGTAGCGGCTGCCGAGATCGCCGGACATCGACTGAAGGCGGACGATATTGGTGTTCAACTGCTGCAGGCGGACATCGGCCGGAATGTTCAGGGCCTTCATCGAATATTCGCCGAGCACGCCGTCCGACGGCAGGCCGTGACGGGCCTGGAAGCGCTTGACGGCGCCATCGACATAGCTGTCGAATGCATTCGAAATACCGGCCGAACGCGGCAGGTCGCCAACGATCATCAGGCGCTGGCGCAGGGCCTGGACGGCTGGATCGGAGACGCCCATTTCGAGGCGAACGGAGGGATTGACCTGCGGCCAGCCACCGGCAGAGACGATCTGCTGGTACTGACCAATGGCGTTCTGGGTATTGGTCAGCGTATCGGGACCGAAAATCGGGTTGTTGGAAACGACCGCTGTCGCCGAGCGCGAAGCCTTGGCGTCGAACTGGTCGTCCCAGACGCCGCGGCGCGGAGCATTGATGATTTCGTCGAGCGCGGTCTGGGCCATGGCGTTGCCGGCAACTGCCGCAGCACCGATCGTTGCGGCGGAGCGCAGGAAAGCCCGGCGCGAGAAAGCATCAATTCCGTTTTTCTTCGACATAATCCTACCATCCAATACTGCGGCGCATCCCGGCCTAAGCCGTTACCATGAATATGGTTAAGAAACGCAAACCAAAGCTTCTCTGCCACATTCACGATCGCTTGAGCGGGGCCTTGCACGAACCGAATGCGCGGGCAAAATCCTGACCCGGCTTCGGCAGAGAGCGTCTATTTTTCACTCTTGTCGCTCTCACAGCAATATGGCCGATTCGTGTCACCGGCTCGCCCGGCACCAGCGCGCAACGGCACCCCGGAGCTCTAGCCGCGGTTTTTCGGCCACAGGACACGGCAAAGCCGGACGTGGGAGACACGTCCGGCTTTTGACTGGAGGGAGGAATTTCGAAGGGCTTAAAGGCGGTACATGATCGAGTCATTCCAGAAGCGGTCGAGGCGCTGCAGGAGCTTGTTCATCTGGCCGAATTCATCCGTGCCGATGCCGCCGACCTTCTGGATGGAGCCGATGTGACGTTCATAGAGCTTGGCCACCGTCTCGGCGATCTCCTGGCCCTCATCCGTCAGGCTGATGCGGACCGAGCGACGGTCGATGCGGGAGCGCTGATGGTTGATGAAGCCGAGGTCAACCAGCTTTTTAACATTGTAGGATACGTTGGAGCCGAGATAGTAGCCGCGCGAGCGCAGTTCACCGGCGGTCAGCTCGGAATTGCCGATGTTGAAGAGGAGAAGTGCCTGGACGGCGTTGACGTCGGAGCGGCCCGAACGATCGAACTCGTCCTTGACGACATCGAGCAGGCGACGGTGCAGACGTTCGACGAGGTGGAGCGATTCCATGTAGAGCGAGCGGATCGCATCTTCGGCGGGATCTTTAGGAGCGACGACCTGTGGCTTCATTTTCGTGTTCATGATGACTGCCTCACTGTTTTGTTTGGCGGTGTATGTATCTCTTCCCGCCTTGAGGTAGACACTATCGAATACGTATAAAATTCGACTTAAACTACAGCCTTAACAGCGCCTTACTATCCACAGCCCTTGTGTCAGGGTAAATCAATTCTTGCAGCCTTGGCCTGTTTGGCCCGCTGATAGGCAATGGCACTGCGGAAAATCACGAAGGTGACGGCCACTGCGAGATGGAGCAGAAGCAGTCCCGGCCGCACGCCGAAGATCTGTGGATAGAACTCGAACATGGTGATCTCGGCAACCGCGGCAACGACCCACATCACCGGCCCCCAGGAAACCAGGAGCCACAATCCGAGAGCCGCCACGGGATAGACCACGGCCAGGGTCGTCGCCGCCACGCGCCACGGCAAGGGCAAGAGATCGAAACGCCCCTCGCCTTGCATGGAAAAGCCGATGAGCATCGCCCAGTAGCTGAGGCCAAACCAGAAGCAGGACACGGACACGAGGCGCAGGAACAATCCGAAGACGGTTTCCGACAGCGATGGTTTTGGAACGTGGACAGAATCAGCAGCCATGTGGCGGAAGATACGTCCGGCCATGCTGCTTAGCCAGACGCTTGTTTCCACGGCTGGTTTGCGAGGCAACCAAAACGGCGGACATCAGTTTGATACCGGAACTGTCTCAAAACTGAGACAGTTTGGACAGGCGACTGCTGCACCGATCTATTCCGCGGCGCTGGCAAGATTAAGCCATGCCGGAAAAGGGGAAAGAGCAATGGAATATAAGCGACCATTTCGCGCAATTGCGACCGATGACGGCGACATACTCATCGTCGATGTCAACGACCGGGTTGTCACCGACTTCCCACGCAGCGGCACGCTGGAAGACGATCTTCGGCGCGCGAATGCACTCGCAGCGGCTGATATCGAGGACCTGCCGGACGAGTGATTCAAAGACAAGCTTCCTAACGGTATTGCAGGGCGAGCCATTGACGGAACCGAACCTGCCTTGAGGCGTTTCTCCGGATATTAAAGTTGAAATGGAGACACTCATGAGCGATAGCCGCGAAATGCAAGCCGATCAGAAGCGCCAGGACCAATCGCCGGCCGTACAGTCCCTCAAGCAGGAGAAGGCCACAACCAAGACGCTTTCCCCTGACGAAGAACTGGAAAAAGGCCTGGAAGAAAGCTTTCCAGCCAGCGACCCGGTCTCGGTCACCAGCCCTTCAGTCTCGACCGGCCGCGTCGATCCGGATGACCAGAAATAATCGCTGTCGCGATTTTCTGCAGCCGTGTCACCGGAAACGGCACGGCTGGACATCTTTTCTGCCCCCCGCCCCCAATGAAGTTCCCGCTGGATGGATGACGTGCAAACGTGACGCATAGGCATCTGTTTTCCTGTGGCGTCTCGCGTGGTACACCGCTGACCACGCGACATTCCACGAAAGACAACAGCATGACCGACAAGACCAGCGTCGTTGACCTTATCACCGGCCACCGCCGCATGCGGCGCAACCGCAAGGCCGACTGGACGCGGCGCATGGTGCAGGAAAACCGCCTGACCGTGGACGACCTCATCTGGCCGATCTTTGTCGTGCCGGGCACCGGCATTGTCGAGCCGATCGCCGCCATGCCCGGCGTCAGCCGCATGAGCGTCGACAAGGCCGTGGAGGCAGCCCGCGAAGCGGCTGATCTCGGCATCCCGGCCCTGGCGACCTTCCCGAACGTCGATATGTCCCTGCGCGACGAGACCGGCTCGCACAGTCTGGCGGCCGACAACCTCATCAACGAGACGACGCGGGCCATTAAAAAGGCCGTTCCGGGCATCGGCATCATCACCGACGTGGCACTCGATCCCTTTACCAGTCACGGCCATGACGGCATTCTTCGCAACGGCGAGATCGTCAATGACGAGACGGTTGCGCAGATCGCCCGAGCCGCTGTCATGCAGGCCGAGGCCGGCGCCGACATCATCGCGCCATCGGACATGATGGACGGGCGGATCGGCGCCATCCGTCAGGCGCTCGATGCAAGCGGCCACCAGTCCGTCGGCATCATGTCCTATGCGACGAAATTCGCCTCTGCCTTCTACGGCCCCTACCGCGAAGCAATCGGCACCGGCGGTCTCCTCAAGGGCGACAAGAAGACCTATTACATAGACCCGGCCAATGGCACCGAGGCGCTTCGCGATGCAGCCCTTGACGTCGAGGAAGGCGCCGACATGCTGATGGTCAAGCCTGGCCTGCCCTATCTCGATATCTGCTGGAGGATGAAGCAGGAGTTCGGCCTGCCGGTCTTTGCCTATCAGGTCTCGGGCGAATATACGCAGATCAAGGCTGCCGCCATGAACGGCTGGATCGACGGCGAACGGGTGATGCTGGAAACCCTGCTCGCCTTCAAGCGCGCCGGCTGCGACGGCATTCTCAGCTATTTCGCCCTGGATGTTGCGCGCATTCTCGCTAAACGATAGGGCGCTATCGGCAATGCCAGCATCCGACGACGCGACGCTGAATTTCTACGCGCTGCAATCGCAAGCCTATGCCGCAAAGACAGCGGACACCCCACCAGACGGACTGGATGGTTTTCTCGATACGCTGCCCGCCGGCGCTCGTATCCTTGAACTCGGCTGCGGCAGCGGGCGCGACAGTGCGCATATGCTGTCGCGCGGTTTTGACGTGACGCCAACGGATGGTTCGCCGGAGATGGCGGCGCTTGCCGGGCAAAGGCTTGGGCGACCCGTCGCCATCCTGCCCTTCGACCAGTTGACGGCTGTCAATCTCTATGACGGGATCTGGGCCAATGCCTGTCTCCTGCATGTGCCGCGACCGGCGCTTCCCGGCATTCTCCTGCGGATCCGAACGGCCTTGAGGACCGGGGGGGTGTTCCACGCCAGTTTCAAGGCGGGTGAACAGGAAGGCCGCGACCGGTTTGCCCGCTACTACAATTATCCATCGGAAAGCTGGCTGCGCGACTGCTACGAGGCTGCCGGCTGGACGACGATGCGGATAGAGACACGCGACGGTGGCGCCTATGATGGTGAGCCGACCCGCTGGCTTCGGGTCCACGCCCTCGCCTGAGACCCGGCCGAAGCCGGCCATTGTTTTTTGCGCTGATCCTTCCCATATCCGTTTCCAGACAAAAGGAGACAAGCGATGAGCGTGCAAGACGAAAACTTGAGAGTTCCCTCGCCCGACTGGCGGGCCTATCAGGGCGTCCTGTCGCGTCGGGTCTTTGCCTTTATCGTCGACTACCTGATCGTCGCATTGCTCTGGGTGCCGGCGGCCGTCGTCGTCTTCTTCCTGGGGATCCTGACCCTTGGTCTCGGCTTCCTGCTTTACCCGGTTCTTTTCGCCGCCGTCGCCATGCTGTATTTCGGGGTGACGGTCGGTGGTCGCAATCAGGCTTCACCCGGCATGAACATGATGGGGCTGGCGATTGCCCGCACCGACGGGCGGCCGATGGATTTCCTGACGGCCATCGTGCACCTCGTGATCTTCTGGATTGCGAACGCGCTCTTGACGCCGTTGATTCTGCTGATCGGCCTGTTCACGGACCGCGGCCGCCTTCTCCACGACCTCCTGATCGGCACCGTTACCGTTCGCCGCGACCGTTACTGAGGTCGTTCGGACCGCTGATGCGGATCATCCCCAGAATTCGTGAGGGCTGAGTTCCGGTTTTCGCGCTTTACCGGCTTTCGCACCTGCGGGAGCCGGTTGACCTTTTTCATTCTTTCGCCATGCTAGTTCGATCCGAAGCGGAATGAAGAGTGACCCCCGCGACCTATGAACACGCAAACCGCACCGTCTCCCCAATTCTACCTGACCGCACCTGCGGCATGTCCGTACCTGCCGGACGAGATGGAGCGCAAAGTCTTTACCCATATGGTGGGGGAGCGGGCGCCTGAGCTCAACGATCTCCTGACCCAGGGCGGTTTCCGCCGGTCGCAGAACATCGCCTATCGCCCGGCCTGCGAAACCTGCCGTTCCTGCATTTCGGTGCGCATCATCGCCGGGGAATTCAAGCCGACCCGCTCCATGCGCCGCATCACCAACCTCAACAGCGACGTGGTGGCGGCAGAATATCCGGCCGAGCCCTCCAGCGAGCAGTACAGCCTGTTTCGCCGCTATCTCGACAGCAGACACCAGCGCGGCGGCATGTCCGACATGTCCGTTCTCGACTATGCGATGATGGTCGAGGATACCCACGTCAACACCCGCATCATCGAATACCGCCTGCGGGCAGAGGGTGACGGGCTGGAGGAAAAGGGCAAGGGGCCACTGATCGCCGCCGCCCTGACCGACAAGATGGGCGATGGCCTGTCGATGGTCTATTCCTATTTCGACCCCGCCCATACCGATCGCTCGCTCGGCACCTACATGATCCTCGATCACATCCGCAAGGCGCAGGCGCGCGGCCTTCCGCATGTCTATCTCGGCTATTGGGTCAAGGGATCGCGCAAAATGGACTATAAAACAAAGTTTTTGCCGCAGGAGCACCTTATGGCCCGCGGTTGGGAGCGTTATGCTGGGCCTGAGGAAACACCCCCAGAATCGGAATAATCTTGTCCCTTCCCCTTGATGCCGCCCACCACCGCCGTGGTCTTGCCATTACAGGTATCGGCGGTCTCGCCCTTTCCTTCGACATCCCGCTGATCCGTGCGTCCGAGGGCGAGGTCTGGTCCTTGCTGGCCGTGCGCAGTTTTTGCACCTTCATCGTCGCGCTTGTTGCCTGGTTCGTGCTCAACCGCGTGATGAAACGACAGATCGCGCTGGTGCCCGGCAAGGCCGGAATGCTGGCAGGGCTATTCTACGGCCTCGGAAGCTTCACTTTTCTCCTGTCGGTCTTCAACACCGCTACGGCCAATGTCGTCTTCATCGTCGCCTTCACCTCGATGTTCGCAGCCGTGCTGTCCTGGGTTTTCCTCAAGGAGCGACCATCGAACGCAACGCTGGTGACCATGGCAATCATGGTCCTGGGCGTCGGGATGATCGTTCAGGACGGGCTGAAGAGCGGCAATTTCTTCGGCGATGCCATGGCCGTCGCGTCGGCGCTGCTGCTTGCCTGCGCCATCACCGTCAGCCGCGCCAGCGGCAAGGATATGGGGCTGGTGCCGCTGGCAACGGCCATCTTCCCCTGCATCATCGGCTATCTGCTTTCGCCCACCGAAGGCATCACGATTGCCGAGCCCCTCTGGATCATCTTCGACGGCACGATCATGATCCCGCTCGCCTTCTTCTGCCTTGCCACCGGTCCGCGCTACCTGTCGGCGCCTGAAGTCGGGATGTTCTACCTGCTCGAAACCATCCTCGCCCCTATCTGGGTCTGGATCAGTTTCAACGAGACCCCGACATCGCAAACACTCGCCGGTGGCGCCGTGCTCATCCTGGCGCTGGTCGGGCACTCGCTCTGGCAGATGCGACAAAGATCGGCGCAGGCCATTATGCCACCGCTGCATTGACCGCCGTTGTCGAGAGGCCAGATCGATGTTATAATCACGTTATAACATCGGAGCATTTCCCATGAACGTCACCATTCGCAAAATCGGCAATTCCGAAGGCATCATCATTCCGAAAGAAGTCCTCGACCGTCTCGGCTTGAAGACCGGGGACCAGTTGCAGATCAATGAAAACGGCGTGAATATCGAACTGATCCCGCAAAAGGCAGACTTGGCGGATCAGTTGCGGGCCGCTCGAATTGGAATGAAAAAGTACCATGTCGCTTTGCGTGAACTGGCAAAATGACGACTATCCGGTGGCTATCGCGCGAAGCGATCGAAATCATCCATCAGGAACAGATTTTGGAACATGGCGGCTTGGCTGGCCTGAAGGATGAAAACGCGCTGGAGTCGGCCATTGCGCGCCCTGTTAACAAGTCTCTTTATGGGGAAGAAGACATTTACGCTCTGGCCGCAGCTTACCTTTACGGCATCGTGCGCAATCATGGCTTTTCTGACGGCAATAAGAGAACCGGCTGGCTGGCGGCGTTTACGTTTCTCTACATCAACGGCGTCTTGATCGAAGCCGCGCAGGCAGATGTTATCTCGTTCGTTCTTTCCGTAGCCGCAGGTGAAATCGACGAGGCAGGGGCGACGGAGTTTCTGCGAGACGTCTCAATCCCTCTCGATTGAAACGTCTTGCGATACCGTCAAATATTTCATCACCCCGAAAACTTGCCGCTCCTCGGGAAGCCCTTCGGCACGGCGCGGCCGGCGCTGGCGCGGTCGCCGAGCCACTCGATCAGTTCGTCCTTGTTCTTCGTGAAGCTGCGGCCGGCGCTGTCGCTCCAGGTCAGGCCATCGGCGATTGCAAAACAGCGGATGTCGGAAATGCCGCCATCCTTGTAGCGTTGCAGACGCACGCCCTTGCCGCGGGTCATTTCCGGCAGTTGGTCGAGCGGGAAGACCAGCAGCTTGCGGTTCTCGCCGACGACGGCGACATGATCGCCGCTGCACCGGGATGACCAGCTTCGCCTCGTCCGGCATCGCCACATTCATGATCTGCTTGCCCTTGCGGGTATTGGCGACCATTTCGGTCTCTGAAATCGTAAACCCGTTGCCGGCCGCCGAGGACAGGATCAGCTTGCGCGCGGGATCATGGACAAAGGCAGTCAGCACGTCCTGATCGTTTTCCATATCGACCATGATGCGCAACGGTTCGCCATGGCCGCGGCCGCCCGGCAGCTTGTCGCCGCCCAGCGTATAGACCTTGCCGCCAGTCGTGACGATGCAGGATCTGGTCCGTGGTCGAGGCCGGGAACGCGATCTTCAGGCCATCGCCTTCCTTGAACTGCAAGGTCGAGGTGTCGGAGATATGGCCCTTCAGCGCGCGGATCCAGCCCTTTTCCGAGATAACGACCGTGATCGGCTCCTTCTCGATCATCGCCTGCTGGATCGCCTCGACATCGGCTGTCGGCGCGACGGCAGAAGAGCGTGCGGCGCTTGCCGATCTCGGTCGCCTTGGCGAACTTCTTCTTTACCTCGCCGATTTCCCAGGCGACGGTCTGCCATTGCTTGTCGTCGGAGGCGAGCAGCGCCTCGATCTCCGCCTTTTCCTTCGAAAGCCGTCGAATTCCGTACGGATCTCGAATTCCTCCAGCTTGCGCAGCGAGCGCAGGCGCATGTTGAGGATCGCATTCGGCCTGCAGGTCGGTGAGCGAGAAGCGCGTCATCAGCGCCGGCTTCGGCTCGTCCTCCTCGCGGATGATCCTGATCACCTCGTCGAGATTGAGATAGGCGACGAGATAGCCGCCGAGAATTTCAAGACGTCGGTCGATCGCCGCCAACCGGAAACGCGAGCGGCGCTGGAGCACTTCCTTGCGATGCGCCAGCCATTCGGTCAGCACCTCGTTCAGCGCCATGACGCGCGGCACGCGGCCCATGGACAAAACGTTCATGTTGAGCGGTATGCGGCTTTCCAGCTCGCTCAGCCGGAACAGCGATTCCATCAGGATGGTCGGGTCGACGGTGCGGCTCTTCGGCTCCAGAACGAGGCGGATATCCTCGGCCGATTCGTCGCGGATGTCCTCGAGCAAAGGCAGCTTGCGGGCGATCAGCAGTTCGGCGATCTTCTCGATCAGCCGGGACTTCTGCACCTGGAAGGGAATTTCGGTGATGACGATCTGGTAGCCGCCGCGACCGGTCTCCTCGCGCTCCCACTTGGCGCGAACGCGAAAACCGCCCCGGCCGGTCTTGTAGGATTCGATGATGCTTTCGCGGCTTTCGATGATGATGCCGCCGGTCGGCAGGTCGGGGCCTTCGATGCCACCCCTTTGTGGATGGTCCGGATCGTAGATCAGGTCTTCGACCGTCGCATCGGGATGCTTGATCAGATAGAGCGCAGCATCGCAGAGCTCATGCGCATTGTGCGGCGGGATGGAGGTCGCCATGCCGACCGCGATGCCGGATGCGCCATTGGCGAGCAGGTTCGGGAAGGCGCCCGGCAGAACCACCGGCTCCTGGTCTTCCTCGTTATAGGTCGGGCGGAAATCGACCGCGTCCTGCTCGATGCCCTCAAGCAGAAGGCTCGCGACATCGGTCATGCGCGCTTCGGTGTATCGATAGGCAGCGGCGTTGTCGCCGTCGATATTGCCGAAATTGCCCTGCCCGTCGACGATCGGATAACGCTGCGAGAAATCCTGCGCCAGGCGCACCAGCGCGTCATAGACCGACTGGTCGCCATGCGGATGGAATTTACCGATGACGTCGCCGACGATGCGGGCGCATTTCTTGAAAGACGAATTGGAGCGCAGCCCCAGTTCGCTCATCGCGTGGATGATGCGGCGATGAACGGGTTTGAGGCCGTCGCGGACATCCGGCAGCGCCCGGTGCATGATGGTCGACAGCGCATAGGCGAGATAGCGCTCTTCCAGCGCTGCCTTGAGGTCAACCGGCAGAATGTGATCGTCTCCGCCCGACGGCGGCAAAAGGCTCTGTCCCATGGTTTCTTGCTAACCCAAGAGCCGCGCAACAGCAAGGATTGCAGGGGATTGGACTGTGGAGAACCGTTGGCACGGCGCGGCCTGGCCAAAGCCTTACCGGATCGACTTGGCCGATTGCCGCGCTATGTTGCCCGACAACACCATTGCTTCTGCGCGAGACGCCGCATTGCCCAAAAAAAGCTTAGAAGCGAAACATGACGCGGCGCCATAATTCGAATATATTCGCGCACCAAATCGTAATAGAAGCGCCTTCGAATTTAAACCTTTAAACAAGGAACTACCCAACATGATGCACACGCGCAACTTCCGTCTGATGCTGGCCAGTGCCGCATTCGTCAGCCTGACCGGCCCGGCATTCGCCCTGGACGGTGCGGCGCTGATGACCAAGCTCAACGCGGCCTACGCCGTCAGCGGCGCCACGATTGCCTATGACGGCGTCGAGGTGGATGGCGATACGGTCACCGTCAAGGGCGCAACGCTCAAGATGACGGCGAAGCCGGACCAGAACGTGAAGATCGGCGACGTGACCATGGAAGGCGTCGTGGAAAATGATGACGGCGGCTATTATGTCGAGACCGTCAGCCTGCCAGACGTCAATGTCACCGAGGCTGAAGCCAGCGTTTCCGCCAAGGATATCGCCATTGGCGGCATGTCTATCCCCGGCAATCCTGCTGGCGGCACCATCGATGACATGCTGCTCTACGAATCGGCCGGTACGGGTCCCGTCGTCGTGACGGCCAAGGGCAAGCAGGTCTTCTCGATGGAAGGATCCGAAGGCAACCTCACCCGGCAGGAAAGCGACGCCGGGTTCGATTTCGACGCCACGCTGACAGGCCTCAAGGCCGACCTGTCGATGGTCGAGGATGCGAAGTCGAAGGATGCCATCGATAAGCTGGGACTGACCAACCTGTCGGGTGAAGTCACCATGAAGGGCAGCTGGGAAATGGCGAGCGGCAACATCCAGCTTGAAGAATACGCCTTCGATTTCGCCAATATCGGCCGGCTCAACCTGAGCTTCGACATTTCCGGCTACACGCTGGAATTCTTCAAGGCCATGCAGGAAGCCATGAAGACGGCAGAAGCCAACCCCAACAAGGAAGAAGCCAACCAGGCCATGGGACTTGCCATGATGGGGCTGATGCAGCAACTGACGTTCAACAGCGCCGAAATCCGCTTCGACGATGCAAGCATCACCAAGAAGGCGCTTGATTATGCCGGCGCGCAGCAGGGTGTCACCGGAGACCAGCTGGCCCAGTCCCTGAAGGGCCTGGTGCCGATCATGCTCGCCCAGCTCAACGTGCCGGAACTGCAGAATCAGGTCACGACCGCCGTCAATTCCTACCTCGATGCGCCGAAAAACATGACGATCAGTGCAGAGCCGGCCAATCCCGTGCCATTCCCGATGATCGTGGGTGCTGCGATGGGCGCACCGAATACGATCCCGTCCGTACTTGGCGTCAAGGTCACGGCAAACGACTGATCCGCGCATTCTGTTGTATCCAACGAACGGCCCGGCATTTTGCCGGGCCGTTTATCGTTTGCGGTCCCATGTCGAATTTGGCGCGGTGCCCTAAGCTATGCCCTCTCGACTCGCCTGTGTGAAGCATGCAAGATTCGGGTGACAAGGGAGGCTGAAACGCCGTCGGGATTCGCCCTGGCTCTCCCCACGTCGCATGCCCGTTCGGGTTATTTGACTTGACGTATCGGACCCGGAGACGACCTTGCGCAATATCATGGCCTTGCTGAAACCCGAGATTGCTTCGGTCGAGCATCTCGATCGGGAAACGAAGACCTTCGAGCCAGCCCGTTCGGAATTCTACGCCGGCCCGCCGGGCAGTTCGTTCCGGCAATTGCTGCAGGCCCGCACCGATTTTCTGTCCATCTGGCGGCAGACCGATTTCCGCGAGCATGTGAGCTCGGTGAAGATCCTGGGGCGGCAGATCATCGTGGTCAATTCGCCGGAACTCATTCGCTACGTGGTGGCCAAGCGGCACGACAATTACGAACGCAAATCGCCGCAGATGCGACGGGCGCTGGAATATCTGCTGGGCGACGGCCTGTTCATTTCCGACAAGGAGACGTGGAAGCAGCGCCGGCCGCTGGTTTCCGACATTGTCCACAAGAACCGCGTGCCGTCCTTCGGCCCGATCATGACCGGCACCGCCGGCGAACTGGTGCAGCGCTGGGAAACGCTCGGCGATGGCGCCGAGGTGAACGTGCTCTATGAAATGGCCGGGCTGACGGCGGAGATCATTTCGCGCAGCGTCTTCGGCAATGATTTGGGCCAGGACAGCGCCGATGCGGTGACGGAAGGCTTCAGCCAGTACCAGTCGCTGATCGATTCGGTGAATCTCGGCTATTTCCTCGGAGCCGACGATGGGTTGCCGGTCTGGCGCACGCCGTCGCTGCGCCGCTCGGTCAAGAAGATCCACCGCATCATCGACAAGGTGATCGAGGATCATCTGGCAGGTCACGGCGACAACAATTCCATGGTGGACCTTTTGATCCGCCGACAGCAGCGCAGCCCCGAGCTGAAGCTCGACGTCGTGGCACTGCGCAACGAGGCGGCGACCATCTTCATGGCCGGCCACGAGACGACGGCAGCGACGCTGGCCTGGGCCTGGTATCTGCTCTCGTCCGCCACCTGGGTGGAAGAGGCGCTGCATGCGGAAATCGACGAGGTCTGCGGCTCGCGCGCCCCGACGATCGATGATGTGCCCAATCTCAACTGGTGCCGGGCAATCATCGAGGAAACCCTCCGGCTCTATCCGCCGGTGCCGATCCTGGCGCGCCAGGCGTCGATGGCCGACGAGATTGCCCATGTGAAAGTGCAGCCGGCGGCGCTGATCATGATCGTTCCATGGCTTTTGCATCGCACGGATACGCTGTTTCCCGATCCGCATCATTTCAAGCCGGAGCGCTTCATGGGCGCCGAGCGGCCGACGCCCTACAGCTATATCCCGTTTGCAGCCGGCCCGCGCGTCTGCCCCGGCCTCCAGTTCGGCCTGTCGGAATCGATCCTGTGCCTTGCGACGCTCGCCCAGCATTTCAGGGTGCGCGTGCGGGAAGGCCACAAGGTGGAGCCGCAATGCCGCCTCACGCTTCGGCCGCGCGGCGGTCTGCCGGTGACGCTGCATCGGCGACGGAAGGACAAAGCGTGACCGGGCCAAACCCAGCGGAAGCACAACCGTCCAAGCGCAAGGCGTGGCGCTTCATCGCACCATCGGCACCGCGATTGAAGGATCTCTTCGCCGGCGGAGCCCAGCGCCGCGCCTTCATCCGCTACTGGATCACCGACAATCTCTGGAATACGGCGCATCTGGCGACCTTTTACGGCTTGCGGTTGATGCCGATGGATATCGCCTCCCGCCTTGGGGCCTCCCTCGGGCGCTATGCCATTCCGCGGTATCACAAGGTCGCGGCGGCGCGCGCGCGCGACACGATGAACCGCCTGCGCCCCGGCGCCGATGAAGCCGCCCAAGTGCAGATGTTCGACGATTATTGCGCCGCGCAAGGCCGGTTGATGACGGAGTTCTCCGGTCTGAACCGCCTCGCCCATCATCCGGAGCGGATCACCGTGCGCAATATGGAAATCGTGTTGGAGGCGGCAAAGGTCGGGCCGCTCATCATGGTCGGCATGCATCTGGGCAATTGGGAGATCGGCCCGATCGTCATGCGCCGCGCCAAGCTTCAGCCCTACGCCATGTATGTTCCACCGGCCGGCCGGGCCAAAGCCTGGATTGCCGCGCGCGTGCGCCAGAGCGTGGGCCTTCGCTTCCTGCCACCCGGCATGCAGGGCGTGCGACCGGCGATCAAGCTGTTGAAGCAGGGCGGCGTCGTCTCGACCTTCTGCGACGAAGCATTCGGCGGAAAAATTCGCGGCCCCTTCTTCGGCCGACAGCCGCATCTGGAGGGCAATCTCGGGCTTGTCGTGCGCATGGCGCGCATGACCGGTGCCACGATCTGCCCCTGGTACAATCTGCGCGGCGATGACTTCCGCTTCACGCTGCAGTTCCTGCCGAGCATCCGGCTGCCGGAAGGACCGGCGAGCGACGCACAGCTTGCCGAGGACGCGGCCCGCCTCAGCGCCGTGATCGAACCGGTGATCAAGACGCATTTCGAGCAATGGTTTTTCGTCGACAGCAGCCTGCCGGACGAAGCGACACCCTGAAGGCGGCACGGGCGGAACGCGGCCGTCCGTCATTCATCGATCGTGGAAACGAAAATGGCCGCAGATGCGGCCAGGACGGTGTTGAGCGTGCGGGGGCAGTCAATTCCCGCCCGCCCGAATAAGGTTTCGCCCGGCAAGCCGGGCGAAAACCAGATTTCAGTCTTTCTTCATCGGCGGGATCGACCCGCAGCGACAGTTCGCGCAAGCTGCTTCGGCATGGCCGGCGCCGGGGCGTTCATCAGCAGGTCCTGCGCCTGCTGGTTCATCGGGAACAGCGTGATCTCGCGCAGGTTCTTGGCGCCGACGCAGCAGCATGACGACGCGGTCGATGCCGAAGGCGCAGCCGCCATGCGGAGGCGCACCATACTGGAAGGCGCGATACAGGCCGCCGAAGCGCTCTTCCACGTCGGTCTGGCTGAGGCCGACCAGTTCGAAGGCCTTGACCATCAGTTCCGGCGACTGGTTACGGATCGAACCGGAGGCGATTTCGAAGCCGTTGCAGACCGCGTCATACTGATAGGCCTTGATCGTCAGCGGATCCTGGTTCTCCAGCGCTTCCATGCCGCCCTGCGGCATCGAGAACGGGTTGTGGGCGAAATCGACCTTCTTGTCTTCCTCGCTCCATTCGTAGAACGGGAAGTCGATGATCCAGCACAGTTCGAACCGGTCGCGATCGACGAGGTTCAGATCCTCGCCGGCCGGGTGCGGGCTTCGCCTGCAAACTTGTAGAACTTGGACGGATCGCCGGCGACGAAGAAGCAGGCATCGCCGGCTTCAAGGCCAAGCTGGGTGCGCAACGCTTCGGTGCGCTCTTCGCCGATGTTCTTGGCCAGCGGGCCGGAGCCTGCGGTCTTGCCGTCTTCTTCCTTGCGCCAGAAGATGTAGCCGAGGCCCGGCTGGCCGGTCGACTGCGCCCAGGCGTTCATGCGGTCGCAGAAGGCGCGCGAACCACCGGTCTTGGCCGGGATCGCCCAGACCTCGACCTTCGGGTTCGACGCGATCATGCCGGCGAACACCTTGAAGCCGGAGCCGGCGAAATGTTCGGTGACGGCCTCCATCTCGATCGGGTTGCGCAGGTCCGGCTTGTCGGAGCCGTATTTGCGGATCGCCTCGATCATAAGGAATGCGCGGCCATTCCTTGGTGACCGGCTTGCCCTCGGCAAACTGCTCGAACACGCCGGTCATCAGCGGGCCCATCGTGTCCCAGACGTCTTCCTGGGTGACGAAGCTCATTTCGAGGTCGAGCTGGTAGAATTCGCCCGGCAGGCGGTCGGCGCGCGGGTCTTCGTCGCGGAAGCACGGCGCGATCTGGAAGTAGCGGTCGAAACCGGCCACCATCAGCAGCTGCTTGTACTGCTGCGGCGCCTGCGGCAGGGCGAAGAACGTGCCGGGATGAATGCGGCTGGCACGAGGAAGTCGCGCGCGCCTTCCGGCGACGAGGCCGTCAGGATCGGCGTCGAATATTCGGCAAACCCGGCCGAGTTCATGCGCAGGCGCATGTCGGCGATGATCTGGCGTGCGCTTGACGATGTTCTTGTGCAGCGTTTCGCGGCGCAGGTCGAGGAAGCGGTACTTCAGGCGGACGTCTTCGGGATAGTCGGGCTCGCCGAACACCGGCAGCGGCAGTTCCTTGGCCGCCGACAGGACTTCGATCTCCTGCGCGTAAAGCTCGATCTCGCCGGTCGCCATCGTGCTTGTTGATGGTCTCGTCGGAGCGGGCCTTGACGGTGCCGTCGATGCGGATGACCCATTCGCCGCGCACGGTTTCAGCCGTCTTGAAGGCCGGTGAGTCGGGATCGACGACGACCTGCGTCATGCCGTAATGGTCGCGAAGGTCGATGAACAGCAGGCCGCCATGGTCGCGGACGCGGTGAACCCAGCCGGAAAGGCGGACGGTCTGGCCGACGTCGGTCTTGCGAAGAGCGGCACAGGTGTGGCTGCGGTAACGGTGCATGGTCAAATCCTGGAAGTGCGGGCCGGCTCGCAGCGAAACGCGCGCAACGGCAGTGTCAAAATCGGGCGGAAAAGCGCATGGTGAGGTCGATTTGTCAAGGCTTGCGCTGTGCGCGCGCAATCATGCCCGCGCATCAAAGCGTCCCGGCGAGGCATCTTGGAAGCCTGCCATTCATGCAAGGCGCTGAACAGACCATCAATTTTCGTGACTGTTTTTGCCGATCCGCTCCGTCTATTGATGGGTCTCGGCACGCAGGCATCGAGTCGCGTCCGTTTGGAATACCCAGCCAATGTCCCAGATCCGCCCCCTCATCCCTCTCCTTATCACCGCGGGCATCCTGATCGGCGGCAACGGGCTGCAGGGAACCTATATCTCGCTGCGCGCCTTGCAGGAGGGTTTTTCGACCTCGCTGATCGGCCTGGTCGGCACCGGCTACAATATCGGCTTTGCCATCGGCTGCATCTATGTCACCCGCATCCTGCGTTCGATCGGGCATATCAGGACCTTCTCGGCCATGGCGGCCATCGCGTCGGCAGCGGCCATCGCCATGGTGCTGTTCATCGATCCGTGGTTCTGGTTCCTGATGCGGCTGGTCGCCGGCATCTGTTTCGCCAGCCTGTTTGCAACGGTCGAAAGCTGGCTGAACGCCCGGGTCACCAATGACAACCGCGCACGAACGCTCTCCATCTACAGGCTCGTCGATCTCGGCTCGGTGACGGCTGCGCAATATCTGATCCCGACAGTCGGTATCGACGGCTTTCAGCTGTTTGCCATTACCGCCATGGCGCTGTCGCTGTCGCTGGTTCCGATTTCCTTTGCCGATCGCTCCAGCCCCGGCGCACCGGAAGCGATCAAGTTCGACATCAAGGCTTTGTGGAACATCTCGCCGCTGGCGACCATCGGCTGCATCGTCGTCGGACTGACCAATTCCACCTTCCGTTCGCTCGGGCCGATCTATGCCGACGGCATCGGCCTGTCGATCACCGCAATCGCCACCTTCATGAGCGTCGGCATCATCGGCGGCGTCGTGCTGCAATATCCGCTGGGCCTTTATTCCGACCGCTTCGACAGGCGTGTCATCATCCTGCTGGCCACGCTCGGCTCCCTGCTGGCCGGGCTTTATCTGGCGTTTTTTGCCGGCAGCGACGAATGGGCGAATTTCATCGGCATCTTCATCTTCGGCGCCTTTGCCATGCCGCTCTATTCGCTCTGCTCGGCGCACGCCAACGACCATGCGGCGGAAGGACAGCACGCGCTGGTGTCCGCCGGCATGCTGTTCTTCTGGTCGCTCGGTGCCATCATCGGGCCGCTGTTTGCCTCCGTCATGCTCGATTTGTTCGGGCCGCAGGCGCTGTTCATCTATACCGCCGCCGTGCTTGCCGCCTTCATGCTCTACACCGTCCAGCGGATGGCGGCCCGCAACGGCGTACCGGCCGGTGAGCGGCGCATGCGCTTCCGCAATCTGCTGCGGACGTCATCCTTCTTCAACAAGCTGGCTGCCGCCCCGGAAGACCGGAAAGACGTCTGAGGCCAAGGGTCGGAGGACTGCGGCAAGATGCGCAATCCAGCCAATTGCTGAATAGCGTGATCAAGTTTAAAGCTCGGCACGCCGCTTGTTGTTGAATCGGGAAGCCTGTCCATGTCGATCCTGACCCGCCGCACTTTGCTCAAAGGCTCAGCCGCAGCTGCTGCCTCCTTTGCCGTCGGCGCCGGATTTGCCGCGCGTGCGCAGCTCAAGACTGCGGAAATGCCGCTTCTCAAGGCACAGTTCACCGATATCCAAATCGCCGCCGACGGTATCACGCCTGATGTCATGAGCTATGCGGCGGGCGACACGGCGGCCACCGGCATGCCGCCGGTCCTGCGCATGACCCGGGGACAGCCGTTTTCCACGCGCCTGCTCAATGGGCTGGACGAGCCGACGACCGTGCATTGGCACGGGCTGCGCGTCCCCAATGCCATGGACGGCGTTCCGGAACTGACGCAACCTTATGTCTATCCGGGCGACGGTTTCGACTATGCCTTCACGCCGCCGGATGCCGGCACGTTCTGGTATCACCCGCATTGCAACACGCTGACGCAGATGGGGCATGGCCTCACCGGCATGATCGTTGTCGAAAACCCGGATGATCCCGTGTTCGACGCCGAGATCGTGCTCAACCTGCGTGACTGGCGGCTGGGTGCCGGCGGCGCCTTCATCGCGCCGTTCAAGCCGCGCGACGCGGCCCGCGGCGGAACCTACGGCACGGTGCGGACGGCAAACTGGCAGCGCGAGCCAGAATATGACGCTCCGGCCGGCGGCCTCGTGCGGCTGCGCATCGCCGCAACCGACGTGACCCGGATCTATACGCTTGCGCTGGAAGGCGCAGCCGCCATGGTCATCGCGCTCGATGCCAATCCGGTCGATGCCCCCTTCCCGCTCGATCTGCTGGATCTCGGACCCGGCCAGCGTGTCGATCTCGTGCTGCGCATGCCCGATACCGAGGGAGCGACGGTGACGCTGCGCAATATCCGCGGCAGCAATCCCTGGACGATCGCAAGCTTCCGTTCGACCGGGGCGTCGCTCAAGCGCGATCTTCGCGACGTCACGCCACTTCCCGCCAATCCGATTGCCGAGGCGGACCTGTCGGATGCGCAGCGTATCCCGCTCGACTTCACAGCCACGGCCGAACATGCGCCCTCGCCCAGCCTCTGCGGAACGCTGGGCTATACCTTCTGGGCGATCAACAAGGTGCCGTGGCCAGGCGACACACCCGATCCGATATCGCCGCTTGCCGAACTGAAGCTCGGCAAAAGCTATGTGCTGCAGGTCGCAAACCGTACCCCGCATGCCCACCCCATCCATCTGCACGGCATGAGCTTCCGCATCCTCAGTTCCAACAAGCGGACGATCCTGCCGCCGCCCACCGACACCATCCTGCTTTTGCCGGACGAGCAGGCCGAACTCGGGCTGGTTGCCGACAACATCGGCGACTGGGTCCTGCATTGCCACATCATCGAACACCAGAAGACCGGCATGACCGGATATTTCCGCGTGGCTTGAGTTTTTCGATTGTGACGGCGGCTTTGAAGGGTTACATCGGAAGCCTCGTTCAACGCCGCATTTTCGCCATAGTGATTGAAGTTTGATGATTGAGACAACCGCCGAACTGGCTGCCGCCTGCAAAACGCTCGCGACGGCGCCTTATCTGACGATCGACACGGAATTCCTGCGCGAAACCACCTTCTGGCCCCAGCTTTGCCTGATCCAGATGGCGGGGCCGGATATTGCCGTGATCATCGACCCCTTGGCGAAGGGTCTCGATCTCGCGCCATTCTTCGAGCTGATGGCCAATACCGACGTCGTCAAGGTTTTCCACGCGGCGCGCCAGGATATCGAGATCATCTACAATCTCGGCAACCTCATTCCGCATCCGATCTTCGATACGCAGGTTGCCGCAATGGTCTGCGGCTTCGGTGACAGCGTCTCCTATGACCAGCTGGTCAGCCGCATCAAGGGCGAGCACATCGACAAGTCGTCGCGCTTCACCGACTGGAGCCGGCGACCGCTGACGGAGAAACAGCTGGACTACGCGCTGGCCGACGTCACCCATCTGCGCGATGTCTACCTGCATCTGAAAGCCGAGCTTGAGCGCGAAGGCCGCTCGCTCTGGCTGACCGAGGAAATGGCCGTTCTGGAGGCCAAGGAAACCTACGACATTCATCCTGACGATGCCTGGCAGCGCCTCAAGATGCGCCTGAAAAAGCCGCAGGAACTGGCGGTACTGCAAAAAATAGCCGCCTGGCGGGAGCGCGAGGCGCGCGGCCGCAACGTTCCGCGCGGCCGCATCCTCAAGGACGACGCGCTCTACGAGATCGCCCAGCAGCAGCCGAAGGACGCCGACGCGCTGGCCCGCCTGCGCACCATCCCCAAGGGATGGGAACGCTCCGCGGCCGGGGTTGCGATCACGGAGGCCGTCAATGCAGCCCTCGACATTCCAAAGAACGAGATGCCGCGCCTGCCGCGCCAGAACCAGTCTCCGGAAGGCGCTGCTGCGGCCATCGAAATGCTCAAGGTGCTTTTGAAGCTGATCGCCGAAAAGCAGGGGGTCGCGGCCAAGATCGTTGCCAATACGCGACGATCTCGAGCGCATTGCAGCCGAAGGCGACAAGGCCGATGTCGGCGCCCTGAAGGGCTGGCGACGCGAATTGTTCGGCGATACCGCGCTGAAGCTGATCAATGGCGAGGTCGCCCTGCGCTTCATCGACAAGAAGATCGAGGCGGTCGAACTTTAAGCGGGACCAACCGACTGACGCTGCTCGCGGACAGGTGATCGTTCAATCTGCGAAAACCGCTTGACCCGGTTTGTTCACATGGCGGATTGTCCGGCAGTCATAACGGCGAAGCGGAAGTCATGCGGGAAATATCTCCAACACAGAACTGGCTGCTGATCGCCTTCGGACTGGCGCTGAGCGGCTCGATCTACAGCATGCTGTTCTATCCCGATAGCTCGATCTTCATCGGCGCGCTGTTTGCGATGTTCACGGGCATGCCGATCCTTGCCTTCGAGCGCCGCGTCCTGCTCAGGCCGTTGCATCGGCGGATCGAACAACTGCCAACGCTGTCCTTCATCTTCGCATCGATCATCGTCTACGAAGTCATCATGAGCGCCGGCTTTGCGGCCGCAGGGATCCTGCTGTCGTCCCTGGGCCTGATCCGCCCCACCTCATGGCTGGAAGTGCTGATCATTCCCTTCGACGTCTTTCTCTATGCGCTCGGTGTCTGCGCGATCATCATCTTTATCCTGCGGGTTCGTGATCTTCTCGGTCGCGACGTTTTTACCAGCATGCTGATCAGCCGTTACCGCACGCCAGTCGAGGAAGAACGCGTCTTCCTGTTCATCGATCTTGCCGATTCGACCGCCTTTGCAGAAACCCATGGCGACCTGCGGGCGCAACAGTTTCTCCACGCCCTGTTTTCAGCCTTCGCCGAACCGGTGCGGCGCCACCTCGGCTCGATCGACGACTATGTCGGAGACGCCGCGATCGTTACCTGGCCGCTTCACCGGGGCATTCGCCAAGCACGCTGCATCCACTGCATCTTCGACATTCTGGACGAGATCGAAGCCAATGCCGACGTCTGGCGGAAAAATTTCGGCCAGGTGCCGCGCCTGCGCGCCGCTCTGCATGGCGGCGTGATCATCACCGCGGAAATCGGCGTCGATCATCACAAGATCACCTATTTCGGCGACACGGTGAACACCACGTCACGGCTGGAGGGCCTGTGCAAGGTTCTCGATCGCACCGTGCTGATCTCGGCCGAGCTCGCCCACCATCTCACCCTGCCCGATACGATCCAGATGGAGGATCTGGGGGAACATGCCGTCAAGGGTCGCGGCCAGACCGTTGGCATCCTGTCCTTGACGAAGCGCAGCAATGTCTTGCGCAAGCCCCTGCAGGCGCAGCCGCTCGCGGCGGAATAGCGACCCGCCGACAACATCGCCAGGCTGACTTACTGTTCGAAAACGAAGGCAATCTTCTTGCCGGTGAGCTTTGACAGTTGCTGCAAACGGCCGTCGAGCCGCTCGCCGGCAAAATCGCTGTAGGCGGCTGGAACCAAAAATTCCAGGTCAAGCTCTGCATTTTCCGCCGGCCGGATGCGCAGGTTGCGCACGACGCCGGGCATGGATGCGGAGAAGAGATAGACCACACGCAGCAGGCCGCCAATCAGCTTGGCAAGTTCAAGCAGGCGCGGCGTCGTGATCCCGGTCAGCGGCCCCGTCGCACCGTCATCGTGCAGGCCCTCGAACCGGTAGTAATTGGCCAGCGCGATATAGGCACGACCGGCATGGGTGATGCCGGAGAAGGTGCTGTGGGCGATGATGTTCAGCGCCTGCAGGCCGCGGTAATCCGGATGCGCGCGCCAGCTGATATCGGCCAGCAGACAGGCCGCCTGCCGGTAGCGGCTTTCCTCCTCCGTCTCGGTGATACCGAAGAAGGAGCACCATACGACCGGTCCAGTCGGCGAGTTCGCGGGCGTGCTCGGGCGACCGGGCGCGCAGGATCGCCAGTTCGCCGGCAGCGGTCAGCAGCGGATCACGACTTCTTTCCTGATCGGACAGCAGCGAAAACAGGTAGCCCTCGCGCACACCGAGCGCCGAAAACGATATGCGTGCCGGCTTCATCAAGGCGATGACTTCCTGCATCGCGATGGCGCCGAACGGCAGCAGGTTTCGGCGGCTCTTGGAGATCGCCGCATAGGCCGGTGCCTTGGTGTCCTTGGGCTCGATCACCTCGTCCAGGAACGCCATCGTCTCCTCGAAGGAAATTTCGTAGCCCTGCATCATGTGCAGCGGATAGTCGCGCAGTTCCATATGCAGCTTGGCGATCGATCGCCAGGTGCCGCCGACGGCATAGAATGTGCGCCCTGCCGCATTCTTCAGAGACGGCGACGTCGCGCATGTAACGGCGCACATGTGAGCGCGCCTTGACGATCGAGCCCTTGGGCATGTTCGGACAGGCGGATGCCGCCGAGCGGCAGGGTCACGCCCTTGCCGATCACGCGTCCGGCGAACGTCGATCAGTTCGAGCGAACCGCCGCCGAGATCGCCGACGATGCCGTCCGGATCATGATAGCCGCTGACAATGCCAAGGGCGGAGAAATAGGCCTCCTCCTCGCCCGTCAGCACGCGGACTTTCTGCGACCGAGGATGATTTCGGCACGGCGGATGAAATCGGGACCGTTCGACGCATCGCGCGCCGCTGCCGTCGCCAGGACGATAGACGGTCGATGCGCGCGCCTGCGTCGACAGCGCCTTGAAGCGATAGAGCGCCTTCAGCGCCCGCTCGACGCTTTCAGCATCCATGCGACCAGTGGCGCGATGCCCTTGCCGAGCCCGCACATGACTTTTTCGTTGAAAAGCACCGCGGGCACGCGGCTTAGCCCCTCATAGATCACGAGACGAATGGAGTTCGATCCGATATCGATGACCGAGACCGGGGCGATGCCAGGCAGCCGCCCCTGCGCTTCTGATTCTACCATGCCATTCCAGCAATCATATCCAGTTTATCGTTTGCGGCCGTGATTCCAGCCGGCAATCAGCTTCGGCGCGCTGGACTTCAAGGCCTCGCCTCGCCCCGACAGGCTCGGATTGGTCATGAAATAATGCTGCGCATTGAACGGTTCCTCGCCTTCGCTGCGACTTCCATGCGCCGCGACGTACCGTCGGGCAGGATCTCGTAGCTTTGCTGGTTGTCGATGAGATTGCCCAGCATGATCTGCGACAGCACCTGTTCGTGCACAGTCTGGTTGATGAGCGGCACCAGTGTCTCAACACGCCGGTCCAGATTGCGCGGCATCATGTCGGCGGAGCCGATATAGACAAGCGCCTTCTCCGACGGAAGCCCATGGCCATTGCCAAAGCAGAAGATCCGGCTGTGTTCGAGGAAGCGCCCGACGATCGATTTGACGCGGATATTGTCGGACAGGCCGGGAACCTGCGGCCGCAGGCAGCAGATGCCGCGGATGACCAGTTCGATCTCGACGCCGGCGCGCGCTGGCGGCATAGAGCGCGTCGATGATTTCAGGATCGACCAGCGAATTCATCTTCATCCAGATGGCGGCCGGCGCGCCTTGCCTTGGCATGTTCGATCTCCTCGCTCGATATGGCGCAGGATGCGCGGACGCAGCGTGTTGGGCGAGATCGCGAGCTTCATGCCTTCTTCCGGCTCGCCATAACCGGTGATGAAATTGAAGATATTCGCCATGTCATGGGCGATCGTCGGATTGCAGGTGAAGAAGGACAGGTCGGTATAGATCTTGGCGGTGATCGGGTGATAGTTGCCGGTGCCGAGGTGGCAGTAGGTCCGCAGCTTGCCATCTTCGCGGCGCACGACCATCGACATCTTCGCATGGGTCTTCAATTCGATGAAGCCGAACACGACCTGCACGCCGGCACGTTCCAGATCGCGCGCCCAGCGGATATTGGCTTCCTCGTCAAAGCGGGCCTTGAGCTCGACCAGCGCCGTCACCGACTTTCCCGGCCTCGGCGGCATCGATCAGGGCGCGCACGATCGGGCTGTCATTGGACGTGCGGTAAAGCGTCTGCTTGATCGCCACGACATCCGGATCGCGCGCAGCCTGGAGCAGGAACTGGACCACCACGTCGAAAGATTCGTAAGGATGGTGGACCACCATGTCCTTTTCGCGGATGGCGGCGAGGCAGTCGCCGGCATGTTCGCGGACGCGTTCGGGAAATCGCGCATTGTAGGGCTCGAACCGCAGGTCGTCGCGCGGCGCCTTGACGATCTCGCGACATGGTATCGAGCGCCAGCAGACCGGGCAGAACGGCAACGCGGTTTTCCGGCACGTCGAGTTCCTGCACGACGAACTTGCGCAGCGACTGCGGCATTTCCGAATCGATCTCGATGCGGATCACCGAACCGCGGCGGCGGCGCTTCAGCGCCGTCTCGAAGAAGCGCACCAGGTCTTCGGCCTCTTCCTCGACTTCGATATCGCTGTCGCGGATGATGCGGAACGTGCCTGAACCCTGCACCTCGTAGCCCGGGAACAGCCGGCCGATGAACAGCGAGACGACGTCTTCCAGCGTGATGTAGCGGATGACGTGCTTTCGCGATCGGGCAGCCGGATGAAGCGATCAAGCGCGACCGGCAGGCGCAGCAGCGCCGTCATCGGCTCGCGGCCGCTGCTTGCTGATCAGTTGCAGGCCCATGGAGAAGCCGAGATTGGGAATGAACGGAAACGGATGCGCCGGATCGATGGAGAGCGGCGTCAGGACCGGAAAGATCGACTGATCGAATTCGGTGGCGAGCCAAACCTTGTCCTCGGCGGAGAGCGCGGCCGGCCGGACGATCAGGATGTCTTCCTTGGCAAGATATTGCTGCAGCACGGCCAGCGACGCCTGCTGCTCCATCTGCAGATTGTCGATTTCCTTGAGGATTTCTTCCAGCTGCTCGGCCGGCGTCTTGCCATCGGGGCTGCTCATGACGATGCCCTGGCGCACCTGGCCTTCGAGGCCGGCGACACGCACCATGAAGAATTCGTCGAGATTGGCTGGCGGAAATCGACAGGAAGCGAACGCGCTCCAGCAGCGGATGGGCGGTGTTGAGCGTTTCTTCGAGCACGCGGCGATTGAACTGCAGCCAGGAAAATTCACGATTGATGAACCGATCCGGGCTGGAGCGCAGGTCATTTGTCTCTGCTGCCAGCGCCTGCGTCGCGGAAATATCCGAAGTTGCGTTGTCCATGTCCATCCCGTCCATCCCTCATTCAGCCTGCGCTAGCGCAGTTTGACCACAGAACAATGACAGTCAATCGGCGTCGCGCGCATTTCCCAGTTCGGTGAGCACTTCCAGCGCCAGTCCCCGGCTGATCCGCGTTCGGCGCGAAAGCGCCAGCCGGTCCAGCTTTTCCACGATGGTCTGCGCTGCGTCCAGCGAGCGCTCCATGCGGGTGACAATATAGCCGATCAGCTTTTCGTCGACCGTCAGTTGCCGGTCCGAGAACAGCTTGACCAGGACCAGCGCCAGAAGCTCGTCGTCCGGCTCGCCGATCTCGACAACCGTTGCGGCCTTGAGCCGTGAGCGCAGATCCGCCAGTTCCACCGGCCAGGACATCGGCCATAGCCGTGTGGTCATCAACAGGCCGGTGCCGTTTTCACGCACGCTGTTGATAACATGGAACAGTGCCTGATCGTCAAAGCCCGCGCCGATCGGCATCCTCGAACAGAACAGGATGGCGGGCGGCGATATCGGCAGCATCACTGCCCATGTCCGGGTGAATGGGCACAGCGCCGCTCTTTTCCCGCCAGATGCTCGCCAGATGCGATTTCCCCGAACCGACAGGACCGGCAAGGATGACGACCGGCGACGGCCAATGCGGCCATGTATCGACGATCGAGACGGCGGCGCTCAGCGGATCGGAGATCAGAAGATCATCGCGGCCGATGGCGGGGTCGTGTTCGAAGGCGAGCGGCAATTGTTCGGAGACTGGCTTCATGGCGCTTATGCCGTACCATCCGGCTTTTTCATCGGCTCTCCCGTCGAGGCGATCAGCGTTTTTGGTGCCGCCGGCGCAAGCAGCGTCGAATGGCCGTGATAGAGATCGCTTTCGAGATACCGTCCAAGCGCAAAGCGCACCAGCACCCCCAGCGCAGCAGCGGCCGGGACGGCGACCAGAAGGCCGACGAAGCCGAACAATGCGCCGAAGGCAAGCAGCGCGAACATCAGCCAGACGGGATGCAGCCCGACGCTTTTGCCAACCAGGCGGGGCTGCAGAATATTGCCCTCGAGAAACTGGCCACTGAAGAAGATCACCAGCACAATGATAATCGACGTGTAATCCGGCCAGAACTGCACGAGCGCGATGCCGAGCGCCAGCACCAGGCCGATCATCGATCCGACATAGGGAATGAAGCTGATCAGGCCGCTGAACAGGCCGATCAGGAGGCCGAAATTCAGGCCGACCAGGGACAGGCCAATACCGTAGTACAGTCCCAGGATGATGCAGAGCGAGCCCTGCCCGCGCACGAAGCCGGCAATGGTCGTATCCATGTCACGGGCGATCTGGCGAACGGTCGCCAATTGCGGGCGCGGGATCCAGCTGTCGACCTTGGCGACCATGCGGTCCCAGTCCAGCAGCAAATAGAATGCCACGACCGGAGTGACGATAAACAGCGAAATTATGTCGAGCAGCGCCATGCCCGAATTCCACAACTGCTGGAACAGCGTGCCGAGGAAGCCGGCCCCCTGCTCCAGAAGCTTGGCTGAGTTCTCCTTGATCTGGCCCATCTGGCTGCTGATCCAGTTCGGCACGAGCGAGGATTGCGCATTGGTCAGAAGTTCCTGCAGCTTGGTGATATATCCAGGCATTTTCTCGATGAAATCGGCCGCCTGGCTGGCAATCAGCGGAATGACGATCATCAGCGACAGGGCAAAAACGACGACGAAACCGATCAGAATGACCACGGTTGCCCACATTCGGCTGAGCCCCCGGCGCTCCAGCCAGTCGGCGACCGGATCGAGAAAATAGGCGAGCGCCATGCCGGCAATGAACGGCAACAGGATCGAGCTGAAGACGAGCAGGAAAATCACGAACACGGCCAAAGCGAGGAGCCAGAACATCACCTGTCGCCAGAGGCTGGCCGGATTGATTTGGATTGGCATCGTCAGCTCCTTGCCTTTCCGATGGGCGCCATGCGCGCGACCCTGCCGGATGGTCGTGTTTCAACGCAGATAGGATGCACCTGCAAGACTGGTCAAGCCTGCAGCCTGCAGATGCCGACCAAATCGCCCCGTCCCGTGTCCATCCTGCTGAAGAACAGCAGCAAAGCGGTGAAAAAGCGGCAATCCTGCCGGTAAGATGCTTGCACTTCCCCCCTCATCATGCCAATCGCATCCGCAACGTGACGAGCCAGCGGAGAACGTGCGATGAGCCAGTCGGAAAAGAACGGTCTGACCTACAGCGATGCGGGTGTGGACATCGACGCCGGAAATCTGCTGGTCGAGAAGATCAAGCCGCATGTGCGCTCGACCCGCCGCCCCGGCGCCGATGGCGAGATCGGCGGTTTTGGCGGCCTTTTCGACCTGAAGGCCGCCGGTTTCACCGATCCGGTTCTGGTCGCTGCCAATGACGGCGTCGGCACCAAGCTCAAGATCGCCATCGATGCCAACAAACACGATACCGTCGGCATCGATCTCGTCGCCATGTGCGTCAACGACCTCGTCGTGCAGGGTGCCGAGCCGCTGTTCTTCCTCGACTATTTTGCCACCGGCAAGCTCGATCCGGACCAGGGTGCCGCCATTGTCGGCGGTATTGCGGCCGGCTGCCGCGAGGCAGGCTGTGCGCTGATCGGTGGCGAAACGGCCGAAATGCCCGGCATGTATGCCGGTGGCGACTATGACCTTGCCGGCTTTGCCGTCGGTGCGGCCGAACGCGGACAGTTGCTGCCGGCGGGCGATATCGCCGAAGGCGACGTCATCCTCGGCCTCGCCTCGTCCGGCGTGCATTCCAACGGCTATTCACTGGTTCGCAAGATCGTTTCGCTTTCGGGTCTTGCCTGGGACGCGCCCGCCCCTTTCGGCGAAGGTACCTTGGCCGACCTCCTGATGACCCCGACGCGCATCTATGTGAAGCCGCTGCTGAAGGCGATCCGCGAGACCGGCGCGATCAAGGCGCTGGCGCACATCACCGGCGGCGGCTTTCCGGAAAACATTCCGCGGGTGCTGCCAAAGCACCTCGCCGCCGAAATCGATCTCGACAGCATCAAGGCGCCGGCCGTGTTCTCCTGGCTCGCCAGGACCGGCGGCGTGGCAGCTACCGAGATGCTGCGCACGTTCAATTGCGGCGTCGGCATGATCGCCGTCGTTTCCGCTGCGGATGCCGACAAGGTGACAGCAGCGCTTGTCGCGGAAGGCGAAACCGTCTTTGCACTTGGCCGCATGGTCGCGCGCGACGAGGGTGCAGCCGGCACGATCTACAAGGGCACGCTTGCCCTATGACGTCTGCTCCGGCAAAAAAGCGCGTCGTCGCCTTCATATCCGGCGGCGGCTCGAACATGCTGGCGCTGGCGCGCGCAACCCAGGCTGCCGACTACCCGGCAGAAATCGTCGCAGTGTTTTCCGACAAGGCCGATGCCGGCGGGCTTGCCAAGGCGCAGGCGCTGGGCATTCCCACATTCGCCTTCCAGCGCAGGGACTATGCCAGCAAGGACGCGCATGAGGCCGCCATTCTGGCCGAGCTTGAGCGCCTCTCCCCCGACATTCTCTGCCTTGCCGGCTATATGCGACTTCTGAGCGGTACCTTCATCAGCCGCTACGAGGGCCGCATCCTCAACATCCACCCGTCGCTGCTGCCGCTGTTTCCCGGACTGCACACGCATCAGCGCGCGATCGATGCCGGCATGAGCGAAGCCGGCTGCACGGTGCACTTCGTCACCGAAGGCATGGATGAAGGCCCCGTCGTTTTGCAGGGCACCGTGCCTGTCCTGAGCGACGACACCGCAGAGACGCTCGCCGCCCGGGTACTGCGCGTCGAACATCTGCTCTATCCACAGGCCCTGCGGCAGGTCGCCGACGGCAGAGTGCGGATGGAAGGCGGCGGGACGGTTCGCGGTTAACTTGGCACCTTGAATACAAGCACACTCTAAAGTCGCAGAAACGTTCAGACGAATACCGGAAATACACTGAAAATTTACCATACCCGACGAAATTGGTGAAACATTTCATCTCCGGCTCCAGCCTTTGCCGGTCTTCGGGAATTGGTCATGAAGCTTCTCTCCAGCCTTGTCACTGGCGCCGCCATCGTCTGCGCCACCACCGCACAAGCCGGTGATTTCTATAGCCCCGTCACCGAGGGGCCTGTATCGATGACCTTTGATGCCGGGCTTGCCAATATCTATGCCGAAGAGAGTGTCTTCAACGGCGGCAGCACGACCAGCCGTCTTGATTGGGAATCCAAAGGCGTCACGCTTCTACGTGGCTCTTTGAGCATCGAGGTCGCTCCAGACTGGTCTGTCCGTGCAGAAGGCAAGACCGGCATGAATGGCGATGGACATATGACGGACTACGACTGGATCGCTCCCTATGCGACCGGACAATCGGACAACGACTGGAGCCATCGCTCCGTCCACGACGATACCCGCCTCGACCATTACTATAGCGGCAGCTTGGAACTCAACCGCACATTCGTCAACGACAATGGCCGCTTCGTCAGCCTTGGTCTCGGTGGGCGCTACAGCGAGGTGCAATGGTCCGGCTATGGCGGCTCTTACATCTACAGCACGAATGACTTGCGCGACACGATCGGCGATTTCAACGATGGCGAAAAGGTCATCACCTACCGCCAGAAAATGCCGGTTGCCTACGCCAATGTGCGAGGATCCCAGACGATGGGAGACTGGACACTCTCAGGTGGCCTGGAGGCCGGTGCGCTGATCCGCGCGAAGGCGCCGGACGATCACTGGTTGCGCGACACGCGCTTCACCGACAGTTTTGATCTCGCCGCCGTTTACGGTGCCAATGCTGCCATTGCCTACAACCTGACGCCAAACATCTCGCTCTACGCCAACGGTGCTTTGGAGGTGACGGATTTCGGCACCGGCGACACGCACGTCCGCGACACCACGACCGGCGCGTCTGCCGAGTTCCAGGATACTGCGGGCGCGAAATTCTCCACCGCCTCGGTCAGTCTCGGACTGAAGGGGAAGTTTTAAGCTCTGTCAGTTTTTCCCGGTTCAGCATCGCCCATTGCAGAAGCATGATCGTCTTGGCGTCGCAGATGGCGCCGGTTTCGATCATCGCCATTGCTTCCGACAGCTTCACCTCGATGACCTCGATATCCTCATCCTCATGCGCCGCACCGCCGCCTTCTTCGACGCGCTTGGTCGCATCGATAAGGGCGGCGAAGAAGTGAATGGTCTCAGTCACGGCTCCGGGCGACATGAAGGCTTGGAAAAGCGGCCGGACGTCCGTGACCAGATAGCCGGTTTCTTCCATCACCTCGCGGCGGATGGCCTCGGCCGGATGGTCGCCATCGAGAAGGCCGGCGGGTGTTTCCAGCAGCCAGCCGGAATGGCCGTTCAGGTGCACCGGCATGCGGAACTGGCGCACAAGGATCACACTTTCGCGCCTTGGATCGTAGAGCAGGATGGTTGCGCCATTGCCGCGGTCATAGACCTCGCGCTTCAACTTTTTCGTCGCACCGTTCGACCCGGTATAGTTGAAGGTGACGTTGCGCAGGTGGTACCAGTTTTTCGACAGGGTCTCGTCCTTGAGGATTTCGACCTTGGCATCCTTGAATTTCGTCATTCTCAATCCTTGCGCAGCCAGACGCGGTTGTCGTGAAAGGCTGCCCCGCCATAGGGGGCGGCCGCGTCGGCACCGGTCAGCACATTGATGCCCTCGCCGTCGAGATGGGCATCGTTCGGCCAGAGCCCCTCGGCGATCAACACCCCGCGTCGCGTGCCGCCGCCGATCGTTGCATGCAGGCGGATATCGCCGCGCAGATTGCCGATCCGCACGACGTCGCCGTCCGCGATCCCGAGCGCGATTGCATCCTCGGCGTTCACCATCAGGGCCGGTCGGCCTTCCTTGGTTACGGAAGACGGGGTTTCGGCAAAGGTCGAATTCAGGAAGGAGCGCGCCGGCGAGGTTGCAAGCCGGAAGGGATGCGCCGCATCCGCAACCTCGATCAGATCGACATGATCGGGGAATTCCGGCAGATCGCCGAACGGTCCCTGTGCACCCATCGATTTCGGCGGCCGGTTGGGCGCCGGCGTGCCGGTCCAGTCGGCCTTGAAACGGAATTTTCCGTCCGGGTGACCGAAGCCATGGGTGAAATGCGCGGTGTCGAAATCCGGCTGCACGTCCAGCCATTTGTCCTCTTTGAGTTGGTCGAAGCCGATGCCGTAGTGAACGAGAATATGGTCGATATGCTCGCGCTCGCTGAGCCCGAAGCCCGGCCTGTCGGCAATGCCGAGGCGCTTGGCCAGTTCATCGATGACGAAGAGATTGCTGCGCACCGTCGATGGCGGCTCGACGACCTTCGGTCCGAGCAGGATGTGCTGGTGGCCGCCGCCGCGATAGAGGTCGTCATGCTCGAGGAACATGGTGGCCGGCAGCACGATATCGGCGAGTTTTGCCGTATCGGTCATGAAATGCTCGTGCACGGCGACAAACAGGTCGTCGCGCAGGAAACCGCGCTTCACAAGCCTCTGCTCGGGCGTGACGTTGACCGGATTGGTGTTCTGGATCAGCATCGCCGTCACCGGACCGCGATGGCGCAGCGCATCCGCATCGCCGGTCAGCACGCGGCCGATCTGCGACTGGTCGAGCATGCGGATATCCGGATCCAGCATTGCCGTGCCCATCAGTTCGCGCTTGTCGAAGCGGAAGATATCGTTGTTGGAATGGAACGCGCCGCCGCCCTCGTGCTTCCAGCTGCCGAGCACGGTCGGGATCGAGGCCGCCGCATGGATGGCGACGGCACCGTTGCGCTGGCGGGTAAAGCCGTAGCCGAGCCGGAAGTAGGTTTTGGGCGTGGTGCCGACGAGCTTTGCGAAGGCCTCGATCTCTTCAACCGACAGGCCGGTGATGGCAGACGCCCAGTCCGGGCCGCGCGTCTGCAGATGCGCCTCCAGACCCGCCGGGTCATCGGCATATCTTTCCATGTAGGCCCGGTCGGCATAGCCATCGCGAAAGGCGATGTGCATGACGGCGCAGGCGAGTGCCGCATCCGTGCCGGGCTTCAGGATCAGGCCCATATCGGCCTGTTTGATGGTCGGGTTATCGTAGATGTCGATGACGACAATCTTCGCACCGCGCTCCTTGCGCGCCTTGACCGCATGGGTCATCACGTTGACCTGGGTCGAGACCGCATTGGTGCCCCAGATGACCACGCAATCGGACTTCGCCATCTCGCGCGGATCGGGGCCGCGCAGCGAACCGGTCGCCATCGACATGCCGGTCCAGGCCATGTTGGTGCAGATCGAACCGAAGAAACCGGAATAGCGCTTGGCATGCCGCAGGCGGTCGATCGAATCGCGCTGCACCTGGCCCATGGTTCCCGCATAGAAATACGGCCAGACCGCTTCCGAGCCGTGGGCCTGCTCGGCCTTGACGAAGGCATCGGCGATCTCGTCGAGCGCTGCTTCCCAGGAAACCTCCTGCCAGCCACCCTCGCCCTTGCGGCCGACACGGCGCTGCGGAACCATCAGCCGTCCGGGGTGATAGATCCGCTCGGAATAGCGCGCCACCTTGGCGCAGATGACGCCGGCCGTATAGGTGTTGGCGCTCGCAACCGCGCACCCGGCCGATCCGCCCATCCGGCTGGATATCCACATCCAGCGCGCAAGCCGACGGACAGTCATGCGGACAGACCGTATGGCCAATGGATTTTTCTGCTAGGATGGGGCTCGCAACGTTCATGGGTTTTCTATATTGCATCGCGCATGGGTCTCAAAGTCCCCTACTGCCTTTCGGCGACCGTTTTCCCGGGTCAGGCTTTGGTTCAAAACTGATCAGGCAATGCCCGTCGGCTCAACGAATGAAAGTGGATGGCGGCCGTCGATTGCTGTAGACTGGCGCAATGAACAGGACCGACGCCCTCGAAAAACTTCTACAGCATGCCGATACCATGAAGGGTATGGGTGCGACCGCGCTGTATCTTTTCGGTTCCACAGCACGCAGCGAGGCCGAATTGTCGAGCGATATCGACCTCTTCATCGACTACGATCCTGCCAAGCGCTTCTCGTTGCTTGACCTTGTCGGAATCAAGCAGTTTCTGGAAGAAGAACTTGCCGTCGATATCGACATTACAACCCGCAACAGCCTTCACCCGATGCTGCGCACCGAGGTTGAAGCCTCAGCCGTACGGGTTTTTTGATGGCGAAACGTGATGTTGGCCCAGTTCTCGCTGACATCCTGGAAGCGCTTGAGGGCATCAAAACACATACAACCGGAAAATCCCTTGAGGATTTCGAGACGGATTGGCTTTTGCGCCTTGCCGTCCAGCGCGCATTGGAAATCGTGTCGGAAGCCTGCCGCCATATTCCGGACGAGTTGTTGGAACTCGCTCCCGCCGTCCCGTGGAAAAAGATCCGAGGCATCGGCAACATCCTTCGTCATGAGTATCACAAGATCGCGGATGATGTCATTTGGGTGGTTGTCACGGACAACGTCCCATCGCTCATAGCGGCGATCAAGCACATCCGGCAATCTGTAGGCCATGGGGTCGCCTAGTCACGCTTGCCCTGTTATCAGGGACTCTTGAAAAGCTGCTCCGGGAACGCGAATGAATTATCGTCACGCCTATCATGCCGGCAATTTTGCCGATGTCCTGAAACATGCCGTGCTTGCGCGGCTTGTCACCTATCTGAAGCAGAAGGACAAGGCGTTCCGGGTGCTCGACACCCATGCCGGTATCGGCCTCTACGATCTGGCCAGCGAGGAAGCCCAGAAGACGGGCGAATGGCGCGACGGGATCGGCAAGCTTTTGGCCGAACCCCTGCCGGCAAAGGTTGCCGCCGTGCTCGAGCCCTATCTGCAGGCCGTGCGCGATCTCAATCCGGAAGCCGACGGCAGTGTCACGCTCTATCCCGGCTCGCCGAAACTGACGCGCATGCTGATGCGGCCGCAGGACCGCCTGTCGGCAATGGAACTGCATCCGGACGATTACGAGACGCTGCACCGGCTGTTCGACGGCGATTTCCAGAGCCGCATTACCGAACTCGACGGCTGGCTGGCGCTCGGCGCGCATCTGCCGCCGAAGGAAAAGCGCGGCCTCGTGCTGGTCGATCCGCCCTTCGAGATCGACGGCGAGTATGAGCGCATGGTGGACGGGTTGGGCAAGGCCTATCGCCGCTTCTCCGGCGGGACCTTCTGTCTCTGGTATCCGCTGAAGCAGGGCGCGCCGATTGCCGCCTTCCATGAGGCGCTGACAGCGCTTGAAATCCCGAAAATGCTCTGCGCCGAGCTTTCCGTTCGCAGCGAACGCGACACGACCGGGCTTTCCGGGTCCGGGCTCATCATCGTCAACCCGCCCTTCACGCTGAAGAGCGAACTCGATACCATCCTTCCCTTCCTGAAAGACCGGCTGAAACTCGATCGCCACGCCTCGTCGCGGGCCTTCTGGCTGCGCGGCGAGGAAAGCATCGATCGCTCCGACTGGGAGTGATATCAAGCCTGCGACCAAAACCTTGCAGGCTCCGGAGATGACCATGTTTCGATCTTTCCAACGCGTGTTGCCGATTCTCGCCGCACTGCTGCTTTGCGCCTGCGACAATGGCTCGACGACCAAGGAGCCTTCAGAGCAGGTGCAGCGGCAGCAACCGGCGGAAAAGAAGACTGCTGAGCCGCAACGCAAGGCACAGCCTGCCCGGGTCGCCGTGCCGATCGGCAAGGGGTTCGACTATTACGTCCTCTCGCTTTCCTGGTCGCCGACGTGGTGCGCTGAAAACGACGCAGCCGGAACAACGGATCAATGCGACGTGCGGGCCAGCCATGGTTTCATCGTGCATGGGCTATGGCCGCAAAATGAGAGCGGATTTCCTGAATATTGCCGCACCAGCGAATCGGATCGTGTACCCGAACGGCTCGGGCGGACCCTGTTCGACATCATGCCCTCCATGGGCCTGATCGGCCACGAGTGGCGCAAGCATGGCAGTTGCTCGGGGCTCACGCAGCAGGACTATTTCGCGGTGGTGCGCGCCGCATGGGAAAGGCTGAGGGTCCCGCCGGCGCTGAAATCGGTCGACAGGCCGAGGCAGGCGGCAACAGGCGACATTGAAACCGCCTTCATTGCCGCCAACAAGGGATTGGCGAAAGACGCCATTGCCGTGACCTGCGAGGCGAGCTTTCTCGAAGAGGTCCGCATCTGCTACAACAAGGATCTCAGCTTCCGCCCCTGCCCCGCAGTCGACTCCCGCGGCTGCAAGCGCAAAAGCATAACCCTGCCGCCGATCCCCTGATACGATAAAGCCGAAGAAAGACCCGCGATGAAAATCCTCTATTCACCTGCCTCACCCTATTCCAACAAGGTGCGCATGGCCACGCACTACGCCGGCCTGTCGGCCGAAAGCGTGCTCACCGATACCAATGCCAATCCGCCATCTCTGATCGCCAGCAACCCGCTCGGCAAGATTCCGACGCTGGTGACCGATGACGGCAAGTCGATCTACGACAGCCGGGCGATCCTGCATTTCGTCGATCGCGAAACCAGGGGCAAGCTCTATCCGCGCAATCCGGCCAAGCGCACCGATGTGGAAATCCTCGAGGCCCTGTGTGACGGCATTTGCGACAGCCTGCTCGCCATCGTCTACGAAAAGCGGTTTCATCCCCCGGAAAAGATCCATCAGCCCTGGATTGACCGACAGTGGGAAAAGGTCGTGCGCGGCCTCGACTTCCTGAATGCCAACCTGCCGAAGACCGCAAGCAAGCTGCATGCCGGCCATTTCGCCCTGGCTGCAATGCTGACCTATCTGGAACTGCGCTTCACCGGCGAATGGCAGAAGGGGCGGCCGAAGCTGAAGAAATGGCCGGAGAAATTCCAGAAGGCCTTTCCCGACCACGTGAAATTCCGGACCTGAATTTAGCCTTTCGGTGCTGGTCTCCAGACAGCAAAAAGGCCGGATCGCTCCGGCCTTTTCACATTTAACAGTCGTTCAATGATTAGAACTTTACGCCCATACCAACGCGGACGCTGTGTTCGTCGTAGCCCGAAGACACCGAGCCACCGCCGACGTTGAAGTTCTTCGAGTTGTAGTCGCTGTAGCGATACTCGACACGCGTCGTGATGTTGTCGGTGACCATGGCTTCCGCACCGGCACCGGCTGTCCAGCCGAGCAGGGTGTTCTTGTCGGACGTACCGTTCTGCGATGCCTTGACGTTCGACGCGGCAACACCGGCCGTGCCATAGACGAGGACCGGGTTCAGGTCGTAACCGACGCGACCACGGATCGAGCCGTTGACGCCCTGGTCCATCTTGAACGTGCTGTTTCTGACATCGTTGTCGCCGTAGTTGACGTCAGCTTCAGCACCGTAGACGATCGAGCCGCTCTGCATGTTGTAACCACCATAGAGACCACCGCCGAAGCCGGCAGCACTACGGTCGCCAGTGGCGCCGAACTTGCCGTGGGCCCAGTTTGCCGTTCCACCGACATAGGCGCCGGACCAGTCCTTGGCGGCCGGTTCGCTGTATTCGGCAGCCGGAGCAGCCGGCACTTCGTCGATGGCGTCAGCAGCCTGAGCGGCCGAGAAAGCGATGAACGATACGGCAGAAGCCATGAGAGTGGTGATAATGGTACGCATACTATTCTCCTTATCAAACCAATGTTCGTGGCCCTCGCGGCCTGAAATGGAACATCGGACAAATTCTAGTTAACCCCGCCCGGTTGAGGTGAAATTGCCCCTCAAATGCGGATAGACAAGAGCCGAAATGTGAAATTTTAGTGGCAACGGCATGGCTGAAATGGGATGTTGCTTTGACGCCACAGGCATTTTGTTAACTATAAAATAATATTAGTGAAAACTATACTAATTTCGGCGAACTTAATTCAATTCGGACACTTCCCGTTAAATTTTTAGAAAGGAATCGCCAGGAGCGGTTTCGCATTGCACATCCGGCCTTGTATTCTTCCCGTAGAAGGTCGCGACTCGAACGCATGGGAAAATCCTTTGAAGACTCCGTTGAAAACAGCGCTGGTGACCGGCGGCGCCATCCGTATCGGCCGGGTGATCGTCGAGGATCTGGCAGCGCACGGCTTCGCCGTGGCGATCCATGCCAATAGTTCGGTCGCCGAGGCCGAGACGCTGGCCAGCGCCATTGCCGCACAAGGCGGCCGCGCCTGTGTGGTGCAGGCCGACCTGACGGACAGCAAAGCCGTGGCCGGCCTGATGGACAAGGTCAATGCTTCGCTCGGCGCGGTCGGGCTCCTGGTCAACAATGCCTCGCTGTTCAAGAAGGATAGTCTCGACCAACTGGATGACACGGTCTGGGACCGGCATTTCGCCGTGCACGTCAAGGCGCCGTCGATGCTGGCGCGCGACTTTGCCAGGCAATTGCCGCCGGCCCATGCCGGTCTGATCGTCAATGTCATCGATCAACGGGTCTGGGCTCCAAATCCGCGATTCTATTCCTATATGTTGTCGAAGTCGGCGCTCTGGACCGCGACGCAGACGATGGCGCAGGCTTTGGCCCCCGATATCCGCGTCAACGGCATCGGCCCCGGGCCGACGCTGCCGAACGAGCGCCAGAACATCGAGGACTTTCGCAAACAGGTCGATGCGCTCATCCTGAAGGCCGGTCCGGAATTTGGGGAATTCGGCCGGACCATCCGGTTTCTGTTCGACACACCGTCGATAACCGGGCAAATGATCGCCCTTGATGGCGGCCAGCATCTGGCGTGGGAGACGCCGGATATTTTGGAGATTGTGGAATGACAGGGCGCTTGCCCCAGGACGGCGGAATTCTCTACGAGGAGACGGATGTCGAGACGGACGAAGACGAGGACCTGCCGGCGATTGCCGAGACTGCAGCGCACGGTCCCGTGCTCGATTGGGCCGAAACCGGTGCCATTCCCGACGGGTTGCGCGGCGCCGAACTGATCCAGGCCTTCGTCAAGCTCCTGCCCAACAGCCCCGGCGTCTACCGCATGTTCAACGAGGCCGGCGATGTGCTTTACGTCGGCAAGGCGCGCAGCCTGAAGAAGCGCGTCAGCAATTATGCGCAGGGTCGCGTCCACTCCAACCGCCTGACGAACATGGTGCGGGAAACCGCCCATATGGAATTCGTGACGACGCGCACCGAGATCGAGGCGCTGCTGCTCGAAGCCAATCTGATCAAACGGCTGCGGCCGCGCTTCAACGTGCTTCTGCGCGACGACAAGTCCTTTCCCTATATCCTGGTGACCGGCGACAGCCGCGCGCCGGCGCTCTTCAAGCATCGCGGCGCACGCGCGCGCAAGGGCGACTATTTCGGGCCCTTCGCCTCCGCCGGCGCCGTCGGCCGGACGATCAATTCGCTGCAGCGCGCCTTTCTGCTGCGCACCTGCACCGACAGCGTCTTCGAAAGCCGCACCCGGCCCTGCCTGCTGCTACCAGATCAAGCGCTGCGCCGGCCCCTGCACCCATGAGGTCAGTGATGCCGACTATGCGCGAACTGGTGAGCGAGGCCAAGGACTTCCTGTCGGGCAAGAGCCAGGCCGTGAAGGCGACGATCGCCGCGGCGATGAGCGAGGCCTCGGAAGATCTCGATTTCGAGCGGGCCGCCGTCTATCGCGACCGGCTGGCGGCGCTGTCGCATGTGCAGAGCCATCAGGGCATCAACCCGTCCGGCGTCGATGAAGCGGATGTCTTCGCCATTCATCACGAGGGCGGCATCTCCTGCATCCAGGTGTTCTTCTTCCGCACCGGGCAGAACTGGGGCAACCGCGCCTATTTCCCCAAGGCCGATCCGTCGCTGACCGCCGGCCGAAGTGCTGAACGCCTTTCTGGCGCAGTTCTACGACGACAAGCCCTGCCCGCGGCAGATCCTGCTCTGCGAGACCGTCGAGGAACAGGAGCTGCTCGGCGCACGCGCTGACGCGAGAAATCCGGCTACAAGGTTGTCGATCCTGGTGCCCCAGCGCGGCGAAAAGAAGGATCTGGTCGATCATGCGGTTGCCAATGCGCGCGAGGCGCATGGCCGCAAGCTCGCCGAGACAGCCTCGCAGTCGCGGCTGCTCGAAGGCTTCGCCGAGACCTTCAAGCTTGCCTACTGTGCCGCGCCGCATCGAAGATCTACGACAACTCGCACATCATGGGCACCAATGCCGTCGGCGGCATGGTGGTCGCCGGGCCGGAAGGTTTCGTGAAGGGCCAGTACCGCAAGTTCAACATCAAATCGACCGACATCACGCCCGGCGACGACTTCGGCATGATGCGCGAAGTGATGACGCGGCGCTTCTCGCGCCTGCTGAAGGAAGAGGGCAAGCCCGACCGCACGCGTGCGAGACGATCGAGGATGCGCCCTTCCCCGCCTGGCCGGATGTCATCCTGATCGACGGTGGCCAGGGCCAGATGACGGCCGTGCGCGCCATTCTGGAGGAACTCGACATCGAGGACTGCGTGATCGCCATCGGCGTTGCCAAGGGGGTGGACCGCGATGCCGGCCGCGAACGCTTCTTCCCGCCGGGCAGTCCCGGCTTTCACCCTGCCGCCGCGCGATCCGGTGCTCTATTTCATCCAGCGCCTGCGCGACGAGGCGCACCGCTTTGCCATCGGCTCGCACCGGGCCCGACGCAAGAAGGAAATGGTCAAGAACCCGCTGGACGAGATCGCCGGCATCGGCCCGACGCGCAAGCGCGCATTGCTGCATCATTTCGGCACCGCCAAGGCCGTATCGCGGGCGGCCTACAGCGATCTTCTGGCTGTCGAGCGGTATTTCCGAGGCCGTTGCGCGTCTGGTCTACGATCATTTCCACGACGACGGTACAAAATGAAATCATTTGCGACATGGTTCACCGTGGGTTCAGATGAATTCCGCCACAATTTCAGGTGATCCCTCAAAGACCGGTTGACCTTGCCGTCACAAAGTCTTTCATCTGTGCCCAAGAACATCGAGAACGCGAATCCATGGCCACGCCTGCTGCCTATAACATTCCGAATTTGCTGACTTATGGTCGCATCCTGGCCATTCCGGTCATCGTCTTGTGCTTCTTCATCGAAGGCAAGCTGCAAAGCTCCGACTTCGCCCGCTGGACGGCGCTCGGGCTTTTCGTGGCCGCATCGATTACCGACTATCTCGACGGCTATCTGGCCCGCATCTGGAACCAGACATCGAATATCGGACGCATGCTCGATCCGATCGCCGACAAGCTGCTGATCGCCTCCGTGCTGTTGCTGGTTGCTGCCGACGGGACTATCGCCGGCTGGTCTCTTTGGGCTGCCATCATCATTCTCTGCCGCGAAATCCTCGTTTCGGGCCTGCGCGAATATCTGGCGGCGCTGAAGGTCAGCGTGCCGGTGACGCAGATTGCCAAATGGAAGACGGCTGCGCAGATGTTCGCCATTGCCTTCCTGCTCGCCGGCCCGGCCGGTGACAAGATCCTGCCCTACACGACGGAAATCGGCATCGGCCTGCTGTGGCTCGCGGCTGTGCTCACCATCTACACCGGCTACGACTATTTCCGCGCCGGGCTCAAGCATATGGTCGATTGATATGGCCAGTGTCGATCTCGTCTATTTCGCCTGGGTGCGCGAACGCATCGGCAAAAGCGAAGAGACGCTGGACCTGCCCGCGAGCGTGGTGACGGCCGGCGACCTGCTGAAATATCTGAAGACGCTGGGCGAGGAATACGAGACGGCGCTGGAGCACGAAAACGTCATCCGCGTCGCCTTCAACCAGGAGCATGTCGATCACCGCGAACCGATCGCCGGCGTGCGCGAGATCGCTTTGTTTCCGCCGATGACCGGGGGCTGAGCCGATGACCGGCGCTCCGGTTCGCGTTTCTGTCCAGCGCGAGGATTTCGACCTTGCGGCAGAGGTGGCCGCAGTCTCGGCCGGTCGCCACGACATCGGCGCCGTGGTCACGTTTTCGGGCCTCTGCCGCGATGAGGGCGGAACCCTGGGTGCGCTTGAGCTCGAACATTATCCGGGCATGGCGCAGGCAGAGATCACCAGGATCTGCAACGAGGCCGTCGTCCGCTTTGCTCTGCAGGCAGCGACCGCGATCCACCGCTACGGCAAAATCGCGCCCGGCGAAAACATCGTTCTGGTCATCGCTGCCGCCCCGCACCGGCAGGCCGCCTTCGACGGCGCGAATTTCATCATGGATTTTCTGAAGACAGCCGCGCCCTTCTGGAAGAAGGAGCACGGGAATGACGGCAGCACCGGCGGTTGGGTCAGCGCAAAGGATGCCGACGACAGCGCACGGGACCGCTGGACGAAAGCCTGATCAGGGCTGGAATTTTTCCCGGCGGAACAGCACCAAAAGCAGGATCAGCACCGAGAAGATTGCAAAATCCCGCCAGAGCATCGAGCCGTAGGCACTCCAGAGCGTTTCCCCAAGCCCCATCACAGCCGCACCGGCGGCGGCCTGCAACGGGCTGGTCTGGCCGCCGATCGCGGCGATGAACAGCACTTTCACGCCGAAGGTGAGGCCTGCGCCAAAATCCATATTGCCGTAATAGGCGGTTGCCAGAATGCCGGCGACCGCGGCAAGCAGGGCGGCGAAGGCATAGGCCGAGACGAACACCCGACGGCCATCGACGCCACACAGGGCGGCAGCACCGGGATCGTCGGACACCGCGCGCCATGCCCTGCCCCAGGATGAGCGCGCAAGGAACAGAGCGCAGCCGGCAACGAGACCGAGCATCAAAGCCGTGTTGAGCAGTTGTATGAGCGTCAGCGTCACGGGAAAGCTTTCATCGCCCCAAAGGACCAGCGGCCTGTTGAGAAAAGGCGGCAGCCAGAGACTGCGGGTCTCGGCCGCAATACGCGACATCTCCATCAGCACCAGCGCCACACCGAGCGAGGCGACGACCACCGTGTTCGCCGATTTATCGACAAGCCTGCGCATCACCGAGCGCCCGACCAGCAGACCGGCGCCGATGCTGTAGAGCAGCGCGAAAACGGCGGCAAAGCTGAGTGCTGCCGGCAAGACCAGCCACAGCCTGTTCCAGCCGAAATCGGCAAACAGCAGGAATATCTGGCCCGAAAAACCGAACAGCGCGCCATAGGTGAGATCGGCGCGGCGCGTGACGGCAAAGGCGATCGCATAACCGAAGGCGAGCAACGCGTAGAGCGCTGCGACAGGCACGGCATTGGCAAGTTGCTGGAGAAAATAGGCCATGCGGCGATCCCGTGGTGACATTCTCATAATAACCGGTAAAATCGGTTTTACCAGTTAGGATTTGCCATGACGTTTTCCTGGACACCGCATCGTTTTTCCGGCGGCACGCTGGCGCTCGACGTCGCCAATTCCGTGATCCTGCGGTTTGATCCGGAGCGACGGATCGACCGCTATGCGGATCATGTGGCCATGGATGCCTTTGCCGACGCGGCCAATGCCCATTGCGCAGACGCCAGCCTGTTCGGCCGATTGACACCGGTGGAGCCTGACAACCGGACACGGTTTATCGACCTGCGGGAAACGACGGACGCCTATTTCCGGGCGCAGGTGCTCGACGGCTCGACACCTTCGCATCTGGCTGACCTGCTCGATGCCGCGTCGGCGGTGATCCGCCGCTCGGTGCCGGCAAGGCAGGGCATGGCGCTGGATACGGCGACGGCACGCTCGGCGCTGATGCTTGCCACCCATCCGGAACCGGAGCGGCTGAAGATCTGCGCCAATTGCCAGTGGCTGTTTCTCGACCGCAGCCGCAATCGCAGCCGCATGTGGTGCGACATGGCCGTCTGCGGCAACCGCGCCAAGGCAAAACGTCACTATGTCAGACAGAAAAGGGAAGCTTAGCCATGCGACATCAAACCCGCCTTGCAATTCTGTTCTTGGCTGTCGCGGCACTTGCCGGCTGCCAGCGTGAGACGAACTCGGAAATACTCAAGCTGACCGGCAAGATCTTCGTCTTCAACTACCGGCTGGCCTATGCCACCTACATGGTCACCCTCACCAAGACCGAACCGGTCCCCGAGGGCAGCACCGTCGTCGCCACATTCGAAAATCCGGCCGGCGGCACGCCTCTCACCATGGAGCGCAAGCTGTTTGCCCGTCTCGACAAGGTCGTGCTCGAAAGCGACGACATTACCTGCGTCAGAAAACAGAAGCCCTATGCGGTGACGATCAAGGTGAAGGGGCCGGATGGCGCGATCCTCCAGACGCTCGAAACCACCGTGACGTCCAAACTCGACCAGAGCATTCTTCCCGGCGCAAGCCCTGGTCGTCGGCCCGGCCTATGACAAGAACCCCGCCGTCTTCAAGGACGGCAAGCCCCCGGCGCATTTCGAGACGGCAAAGTGCGGCGAATAAAGCCCGTTGCCCGTCCGTCCCGTCGGGCATAGGATTGGCTTGCCGGACATAGCACCGGGTTCGGTGCCGGCACCATCGGGAGATCGCCATGCCGCGCCTGTCTGTCGCCGTGTTTGCCGCTCTTGCGGCTCTTGCTTCCCCTATGCCCGCCGCCGCCGCCGGCGGTCCGCTCTGCTCCACGGATGCCTTGCTTTCACTGGTGGATACCGCACTGGCTGATCAGCCGTCCCTTCCCAGGCTCGCCGCCCGCCGCTACGGCGCCCGCGCCGCTTTCCTGAAGCTCCGCTACGGCGACCTGACGGACGAGCAAGCGGCGGCACTGGTGGATCGGCTGGTGAAAACCAATGTGCACGGCGCCGAGGAGATGGCGCAGGCATGGGCGCTCCACAGGACCGGCGACCACAAGGCCGTGCCCGGGCTTGCCACGGATCATCCGGGCACGCTCACCCTTTCCCTTCCGGTCTCTGTGCTGCGCGCCCTGCTTTTGACGACGGGCGGGCCGGAGATCCTGCTCGACCGGATCGCGGCAACGCCGAAGGAAAAGTGGGCCGGGATCACCCAGGCGATCATGACGGCGATCATCGACCAGCCGGATGCGCTGAAACAGGCGATCGCGCTTGCCGCCGAAAAGCGCGCCATTCCCCTGATCTCGGAGATGATCGCCGCCCATCTCTCGGCGGCCCAGAAGGACCCCGATGCCTGGACCGCGTTTCTGGCGCGGCGCCCGGCCGGCGGCAATGTCGAGGACCTGACCGGCGCGGTACACTGGGTGCCGGCCTTCGTCGGCAATCCGCGCCTGAAAACAGGCAAGGAAGCCGCCGAGAGAGAAGAGGCCCGGGCCGGAATCCATGAAATCCTGATCGCGGCGTCGCTTGAACCGGAATACGATTTCCTCAACACCTATGCGAACCAGACAGGCGATATCAAATCGGTGGCTGCGGCCGCAGGCGTCCTGAAATCGGCCATCGACGCGGGAAAGATCCGGCGCGACGGCACGTTCGACGTCGCCTGGCTGACCGCCTACCGCGCCCTGGTCGAAGCCACCGGCACGGGCGACGTTGTTCTTGGAACTCTTGGCACGATCACGCTCCAGGTCGGCCGCTACGCCTGGAGCGGTGGTGTCACGGTGCGCGATATCATCGATCATCTCCTGGTCGTCGAGGCGCTCACCCCCTATGTGCGCGGCGAAATCCAGACGCGGCCGGAAGCGCCCACAGCGCTGTCGGAGACGATGAAGGGCAAATACGCCGTCTGGCTGGCCATGGCCGATATCACCCGGCTCGGCGCGGTGCCTTCAGGGCTTTCCGGTGATCCGGCGCTGCTCGGCATGCTCTCCGAACTTCTGTTTGCCAAGGGCGACATGGCCGCCCTTGCGACCTTTGTCGATGCCGCCCCGGCCGGTGAGGCGAGCGTCTTTACCGCGACCGATTTCGCCACCCGGCTCGACCGGCACTGCGCCTCCACCCTGTCGCATCCGGCCGAAGCCGTGCTTCTCGCCGGCCAGCCGATTTTCAAGTTCGATACCAAAAACTAAAAGGCCGGAGCGTTTCCGCCCCGGCCCTTTCATGATTCATTTCAGTCGCTTCGGGTCCGAAACCCTCAAGCGTTGATTCAGCCGACGATTTCGGTGCCGGAGAACCAGTAGGCGATTTCGATGGCAGCCGTTTCCGGAGCATCCGAACCGTGAACCGAATTTTCGCCGATCGACAGGGCATGCGTCTTGCGGATCGTGCCTTCGTCGGCGTTTGCCGGGTTGGTCGCGCCCATGATTTCGCGGTTCTTCAGGATGGCGCCTTCGCCTTCCAGAACCTGAACGATGGTCGGGCCCGAGGTCATGGATTCAACCAGTTCGCCGAAGAAAGGACGTTCCTTGTGAACGGCGTAGAAGCCTTCGGCTTCGCGCGTGCTCATCCAGACGCGCTTGGAAGCGACGACGCGCAGACCGGCATCTTCGAGCATCTTGGTGATGGCGCCCGTCAGGTTCCGCTTGGTTGCATCCGGCTTGATCATCGAAAAAGTGCGTTCAATCGCCATTGTCTCAATTCCTTTGGTTTTTCCGTGAATTTGGCGGTTCAATAGCCGCCAATTCCATGCAAAACAAGAGGTAGAGAGGGCATTTCGGCCAAACGGCGCGAAGTTTCACGCAGCCGTCACGGAACGCCCGACACCGCCATGCAGATCAAGGCAGCGCTCGAACCAGTCCTTGACCGGGTCTGCGTCCTTGAGCACCACCTTCGGCGAAACGATGCGGGCCCATTGCAGCGCGCCGAAGACGATGTAATCGGCAAAACACGGCGTCTCGCCGCCGAAATAGGCCTGTTTGCCGAGCAGCGCGCGCAACGGCTCGAGCTTGGCCGCGAACGTATCGATCTCGCCGACGCCGGCCTCAACCACCGCTTCCAGGCTCTTGCCGAAGCGCGCCTCGCGCGACGTGCGGAAATAGGTCTGGTCTTCCGCCCCGAGGCAATCATGGATATCAAGCACGACGAAACGCACCAGCGCCGTGTGCAGCACCGTCTGCGACCAGCTTTCGACAAAGCGGCAAAGCGCCTTTCCACCCTCCCCGCCAAACAGCGAGGGGCGGTCCGGATAGGTCTCTTCGAGATAGAGCGCGATGGCAAAACTGTCGGCGATCAGCCGGTCGCCGTCGCGCAAAAGCGGCACGGTCTTGGTCGCTCCGCCCTCGATGGCCGGAATTTCCGTAAAGCCGACGGCCGCCGTCTCGAAATCCAGCCCCTTATGCGCCAGCGCAAGCGCCACCTTCCAGACATGCGGGCTGAAGTGACGGGCGCGATCGGCACCGGCAAGAGCGTACAGTGTTCGGGTCATGGTGCCTCCGGCAGTGGGAACGATTGCCCCATGGGAGGCCAGACGGCGGCAAAAATCAAATCAGGAAATTTCATGGATGACATCACCCCTTGCGATGCAAAGCCGGGCTAGGATGTAAAAAACGGAGGATATCACCATGCTCGACCATTTCCGCATGTTTGCCGCCTACAACGCCTGGGCCAACCGCCTCGTCTATGCCGCCGCCGCGCAACTGAGCGACGCCGAGTTTCGCGAAAACAAGGGCGCCTTCTTCGGCTCGCTGCAGGCAACGCTCAACCACATCCTCTGCGCCGACCGCATCTGGCTGAAGCGCTTCACCGGCGAAGGCGATGCACCGAGCGCGCTCGACACGATCCTCTACGACGATCTGGCGCCCCTTGCCGCCGCACGCGAGAGCGAGGACGCCCGCCTCATCGCCTTCACCGCCGGCCTCACGCACGACGCCATCTCCGGCACCTTCACCTATACGCCGATCACCAACCCCGTCGAAATCACCCAGAAACTCGGCCCCTGCCTCACCCACGTCTTCAACCACCAGACCCATCACCGGGGCCAATGCCACATGACGCTGACGGCGCTGGGCAGGCCAAGCCTTGGGCTGGATATGGCGTATTTTCTGCGGACGGCGGAGGGGCGGGGTTATGGGGGGTGAAGGACTTCGTCTAAAACTGCCGGGTTTGGCAAACCGCGAAATCAACCTTTAATTCTCAGAAGTAAGACAGCATCGCAAAACACCGCTATCTACTTGCGGTCCATGCTGATAGCACAGCGGCAACCCATTGGAGAGCCGTCATGACCCCAGCCGAGAAACACCAGATCATCGTCAATGCTTTCCACAACAATCGCTACGGCGTTTCGCCGACCGCCACGCGCGGGGCGGTGGAGAGTTTTTCGCGCAAGCAGGGGCTTGAGGGCAAGGAATATACCGAAGCGCTGGAATCGGCGATGGCGGCAGGGCTTGTTGCGCAGATGGCGGATTCGGGGCTTACGATCCGCAATGCCGGCCGCACCATGCTGGCCAAGCGATAATCCCAAGCGACAATCCTCAGGCGGTTCATCGCCCAAGGCATTTTCACAGAATATCAAGGACCGGCTTTTCAGCCGGCTTTGTCATGCCAAGCCCGATCGTCTGGCCTTAGCCCCGCCCGGCCAGAAAGCCCGTGCAGACCTGGGCGACCATGGCCAGTGATGTGGCCCCGGGGTCGGGATGGCCGAGGCTTTTTTCGGCGAGCGGGCGGGCGCGGCCGAGTTTTGGCATGAGCGACGCGGTTGCCTCCGCCGCGGCCTTTGCCGCGTCGGCGGCCATGCCCCAAGCGTCTGCCAGCGGCTTTCCGGCCGCAAATTCGCTTTCCAGCGTTTGCACGAACGGCACCAGCGCATCGACCAGCGTCTTGTCGCCGGGTCGGGCCCGGCCCAGCCGGGTGACGCCATCGAGCGCCAGCCGCGCCCCCTTGACGATGGCCGCGTCGTCCAGACCGGTCTCGTCGCTCAGCGCCGTGCTCCAGCAGCGCAGCAGAAGTCCCCAGATCGCCCCTGACGTGCCGCCGGCCCGGTCGGCCCAGGCGTCGCCGGCTGCCGCCAGCACGCTTGCCGCCCCTGCCCCCATCGACACCGCGACATCGGCGGCCTGCCTGGCCGCCAGCGCGCCACGGCGCATGCCCTGCCCGTGATCGCCATCGCCGGCAGGCGTGTCGAGGCGGCCAAGTTCCGCTTCCTTCTCGGTCAGAAGGGCGACAATGGCGCCCATGAGGCCGGCAAGGCAGGCGCCGGCGGCTTTCGAGACCTCCGATGCGGGCGCAAAGGACGGCGTGGCGTCCTCGTTGACGATCACATCGCTCGCGGGTTCAGTGGCGATCGCTTCTCCACGGCGCAGGACCGGCGTGTCGCAGGCGGCGGTCCAGTGGGTTTCGAGTTCCTCGTCGAGCCAGACCAGCGTCAGCGAGCAGCCCTGCATATCGAGGCTGGTGACGTATTCGCCGCATTCCGGATCGACCACCGTCAGCCCGGCCGCCTCCAGCCGTTTGGACACCTGCGTCCACAAGAGGAAAAGCTCCTCGTATTTGGTGGCGCCAAGGCCATTCAGCAGGGCGCCGACGCGGGCCGCCCCGGCTGGTCGCTCGGCCAGCAGCCGGTCGGTCAAAAGCGTTGCCAGATCGCCGGCGGTGACCATGTCTTCTTCGCGAATACCGGGCTCGCCATGGATGCCGAGGCCGAGCGCCATCTGGCCCTTGGGCACGGTAAAGAGCGGCCCTGAGGCGCCCGGCAGGGTGCAGCCGCCAAAGGCGACGCCGAAGGAGACGGTGCGGGCATTGGCGTGGCGGGCAATGCGCTCCACCTCGTCCAGCGACAGGCCCGCCTCGGCGGCTGCACCGGCGATCTTGAAGACGATGACATCGCCGGCAATGCCCCGGCGCTGGGCAGCAGTCTCCACCGGCGCGCTCGCGACATCGTCGGTGACCGCCACGATGCGCACGTCGATGCCTTCGGCGCGCAGGCGCTCGGCGGCGACGCCGAAATTCAGGACGTCGCCGGCATAATTGCCGAAGCCAAGCAGGATGCCGCCACCTTTTTGCGCCTGCCGGCAGACGCGGGCGACGGATGCCGTGGACGGCGAGGCAAAAACATCGCCTGCCACCGCCGCATCGGCAAGGCCGGGGCCGACATAGCCGGCAAAGGCCGGATAATGGCCGGAGCCGCCGCCGATGACCACGGCGACCTTGCCGTCCGGCACCTTTGTCGCCCGCACGACGCCGCCGCGCACAAGTCGCACATGGCGGCGATAGATGGCGCTGAAGCCCGCAAGCGCGGTCGTGGCAAAGTCTTCCGGTGCATCAAAGATGGTCGTCATGCTCTTGGTCCTCGAATGGGCACGCTGATGTACTGATCATGACGTCTTGCGGCGACTTCGGGAAGCCCGTTATCGACGATCGCTGCCGGCTTCGCACGGTTCAATCGGGCCGTTTGAGACTATCTTAATTCCCATAGGCTATGAGGAGGATCATCTGCGGATGGTGAAGACGATGCCATCCGGCGCGGTGCGCGTGTGCGAGGGCTTCGGGATGGCAGGACAGGCAGAGCGGGACGGGACGCGAAATCAGGCGCAGAACGCCGCTCTTTTGCTCAAGGTCGCGCAGACCATGGCGAAGCTCGGCGTGTCCCCGCTGCCGCGCAATTACGAGTTGTTCTATGAGGCGCTCTGCGGCCAGTCTGCTGCGCTTTCTCGAGACCTTGCCGCACTTGGTGCAGGCGCCGCGCAGGCGCAGCTCGACGCGATCGGCGAAAGGCACAATCTCCTTGGCCATGCAGCCCTGGCCGCCGAAAAAGCCCGTGCCGGGGCAGCCGGCGCAATCGCCGAACTGCAGACAAAACTGCAGAAGAGCGTGGAGGCAAAATCGCGCTTTTCCGAAAGCCTGCAGACCTTCATCGCACGGCTGGAATCCGACCCCGTCACCGGCATGTCCGACTTCGTCGATGATGCCGTACGGTTCGGCTACGCCGCAACGGCCCTGCTCAGGGAAGAACAGGCCTTTGCCGGAATGCTCGACGACATCTCCGGACAGTTGCGCAATACCGGCGCGGACCTTGCCGCCAGCCGCAAGGCCCTGACCCGCGATCCCATTACCGGCCTGCCCAACAGAACGGCCTTTTCTCTTCGGCTCGCCTCGCTTTTCACAGAGGACACGGATGTCTGCGGCTCTGCGCTCATTCTCGTCACGATCGACGGCCTTCAGGCGCTCGGCGAGAGCCATGGCAAGGCGCCCGTCGAAAAACTGCTGAAGAAGCTCGCGGCCCTGTTCAGGAAGTCGATCAAGAAGAACGACTTCGTCGCCCGCCTTGGCAGCGACGAGTTCGGCTTCATCTTCGAAGACCTCAGCGCCGACAATGCGTCAACGATCGCGGCACGCATTCGTGCATCCGTCGAGGCAATCGAGACCGCCCTGCCCAACCGCGCCTTCACGAAATCCACTGTATCGCTTTCCGCCGGCATCGCGATGGGCGAGAGCGCCACGGGAGCGACCGATCTCTACCAGCAGGCAGAGCTTGCGCTGAAGGCCGCGCGGGCCGATGGCGGCTCCGGCGTCCTGGTGTTTTCATCGGCGATCGGCAGCCAGGCCGGCAAAAGCCGCCGGAGCTTCGTCGCATAACGCCAACGCGCGCGACGCGACTGCTTTCCGGCTCTTGCCTTATCCTGCGAGTTCGGCCAAAACCCCGGCATGATCACGCTCAACAACCTTTCGGCCCGCATTGTCGGACGCCTTCTCATCGACCAGGCCAGCGTCGCGCTTCCGGCCGGCATCAAGGCCGGCCTTGTCGGCAAGAACGGCGCCGGCAAATCGACCCTGTTCAAAATCATCACCGGCGACATGGAAGCCGAGACCGGTTCGGTCTCCATTCCGAAGAATGCCCGCATCGGCCAGGTGGCGCAGGAAGCGCCGGGCACCGAAGAGCCGCTGATCGAGATCGTGCTGAAAGCCGACAAGGAGCGCGCGGCGCTTCTGGCGGAAGCCGAAACCGCGACCGATCCGCACCGCATCGCCGAAATCCAGATGCGGCTGTCCGATATCGATGCGCATTCGGCCGAATCGCGCGCCGCCAGCATTCTCGCGGGCCTCGGTTTCGATGCCGAGGCGCAGTTGCGCCCGGCCTCCAGCTTCTCGGGCGGCTGGCGCATGCGCGTTGCGCTTGCAGCCGTCCTGTTTTCCGAACCGGATCTGCTGCTGCTCGACGAGCCGACCAACTATCTCGACCTTGAAGGCACGTTGTGGCTGGAAGACTATATCAGCCAATATCCGCACACGGTCATCATCATCAGCCATGACCGCGACCTGTTGAACACAGCCGTCAACGCCATCGTCCATCTCGACCAGCAGAAGCTGACCTTCTATCGCGGCTCCTACGACCAGTTCGAGCGCCAGCAGGCCGAGGCCAACGAGCTGCAGACCAAGGCAAAAGCCAAGAACGACGCCGCGCGCAAGCACCTGCAGGCGTTCATCGACCGCTTCAAGGCAAAGGCCTCCAAGGCAAGGCAGGCGCAGTCGCCGCGTCAAGGCGCTGGAGCGCATGGGCACGGTGTCCTCGGTCATCGAGGATCATGTCCAGGGCTTCAAGTTCCCCGACCCGGAAAAGGAAGCGGCCTCGCCGATCATCGCGCTCGAAGGCGCCTCGGTCGGCTACACGCCCGGCAAGCCGATCCTGCAGCACATGTCGCTGCGCATCGATACCGACGACCGCATCGCCCTTCTCGGCTCGAACGGCAACGGCAAGTCGACCTTCGCCAAGATGATCTCCGGTCGCCTGCCGGCCACCGGCGGTGCACGTGCAGACGGCGCCCGGCCTGAAGATCGGCTTCTTTGCCCAGCATCAGCTGGACGACCTGATCCCGGAACAGATGCCGTCGAGCATGTGCGCCAGCTGCATGCCCGGCGCCACCGAAGGCAAGGTGCGCGCCCGCGTCGCGCAGATGGGCCTGGCTACCGACAAGATGAGCACACCCGCCAAGGATCTCTCCGGCGGCGAAAAGGCGCGCCTTCTGATGGGGCTGGCTGCCTTCGATGCGCCGAACCTGTTGATCCTCGACGAACCGACCAACCATCTGGATATCGACAGCCGCAACGCGCTGATCCAGGCGCTGAACGAATATACCGGCGCCGTCATCCTGATTTCCCATGATCGCCACCTGATCGAGGCAACGGCCGACCGGCTGTGGCTCGTCAAGGACGGTACCGTTTCCAATTATGACGGTGACCTTGAGGACTATCGCTCGACCATCGTCCAGAGCTCCAAGAGCAAGGGCGGCAAGGGCAAGGGCAATGGCGGCGAGGAACAGCTGAGCAAGGCCGAGCAGCGCAAGGCCAATGCCGACAAGCGCGCAACCTTTGCGCCGCTGAAGAAAAAGATCAACGATGTCGAATCCTTGACGGCGAAACTGCAGAAACAGATTCAGGCGCTGGACAAGGAACTTGAAGACCAGGACCTCTACGACAAGTTCCCGGAAAAGGCCGCCGCCAAGGTCAAGGAACGCGCCGAGGTCGTCGCCAAGCTCACCCGGGCCGAGGAACAGTGGATGACCTTGTCCGACGAATACGAACAGGCGATGGCGAGCTAGTTTCAGACATCTCTAAAACTTTAATGTTTGGTTTAAGCCGGCGTTCAAAGCCGGCTTTTATCGTTCTGGCTCATGAAGAAAGAGCATTCTCCAGAAGGGAACCTCTTCCGGTTCCGACAGGTGAAATGGGGCAATCCGCGCCACAGGTTCAACGCGCTTCGCAACAAGGTTCCGGTCGCCGTCGATGAGGATCCGCCAGCCGGGCCGCTGTTCTGGGTTCTCGTCGTGCTGCTGACGGCGGGCGCCTTCGCCGGTGTCATTCTCTATTGCGTGCAGCACTCGATGGCCTGACCTGTTCAGCCTGTCTCATCCCAGCTCGAAGGTCGTGATCCCGTAGATCTGCCCGAGTGGAAGTTCTGGCGCCACGCCGCGATACATGCGCGCGGTCTCGAAGACCGGTTTCAGATTGTAGCGATCGCAAAGCGCGCGGGCGCTGGCGTTCGGTTCCGGGATGTCGAGATAGACCTGGCCGCCGCCGACGCTCGCCACCAGCTTGCGGAAGATCAGGTCGGCCACCGTTTCCTGCTCGGCAAACAGCGGGCCGATCTTGAAGCCCTCATGGCAGGCCCGGATCGTGCCATAGCCTGCCACCGTGGCATTGCGCAGCATCACAATGCTTTCGCGACTATCGAGCGGCTTCAGCCACTCCTTGAGAAAGGCATCACGCGGTGCCGGCACAAACTTGCGGTCGTATTCGGCGATCATCGGCATGTGTACCGGCGAAACGGAGACCAACTCGGTGCCGGGTGGATCGGCACATTCGACGACGCCGCCATAACGCATGTTGGCATGGGCATAGGCAAAGCCCGACTTCCGGTAGTTATCCTGCTGGGCAACGACGCCGTCGAGGCCGATCACCCTGCCCGCGCCTCCTTTTTCGATCGCTTCCTTCCAAAGCGCGTGACCGATTCCCTGCCCGCGATAATCCGGATGCGCCATGTAGAAGCCAAGGAAGGCATAGTCCTCACCATAGCGAACCAGCGAGAGGGCGGCAGCAACCGCGCCATCCTGCTCGGCAATCCAGAACCCGTCCGGATCCGCAGCCCAGAAGGCTGTCGCGTCGTCCAGTCCGGGGTTCCAGCCTTCTGCGGCAGCCCATTCGAGGATCATGTCGAGATCGGCGCGCGTGGCGCTTCGGATGGTGGTGGGACATGGCAAGCCTTCCGTTCACTTTACAACTGTCCGGCCTTATCTATAGTGGATATTCAATTGTTCAAACGGGATATTCAAATGCCCCTCTATGTGCGCGACGAAAGCGTGAACGAATTGGCTGCCCAGGCGCAACGGCTGCTGAAAACGCGCACCAAGACGGAGGCGATACGAATTGCCTTGGAGCGCACCATTTCGAATGAGGAAGATCGCCCGCCTTTGCTCGAGCGCCTCAAGAAAATTCAAGACAAGTTCGCCGCTTTCGAACCGAGGGATCCAAATTTTGACCAAAAAGCCTATCTGGACGAAATGTGGGGGAATGACTGATGTTCGTCGACAGCTCGGCCGTTGTTGAATATCTCCTTCGTTCGCCACAGTCTGAAGCGGTCGCTGATCGCATGAAAAACGCTGACACCCGCTTTTTTACGACACCCACTGTCATGTTCGAGGCGGTCAGCGTTCTATCCTCACGCCTGAACTGCACAGTCCCGGAAGCGCTGGCCCTCGTGCAGACTTTCTTCAGCGAGTTGGACGCTGATATCATTCCCATCACTTCGGATGTCGGACTGGCCGCCATTGATGCCTTCGCACGCTATGGAAAGGGACGACATCCGGCAAAGCTGAATTTCGGCGACTGTTTCTCCTATGCAGCCTGCAAGGCAGCCAAGGTTCCGCTGCTGTTTGTCGGCGATGATTTTTCGAAGACGGATTTGGGGTGACCCACGCTGATTTCCGGCTTGTATCGGGCAAAGCGTCTGCTACAAAAGCCGCCATAAAATCATACAAATCGAGCGAAACATCATGAGCATCAAGATCGCAATCGTTGGCGTCGGCAAGATCGTCCGCGACCAGCACCTGCCTTCCATCGCCCGGAATGCGGATTATCAGCTGATCGCCGCGGCAAGCCGCAACGGCACTGTGGACGGAATCGACAATTTCAAATCGATCGAGGCGATGCTCGAAGCAGTGCCCGCCATCGAGGCCGTCTCGCTCTGCATGCCGCCGCAGTTCCGCTACGAGGCCGCCCGCACGGCGCTGGACGCCGGAAAGCACGTCTTTCTCGAAAAGCCGCCGGGCGCGACGCTGAGCGAAGTGGCCGACCTCGAAGCGCTCGCCGCATCCAGGGGCCTTTCGCTGTTTGCCAGCTGGCACTCGCGCTATGCACCGGGCGTTGAAGCGGCAAAAGCCTTTCTTGCGGGAACGAAGATCAACAGCGTCCAGGTGATCTGGAAGGAAGACGTGCGCCACTGGCATCCGAACCAGGACTGGATCTGGGCCGCCGGCGGCCTTGGCGTCTTCGATCCGGGCATCAACGCGCTGTCGATCGTCACGCATATCCTGCCCAACCCGCTGTTCATCACCGCGGCCACGCTTGAATTCCCTGAAAACCGCGACGCGCCGATCGCAGCGGCGATCACCTTCACCGACGCCAACAAGCTGCCGGTGACGGCTGATTTCGACTGGCGCCAGACCGGCCACCAGAGCTGGGACATCATCGCCGAAACCGATGCCGGCCGCATGGTTCTTTCCGAAGGCGGCGCCAAACTGTCGATCGACGGCAAGCTGGTGCATGACGAACCCGAACAGGAATACCCGGCCCTTTACGCGCGTTTCGCCGAAATCATCAAGGCCGGACAATCCGACGTGGATCTGGCACCGCTGCGCCATGTCGCCGATGCGTTCATGCTCGGTCGCCGGAAGTTCGTCGAAGCGTTCATTGATTGAGCCGATCTCTTCAAAGAAAAGGAAAGGCCGTGCAGCTTGCCGCTGCGCGGCCTTTTTGCTCGCACATCAAGCCTTCTTTACCCAGCGCCCGTCCTGGTTCTGCTGCCAGTAGGTCAGCGCATGCCCCTCGCCTTTCAAGCGTCTTCCATTGCGCGCGCGCGCCTTCGAGCTGCGCCTGGTCGTAACCGTCGAACATGAACACGACGCGTTCATAACCACCGACCGGCGGCGGCTCTGCGCCATCGACGAGGAAACGGACGGTTGCGCCGTTGTCGTTGCCGTCTCCCGCCGTCAGCAGGACCGGCTGGTCTGCGGCAAAATCCACCGCATCCGTGCCATGCGGCAGAAAACTGTCGTCGCGATAGGTCCAGAGGTGGCCGTCGATGCAGGTCGCGCCGCTCCTCCGTCGCCGTCTGCACGACGACGCGCCAGCCGCGCTCGATGCAGCGGTCGAGCAGCGCCGGGAAGTGCGTCCTCGAGCTTCGATTCGGTCAGGTGATAGAACAGGATTTCGGTCACGACCGCGGTCAAGCCTCGTAGTTGCGCGCGCACCAGTTCGTCGAGCAGGCGCACGCCGAAGCCCGAGGCCCAGGACTGGTTGATCTCGTCGGTCGGCGAGCCCATCGCCGTGCCGGCGATATCGAGATGCGCCCAGGGCGTTTCCTTGACGAAGCGCTTGAGGAACTGGGCCGCGGTGATCGATCCGGCATAACGGCCGCCGGTGTTCTTCATGTCGGCGAACTTGCTGTCGATCATCTTGTCGTATTCCTTGCCGAGCGGCATGCGCCACAGGCGCTCCTGCGTTGCCAGTCCCGCCGCCGTCAGCTGCCCCGCCAAGCGGTCGTCATTGCAGAACAGGCCCGCATGATGGCTGCCGAGCGCGACCATGATGGCGCCGGTGAGCGTCGCCAGATTGATCATGAACTGCGGCTTGAAGCGGTCGTTGCAATACCAGAGCGCATCGCAGAGCACGAGGCGACCTTCGGCGTCGGTGTTGATGACCTCGATCGTCTGGCCGGACATGGAGGTGACGATATCGCCGGGACGCTGGGCGTTGCCGTCAGGCATGTTTTCGACAAGGCCGATCATGCCGATGACATTGGCCTTCGCCTTGCGGGCGGCCAGCACGTGCATCAGCCCGGTGACGGCCGCAGCGCCGCCCATGTCGCCCTTCATGTCCTCCATGCCGGCCGCCGGCTTGATCGAGATGCCGCCCGATATCGAACACGACGCCCTTGCCGATGAAGGCGATCGGCTCGATCCTTCGGCCTGCCGCCCTTCCACTGCATGATGGCAAGCCGCGGCGGCCGGACAGAGCCCTGCGCGACGCCCAGCAGCGCGCCCATGCCGAGCTTCTTCATTTCGCGTTCGGTGAGGATTTCGACCTCGACGCCGAGCTTTTCCAGCTCCTTCGCCTTGGCTGCAAATTCCAGCGGGCCCAGCACATTGGCCGGTTCGTTGACGAGGTTGCGGGCAAGAACCACGCCCTCGGCAACGGCCTGCGAGGCGACGGCCGCCTTCTTTGCCGCAATCACCGCAGCCGTGACGATCGTCACCTTGATGGGCTTTGCCGCCGCCTTCTGGTCATCGTCCGCCTTCGTCGTCTTGTAGGTATCGAAACTGTAGGCGTTCAACTCCATGCCGAGCGCGAAATTGGCGGCCGCCTTGCCTGACACCTCGAGGCCCGGCGCATCGATGAAGATCGTCACCTTGTCGGCCGATTTGATTTTCGCTGCCGCAGCGCCGCCGGCCTTCATCCAGTCATGGTCTGAGAGACCCGCCCCATCGCCCATTCCAAGAACGAGAATGCGATCGGCAGGCGAACCATGGGGGGCCACCACATCAAGGCTGCGAAGGGATTTTCCTGTAAATTTCGCGACGCGCGTCGCCTTGGACAAAACGTCGTCCGGATCGGCAATGTCGGCGCCGGCGGCATGTTTCGCCTCGATCGTTTTCAGAAGCACGGCAACACCGCCAGCAATGCGCGCCGATTTCGCGAAGGCAATCTCGAATTTGACAGTCATTTCTTCTCCGGGAAACAGGCGGATTACGATCATCTGCAAGGCCTGCGGCACAGGCCGCCATGGCTCATTCTGCCGCAACTGTTAACCGCCCCGCCCTGAAATGCAAAGCAAAACCGGCCCTTCTCCGGATGCGACGTGCCGCCAAGGGGCGGAACGTGCCGTCGCACCTGCCAATGCCGCTGTCACCAAAAAGCCGCGAAGACGGAAATAGAAACATTCCCATACGACTTCCACATTGCGGTGGCGAATGGGGTCGGCTAGAGCAGGAAATGCAAGACCCTTCCTTGGCTTCGCAAGAACCGGGGAGCGCCAACCGCCAGACACGACAGCGACGCAAGCCGTCCTTGTTGTGCATCGGCGGAGGCGCAGGCGGATCTTCCCGAGACAAGGCCGCGATGATCATCTTCGAAACCTACATCCTGCGACGTGTGTTCCAGATGTTCCTGACGGCGCTATTGCCCGTTCTCGGCATTATCTGGACGACACAGGCGCTACAGCGGGTCAACCTTGTCACCGATACCGGCCAGTCGATCGGCGCCTTCCTGCAGCTGGCGACACTGATTCTGCCGACCATCATTCCGCTGGTCCTGCCATTCGCCCTGGTCATTGGCATTACCCAGACCCTGACGACGATGAACAATGATTCGGAACTGACCGTCATCGAGGCGGCCGGCGGCTCGCGCTCGATCATCGTTCGGCCAATCATGATGCTGTCGGTGGCGCTCGCGCTGTTTTCCTTCGCCGTCGACAATTTCGTCGAGCCGGTGGTTCGGCAGGCGGCGCGCCAGATGATCGCCACGGCCCATGCCGACCTGCTGTCTTCCGTCGTGCAGGAAAACACCTTCCGCAAGGTCGCCGACGGGCTCTATGTGCAGGTCGCTTCGCGGCGCAACAACGGCGTTCTCGGCGGCATCTTCGTCGCTGATTCGCGCAATCCGGGCTACGAACTCATCTATTATGCGCGCGAAGGCGCCGTGGACGAAAAGAGCTCGGCGCTGGTCATGCGCGACGGTGAGGTGCATCGCAAGCTGCCGGATGGCGGCGTTTCGATCATCAAGTTCGATTCCTACGCCTTTGACCTGACTGACCTGACGAAAATGGCCAGTGCCGCGACGATCAGGGCGCAGGACCGCAGCCTTGCCTATCTGCTGGCACCCGACGTCACGGAAGAGAACTACAAGAACAATCCGGGCACCTATGATGCCGAGCTGCATCGCCGCTTTACCGAATGGACGTTCCCCATCCTGTTCGGACTGATCGCGCTGGTCGTCAGCAGCGATGCCCGCTCCCATCGCGAGGCGCGGCTGCATCCCATGGTGCGCGCGCTGGTGATCACGCTTGTCTTTCGCTGGGCGACCTTCTACGCCGCCAACAATGCGGAGGACTCGCGCATCTTCATCCCGCTTATGTATGCCATTCCCCTGGCCACGGGCGTCATCACGATTCGCCAACTGGCCAGCAATCGGCGACTGAGCATGGCGCAGAGCTGGAGCGATCAGCTGCTCGACCGGGTAAACCGCATGCGCAGTCTGTTCCTGCGGAAATCCTCCAGCGGAGGCAGCGCGCAGTGATTTTCAGTACGCTTGGCCGTTATTTCTTTCGACGCTACGCCGTCACGACCTTCTGGTTTCTGGCCGGGATCTTCTCGCTGGTTTTCATCATCGATTTTTCCGAAGTGTCGAACCGGATGTCGGCGCTACCGGGTTATTCGCTGGCTGCTGCCTTCCTGATGACCACGTTCAGGATCCCGACGATCCTGCAGGAGACCGTGCCGTTCGTGGCGCTGTTTTCCGCCATGGCGGCCCTGATCTCGCTCAACCGCCGCTACGAGCTGGTGGTCACGCGGGCAGCGGGCATGTCTGTCTGGCAGTTCCTGCAGCCTTTCGTCATCGGCGCGTTTCTGTTCGGGGTGCTGACCGTCATCATCCTCAATCCGATCGCGGCCTGGGGCACCAAGGCTGCGGAAGCGCTGGAGGCCGAGCTTGGCGGCTCGTCTTCGTCGCGGACAGCGATTTCGATTCCGTGGCTGCGCCAGATCTATGGCGACGACGATACCATTATCGGTGCGCGCTCGATCCAGGACGACGGCGCCACGCTCATCAACGTAGCCGTGATTCACTTCAATCCACAAGGCATGATTGTATCCCGCCAGGACGCCAAGTCAGCAAAACTGGAAGATGGTTACTGGTTGCTTAAGGATGTCACGGAGACGCGCAACGGTCAGTTGCCGCGTCGTGTCGATACGGCACAGTTGCGTACCAATCTGAAACCGGAATTCGTTCAGGAGGCCCTGACGAAAGCTGATTCCATTCAGTTTTTCGACCTGCTGCGGAAGATCGAGATCGCGAAATCCTTCGGTTTCTCGACCAGCGGCATGGAGACCCAATTCCACTCCATGCTGTCTCTTCCGCTGCTGCTTGTTGCCATGACATTGATTGCCGCCAGCGTGTCGCTGAAATTTAGCCGGTTCAACCAATCGCGCTCGGTAATTCTCGGTGGAATCCTGTCGGGGTTCGTGCTTTATGTCGTGACCGTGCTTGTAAAAGCATTCGGGAGCAGCGGTGTAGTGCCTCCGTTCGTTGCAGCCTGGTTGCCAGTCGTTGTAGCGATGGCGCTGGGCTCGACGATTCTATTGCATGAGGAGGATGGCTAGTGGCGGCAGGCAACCGCAAACATATACGGCTGGTGATTGCCGCCCTGCTCGCAAGCGTAGCGTTCCAGACCTTTGTTCCTGGCATGATGGCGCCTGCGTGGGCGCAGGAAACCGATATTGATTCGCTTCAGCCGAAGCTCCCCGACGATGCCAAGATGCTTCTGTCGGCCAATGAACTCGTCTACAATCAGGACGCCGAACGCGTCATCGTTCGTGGCGCCGTACAGATCAATTATGGCGGCTACCAGATGGTCGCCCAGCAGGTCGAATACAGTCAGAAGACCGGGCGCATCATCGCGACCGGCGAAATCGAACTCATCGAGCCCGGCGGCAACAAGATCTACGCCGACCAGATGGACGTGACCGACAATTTCGCGGACGGTTTCATCGAGACCATGCGCATCGAAACGACTGACCTCACCAAGCTGGCTGCGGTGAACGGCGAACGGCGCAATGGTGAGGAAATCATTCTGAACCAGGCGGCCTACACCGCCTGCACGCCCTGTGCGACAAACCCGAATCACAGGTCCCTTTGGCAGCTCAAGGCGCAGCGCATTATCCAGAATGGCAGGACCCATACCGTCCGGCTGGAGAACGCGCGCTTCGAACTGTTCGGCAAGCCGATCGTCTTCCTGCCGGTTCTGGAAATCCCGGACCACACGGTGAAACGCAAGAGCGGCTTCCTGTTTCCGCGCCTGAAATACACCCAGAAGCTCGGCGCCGGTGTCAGCGTACCCTACTATTGGGCGATCTCTCCCTACATGGACGCGACGGTGACCGCGACGGGCCTGACCCGTCAGGGATTCCTGATGGAAGGCGAATTCCGCCAGCGCTTCCACAATGGCGAACACACGCTCAGCTTCGCCGGCATCAGCCAGATGGATCGCGAGGCATTTACAGACGGCACGGTCGATGCGCTCGAAACCAACCGCGGCATGGTTGCTTCAAAAGCGAAGTTCGAGATCAATCCACGCTGGACCTTCGGATGGAATGTTCTCGTCCAGAGCGACAACAATTTTTCCAGAACCTATGAACTTTCGACCTTCGACGGCACGACATACACCAATCAGGCCTATCTGACGGGTCTTGGAAAGCGCAACTCCTTCGACATGCGCGCCTTCTATTTCGACATCCAGGACGCTGATCCAGATAGCCTTGCCGAAAACAAGCAGGCCGTCGCCCAGGTACTGGATTACGATTACACCGCACCCGACCCGGTGCTTGGTGGCCAGCTGAGCGCCAAGGTCAATCTGACGAACATCAACCGCAACCGGGAAGACGAAGTTCAGGTGGACCTCCCCGGTCCCGACGTGTTCCGTTATCGCGGACTGGAGGGCACGGCGCATCGCCTGTCGGCGGAAGTCGAATGGAAACGGACCTTCATCGTACCGGGCGGTCTTGCGCTTACTCCCCTCTTTGCGGCGCGCGGCGATGCCCTCGGCCTCACCATGAAAAATCCGGGCGCCAACTATAGCGGCACCTATTCCAACGACGACGCGGCAACGCGCAGCATGCTGACGGCTGGCCTGGAGGCCCGCTATCCGATCCTGCTGACCGGGGAAAACAGCAGCCACATCCTCGAGCCGATGGCCCAGATCTTTACCCGTCCGGACGAAGAGCTTGCCGGTGGCCTGCCGAACGAAGATGCGCAGAGCTTCGTCTTCGACGCGACGTCCCTGTTCGATCGCGACAAGTTCTCGGGCTATGATCGCATCGAGGGCGGCACGCGCGCCAATATCGGTTTCCGCTACACCGGCAGCTTCGACAATGGCTATGCCCTGCGCGCCATTGCCGGCCAATCCTTCCATCTCGGCGGCCTGAACTCTTTCGCCACCGACGATCTGGTCAAGGCCGGATCGGACTCCGGCCTGGAGACGAAACGGTCCGATTATGTCGGCATGGTCGGCATCGACGCCCCCTCCGGCCTGACGGCAAGCTTGAGCGGTCGCCTCGACGAGAGCAATTTCGATCTGCGCCGCGCGGATGCGAGCATCGGATACCAGGGCATCAAGTGGCAGACTGCACTGACCTACACGCGCATCCAGGCACAGCCGCTCTACGGCTCGGTCAGCGACCAGGATGAGGTGCAGACGGCCGCGGCGTTCAAGTTCCGGGATTACTGGTCGGTCTTCGGCTCGGTCACCTATGACATCAACAGCGACGTGATCTCCCGCAACGGCATCGGCTTTACCTATGACGACCGCGACACGATCTTCTCGCTGGTCTATCAGCGCGAACGGGACCCGGATCAGTCGGTCGCAAACGACTGGTCGATCGGCGCGCGTATCAGCTTCCGCACCCTCGGCGACATCAATGTCGGCGATACGGATTTCGATGGCCTGAACTGACCCGGATACCGGCAAACTGCCGGTATCGCTTTCTATTTTCGCATTTGCCGTCTTCGAATTGCCGTTGAAGCGCCTTTGCTGCGGCTTGCGGCCTTGTCATCGTTTGGCCGCATGTATTATGCATTCTTGCATAAAGAACGGCGCTTGGCGCTGGCACGGCAAAGAAACGCGCCGTTCAATCCTGTCAGACTGGATTGAAGGAAACAAAAAGGACAGACAATGGGCGGGATTCATTCGGTTGTACGTGGACTTGCGGTTGCCATGATTGCTGCTGGCATGATGACAGCCGTGCTTCCTTCAGCCCAGGCAGCAAGCCAGGTCGCCGTGGTCGTCAACAATGTCCCTGTCACAACCGGTGACATCGCAAAACGCGCAGCGTTTCTGCGCCTGCAGCGCCAGAAGGCCGACAAGAACACCGCGCGCGAACAGATGATCGATGAAGTTCTCAAGCGTGGTGAGATTGCGCGTCTCAAGGCATCCGTCAGTTCCTCGGAAGTCGAGGCGGCCGTCAATCGATTTGCCAGCGGCAACAAGATGAACATCAAGCAGCTCGGACAGGTTCTCGACCAGGCCGGCGTCGGGCTTGATCATTTCCGCCAGTATGTCGCCGTGCAGATGAGCTGGCCCCGGGCTGTCGGCGCGCGCTATGGCGGCGCCAACGGCCGCATGTCGCCCGCCGACCTCGTCAAACGCATGATGGAGAATGGCGGCAACAAGCCGGTGACAACAGAGTATTTCCTGCAGCAGGTCATCTTCGTCATTCCGGAATCCAAGCGCAAGTCGATCGTCGGCAAGCGCCAGGCGGAAGCCAATGCCTCGCGGGCAAACTTCCCGGGCTGCGATGGCGCAAAGGCCTATGCCGCGACGATGCGGGACGTCTCCATCCGGCCGCTCGGTCGCATCATGGCGCAGGAACTGCCGGCCGACTGGAAGCCGCTGATCGAAAAGGCCGGCGACGGCCTGACGACCGGCACACGCGTCACGGAAAAGGGCGTGGAATATCTGGCAATCTGCAAGAAGCGCCAGGTGTCCGACGATCTGGCCGCTGAAATCGTGTTCCGGGCCGAAGACCTCGGCAAGAAGGATTCCGGCGCTGAAGATCCGAACAGCCAGAAATACGTCGAAGACCTGCGCAAGAAGGCGCAGATCGTAAACAAGTAAGAACAACCGGATGACATCAGACGTGAGCCTGCCGCTTGCCCTCTCCATGGGCGACCCGGCAGGCATTGGCCCGGATATCGCGATTGCCGCCTGGGTGAACCGCAAGGCCTGGCAGACACCCGCTTTCCTGTTCATCGGCGACCCGCAGGTGATCCGTCAACGCTCTGCGATGCTCGGCCAGGATATAGTGATCCGCGAAACCGAGGCGGGGGCGGCCTGCCGCCTTTTCGACGATGCCCTTCCCGTGCTTCCGGTAACCTGCGCAAACGCTGTCCAACCCGGTCTTGCCGATCCGCGCAATGCGGCAGCGATCACCGGCGCGATCGAAACGGCCGTTGCCCTGACGCAATGGCCGGCAGCACATCGGCTGTCGTCACCAATCCGATCGCCAAATCGGTGCTCTATGATGCCGGTTTCAGTTTCCCGGCCATACCGAATTTCTCGCCGAGCATCGCCGCACGCTCCGGTGGCAAGCCGCCGCTGCCGGTCATGATGCTGGCCGGACCGAAACTGCGCGCCGTGCCCGTCACCATCCATATCCCGCTGAAGGACGTGCCGACACAGATGACCGCCGAACTGATCTATCGAGACCTGCGCGCATCACCGCCCAGGATCTGCGAGACCCGCTTCGGCATCGCCAACCCGCGCCTGGCCGTCGCCGGCCTCAATCCGCATGCCGGCGAAGGCGGCGCGCTCGGGCTCGAGGACGATGCCATCATCCGCCCGGCGATCGAGCGGCTGCGCGCCGAGGGCATCGATGCCGTCGGCCCCCTGCCCGCCGACACGATGTTCCATGACCGTGCCCGCGCCAGCGCTATGACGTGGCGATCTGCATGTATCACGATCAGGCGCTGATCCCGGCCAAGGCGCTCGGCTTCGACGACAGCGTCAACGTCACGCTCGGCCTGCCCTTCATCCGCACCTCGCCCGATCACGGCACGGCCTTCGGCCTCGCCGGCAAGGGCATTGCGCGCGCCGACAGCCTGCTTGCCGCGCTGCGCATGGCAGCCGACATGGCGGACAACGCCGCTGCGCAGGGAGCCCGCTGATGGCCGCCCTCGACGGTCTGCCGCCGCTGCGCGACGTCATCGCAGCGGCACGGCCTCGACGCGCGCAAGGCGCTCGGCCAGAATTTCCTGCTCGATCTCAACCTGACCGCAGAAGATCGCCCGCACGGCCGGTACCGCTCGAGGGCGTCACCGTGATCGAGGTCGGCCCCGGCCCCGGCGGACTGACACGGGCGCATCCTTGCGCTCGGCGCGAAGAAGGTCATCGCCATCGAGCGCGACGCGCGCTGCCTGCCGGCCCTTGCCGAAATCGCCGCGCACTATCCGGGCCGCCTGGAGGTGATCGAGGGCGACGCGCTGAAACCGCCGATTCGCCGACGCTGGTCACCGACGGCCGCCGGTGCGCATCGTCGCCAACCTGCCCTATAATGTCGGCACGCAGCTGCTGGTCAACTGGCTGCTGCCCCGAGCCCTGGCCGCCCTTCTGGCAGTCGCTGACGCTGATGTTCCAGCGCGAGGTGGGCCAGCGCATCGTCGCAACGGCCGACGACGATCACTATGGCCGGCTGGCGTGTGCTCTGTGGCTGGCGCACGCAGGCGCAGATGGCCGTTCGACGTCTCGCCGCAGGCCTTCACGCCGCCGCCCAAGGTCACCTCGTCGGTGGTGCATCTCGTGCCGATCGAAACCCGATCCCCTGCCCTGCGGCTCAGATGCTGGAGACAGGTCACGCATGGCCGCCTTCGGCCAGCGCCGCAAGATGCTGCGCCAGAGCCTCAAGTCGATCGGCGGAGAAGCCTTGCTTGCACGCGCCGACATCGACCCGCAACGCCGGGCCGAAACGCTGTCGGTCGAGGAATTCTGCCGCCTGGCAAATTGCCTCTGATCATCAGGGCAGACTGCGCAGACCCGATTGCCTTGCCGTTGTCAGCATGCAGACGTGATGGCCTGGATTTCCGGAGAACACATCGTCCAATCTGGAAATGCAAAAAGGCCGCCCGTCGAAATGACGAGCGGCCTCCTCTAGTCACACTTCACACGGTCCGTTTCGCATTTGCTTAGAATTCGGACCATTCCTGTGTTTTCAGCGCAGTATTGCCACGCGACACCGGCGCTGATCTGAGGGCAGGAGACGACTGGCTGACATTTGCGGACCGCGAGGAGACCGCGGCGGCCTGCCCAGCCGGAAGCTTGAACTGATGGACGAGATCCCGCAGACGCGCAGCCTCGGAGGCCAACGCGGCGGATGCAGCTGTCGATTCCTCGACCATTGCCGCATTCTGCTGGGTCGTCTGGTCCATCTGGTTGACGGCCGTATTGACTTCGGCAAGGCCGGTCGACTGTTCACGAGCCGAAACAGCGATCGCGTCCATCAAGGTATTGATCTGAACGACATAGTCGCCGATCGCCTTCAAGGCCGTGCCTGTTTCGCCGACCAGCGAAACGCCGGAGCTGACCTGTGTTCCGGAGGCGGTGATCAGACGCCTTGATTTCCTTGGCCGCCTGCGCGGAGCGTTGGGCGAGTTCCCGGACTTCCTGGGCAACGACTGCGAACCCCTTACCGGCCTCGCCGGCCCGGGCGGCTTCGACGCCGGCATTCAGCGCCAGGAGATTGGTCTGGAAAGCGATCTCATCGATAACGCCGATGATGTTCGAGATCTGCTGGGAACTCTCCTCGATCCGCTTCATCGCATCGACCGCCTGCGAGACGACCATCGTTGATCTTGCCGCATTCTGATTGGCGAGCACGGCAACACTTCTCGCCTCTTCGGTGCGTTGCGAGGAATTGCGGACATTGGCAGTGATCTCGTCGAGGGCTGCAGCTGTTTCCTCGAGCGCTGCTGCCTGCTGTTCGGTGCGCTTGGACAGGTCGTTGGCTCCGTCGGAGATTTCCCGAGTGCCGCTATCCATGCTGGAAACACTGTGCAGAACCGAACTGATGGTCTTGGCGAGTTGCTGGAGAGACGCATTGAAATTGTGCCGAAGCGGCTCGTAGTCGGGCGCAAAGGCCTCGTTCAGTTGGAACGAGATGTCCCCGTCCGCCAGACGTTGAAGGCCGCTGCCAAGCGTATCCGTGGCATGACGAAGTTTCGCGGCCTCATCCTGCGCACGCTTCTCACTTGCACGGCGCGTCTGATCCGATTGTCCGCGTGCGGCTTCCGCTTCATCTTCCAATTGCTTGGTTGCAATTGCATTCTGGCGAAACACCTCGACGGCTGCGGCCATCTCGCCGACTTCGTCCTTGCGACCAACGCCGGGAATGGCAATGGAGGTCTCTCCGGAAGCCAAAGTCCTCATCGAACCCGCGATGCGAACCAGCGGCGCAACAAGGCTTTTCTGCAGCAGAAACAGAAGTGCCGAAACGGCGACGAGCATGGCGACAGCGCCCAGAATAATCGTCATGCGGGCCGTGTCTGCAGCGTCCGCACCAGCCTTGGCGCGGGCTATCAAAAGACCGGCCTCATCGGCGGAAATCTCCGCGACCTTTGCACGGATTCCGTCCATCCATTTCTTTCCGGCCCCCCCGATTTCCATAGCCCGCGCCTGTTCGACGGTGGCCGGGTCCTGCATCAGGCTGATTTCCTTGGTGGCGACCTCGGTCATCCATCCCTTGACCAGGGCGTCAAGTTCGGTCAGACGCTTTTGCTGCACAGCGTTATCCGAGGTCAATTTGACAACTTCATCAAAAGCCAGCTTGTAGTTTTTTTCCCCGGCATTGAAGGGCTCGAGGAAATCCGTGTTGCCGGAGATCAGATAACCGCGGACACCGGTTTCGCGATCGACCATCGCGGCAACGATCGCGTCTGCACGCTTCAGCACCTCATAGGTATGAACGGTCCAGCCGTTGGCTGTCTGCTGGTGCGTGAGTGACGACCAACTCAAGGTATTGACGATAAGGCTGATGACGATGACCAGCGCAAAGGCGCCGATCATCTTCACGAGAGTACGAAGATTGTTGAGCATCTGCATGTAGTTTTTCCCGGAAATTAGTCTCCGCACGGTGTGGCTAAAACAACGGCCAGCGGCCGCGGAAACGGTGGCGTAATTTGATGAAGGTGTTTTTTGCTGTTTTGAACGCAGCGGAAAATATGACCAGGCCGTCAACTCACGGCGAGAGACGAATGCGCCATGAAATTCTGACCTAAACAAAGATACTCATGCTGATCGGACCGCGTCTGAGCGGTAACCGTGCTGTTGTCACGAGTGGATCATCATGAGCTTCGTGGCGCGTTGACCCGGCAATATCGCGGGTTTCCGAAGAATAATATTTATATACATTACTAAATTAATATTAAAGAAGGTTCAAAATCGATCAATGCCTGCGCGCTAAGCGAGCAGAAGGCTGTCCACTTGCCTCGTTGGTCAATGAGCACGGCGGCGAGGGCAGACGTGCAGGCGTGGGTCCAGAGTGCGATGACCGTGTCGACGACTTTTTACAGGATCGGCGACGAAGGGCATAAAGTGTCGCGGCCCTTCAAATTCGCGCATGCGCTTTATCGCATTGTTTTGACGCGTGTCGTCGTCCCAAAACCCGTGCCCAGCTTCGGGACACAAGCTTTTGAGGCGAATTTCGTACTTTTCGCACCAGAAAACGCCGAGATGCGAACAGACCGATCAGGCCGGTTGGAATTTTTAAAGTACCGGCTTTTCCGTCAGCAAACCCGTGACGAAATCGAACAGGCCGTAGCGGCGGTCGCGGCGGACGCGTTCGGCCTTGACGATGCACTGGACGGAATCAAAGGCGGCATCGAGGTCGTCATTGATGAAGACGTAGTCATATTCGCGCCAGTGTTCGATCTCGGAGCGCGAATTGGCAAGCCGGGTTTCAATCACCGCCTCGCTATCCTCGGCGCGGCGATGCAGGCGCGACTGCAGTTCGCCCATCGTCGGCGGCAGGACGAAGATCGACACGACATCGGCCGCCATTTTTTCCTGAAGCTGCCGCGCGCCCTGCCAGTCGATATCGAACAGCATGTCGCGGCCCTCGGACATGGCGATCTCGACCGGTTCGCGCGGCGTCCCGTAGAAATTGCCATGGACTTCGGCCCATTCCAGCAGAGCATCGGAATCGCGCATGCGTTCGAACTCGCGCACACTGATGAAATGATAGTGCCGGTCGTCGATCTCGCTCGGTCGCCTTGCGCGCGTGGTGACGCTGACCGACAGGCTGAGGTTTGCGTCAGCCTCGAGCAGGTGGCGGGCGATCGTCGATTTTCCGGCCCCTGATGGCGAGGAGATGACAAGCATCAGACCGCGGCGAGCAATCGAAATCGGCTTCTTCGGAAGGGCGGAACTCATGCTTTACTCCAGATTCTGAACCTGTTCGCGGAACTGGTCGATCACGACTTTCAGCTCGATGCCGGCTGCGGTGACGGCAGCGGCATTGGACTTCGAACAGATGGTATTTGATTCGCGGTTAAATTCCTGGGCAAGGAAATCGAGTTTTCGGCCGATCGGCCCGCCTTTTTTCAGGAGGTCGCGCGCAGCCGTCACATGCGCCTGCAGCCGATCGATTTCCTCGCGCAGATCGGCTTTGGTGGCGATCAGCGCGACTTCAGCATGGATCCGGTCGCGGTCGAGCGTCACGCCTGTATCCATCAGCATTGCCACCTGCTGGGCAAGCCTGGCGGTGATCGCCTGCGGACTGCGGCTCGGATCCGCTTCGATGATGCGGGCCAGCGTTTCGATCCGGTCGATCTGCAAGAGCAGGATCTGCCTGAGCGCCTCCCCCTCCGTTTCCCGCATCGCGACCATATCGGCGAGCGCCAGGCGAAAGCCTTGCAGGATGTCGGCGTCTCGGGCAGTCCGCGTTGCCTCGTCATCCTCGGGTTCGCGAAAATCCACGACGCCGCGCATCTGCAGCAGTGTGTCCAGGCGGAGCGGTGCGGGATCGATGAGATCGCCCAGTTGCGCACGAAGCGCCAGCACGGCAGCCAGGGCGCCCTGATTGACGACGGCTTCCACGCCGGTCTCTGCCGCCGACAGCGTCAGCCCGACCTGAAGATTGCCGCGCGAAAGACAGTCACCGGAGAGTTTTCGGAATTCCGTTTCGAGATGTTCACAGCCCTGCGGCAAGCGCAGCCGCACATCCAGCCCCTTGCCATTGACGGAGCGCATTTCCCATGCCCAGCGATACCGCCCCGAGGTTCCCTCCCGGCGGGCAAATCCGGTCATGGATTGCAGCGGCATCGTCAGCTCCCTTCAATGCCATGTCGTGATTAGCAGCAAGGGCTTATGTTTACGGCCCCGACGCGGTCAACCGCAAGCGGTAACCACGACGGGGCCGTTTCATCCACAGGCCACGCTACCGATCAGGGTTGGGCGGGCGTCTCTTCTCCCGCCTCTGCCTCTTTGGCAGCGGCGGCCTTCTCGGCCTCGATCTTGCGCCAGCGCCGGACATTGGCGTTGTGGTCGTCCAGTGTCGCAGCAAAGACGTGGCCACCGGTACCATCGGCGACGAAGTAGAGATCCGATGTGCGCGACGGATTGGCAACGGCCTCAAGGGCCGCGCGACCGGGATTGGCGATCGGCGTCGGCGGCAGGCCCTTGATGATATAGGTGTTGTACGGCGTATCCTTTTCCAGATCGGACTTCAGGATCGGCCGGTCTGCCGGCTTTCCGTCACCCCCGAAGATGCCGTAGATGATCGTCGGGTCGGACTGCAGCCGCATGTTCTTTTCCAGCCGGTTGATGAAGACGGACGCAACACGCGAGCGTTCGTCGGCGATCCCGGTTTCCTTTTCCACGATCGAGGCCAGCGTGACGAATTCATCGCGGCTGGTGATCGGCAGGTCGGGATTGCGCTTTTCCCAGATCTGGTCGACCAGAGCCTTCTGCGCCGCGGCCATCTGCGCGACGATCTCTGCGCGTTTGGTGCCGCGCGAGAATTTGTAGGTATCGGGCCGCAGCGTGCCCTCCGCCGGCACCTCTGCAGGAAGGTCTCCTTCCAGCACCGGATCGGCCGAAAGCCGGCTGAACATCTGCTTGACGGTCAGCCCCTCAGGAAGCGAGACGGAATAGAGGATCGACTTGCCGGATTTCAGCAGCTGCATGATCTCCTGCATGGTGGCGCCGGCCTTGATCTCGTATTCACCAGCCTTCAGCGTGTCGTCATCGAGATAGGCTTCCGACATGAAGCGGAAGACACGGCCATCGGAGACGAGCTTGTTGCGCTCGAGACTGCTGGCGATCTCGACGATGCTGGCACCGTTACGCACGATGAAATTGGTGTTGGCCGCAAGCGGCCCCTTCGCCTCATAGGCGGTCATCGCATAGTAGACCGTTCCCGCAGCGGCGATCGTCACCAGAACGATCAGCGTCATGATGAAGTTCAGGAAAATGACCATCTGGCTGCGCGCCTTGCGCGAGCGCTTGGGCGGCAGCGGCACCTTTTCAGGGCGCAGGGCCTCGCTTGCCGATTTCGGGATGATCGGTCCCTTGGTGCCAGCCTCATTACGGCCGAACTGCATGGGGCTGTTGTCGTTTCCGTCGCTCACGGGTGTCCTGCTTCCGGAGTTCGCATCATGCACATCTCGAACCCTGATGCGGACTCCGGAAGAGAATCAGGGAAGAAAACAGTTTAAAAGAGCAATCTGCCTGGCAGCGCGCTTGCGCCAACATGGTTGGCGCGCTGCCAAAGTCAATTCGCCCGAAGCCAGTTCTTCAACAGAGCAATACGGCAAAAAACGGGATGCCCGTCTATCTATCTCATGCCCGCCGCCCTTGCCGGCAAGGCGCAACATGCGCGGGCCCTATCGCCCGCGACGTGGTCAGTCCGTGTAGCGGCGCAGAACGAGGGAGGCGTTCGTGCCGCCAAAACCGAAGGAGTTCGAAAGGGCCACGTCGATCTTGCGCTTGCGCGCCGTGTGCGGCACCAGATCGATCTTGGTTTCGACCGATGGGTTGTCGAGATTAAGCGTCGGCGGCGCGACATTGTCGCGGATCGCCAGTGCGCAGAAGATAGCCTCGACGGCACCTGCAGCACCCAGGAGATGACCAATCGCCGACTTGGTCGAGGACATCGAGACGTTTTCGGCATGATCGCCCAGCACACGCTCGACGGCGCCGAGTTCGATCGTGTCCGCCATGGTCGATGTGCCATGGGCATTGATGTAGTCGATCGCTGACGGCTCGAGCCCGGCGCGCTTCAGCGCCATCTTCATGCAGCGATAGGCGCCGTCGCCATCTTCGGAGGGCGCGGTGATGTGATAGGCATCGCCCGACATGCCGTAGCCGACGACTTCGGCATAGATCTTCGCGCCACGGGCCAGCGCATGTTCAAGCTCTTCGAGCACGACAATGCCGGCGCCCTCGCCCATGACGAAGCCGTCACGGTCCTTGTCATAGGGGCGCGAGGCCTTTGTCGGATCGTCATTGTGCTGGGTCGACAACGCCTTGCAGGCGGCAAAGCCGGCAAGTGCGATGCGCGAAATCGGTGATTCCGTACCGCCGGCAACCATGACATCGGCATCGCCGAGGCCGATCAGCCGGGCGGCATCGCCGATCGCGTGCGCGCCGGTGGAACAGGCGGTGACAACGGAGTGGTTCGGACCACGCAGCTTGTGGCGGATCGAAACCTGTCCGGAGGCCAGATTGATCAGGCGACCGGGAATGAAAAACGGCGACAAACGGCGCGGACCGCGATCCCGCAGGGTGATGCCGCCTTCAACGATGCCTTCGAGGCCGCCGATGCCCGAACCGATCATTACGCCGGTGGCAATCTGGTCGTCATCTGTCTTCGGATGCCAGTCGGCATCCTTCAGCGCCATTTCGGCAGCGGCCATCGCATAGATGATGAAATCATCGACCTTGCGCTGCTCTTTCTGCTCCATCCAGTCGTCGGGATTGAAGGTGCCATCGCTACCATCGCCGAAAGGCAGGCGGCAGGCAATTTTTGCGGCAAGGTCGTCAACCTGGAATTCAGTGACCTGGCGGGCGGCATTTTGCCCGGCAAGAAGGCGGGACCAGCTGATCTCGGTTCCACACCCCAGCGGCGATACCATGCCGGTACCGGTGATAACGACACGTCTCATCAACCGTGATCCACCCTGCCTGTTTTACTCCAGAGCCGGACCATGCACATAAGACCGGATCCGTGTATCCATCTTTCGATATTCAATTGCATGACCGGTTCCGGAAGCGGTTGTTTCGCCTTCCCGGCGCATGCACGGGCTTCAAAGCGAAGCCCGGCCCAAAACGGGCGAATGGCGGGCCGCAATGCGCCCCGCCGTGAGGCCTAGATCAGGCCTGTGCCTTTTCGATGAACTTGACAGCGTCACCGACGGTCAGGATCGAATCTGCAGCGTCGTCCGGGATTTCAACGCCGAACTCTTCTTCGAACGCCATGACCAGTTCGACGGTGTCGAGCGAATCCGCGCCGAGGTCATCGATGAAGCTCGCGCCTTCGGTTACCTTTTCGGCGTCGACGCCAAGATGATCAATAACAATTTTCTTTACGCGTTCTGCTACGTCGCTCATGTCGGATTCCTCGACCTTTGTTTTTTCGACGATGCCGTTCTGACACCGGTCACTTAATAACGCCTGATAGACCAACAGGGTCCATCGGGCAATCCATGCAATCGGAAGTGCGGCCAAACACGGGCGGCGAAAGCCGTCGTATACCTCACATCTTCCGATCGACTGCGCACAGTCATGGCCCGATTAACACGGTTTATGCCTGCCGCAAAGTCCGAAAATTGCTGAGATTGGCTTGGTCAACACGCAATTCCAAGTATTTGACCGTAGCGCTTCGGATCTTCCCGTCAAGGGACGATACCGGGCGTTTCGGCCAATCAGATCATCGCCATGCCGCCATTGACGTGGATCGTCTGACCGGTGACGTAAGCCGCCTCCGTCGACGAGAGATAGGCAACGGCAGATGCCACTTCCGCCCCTGTTCCCATGCGCTTCATGGGGATCGCACCCATGATGCCTTCCTTCTGCTTGTCGTTCAGCTTGCCGGTCATGGCGCTTTCGATGAAGCCCGGCGCCACGCAATTGACGGTCACGTTGCGGGTCGCGATCTCCTGCGCGAGCGACTTGGAAAAGCCGATCATGCCGGCCTTGGAGGCGCAATAATTGGCCTGCCCCGGATTGCCGGTGACGCCGACGATCGAGGTGATGTTGATGATGCGGCCGTAACGGCGGCGCATCATCGGATGGGTGAGTTCCCGCGTCAGCCGGAAGACGGAGGTCAGGTTGACCTCGATCACCTTGTCCCAGTCCTCATCACTCATGCGAACGAACAGGCCGTCCTTGGTGATGCCGGCATTGTTGACGAGGATATCGACGCCGCCGAGATCGGCCTCGGCCTTTTCGCCGAGCGCCTTGACGGCCGCACGGTCGGAAAGATCGGCCGGGAACAGGTGAACGCGGTCGCCGAGCGAATTGGCAAGCTCTTCCAGCTTTTCGACACGGGTGCCGTGCAGACCGACAATGGCGCCCTGCGCGTGCAGGATGCGGGCGATTTCCTCGCCGATGCCACCGGATGCACCGGTAACGAGGGCCTTGCGGCCGGACAGATCGAACATGGGTTGCGTCCTCTTTTTAGAGCGAATAGCGAATAGGGAGTAGCGAATAGGAAAGGGTTGATAGCGATCTGCGGCAGGCCGTACGGCACCAACCTTTTCTATTCGCTATTCGCTACTCCCTATTCGCCCATTTTCTTCAGCCGATAAGCGCGGCAAGCGCAGCGTCGATATCCGCAGGCGTATTGACGGCGATGCCGGTGACGGTCTTGTCGATGCGGCGGGCAAGCCCGGTCAGAACCTTGCCGGCACCGATTTCATAAAGCGTGGTGACATTGTTGGCGGCAAACCATTCGACGGTCTCGCGCCACCGTACCTGGCCGGTGACCTGTTCGACCAGCAGGCCGGCAATGTCCGCAGCATCGCTGACCGGAGCGGCACGCACATTGGCGATCAGCGGGCACCACGGGGGCCTTCATGGAGACGGCCGCAAGCGCCGTGCGCATGGCTTCGGCTGCCGGGGCCATCAGCGTCGAATGGAAGGGCGCCGAGACCGGCAAGAGAATGGCGCGCTTCGCGCCCTTTTCCGTGGCCAGCGCCGCCGCGTTTTCGATCGCTGCCTTCTCGCCTGAAATGACGATCTGGCCGCCGCCATTGTCATTGGCGATCTGGCAGGCGCCGAGCGTTTTGGCCTGCGCACAGACGGCCTCGACATCGGCATGCTCCAGCCCGATGATCGCAGCCATGGCGCCAAGGCCCGGCGGAACGGCCGCCTGCATGGCATTGCCGCGAATGCGCAGCAGCCGCGCCGTGTCGGCAAGCGAAAAGGTGCCGGCTGCACAGAGCGCCGAATATTCGCCGAGGGAATGACCGGCAACGAAGGAGACCTGTTTCTGCAGGTCGAGCCCGCGCGCTTCGAGCACGCGCATGACGGCGATCGACACCGCCATCAAGGCCGGCTGGGCGTTTGCGGTGAGTGTCAGCGTCTCTTCAGGGCCGTTCCAGATGATGTCGGAGAGTTTTTCGCCCAGCGCCTCGTCAACTTCGGCGAACACGGCAGCCGCTTCCGGGAAAGCATCCGCCAGATCCTTGCCCATGCCGACGGCCTGGCTGCCCTGACCCGGAAAGGTGAATGCGATTGCCATGAAGTGTCTCCCGTCACGCGCGACGGTCGCCGCGCCGTTTCCGCCTGCCCTGACGCCCGAAAGATCGGACCAGGTACCGTTGTATTTGCCTCTCCATTCACATTCCTGACCTCAGAGTCAAGCTTTGGTCGCGGTAGAGGCCGGCCCAGAGGTTTTCAAAATGCGGGTGTTTTATCTCTTGCGCCGCAGCAAACAGGGTCTACATTTCAGCCAAAATCCTATCGAGGCACAGCATCCCATGCAATACAAGACACTCGGCCGTACCGGCATCCAGGTTTCCGAAATCTGCCTCGGCACAATGACCTGGGGCACGCAGAACAGCGAAGCCGAAGCCCATGAACAGATGGACTATGCGCTCGATCAGGGCATCAACTTCCTGGACACCGCCGAACTCTATCCCGTCACGCCGGCAGGCCCGGAAACCTATGGCCTGACCGAGGTCCATATCGGCACCTGGATGCAGGCGCGGAGCAACCGCGACAAGGTCGTGCTTGCCACGAAAGTCGCCGGTCCCGGCCGGCCCTATATCCGCGGCGGCAGCCCTGCCAGCCCCGAGACCATGCGCGAGGCGCTCGACGCCAGCCTCAGGCGGCTGCAGACCGACTATGTCGATCTCTACCAGATGCACTGGCCAAGCCGCGGCCATTACGGCTTTCGCAATGCCTGGACCTACGATCCATCCCGGCAGGACAGGCAGGCCGTGCCGGAGGAGCTTCTGGCCATCCTGGAAACGCTCGGTGAATTCGTGAGAGAAGGCAAGGTTCGCGCCATTGGCCTGTCCAACGATACCGCCTGGGGCGTCATGACCATGCTGTCGCTGGCCGAAAAACATGGTCTCCCGCGCCTTGCCTCGATCCAGAACGAATACAACTTCCTCTACCGTCCGTTCGATCTCGATCTTTCCGAGATCGCCCACCACGAGCATGTCGGGCTTCTGGCCTATTCACCGCTCGCCGCCGGCCTGCTGTCGGGAAAATATCTCGGTGGTGCCAGGCCCGAGGGTTCGCGCCTGTCGATCAACGGCGACCTCGGCGGGCGCTATACCGAATATCAGGAGGCCGCCGTCGCCGGCTATGCTGATCTTGCCCGCGCGCACGGGCTCGACCTTGCCCAGATGCAGCTCGCCTTCAGCCTGACCCGTCCGTTCATGACCTCGGTGATCATCGGGGCCACCAGCATGGATCAGCTGAAGACGAATATCGGGGCCAAGGACGTCACCCTCTCGGCAGAGGTGATGGACGGCATCGGCAAGCTGCACAGGAAATACCCGGCGCCGATCTGAGAGTGCAGGGGGAGCGACAGGGACGGAGACAAAACAAAGACGCGCCGAAGTCAATTCCGGCGCGTCCGCAATCAATGAAAACCTATTGTGAAACGTCGCTATTGGCCTCGACTGGCGCGACCTTGGGCTTTCTGACACGCTTTGGTTTCACGACCACCTCGACCTGAGGAGGGATCACTTCTTCTTCGACTTCGTCTACCCCTTCGACGGCTTCAACGGCCGTTTCATCATGAATACCGGGTTGAAGCCTGTGCTTGATGGCCAAGGCATAGATGGTCTGCAGCACGTTGACGTCCTTGGCTTCGGAATCGCCGAGTGCAAGCAGCGATGCTCGAACGATGTTTCGGCTGGTGACTTTCGGGACGCGGCGTTTGACGAAATCGAACAAGGCCTTGTCGCTCAGCCCCTCGTAAGCACCGTCGAAAAGGGCCGCATAGACCCGCTTTTTCTTGTCACCCATGTTTCACACCCCACGCCTATCAAACTCAATTGCGTGATAAATCCGTCATCCGATTGTCACAATCAATGGAAGTGATGCGTATCGAGGGTGAAATTTCCCCGGAATGCCGACGTTTTTGCGGGCGCAGCGGCTAAGGCATAAAGCTCGGTCTGGTGCGGGGCAGGTCTTTTCCCTGCCCCGGCGCCGATTACTGCGTGCGGCAACGGCCGGTTTTTGTGGTTTCCTTGTCGCCGTCGTCATAGGCGATCCCGATCTTCTCGCCGGCCAGCGATGCGATGGTCCCCGGATACCAGTCGCCGGAGCCCTTGTAGTTGCACTCGACCTTCATGCCGATCATCCAGTCATAGGGGCGGACCTCGTTGAGGCCAACGGTTTCGCGGTCGCCATCGTCGTAGCGGATCGTGACCTTGCCGCCCTGAACCTTTTCAGCGATGCCCGGAAACCAGTAACCTGCTCCCTTGTAGTTTCCGAGTACCCAATCACCCTTCGTCTGCGCGCCTGCGGCCCCTGCACTGAGTGCGATGACACCGGCGGCGATCGACATAAGTCCAAATTTAAACAAAGCATTTCCTCCCATCGTGACAGCCCTTGGCGGACTGCCTGTCCCAGCGGTATGCCCGCAGCGGTGAATGCGATATGAATTAAAGCGGCTGGGTCATTCCGCAGCCTCGCCATTTTTGGTGGTGTGCCTGGCGCAGCGTGACGGATGCCCGATTTTGCCGATATCGTCCTTCATCTGAGGCAGGGCCAAGCATCGCCACCAAAACGGCGAGATCCGGCGCCAAGCCCGATTAATCAGCCCTCCCCCTTGCTTCCGGGCCAAAAATCCGTATAAGCGCGCTGTTCGCAACACCCGGTCTTCTGGCTGGTGGCTGAACGGAGGGCCGGTTTCCGTGATGAAGCCTGTCAGGATCCAAAGGGATCCAGCCTCCCGTGTCTCCGCTCTCGACCGTCTCGAAACAACACTTTCTTGCCGGCTGTCTTGCAGCCAATAGAACAGTCGTTGAGGCTTAGCCGCCGAATATCGGGTGACGATTAACGCAAGAAAGGCAAAGCCACCATGGCTCTTTATGAACATGTATTCCTTGCCCGCCAGGACGTTTCCGCACAGCAGGTCGATGCCCTCGTCGAACAGTACAAGGGTGTCATCGAAGCAAACGGCGGCAAGGTCGGGCGTGTAGAAAACTGGGGCCTCAAGTCCCTGACCTACCGCATCAACAAGAACCGCAAGGCCCATTACGTTCTCGATGGACATCGATGCTCCGGCAGCCGCTGTCCACGAAATGGAACGCCAGATGCGCATCAACGAAGACGTTCTTCGTTACATGACCATCGCAGTCGAGAAGCATGAAGACGGCCCGTCCGCCATGATGCAGAAGCGCGACCGCGACGACCGTCCGCGCCGCGATGGCGACCGCCCGGAGCGCAGCTTCGGCGATCGTGACCGTGGTCCGCGCCAGGATCGTGGCGACCGTGAAGACCGTCCGCGCCGTCCGCGCGAAGACCGTGCGTAAGGTTAAGGAGAAAAGACAATGGCTGACACTTCATCCGCTCCGGCACGCCGCCCGTTCCATCGCCGTCGCAAGACCTGCCCCTTCTCCGGCGCAAACGCTCCGAAGATCGACTACAAGGACGTCCGTCTGCTGCAGCGCTACATTTCCGAGCGCGGCAAGATCGTTCCGTCGCGTATCACGGCAGTTTCCCAGAAGAAGCAGCGCGAACTGGCCCAGGCCATCAAGCGCGCCCGCTTCCTCGGCCTGCTGCCCTACGTCATGTCCTAAGGCATGACTCTGCGGAGGTTTTAACGCCCCGCGGAACCTGACTCTGGGCAAGGCGGCGCTGAAATTGGGCGCCGCCTTGCTCTTTCCCTTCCGCGTTGGGCGCGGATCGGACACACCGGCGCAAGCGATTGCGTCAAACCCCATGTTGGGGCGCAGCTGAATCAGATTGTCAGCAAACGCCTCTAACTGCTTGATAAGCAGGACAGCGACCGTGAATAACTTGGACAGGACATCGCTGCTGACCGGCACTCTCGCCGGCGTGACCGCCGCCTTGCTTTCGCTTGGCGCGAATACGCAGTCGTCCCTGGCGATCCTGCTTTATGCCGCATCCGCCCTGCCCGTGCTGATTGCCGGCCTCGGCTGGGGCAATGCCGCCGCAATCACAGCCGTTGTCACCGCGGGTCTGACCGGCGGCGTTATCATCTCCCCCTATTTCGCGCTGATGATCGTCGTCATCACGCTGATCCCGGCCGCATGGCTCAGCCATCTTGCCAATCTGGCGCGTCCGGCATCCGAACTCGGCGGTCCCGCCGATGCGCTCGCCTGGTATCCGCTCTCGGACATCATGACCAATCTCGCCATGCTCGTGACCTTCAGCATGCTCATCGTCGGCTTCATGATCGGCTATGACAGCGGCCTGTCGGACCGGATGATCGATATGGTGCTGGCCTCGCTCAAGGTGCAGGAGCCGCTCTACAATCCGGACGCCGATACGATCGCGCAGATCAAGTCGATCTTCAGCCTCGCCTTGCCGCTGATCCAGGGTGCGCTGTGGGTGCTGATGCTGTTTGCCGCCTATTACATCGCGACCCGCATCGTCCAGACCTCCGGCAAGGGTCTGCGCCCGCGCGAGGACATGCCGTCGACCCTGCGCATGCACCGCTATGCGATCTTCGCTTTCCTCGGCGGGCTGGTGCTCACTTTCGTCGGCGGTACGCCTGCCGTCGTCGGCGCGCTCGTCTGCGGCACCTTCGGCGCCGGCTTCCTGCTGTCGGGCTTTGCCGTGCTGCATTTCCGCACGCGCGGCAAGTCCTGGCGTCTGCCTGTGCTGTGGCTCATCTACCTGGCCGTGCTGATGTTCACGCTGCCGGCCTTCTTCATTCTCCTGTCGGGCCTGATGGACACGAGGCGCACCATCGCGCTCTCACCGACCGGAAAATCTGAAAACACTGACATCTGAGACAAAAGAACCAACTGAAAGGAACATACCATGCAAGTCATTCTTCTCGAACGCGTCGCCAAGCTCGGCCAGATGGGCGAAACCGTCAAGGTTCGCGACGGCTTTGCCCGCAACTACCTGCTGCCGCTCGGCAAGGCGCTGCGCGCCAACGAAGCCAACAAGAAGCGCTTCGAATCCGAGCGTTCGACGCTCGAAGCCCGCAACCTCGAGCGCAAGTCCGAAGCCCAGGCCGTTGCCGAACAGCTGGACGGCAAGTCCTTCATCGTTGTTCGCTCCGCCGGCGAAACCGGTCAGCTCTACGGTTCGGTTGCTGCCCGCGACATCGTCGACGTTCTGACCGCCGAAGGCTTCAACGTCGGCCGCAACCAGGTCGACCTCAACAACCCGATCAAGACCATCGGCCTGCACGACGTTGTCCTGCACCTCCATGCCGAAGTCGAAATCAAGGTTCAGATGAACGTTGCCCGTTCGGCTGAAGAAGCAGAACGCCAGCTCAAGGGCGAAAGCCTGACCTCGGCCGACGCCATCTACGGCGTTGACGAAGACGCCCTGAAGCCGGAAGACTTCTTCAACCCGGAAGCCGAATTCGACGGCGACGACGAATAAGATCGACGCATCCGAAGCGTAGACAGAATGGCTCCGGAACACATGTTCCGGAGCCATTCTGCATTTTTGAGATCGCGGGGTGCGACTCACATCAGACAGGTCAAGCGGAAACATTCACAAGCCGGTGAATCCCGCATGTCGCACAGGCGGGCCTGTGGATCAGTCGAACAACGGGCACAGAATCGAACGCCTTGTGACGCGATTTGGGTCGGGACACCCTTTCTCTTGACCACCGCTGCCAACGGCTGCAAACCGATGCCGATCGCTCGATGATTCCGGATAGAGAAAAACCATGAACGAAGCAGCGCGGAGAATTGTAGCCATGGACAAGCCGCAGGGAGACCTTGCCTATCGCGAGGCACCGAACAACCTTGAGGCCGAACAGGCGCTGCTCGGCGCCATCCTGGTCAATAACGATGCCTTCTACCGCGTTTCCGACTTCCTGAAGCCCGTCCACCTCAACGAGCCCCTGCACCGCAAGATCTTCGAGGTCGCGGGCGACATCATCCGCATGGGCAAGACCGCCAATCCGGTGACGATCAAGACCTTCCTGAAGGCCGACGAAAAGGTCGGCGACATGACGGTGGCGCAGTATCTCGCGCGTCTGGCGTCCGAAGCCGTATCGATCATCAACGCGGAAGACTATGGCCGTGCGATCTACGATCTGGCGCTGCGCCGCTCGCTGATCACCATCGGCGAGGACATGGTCAACATCGCCTATGACGCACCGCTCGACATGCCGCCGCAGAGCCAGATCGAGGATGCCGAGCGCCGGCTGTTCGAACTGGCTGAAACCGGCCGCTATGATGGCGGCTTTCAGGCGTTCAACGATGCCGTGGCGCTGGCGATCGACATGGCCGGCCAGGCTTTCGAGCGCGACGGCAGTCTTTCAGGCATCTCGACCGGCATCCACTCGCTGGACGGCCGCATGGGCGGCCTGCAGCGCTCCGACTTGATCGTGCTCGCCGGACGTCCCGGTATGGGCAAGACCTCGCTTGCCACCAATATCGCCTATAATATCGCGGCTGCCTATGAGCCGGAGATCCAGGCTGACGGATCGATGAAGGCCAAGAACGGCGGCGTCGTCGGCTTCTATTCGCTCGAAATGTCGTCCGAACAGCTGGCGACGCGTATCATTTCCGAGCAGACGGAAGTCTCATCCTCGAAGATCCGTCGCGGTGACATTTCCGAAGCCGATTTCGAAAAGCTGGTTGCCTGCAGCCAGATGATGCAGAAAGTGCCGCTGTTCATCGACCAGACCGGTGGTATCTCGATCGCCCAGCTTTCGGCTCGCGCCCGTCGCCTGAAGCGTCAGCGCGGCCTCGATTGCCTCGTGGTGGACTATATCCAGCTGATGACGGGCTCCGGCAAATCCAGTGATAACCGTGTGCAGGAAATCACCCAGATCACCACGGGCCTCAAGGCGCTTGGCAAGGAGCTGAACGTTCCGATCATTGCGCTCTCGCAGCTGTCCCGTCAGGTGGAAAGCCGCGAAGACAAACGGCCGCAGCTCTCCGACCTTCGTGAATCGGGCTCGATCGAGCAGGACGCCGACGTCGTGCTTTTCGTGTTCCGCGAGGAATATTACGTGAAGAACCTCGAACCACGCGACGAGTTCGACCCGAAATACGAGGAATGGAAACAGACCTTCGAGAAGGTCAAGGGCACGGCCGACGTGATCATCGCCAAACAGCGCCACGGGCCGACCGGTACCGTGAAACTCGCCTTCCAGGCGGAATTCACCCGCTTCACCGATCTCGCCGATCCTTCGTTCACCCAATACGAAGAGCATTAAAAAAGACCGGGCAGGAACGCGCCGTCAGTTCGCCGATGCGTTGCAAATATCCGGGCTTCCGGCTAAGCGGGAAGAAAGTGTCATTCTGCCGCGGCGTCAGGGCTTCGGCGATTTGACTGACATGCTGGGGGATTGCATTCATGGAAGCTTTCATTGCGCTGCTGCAGGTCCTTGCCATCGACCTGGTGCTGGCGGGCGACAACGCGATCGTCATCGGCCTTGCGGCGGCGGGCCTGCCCAAGGAACAACGCGGCAAGGCAATTCTGATCGGGATCGCGGCAGCAACGGTGCTGCGTATCATCTTTGCGCTGCTCGCCACCGAACTGCTGCAGATTCTGGGCCTTATGCTCGTCGGCGGCATCCTGCTGCTCTGGGTCTGCTGGAAGATGTGGCGTGAACTGCGCGAGAGCGCACATGCCGAGGCCGACAGCGTCGAGGCGCTGACTGGCGAAGACACCAACAACGACGGCGCCGTCGGAGGCACTGGCCCCCGCAAGACGCTCGGCCAGGCCGCCCTGCAGATCGTCGTCGCCGACGTCTCGATGTCCCTCGACAACGTGCTGGCCGTGGCAGGCGCTGCCAAGGATCACCCGAACATCCTCATTCTCGGCCTTGCCGTCTCCATTGCCTTGATGGGCATTGCCGCCTCCTTCATCGCCAAGCTTCTGCACCGCTACCCGTGGATTTCCTATATCGGGCTCGCCATCATCCTCTTCGTCGCGCTGAAGATGATCTATGAAGGTTTCATGGAGGTCGAACCCCTGCTGGTTTCCTCCTTCGTCTGATCGAGCCGGGGCGGACGGGAGATCCTCGTCCGCCTTTTCGACGTGCCCTTGTGCCGACCTGGAACCTCTGCAGACCGTTGACCCGATTGCACCGGCCGGCGCTTGGCTGTATCTCTGCGACCATGGTTTCATCAGACGCGTCTTCCCTCACCCATCCCGCCTTTGCAGCCGCATCCAACAGGCTGACCATCGACCTCGCCGCGCTCGCCGATAACTGGCGGAAGATGGACAGGCTGTCCGGCAAGGCGCCTGCCGCAGCCGTGCTCAAGGCGGACGCCTACGGGATCGGCATTGAGCCTGCAGCCGAAACGCTTTATGCCGCCGGCGCTCGGGATTTCTTCGTCGCCAATGCGGAAGAAGGCGCCGACCTGCGCCCCTTCGTTCCGGATGGCCGCATCTATATCCTGGCCGGCATGTGGCCGGGCAACGAGCAGCTGTTTTTCGACAATGATCTCGTGCCGATCATCAATTCGGAAGAGCAGCTCTCGCTGTTCATGTCGGCGATCTCGCAGCATGGCGATCACCCGTGCGCGCTGCATGTCGACACCGGCATGAACCGGCTCGGTCTGACGGTCGAGGAGGCCTTGGCGCTTGCCAATGATCCGGTGCGTCCGGCAAGCTTTTCGCCGGTGCTCGTCATGAGCCATCTCGCCTGCGCCGACGACCCGTCTCACCCGCTCAATCGCCGGCAGCTGGATGCGTTTCGCACGGTGACGCAGGCCTTCGAGGGCGTGACCGCCAGCCTTGCCAATTCCGCCGGCGTTCATCTGGGGCCGGAGTTTCATTTCGACCTTACCCGTCCCGGCATTGCCACCTATGGCGGCGAAGCCGTGAACGGGATGGCCAATCCGATGAAGCCGGTGGTCACGGCCGAGGCGCGAATCATCCAGGTGCGCCGCGTCCGCTCCGGCGAGACCGCCAGCTATGGCGCCTCGGCGCAGTTTTCCCGCGACAGCCGCGTTGCCATCGTCGCGGTGGGCTATGCGGATGGCTATCACCGCTCGGTTTCCGGCGGCGGCGTGACGCTCCGGCAGGCAACACCATCGGGCGCCTTCGGCTTTCTGCATGGCCACAAGGTTCCGCATCTGGGGCGCGTGACCATGGACATCAGCCTCTTCGACGTTACCGACCTTCCGGAAAATGCTGTGCGCGCCGGCGATTACATCGAGCTTTTCGGCAAGAACATCGCCGTCGATGACGTCGCCCGCGCCGGTGGCACGATCGGCTACGAAATGCTGACAAGCCTTGGGCATCGTTACGAGCGCGCCTATATCGAGGCTTGATGTTCATTTTCAATCGACGGTCTTGGAAAGCGTTCAGACGTTGATGTAGAAAGAACAAAAGGAGATCAGGATGACCGTATATCCAGCTCAGCGAAGAGGATCAGGCCTTTATTGAGGAGCGGGTGAGAACCGGCTCTTACAAAAGCGCTGTCGATGGTATCAGAGAGGGGCTGCACCTTTTACAGAGCCGTGAGGAGGAAGCCGCAGAGGATCTGCAGCTGTTGATACAGGAAGCGGAGGACGACGTCGCAGCCGGGCATGTCTATACCTTTTCCGCGCCCGGAGAATTGCTGGCACATGTGAAGGCAATGGCAGGCGAGAAAACTTGATCCTGAAAAGACGGTTCCGTCTCTCGCGCCCGGCAAGTCGCGATCTCGTGGCAATCTACCGATTCATCGCCGAGAAAAATCCTCCTGCCGCAGATCGGCTTGTCGAGGCACTGCAACGGAATATCGAACGTTTTGCAGGCCTTGGCATGACAGGCGTTTCTCGGGAAGAACTTCGGCCCGGCCTGCGGGCCTTCTTTTACAAGAATTACATCATCTACTTCCGTTTTGCAGATACAGACATTCTCGTTCTGCGCATTCGGCACGGGAAACAAAAATACCTTGCCGATGATTTCCCCGAAAGCGACATGACCTGATGGCGAAAGCCCGTACGAATTTCATCTGCCAGAACTGCGGTACCGTGCACGCCCGATGGGTGGGCAAATGCGAAGGCTGCAACCAGTGGAACACGATCGTCGAGGAAGACCCGATGGGCGGGATCGGCGGTGGTCCCGGCAGGACGCCGAAGAAGGGGCGCCCGGTGGCGCTGACCACACTTTCGGGCGAGATCGAGGAAGCGCCACGCATCAACACCGGCATTTCCGAACTCGACCGGGCGACCGGCGGAGGCTTCGTGCGCGGATCGGCCGTCCTGATCGGCGGCGATCCCGGCATCGGCAAGTCGACTGTGCTGATGCAGGCGGCAGCCGCCCTTTCCCGAAAGGGTCACCGCGTCATCTATGTCTCCGGCGAAGAGGCGGTGGCGCAGGTGAGGTTGAGAGCCCAGCGGCTGGGTGCGGCCGATACCGACGTGCTGCTCGCCGCCGAGACCAATGTCGAGGATATTCTGGCAACGCTGGGCGAAGGCAAGCGGCCGGATCTCGCCATCATCGATTCGATCCAGACGCTGTGGAGCGACACGGCTGATTCCGCGCCCGGCACGGTGACGCAGGTGCGCACCGGCGTGCAGGCGATGATCCGCTTTGCCAAGACGACGGGTGCGGCCATCGTTCTCGTCGGCCACGTCACCAAGGATGGCCAGATTGCCGGTCCGCGCGTCGTCGAGCACATGGTCGATGCGGTCCTTTATTTCGAGGGCGATCGCGGCCATCACTACCGCATCCTGCGCACCGTCAAGAACCGCTTCGGCCCGACCGACGAGATCGGCGTTTTCGAAATGTCGGACAAGGGTCTGCGCGAAGTGACCAATCCGTCCGAACTGTTTCTCGGCGAGCGCAATGCGAAATCGCCGGGCGCTGCCGTCTTCGCCGGCATGGAAGGCACCCGCCCCGTCCTGGTCGAGGTTCAGGCACTCGTTGCGCCGACCTCGCTTGGCACACCGCGCCGGGCTGTCGTCGGTTGGGACAGCGCGCGCCTGTCGATGATCCTTGCCGTGCTCGAAGCCCATTGCGGCGTGCGCCTCGGGAGCCATGACGTCTACCTGAACATTGCCGGCGGATACCGGATCACCGAGCCCGCAGCCGACCTTGCCGTCGCATCCGCGCTTGTTTCATCGCTTGCCGGTCTTGCCCTTCCGACCGATTGCGTCTATTTCGGCGAAGTCAGTCTGTCGGGCGCCGTCCGGCCGGTTGCGCATACCGCCCAGCGCCTGAAGGAAGCCGAAAAACTCGGCTTCTCGCAGGCCGTCCTGCCCGCCGCCTCCGCCGACCTGCCGAAGGGCTCGGGAATGCGATGGAGCGAGATGGAAAGCCTGCCGGATCTGGTGGCGCGCATTGCCGGCTCGAAGGGCGCACTGAAACAGGCGGACAATGACGACTGATGGAACTGCGGTGTTGCAACTTCGCAAATTCCGGTGAAAACAGTGTTCAATCATGTGCCATCGAAAGACGCCCCCGGCGCGATGATATATGGTGCAGCAAATTAGCTTGGGGTCGCGTCAGACGCGGGTTCGGAGTAGGACAATATGCCCATTACAATTCTCGACGGTATCGTTCTCGGCGTCACGCTTTTCTCGGCCATCCTGGCCATGGTTCGCGGCTTCTCGCGTGAGGTGCTGTCGGTTGCAAGCTGGGTTGGCGCCGCCGCAGCGGCCTTTTTCCTCTACCCCTATGCTTCTGCCCTACGCGAAAAACTACACGACCAGCGATACGGTTGCGATGATCGGATCGGCTGGCGTCGTTTTCCTCGTCGCCCTGATCATCATCTCCTTCATCACCATGCGGATCGCCGATTTCATCATCGACAGCCGCATCGGTGCTCTCGACCGGACGCTCGGTTTCCTGTTCGGAGCGGCCCGCGGCGTTCTGCTCGTTGTCGTTGCCATGCTGTTCTTCAACTGGCTGGTTGCTCCGCAGCAGCAGCCCGTCTGGGTCACGACCGCAAAATCCAAGCCCCTGCTCGACAATCTGGGCGGCAAGCTGATTGCGCTCCTGCCGGAAAATGCCGATGCAACGATCCTTGACCGCCTGCGCGGCAAGGATACGACCGGCGAAGGCGAGAGTGACGGCACGAGCGGCACCACAACGCCGCCGGCCGAAGAAACGCCCGCCACGAATGGCGCAGCGACCAACGGCTGAGGCCGAATGCGATAGAATGAGGGCCCGCTTTGCGGGCTCTGTCCATTTTGCAATGAAGATATGTGAAACCCTCAGGCCTTTCCGGCTTGAAGGACGGAAGACCCGATACGACATGCCGAACGCGTTTCAGCCGTCAACACAAAGGCCAACAGCGATGACCCATTTGCGAGCCGCAGAAATCGAAAATGATATGGATGGCGACACGCTGCACGAAGAATGCGGCGTGTTCGGCATTCTCGGGCACCCGGATGCAGCGACGCTGACGGCCCTTGGCCTGCACGCGCTGCAGCATCGCGGACAGGAAGCGGCCGGCATCGTCACCTTCGACGGCAAGCAGTTCCACACCGAAAAGCGCATGGGCCTCGTCGGCGATCACTATACCGACCCGGCAACGCTGGCCAAACTGCCGGGCACGATCTCGATCGGCCATACGCGCTATTCCACGACCGGCGAAGTCGCGTTGCGCAACGTCCAGCCACTGTTTGCCGAACTGGAAGTCGGCGGCATCGCCATTGCCCATAACGGCAATTTCACCAACGGCCTGACGCTGCGCCGCCAGATCATCGCCACCGGCGCCATCTGTCAGTCGACATCGGACACCGAAGTCGTGCTGCATCTCATCGCCCGCTCGCGCCATTCCTCGACGGCTGACCGCTTCATCGACGCCATCCGGCAGATGGAAGGCGGCTACTCGATGCTGGCGATGACCCGCACCAAGCTGATCGCGGCGCGTGACCCGATCGGCATCCGGCCATTGGTCATGGGCGAACTCGACGGCAAGCCGATCTTCTGCTCGGAAACCTGCGCGCTCGACATCATCGGCGCGAAGTACATCCGCGACGTCGAGAACGGCGAAGTGATCATCTGCGAAATCGCAGCCGGACGGATCGATCTCCATCGATGCCCGCAAGCCCACCAAGCCGCAGCCGGAACGGCTCTGCCTGTTCGAATATGTCTATTTCGCCCGGCCCGATTCGGTCGTCGGCGGTCGCAACGTCTATGTGACGCGCAAGAACATGGGCATCAACCTCGCCAAGGAAGCGCCTGTCGAGGCCGATGTCGTCGTTCCGGTTCCGGATGGCGGCACGCCGGCTGCGATCGGCTTTGCCCAGGCACAGCGGCATCCCCTTCGAGCTCGGCATCATCCGCAATCATTATGTCGGCCGCACCTTCATCGAGCCGACGCAGCAGATCCGCGCCTTCGGCGTCAAGCTCAAGCATTCGGCCAACCGGGCGATGATCGAGGGCAAGCGCGTCGTTCTGGTCGACGATTCGATCGTGCGCGGCACCACGTCGCTGAAGATCGTGCAGATGATCCGCGAGGCCGGTGCGACCGAAGTGCATATCCGCGTCGCCAGCCCGATGATCTTCTATCCGGACTTCTACGGCATCGACACGCCCGACCGTGACAAGCTGCTCGCCAACCAGCACGCCGACCTTGCCTCGATGTGCAAGTTCATCGGCGCCGATTCGCTGGAGTTCCTGAGCATTGACGGGCTTTACCGCGCCGTTGGCGGCGAAGACCGCAATGACGCGCGGCCCCAGTTCACCGACCATTACTTTACCGGCGATTATCCGACGCGCCTGCTCGACAAGAACGGCGATGCACCGAGCCCCAAGCTGTCGGTTCTCGCCAGCAAAAGCTGATATTGATCCTCGGGCCGGAAATCGGCTCGAGGACATCGCCTGTTTAAAGCCTGCTGCCCGCCTTGCGCCTATGCCCGCACCTGTGGCAGCAAGCCATGCCACAGTAAATTCGGAGCCATCCACACATGATCGATCTCAAGGGCCGCATTGCATTGGTCACCGGCGCATCGCGCGGCATCGGCTATTTCACGGCGCTGGAGCTTGCCAAGGCCGGCGCACAGGTGATTGCCTGCGCCCGCACCGTGGGTGGTCTTGAAGAACTCGACGATGCCATCAAGGCGGCTGGCGGTCTTCCCGCAACGCTCGTGCCGTTCGACCTCGCCGACATGGCGGCGATCGACAAGCTGGGCGGCGCCATTCACGAGCGCTGGGGCAAGCTCGACATTCTTGTCGCCAATGCCGGCGTGCTCGGCGTCATCTCGCCGGTCGGCCATGTCGAGGCCAAGGTTTTCGAAAAGGTCATGACCGTCAATGTCACCGCCACGTGGCGGCTGATCCGCTCGGTCGATCCGCTGCTGCAGCTGTCCGACGCCGGCCGGGCGCTGATCCTGTCCTCAAGCGCGGCCCACAAGTGCAAGCCCTTCTGGGGCCCCTACTCCGCCTCCAAGGCAGCCGTCGAGGCCCTTGCCCGGACCTGGGCTGCAGAGACACAGCGTCTGCCCTTGCGCATTCTCAGCGTCGATCCAGGTGCAACGCGCACGGCAATGCGCGCGCAGGCCATCCCCGGCGAAGATCCGTCCACGCTGCCGCACCCCTCGGATATCGCTGCCAAGCTGATGCCATTGGTCGGCCCCGACCAGAGCGAGACCGGTAAGCTGTTCATCGTTCAGGAAAACAAAATCGTTGGCTATCGGATGCCGGAATAGGCATCGGGCAATCAGAAGTCGCTGAGTTCCAGATTGACCGCGTTTCCGCCGCGAGACTTGTAGAGCCGTTCGGCGACCTTGAGGACTTTTGCCCTCATGGCGTCAAAGGCTTTCAATATGTCGGCTTCGGAAAGATCCCGGAAGGGCCGGCCGAGCGCCAGAGCCTCGATATTCATGAAGAATTTGACTTCGAACATGCCGTCGTGTCCGAGAAACCGGATGCGTTGCTTTGTTTCGTCATAGCTTCTGGCGGGGTTTGGAAATGAGACCGTCATGTGCGCTCCAAGGATTCAAGCAAGGTCTAAGCCAGGGCGACTGCGACGCTGACCAGCATCGCGAAAACCACGGAAGAACTAATGAGAAAAAGGGTAATTCGATTGGCGACGAAAATGGAAGACATGACGTCCTCCTTCAATTGAGGCTAGGGGAAATGACCCCTCAAGCGGCAGTGCCCGCACAAAATGCTGCCGAAGCGCAAACTATGTGGCTTTCAATGAAAAATAGCAAGGAAATTATTCTCAATCGCCTTGGTTGTGTATACTCCAAATTGCCTTGCGTATAGATAAGCAAGAGCGCATTGTCCGTACTTCAGCAGTCTTGAACAAGGGCGCTGCTGAGGGAGGGTGACGATACCTTCGCCCCAAAGGAAAGGAGGACATCATGTCTTCCACGTCTCCCCACCAGTATCTGACAAGTAACGATATGAAGATGCTTCAGATTATACTTGTTGCGACGGGATACTGGTGCGAAACGCTGCCCAGACCCAGGGAATGCAGCGTTGCCACGAAGTTGATCATCAGGCTTTATCAACGCGGCATCACTGAACCGGGGGCTCTGGCGGACGCCCTTGTCCGCTACATGGGGGCCAGAGTTCCGGAAATCAAACCCTATGCCCTTCCCGTTCATCGCCTTGCGATCCAGGGCATAAGCTCCACAATGACGACGCTGCGCTGAGAGCTATCAAGCCAGGGATCGGTCGCGGCCGATCCTTGACTACAGCCGGTCGCCCGGCAAGCCGTCCTCGCCGGTGGTCGAGCCATCCGGGTGTAGCGGCCAGTTGCCGTATTTCTTCTGCCACTTGCGCGCACCGAACGGCAGGGTGATGAGGTAGCCGACGGCCGTCAGCACCATGGTTTCCCAGGTAAAGCTCATCAGCGTCGCGACATAGAGCACGACGAACAGGATGATCGGCAGAACAAGGTCGCGGCGCACCCGGTTTTCGGACTTGCCCGACCAGACCGGCAGTCGGCTGACCAGAAGGAAGGCGATCAGCACGGTATAGGCGGCGGAGAGAAGACCCATGGTCTGGTTGGGAACGAGGCCGAGCAGGCCGAGATACATCGGCAGCAGCACCAGCATGGCGCCGGCGGGTGCTGGAACCCCGACGAAATATTCCGATTGCCAGGAGGCCTTGACGTCCCGCTCCGACATGACGTTGAAACGCGCGAGCCGAAGGCCGGCGGCAATGACATAGATCAGGGCCGCAATCCATCCGAGGGAGCGCGCCTGATCGAGCACGAAGGCATACAGGACCAGCGCCGGGGCAACGCCGAAATTGACGATATCGGCCAGGCTGTCCATCTGGGCACCGAACTTCGATGTTGCCTTCATCAGACGGGCCACCCGGCCGTCGATGCCATCGAGAAAGGCTGCAAGCAGCACCATGGCGACGGCGAGCTCGAAGCGGCCCTCGAAGGCAAGGCGAACGCCGGAAAGACCGGCGCAGATCGCCAGAACGGTGATCAGGTTCGGAACGATGAGCCGCAGCGGGATTTCTCGAAGACGCGGACCGCGGGCCTCTTCGTTCGGGCCGTTCGGCTCATAAGATGGAAAGGGGGTTTCCATGCGTCGCTCCTGTTCCTTGATCACGGTCAGTCATCAACCGCGACGGCTGATGACCGGGCCCTTGGACGAACCGAATTCCGCCAGCACGGTTTCGCCGGCAATGGCGGTCTGGCCGAGGCTGACACGCGGCTGGGCGCCATCGGGGAGGAAGACGTCGAGGCGCGAGCCGAAGCGAATGAGGCCGAAGCGTTCGCCGGCTTGCAGCGTATCATTCTCCGACGACCAGCAGACGATGCGGCGGGCGACAAGGCCAGCAATCTGGACAACGCCGATCGCACCGCGCTCGGTCTCGATCACCAGGCCGTTGCGCTCGTTCTCGTGGCTCGCCTTGTCCAGTTCGGCATTGACGAACTTGCCCTTGCGATAGGCGATCCGACGGATCGTGCCGCGCATCGGAGCCCGGTTCACATGGCAGTTGAACACATTCATGAACACAGTGATGCGCAGCATGGGTTCGTTGCCCATGCCAAGCTCCACCGGCGGTGAAACCAGCGCGATCGACGAGACGCGGCCGTCGGCCGGGCTGATCACCAGATCATCGTCCAGCGGTGTCAGGCGAACCGGGTCGCGGAAGAAATAGGCGCACCAGGCCGTGAGCACGAAGCCGAGCCACATCAGCGGCTCCCAGAGCAGGCCGAGCACAAGCGACACCACGAAGAAGCCGGCAATGAAGGGGTAACCCTCCTTGTGGATCGGAACCAGCGTGTTGCGTACGGTGGTGATCAGGCTCATGAATTGCAGTCTCCAGATTTCGTTTGGCTAGGACGTACAGGGAAAAAGCCGCAGTTGGTAGTCGTTAGTCAGTAGTGAGTCGCGAGAAGTGCCCAAAAAAGCGCACTAGTCACTACTCACCAATCACCGCTCACTCCCATTCACACGGCCGCAGCACCCCGCACGACGACGCCGAGATCGTCGCTTTCGCGCACTTTCTTCAATTGCTCCTCGGCCTGTGTCGCCTCGCGCTGGCGGTTCCACATGGAAGCGTAAAGGCCGTTGCTCTCGATAAGTTCCGCATGCGTGCCGCGCTCGGCGATGCCGCCGTCCTTGAGCACGATGATCTCGTCGGCATGGATGACCGTCGACAGACGGTGGGCGATGACCAGCGTCGTGCGGTTTTGCGAGACGATATCAAGCGCCGCCTGGATTTCCTGCTCGGTGCGGGTATCGAGCGCCGACGTCGCCTCGTCGAGGATCAGGATCGGCGGGCTCTTCAGAACCGTGCGGGCGATCGCCACGCGCTGCTTTTCACCACCCGAAAGCTTCAGACCGCGCTCGCCGACCATGGCGCCATAGCCCTCCGGCAGGCTCTCGATGAAGGTGCCGATCTGGGCGATGTCGGCGGCAGCCATCGACTTCCGCTTCGTTGGCCGACGGGCGGCCATAGCGGATGTTGTAGGCGATCGTGTCGTTGAACAGCACCGTGTCCTGCGGCACCATGCCGATCACCGCACGCAGGCTCTTCTGCTTGATGTCGCGCACATCCTGACCATCGATCGTGATCGCGCCGCCCTGCACGTCGTAGAAACGATAGAGCAACCGCGACAGCGTCGATTTGCCGGCACCGGACGGCCCAACGACAGCAACGGTCTTGCCGGCCGGAACCTCGAAGGAAATGCCCTTCAGGATCGGCCGGGCCGGATCATAGGCAAAGTGCACATCCTTGAAGGCAATGGCGCCCTTGTCGATCACCAGATCCTTCGCATCCGGGCTGTCATTGACCTCCGCCTCGACCTCGAGCAGATCGAACATCTGCTCGATATCGGTCAGGCCCTGGCGAATTTCGCGGTAGACGAAGCCGATGAAATTCAGCGGGATCGCCAGCTGGATCAGCATGGCATTGACGAAGACGAAATCGCCCAGCGTCTGCTCGCCGCGCTGCACGGCAAGCGCCGACATGACCATCATGACCGCCGTGCCGAGGCCGAAGATCACTGCCTGGCCGAAGTTGAGCCAGCCGAGCGAGGTCCAGACCTGCGTGGCGGAGCGCTCGTAGCGCGCCATCGACTGGTCGAACCGTTTCGCCTCCATCTCCTCATTGCCGAAATATTTGACAGTCTCGAAGTTGAGCAGCGAATCGATGGCCTTGGTGTTGGCGTCGGTGTCGCTGTCATTCATCGAGCGGCGGATGCCGATACGCCAGTCGCTGGCCTTCACGGTGAACCAGATGTAGATGACCACGGTCACCGCGGTGATCATGAGATAGCTGAAGCCATAGCCCCACCAGAAGATGATCGCCGTCAAAAGGAATTCGATCAGCGTCGGCACTGTGTTGAGGATGGTGAAGCGGACGATGGTCTCGATGCCCTTGGTACCGCGCTCGATGATGCGCGACAGACCGCCGGTGCGGCGTTCCAGATGGAAGCGCAAGGACAGTTGGTGCATGTGGACGAAGGTGCGGTAGGCAAGCTGGCGCACGGCATGCTGGCCGACGCTGGCAAACAGCGCATCGCGCAACTGGTTCAAACCCGCCTGCAGCAGCCGGGCCAGATTATAGGCGAGCACCAGCATGACGGCGCCGGTGAAGACCACCGGAAGCACGCCGACAAGATCCGTCCTGCCGTTCAGCGCATCGGTCGCCCATTTGAAGAAATAGGGAACAAGCAGCAGCACGATCTTGGCGAGAAGCAGGATGACCGTCGCCCAGACGACGCGCATTTTCAGATCGGCGCGGTCGCTCGGCCACATATAGGGCCAGAGGTTGACGATGGTGCGCATCGGATTGCCGGCATCGGCGGAAACTGTTTTTTTGTTTGGGGACACTGTGCTTTGCCTTTGCAGGTCTCAATGAAAAGCGGCGTCCTGGTGAAGACGCCGCTTTCTGTATCAAATAGGGTCGCGGATAGCACGCTGCAATGAGCGCGCCGGAAAAACCGCTTACGGTGTCTTCGTCAGACGCTTGCGGTGGATGGCTTCCGACTCCTGCTCCGACATGGCCTCGTCCGGAACCCCAAAGACCTGCCCCGGCAGGATGCGGTTCGGATCGGTGATCTGGTCTTCGTTTGCCAGATAGATCGTCGTGTAGCGCACGCCGGCACCATAGACACGGCGCGAGATCTGCCAGAGCGTATCGCCGCGGCGGATGATGACAGAGGTCTTGCTCTGCTTCAGCGGCGCCTGCTCGACCGTCTCCGGTTCCGTGGCGGACTGTTCACCGCTTGCCGTAGCGGACGAAGCCGCCCCCTCCGTCGACTGGCCGCTGGCAGCAGTTTCCGCCTGCGCGGCCGGTTTTGTCGCCTGCTCGGTTGATGTCGTGGCCGGCTGGGTCGCCGTATCGACCGGTGTTTCCGCCGGTTTCGCAACGGCCGTCTCCTGTGCCGGTGTCACGGCAATCGCAGGATTGGTATCGGTCGCGGACGCACCGGTTCCGTCTGTGCGTGGCATCAGTGCCGAACCGACAGCGGCCTCGATCTTGCCCAGCGCTGCGGCAACGCTGGCTGGATCCTTCGGCACGGCCTTCAGGAGCGCCAGAGCTTCGGAGGCCGCCGCGGATGTCTTGGCCGCCACTTCGCTGATGCTTGCATCCAGCGTGCCGGTGACCTTGAAATTGGCCAGGGAGTTCAAGGCGATTTCGGTTGCCGACCGGGCAGCGGCGAGCTGTTCGGCATTTGGCACCTTGCCGCCTTCGAACAATCCCTTCAGGAGAGCGAGAGCCTTGCCTGCCTCCGCGCGAAGTCCGTCAAAACTGCCGCCATCGAAGGATACCATGGTTCCGGACGCATCCGGCTGGGCAACGGCCGCGACCTGTTCGCCTTCCGGCCGATCGAACGGCACCGAAGCGCGGAACTCCACCTTGCTGCCATCGGCCGACAGCATGTCGGCACGGATCGTGTGATTGCCGACAGCCAGATCGAGCGTGCCATCGACGACAAAGCGGCCCTCTGCGTCGGCCTTCATCTCGCCGACGAGCACGTCATTGGCATAGATGCGGACAAGCGAACCCGGCTTGGCGCTGCCCGCCACGAAGACCTTGCGGCCTTCGATCTCGACCGCGGAGACCGCAACCTCGGACTTGCCCGTGGTCGCGCTTGCCGCAGGTGTCGTGGCGGCCTCGGTGTTTGCCGTGTCTGCGGCAGCCGGCGTCGCAGCCTCAGTCGTGTCAGCCGGCGTTTCGCCAGCCGGTGTCTTTGCCGTATCGGCAGCCGCGGTGTCAGTGGACGCCGCCTTGGTGGCGGCATCGGCCGTATCGGCCGTCTCGGTCGCCGGCGTCGTCACCGTCGCGCTGTCCGCGGGCTCTGCCTTGGTCGTGTCGATTGCAGCAGCCGCCTGCGTCGATGCGGCATCGGCCGGCTTGGCCTCGGTTGATGCCTGCGCCTGCTCAGCCGGCTTGGCGTCGGGCGTGGTGATAATCCGGCTCGCCTCGCCCGGCTTGGAGACCATGGCGAGCAGCTCGCCCGTGCCGTCCTTGGGGATCGAAACGGTCGCGACCTCCTGCGATGTCTTGGACGCCCCTGCCTCGCCAACGCTGCGCAGCGTCAGCTGATAGTCGCCGGCCGCCAGCGGCTTGTCGAACACCGCGGCGAAATCGCCACTCGAGCCGACATCGGCGGTGGCGATGACCGTGTCGCCGCTCATGATCTCGAGCTTGGTGCCCGGCTGTGCCTTGCCGGCGATAACGGTCGATCCATCGGGTTCGACGCGCAACACGTCGAAGCCCGGGATGGTCCAGCCTGCCGTGGGATCAATGGCCGCGGTTTCGGCCGGCTTGGCTTCCGTTGCCGGCTGCGCCGTTGCATCGGCAGGCTTTTCCGCCGTCTCCGTCTCCGTCGATGCCGTGGGTCGTGCACCCTTGGCATCGGCAGTTGCGGTATCGGCAAGCTTGGTAATGTCGGCTGCCGGCGTTTCGGCCGTCGGCTGATCCTTGATGCCTCTCAGATTGGGCATGACAAAGAAGATCATCAACACCGTTGCGATCACCAGGACGATAAGGGCCACCCAGCCAGCCTTGTTCTTCAGCATGCACATCTCCAAACGGGCCCTAAACCTTCGCGGCCTATCGAGACCGCAAGCAAGGACTTCCCCAGCATGGGCGCAGATCCTGTGCCGGCTTCTTGATCCGGCGGCAGGCAATCAACGCCTCTTCTTCATTTCGTCCCTGAAATTGCTAACGATTTCCAATGCTTTCCACAAGCATTCTCGCATGTGGCGAGGCTGTTGCCGGGCTCTTTTTGCCGCATTTTTCTTGACGCCTGCTGCGCCGCAATGTCTTTTCGGGCCATGAGCGAAAAATCTGTCCCGATTCGATCCATCTGCGTCTATTGCGGCTCACAGCCCGGACGCGATCCGTCCTACATGGAGGCTGGCCGCAGGCTTGGCAAATCCATCGCCGAAAACCACCTGAGCCTCGTCTATGGCGGCGGCACCAAGGGGATCATGGGCGCCGTCGCAAGCGGCGTTCTCTCCCATGGCGGCCGCGTCACGGGCATCATACCAGAATTCCTGATGGATATGGAGGCCACCCGGCATTCGCTGGGCCAGCTCAGCGAATTGATCGTCACGCCCGACATGCATGAGCGCAAGCACAAGATGTTCGAGCGTGCCGATGCCTTCGTCACGCTGCCCGGCGGCATCGGCACACTCGAAGAAATCGTCGAGATCATGACCTGGGCGCAGCTTGGCCGTCACCGCAAGCCGATGATCTTTGCCAATATCGGCGGCTTCTGGGATCCCCTGATCGAATTGATCCGGCATATGGCAGATGCCGGCTTCATCCACACGGCCCATCTCGTCCAGCCGATCGTGATCGACAATCCGGATGAAATCGTGCCTGCGATCATGGCCCATTGGGCCGGCGACGTCGATCGCGACGGCCAGGCCGGCATTATCAAGCGGCTGTAGTCATCACTCGGCCGGGTGCACGGGTTGAAGCAGGGCCGCGCGCCGCGCGCGGCTTTCCATGATCATCGAGGTCGAATAGACCGCAAGCGCTGCCCAGATCAGGATGAAGGCGATGAGCTTCGACGTGCCGAAGGGCTCGTGGAAGACAAAAACGGCAATCACGAAGATCATCGTCGGCGCGATGTACTGCATGATGCCGATGGTCGAAAGCCGCAGCAGCTTGGCGCCATTGGCATAGATCATCAGCGGGATGGCGGTGACGACGCCACAGGCCAGGAGCCAGAGCACATCGGCCATGCCGGTATCGCCGAAATGGCCCTCGCCGCTTGCCTCAAGATAGATGATATAGCCGATCGCCGGCACGCTCAGCAGCAGCACCTCGAGGAAGAAGCCCTGGTTCGGGCCGACCGGCAGGGTCTTGCGGAAGAAGGCGTAGAACCCCCAGGACACGGCGAGCGCCAGCGAGACCCACGGCAATCCGCCCGCATCGAAGGCGAGAACGACGACGGCAATGGCAGCCAGCCCGATGGCTGCGATCTGTGCCGGATTGAGTTTTTCCTTCAGCAGCACCGCGCCGAGGAAAATCGAGAACAGCGGATTGATGTAATATCCAAGCGCGGTTTCCAGCGCACGCCCGGCGCCGATCGACCAGACATAGATGCCCCAGTTGATGGTGATCAGAACTGCGGTCAGCATCGCCATTCGCAGCGTGCGCGGCGAGCGCAATGCAAGCTTGATATCGCCGGTGCGCCCGAGAATGACCAGCACGAGCCCGGCCAGCGGCACCGACCAGACAATGCGATGCGCCACGACCTCGGACGCCGGAATATGCGAAACGGCCTTCATGAAGAAAGGCAGGAAACCCCAGAGAAGATAGGCCGTCAGCGCAAAGGCAAATCCGCGCGGCGAATCACCGGTCGGGACCACAGTGGTCTTGTTTGCTTCAGCCATGGCACTTCATCCCGTCGTTTCATCATTTTGCGGCGGGTTTAGCCCATGGGGCGTGAATAGACCAATTCATTTCGTTGAATGGTGGATGAGCGACAGTCCATAGAGGCAGTAATCGATGTGGAACGTTTCACGATACGGCTCCTGAAACGAGGCCAGGACGAATTCCAGATCCAGCATGGCGCTCTCAAGGGGCAGCGAGACACGCAGCCATTTGTCATAGGCGCGGCTCGTCAACGCCAGGCCGGGCCGCGTGCCAACAAGGCCGGCAAGACGCGGCAGAGTGGCAAAATGCGCAAGCGGCTGACCGAAGAGACGCAGGCGCAGGGCACCGCAATCCAATTCTGCGGGGGCTTCCAGAGCGATCCCGTTGCAATCCCGCCGCGACACCGCCCACTTCACCTCGTCCGTCAGGGCATCGAGATCGCGGAATCCGAAGTGAATGCCGATCAAACGCTCCTGCGGATCGATATCGAAGTGGAAATCGCCTCGAGCCGAATCTGACGGGTTCCTGCAGCCGATGTGGCGATCTTCGGTCTGCCGGATCGGCCGCTGCCGAGGCGCCAGAGCGTCGGCGCTGTCGTCCGGCCGAAGGCGATGACATTGTCGATCGTCGCGTCGGCGATCCCGAGCGTGGCGAGATCGACGATGGACCGACGGGTATGAGTGCCCATGCCGATACTCCTTTCAGGATCACTTTTTTCCGGCGTCGCCTTCGTTTCACGTCCTCCGGAGCCGTTTCCTCCGGAGCCGGAAGCGACGGAATGCCGTTTTCGGCATAACGCCGGCGCAGATCTGCGTCGCCACATGTTTCGATCATGGAACGGATACGCTTGTCGCCGGCCGAAACGAGGATGTCGTGGCCGGTCTGCGTCAGCGTCAGCAACACGGCGTTTCGCGACAGGGGAAGAGCGCGTCGTGCGGTCACCCATCCGGCCGAAATCTGCGCGGAGAAACTGGCAACGGAGTCCTTCGTCCACCCGCAGCCATGGTTGAGGCCGATCACCAGCAGGGTGCGGATATCCATCTCTTCGGCGGAAAGCCTGGATACATCGACAGCCGGGAGCGCGGGCTTCGACATGTCGATGCCGCCGACGCGCTTCATGTAGGCGATCCCCTTTGCGGTGGGATAGACGCGCGGCCCCTGCTTGTGGGACAGAAGCCCGCGCCGGATCAGATCCTTGACGGCGCCACGTTGCGAGGGCGGATGATTGATCAGATCGACCATGAGTTCGCCCCGGCGAATGGCGCAGGCTAGGTAGAAGAGACGCTCGTCCTTCGGGACGGTGAAGGTCAGATAGCGCCGATCGTTGATTTTTTGCGTCATGACGACTGTCTCCCCGTGCTGTTTGATGCCAACAACCCTAGACGTCGTCACCGGGCACGGGTGTATCGCCGGAAACACGCCTACTCCGCCGCCACGTTCCTTGCATCGCCCCGTACCTTCAGCAGCTTGTAGACGATGCTGTCCATCAGCGCCTGGAAGGAGGCGTCGATAATGTTGTCGGAGACGCCGACGGTCCACCAGCGGGCGCCGGTTGCGTCGGTCGATTCGATCAGAACGCGGGTGATGGCCTCGGTGCCGCCATTCAGGATACGGACCTTGTAGTCGGCGAGTTCGAGATCGGCGATTTCGGACTGGAAGCGGCCAAGATCCTTGCGTAGCGCGAGATCCAACGCGTTGACCGGGCCGTGCCCTTCCGCGACGTTCAGCATCGTCTCTCCATCGACGATGACCTTGACGACGGCTTCCGACACGGTCTTCAGGTTGCCGTTGGCATCGTAGCGGCGCTCGACCATGACGCGGAAACTGTCGACATGGAAGAAGCTCGGCACCACGCCCAGAATGCGCTGGGCAAGGATCGCAAAGCTCGCATCCGCCCCTTCATAGGCATAGCCGGTCGCCTCGCGCTCCTTGACGATCGAGATCAGCTGGTCGAGCTTCGGATCGTCCTTGGCAACGAGTATGCCGCGCCGCTTCAGCGCATTGATGAAATTGGCCTTGCCGCCCTGGTCAGACACCATGACCTTGCGCAGATTGCCGACCAATTTCCGGCGTCACATGCTCATAGGTGCGCGGGTCCTTGAGCAACGCCGAAGCATGGATGCCGGCCTTGGTGGCAAAGGCCGATGCACCGACATAGGGCATCTGGTGGTCGGGCGAACGGTTGAGCAGCTCGTCGAAGGCATGCGAGAGCTTGGTCAGTTCCAGCAGCCGGTCTGGGTCGATCGATGTCTCGAACCGGCTGGAATAGGTTTCCTTCAGCGCCAGCGTCGGGATCAGCGTGACGAGATTGGCGTTGCCGCAGCGCTCGCCGATGCCGTTCAGCGTGCCCTGGATCTGGCGCACGCCGGCCTCGACGGCGGCCAGCGAGTTGGCCACCGCCTGGCCCGTGTCATTGTGGGCGTGGATGCCGAGATGGCTGCCCGGAACGCCGCTTGCGATGACGGCCGACACGATGTCGCGGATCTCGGGCGGCTGCGTGCCGCCATTGGTGTCGCAGAGCACGACCCAGCGCGCACCGGCGTCATAGGCCGCCTTCGCGCAGGCCAGCGCATAGGCGGGATTGGCCTTGTAGCCATCGAAGAAATGCTCGCAGTCGATCAGTGCTTCCTTGCCGCCTTCGACGACGGCCGCAACCGAGGCGCTGATGCTTTCGAGATTTTCCTCATTGGTGCAGCCGAGCGCGACGCGGACATGATAGTCCCAGCTCTTGGCGACAAGACAGATCGCGTCGCTTTTCGCCTGCAGGATCGCTGCCAGACCCGGATCGTTGGAGGCCGAAACACCGGCACGCTTGGTCATGCCGAAGGCGACGAAGGATGCCGTCTGCGTCCGCTTCGACTGGAAGAAGTCCGTATCGGTCGGGTTTGCGCCGGGATAACCGCCCTCGACATAGTCCATGCCGAATTCGTCCAGCATCCTGGCAATGGCGATCTTGTCCTCGACGGAAAAGTCGATGCCCGGCGTCTGCTGGCCGTCGCGCAGGGTGGTATCGAAGAGATAGATGCGTTCGCGGGTCATGGACGGGCCTCGCACATGGGCGCACTTGGAGTATGACGGACCTTACCCCCCTCTGTCGGCGACGCCGACATCTCCCCCACAAGGGGGGAGATCGGACGCATGCTCTTTGCGCCCATGACCTCGGACGTAGACGAGGTCGCGAATGATCTCCCCCCTTGAGGGGGAGATGTCACGGAGTGACAGAGGGGGGTAAGCCGCCGCAAACTCGGATTGGCCATCACCATCACGCCTTCCCCGCAAACTTGTCCGTCGCCCGGATCAGCCGGTCGAGGATGCCGGGTTCCGAATAGGCGTGCCCTGCCCCCTCGATCAGGTGAAACTCCGCTTCCGGCCAGCCCTTGTGCAGTGCCCAGGCATATTTGGCCGGGCATGGCATGTCGTAGCGGCCATGGACGATGACGCCGGGGATGCCGTGGAGCTTGGGAGCGTCACGCAGCAACTGCCCCTCTTCCAGCCAGCCGGCATTCACGAAGAAATGGTTTTCGATACGGGCGAAGGCATGGGCGTAGTCCTCGTCCTCGAAGGGTGTCGAGGTTGCGGGCTCGGGCAGCAGCGTGATCGTCTCACCTTCCCAGATGCTCCAGGCCTTGGCGGCGGCCAGGCGCGTTGCCCGGTCGTCGCTGGTCAGGCGCCGGTGATAGGCATGCATCATTTCGTGGCGCTCGTTCTCCGGGATCGGAGCGATGAAGCGCTCCCATTTATCGGGGAACATTTCCGAGACGCCGAACTGATAGTACCAGTCGAGCTCGGCCTTGGTCAGCGTATAGATGCCGCGCACGACAAGCTCGGACACCCGGTCGGCATGCTTCTGGGCATAGGCGAGCGCCAGCGTCGAGCCCCAGGAACCGCCGAAGACCAGCCATTGTTCGGCACCGGCCATTTCGCGCAGCCGTTCGATGTCGGCGACCAGATGCCAGGTCGTGTTGGCCTCCAGTTCGGCATGCGGCGTCGACTTGCCGCAGCCGCGCTGGTCGAACAGGGTGACGTCATAGAGCTTCGGATCGAACAGGCGCCGATGGCTGGGCGAAATCGTGCCGCCGGGGCCGCCATGCAGGAAGACCGCCGGCTTGGCGCCGGGCGTTCCGGATCGCTCCCAATAGATCACATGACCGTCGCCGACATCGAGATGGCCCGACGCGTAAGGTTCGATTTCCGGATAGAGTGTGCGGAAGATTTCGGTCATGCTGTCTGCTTTCAAATCAATCTTCGGGTGGTGTTTCAGGCGTCGGGAAATTGCGGCCAGACTTCGGTATCGTGATCCGGGTGCTGGAAGGAGATGACAGCCTCCTGGCGCATGTAGAAATCAGGATCGTCATGCACCGGCTGGTCGAAGATACCGGTGACCCAGGCGTTCCGGGCCTGAAAATTCACCTGGATCTGCGGCATCAGATCGGAGCGATCATCAAAGGCGCCGATCGCGATTTCCAGCCCGCCGGGATGCTTGTAGGTCAGCGGCGTGCCGCAGGCGGCGCAGAATCCGCGGGCAATGTTGATCGAGGACTGGAAATAGCTCGGCTCGCCGCGCGTCCATTCCGTCTCGCCCTTGACCGTGACCAACGGCCCGAAAAAGCCGCCAAAGGCCTTCTGGCACATGCGGCAATGGCAGATCGACGGGCGACCCAGCGCGCCATGAATGCGAAAACGCACGGCGCCACACTGGCAGCCCCCGGTTCGAACGGTCTCGGTCATGTGTGTTTCTCCGGTGGCCAGGTTTCGGTGTCGTGGTCGGGATGCTGGTAGGAAACAAGCGTTTCGAGGAAGGGCACGGCATCCGCATCGGCCAGCGTGTCCTTTCCCGGCAGATCCGGGATGTGATCGACATAGGACAGCTTGCCCTCTATGCCCCACTGGATCTTCGGCACGATCATCTCCGGATCGTCGAAGACCGCGATTGCCAGACCGACGCCATCCGGCGCCTCGTAGCACAGAGGCGTGCCGCACTCGCCGCAGAAGCCGCGCTTGACGGCATTCGACGACTGGAAATATTTCGGTTCACCGCGCGTAAAGGTGAGCTTCGCCTGATGCAGGGAGACGAGCGGCGCATAGAAATTGCCGAACGCCTTCTGGCACATGCGGCAATGGCAGACCGAGGCATCGCCAAGCTGGCCGTCAACCCGGAAGCGCACGGCACCACACTGGCAGCCGCCGGTTTGGATGGCGGTGGTCATCAGCGGTCCTTTCCGAGACTTTTCAGGATATGCAGGCAGACACCATCGATATCCTTCAGAACATCTTCATTCCAGAAACGCAGCACAGTCCATCCATCGGCCTCAAGGCGCTCTGTCCGCTGGGCGTCATAAGCTGTTTTTTGGTCGATGGCGTGTTGCGATCCATCGAGTTCTACGACCAGACGATATGTCGGGCAGGCGAAATCGACGATATAGCCCGCGATAGGCAACTGACGCCGGAAACCGAGCCCCATGAGACGATGGGCACGTACGGCGTTCCAGAATTTCAACTCGGCGTCAGTGAGGTTCTTTCGCATCTGACGTGCATTTGCGCGGGCTTTCGGGGGGATCGGCGTATGTGGCAAGATACCCCCCTCTGTCATTTCATGACATCTCCCCCACAAGGGGGGAGATCGATCGCGGCCAGCTTTTTGCTCAAGACGTTGACCCGTAGATTGAGCAAACAATCCAGCGGAATCAAGCTTCTCGGTATCAATAAATCGCAGGTCGTAGACATACAGCCGAGAAGTCGCCGCGGCCTCCCGATCTCCCCCCTTGTGGGGGAGATGTCACGCAGTGACAGAGGGGGGTAACCGCGGCGAAGACCATTACCGCTTGACCTCCCACGTCGTCACGCGCTCGCCGGTCGCCGCATCCTTGCCGTCCTTGAGCTGGATGCCCTTGGCGAGCAGGTCGTTGCGGATCTTGTCGGCTTCGGCGAAGTTCTTGGCTTTGAGCATTTCAAGCCGCATGGCGACCACGCGCTTCAACAGCCGAGGCCACCGCATCATCGACCTGCGCCGGTTTAGGCAGGACGCCGAGCAAAGCAGCGCTGGCGGCAAAGGCAGCGAGCGCGCCAGGATCGGTATTTGCCGATTGCGCAAGCGCATGGATTGCCTGAATGGCGGCGACGGTGTTCAGATCGTCCGACAGGGCATTCAGCACCGTCGCATCAGGACCGGCGTCACCTAGGCTCTGCAGCCGGCCACTTGGCAAGCAGCCGTTCCGCCTCCTCCAGCCGCTTGATCGAGAAATCGATCGGCTCGCGGTAATGCGTCATCAGCATGGCAAGACGCAGCACTTCGCCCGGCCATTTGCGGCCGCCGAATTTCTCCGTGTGCAGCAATTCCTGGATCGTGACGAAGTTGCCGTCGGACTTCGACATCTTGCGGCCTTCGACCTGCAGGAAGCCGTTGTGCATCCAGACATTGGCCATGACAGGCGTGCCGTGGGCGCAGCGCGACTGGGCGATCTCGTTTTCGTGGTGCGGGAAGATCAGGTCCAGCCCGCCGCCGTGAATATCGAAGGTCTGGCCGAGATAGCGCTCGCTCATCGCCGAGCATTCGATATGCCAGCCCGGACGGCCGGATCGAGTCTCCCCATCGGGCTAATTCCCAGCCGGGTTCGTTGTCGGCGGAGAGCTTCCAGAGCACGAAATCGCCGCGGGTTTTTCTTGTGGGCTTCCACCGCGATGCGGGCGCCGGCCTGCTGCTCTTCGAGCTTGCGCTTCGACAACTGCCCGTAATCCGCCATCGAGTCGTGTCGAACAGCACTTCGCCGGCCAGCCACATAGGCATGGCCCTTGGTCGATCAGCTTTTCGATGATCTCGATCATCTGCGGCGATATTGTCGGTCGCCCGCGGCTGGTGCGTCGGCTCCAGGCAGCCGAGCGCCCTTGCATCGTCGATGAAACTGCGTCTCGGTCTTTTCGGTGACCGGCGCGAATCGCCTCGTTCAGCGGCAAGTTCGGGATAGTCGCGCAGCGCCCGTGCGTTGATCTTGTCGTCGACGTCGGTGATGTTGCGCACATAGGTGACATTGGTCCTCGCCATAGACATGGCGCAGCAGCCGGTAGAGCACGTCGAAGACGATGACCGGGCGGGCATTGCCGATATGGGCAAAATCATAGACGGTCGGGCCGCAGACATACATGCGGACATTCGTCGGATCGATCGGCTGGAAATCGACCTTCTCGCGCGTCAGCGTGTTGTAGAGCTTCAATGTCGGCAGGTCTTCCATCCCATATCCATTGAATCGGGCTCCATTCCCAAAGCGTCGTCGATCAAACGTCAGCCGTCCGGCTGGCCAGTCGCGTTGTCATCTTGGTGTTTGGGAGACGAAAACGGCCAGGCCAGCGAAGCGCTAGCGAATAATGATCCGGCAGATGCAGATGATCGTTTTCATGGGCAGCGTTATCGCGCCTGCAAGGGGTTCGGTCAAGGGGTCAGCAAGTCCCAACTTCGATATGTTGCCGTACTGGTCAAACGGTCATTGTTTTGTCATGATTACGCTTATCTGGAGCAACCGGAATTCGGGGAAAGCAAGGCCGCATCATCCGGCCTGTTTCCTCCGAAACAATAAGGGAAGCCGTTTTCTGGACAAAAATCCGGAAACCGAAGCGACCCGACTAGGGAAACACCACAGGAGAATTTGAAATGTCCGCCACCAAGACCGACAAGAAGAGCCCGCGACCGGCGGAAAATCTTGTCGAACAATATCGCCCGCTTGGCCTGAAGGCCGTTCTCGCTGCAGCCCTGCAGGTGAAGAAGAAGCCGGTCATGGCAACGCCGAAGACCAAGCTGCCGGCCTGACGGCACGCCGTCGCCCCTCAACCGGCCATCGCTCAACACGATCAAAACAGGGAGAGTTGCGTCGATTTCGGCGCGGCGTCAGGTTCCTTGTCGAGTCTCGGACGCGGCGTCACCGGCGTCTGCAGGTCCGCGCCGACATTCGCCACCTTGTTGACCTTGTCGGAGACGGCGATCGCCTCGAAATAATCATCGTCGGCCGCAACCATCAGGTCGGCAACGTCGCGCGGTTCCTGTGTGCGGCAATCGAGCCATCGGGAAAATTCCTCGGGCTTGATCACGACAGGCATGCGGTCGTGGATCTTGCCGATCGCGGCATTGGCGGCCACGGTCAGGATAGCCGCCGTATCGATCTCGGAGCCATCCGCCGAGGACCAGGTTTCCATCAGCCCGGCAAAGGCGACGACGCCGCCCTTGCGCGGCCGGATCCAGTAGGCCTGCGACGGCTCGCCACTCTCTTTCGGTGGCCGGTGCCATTCGTAGAAGCCGGAAACCGGCACCAGAATGCGGCGATGGCGCATGGCTGCCCTGAACGATGCCTTCTCGGCGGCGGTTTCGGCGCGGGCATTGATCAGCAGCGGAAAATCACGCGGATCCTTGACCCAGGACGGCGTCAGGCCCCAGCGAACGAGAATGGCCTTGCGTTCGGGAAGGTTGCTGCCGGGACTGGCGCGCTCGCCCGCCATGACGATGAGGATCGGCTGTGTCGGGGCAATATTATAGCGCGCCGGAAACCCCTCGACCTTCAGGAGGGCAAACAATTCCACCAATTCTTCCGGCGTTGCCGTCAGCGCATAACGTCCGCACATGACATTCAAATCGCATTTCGCTTAAGGTGGGTCAACCATTTGAAAGCACCGGATCATAAAATGCCTGCTTCGCCTCAACTCGCCTCCTCCGCCATTCTCAAGCGCGACGGCCGCTATCTGCTTGTGCGTCGCGCCAATCCGCCATCGGCAGACATGTTCGCTTTTCCCGGCGGAAGAGCCGAGCCGGGCGAGACCCCGGCAGAGACGGCCCTGCGCGAATTTCGGGAGGAAACCGGGATCGCTGCGCGAAATCCCGTTCTGTTCGAAACCTACGACCTGCCGCCGCAGACGGCCGATGGTGTCGCGGCCCGGCACTTCTTTCTTTCCGTGTTCACGGTCGAAGCCGATCCGGACAGCCATGCGGTTGCCGGCGACGACGCAGCCGCGCTGGGCTGGTATACCTCCGATGAAATCCGCACCCTGCCCGTCCCGGACAGCGTGCGCCATTGCGTGGCAAAACTACAGGGCGAACGGACATGACAGGGAACCGAAAGACCTTCCGCAAAAAAGCGGCGCCGTCCGGCGTTCTTGCGGCCGCAACCGCTCTTTTCTTTGGGGCACTCGTCCTGTCTCCCTCCATGGCGCGAGCGCAAGGCACGGATCCTGCGCCAGAGACGCCGGTGGAGACGCCTGTGGAAGCGCCTGCGGTCGAGGAGGAAAAACCGGCCCCCTACGATCCGCAACTGGTGCGGCTCTCGGAAATCCTCGGCTCGGTGCAATACCTGCGCACGCTCTGCAAGGGAACAGCCGACGATGGCTGGCGGCAGGCCATGCAGCAATTGATCGACCATGAGGCGGCCAAGGAGGTGCGGCGGCGCGAACGCTTTACAGCCGCTTTCAACCGCGGCTACCGCACGTTTGCCTCTGTATACACCACCTGCACTGAACCTGCGGTTGTTGCAGAGCAGCGGTACCGTGCCGAAGGGGCAACACTTGCTTCGGAAATAGTCGCTCGATATGGAAATTAAGGGGAAATTAACCTCTTTCTTCACGACCCCGTGTCGTTTTGGGAAAAGGCTGCTAATGATATTAAGAGAGTGGTAAGAAGTGGCGCCGGGTGATTTGCCGGGGCGAGTAAAGAGCGTGAAATCTGCATGGAACGGATGATGGAACCCAGCCTGAATGACATCGACGACATGATCGTTCATGAAAAAATGCAGGCTGCGCTCGAACATCAGAACGAGGCGTGGGCCGATGGAATGGCTGACGGCATCGAGCCCGAAATCATTGCCGATGCCGCCATTGCGCTGGCCATGCGCGAGACGATCCGCCTGCACGGCGAAGGCAGTGCAGAGGCTATGCTGGAATCGCTGCGCGAGCGCATGCTCGCTGGAGAATTCTCGCCGGAACGGACCTTGCAATAGACTTCGAGGCTGCCATGACACGACAGACCCACGCAAACCGGATCATCGCGGTTCGCTTCGGTACGCTTCTGCTTGCAGCAGCCTCGTTGTCATGGATTGCGCCGGTCCAGCCGGCCTTTGCGCTCAGCGAGCTGAAGTCCATTCCCGGCCAGCCCTCCGAGGACAGTGCCGCTGAAAAGCCCGCGGATCGCGATGAACCTGCCGATGATGCGCCGCTTGAAATTCCGATGCCCGACCCGATGGTCAACAAGGCCTTGAAGGACGACGACGAAGAACCGGTGCAGCCTGCAGTTCCGGTCGAGGTTCTGTCCGATGTTTCGAAGATTCCCCAGGCCGTTGCCCGGATGCGCGAACTGATCGTCGAAGCGGCGGCATCGGGCGATATGGAGCGCCTGCGTTCCTTGCTCGGCAAGGGCGACAACCAGACTCAGGTGAGCGTTGGAGAGGGCGATGAAGACCCGATCGCTACGCTCAAGGGCCTGTCCGGCGATGGCGAGGGTGTCGAAATCCTGGCGATCCTCCTGGATGTGCTCTCGACGGGCTTCGTCGAGATGGACAAGGGCACACCGGAGGCCATGTATGTCTGGCCCTATTTCGCGGCCAAACCGCTCGCCTCGCTGACACCTTCGGAAAAAGTCGATCTTTTCCGGCTGGTGACCGCCGGTGACTTTGCCGAGATGCAGGAATTCGGCAGCTACAACTTTTACCGCGTCGGCATTACCGCCGATGGACAGTGGAAATTTTTCATCGCCGGCGACTGACGCCGGCGCAAAAAGCTTGCCGGGGCGCTTGCGAAATCCTACCTGTTTTGTTCGCCTATCAGGCACAGATCAGGATGAACGCCATGCCTTCCCTTGCTCCACCAGCCCTCCTTGTTCCCGACCGTGCCGTCATCCGTGTATCGGGCGCGGATGCCGAATCCTTCCTGCAGAACCTGATCACGACGGATCTTGGCAAGCTTGAAGCGGGCGAAGTCCTTCCGGGCGCACTGTTGACGCCGCAGGGAAAGATCCTGTTCGATTTTCTCGTTTCGCGCGACGGCGATGGCGGCCTACGTCTGGAGACGGGCACCGAGCAGGCGGATGGCCTGTTGAAGCGGCTGACCATGTACAGGCTGCGCGCACCCATTACGCTGACCCTTGCCTCGCCCGCACCCGTTACACTTACCTTTGGGGTAACGGATACCGACACAGGGTTCCGGGACATGCGCTTTGCCAAGGCCGGTGGAACAGTGATCCGACACTACGAGCAGGAAACGGGCGCTGGAGCGGATCCAGAAACGTTGGAGCGCCTGCGCATCGAAAGCGGCATTGCTGTTTCCGGTGCAGATTATGCGTTGCAGGACGCCTTTCCGCATGACGTGCTGATGGATTTCAACGGCGGGCTCTCGTTCAAAAAGGGATGTTATGTCGGCCAGGAAGTGGTGTCACGCATGCAGCACCGGGGCACGGCACGCCGTCGGGTTGTGATCGTGCGGGCAGAGACAGCGCTACCGGAGACCGGCACCCCGATCACGATCGGCGGCCGCCCGATCGGCACGCTCGGCAGCGTGCTCGGCACGAGTGGTCTGGCGATCGTGCGTATCGACAAGGCCGGCGAAGCCATGGCCAAGGGCGAGACGATCCTTGCCGGTGATATCGCCGTTACGCTCAGCCTGCCCGCCTGGTCCGGCCTTTCCTTTCCGACCGTTTCCGAAGAAGCGAGCGCCTGATGCCTGCGCAAACTTCGGCCCGGGCCTGGCAGCGCATGCTTTCCGGGCGGCGGCTGGATCTGCTCGATCCTTCGCCGCTCGACGTTGAACTCGCCGACATTGCCCATGGGCTTGCCCGCGTCGCCCGCTGGAATGGCCAGACGGATGGCGACCATGCCTTTTCCGTCGCCCAGCACAGCCTCGTCGTCGAGGAGATTTACCGGCGCATGAACCGCTGCACGGCGGATGAGTGCCTGATGGCGCTGCTGCACGATGCTCCGGAATATGTGATCGGCGACATGATCTCGCCGTTCAAGGCTGTCGTCGGCGGCGGCTACAAGGCCGTGGAAAAGCGGCTGGAAGGCGCAATCCACCTGCGCTTCGGCCTGCCGGCGCTGACACCTGCGGATGTGAAGGACAAGATCAAGAAGGCCGATCAGGTTGCGGCCTATTTCGAGGCGACGGTGCTGGCCGGATTTTCGCTCGAGGAAGCCCGCAAATTCTTCGGCCAGCCGCGCGGCATCACCCGCGACATGATCCCGATCGATCCGCTGCCGGCCATCGAGGCGCAACGCCTGTTCGCTGCCCGTTTTGCCGCCATCGAGGCCGAACGCGCCGCATGTTTCGGCGGTGTCCTGAGATGCCGCACATCGTCGTTGCCCCCCTCTCGCGCATCGCGGAAATGGCGGTTCGCCACGGTTGCCGCGACATGGTCAGCCTGTTGGCCAAGGGACAGGCCTTCCACCGTCCTGCGGTCATCTCTGCCAGCCGCCATCTGGTGCTCGGCCTCAACGACATCACCTTCGGCGGCACCGGCAAGAAGGCCGGCGACCTGATCGCCCCCCAGGAAGAACATGTTGAAGAGGTCATCCGCTTTGCCCGCGCCTGGGATCGCGCCACGCCGCTTCTGGTGCATTGCTGGATGGGCGTGTCGCGCTCGCCGGCAGCGGCCGCCATCGCAGCGCTTGCCATTGCACCCGATCAGGACGATCAGGCGCTTGCGCTGCGGCTTCGGGCAGCCTCCCCCTTTGCCACGCCCAACAGCCGGCTGATCGAGATCGGCGATCACCTGCTGGATCGCAAGGGCCGGCTGGTTGCCGCGATCAAATCGATCGGCCGCGGTGCGGATGCCGATGGCAATGCGCCGTTTGTTTTCGCCATCCAGCCGGAAGTCTCCACCGATGCCGGCTGAAGCATCGTCGATGACGGTCGAGATCGGGCTGAATGCAGCGGTCGTTTCCGTTGCTCATCGCAGCCCCCGCATCCTTGCCGTCAACGATGATGGCGACGGGCGCGACGGTCTGCCCTTCGGCCCCTTCGATCCCGCCCAGCACCGGACCTTCGAGACGAGTCTCAGGGCAAGCGTCGAGCAGCAGACGGCGCTCGACCTCGGCTATATCGAGCAGCTCTATACCTTCGGCGATCGTGGCCGCCATCGTTCACCCCGCGAGAGCGCCCTGCATGTCGTCTCCGTCGGCTATCTCGCCCTGACCCGGACCGATGACGAGAGCAATGCGCGGCTGGCGGAAGCCGGCGCGCAATGGCGCGACTGGTACCGGTATCTTCCCTGGGAAGACTGGCGACAGGGCAGGCCTGCCATGATCGACCGGCACATCCTGCCAGCCTTGATCGAATGGGAAAAACAGGCAGGCCCGGAGGAGACCACAGGCCTGCCGCTGCGGCGCACCCGCATGCGCCTTGCCTTCGGGCTTGACGACTTTCCCTGGGACGAGGAACGGGTGCTGGAGCGTTATGAGCTGCTTTATGAAGCGGGCCTTGTCGAGGAGGCGGTCATCGATGGGCGCTTTGCATCCGGTGCGCCGTTTGCAACCGGCCAGACGATGCGCCACGATCACCGCCGCATCGTTGCCACCGCCATTGCCCGGCTGCGCGGCAAGATCAAATACCGGCCCGTGATTTTCGAACTCATGCCGCCGGAATTCACGCTGACCGAGCTGCAGGCCACCGTCGAGGCCATTTCCGGCCGGCACCTGCACAAGCAGAATTTCCGCCGCCTCGTCGAAGGTGCCGAACTGGTCGAGCCAACCGGCATGCTGACATCGGCCACCGGCGGTCGCCCGGCGGCGCTTTTCCGCTTCCGCCGGCAGATCCTCGACGAGCGGCCCGCCCCCGGCCTGAAGGTCGGCGGTCGCTGACGATTTTGCGGGTTGACCCCGGCTCTTCCTGCTCCATGTCCCACGCGAAACTGATTTTACCGCTTTGCAGGGACAATACGCATGGAAACACAGGCTTCGGACATCATCATTGCTACGCGAGCGGCCTTGGCACAGGCCAGTGCACTGGCGGTTCAATATTCCTTTTCAGTGATCGGCGCGGTGTTGCTGCTGCTGGTGGGCTGGATCATCGCCCGCCTGCTGCACAACTGGGCGCTGGCCGGGCTGTCCCGCATACGGGGCATTGACGAGACGCTCGCCCGGTTCTTTGCAAACGTGCTGCGCTATGCTGTCCTGATCCTCGTGTTCGTCACCGCGCTCGGCCAGTTTGGTGTTCAGACCGCGTCCGTGATCGCGGCACTCGGTGCAGCGGGCATCGCCATCGGGCTGGCGCTGCAGGGCACGCTGCAGAACATCGCGGCCGGCATCATGCTGCTCGTCCTGCGGCCTTTCAGGGTGGGCGAATCGATCGAAACGTCGTCCGTGAGCGGCACTGTCGTCGAGATCGGATTGTTTGCGACGGAACTGAAGACGGCCGACGGCCTCTATCGCCTCGCACCGAACTCGACGCTGTGGAACACGCCTGTGACCAATTTCAGCCGCGAGCGGTTCCGACGCCACGATCTGGCTGTGGTGATCGGCAATGACGAGGATGTCGATGCAGCCTCTGACCACCTCCTGGAGTTGGCCGCACAGGATGAACGGATAGAAAACACCCCGAAGCCGTCTGTCTTCGTCTCGGATATCGGTGCAGCCAGCTGCACGATAACCCTGCGATACTGGGTCAAGACCACGGACTGGTGGGCAACCACCCGAGACATGCTGAAAGCTGCGAAGCGGCGCTTTTATGCGCCGCAGCCTGATGCCGCCTCACCTGACGGGGAATCCCGTCAGGAAGATTTCGCGCGGATGGACTGATGGCGCCGCGCGCCTACTTGATCACGGCACAGGCCAACCGGTCACCGGCGTCGCCGGCCGGCTGGCTGCGGTTGTCGTCGGCCTTGGCGTGGATCATCAGCGCCCGTCCGCGGATACCGTTGTCGGTCTCGTCGAGGCTGACATAGCTGTTGAAGACCTGGGCCCGCATGACGCCGTCCTGCCCGACATACTGGTTCGGCATATCGCCGGCATGCGGGCCTTTCAAGGCCAGAAACCCATGTTCCGCTTCGGTCGGATTGAAATGCGAACCGGCGGATTTATGACCATCGGCGTGATCGCATGCACCCGTTTCGTGAACGTGAAAGGCGACCCAGGTACCGGGCGGCAGATCGGAAACCTCCATTTCGATCAGGACGCCCTTGTCGGCATCCGTCAGCGCTGCGCGGCCGGTTTCCTTGCCGTCCTTGCCGACGAAATTGGCAATGGCTGTCTGTGACGTCTGCTGGGCAGCCAGCGGCGTCGCCAGCAGGATTGCAGCAGCGGCTGTTGATAACAGCATTTTCATGACGATCTCCTTTTTCCATTAAAGGAGAACAACGCCTGACGTCTGCGCCTGTTCCGGATACCGATGACGGCGAACGGTCGATCGCGCTGCGGTCAGCCGCCGACGACCACATCCAGGCCGATATCGAGGGTCGGTGCCGCCATGGTGATCTTGGAAGTCGAGATATAGTCGACGCCGGTTTCGGCGAGGCCACGGATCGTCTGGAAATTGACATTGCCGGAGGCTTCGAGCCGGGTGCGGCGCGTGTCCGAGGCATAGTCGTCGAGGGACAGGTTGAAATGCGCGGCATTGATGGCGACGGCTTCCCGCAGCCTGTCCGGGCCCATATTGTCGAGCAGGATGACATCGGGATTGGCGGTCAGCGCCGCGCGCATCTGGTCAAGCCCATCCACCTCGATCTCGATTTTGACGAGATGGCCGACATAGGCGCGGGCGGCGTGCACGGCCTCGGCGACGCCGCCGGATACGGCGATATGGTTGTCCTTGATCAGGATCGGCATCATCCAGGCCGAAGCGATGGTTGGAGCCGCCGCCCAGCCGCACCGCGTATTTTTCGAGCGACCGCAGGCCGGGGATGGTCTTGCGCGTGCAGCAGACCTTGGCCCGCGTATGGGCGATTTCGGCCGCGAATTTCGCGGTGTAGGTGGCAATGCCGCTGAGATGCATGAGGAAATTCAGCGCCACACGCTCGGCCGACAGCAGGCCGCGGGCAGGACCCGAAATCCGCGCCAGCGCCGTGCCGGGCGTGACTGTGTCGCCATCCCGCACCAGCGCCTCGAACTGCAACGCCGGATCAATCAGGCGGAAGGCGCTGCGGGCAAGCTCCATGCCCGCGACGACGCCGTGTTCGCGCGAATTCATCGCCGCCGTTGCCGTCATGTCCGGCGCGATCGTCGCATAGGTGGTGATGTCGCCGGCACGGCCGAGATCCTCGACCAGGGCAGCCCGCACCTGATCCTCGATCATCAGGGCCGGAAGTTCGGGACGAAGGGCGGTCACGGTCATAGGGTATCCTCGAAAGATTGGTACGTTAGCGCCGGTTTTATCAAACCCGCACGCCCGGTTGTCACCCTCGGGTCAAGCCCGGGGGTAACGGAGTTTGCCGGTCCGGCAGGCCATCACGCAACGGCCATGTCCGCAACCTCGGCAATCACCCGGTCTGCTTCGGCAAGCGTGATGAAGGTTCGGTGTTTCCAGCTGGCAACCGTCTCCGGGCAATCCGAGCGGTAGTGTCCGCCGCGGCTTTCGGTGCGCAGATAGGCGGCGGCGGTGATCAGCTTCGCGGTCGTCAGAATATTGGTGAGACGCAGCCGCGTGTTTCCCCGCTCCAGCGCGGAAATCTCGCGGATGGCGCGGACCAGGCTGTCGCGGGAGCGGATAACGCCGACATTGTCGCTCATGGTCCGGCGCAGGCGCGTCAGGGACGGACTGTCCTCCAGCGTAACCGGATCGTCGTTTTCGCCGGCATTCTTGCCCCAGTCGGTGATCTTGGCCTCCGGCAGCATGCCCTTGATGTTTTCGGCAATGCGGGCCGCAAAGACCACGGCTTCGAGCAGCGAGTTCGACGCCAGGCGGTTGGCGCCATGCACGCCGGTGGAGGTCACCTCGCCTGCCGCCCAAAGGCCGTCGATCGAAGTGCGGCCTTCGCCATCGGTCAGGACGCCGCCCATATGGTAGTGGACGGCCGGCACGACCGGGATCGGCTGCGTGGCCGGATCGATGCCGGCGGCCATGCAGGACGCGTAAACGGTCGGAAACGCTTCGGCGAAATGGCTGCCGACTGCCTTGGTGCAATCGAGAAACGCGCCGCGCCCGGCCTGGACCTCGGCAAAGACGCCGCGCGAGACGATGTCGCGTGGCGCAAGCTCGCCGTCCGGGTGAATGTCGAGCATGAAGCGATGACCGCTCGTGTTGATCAGGTGGGCGCCGTCGCCGCGCAGCGCTTCGGTGGCCAGCGGCGCAGGATCACGGCCGATATTGATGGCGGTCGGGTGGAACTGCACGAATTCCGGATCGGCGATGATCGCGCCGGCGCGCGCGGCCATGCCGACGCCCTGCCCGCTCGCCTCGGTCGGATTGGTGGTCACCGCAAAGAGATGGCCGACGCCGCCGGAGCAGAGCACGACGGCGCGCGCCGGGAAGGATACGCGCTTTTTCGACTGGCCGGCATCGGGCCTTGCAATGACACCCGATATGAAGCGGCCTTCGCGCACCAGTTCCTCGACGACATAGCCTTCCAGCACGCGGATCGACGGCGTCTTGCGGACAGCCGCGATCAGCGCTTCCATGATCGCCTTGCCGGCCATGTCGCCCTTGACGCGGACGATGCGCCGCTCCGAATGGGCAGCCTCGCGCGACAGGAGCAGCTGGCCTTCGAGATCGCGATCGAAGGGCACGCCATAGTCCAGCAGATCATGGATGCGGGCCGGACCTTCCGTGCACCATCATGCGGGTCATCTTCTCATCGACGATGCCGGCACCGGCAATCAGCGTGTCGGCGACATGCTTGTCGACGGTGTCGCCCAGGCCCATGGCCGCCGCAATGCCGCCCTGCGCCCAGGCCGAGGATGCGCCCTGGCCGATGGGCGCAGCAGCAAGAACGGTGACCGGGCGCGGGCTCAGCTTCAGCGCGCAGAACAGGCCTGCAAGACCGCCGCCGACGATGACGATGTCGTCGATGCCATTGACGGATTGCGGGCGAAAATGGTCGGTCAGCATGGCTCTATGGTCCGGCTATCCCCCTTGAGGGTGTCCGAGTGACGAGTTCGTCGCCGAGCTCGTGCCGAATACGCCTCTGCCCGTCGGGATCTCCCGCTAAGGTGCGGATCGCGAGCCGAGCTCGCAGCTGATGACGAGCCTTTACGAATGTGCTTCCGAACATCCCATCACTGCTTCAAATTGACCATCCGCTCGACGGCAAGCCGTGCGCGATCGGCAATCGCCGGATCGACAGTCACTTCCTCCGTCATGATACAGCAGGCTGTCGAGGATCTTCGGCAGCGTGATGCGCTTCATGTGCGGACAGAGGTTGCACGGCTTGACGAATTCGACGTCCGGCAGACTTCCGCCTGGATGTTGGAGGCCATCGAGCATTCGGTGACCAGCAGCACGCGCGCCGGGCGCTTGTCCTTGACGTAGTCGATCATGCCCGAGGTCGAGCCGGCGAAGTCGGCAGACGGCGAGCACGTCAGGCGGGCATTCCGGATGGGCGATGATCTCGATGCGCGGGTCGGCTTTCTTGTAGGCGAGCAGTTCGTCGGCCGTGAAGCGCTCGTGCACCTCGCAATGGCCCTTCCAGGTGAGGATCTTCTTCTTGGTCTGCTTGGCGACGTTCATCGCCAGATACTCGTCCGGGATGCACAGACACGGTATCGCTCTCGAGGCTCTCGACGACGCGCACGGCATTGGACGACGTGCAGCAGATGTCGGTCTCCGCCTTCACGTCGGCGGAGGTGTTGACATAGGTGACGACCGGCACGCCGGGATAGCGCTCGCGCAGCAGCCGAACATCGGCGCCGGTGATCGATTCCGACAGCGAGCAGCCGGCCTTGCCGTCCGGGATCAGCACGGTCTTTTCCGGATTGAGCAGCTTGGAGGTCTCGGCCATGAAGTGCACGCCGCACTGGATGATGATTTCGGCATCGACCTTGGTGGCATCGCGGGCAAGCTGCAGCGAATCGCCGACGATATCGGCGACGCAATGGAAGATCTCCGGCGTCTGGTAGTTGTGCGCGAGGATGACGGCGCCGCGCTCCTTCTTGAGCCGGTTGATCGCGTGGACATAGGGCGCATAGACCGGCCATTCGAAGGCGGGAATGAACTGCTTCACCCGCTCGTAGAGATGCTCCGTCTCGCGGGCGATCGCCGGCGTAAACGCCAGGTCCGGGCGCTCGATCACGCCGAAACGCTCTGCTGCCGAGATCGGACCGCGGGCCTGTGTAGTGCTGCTTTCGTGCCGCTGCGAAGTGGTCATCGGCCTCTCCCCTTCCGCCACTCTCCCGGTGGCAAAGCCTATTTTGCTCAATTTGAGCATAATAGGATCAAAAGAAAACCGGCATTGCCGGTGGATGAGATTTAGAAAGTTTTGTGACGCTTTTCAAGAATGTCCTCCCGCTATTTCTGCGGGAAGCAAGACTTTCGACGGCCCGCTATCAGGCCATGGCCGGACGCTCGACGGGCTTTTCCGCAATCGGCCAATGCACGATCGCCGCAAAGAGGCCAAGCGCCACGCCGAGCCACCAGACCGGATCATAGGATGCCGAAACGATCATAGAGATAGCCGCCCATCCAGACGCCGAGGAACGAGCCGATCTGGTGCGAGAGGAACACGACGCCGCCGAGCAGGCCGAGATGGCGCGTGCCGAACATGATGGCGACCAGCGCATTGGTCGGCGGCACCGTGGAGAGCCAGAGCAGGCCCATGACGGCGGCGAAGATGATGACCGATGTCGGCGACTGCGGCAAAAGCAGGAAGGCGGTGACGGCGATCGAGCGGCCGATATAGATTAGCGCCAGGAAATAGGGCTTCGAATAGCGCTGGCCGATCACAGCCGGCGGCGAGCGAGCCGATGATGTTGAAGAAGCCGATCAGCGCCAGCGCGATCACCGCATACCGCGCATCGATGCCGATATCGCCGATATAGGCCGGGAAATGCGCGGTGATGAAGGCCACCTGATAGCCGCAGACGAAGAAGCCGGTGACCAGTAGCAGGTAGCTCTTGTGGCCAAGCGCCTCTTTCAGCGCCTCGCCGATCGATCTGCTTGTAGAGCGCTTGCCTTCTGGCTGCCGGACGAGGAATTGCCGCGCAGCGGGATGGCAAACAGCGGCACCAGCAGCATCAGACATACCCATGTAGACGAGGCTGTCGGACCAGCCATAGGCCGAGATCAGCCCCTGGCTCAGCGGCGCAAACAGGAACATGCCGGCGGAACCCGCCGCCGTGCAGATGCCGAACGCCATGGACCGCTGCTGCGGCGTGACGTTGCGGGCAAAGGCCGACAGCAGAATGCCGAAGGAACCGGATCCGACGCCAAGACCGACCATGACGCCACCGCCGATATGCAGCCAGATCGGCGCATCGCGCATGGGCCATCAGCAGGAGACCGCTGGCATAGACGAGGCCGGAAAAGGCAAGCACCCGCCAGGACCCGTATTTGTCGGCAATCGCGCCGAAGAAGGGCTGGCTGACACCCCAGGCAAGGTTCTGGAAGGCCATGGCAAGCCCGAAGGTGGTGCGGTCCCAGCCGGTATCGGCCAGCATCGGAAGCTGGAAGAAGCCCATGGCCGAACGCGGCCCGAAGGTCAGCACGGCAATCAGCGAACCGGCGATGATGATCAGCCACGGCAAACCGGGGCTGGCAACCGTATCGCGTGAGGTGGACGGGGAAACGGCGGACATGGCTCTGCTCCGGATGTTGGACCGTGATGATACGCGCGGGCCAAAGACGACGGAAGCCAATTAATTTGACGGCTGCATCACCGGAATTGATCAAGCGGGTCCTGTCCGGCGGCCGCGCTCACGCGCAACCCAAAGGCCGATCAGCCCCGCACTTTCATCGGCCAGCGTTCTTCCCGCATCGTCACAACCCGCATCTCGTCTCCAAGGCTGATCGTGCCTTCGCTGCGCGCAACGGCATTCCAGCCGAACAGCACGCCGGGGACGCGGCGGTCGGCGGACATGCGCTTTTCGGCAAGCCCCTGGATCGGGTTGCCGCCGATGCGCTCGCCGGTCACCTGGTCCTGCGTCGTCATGATGCAGCGGGCGCAGGGCTTGACGAGGTCGAAGACGATGCCGCCGATGTCGATCGCCTCCCAGAAATCCTCTTCCCAGGGATCATCGTTCTCGATCAGGATATTGGTGCGGAAGCGGTCCATGCCGACCGGCTCCTGCCCCTTGGCCAGCAGCGTCACGTTCAGATCGGCAAGCGAAGCGGTGGTGGTGACCAGCACCGGAAAGCCATCGGCAAAACCGACCGGCGCCGCCTCGCCCGCCCAGTCGGCGCCGACCTTGCGATCGGCCCGATCATCCATGAAGGCGAGCTTGACCGGACGGTCGAGCCAGCCGGAAAGAGCGCTGTTGACCACATCGTCGGCGATTGCCGCATCGACAGGCTCGTCCCAGACCGTCACCTTCATCCGCCTTGCCGGATCGAAGGCGACCGTCAGGCTGTTGCCCTGCATGGCAAGATGCACGCCGCCCCGGACCGGTATTGCCTCGACCTGCGCCAGCACCTGCAATTCGCGCTGGGTGATGAAATTTCCGTCGGGATCGACGATCATGAAACGGCGGTCGTCGACCAGCCCGTCGCGGCGCACGGAGACGCTGTCCCTGCGGATGGCGCGTCCGCTTTTCAGGGGATGGATGTTCAGACCGCTTACCTTCATGTCCTGGTTCCCTTGTCCTGAGGCGTTCGTTCGCAGAGTGATTCAAGTCGATCTCAAAATGAATCCGGCAATCGTCCGAACACTCTGAATTTACTGTATTTCATCGAGAATCATGGCCAGCACGTGACGCAGTCTTTCCTGCCGTTCCAGCGCCAGCCGATGGCCGGCGGCAGTCTTGAAGCCATCGGTCAGCCTGAAAAGCTTCACCTCGAAATGATCGATGGCATAGGCCTTGTCGTCCAGTTCGCGGTTTTCGGCCAGCGGATCGAGCGGATCGTAGAGCCCGCTGCCCATGCGCCCGGCGATATAGAAACAACGCGCGGCCCCGATCATGCCGATCGCATCCAGCCGGTCCGCATCCTGCAGAATCCGGGCCTCCAGGCTTTGCGGCGGCAGGTCGGCGGAGAAGCTGTGGGTGAGAATGGCATGCCCGACGGCTGCCATGTCGGGCGTGCGCCAGCCGAGTTCATCAAGCAGTTCGAACGCCTTTTCGGCCGCCAGCCGCGAGGCCTGCGCCCGCTCCGGCGAATTCTTTTCGACGGCGACGCAGTCATGCAGCAGAACCGCGGCGGCAAGAATGCGCAGATCGCCGCCTTCCTGCGCCTGGATCTTCAGGGCATTTTTCCACACACGGATCAGATGCGCGGCATCGTGCGAGCCATCATCATCGGCGAAGGCATGGGGCAGCAATTGCGCGGCCAGCGTTTCGAACGGCGCAAAGGCAGCGCTGAGAGAGACAAGTCTGGTCATCGGTCATCCCTGGGTATGAGTCTACAGGCGAAACCGCCGTCAGGCTGTTTCACCCGGTTTGATATCCGTGTCCAGAGCCGGCTGGTCTGCGGGCGCTTCGACGGGCGTTGGCGGCGTGAGATCACCGCCCCTGCCCGACAGGATCTTCTGGTAGAACAGCCCGATCCCGATCAGGACGCCGCCGAGGCCGATGAAGGACAGGGCCCGCAGGAAGCCTTCGAGATTGGCCATGTCGATCAGGAAGACCTTGAGCACGGCGATGAAGACCAGAACGGCAGAGGCGATGCGGATGCTCTTGGCATTGAAGCGCGAGCCCAGCACCAGCAGCAGAACGCCGAGCAGCAGCCAGACAACCGAATAGGTATAGGTTTCTCCTTCGAGGAAGCCCTTCCAGTCGGCAATGTTCTGGCCCTGCCAGAAGCGGCGCACGGACAAGGTCGCCCAGGCAAAGGCCAGCACCGCGCCTGTCACGGCAAGCGCCGTCACATAGGGCATGGGGCGCTTGCCACGGGCATACCAGGCAAGGCCCGCATAGCCGAGCCCCGGCACCAGATAACCGATCAGCAGCAGGTCCAGGACCGGCACGGAGCCGAGCAGTTCGCCGCTGAAATAGGGGTTGAGGCCGATCAGATGCGCAAACAGGATGGACAGCATCGACAAGAGGCCGATGCCCATGCCGCCATAACGGAAGACAGGGCTCGGCGACTTTGTGTCCAGCGTCATCAGAATGCCCGAGGCGCCGATGGCGAGCAGCGTGTAGATCGACTGTTCGCCGAGCGTCGGCACGCTGCTGTCGAGCACGCCACCGTTCATCGCATGACGAACGAGGATGGCGATCGTCAACAGTGCGAACAGGCTCGCCAGTGCCTGCAGCAGATTGCGCACGCGCAGACCCGGCCAGTTGCGCAGTTCGAAGGCGCTGGCGACCAGAAGCGCGGCGGGAATGCCGTAGCCGGCGAGAAGCGCATTGAAAACCGGCGTGGTCGAAAGGTTTTCCGCACCAACGATGGTCGGTTCCCAGCCGATGCGGGCGAGAACGGCGATTGCCGCACCGACCATCATCCATGGCAGCGCGCGCCATTCCCGAAGCCTCGTTCCGGCCACATAAGCCGCGCCGAGGAAAATGATCCCGAGCGTCGTTGCCAGCCCATCGGTCAGGGCATGCAGCGCCAGCACGAACAAGGCGAACGATCCCGCAATCAGCAGGCCCTGCGGACGCTGGGCGGCTTGCGCCATCGGTCCGTCAGCGGCGTTGCCGGTGCGCCAGATCCATTCGGCAAGGGCAAGCAAGGCGACACCGGCTGCGAGCGCAAACAGGCCGTGGGGGGCGTCGAAGGAAAGGTTTCCGGTCATCAGGAAAGACATCGCGGTCAGCGCAATCGGTACCACGGACGCAATCACCGTCCAGATGGTCGCAAACTGCGGCTGCGCCTTCAAATGCCGATAAAGCGCCAGCGCGCCCAGGACGATGAAGAGGCAGGACAGGACCATGCCCGTCAGCATCGCCGCACGCCCCGAGATCGCAACAACCGGGACGGCGCCTGGATTGCCCGGATCGAGGAATGTCAGAAGGCCGCTCAGCGCCGTTATGCTCCACAGGCCGGAAATGGCGGCAAGTGCTGAAAGCACGGCGGGATAGACGGCGATGCTGCGCCACGCGCCGAATATGGCAAGGGCTGCGACAATCACCGCAAACTGCGTGACGGGATAACCCGATGGCACGAAGATGGGGCTTATCATCGACAGGGCCGTGACGACGGCCGTGACGGCAGCGGTCACCGTGATCGCGGCACAGGGCGGCACGAACAGCCGCTCCCAGGGTCCGGGCTGCGGCGCTTGTGCAGTGTCGGCCGCAACGGTCGTCCCATCAACACCGGCCAGTTCCTCAGCGCCACCGGGCCAGACAAGGCTGATGCCGGCGATCATGACGAGCATCGTCAGCGTCACAGGCAGGGTTTCGAAGGGAGAGGCCGACGCAATGTAAAGGACGGCCCAGAGACCAAGGCCGACATTGGCGACTGACGGCACCACCGTCCAGCGACGGATGCGGGCGGCAAGCAGTGTCGCCAGCCACGCGATGATGAGGAAGCCGAACAGCGACCAGGGGCTGGGGCTTTCGGAGGAAACCAGCGCCGGCGTGGCAAGCGAGCCGAGCAGGCCGAGGCCGGCCAGCGCCTGCCCGTGCAGAAGCGAAAGTGCAACCGTCGCCAGCGCCACCAAGCCTAGCAGCAGGAAGGCGGCGGCAGGTCCGATGAAACCATAGATGCCGTGCGCGGCATAGCAGACGCCGAAACAGGGTCAGCGCGCCGGCAGCAGTGAGAATGCCAGGTATCATCGCGTTCTGGAACTGATCGGCAATCAGCGGCACGGCGCGGCGGCGCACGAACTCGCCGGCCGCCATCAGCGCCAGACCGAACAAGGCAGCCATGACCAGGCGCACGGCGGGGCTGAGCAGGCCGGCATCGATGGAATATTTGACCATGAAGACGCCGCCGAGCGCCAGCGCAATGCCGCCAACCCAGACAGCCCAGCGGGCACCCAGCCGGCTTTCAAGGCTTTCCTTGGGATGAACAGCGACCGAATCGATCGACCCCGTGGCGGCGGCACCGTGCGGCAACCGGCTCGCCGCGCGACGCCTTCTCGACGGCCTCCTGGCTCAGCGACGGCGTGTCGCCACCAAAAATCGCCGCACCGCGACGGGCGGCCGAATCCAGCGTGCGCGACGGCAATTGCGAAGCCGGATCGGACGTCTCTGCCGACACCGGGGCCGCGGGTTCGCCCGAGGACGCCTCTGCCGCGGCAAGGGCCGGCACTTCGTCCAAAGCAGCCTTCGGCGTCTCGCCCCGCGCCTCGACGCGCTTCAGCTCTACCTTCAGCGCTTCGATTTCCTGATCCAGCCGCTCGGCCGTCTTGCGGCCGTTGAGGAACGCGACCAATCCCAGCACAAAGGCAGCGAAAGCAATCAGTTCAATCATATTTTCCCCACGCTATGCCGTTTGCACGCTCGGCGACCATACGGGCTTTTCCGCCGGACACCAAATGCAGGGACGCATCGCTGCAGCAATCTATTCATCGGACCGTCGCAAACCTGTCATGGTCGTTCCTGTATCTAGGCGACATCGTGCCGGTGGGCGCGCGCTTCCGGATCAAAGGAGAACCGACCATGGATACACATTTCGAGCATGCCGATGAGGCGGAATTCAAGACGCTGACCGAGCGCCGCGAGGAACTGGAAGATATCGGCCAGAACTGTTCCACCAATCCGACGATGGGCGACATCATCAACCGCCGCTTTTCGCGCCGTTCCTTCCTTGGCGGATCGCTGGCTGTGGCTGCGATTGCGACGACGGTCAGCCCGCTGGCCCTGTTGACGGCCGACGAGGCGCGCGCCGAAACCATGTCGGCTTTCGATTTCAAGGAAATCGAGGTCGGCATCGACGAAACGCACCATGTCGCCGAAGGCTATGACGCCGACATCCTGCTGCGCTGGGGCGACAAGGTTTTCGCCGACAGCCCCGACTTCGATCCGATGAACCAGACGCCGGCAAGCCAGGCAAAGCAGTTCGGCTACAACAACGATTATGTCGGCTTCATTCCGCTCGACGGCAATCCCGACCACGGCCTGTTGGTCGTCAACCACGAATACACCAATGCCGAAATCATGTTCCCGGCCTTCGCCAGTGTCGTCAAGGAAACCAAGGACGGCAAGGAAGAGGAAACGGTCAAGCTCGGCGAATACACCAAGGACCTCGTGGACATCGAGATGGCAGCCCATGGCGGCACCGTGATCGAAATCCGCAAGGTCGACGGGAAATGGCAGCCGGTGCTTGACGGCAAGTACAACCGCCGCATCACCACAAACACCGAAATGCAGATCGCCGGTCCTGCCGCCGGCCATGAGCGCATGAAGACCCCGTCCGATCCGACCGGCACCAAGGTTTTCGGCACCATCAACAATTGCGCCGGCGGCGTCACCGCCTGGGGCACCTACCTGCTGGCCGAAGAAAACATCAACGGCTATTTCGGCGGCGAAATGGCAGAAGATCATCCGGAATTCGCCCAGATGAAGCGTCTCGGCATTCCCGGCGGCCAGTATGAATGGTCGAAGTTCCACGACCGTTTCGACGTTTCGAAGGAACCGAACGAAGCCAACCGATTCGGCTGGGTCGTCGAAGTCGACGTCATGGATCCGAACTCCATCCCGAAGAAGCGCACCGCGCTTGGCCGCTTCAAGCACGAAGGTGCCGAATCGGTGGTCAACAAGGATGGCCATGTGGTCTTCTATTGCGGCGACGACGAGCGCTTCGACTATGTCTACAAGTTCGTGACCGCCGGGAAGTTCAACCCCGACGACCGCGCCGCCAACATGGACCTGCTCGATGACGGCACGCTCTACGTGGCGAAGTTCGATGCTGACGGTACAGTCGAATGGCTGCCGCTCGTTCATGGCCAGGGCCCGCTCACGGCTGAAAACGGCTTTGCCAGCCAGGCCGATCTTCTGATCAACACCCGGCTTGCCGCCGATGCGCTGGGCGCGACCAAGATGGACCGCCCGGAAGATGTGCAGCCGAACGTCAAGACCGGCAAGGTCTACGTCATGCTGACCAACAACTCCAAGCGCAAGGCCGACCAGATCGACGACGCCAATCCGCGCGCTGAAAATGCCTTTGGCCATATCATCGAGATCAGCGAGACGGATGGCGACTTCACCTCGACGAAGTCGACATGGGACATCCTTCTGAAGTGCGGCGATCCGTCTCTGGCGGATGTCGGCGCCTCCTTCTCGACAGCCACGACGAAAAACGGCTGGTTCGGCATGCCTGATAACTGCGCCATCGACGCCGATGGCCGCCTGTGGGTCTCGACCGACGGCAACAATGAAAAGGCCACCGGCCGCACCGATGGCATCTGGGCCGTCGATACGGACGGCGAAGCACGCGGTACGTCGAAGCTGTTCTTCCGGGTTCCGGTCGGCGCCGAAATGTGCGGCCCGAGCTTCAACCCGACGGCCGATACCTTCTTCCTCGCCGTCCAGCATCCGGGCGACGCAGGTCTCGCAACCTTCGAGAACCCGGCAACCCGCTGGCCCGACTTCAAGGCCGACATGCCGGTTCGCCCGGCCGTCGTCGTCGTCACCAAACAGGGTGGCGGCCGCATCGGCTGATCGCTGTTCCAATTCAAATTGGGGCGTTGCAGCATGCTGCAGCGCCCTTTTTATTTAGCATCTTTCAACGATCTGAAAATCGCACTATATTTAGGCTTCTTTTTAGACCTGAAGGTAAAGCACTATGGCCAGCACGATCCTCGCGGAGACCAGCGCCAGCATCTCCGAGCTGAAACGAAATCCCATGGGTACGGTGGCGGCCGGCGATGGATTTCCGGTTGCCATTCTCAACCACAACGAACCGGCCTTCTACTGCGTTCCCGCCCCCGCTTTCGAGGCCTTGATGAACCGTCTCGAAGATCTGGAACTCAACAGGATCGCCGATTTACGAATTGATGAACCCGTTATCCCGGTTCAGATCGATGCCCTATAAGCTCGCCTTCCTCGCAGCGGCGCTGAAGGAATGGGAAAAGCTGGACAGCAACACGCGAGCGCAATTCAAGAAGAAGCTTGTGGAGCGACTGGAAACACCGCGGGTTCCTTCAGCGCAACTGCATGGCTCCAAGGATCGCTACAAGATCAAGCTGCGCAGCGCCGGTTATCGCCTGGTCTATGAGGTCCGCGACCAGGAGATTGTCGTTCTGGTCATTGCCGTTGGCCGGCGGGACCATAGCGATATCTATGACAAGGCAGCGAAACGGTAGCGCCTACCGCATCAGATTTTCGATCGGGAAGATCGCGCAGGTTTCGGTGCCGTGCGCCAGCAGCTTGCCGTTCTTGTCGCGCAGCCAGGCTTCGGAGGTGGCGATGGTGCGGCCGCGATGGATGATCTTTCCCTCGCAGGAGACTTCGCCCATGTCGGCGAGCAAGGGACGCACGAGATTGACCTTGAATTCCACCGTCGTATAGCCTTCGCCGGGCTTCAGCATCGTCATCACGGCGCAGGCGAGCGCCGAATCCATGATCGTTGCCGTCCAGCCGCCATGGATGGTCCCGAGCGGGTTCAGATGCGCGACGGATGGAAGGCCCTTGAACACCACCCTGCCCTCTTCGACCTCGGACAGGCTGAAACTCAGTGTATGCGACATCGGCGGCGCCGGATGCACGCCGCTCAGCAGGTCCTGCATGGCCTTCAGGCCACCGTCCCGCGCCACGACGTCCAGAGGCACCGTGCCGATGCCGGAGACGACCATTCCGGGATAGAGCTCTACACTCATGGACAATCCTTTATCAGGCTGCGGGAGCAGCGCCCGCTGAATCAGGAGCGGAAGATTTGAGGGCTTTGAGCGCGGCCTGGACGAAGCCGTCGCGGGCTGCCGAAAGGCCGATACCGCGCGGCTCGTAGACGTGCCTGTGCAGAAAGAAGGCGGTCATGCGGAAGGCTGCAACGAGGCTGTCGTGATCGGCGGCCTGGCTTCCGGCGGCGGACAGGAAGGCCGGTAGCGCCAGCATCTTGTCGGCATAGGGCGCACCCGCATCGCGGCTGACCGCGCGCCCGGATTTCGGCGAGACATAGACCAGATCGTCCTTCGTACCAGTGGCCGCGCATTCGGCAAGATCGAGACCGAAGCCGAGATCGTTCAGCACGGCAATCTCGAACCGAACGAACAACTCGCCGGCATCGCGGGGATCGTGAAGGTTTTCGAGGATGACGTCGAGCGCTTCATAGAGATGCGGATGCGGGTCGCGCTCCGGCAAAAGCCGCAGCAGCGCCCCCATGGCCTGGACGCCATAGACGGACGTCGCCGCCTCCATCAGCCGTGCTGCGCGCAGGCGCACCGGCTCCATCTTGAATTCCCCGAGATGTTCGTCGAGGCGCGCGCGCCAGGTAACCTCGACCTCATTGCCGGGCTGCAGCACCGGCTGCATCGCCCGCGAGCGCCCGGAGCGCACGAGGCCAAGGTGGCGGCCACGCGTGCGCGTCATCACCTCGGCGACGACAGAGGTCTCGCCATGGCGCCGGACGCCCAGAATGATTGCCTGATCGCTCCACTGCATGTTCAGGTTCTACTCCGGGTCGCCATTCTGGGCAATGTTCCTGTCCAGGGACAAAGCACTGCTGGAAAGACGCCCCCGCCTACTTCCGCTTCATCGCCTCGGCCAGTGCCGCGCCGAAAGCGCCCTGCGAGGGGGCTTCGGGCTTTGGTTGCGGGGATCGTCCCTGACCCGGACGCGACTGGTTGCTTCCGCGGGGGGCGTTCCTTGACTCACGGTCAGGTGTCGGGCGGGCACCTGACTCAGCGCCACCGTCCTTGCGCATGGTCAGCGCGATGCGCTTGCGCGGCACGTCGACCTCGGTCACGCGCACCTTGACGACATCGCCGGCCTTGACCACCTCATGCGGGTCCTTGACGAAACGGTCGGCCAGTTGCGAGACATGGACGAGGCCATCCTGATGCACGCCGATATCGACGAAGGCGCCGAAGGCAGCGACATTGGTGACCGTGCCTTCCAGCAACATGCCGGGTTTCAGGTCCTTGATGTCATCGACACCGTCGGCAAAGGTCGCGGTCTTGAAGCTCGGGCGCGGATCGCGGCCGGGCTTTTCGAGTTCGGCGAGAATGTCCTTGACGGTCGGCAGACCGAAGCGCTCATCGACAAAGGCGCGCGGATCGAGCTGCCTTCAGCGCCGCGCTGTCGCCCATCAGCGCGCGCAGGTCGCGGCCGCAGGCGGCAACGATCTTCTTGGCCACGCCATAGGCTTCCGGATGCACGGAGGAGGCATCGAGCGGCTCCTTGCCGTCGGTGATGCGCAGGAAGCCGGCGCATTGCTCGAAGGTCGCGGGCGCCAAGCCGCGGCACTTTCAGCAGATCCTTGCGGCTCTCGAAGCGGCCCGTCGCATCGCGATGCGCGACGATGGCCTCGGCCGATCGACTTGCCGAGACCGGAGACGCGGGCAAGCAGCGGCGCCGATGCCGTGTTGAGATCGACGCCGACGGCGTTCACCGCATCTTCGACCACGGCTTCCAGCGAGCGGCCGAGGCGGGCCTGATCGACATCGTGCTGGTACTGGCCGACGCCGATCGATTTCGGCTCGATCTTGACGAGTTCGGCCAGCGGATCCTGCAGGCGGCGGGCGATCGAGACGGCGCCGCGCAGGGAGACGTCGAGACCGGGGAACTCATCGGCTGCGGCCTGCCGAGGCCGAATAGACCGAGGCGCCGGCTTCCGACACGATGACCTTGGTCGGCTTCGGTGCGGCCGGCCGGGAGCTGCGTCAGCATATCGGCGACGAGCCGTTCGGTCTCGCGGCTGCCCGTGCCGTTGCCGATGGCGATCAGTTCGATCTTGTGCTTGCGGATCAAGGCTTGCCAGTTCGGCCTGCGTGCCGCGAATGTCGTTTTTCGGCGGGAAAGGATAGACCGTCGTCGTTTCCAGCAGCTTGCCGGTCCCATCGATCACGGCGACCTTGACGCCGGTGCGGATGCCCGGATCGAGCCCCATGGTCGCCCGCGAACCGGCTGGTGCTGCGAGCAGCAGGTCCTTGAGGTTGCGGGCAAAGACATGGATCGCTTCTTCCTCGGACCGTTCGCGCAGTTCGCGCATCAGGTCGAGCGACAGCGAAAGCGAGAGTTTCACTCGCCAGGTCCAGCCGATCATCTCCATCAGCCATTTGTCGCCCGGCAGCGTTCCGCCGACCTGATAGGCGGCGGCAATCGTGCGCTCCACAGGCTTGACCGGCGACGTATCGTCGAGATCGACGTCGATATCGACCGAGAGAAACTCCTCGTTCCAGCCGCGCAGCATGGCGAGCGCCCGGTGGCCCGGCACCGTCGACCAGCGCTCGGTATGATCGAAATAGTCGGAAAACTTGGCGCCGGCCTCCTGCTTGCCGTCGACCACGCGCGAGCGCAGCATGGCGACGCTGCGCATGTGGCTGCGCAGGCGGCCGAGCAGATCGGCATTTTCGGTGATGCCTTCGGCGATGATGTCGCGTGCGCCTTCGAGCGCCATCTTCACGTCCGTGACCTCACCCACGACATAGGCCGCAGCGCGATCGGCGGGGGCCACCGTGCGGTCTGCGAGAATGGCCTCCGCCAGCGGCCCAAGCCCGCGTTCGCGGGCGATCTCGGCCTTGGTGCGGCGCTTCGGCTTGTAGGGCAGATAGATATCCTCAAGCTCCGCCTTCGTCGTGACGGCGGCGATCTTGCGCCTCGAGTTCGGCCGTCAGCTTGTCCTGGCTGCGGATCGAATCGAGAATCGCAAGCGCGGCGTGCCTCCAGTTCGCGCAGATAGACCAGCCGCTCGGCCAGCGTGCGCAACTGCGTATCATCGAGCCCGCCGGTCACTTCCTTGCGGTAGCGCGCGATGAAGGGCACGGTCGCGCCCTCGTCCAGAAGCTCGATCGCCGATGTCGCCTGGGCTGGCGTGGCGTTGATTTCCCGCGCAATGAGAAGTGCGATGGATTTCGACGGGGGGTGCTTGGACGGCTGGGACATTGTATTTCCGTATGCTGATTCTGGTCGGGCTGCGGACCATAGGTGCACACGGGATGAAGGCCAAGTAAAGGCGCATGCGGGCCAGCGCGACATCCACAGGAGATGCCGCGTTCGTCCTTTAGGCGATCATAACGCCCTTGCCGGAAAGGCGCGCGCGGCCGTGCGGCCGGTCGAAATCCAGGAGCGGGCCGGCCGGGACAATGCCGGTCGGGTTGATATGGGCGATCGAGTAGTAGCCGCGCTTGATATGATCGATCCGCACCGTTTCGCGAATACCGGGCCATTGATAGATCTCGCGCATATAGCTCGACAGTGCGGGATAGTCCTCGATCCGGCGAAGATTGCACTTGAAGGCCCCGTGATAGGCGGCATCGAAGCGGATCAGCGTGACGAACAGGCGAATGTCGGCCTCGGTGAAGTGGCTTCCGGCGATATAGCGATTGTCCTGAAGATGGGCTTCCAGCGTATCGAGCGTCAAAAACAGGTCCGCGACAGCTTCATCATAGGCGCCTTGCGTCTTGGCGAAACCGGCCCGGTAGACACCGTTATTGACCTTGTCGTAGATCGGCGTGTTCCAGCGGTCGATGTCGGCGCGAAGATTTTCCGGGTAGAAATCCAGCCGATTGCCGGTCAGGTGATTGAAGGCGGTGTTGAAGATGCGCAGGATGTCCGAGGACTCGTTGTTGACGATCCGGCCTTCCTTCCGGTCCCAGAGCACAGGGACGGAAACCTTGCCGGTATAATGCGGGTCGGACGCCGTGTAGAGTTCGTGTTGATACCGGATCGGGTGAACTTTCTCGCCGGCATCCTGCGCCTCAGCATAGGTCCAGCCGTCCTCGCCAAGTTCCGGCGTGGACGCAGACAGCGGGATCATGTTGTGCAGGCCCTTGAGGCTGCGCATCATCAGCGTGCGCGAAGCCCAGGGACAGATATAGGCGACGAAAAGCTGGTAGCGCCCGGCTTCTGCGGGAAAAGCCGCCTGCCCCTCCGGCCCCGGTCGGCCATCGACGGTGATCCAGTTGCGGAAACTCGTCGGTTCGCGATGGAAGGCGCCCTGCTTCATCTCGCTTGCGGCGACGTCGCCCTTTTCCCACTTCCCATCGACCAGCTGCGGCATGACCACTCCCCTTGCACGTCTCTAAACAACGAGCAGAGACGTGTCATGATGCGCTGGCAAGGACAAGACGAGCCATTGCCGACAGACTGTTCGATGAACGAACACGCTGCCGGAAAAGCTGCGCACTTATTTGGGATATTCGAGCCCCATTTCGCGGAAGCGCTCCGGGTCGTCGCCCCAGTTTTCGCGAACCTTGACGAACAGGAAGAGGTGCACGGGCTGCTCGAGGATTTCGGAGAGTTCCTTGCGCGAGGCCATGGAAATCGCCTTGATGGCGTCGCCATTCTTGCCGAGCGCGATCTTCTTCTGGCTGTCGCGCTCGACATAGATCACCTGCTCGATGCGCACCGAGCCGTCCTTGCGCTCTTCCCACTTTTCCGTTTCGACATGGGAGGAATAGGGAAGTTCCTGATGCAGGCGCAGGAAGAGCTTTTCGCGGGTGATTTCGGCGGCGAGCTGGCGCATCGGCAGATCGGAAATCTGGTCTTCCGGATAGTACCACGGGCCTTCCGGCAGCGTCGTCGGCGAGATAGTCCAGCAGGTCGTCGCAGCCGGAGCCGTTCGAGCGCCGAGATCATGAAGGTGCGTTCGAAATCGACGTATCTCATTGGCGGCGGCGGCCAGCTTCAGCAGGTCTTCGCGCGCGACCTGGTCGATCTTGTTGAGCACCAGGATCTTCGGCTGGTGCACTTCCTTCAGGCCTTCGAGGATGGTTTCGGCATCGCCCTTGAGCCCGCGCTCGCTGTCGATCAGGAGCATGATGATATCGGCATCCTTGGCACCGCCCCAGGCGGTCGTCACCATGGCGCGGTCGAGCCGGCGGCGCGGCTTGAAGATGCCGGGCGTGTCCATGAAGACGATCTGGGCGTTGTCGTGGATGGCGATGCCGCGCACGATGGCGCGGGTCGTCTGCACCTTGTGGCTGACGATCGATACCTTGGCGCCGACCAGCTTGTTGACCAGCGTCGACTTGCCGGCATTGGTGGCGCCGATCAGCGCCACGAAACCGGAGTGGGTCGCGCAGCCGGCTCGGTCCTCGGTCTGGGTGCCTGGCCGTCGTCCATATTTCGATTTTCGGTCATAGGCTTTCCAGTCAATCTTCGGCGGCATCGGGCTTTCTGCCACACGCCTTCGCGCTCCAGCATTCTGGTGGCGGCCACCTGTTCGGCGGCCCGCTTGGAGCGTTCCATGCCTGTTTCCGGCGCGATGCCGCTGTATTTCGACCGTCACCGTGAAACGCGGATCGTGATCCGGGCCAGAGCGTTCATCGATCCGATAGTTCGGCGTGACGCCGAATTTCGCATGCGCCCATTCCTGCAGTTCGGTCTTGGCATCGCGGCGGGCACCATCGGCGCCGCGTCGCCCGCTCCGACCAATGCCGCAGGATGAAGCCGCGCGCCGCTTCCAGCCCGCCATCAAGATAGATCGCGGCGATCAGGCTTTCGACCACATCGGCGCGCACATTCATCATGCGCTTGTCCGGTGAGTCTTCTTCACGTCGGCGCCGGTGCGGATGAAACGATGCAGCTCCATCTCGTCGGCAACCACGGCGCAGGTTTCGGCGCTGACCAGCTGGTTGAGCCGGACCGAGAGCTCGCCCTCGTCGGCATCGCTGAAGGTGGTGAACAGAAGTTCGGCGACGCAGAGCCCCAGCACGCGGTCGCCCAGAAATTCCAGCCGCTCGTAGTTGCCGCCCTTGGCATTGCGGGCGCTGGAATGGGTCAGCGCCCGGTCGAGGCGGTCCTTTCTCGACAAAGGCATAGCCGATCGACAGCTTCGAGCCGCGCGCGGTCCTCGTCGCACAGCGACCGTCCCTTGCTCATTCGACGCCCTTGAACAGGCGGTCGTAGCGCAGGTTGGCCGGCCACTTCCAGATCTCGCGGAACGAGGTGTCGTTGCCGAGCGAGAAGAAGATGATGCGAGGCGCGGCCAACCAGATTTTCCGCCGGCACAAAGCCGACGTCGAAGCGGCTGTCGGCGAGTTGTCGCGGTTGTCGCCCATCATGAAATAATGGCCTTCCGGAACGATGAATTCGCGGGTGTTGTCGCCGCGAGAATCCGGGAACTGGTCCAGCGTGTCGAAAGTCGACGCCATTGTCCAGCGTTTCGCGGATAGACCGGCACGTCGGCGCCGGTGTCATACTGGTCGTCGGCGCGGAAAACGCCATCGGCGACGCGCGGAACTGCCTTGTCGTTGACGTAGAGGATGCTGTTGCGCACCTGGATCTTGTCGCCCGGCAGGCCGACAAGACGCTTGATGTAATCGATGTCCGGGTTCGGCGGGAAACGGAACACGACGATGTCGCCGCGCGTCGGCTCGCTGGCGAAGATGCGGCCGTTGAAGCATATCGGGCGAGAAGGGCAGCGAATACTTCGAATAGCCGTAGGAAAACTTGTTGACGAAGATGTAGTCGCCAACGAGCAGCGTCGGCATCATCGAGCCCGGACGGAATGGTGAAAGGCTGGAAGAAGACGGTGCGGATGACGACCGCAAGCAAAAGCGCCTGGATGATGACTTTTACATTTTCCCAAAGGCCGCTCTGGGTCGTTTCGCTCTTTTCAGCCACGCTGCATATTTCCTTTTGTCGACACCGTCGGCGCCATATAGGGCGCATACCGGAACTTTTTCATTTGTTTCTGCTCCGGCCCTCAATGTTTCCTGCAATAGAGCCGGAAACGGCAAAGAACAACTCGTCCGGCCCTGCCTTTTCAAAAGAAACAGGGGCCGTTTCATGAAAACATGCTCTAAACGCTTCCTCCATCCGGGGCAACGGGCAGAGCTTCGATAATGACAAAGGCCTGGGCCAGCGGAAAATCATCTGTGATCGTCAGGTGAATGACGGCGCGATGACCTGCTGGCGTCATGGCTTCGAGACGCTCCAGGGCACCGCCGGTCAGTTGCATCGTCGGCTTGCCACCGGGCAGATTGACCACGCCCATATCCTTCCAGAAGACGCCGTGTGCAAGGCCGGTGCCGAGCGCCTTGGAGCAGGCCTCCTTGGCGGCGAAGCGCTTGGCATAGGATTCGGCGCGGTTCTTGCGGCCTTCCGATTTGCGGATCTCGATGTCGGTGAAGCAGCGATGGCTGAAACGCTCGCCAAAGCGCTCCAGCGAACTGCTAATCCGCCTTATGTCGATCAGGTCGCTACCGATACCGATTATCATGGGGTCTCATGTCTCACATCTTTGGTCGGACCGTTCGCACCCCAGTTGAGGCTTTGAAACAGAACCAGAGCGCGGTCGCCTTGCCAAGTTACAAATCCGTCAGGAAGATTGCCGTTCGGGATCAGGAACCATCCACGGCCGGCGTCGACCTGTTTGTGCCTGTGCCAAGCCTCATCTTGCGGCGACTCTGGAAAAGCCGCGCGGCATAAAGCGCCACGCCGTAAAAGACCATGGCAGCAACGATTGCCGCAGGAATGGATCCGACCAGAACCGGCTTCAACACCGGCCCCCAAAGGCTCGAGAACTCCAGGTTTTTCAGCATATGAAGGATGTCGTGACCTGCCATCGCGCCGGACGGCTGTCCCGTAATCGCGGTGCCGATCTCATAGGTACCGGCCAGAATGAATGGAATTGTCAAGGGATTGGCAAGCGCCGTCGCAATGCCGGCCGCGATCAGGTTTCCCGAGAGCAGGTAGGCGACGGCAATCGCGATAAGAATATGGAAGCCGATGAACGGCGTTGCGGACGACGCAGCACCGGCAGCAACGCCGATCGCGATCGAATGCGGTGAGGAGGACAGGCGCAGCACACGCAGGCTCAGGTAGCGGAGCCCGCGGGAAAACCCCTTGCGGGGCCACAGGAATGCCCGCACCTTTTGCGCAAGCGTCGCTGGTTTTTGGCGTCGGAACAACATCGTGTCCTGATAGCCGATGCAGACAAGACCGTCCAATGACAAAGCCGTTGAGTTCGGCATTTTCAAGCAACAAAGCAGTACCGCGCGACATAAAAGACGCGACCGTCACGGAAGACTTGCGGCCTCTCCCTCCATGGGGATCGGACAACGCATAGAGAATCATTCCGCCGGTTTCCTGCGCGTCATGCGCAGGCTCGGTTTCTCGCCTGCATTTTCTGCATAGGTCCCGGCTGCCTGCGACAACAGGCGGCCGGACGAATCTTTAAGCTTAGAAGCCCTTGCGGAACAGGCCGCGATCAACCTGGCGCTGACGGTATTCGAGATCGATGCGATCAAGCGATCCGTTCAGGTAGCGCATTTCGCGCTCTTCAACAGACGGAACGCGGAGGGCACTGGTGATTTTTTTCAACTGCGTAAACATGGTAAACCTCTTTCGTTTACCTCCCGAGACAGAAGATAGTTTAGAGGCGACTTTTTAACCAGAGCTACAAAGCGCGGGCAGCCATGCATGAACCGCATGGCCGGCACATTTTGGCCATCATGCCTGCCTGTTTACGATGCAGATGCCGCTGCCCGGCGCGCTGGGAGCGTCGATTATGGTCGAAACCGGGCACGGCCATTTTGGCGCCATATCTGTAAACGCGGTCAAGTACCCTTTACGCGTAAACGCGCTTGACCGTGGAAACGCTCGGCAATTCCCGAATCTGCGTGATCAGGTGGTTGAGCTGGCGCAGATCCCAGACTTCGAGATCCAGCTGCAATTCGCTGAAATCCGCAGCGACCCGCCCCATGGTCAGCGAGCGGATGTTGACGTCGCTGGTGCCGATGGCCTGGGCAATTTCGGCCAGCGTGCCCGGCTCGTTCAGGGCATTGATCAGGACGCGGGCCATGAACCGGGTTTTGTTGGCCTCATCGAGATCCCAGCGGATATCGATCCAGCGCTCCGGCTCATCGTCGAACTTCTGCAAGCGTCGGCGACTGGATCGGATAGATGGTGATGCCCTTGTCCTTTTCCATGATGCCGACGATGCGATCGCCGGGCACGGCGCCGGAAGGGCTGAAATGCACCTCTGCATTGCCGGACAGGCCCCGGATCGGCAGCGCCTCCGGCCCCTCGCCTCTCCATGAGGTCCTTGATCGGACTCGGGCTTGCCGGGCAGCTTGAACACCATGCCGGCTGCGCTGCGTCATGTTGAACCAGCCCTCGTCGTAGCTCGGCTTGACCGTGACGCGCTCGTCCTGATGATCGGGATAGACGGCGCGCAACACGTCGAGCGAGGACAATTCGCCGCGACCGACGGCGGCGATGGCGTCTTCGACGTCCTTCTGGCCCAGCCGGTGCAGCACCGGCTTCATCGCATCGCGCGAGAAGACTGCTTGCCGGCGCGCTCGAAGGTGCGCTCGAGGATGCGGTAGCCGAGGCCGGAATATTGCTTGCGGATCGCCAGCACGGGTGGCGCGGCGGATGGCCGACGCGCGCCTTGCCGGTGACGACGATTTCTTCCCAGGCGGCGGCGGCACCTGGACGCCGGAGCGGATGATCTCGACCTCGTCGCCATTGTTGAGGCGGGTGACAAGCGGCATGATGCGGCCGTTGATCTTGGCGCCGACGCAGGTATCGCCGATATTGGTGTGCACGGCATAGGCAAAATCGATCGGCGTCGCGCCACGCGGCAGAGCGATCAGCTTGCCCTTGGGCGTGAAGCAGAAGACCTGATCCTGAAACAGTTCGAGCTTGGTGTGTTCGAGAAACTCTTCCGGGTTGTCGCCCTCGGCCAGCGATTCGATCGTGTGGCGCAGCCAGGAATAGGCATTCGACTTCGGCTGAGAGCTTCGCCTCGCCCGCCGACTTGCTCGCCATCCTTGTAGAGCGTGTGGGCGGCAATGCCGTATTCGGCGATCTCGTGCATCCGGCGGGTGCGGATCTGCAGTTCGATGCGCTGGCGCGACGGGCCGACGATCGTGGTGTGGATCGACTGGTAGTCGTTCTGCTTCGGCGTCGAGATGTAATCCTTGAACCGGCCGGGCACCACGCGCCAGCGGGTGTGGACGATGCCGAGCGCCCGATAGCAGGAAGGAATGTCCTCGACGAGAATGCGGAAACCATAGACATCGGACAATTGCTCGAAGGACAGCGACTTCGACTGCATCTTGCGGAAAACGGAATAGGGCTTCTTCTGCCGGCCCTTGACCACCGGCATCGGCTAGACCGTTGGCCGATCAGCAGTTCGACGAGTTCGTCCTCGATCTTCTTGATCAGGCCTTCATTGCGCGTCGAGAGTTCTTCCAGGCGCTTGCGTGACCGTCTCGATAGGCTTCGGGATTGATATGGCGGAAGGAAAGGTCCTCCAGTTCCTCGCGCATGTCCTGCATGCCCATGCGGCCGGCCAGCGGCGCATAGATGTCCATCGTCTCTTCGGAAATGCGGGCGCGCTTTTCCGCCGACATATGGTCGAGCGTGCGCATGTTGTGCAGGCGGTCGGCAAGCTTGACCAGCAGCACGCGCACGTCGTCGGAAATGGCCAGCAGAAGCTTGCGCAGGTTTTCGGCCTGCTTGGCCTTCTTCGATGACGAGATCGAGCTTCTTGATCTTGGTCAGGCCTTCGACCAGCGCGACCGATATCCTCGCCGAAGAGTTCGTCGATTTCGGCGCGCGTCGCCGTCGTGTCCTCGATCGTGTCGTGCAGCAGAGCGACCGCGATGGTCGATTCATCGAGGTGCATTTCGGTGAGAATGGCGGCGACTTCGAGAGGGTGGGAAATATAGGGATCGCCGCTGGCCCGCTTCTGCTGGCCATGCTTCTGCATGGCGTAGACATAGGCCTTGTTCAGAAGGGCTTCGTTGACATCGGGCTTGTATTTTTGAACGCGCTCAACGAGCTCGTATTGGCGCATCATCCGTGAGCGGCTCCGGGCATGCCTTCAGGGGAAATGAAAAAGTGCGCCAATCATAGGACTGGCGCACCGCTTTGCAAACACTATCGATTACGAACCCGGCCGAATAGACCGACAGGCTTAATAATCGTCGCTTTTTTCCGGCGGAACCAGGCCTTCGATGCCGGCCAGCAGTTCTTCTTCCGACATCCGGTCGAATGTGACAGGTTCCGGCTGATCGTCGTCGTCATCGCCGGTATCGGCAAACACCGACGCAGTGCCGCCAGCGGCCATCGACGCCGGCATCATGCTCCGGCTCATCGACTTCGACATGCTTCTGCAGCGAATGGATCAGGTCTTCCTTGAGATCGCCCGGCGACAGGGTTTCGTCGGCAATTTCGCGCAGCGCGACGACCGGGTTCTTGTCGTTGTCGCGATCGATGGTGATCGCGGCACCCTGCGAAATCAGGCGAGCGCGATGGCTTGCAAGCAGTACGAGCTCGAAACGGTTATCGACCTTGTCGATGCAATCTTCAACGGTGACGCGGGCCATTGCCTGTCCTTTACGCTCAAGAGCGCAGCATCACGGGGTTTTTCTGAACGCCCATTGCTGCGCTGATTAAAAAATCGAAGTCGGCTCCAGCCGTCCAGAGACGGTATGCGCGGCTCCCATTTCCGGAATTAACCTGCCCGATACAATCAAAGGCGACGAAATTCAAGTTTTTCCTGCATCGCGGCGAAAGATATCCGCTCGACCTCCGCCTGCCGCCTGATGGAGATTGAAAGCGGCGGCTCTGCGAGGGCACGGTCTCGTTGCAGTGCACCATGTTCCGGCTGTCACAATAGGCCGGATTTGGAGCTGAAAAAACTTCGGTCAAAAAAAGGTGAACTGATTGAAACTTGCCATTTCCGCACCATTTCGAGCAAAGTCTGCTAAAAATAGGTCTATCAACAGATTTTCGTCTGGAATATAGCAGACAGATGCTTCAATAACCGATTATATACAGAATGTGTAATGTAATCGAATTCGTCATGCACCGCCGCGCAAAAAACACGGTTACGTTGAATTAGAAAACATTGAGATAAAAAGAAGGATAAGGCGATGTTTGACCCACGCGAAAAGATCGCGCTTTTTATAGACGGTGCCAATCTCTACGCTGCTTCCAAAAGCCTTGGCTTTGATATCGACTATCGCAAGTTGCTGAAAGCGTTCCAGAAACGTGGCTACCTGCTGCGGGCCTATTATTACACGGCCCTGATCGAGGATCAGGAATATTCGTCCATACGACCGCTGATCGACTGGCTCGATTACAATGGCTACAAGGTTGTCACAAAACCAGCCAAGGAATTTACCGATTCCCTCGGCCGCCGGAAGATCAAGGGCAATATGGATATCGAACTGGCCATCGACGCGATGGAGCAGTCCGAGACCGTCGATCATCTGGTCATTTTCTCCGGCGACGGCGATTTCACGACGCTGGTCGAGGCTTTGCAGCGCAAGGGCCGCAAGGTGTCGGTCATCTCGACAATGGCGACACAACCGCCGATGATCGCAGACGATCTGCGCCGCCAGGCCGATCACTTCATCGATCTCATCAGCCTGAAGGCTGAAGTCGGACGCGACCCGTCGGAACGGGCGCCGCGTATCGCCGAACCGGTAAGCGAAGACAGTGATGCCTGAGGGGCCTGCCGGTCCTTTCAGGCAGCGCTGAAACAGGTCGAACAAAAGGCGTCTCGGCATTGCTGCCGGACGCCTTTTCTGTTGTGTCCGAACGGATCTGTGGATCGGTCAAGCCCCGATCAATGATGGTCCTTCATGATCCGGCTCTTCTGGCGGTTCCAGTCGCGTTCCTTCTCGGACTCGCGCTTGTCGTGCAGCTTCTTGCCCTTGCCCAGCGCCAGTTCCATCTTCGCCCGGCCCTGATCGTTGAAATAGATCTTCAGCGGAATGAGAGACATGCCCTCTCGATTGACGGCACCCTGCAGGCGGTTGATCTCACGCTTGGACAGCAGCAGCTTGCGGCGGCGGCGCGGTTCATGGTTGAACCGGTTGGCCTGGAGATATTCCGGCAGATAGGAATTGATCAGCCAGATTTCGCCGCCCTCGTCGGTCGCGTAGGATTCCGCGATATTGGCCTTGCCTTCGCGCAGCGATTTGACCTCCGTGCCGGTCAAAACAAGACCGGCCTCGTAGGTATCGAGGATCTCGTAATTGAAGCGGGCCTTCCGGTTTTCCGCAACAATCTTTTTGACCACACGCTGGCTGCCTTTGGGTGCCATCAGTTCATCAGCCCCGCATGTCGCAGAGCCGCATCAAGTGCTGCCTCGGTTGCCGGCTCAAGCGTCGGAAGCAGCGGCGAGCGCACCGCGCGGCTCATCCTGACGCAGCCGGTTCAGTGCATATTTTGCGCCGCAAAGCCCGGGCTCCATGAAGATCGCCTTGTGCAGCGGCATCAGCTTGTCCTGATATTCCAGTGCCTTGGCATAGTCGCCAGCAAGTGTCGCTTCCTGGAATTCGGCGCAGAGGCGCGGGGCGACATTGGCCGTCACGGAAATGCAGCCCGACGCCACCATGGGCGTTGAAGCCGAGCGCCGTCGCATCCTCGCCCGGACAGCTGGACGAACTGCGGACCGCAGGCCATGCGCTGTTCGGAAACGCGCTCGATCTTGCCGGTGGCGTCCTTGACGCCGACGATCGACGGAAACGCCTTGTGCAGTGCGGCCATGGTTTCCGACGCTCATGTCGACGACGGAACGGCCGGGGATGTTGTAGATCACGATCGGCAGCTTCACGCTTTCGGCGATTGCCGCGTAATGGGCGAACAGGCCCTTCTGCGTCGGCTTGTTGTAATAGGGCGTCACGACGAGGATCGCGTCAGCGCCAGCCTTTTCGGCATGTTGCGCCAGTTCGATTGCTTCGCGCGTATTGTTGGAGCCCGCACCGGCAATGACAGGGACGCGGCCGGCAGCCGTCTCGATGCAGAGTTCCACGACCCGTTTGTGCTCGACATGCGACAGCGTCGGCGATTCACCCGTGGTGCCGACAGGCACGAGGCCGTGGCTTCCTTCGGCGATCTGCCATTCGACATGCGAAACGAAGGCTGCTTCATCCACGGCGCCGGTCGCTGTGAACGGGGTAACGAGGGCGGGAATGGACCCCTTGAACATGCACGACTCCTGATAGCCCGCGGGAAGCTTGAACCAACCCACGCTTTGGCCGCATTATATGGTTAGAAAACTGGCGCACCATAATCGTGTGACAGGCCTGCGGCAAGCTCTCTATCGCGGCATGTGATGACGCCCTCCTCACAAAAGAGCGTTTCATGCCTATATGATGGAAAATCATGGCGGCAACGGGAGCATCGGGTGCGAAAGTCGGAGCTTCTGGTTTGAATTCTCCGTTCAGGTAATCTTTCGTTAGGAAATCGGGCAGCAAATGAAACTGGATCAGGGGCTCACATAGGCTTTTTCATGCGGCGAAAAACGTCTCTTCACGGTGGTGTGGCGCTTGGGTTGACGGTTCTGACCTTGTCAGGACTGACGGCGTGGGCATGGGAGCCGGCCGTCCCTCTGCCGAAAGCCAATCCGCATGTGGCCGAGCCGCAAATGCTTGGCAAATCGAGCCGCGTTGCCGTCGCCGAAGTGACGGGCTCAATCCCATCCTCGACAGCTTCCCTGGTTGATCAGACGACAGCACGCCTCAAATCCGGACTTGACGCACTGTCGAACAGAAAGGCGCCACAAGCCATTGAAATTCGCGATGGAATGGCGATCGGTTCACTTGATCGGCATATCCTGACCTGGGCGATCGCCATCTCCGGGCAGAAGGGCATCCCTTCCAGCGAAATTGCCAGGGCGCAAAAGGAACTGAAAGGCTGGCCCGGTCTGAACGCCCTGCGCAGCCATTCGGAGCGGGCACTGGCGCGTGAAAATCCCTCTGCCGCCACCGTCCTGTCCGCGTTCGGAACGACCAGGCCGGAAACGGCGGAAGGCACGATGACGCTCGCCCGCGCCCTTCTCGCCACCGGAAAGACGGCCGATGCGGAAACATTGCTGGGCGCGTTGTGGACCGGGGAGAGGCTGGACAAGGAGATCGAAGACAGGATCCTGTCGGAGTTTCCCATGCTCCTGTCGGCAGGCGATCACAAGCGCCGCATGGTGATGCTTCTCTATCGCGGGCGCACAGCGCAGGCGGAGCGGTTCAGCGAACTCGGCAAAGCGCAATCGCTGTATCGTGCCTGGATCGCGGTGGCAAAGGGGGCGAAAAATGCAGCCGCGATGATCGCCGCGGTTGATTCCTCATGGCGCAATGACCCCGCCTTTCTGTTCATTCGCATCGAGAACCTGCGCAAGAACAACAAATATGAAGAGGCCGCCAAGCTTCTGGCGCAGCTGCCCAAGGACAAAACCAAGCTTGTCGATACCGGCGAGTGGTGGGCCGAGCAACGTATCGTCAGCCGCGGGCTGGTGGATCTGGGCGACGACCGAACGGCCTATAACATCGTGTCCAATCACGCCGCGACGGATGCGGCCGATATTGTCGATGCGGAATTTCACGCGGGCTGGTATGCGCTTCGCGGGCTCAAGGAACCGGCACTGGCCGCCAGCCATTTCCAGCGCATTCTCAAGGCGTCGAACAGGCCGATTTCGGTCTCGCGTGCCTGGTATTGGCTCGGCCGCGCCGCAGAAGCCGGCGCCCCCGGCAAGGCCTCCGAATATTTCACGAAGGCAGCGGCTTTTCCCGGCACGTTTTATGGTCAACTGGCAGCGGCCCGGCTGGGACAGACCACCCTCAATGTCACTTACCCTGCGCCGAAAGCAACGGACAGGGCAAATTTCGACAATCGGGAAGCTGTCCAGGCGATTGCCCGCCTGGAAACCGCAGGCCACGGTTGGCGGGCGGACAATCTCTATCGCGCGCTCGCCGATGACCTGACGAGCCCGGGAGAACTTGCCATCCTCGCTGCACGCGCAGAAAAAACCCGCGGCCACCAGCTGTCGCTGCAGATCGGCAAGCTCGCCTTCGGTCGCGGAATCGACGTGGCGGCTCTGGCGTTTCCGGTTGGCGTCATTCCCGCCAGCGCGGATATTGCCGGATCCGGAAAGGCGCTCGCCTATGCGATTGCGCGGCAGGAAAGTGCGTTCGACCCCGCGGCGATCTCGCCGGCCAATGCCCGCGGTCTGCTTCAGATTCTACCCGGAACGGCAAAGGGCGTGGCCGGACGGCACGGCCTTGCCTATTCGCAGGAGCGGTTGACCACCGATATCGCCTATAATGCGACGATCGGCGCCCACTATCTGGGTGAACAGATCGACACGTTCGGAGGCTCCTACATCCTGACCTTCATCGCCTATAATGCAGGGCCACGGCGCGTTCCCGACTGGATCAGCCGCTATGGCGATCCGCGCGGAAAGTCCATCGACGAGGTCGTTGACTGGATCGAACGGATTCCTTTCGTCGAGACCCGGAACTACGTCCAGCGGGTCATGGAAAACTACCAGGTCTACAAATCCCGGCTCGGCCAAAAGACGGATATCGTCCATGACCTGCGCGTCGGACGATAGCAGACAAGGATCATTTCGGCACTTTTCGGCTGTCAAAGCCATCGCACTCAGACGCTAAATCGCTATGCTTGCCCGATTGCATAGGGAGTACGGCATGCAGAGAGATGAAGCGGGATTTGCGGAGCACTCCATCCAGAACGCGGATGGCCTGTCGCTCTATGTGCGCGCCTATGGCGCTGGAAATCCGGGCACAGGGGCGCGCCTGCCGGTCATCTGCCTGCCGGGGCTCAGCCGTAACAGCCGGGATTTCCACCCATTGGCTGTTGCACTCTCCTCGCCGAAATCACCAGCTGATTCTGCGCGCCGCGTCTTTTGCCTCGACTATCGGGGCCGCGGCCTTTCCGACTGGGACAGCGACAAGAGCCGCTATCAATTGCCGATAGAAGCGGCCGATGTGATTGCTGTCTGTGCAGCGCTTGAAATCTCCAGCGCGATCTTCATCGGCACGTCTCGCGGCGGCCTGATCCTGCATCTTCTGGCGGCGATGAAGCCGGACCTGCTGGCAGGCGTCATTCTGAACGATATCGGACCGGTCATCGAAATGCAGGGCCTGCTGCATATCCGTGAGTATCTCACCCCTGCCCCGCCGCCGCCCTCGTGGCCGGCTGCGGCCGAACGGTTGAAATCAATGCACGGGGCGGTCTTTCCGGCCCTCTCCGAAGCGGACTGGCTGGACATGGCCAAGGCCATCTACCGCGAGAAAAACGGCCAGATCCTGCCTGATTTCGATCCGGCCTTGGTCGAGCCACTGCAGGCGCTTGATGAAAACACGCCGATTGCGGATCTCTGGCCACTGTTTGACGGGTTTAAGGGCATGCCGCTCATGGCCATCCGCGGTGCGCATTCCAATATTCTTTCCAGCAATACATTTGCTGAAATGGGTGCGCGGCATCCGAACATGCAGGCCGTGACGGCACCCGGCCAGGGTCACGCTCCGCTCCTGCATCTGCAACCGACTTTAGGCGCGATAGACAATTTCATCGCAGCGATGTCTTGAGCGCGTAGCGATTTCAGGCCTCAGCAAACCCGACAGGGGAATTATTCGGAAAGTCGCGCTACTCCGGTGAATTTGCGTTCTTTTCTGATGTGCGACGCTGTCATCTGAGGCTCGTCGATAAGGCGTCGCCATTCGAATATTATCTCAAACAGAAAAAGCCCGGCTCAAAGAGCCGGGCTTTCCATCACTGACCGAGGTCAGATCAGATTAGAAGTCGCGCTGCAGGCGAACGAAGCCAGTCCAGGTGCCATCAGCACGGTTGTCTACGTCGAGGTAGTTAACCGTTGCGAGCGTACGCAGGCCTTCAGTGATCTGGTAGCCGGCGGTTACGCCAACCTTCCAAGCATCGTTGCCGTCAACGAATGCGAAGTCGCCGAAGTACTGAGCAGCCGGGGTGATGAAGAACTTGTCAGTTGCCTTGATCTTGTATTCAGCAGCAACCGTCCATTCCGAAACGTCCCAGAAGAAGTTCGGATCGTCAGCGTATACGCCGAGGATGCCGAGTGCGCCCGGACCGAGTTCAGCAACGAGACGACCCTTGACAGCGAAGGTTTCTGCGTCGAAGTCGTAGGAAGCAACGAGGTCAGCAGTTACGCCGCCGATGCTGCCAGCAACGTAGCCCGAGAGGCCGACGTCGTCGTTCGAACCGTTACCGGTGAGTTCTTCAACTGCAACACCAGCCTTGAACGAGCCGCTGTCGTAGGTGTAACGGATTGCGTTGGACAGGTTACCGCCCGAAACGTCAGTTTCGCCGGACAGACCCATGTCGTCCCACCAGTTGTAGAAGTAACCAACGTCGAAGCCAGCGATGTTGATCCATGCGCCATCGAGGAAGGTGTCGCGGGTGTCGCGAGCTTCCAGGTTGATGTAGCCGGACAGCGTGCCGTATTCGGTGTCGTTCTTGGCAGCGAACGTCAGGTAGCCCTTGGTCTGGGCATCCCAGTCAGCGCCGTTACGGCCGATAGTTTTCCTGGTATACGATCTGCGTACGAACATAGCCGCCGATCTTGAGGCAGGTTTCCGTGCCCGGGATGTAGAAGTAGCCAGTGCCGAAAGCGTCGCAAACGCGAACGTATTCCATTGGCTCCGGCTCAGCAGCTACGATTGCGTCAGCTGCCTGTGCGCCGGATACTGCTGCGAGAGCTGCAGCGGAGCCGAGAAGAAGGCTCTTAATGTTCATTTCTGACCTCCAGTCAAAAGTTTCAAACGGGTCTGGGTATTTTGCTGAAGGACAGCGTTCCCTGCCCCATCCCCAACACTTAAGAAGTCGGACGATCAACCGCCCTTGCTTCTGGATTTGAAAATACAAGACCAGCCCCGTGGCGCAATCACCAACTTGCGAGTTGGTGCAGTTTCGGAGGACCTTCCATTACCCCTGTTGCTGAAACGACACAAAATCGCCTTGCGAGGCTTCCAGTTATTAACAAGACATTAAGAAAACGCTTTATTCACGGCATCTTAGCCGGGATGGGCATCGTCACAACACCGCCATAAGAAGGCGAAAAGGCGGCAATCGCGGGCTTCCAACGGAGATTCGGGCAAGGAAAACGCACTGCAGCATTCGGGATGCAATGCGAGTTCCGGCGACGGCGTCAGATTCGCGGCGATGATTCTTTGCCAATGCCAGAATCAGCAGGTGAGAATCATGCGGCCTATCCAGACATCCTGAGACATCGCCGTGAGTCTCTTCCTGCTCGGCCTCATCTCACCCGAAGTTCGTCACCGGCATTGACGTACTCCTCGCCCGAAAGGCCCGATCCATCATGCTCCCAGGCAAAATCGCCGCCCCTGTCGTCGTCGTCCTCTGTTTTCAGGGCTTTGAGCGAAACCAGCCCACCGGTCTCGACCTTGCCATTGTGCAATTCGGCCGCTTCATTGTTGTTTATCTTTTGATAGACCCGGATGGTTGCAGTGTCGCCGTCGTTCCTGAGGATGATCGAAAAGCTCATTGTCATATCTCCCTATTCTGAAGTGCGTATGGTTTGTCGGTTCAGGCAAAAAATTCAGCTGCCGCCTGGCATGGCAGTGATCGGAACAGGTGGTGACACGGAGACAATGCGTGCCTGTGCCTCGACCATGCCTGCCAGGCCCTGCGGTGTGACGTCGATCGCCGGGCCGTCGCTGCCTGTCGGCGAAAACAGCCAGTCGAAATCGAATCCCCGATCAAACTCCGCGCGGGGCGCGTGCAGCAGGGACACGTCGGCCCAGAACTCCCCTGCACCATCGGCACCGAGCGCAACGATGGTAACGAACAGGCCCGGATTGGCGTTGTCGATTGCACGCAGCCCCAATGTGTCCGGCGCCTCATAGGACACGGGGGCACTCCCGAAGGTGCCGTCGGAATAGAGCACCCTTGCGATATATTTCAGCTTCGCGTCTTCAGCCGTTCGGGTGACGGACATTTCGACGGCAACGGCGAAAGGACCGTTCGGAGCATTGTTCAGGGCAATGGACACCTCGTGGGGCTTTTGGTCGCCCGTGGCATGCGAGAGTTTCACCGTCAGCATCGTGAAGCGGCGCAGATGTGCGCCTGGGCCGGCAAACCGGAAGAACAGGCGGGCGGAGGCTTTTCCGCCCGCCGTTTTGAACCCTGTCGAGACCAGGTCGAAATATGCCGTCCGGTAGGTCTGCGGCACCGGGACGGCAGAACCGCACAGGATTGCCGCCGGTGTCTCGAATTCGATGATGCGGACACGATCGAGTGAGCCTGCGCTGCGATGAAGCGGCCCGGATATGTTTCCGCTAAGCATCGTCGAACCGCCATACTGTTCTACCGGACGCCCCGGCTCGTTCAGGAAGCGGGTGGCGATGACGGCGAGATGCCTTTGCACATGCAGCGGATAGGGAGACCGGAACGTCGAGGCGCATGGCCAGATCTTTCCGGCAAAGCCGTTCCGGCCAAACGCCAGGGCGCCGGTTTCCTCGTCGAAGGTTGCCAGCAACTCGCCAGTTCGCACCTGAAGCGATGATGTTTCGCCATCCTCAAACAGAGGCAGATGAATGCTGTCGAAGTTTCGGGCCGTCCGGGTCCAGGCGAGGAAGGTTGGCGCGCTTACCATGGCCGGCCGAGCCTTGTTGCCGCTCGACTGCAAGGTCAGTGCCTGCTGCGCGCCATCGGGATCCTTGGAGCCGGCCTCGACAACGGGTGCGCGCGGTGACCATTCGAAACTGCACAGCAAAAGCGGTGCGTTGCTGCGGCCCTTTGAAACACCCACACTGGCGGCCTGCGGCAGCAGAAAGATCGAGGCGGTAAAACGCCCGGGCAATACGGGCTGGTGCAGGATGGCAAGATTGGAACCGGTTTCGCGGCTCCAGCGGCAAAGGGCGACATCCTTCTTCACCGCACCGGCAACACCGCCATCAATGGCAGCCTTGTTGACCGTGACCGTGAAACCGTCCCCGTCCTTGGCAAGCGTCAGCAATGCCTCGCTGAAACCATTGGTTCGGTATTGCAGCAGTGGGCCCGCTTCCAGCACCTCATGGTCGATCCACCAGCACCGCTCGCCGTCCAGCGCTTCGAGTGCCGGAATGGCAGCGCGCATCGTCCAGTTCGGATCGATGTATCGGCGCATGGATACGCCGAGAAAATGCTCTTCCATTGCAAGAGACAGACCGCTGGCGTGGACCGGGGCCAAGGACAGCATGGAATTGGGAAAGGCCGGCGCCGGCGCGTTCGGCTCGTCAAAGGTCATTCCGATCGGGCCTTCGACATTGAGGCCGATTCCGAGCGCCACGCTTTCATCAAGCGCTTTGTAGCTCAGCCGTGGATCGGGACCGATCTCCTTGCGCGCATCGAGCACCTCCAGAGAGGGTGACGGATTGCCGGGCTGAGGACCTTCGAAACCATAACCAAAGCCGGTCTTGATTTCGGCCGCGATGCGGTCGGCGAGCCCGCCGCGCGCAAAAGGCGGTTCCTGCAGGATGCTCAGGACCGGTGGCGTCCGGGTGTCCTCGCCCTCCCCGCGCGGCGCCATGGTCAACGGGATCAGGGCCCGCTGCTGCGGCCTTGTCAGCATCACGCGGCCAAGGTCGGCCAGCATCGCCACGCGCACCGTCCAGGCGTCCGCCGGACTTGGGCGCTGCAACCGATCGGTGATCCAGGCGGACACCGCGCGATCATCCGGGTTTTTCAGCGCGCCGGCATAGCGGGAGCGAAGCGTGAAGCGATGGCGGAAGTAAGTGGCAGACGGCGCTTCCCAGATATGCTGCTCAAGGCTGGTCCGGGCGGGCAGCGGCAGCAGCCGCTGTGTCACGGTTCTGGAATCAACATTGGCACGGTCGAAAAAGGCCTCCTGCTCGAACCCGGCCAGGGCGCAATTCTCTGCTTCGCGACGAAGGGGCAAGGCAGCGTGCGGCGCACGACCGTCTGGCGCATCGGAGAGCGCGGACGGGTCAAAAAACGCCGCGGGATCGATATGATTGTAAATCGGACGGCCACTCGGTCGCCAACGCTGGCTGGTGATGTCGATCTCGCTCAAAAGGCGCCACTGCCGTGTGCGCGCAATCGTGTCGACACCCGGTGGCACTGCGCCACGGGTTTCGAGCTCATACTGCCGGGCGCGCTCCACAGGGCGCACGGCTATCATCTCCGCAGCCAGTCGGATTGCCGGTTTTGACGCCTGCATCTTGTCGTCGCCGGCAAGCGCGTTCATGCCGTCGATCATCGTCTCTATACGGATGGCGGGCGAGACATAGGAAAAACAGGTTTCCGGAACCGTATCCGTGGGCGCAATGACGCGTGCCGCATGCTGCTTTAACCCCGCATGCAGGACAGACGGGTGCCGGTAGCCGCCCGGCGCCTGCCTGCCGACGAAGTGCCGGGCCGGCACAAGCGTATGAAGCGACAGCCGCGCGACGACACCGGCCGGAAGGCTCGCGAAAACCGGTCCCTTCGGGGACAGGGCAAAATCCCCCGGCTGGAGTGACAGTTGAAAGCGGAAGGCCTGCTCCATCGGCAAAAACAGTTGTGTCTTCAACCGCGCCGGGGTCCAGCGCGCGCCTGCAGGCAAATCCAGCGCTTTCGCAATGTCGAGAAGCTTTCCCGCCAGGCTGATCGTGCGAACCAGAGAGGCAGGCGTCGTCAGATCGACCAACTGGTCTTCGACGGCAAGTTCGATGCGGATCGCGCACACGGCCGGATCCGGCAAGCGGTCGAGATGACGTGCCAGGTCCTCGTCGGTGTCGCGCAGAACGTAGGCGGTCAGCAGAGCCGTTTCGAGCCGTTCCGCGGCACCAAGATTGGCCGGGTGTTTTTCGGTATCGAAAGCGTCTGCAAGAGAATCGCTGTTGGCAAACCAGCGCTGGAAATCCAGATAGCCGACACGTGGCGCATCGACATCCAGGGTGACCGGCTCATGCAGACGCCCGCTCCATGCCGCATTGTCGGGTGCGAGAATGAGAAGCGGTGCCGCCGGTTCATAAGGTTTCAGCTCATCGGTCGCCGCAAAACTGAGCGCGGCCGAGGATCCGGACTCCAGAGTGAGCCGGAGCCATCCCTCGATCTCTCCCGTCTCCGGTATGGTCGCCTCATCCGCCGCCGCGTCTCCATATCTCAGGTAGATCCGGCGCTCGGTCTTGCCTGCGCCTGTTTCGAGTAGCCGTATGCCGATCCGGATATCGGCCGGCGTTTGCGCAAGCGCTCCGACAGAAACAGTCACCTCGACAAGCCCGCGATCATCAGGGCCCGTGGGCGCGCCGTTGAACAGGCGAACCGACAGGATCTCCGGCTGGCCGGAAAAAACGGCATCGGGAATGCGCCATTCAATCGGCCCGGCCGGAGCGGCCACGATGGACAGCAGGCCATCGCCGCTGCGATCGCGGAAGATATCGCGAATGCCGGGACTGCCCGCATAGGCCGACAGCACCGTTCGCGGATAATCCTGTGCCAGGGGAACGACGCCATCCACCGGCGCTCCGATGCGCGGCAAAGTCATGCCCTTCGAGACTTCATTGGCGGCGATCTGACCGATGGCGGTTCGACGCTGATATTCGGTGCTGACGACGAGATCCGGACCCGCCGGATCGGTCTTCTCCGGCGCATGGAACGTCGCCTTCGGCATCCAGGGAAGGTCCCCCTGCAGCAAAAGCGGCAAAGTCCCGGCATTGCTGGTCGCGAAGCTGAAGGTCTCGAACCTCCGGCCATAGGCGAGCTTCGGGATCTTCGCAAAATCGGAAGCCGTGAGATCGGGCGCCTTGTGGTCGTAGAACGGAATGAGCGAAGGATCAGCGTTCGGGACAGCGTCGGCAGATGTCTCGCTGAATGTTTCGGCCGCAAGCGGCAGGCCTTCATATTCAATGAACATGGGACCGCGCCCGTCCGATACGGACGGCAGCATCGGGTGAATGGCCGCTCGAACCTGAGGATCCGCCGGGTCCTTGTCGACTGCCGGCATCAGGCGTTCGCTTGGCCAGACGAGATCGGCAAGACTGGCATGCGCCCATCGATCGGCGTCATCGCCGGTATCGCGACGACGGATGGCGACTGCGATACCGTTGAACGACGCAGCAAAATCATCGATCGTCGCGCCATCCATATTGGCGGCGATCTGCAGTGGCAGAGGCGCTGGCGCGTTGTCCGGTATAAAGCGGGCCGTGGGATCGTTGACAGCGCCGATCGAAGACAGCGCCGAAACATAGGCCGCCTCGAAATATGGACGCAGATCCTGGGGCGTGACGGGATTGGTCCCATTCGGCAAAGCCGCGGGAAACAGCGGCCGAACCACGGAACCGGCCAGAACGGCCAGACCGTTCGCGGGCGGGGCGTCATCTATCGACCCCAACAGCCGCCTTGCGTAATAATCGGCACCCTTGGCGAGGCGCACCAGGCGCTGCGACGATGTTTCGTCGGTCGGTGCGGCGACAAGCGGAGCCTCGGCTTCGGCCAGGGCCAGAAGAGCCTTGGCAAATTCGCTGCCGGAAGCCCGCCTTATGGCTTCCGCGCCATTGAACGGGCCGAGTAGACGATCCCTATACTGCCGCCAGGCAGAGGCGAAAGCCGCATCCACGGCGGCAAGAAGGCCCGCATCGCCGGGCCGATCGATGGCAAGCAGGTAGCTTTCCGCAAAGAGCGCCGACAAGGCCCGCCCGGAGAGACGTTCCGGCGTTTCCAGTATTCGCAGGATTGCCGTTTCTGCACCGGCTTCGTCCTGAAGCTTCTGCTCTGCCTCCATCAAGGCGCGCTTCAGAAGGTTTTGCTCGCGTCCCCGGATCGTATCGAAGAGTGCCTTCCTGTCCCGAATGCTGCCATCTTCAGAGAAAGCCGTCAGCAAGGCATCCAGCAGCTGCTGCTCCAGAGGTCGCTCGGCATCCAAGGCGGCAATATCGTGGATATGGCGGAGTTGAGCAGCAAGTTGGCCCCTCTTGGCCGGATCTCCGAGGTCGGAGGATGGTTGCAGCAGCGGATTGCCGCTTTCGAAAACGCTCCTGACGACCGTGACAAGGGTTGCCAGATCGATGACTTTCGTCCGCGAGGCCGAAGCGATCGGCAATATCGCCCTGCAAAGCGTCGAAGAGATCGACAACCAGGGAACCGAGAATGTCGCCTGCGCTGCTTGCACCCGAGACCGGCTTTTTGATCCCCAGCACGATGTTGTCGAGGCTGGCGCACAGGCTGATCGCCGCGAGCCAGGCCGGTCCCGGCGCATGCAACAGCGGCTCTTCGGCATCCTCGTATCGCCAGTGAAAGAGCGCGTCATAGTCCTTGTCTGCGTCGGACCCGGCTCCGGGGCCTGACAGGGCCTGGCCGGGCGCCATCAGCGACGCGGCCCTTGCTTCGAACCACGTGATCACACGCCAGAGGTTGCCGGCATCCGCATCGGCAGCCAGATAACCTTGCGGCGTGACAAAGCCGATGGCGCCGGTTTGCGTCGGCACGACACTGCGGTCGATGATGTCGGTGCGGCACAGGATCTCACCGAGCCCGCCACCGGGGTCGTAGGCAAAGTCCCACCGCTTGCCATTGCTTCGCCCGGCGGCCGGCAAACCAGTCGGTTCAACGAAGAACGGCAGGATGACGAAAAGACCGGGGTTGGCAGGGTCTGCAGGGGCGAAATCGGGCCGCAAGATGTGCGTGAGCGAAAGGCGATGGGCGACCGGCGCGTTCCAGGCATGGGCAGCCCGCAGCCGATAGGTCGCCGGTACGCGGTCGGCATCGACCGTGACGACGTCCTGTGATGACGGTCCCGGCACCTCAGCCGGCATAGCCCAATAGTGCCGATTGCCGGTTTCAGGGGCGGCGGCCTTCAGCCATGACATGATATGCGCGCCCGCCGCGGCATCCCGCCTGTCCGAAATCCTCTCGGTGATTTCACCCGCGTCTTCAGTCAGAACGCAGACCGCTGGATCGAGGGGATCGATCTGCGCCCTGAAAAGATGAAACCGTATGGTTTCCGTCGCATGGGCAAAGGCCCTGAACCGGATTTCCGCGGCCGCCTCATCCTCTTCCAGTTCGGCGCGTTTTGCGTCCGCCACCGCCTCTGCGTCGATGACGTCGGCGCGCGACAGGTTTGTCCTGCATTCGAAACCGAGATTGACGGCATAGGCCGGCACAGTCGGATCCGTGCCGAAGAATGCGCTCGGTTCGGTATCCAGGAGGCAGTGCAGGATCGATTTCTCCAGAGCCATGGCTATTTGCTCGCATTCTTCAGTTGCGCGACCGCCTGTTCGGCCTTCTTCAAGCGGTCGTCGGTGATCGTGCCGCTTGCGCTGGTGCTCACCGATGTTTCGGATTTTCCGCCGCGCAGCTTGTAATTGACGTTGGCGCGCGCGGTCAGCTTGAAGAAGCGCGAGATGCGGATGGTAACGGCCAGCGTGCCCTCGCCGTTGATCTCGCCATTGTCGCGGTAGTTCATGCGCAGCATCAGCGTGATGCCGACGGTGACGATGCCGGCGACCTGAACATGACCGGCAATGACCAGAACCACGGCGATGGAGAGCCCGCCACCCGGTTTGCCGATCATCTTGCGATAGGTCATGGCGCCCGAAAGCGTGATGAACACCTGGCCGACGAACGGGCCGACCGCGAAGGCGAGAGCGGCAGAACCGCCGGCCGCCGCCTCCACCGCAACCATGAGCTGGCTGTCAAACGGCCGATATTCGGCATCGATCTGGATGTAGCCGGTACCGCCGATGACGAAGATCGAGAAGATGAAGGGCCGGTCTGCCGTCGACAGGTTGAACCTGTTGGCCAGCATGAAATCCGGGAAGGCGAGCAGCTTGAAGTGATTTTCGATCGCGATGTTGGACACGCCGCTCGTGCCGAAATTCAGCGTCATCGGCGGAAGCACGAAATCATGCTCGATACCGACCGGAATATTGTCCTGCTTGACGATCTTCAGGCCACCGACCTTTTCCGGAAACAATTTCGCCAGAAAATCCTGAATGAACTTAAACGCCGGATTGAGGTGGATGTTCTTCGGATCGAAGTCGATCTTCAGCCCCTGTTCGCGCGTGAAATTCAGGGCGAACTTGTCGAACCGGACCATGGACTGGCCGGAGACCAAAAGGTCGATCGTCGTGTCGATGCGACCGACACCGGTCTGCGTGACAGTATCCTGATCCTTGGAGGCCTCCAGCCGGACTTTTCCGGTCAGCGTCATGTCGACGAAATCGACCTGGAAAACCCCGAGCGTAAACAGGCTGCGACGGCCCGGCATCGGCGCATTGACATCGACCTGAACCCAGACCCTGCCTTGCCCCTTGTCGAAATCATGGGTGACGCGGACGGCGTCGCGCAGACCGGCGGGCATCCTGTAGCCCTTGAAAAGGCTGTCGAGATTGAGGCCGCCGAAATTTCCGAAAATCTTGCCAATGTCGAAATTGCCGAGATCCGTCGGCAGCAGCCTGTCTTCGATCCTGTCGAAAGGCAGCGTCAGTCCGAGCGCTTTCAATTCGTCGCCGAGGCGATTGAAGAGCGCGCTCGCCTCGGTCGTCTCGATGATGTTGCCCAGTTCATCGAAGCCGGCGCGGATACGGTCGATATCGGCTTTCAGTGCAGCGATTTCCGGTGCCGAGCTGACGGCCGAATAGAGTTTCAGGACATTGGACGGCAAGGCCAGGACGCCGCCATCGTCCAGCCGGCCGACCGCGTCAAACACCCGGTCGCCATACATGCGGGCGGTCTCGATCGAGCGCGAGAGATCGTTTTGCAACCCGCGGACCGAGTGATCGAAAGCCTTGACCGTTGCCAGCAGCGAGGCGGCCCGACGCTCGAATTCTCCAACATCCGCCATGGCATCCCGGATGCCATCGACCAGCGGCTGATAGCGTCTTTCCAGCTCATCGACCTGCGCTTTGATATAGCCGTTGGCGTCGGTTGAAAGACCGTCGATGTAACCGACCACCTTGTCGGCCCCCTCGAACACGGCAGCGCAGACATCGGAGATGTAGTCGACGTTTTCAAGCACATCGACCGTCAACTTGCCGAGCCGGTCGCCGGCGATCTCCGCAACCATCTGGAGGCGCTCACGCACCAGTTTCAGATTTTCGTCGGTGAGACCGTCGAAGGGCCTTAGCAGATCCTCGAGCAAAGGCCGGATGACGGCGCCGATGATCACCGTTTCAAGCAGGGCGGCTGGTGAAAGGGCCTCTGCGACGACGTCCAGTGCCGCCTGCACGTCTTCGAGAACCGGATCGATGGTCCCATAGAGTTTTCGAAGATCGTCGAGAAGATCGGACAGAAGAAGATCGAGCCAGGCGGTCGCCGCGCTGACGATGGGATCAACTGCATGACCGATCCCCGCAAGGCCGCCATCGATCCGGTCGGTGATCGCGCGCGCCTGACGCGCCATGGTGATGTTGAGGTGCGCGAATTCGCGTTCAAGGTCCGCAAAACCGGCATCCGCGAGATCGCGGGCAATATCGAGCAGGCTTTTTGCCGACGCGGCAAGCCCGTGCGCCATGGCCGCAAGGCTGGTTGCGAACGTGTCGACCGTGGCGCGAACCTCGCCGAGCCCGGTTTTTGCGATGCTGTCGAGATCGGCCGCGGCCCCGGTGGCAGCACGTTCGCTTTCTCGCAAAAGCGTAACAAGGTCAGCCAGATCGCCAAGCGCGGAGAGCGCACGGGTCTTCAAATCCCGGCGGCAACGCGGCAGCAGCGACTGCATCCGTCAGTCGCTTGAGTTCACCATCCGCACCGCTTGCGGGCGACAGCGCTTCGAGGAGGTCCGTGACGGGCAGCAGCAGGCGGGCAACAATCGGCTCCAGCTGCGCGAAATCTGCAGGCATCACGCCGCGCAGCCGCCCGATGGCACTGAGGGCTTTTGCAAGCTGTCCGCCGATCGCCTGTCCGGCATCGGAAAGCTCGACGCCCAACCTCTGGCGGGCTTCGTCGATGGCAGCCGCGATATCCTTTGACAGATTGCCAAGGGAACTTTCGAGACCCTCCCGGAACGCGCGCCGCCGGTCGTCGGACCATGGCTTCAGGCGATCATAGCCGTCGGCAAATGCATGGACGCGGCCGCGCGCGCGCAGGAGGACAGCCTCGGCTTCCGCCTCGAGAGCGGCAAGGATGGCGCGGGCCTTTTCAGCACCCTCGGCGACATTGCCGACATCCCGGCTTGCCTCCGAAAAGATTGGTGCCAGCTGCGCGCGTATCTCGTTGCAGACTTCGTCGATCGCCCTATCCCGGCTCCACGGAAGAGAGCCTTCGGCAATGGCGAGGATGGCGTCGACATCGGATGCCCAGGTGCCAAGCGCGGTCATGACCAGCATCTGCTTGCGCCTGACCGTGCCTATGGCGTCGGCCTTGAGCCTGTCGCATTGCGCCTTGCCCTTTGCGACAATGGAGCCCAATCCATTCAAACTTGCAACGACCGGCTGGACCGCGGCAGCAGCATTTTCCAGCCCGGCCTTGAGACTGGCCGGCAGGGCTTCGGCTTTCCAGTTGTTTTCCAGCGTTTCGAGGGCCGAGCCGGTTGCGGCGAACATCGCGTTTGCCGATGGCTGTCAGGAGTTCGCTGATCGCCGCGGAGAAATTCGAGGCCCCCGGGAACGATGCACCGCCGCCCTTGTTGTCCCAGTAGGAGAGCGCTGCAATGGCCGGTGGCTCGAAGCCGGATTCGGGAAGTGTCGATACGCCCTTCAGCAGCGAGTCGAGTTTCTCTGCCAGCGCAGGGTTGCCGCTTCCCTCATGCGTGACCCGCATGAAGGTGACGCTGTCAATGCCGACATAGACCGGCTTTCCGGCCCGCCCGGCATTGATCGCCGTTTTCTGGGCGGCGGGTGCGAGGCGCCAGGTGAAGCGACGCAGTCCCGGCAGGACGCGGCTGACGGCGCGGCGACGCCCGCCATCAAGGGGAGCAGCGGATTTCGCATCGGCCGAGACCGCGATCGTTTTGGCGACCGGCATATTGGCATAGTCGATGTCGATGCGGGTAGCCCAGCGGTCGGTATCGCCGCTGCCTGCATTGAAATCGGAGAAGAAGAAAAGATTGTCGGTATCGGCACATTCCTGCGCCACGACCGGTCGCTCACCCTCGCCTTCCGCCGTGGTGACGAAAGCCACATCAGGCATGGGATAGACCTGCGGCCGCTCGCGGGCGCTGCGCAGATTCCAAAGCGGAATCTTCCAGCCATAGTTCCCCACTTCGCTGCTCCAGGCGCTGTCGACATGGATGATCTTGGAATTGAAGCGCACCCGTTCGAGGAAACCTGCGCTGCGCTGCGTGGCGGACGGAAAATCCGGATAGGCGCGTTCCGGCTCCAGCAGTTCGACATATTCCCGCACCTTGCGCAGGACCGGCCGGCGCGAACGGCTACGGTTTTTATCCTCGTCATAGGTCGGGGCGAACTGCGCTGACGGATTGACCGTGCGCTCGTAGACGACGACATGTTTGGCTCGATGCCAGAGCGCACCGATCCGGCCCAGCACCTCGACCTTCTGGCGTTCGACATGGCCGTTGCGGGTTTCGCTGATGATGGTGACGATGCCATCGAGAAAGCCTGCCTTCTGGACAGCATCGCCGCCGATGGGCGACAGGGCGATCGATTCGATCGTGCCGCCGGTCGAGGCCGGCCGCTCCAGAAGCGCATTGAACAGGTTGACGGATTCGACCGGCCAGAGCGCACCACCGCTCAGGCCTTGCGGGTGAATGCGCGGCCGGCTGAAATCCAGTCTTCTGGTCTCATCCGGCACCGCCCCCTCGATCGTCGGCCAGTTTTCGTGATCGGCAGCCTTTTCCAATGCCTTCAGCGGCGCGCGATGCACCGCTGTGCCGCGCAATGCGAAGTGCACGCCGTCTGCAAAGCGCGCCGGCGTGAAGTCGATGGTCGAGTCCGGGTCGCGCGCCCAGACTTCCAGACGCTCAGGCCGGCGGGACAGCGCGCCCGACAGCGCATTCCAGCGTTTGCTCAGGTTCTCGTCCGCCTCCATGTCGCGGGCCGGGCCGGCGACGCGGCCGGTGAGCGCCTCGATTTCCGCGACCCTTGCCTGCCTTGCGACAGTTCTTTCCCGCGAAACGTCGATCCCGACCGGAAGACCGTAGAGAAATTCGCCGCGGAGAAAGGCAAGGGCCGCACCCAGCCCGTATTCGCCCCGCTGGCGAAAGATGTCGTGCGCGCTGGTCTCCGGCATGAAATAGCCGCGTTCGACATCGCTTGGCCGGATCCAGAATTCCGTCGATGGGGTCAGCCGGAAATCGACGGCACGACGCTGCAGATCGCTCCTGTTGCCGTCGTATTCGCCTGTGCCGCGAACAAAGGGACGCCAGGCATCGGAGGGGTCCTTGGCATCGACGGTGTGAAGATCGTGGATTTCCAGCCGGCGCGGCTTGTCCATGCTTTCGCCGACGGCCTGCGGCGGCAGGATGTAGTGATAGTGATCCGCGACCTTGCGATACTGCCAGATCCGATCGTCGCCCGAATAATGCGCGACCGATGCCGAGCCGACATCGCCGCGATCGCTGAGCGGCTGATGGCGATAGCGGAAGATCGAAAAGGGCTCCTGCGAGAGCACGGCAAAACTTTTCTCGCCGGTTTCCGCCGCGTGTTCGTAGATATCCGCCTCGATCCGCCGATCCTCGACAGGCGACACCGTCTCCACGATGCTCAGCCAGTAGCGATAGCCTTCCCCGGCAGTCGTTGCCTCGCCATCAAGGGGAATGAGCAGAGGTGTCGCCCTGCCGGTGCGGTCCATGCGCGGCTGATCGACACCGACCTGCACCACGTCGCTGACCGGCAAGAGCAGATGGATCGCGGCCGCAATGCGCGCCCCTTCCAGACTGATGGCCGGTGCTGCATCGCCCATGCCGGAGCGCACGCCCGGACCACCGGCGCGAAGAAAGGTCGTCGTCAGTTCCTTCGGCGGCGCGACGGCGTTGCTCTTGCCGGGGTCCCAGGTGAACGCCAGCGATGACAACCGCCCGGACCAGGCGTCCGGGGTTTGTTCCGTATCCAGGCTGTAGGAGGCAAAGAAGGGCGCACCGTCGGCGATTTCCGTACCGTTGGCCGAAGCCCACGCAGCGTCACGCGAAAGATCCAGGCGCAGGACCAGCGGCTTGTCTTCCTCCTTGAAGAAGGATTGCCGCTCGGCCAGGAGCGCAAGCCTGTTGCCCTGCGTTATACCTGCTGTATCCCCGGTATCGGCGATGAGACCGTCCAGAGCCGCCAGCGTCAGCCGAAAACGCGGCCGGATATGGACGCTGCCCACCGATCTTCCCCAGGCGAGCGTTCCCGGCTCGGATCCATGGATGGCGGCAAAGGATGCTCCGCTCAGGGCAAAGCGCACGGTCTGGCCCGGGAGAGGCTTCAGATCGGGAAGGATCGACTGCGGCTGCCCGGCTTCGGCCGAACGCAAGGCCTCGCGCGCTGTCCGGAATGCGTGGCCTGCATGCCGCAGCAGCCCGAAATCGAGATCGTCGGTGCCCGCGGGAACCCTGCCAAACGTCGGCGTGCCCTTTTGCGCCGTGGCATCATCCGGGATTGTGGTTTTCCAGTGGAGCGTGACATCGACCTTCGGCGACCAGCGGTGCGGATCGTCACTCCAGATTTCCGCGTCGGTGATATGAAAGCTCAAGGCACAATCGGCATGCAGCGTGTCGGCGGTTGCCACCCAGCCGCCGGTTTCCGCCTTGAGCCGCAAGGCCAGCCGCCCGGAACCGGGCTTCAGGTCTCCTGCGGCCTTCGAACCGCCGCCCGTCAACGCGACACCCAGGCGATAGGTGAGCACAGGGCGCAGCGGGTCGGCTTTTTCGCCGCCCTGTCCAAACCGGAGGCTGAGATCTGCCACCGAATGTCCGGCCTTCAGCGACAGCCAGGGCGGTGGCGCAATACCGGTCGAAAACCCGATGCGACCGAGCAGATCCTCAAGGAAAGGCGCCGGCCTGTCAGGCCAGAATTTTGCGGCGTCGATTTTCCCGTTTTTTTGATCTCCGTGATAGATCGCAAACCGGCCTTCCGCAGTCTTGCCCCGCGCAGCAAAACCGAAAGTGCCGAGCACAGCGTCCTTCGGCAGACGGTCGTCGTCGAAAACGAAGGATGTCGACGACACCTTTACGGCTGAGGTGTCGATCGCGTCGCCCTTGATCCAGCCACCGACCAGAGTGGTGGGATGCAATATCGTCTCAAACGCTCCCTTCTGCGGTTCATAAACGGCGCAGAAAGGAAAGGCGCTCGGATCCTTCTCCTCGCCGGACAGCAAGGTGGCGCGGCGCGCCGGCAAGGGAAGATGCAGATTAAGGCGGAAATTCGCGCCGTCGCGCCAGCCGACGGTCAAGGTCGAGAAGACCGTCTTGCCCTCGGCATAGGAACAGGCGCGAACAAGCGGCCAGCGCAGCGCAGGCACCTGCGAATCGGATGTCGGCTCAAACTGATCGAGCAGGAAGGCGCCGCGGAAGGACACCCAGTCTTCGTCCTTTTCCTTCGTGCCGCCGTCGATCCAGATCGACACATCCCTGGCAGAATTGTTCTCGAACCATTCGACAGCCTCATCGACCGTAAACTCGAAAATGCTTGGATGAACATCCTCTACGGGTTTTGACGGGACTACAATTTTACCCGGTACCCAGCGCAGCACCGGCCAGAATTTGCCCGATTGAGCCGGCTTTTCGAGATAATGGATTTCGATCAGGCCCTTTTCCAGGCTTTTGCCCTGCCCGGCCTCAGGGTGGGGCGGCCACTGGAACTCCCCGTAAAGCCGAAATGCGAGAACCATGCTGCACCGCCCCTCACCATCACCGGCCGCACTACCATGGTTGTATTAATTCACAGCACAACCAAAACGTAAAGTGTATTTAACATAAAATTAAATCTTTGATTGCATTTCGCGCATGGTAGCGCTTTTGAAGAAGCCGACGCCGGGCTGTTTGCCTGCAGCGTTCCACGCGCCGCCGCCACAACGAAAAGCGGCAGAGCATCGCTGCCCCGCCGCTTTCGGTCGTCGATCAATCAATCACGCTCGTGCGTTCCCGCGACGTGTGGCGCCGCCGGAATTTACGGCGTGCCCGATGGCGTGGTGGCCGGCAGTTCGCCGCCCGTGCCGGTCTCCGGCGTCGGGTCCCGTTCTGTGGGCACGGTCTGCTGTGCTGCACCTTCCGAGGGGGTATTCTCGATCAGCGGCTGACTGTCGGGCGTTGCCGGCGTACGGTTATCCGTGGTTGGCTGGGTCACTTCGGTTGCGGCATCATTATCGACCGCCTCGCCGAACATTTCGGAGACACCCCAGGCAATCATCGCCAGGAACAGGCCGCCAATGAGAACGTACAATACGGGACGCCCCAGCAGGCCCTGCCGCGCCTCGACTGCGGTGGCCTCGACCTTGCGGTTGGTGTCTTCGGTCTTAACGGCATCGCCGCGTTCGTCGATATATGTCGCCATGCTCTAACTCCTTCGATCGCATATGCCTTCCCAACGGCCCGACCTGCTTAAAGTTCCGCATGTGCGAGCCGCCGAGCGACCATCCACCGATCAAATGATCAAAGACTGCCACCTTCCTTGAAATATCCGGGATACTGAACTTCCTGCGGATCCGGCCGTCTTGGTTTGGGATCGCGAGTGTCGGTTTCGTCCATAGGTTCAACAGGCATGGTGGGTTCAACAGGCATGGGTCGAACGGGCGCCCCTGCCTCGCGGGCGTCCGTGTCTTCCGGTGGCAAACGATCGGCCGTATCCGAACGCCCTTCTCCAGAGACCGGCCCCGCCGGGCTGGGTCCGAGAATCTCCGTCAACAGGGATGTGGCAACGTCTTCAACCTTGGCCATGACCTTCTCCTTTCGAGGAAAACGGAGATCGCAGCGCAAAGGTTCCGCCACGGGCGCAGCGGCGATCCGCCTTATGGTCGAGCCTATTGTCTGGTCAGCGCCGGCGGCACATAGGCCCAATGTTCCCGCGCATAGTCCACTGCAGCGCGCTCGGCACTGTCCTTGTTCTCGTAGCGCTCACCAAGGACATGACTGTTGCCCTTGAATTCCAGCAAGACGGTCTTGCTCAAAAAGTCATATTGTATTCGCAGATGGTCCGCAGCATGCATGTCGATCCTCCCGGTTTCGTGGAAGGACAAAACGCAGCGGCAGGCGGGAATGTTCCGGGGCGGTTCGGCGCGGGGGCAGCAGCCAGTTCAGTTCACAGCGATACAATGAAACAGGGCGCCGCTATGGCGCGATATCGTGGCGCGGAAATCAGTATATTCTGGAAATCAGTCTTTGCGGGAAATGGCGGAGAAGATGGGATTCGAACCCACGATACCCTTCCGGGTATACTCCCTTAGCAGGGGAGCGCCTTCGACCACTCGGCCACCTCTCCGTTAGCGCCTGACTAAGGTCCAATAACCGGCATTGCAAGGCTTTTTTAGACGGGCGGTGAAAAAAGCGGGGTTTTGCCGTGTGTGCCGCCGTCAATGCCGAGGCGGCATGGCCGGGCGGCAATCAAACGGGCGGGTCTGGCCCTGCGTCGAATCAGAAATTGCGGATGCCGGGCGCTTCTGGCCCGGCATCCGCGTCCTTGTTATCCGGTTTTCTTGGCAAGACGGTCGATGGCGTTCTGCGTCGAGGCGCCGAAATCACCGTCGATCGGGCCGCTGTAGTAACCGCGATCCTTGAGCAGCAATTGCAGCTGCTTGCGGAATTCCGGGGTGAAGTTGTTTGGCGATGACTTCATCTCCTGGAACTTCGCGGGATCGCCGCCTTCGACGCTGGCGGCTGCCCAGCGGGCCGCCTCGCGGGCGTCCGACTTGGTGCCGAGGCCGTAGTCGTAGAGGCGGCTGAGATTGCCCATGGCATAGGCGCTGCCGGCATTTGCCGCCATCTCGTACCAGGCACGGGCCTGCGCATAGTCCTGCGGGACGCCGTTGCCGACATCATAGAACCAGCCGAGAAGCGCCATGGAATAGGAATCGCCGACATTGGCGGCCTTTTCATACCACTTCTTCGCCTCGAGATAATCCTGCGCAGTGCCAAGACCGTTCTGATAGGCCCAGCCCAGCGACGACATGGCGTTGGCATCGCCGCCTTCCGCAGCCTTCTGATACCAGGAGAGCGACAGGAACAGGTCCTTGGGCAGACCGAGGCCTTCGCGATAGAACCAGCCGATCGTCGCCTGGGCATTGGCATAGCCCTGGTCGGCCGATTTCTGGTACCAGCGGACGGCTTCGTTGTAGTCCTGCGTGACACCGCCATAGCCTTCGCGGTAGAGCCAGCCGAGCGATGCCTGCGCGTAGGAATTGCCGGCATTGGCGGCCTGCAGGAACATCTGCCGGCCCTTTTCGACATCCAGCGCACCATCCGTGCCATAGACCGAGAACCAGGCAAGGTTGGTCAGCGCGTACATGTTGCCGCCATCGGCAGCCTTCTGGTAGTTGCTGCGGGCTTCCGGATAATTGCGCCCCGCATCCTGGGCCCGGCCGAGCATGTTGACCAGCATCATGTCATCCGGGTTTTCATTGACCGCCTGGGCGCAGGCCGTCAGAGCCCGGTTCGAATCGAGCTTCAGGAAGTTGACGCCGAGGAAGCCCGGCATCGACTGCGGCTCGCCGGCCAGCAGATAACAGTCGCGCGAGGCCTGCGTATCCTTGCCGGTCTCCGAGATGTTGAGCCCGCGCTGGGGCGCCAGTGCTGCAATCTGCGTCTCGGCTTCGGCCTTGTACTTGCTGTCCGGATAACGCTCGAGGAAACGCGTGAGCGCCGCTGCATCGGTGGACTGCTTGAGCGCATCCCAGGCGATTTCGTCCGGTTCGATATTGGAGGTCTCTGCCGCCTCGGTCAGAAGCTTCAGCTTCTTTTCGGCCAGCATCTTGTAGACGGGGTCCTGGCCGTGCTTGGCGAGGAAGACGTCGATCAGGTCCTTGTCGGCGAGATCGCGGATGTTCTGCCAGTCGGCAGCGGCTTCGGACTGGCCATTCGGGGAGACTTCCTGCTTGCTGTCGCCCGTCGTCGTGACGTTGATGTTGACTTCCTTGATGTTGAGGAAGATCTGCGCGCCGCCGAGCGACCCATAGACGAAGGGTTCCTGGCCGCGATTGGTCTCGTTGACGACCTCGTCGCGGACCTTGCCGAGCGCGATGCGGACATCGACGCCCGGTTCGGTGAGGTATTTGGCAAGCGCCGTGGCAAACGGGCTGTTCTTGCCTTCGCCGTCAAGCGCCACAGTCCCGGCCTTCGAGGCGAAGGCGACCAGCAGATCGGCCGCTTCGGGCTCGACCCGGGCAAGCCCGCGGGTCACCGCGCGGGTGGAAATCGACCGCGTCATGGATTGTTCGAACGGATTGTTGCGGCAGGCATCAAGAATGACGAGCTTGAGCTTGGTTGCGCCTTCGAGCGAGCGCTGGATGCGGTCGAGCGGAATGGCTTCGTCCTCGACATCCTTGTCGGTCTTCAGGTTGACATCGACGGGCAGCAGGTAGTTCTGCCCGTTCATTTCCATGCCATGGCCGGAATAATAGATGATCGCCACATCGGCGCCGGTGGCATTGTCCTCGAAATCCCGCAAGGCCCGCACCATTGTGGCGCGATCGACATCGTGGATCGTGGTGACGGAATCAAAGCCCGCATCTTCGAACGACGCCTTCATCAGATCGACGTCATTGGCAGGGTTGTTGAGCTGCGATGTCGCCTGATAGGCGGAGTTGCCGATCAGCAGCGCAACGCGTTTTGCCGCTTCCGCATGGCCCGCCTGAACGAGGGCCATCGAAACAACGAATAGAAACAGCGGTAGCCACCGCTGCGAACGACCATTTATCATGTTTCTCCCTCCGCAATCCGAACCGGCACCCGGCGATCCCTCTTGCCGACACCCGGTCCGGACGTGTTTCTAGAACATCCGGAAAAGCAGCACCTCAATTGGCGCGCTCCACGTTTCTTTGCCTCAATCTAGTACGTATGGAACCAATGAATTCAATGTCTGCTTTTCATCTTTTTTAATCAAGCACTCGCTTGCAAAATGAAGACACAAGGCCAGTGCAAGGCTGGGGCGGCATTATCCTTACACGCTGCGGCGAAAGCGGAGAGTAACAAACGTAACAACCTCACCTGCTTTGGCGCCGGCGCTGCAGAGCCGCATTCAAAGAGTCATCATTTTTCCGGAGCGCCCCATGTCAATGCTGATGCATGTCGCGGAAGCAAGGCCTGGTCAACCGACCACCACCTACAAGCATTATTACATCGAGCGGCCCTGCCGGATCCTGATCATCGGCCAGCACCTGAAGGCCAAGACGAAATACAATTGTCTGCTGCGTCATATTTCCATTGGCGGGGCGATGCTGGATTTCAATCCGGTGATCGAACTGCCGAAGAACTTCTTCCTGGAAGTCGTCGGCTTTCCCGAGGAAACCGGGTGCACGCAGGTTCACCGCCGGGGAACCGAGCTGGGTGTGCGCTTCAACATGCCGATCGCCCCGGAATTCGTCAGCCGCCTCATCCGCCAGGCCTTTTCCAGCGGCGCGCTCTAGGCAAAACATTGATCGACTTTCGGTTTTTTTGACAATGGTTTCAATCCAGGTCCTTGCGTGCTGCGTAGCAAGGGAAACAGGAGAGACCGATGAAAACCTTCTTGATCGCCTATGCCGGCACGTTCACATCGCTTCTCATCGCCGATGCCATCTGGCTGGGGCTTGTGGCGAAGTCGTTCTATCGCGACCAACTCGGCGACATGATGCTGCCCTCGCCCAATCTGACAATCGCGGCCCTGTTCTATGTCTTCTTTGCCGGTGCCGTCGTGCTGCTGACCGTTCTGCCCGGCCTCAAATCCGGATCGCTCTGGATTGCGCTGGGCTACGGCGCGGTTCTCGGACTTGCGGCTTACGGCACCTACGACATCACCAATCTGGCGACGCTCAAGGGCTGGCCGCTGACCATGAGCCTTGTCGATATGGCCTGGGGCACCTTCGTCACGGCATTTTCGGCGACTTGCGGGTATCTCCTCGCCAAAAGCCTGTCGGGCTCGGTATCCTGACCCTACGGCGGCCGGACAGCGCCGGCCGAGACGGCACTACATAAAATTTTAACAAATCCTTTCAACGGATTGCAAGATTCCTGCGCAAACATGCAGCAAGACGGAACAGGTTTGAGGATGACCTGCTCCGTCCCGCAGGACAGCTTGGCTTGAACCAGGGTCGCCAGCGGACAGCCGATACAGCCACCGAAGGGTTTACCCATGCCGCAGTCAATTCTATCCGTCGTCAAATCGGAAATGTACACGCGCCGCTACGAACACTTCAACATCGGCCAGGTCGGTACATTGATGGCCGTTCGGCCGGCACTCGGCGGCATCACGACACGGACCTGCAAGATGATCGACATCTCGCTGGGGGGCGCCACGTTCTCCGTCAACACGACGATCGGGCTGCCGCAGCATTATTATCTCAACATCATCGGCACGAACAAGCGCATCGGTTGCGCCGAAGTCTACCGCAAGGACAACAAGATCGGCGTTCATTTCATCAAGCCGATCGACGAGAAATTCCTGCATGAAATCGTACGCTACGAATTCTTCACGGGTCTGGCACTGAAGAAACACTAGGTTTCCGCGGAGCCTTCGACGGAACAATCGTTCCTTGCTGCCGGGACCTGCGTTCCTGGCTGCCGAAACTTGGCGAATGGATTTGTTTCCATTCCCGGCAAACGAAGCTAGATTGGCCGCGGTTTCCCTCCTGTCCAGGCTCAGCACGCATCCATGTCGGCATTTTCCCGCTTCACGCCCCTCGTCAACGCCCTCCCCTCAACCATTCCCTTCGTTGGCCCCGAGGCCATCGAGCGGCAGCGTGGCCGCAAGGTTGCCGCGCGGATCGGTGCCAATGAAAGTGGCTTTGGACCGGCGCCGTCCGTCTTCGAGGCCATTGCCGAAGCTGCCGGCCAGACATGGAAATACAATGATCCGGAAAACCACGACCTGAAGCAGGCGCTTGCTGCGCATCTTGGCACCACGCCGGCCAATATCGCCGTCGGCGAGGGTATTGACGGGCTGCTTGGCCAGATCGTGCGCCTTGTCATCGAACCCGGCATGCCGGTGGTGACCTCGCTCGGCGGCTATCCAACCTTCAATTTTCATGTGGTCGGTCACGGCGGGCGGCTGGTGACGGTGCCTTATGCGGGAGACAGGGAGGATCTCGACGGATTGCTCGACGCGGTGCGCCGTGAGGATGCGCCGCTGGTCTATTTCGCCAATCCGGACAATCCCATGGGAAGCTGGTGGGATGCGGAACGCGTGATCGATTTCGCCCGCGCGCTGCCGCAAACGACGATGCTCATCCTGGACGAGGCCTATTGCGAGACGGGACCGCACAGCGCCCTGCCCGCGATCGCAGCATTGATCGACATGCCGAATGTGGTGCGGACGCGGACGTTCTCGAAGGCCTACGGGTTGGCCGGCGCGCGCGTCGGTTATGTCGTGGGAACGCCTGGAACGGTGCAGGCTTTCGACAAGATCCGCAATCATTTCGGAATGAACCGGATCGGCACGGCTGCGGCCCTCGCAGCGCTTGGCGATCAGGATTATCTGGGCGAGGTCCTGCTGAGGATTTCCGCCAGCCGCGAGCGGATTTCGGCCATTGCCCGTCGTGCAGGTCTTCTTCCCCTTCCATCCGCCACGAATTTCGTGGCGATCGACTGTGGTCGGGATGCTGCATTCTCACGGGCGATCGTCGATCGCCTCATTGATGCGCACGGGATTTTCATCCGCATGCCGGGTGTTGCCCCGCTCAACCGCTGCATCCGCATCAGCACCGGTCCGGAAGCGGACATGCTGCTTTTGGAGGAAGCCTTGCCGCAAGTGGTTGCGGCAGTGGGGTAGCTGGTCAGTCGAGTCGGTAGTCGGTAGTCGGTAGTCGGTAGTCGGCGGAAACTGCGACCTCGATGGCGAGATCAACCCTTCACTACCCCCTCATTGCTACGCACTGCTCACTCAGTGCATCGTCATCCATTCGCGGGCGGCGCGAAGCGCTGCGGCGAGTTCCATCTTGGTCATCGCGGCTGCGAGATCGGCGCGGAGCGCTGCAGCCCGGTCGGAGCCCTTGATCGCGGCAATGTTCAGCCATTTGTGAGCAGCGATGAGATCGACATCGCAACCACGTCCGGTTGCATACATCAGGCCCATTTCACAAAATACGTCTGCGCGGTTTTCGCCACCCATCGTGGCATCGGAAGCATTCTGAATGTCAAAGCGTGCCATTGTCCGTGTCCCTGTTTTACCTGGTTGATCTGCGTGTAGTCCCTGTTTTTGCTTGCCTTCTTTGAGGCTCCCTGGGGACCGGCCGTCTTCTGCGGCTTCGGTCCCTCAAGGGGTTCGGCGGGTGTTTTTCCCTGCTCGTCTTATGGATTTGAGTATGCACCGGGTGTTTCAATACACGCTTAAAACGCATGCTTAATTTGCAACGAACAAAGTTCAAATGATTGGTAAACTTGGGTTTTTGTTAAACATCACAGCGCTTGGAAATGCTGGCTTTTGGCTCAATCTTTACGAAAAATTCAACTGCCGATTTCAACCAATCGCTAACCACGAAAAACGGTCCGCTTTTCCAGTCCTGAAAAAGCGCCGGCTCTCCAAGTCCCCGGAAGGTGTGAATTTCCGGCAAAAGCAGCAGTCCGGCATATTTACCTTTACGTCCGCGTAAGTTATTTTCGTCTCGATCGGGCGGTGAGGAGACTGCCTGCCATCATCATGCGCATCATCGGATGCGAACCCTGGAGGAGGAAACATGATCCGGACACTGATTCTGACCGCTGCCATCGCTCTTGCATCGGCAAGCGCCAGCCTGGCAGCCGAACCCATCGTCGGCAACTGGAAGACCGCGAGCGGCGAGACCGCGGCGATCACGCAATGTGGCGGCGGCTATTGCATCACGCTGAAGACCGGAAAACATGCGGGCCGCAAGATCGGCTCCATGAACGGCGGCGGCAACGCCTATAGCGGCGAGATCACCGATCCGGCCAATGACAAGACCTATAGCGGCTCGGCTGCGATCAGCGGCAGTTCGCTGAAGATGAAAGGCTGCGTCCTCAAGGTGCTGTGCAAATCCCAGACCTGGTCGCGCCTCTAAAACAAAAGAGGCATCGACCCGGATTTCACCGGGTCGATGCCAGCCTTGTCGAGCATGCCCCCTGCGCGCATGCCCTACCCACAGGCGCGGTGCCGATCCTGTCCCGCAACGATAAACGATCCTCCCACTGACAAAGACCACAAACACCTTGCCGGGCCTTCCCTGGAAGGGCGTTGGCCTGCGCGTTTCAAACACCGCAGCAGATGCCGCGCCGCCGGGAAAGATGAACGGGAGATGAACCGCGGTCTCAGCAACAGTTCAGTTTGCCTATGACAAAACGGCACCATCGAATTGAACCCCGACACCGACGGACAGAACCATGGATATTCTTGCACGCCGCCTCACCATCATCAGCCTCCTGATGGTCGTCTTTGCAATGCTTTTGGCAGCGGCCGTCAGCGCCGACACGCAGCGCCGCCACCGCGACAACTTCGCCGGCTCCATGGCCGACTGCACCGCCCATACGGCACAGTTCTGCCAGGCCCGCCTCTAAAGGGAAAACCCCGCCACACACCGGAAAAGAAAGAGCCATGCTTGCAAACCTGATCCATTCCGCCACCGTCCCGCTGCGCATCATGGCAATTACTGCCATCCTGATGTCGCCGGTGGTGGCACTTGCCTACAGCAAGGCGTCGGATCTGGGCATCAGCAAGCAGGGTGCCGGCCTCGTGCTTTTCGTGACGCTGCAGCGCCAGGCGATGATCTGAGGTCATCGGGCACAGATAAATCTTGCGACCTAGTCCCGATTGCGGTCCTATCGCCTGCAAAGGGACACAGATGACAGGTTCAGCAATCCTCACCTATATCGCAGCCGCCGTCTTCGAGATCGGCGGCTGTTTTGCGTTCTGGGCCTGGGTCAAGCTCGACAAGTCCGTGCTGTGGCTCATTCCGGGCATTGCCTGCCTCGTCCTCTTCGCCTGGCTTTTGACCACGATAGAAACCGCTGCGGCCGGACGCGCCTATGCGGCTTACGGTGGGATTTACATTGCGGCGTCGCTGGCCTGGCTCTGGCTGGTGGAAGGCGTTCGTCCCGACCGTTGGGACATGTCCGGTGTCGCACTGGCGCTCGTCGGCAGCGCCGTTATCCTGGCCGGGCCACGCTGACGGGCGCAAGAGGCGGATTTGCGGTGGACCGGCATCAACAGGCGTTCTTGTCGTTTGCTTGTCAATAACAGCATTCTATAATGCCCCATGAGCAAACGAATCTCTTCCTTCTCCGCCCTTTCCATCACCACGCCGGAGGCTTTCGAGCCCCAGTCCTTCGACGACGCGGTCAAGGCCGTCGATGCGCTGGCCGCCCTCTACGAGCGCAACACGACCTTTCTCGTCGATGCCTTCGTCGAGCTTGGCAGGACCGGCATGCCGACCTCCCGCTACCGGGCCTGCTATCCGCAGGTCAGCATCGAGACCAGCAGCTACGGCCATATCGATTCGCGCCTGTCCTATGGTTATGTCAGCGCGCCGGGCGTCTATACGACGACGATCACCCGGCCAAAGCTCTTCCGGCATTACCTGAAGGAGCAGCTCGGTCATCTGATCCGCAATCACGGCGTCCGGTGACCGTATCCGAATCAGCGACACCGATCCCGCTGCATTTCGCCTTCGGCGAAGGCGCCCATGTCGAGGCATCGCTCGCCGAAAACATCGACATGCCGTTGCGCGACCTGTTCGACACGCCGGACCTGACGACCACCGACGACGAGATCGCCAATGGCGACTACGAGCCCGGCGCCCGGCGAGCCCTCGCCGCTCGCGCCCTTTACCGCGCAGCGCATCGACTATTCGCTGGCGCGGCTCAGCCACTATACGGCGACCAGCGCCGACGCACTTCCAGAACTTCGTGCTGTTTACCAACTACCAGTTCTACATCGACGAATTCTGCATCTGGGCGCGCGAACAGATGGCAGCCGGCGGCAATGGCTATACCGAATTCGTCGAGCCGGGCAACATCATCACGCAGGCAGGATCCGACAAGCCCGAGAGCGACCTGACGCTGGCACGGATGCCGCAGATGCCGGCCTATCACCTGAAGAAGAAAGGCCATGGCGGCATCACCGTGGTCAATATCGGCGTCGGCCCGTCCAATGCCAAGACGATCACCGACCATATCGCCGTGCTGCGGCCGCATGCCTGGCTGATGCTGGGCCATTGCGCCGGCCTGCGCAACAGCCAGACGCTGGGCGATTACGTGCTGGCCCATGCCTATGTGCGCGAGGATCATGTGCTCGACGACGACCTGCCCGTCTGGGTGCCGATCCCGGCGCTGGCCGAGGTGCAGGTGGCGATGGAGGATGCCGTCGCGGAAATCACCGGCTATGAGGGCTATGAGCTGAAGCGGATCATGCGCACCGGCACCGTTGCCACGATCGACAACCGCAACTGGGAACTGCGCGACCAGCGCGGGCCCGGTCAAGCGGCTCTCCCAGTCGCGCGCCATCGCGCTCGACATGGAATCAGCGACGATCGCAGCCAACGGCTTCCGCTTCCGCGTGCCCTACGGCACCCTGCTCTGCGTTTCCGACAAGCCGCTGCATGGAGAATTGAAACTGCCGGGCATGGCAACGGCATTTTACAAGACGCAGGTCAGCCAGCATCTGCAGATCGGCATCCGCGCCTTGCAGAAACTGGCCTCCATGCCGCCGGAAAAGCTGCATTCGCGCAAGCTCAGAAGCTTCTTCGAGACGGCGTTTCAGTAAAAGCGACGCTCACGCTTTCGGCGCTTCGCCCTTGCCGACCAGAAGCTTCAATTCGCCCGGGTGGATGCGCAGGCTGACATCGCCTTTCAGCGGGATAAGCTCGCCGTCGAGGACGCAATTGATGCCTTTGCGCTTTTTCGGGAAATGCAGCTCGATTTCGGAGGCGCTGGTTTCCGTAATCAGCTCGCTTTCGCGGAATTTCCCGCGAATGATATCGGTGGCGAGCTTGGCAACACCCGATGGCTTCAGCGGCGGCGCCGTATAGAAGCCGAGATGGCCGCCGGTAACATCATCGGCATACATCAGCGCATTGGCACCGAAATGGTTGTTCGACACGGAAAGAGCCGAGACCTCGCGATGCTCACGCACGCCATCGATCTCGAAGTCGATGTCGAATTCCGGTGGATTGAGGATGACGTTGACCGCGGCGCGCGTGCTTGCCCGGATCTTTCCCCAGCGGGAGGCGAAATCATAGCTGTTGCGATAGCGGACCATGCGGGCGTGCAGCCCCATGGAAAACTGGTGCACGAAGGCACGGCCATCGACGCTGCCGATATCCGCATTGATGACCTTGCCACCGGCCAGAACCGGAAGCACCTGGTAGATGTCGAGCGGCAATTTCAGCGAGCGCGCAAACAGGTTCATGGTGCCCGCCGGCACGATTCCAAGCGGCATGCCGTTCTTCCAGGCAACGCCGGCTGCAGCCGAGATCGTGCCGTCGCCACCGCCGGCGATCATCGCGTCGATGTCGTCCCGGCGTGCGGCTTTCTCAAGCGCACCGGACATTTCGTCGCCTGAGACATTCTCGATCTCGATCTGATGCCCCGCAGCTTCGAAAACCTCTTCCACCTTTGTTGCATAGGCGTTCATATCGGTCGTGCGGAAGGTGCCGCCGTCGCGATTGAAAATGGCTTTGATCTTCATGAGCTATCCCGGTTGATCGTCATCAGCAACCTTCGGCGAAGGCGCTGTTTCGCGATTTAGATAGGACTTATTTTTCACCAGAACAGGGGCACCAAAGCGACGGTCATCACTCGGCGGCCTGAGCCTTGAGGTCGATATTCTCGTCGCCCCACCGCTTCATCGCCATGATCACGGGTTCGAGGCTGCGGCCACGGTCGGTCAGGCAATAATCGACGCGGGGCGGCACCACCGGAAAGACGGTGCGTGAGATGAGACCATCCGCCTCGAGCTCACGCAACTGCTTGGTCAGCATGCGCTGTGTCACCGTTTTCAGCCGGCGACCGAGTTCGTTGAAACGCAGGGTGCCTTCCAGAAGATGAAAGAGGATCACTCCCTTCCACTTGCCATCCATCAGATCGAGCACACCTTCCACGGGACAGCGCGGTGAACAGTCGAGCAGGTTGTGGCGCACGCGTGGCATCAACGGTATCCTTTCTGATACTATATACACTTTATGTGCATTCTTGCGTCTTTCGAACGTAATGCGCATTTAGCTCGTGTTCAATTCGAAAGGAGCCCACATGCGTGCGATTGCCTATACGACACCCCAGCCGATTTCGGCAGACACCGCCCTCATCGACATCGACCTGCCCGAACCGACAGCCCAGGGCCGCGATCTTCTGGTCGAGGTCAAGGCGATTTCGGTCAACCCTGTCGACACCAAGATCCGCTCCGGCGTTACGCCCGAGCCGGGCCAGATGAAGGTACTCGGCTGGGACGCCGCCGGCATCGTCAAGGCCGTCGGCCCGGGGGCGAAGCTCTTCAAGCCGGGTGATGCGGTGTTTTATGCCGGCGCGATCGACCGGCCGGGCGCCAATGCCGAATTCCATCTGGTCGATGAGCGCATCGTCGGGCCGAAACCGGAAACGCTGGATTTCGCAGCCGCTGCCGCCCTGCCGCTGACCGCGATTACCGCCTGGGAAGCCTTGTTCGACCGGTTGAAGGTCAATGATCCCGTGCCCGGCGCAAAAAACGCGATCGTCATTATCGGGGGTGCCGGCGGCGTCGGCTCGATTGCGATCCAGCTTGCACGCAGACTGACCAACCTCACAGTGATCGCCACGGCGTCCCGGCCGGAAACCCAGGCCTGGGTGATGGATCTCGGTGCCCACCATGTGCTCGATCATTCCAAGCCGCTGGCAAAGCAGATCGACCAGTTGGCGCTCGGCGCGCCGGCCTTCGTGTTTTCGACCACCAATACGGCCGATCATCTTGCCGATATCGTCGAAATGCTCGCTCCTCAGGGCCGGCTTGCGCTGATCGACGACCCAAAGACACTCGACATCATGCCGTTCAAGCGCAAGGCGCTATCGGTGCATTGGGAGCTGATGTTTACCCGGTCATTGTTCAAGACGGCTGACATGGAAGAGCAGAACAAGCTGCTGTCGGAAGTGTCGCGCCTGGTGGACAGCGGCAAGATCCGCTCGACGCTGACGGAGACCTTCGGCACGATCAATGCGGAAAACCTGAAAAAGGCGCATGCGCAGATCGAAAGCGGCCGCACGAAGGGCAAGATCGTGCTCGCCGGCTTTTAAACCCGTCACGCTGACCGGTCCTGCTCTGGCGGGGCCGGTCTGCCTGTTCCCGGGGGAACGCCCCGCCTCCGATCCGCGAACTATAAAGGCATCAAGCGCTGCCCGTCGAACGCCTTCCAGGCCGATGGTGCGGCGTTGCCCCTGCGAGCCGGCCGGCCCTGATCCGGTACCGGCCAGGCTCCGGGGCTGATTCATCCCATCATAACCGGAGACAGATTGAACGCGTCTCGCGTCACGCCTGTTCGGTTTCGCGTCACAGGCGCGCTCTGTGCTCTTTGCTGTCTTCAGGCCTGCAGCACCACGACCCGCCCACCGGACTGGACGCGGCTGTAAAGATCGATGACGTCGTGGTTCATCATGCGCACGCAGCCGCTCGACATGGCAAGGCCGATCGATTGCGGCTGGTTGGTGCCATGAATACGGAAATGCGTGTCGTTGCCGCCGCGGTAGAGATAGATGGCGCGGGCGCCGAGCGGGTTGTTGGGGCCACCCGGCAGGCCACCGGCATATTTCAGGTTCTTGCCGGGATCGCGGCGGATCATGTTCTGCGTCGGGGTCCATGTCGGCCATTCCGCCTTGCGGCCGATATAGGCGACGCCTGCCAGCGCATAGCCGTTGCGGCCGACGCCGACGCCGTAGCGCATCGCGCGACCATTGCCGAGAATGTAATACAGCCGGCGCGCCGGCGTATCGACGACGATGGTGCCGGCCTTTTCGGTCGTGGCGTAAGCCACTTCCTGGCGGCGCAGTTCCGGCTTGATCTTGTCGAGCGGCACCGCCTTCAGCGGATAGGGCTCGTTGGGAAGGGCTGCGTAGTTGGCGCGATGATCGCCGCCGGAGGCCGAGCAGCCGGCAAGCAAGGCAGAAAACCCGAGAAGCAGGCCGCGGCGTGAAATCGACATAAATGCGTCCTTGGTGTGATGAAATTGTGAATCACACGCTAGGAATTTATGGTTAATACCGGGTTAATGACCCGCAAGACGCCGGGTGCCCGCATCGCGGTTCTGCTGCATCGCGGCAAGAAAGGTTGCCATTCTCGCGGATAAAATCTTGCTATTAATCATTTTTTAGCCTTACCGCATATGCCAATAGTAATACACATGTGTCTACAATACGATGCCTGATGAAAAGATCGGCCGAACATCAATTAAGAACCCGCAAATGTCAGCCACCGCCATTCTTACAGCTTCCTATGTCGGTGATTTCGAGCGATGCAAGTTGCTATGCGAAAGTATAGATCGGCATATGAAGGGGGACTGGACGCATTTTCTGCTGGTGACCGATTCCGACGTTGCGCTTTTCCGCTCGCTCGAAACATCCAGACGGCAGGTGATATCGGAGCGTGATCTGTTGCCGGGCTGGCTCTTCGTCTGTCCGGATCCTTTTTCGTTCATGCGGCGAAAGCTCTGGCTCAGTCCCTTCTCGATACCCCTGCGCGGCTGGCATGTGCAGCAATTGCGACGCATGGCGCTGGCCCGCCATATCAGCGAGCCGACAATGCTGACCGTTGATTCGGACGTGGTCCTGATCCGGGATTTCAACCCGGCCGATCTGTGGCAGGACGGCAAGCTGGCGCTCTACAGGAAGGAAAACGCGATTGATGCATCGGCGCGGTCCGACCACCTGAAATGGCTGGCGCATAGCGAACGCGTGCTCGGCTGCGCTCCGGCGCAGCTACCGGCCACGGACTATATCAGTTCGCTGCTCCCGTGGCGCACCGATACCTGTCTCCAGATGCTCGATCACATCGAGGCGCGCCATGGCAGGCATTGGGTGCGGACCATGATCCGCACGCGCGCTTTCTCAGAGTGCATCGTCTATGGCCGCTTTGTCGATGACGTGCTTCAGGGTGCCGGACATTATGCAATGCCTTATCCGCTTTGCCATTCGCTCTGGTCGGAAGACAGCCACAGCGGCAATCTGGCTGGTCTGGAAAGCTTTGTCGCGGATCTTGCTCCCGGCCATGTCTGCCTGCAGATCCAGTCCTTCCTCGGCCACAGCATAACCAATATCCGTGCGGTCACGACGTTGACCTGAGCCGAGGGGCTCCTCTTCGGTCAATAAAGGATACACCTAACCACAGAGACCGGATAGACCGGCCCGTCGCCGACATTCGTCTGACAACGGTCCGGGCGGGCCTGGAACCCGAATATTACATATTCGGATAGACCGGCCCCTCGCCGCCCTGCGGCGGAACCCAGTTGATGTTCTGGTTGGGGTCCTTGATGTCGCAGGTCTTGCAGTGGACGCAGTTCTGGGCGTTGATGACGAAGACGTGCTTGCCGTCCTTTTCCACCCATTCATAGACGCCGGCCGGACAGTAGCGGGTCGAGGGGCCGGCATAGACGTCGAGCTCGGAGCGCTTCTGCAGCTCCATGTCCTTGACCTTGAGATGCACCGGCTGGTCTTCCTCGTGATTGGTGTTGGACAGGAACACCGAGGACAGGCGATCGAAGGTCAGAACGCCGTCGGGCTTCGGATAGTCGATCTTCTTGTGCTTGGCCGCCGGCTCCAGCGATTGCGCATCGGTCTTGCCGTGCTTCAGCGTGCCGAAGAAGGAGAAGCCGAAGAGCTGGTTGGTCCACATGTCGAGACCGCCGAGGCCGACGCCGATCGCCGTGCCGAACTTCGACCAGAGCGGCTTGACGTTGCGCACGCGCTTCAGGTCCGTGCCGATATCGGTGGCGCGCCATTCGTTTTCGATCTCGATCGGCTCGTCATTGGCGCGGCCGGCAGCAATCGCTTCGGCGATCTTGTCGGCCGCCAGCATGCCCGAGAGCACCGCATTGTGGCTGCCCTTGATGCGCGGCACGTTGACGAGACCGGCGGAACAGCCGATCAGCGCGCCGCCGGGGAAGGAGAGCTTCGGCACCGACTGGTAGCCGCCCTCGGTGATGGCGCGGGCGCCATAGGAGAGCCGCTTGCCGCCCTCGAAGGTGCCGCGAATCGTCGGATGCGTCTTGAAGCGCTGGAATTCCTCGAACGGGTAGAGATAGGGGTTCTTGTAGTTCAGGTGCACGACGAAGCCGACGGCGACCATGTTGTCTTCGAGATGATAGAGGAACGAGCCGCCGCCGGTCTTCATGCCGAGCGGCCAGCCGAAGGAGTGCTGCACGAGACCGGGCTTGTGGTTCTCGGGCTTGACCTGCCAGAGTTCCTTGATGCCGATGCCGAATTTCTGCGGCTCGCGATCCTTTGACAGATCGATATTTGGCGATCAGCTGCTTGGCGAGCGAGCCGCGCACGCCCTCGCCGATCAGCGTATATTTGCCGAGCAGCTCCATGCCGCGGGCAAAGCGCGGGCCTGGCTCGCCGTTCTTCTCGATGCCCATGTCGCCGGTGGCGACGCCGATGACCGCGCCCTCGTCGTTATAGAGCACTTCGGCGGCGGCAAAGCCCGGATAGATCTCGACGCCGAGGCCTTCGGCCTTTTCGGCCAGCCAGCGACAGACATTGCCGAGCGAGACGATGTAATTGCCGTGATTGTTCATCAGCGGCGGCATGGCGAAATTCGGCAGGCGGATCGAGCCGGCGGGGCCGAGCAGCAGGAACTGGTCGTCGGTCACTTCGGTCTTGAAGGGATGCCCCTCCTCCTCGCGCCAGCCGGGCAGCAGCCGGTCGATGCCGACGGGATCGACAACCGCGCCCGAGAGGATATGCGCACCGACTTCGGCGCCCTTTTCGAGCACGACGACCGAAAGCTCCGGATTGACCTGCTTCAGCCGGATGGCGGCCGAGAGACCGGCAGGCCCGGCACCGACGATGACCACGTCGAATTCCATGCTTTCGCGCTCGGGCAGTTCCTGTGGCTCGCTCATCTCGTCATCTCCAGTCTTGCCCGGCTATTTTGCGCCGTTTTGTTCCCAATTCCTGACGTCCGTCATGACAAATACGGCCCGACTTGTCGAGCCAGTCTGCGACGGCAGCCAAGCGCATTTGCGCATGAGGTGATGCGGCAGGATACCAATATCTAACGTGCACGTAAACGTCAAAAATTCGACGATACTACCGCCGCGCCGCCTTCATCGCTTCGGTGATTGCAACCGTCTCGACCGAAACGCTGACGACGCGGCGATCAGGTCGATGACGTGCTCCTTGTAGTCGGCGCGCCCAATCCCGCCTTGCTTTGGCCGCCCGCCCATGCCAGAAGGCGCCCTCCGAATATACAAAGCCCCCCTCACCCAGCGCATCCCCGTGCCGACAAGGCATTCCGGTGGCTGCGCGCCACGGCTTTGACGACAGGGAGACTTCACATCATGGCAACCGCGCTCGGCTTTGATTTCGGCACCACCAATTCCGTTCTGGCGACCGCGCAGGGCGATACGACGCAGTCGCTGAGCTTTAGCAGCACCGCCGGCAGCAGCAATTCGATGCGCACGGCGCTGTCCTTCATGAAGCATGCCAAGCTCGGGGCATCGGCGCTGTCGGTCGAGGCCGGACAGGCGGCGATCCAGCAGTTCATCGACAATCCCGGCGATTGCCGCTTCCTGCAATCGATCAAGACCTTTGCCGCAAGCCCGGTCTTCCAGGGCACGCTGGTCTTTGCCAAGCGCCACGGCTTCGAGGACCTGATGCGGCTGTTCTTGAGCCGGCTTGCCGATTATGCCGGCGATGGCTGGCGCGAAGACTATCGCCGCATCGTCGTCGGCCGGCCGGTGCGCTTTGCCGGCGCAAGCCCGGACGAGGCCCTGGCGCTGTCGCGTTACAACGAGGCCCTGTCCTCGTTTGGATTTCCGGAAGTGCATTATGTCTATGAGCCGGTGGCGGCCGCCTTCTATTTCGCCCAGCACCTGAAGCAGGATGCGACCGTGCTGGTTGCGGATTTCGGCGGCGGCACGACCGACTATTCGATCATCCGGTTCGAGAGCCATGCCGGGCACCTGACCGCGACCCCGGTCGGCCATTCCGGCGTCGGCGTTGCCGGCGATCACTTCGACTTCCGCATCATCGATACGGTCGTCTCGCCGCTGATCGGCAAGGGCAGCCAGTTCAAGAGTTTCGACAAGCTGCTCGACGTGCCCTCCAGCTACTACGCCAATTTCGGCCGCTGGAACCAGCTGTCGATCTTCAAGACGCTGAAGGATTTCACCGATCTGAAGCAGCTGGTGCGCTCGGCCGTCGAGCCGGACAAGCTCGAAGCCTTCATCGATCTCGTCGATCACGACGAGGGCTATCCGCTCTACCAGGCGATCTCGGCCACCAAGATGCGGCTGTCGAGCGCGGAGGAAACCGAGTTCTACTTCGCGCCGCTTGGGGAAAGCAGCCGCCAAACCGTGCGTCGCGCCGATTTCGAAAGCTGGATCGCACCGGATCTCGCCCGTATCGAGGAGGCGCTGGATGAGGTTCTGGTTTCGACCAACACGGCACCCGGCAGCATCGACAAGGTGTTCCTGACCGGCGGCACCTCCTTCGTGCCGGCCGTGCGCCGCCTGTTCGAAAACCGTTTTCCGCTGGACCGCATCGAAAGCGGCGGCGAACTCCTGTCGATCGCCCATGGCCTGGCGCTGATCGGCGAGCGCGACGACATCGAAAGCTGGACGGCGATGGCGGCATGACGGCAAGTCCCTTCCCTGCCTGCTGCCGCTTCTGTACAAGGGCATGATGATCGCAACCGACAGCCTCAGCGCCGCCGAACTCGCCGCCCTTCTGCATTTCCATGCGGATGCGGGTGTCGAATGGCTGCTGGAGGAGATGCCGGTCGATCGCTTTGCCGAATTCGAGGCAGCCAAGGCGGCACGCCGAACAGGCGGCGGCGCAGCCGTGCAGAAAACGCAGGGCTCACCCGTCAAGCCACCCGCCGGGCAGGCATCGATCGGCCAACCGCTCGCCGGCCAAGCCGGTCAGCCCGTTCGGCAAGTGGCGTCCGCGAATGTCGACAGCCGCATGGCAGCGTTGCCGGCAAGCCCGGCCGCGACGGTGGCAATTCCGGACGAACAGGCCGTCAGCGAGGCGCGGTTTGCGGCGGAATCCGCCCGGTCGCTCGCCGAACTCAAGGCCGCCATGGACGCCTTTTCCGGCTGCAATCTCAAGAACAGCGCGCGCAACACCGTGTTTGCCGATGGGCAGGCCGGCGCGCGGGTGATGGTGATCGGCCCGGCGCCAAGCGGCGACGACGATCGCGACGGCCTGCCGTTTTCCGGAAAACCCGGCCAGATGCTGGAGCGCATGCTCGGCGCCATCGGCCTGACCCGCGATGCGGTGTTGCTCACCAATGTCATCCCGTGGCGTCCGCCCGGAAACCGGGTGGCCTCGCGCCCCGAAACCGACATCTGCCGGCCGTTCATCGAGCGACAGATCGCGCTGGCAGAGCCGGAATATCTGCTGATTCTCGGGAATTTCGCCGCACGCTTCTTCTTCGGCGGCAATGAGACGATCCACAACAGCCGCGGCGACTGGCGGGATGTCACCATCGCCGGACGCGCGATCCCGGCTTTGGCGACGCTGCATCCGCAGGATCTGATTTCGGCACCAGCCAGCAAACGGCTTGCCTGGCAGGATCTGCTCGCCTTTCAGGCGCGGATTCGCGGTTAACAGACAGTCAACGCGACAACTGCCTCATTTGTGAACATTGCATGAAGAAAGCCATGCGAATTGCGCATAGCAGCATCGCGCCATGGGCCATTGCAGAATCCATGCTGCATTGCAATATAAGATCACGGGAGGACTGGAATAAGGAATTGAACCATGACTGCCCGTTTTCGCCCCATGCACAGCACGTTCGAGACGTTGCGCCACACAGGCTCTGCCCTGCGCTCGCCACTCAGCAGCTTCGGCTCGGCAGCCAATGAGCAGATGACCGCTGCAGGCTTTGCCCGCACCACGCGCCCCGCACAGATCTTCGCGGAATTCATCCAGCGCTAAGAATACGGGTGCCGCGCAACCGCGCGCGCCCTCCATTGTAATGATGATTTCAAGGAATCCGATCATGTCAGCATCCATCCGCTCGCTCCGGGTCCTCTTCGACGATATCGGCACGGCCGTTCGCGCCTCGCGCGAATATACAAGGCTGAGCCAGGAGGCCCCGTCCGCAAAGACCGATCGCCAGGCGATCAGCAACCTCCTGCCGCTTTAAGCGACAACACAGTCTTCAGATATCCAATGCGCCACCGCCTGTCGCAATCGACAGGCCGCGCGAATAGCGATACAGCCACACTCGTTTTCTGATTCCAGGAAGCGATGTGACGTGTGGCTTTCGAGGCGCGCGCCTGACCGCTCCCGTTCTTCAGCGTCACCGGATGAATTTGCCGGGACGCCGCATCACTGCGCACAGGAGCCGTCATGTTTTCCAGCCTCGCCTCCGTGCTCAGCCTGATGCTCTCCACCCTTCTGATGATGGTCGGTTTTGGTCTGGCGAGCTATGTGCTGCCGGTGCGGTCGGTCGCCGAGGGCTGGTCGACTTTGACGATCTCAATGATTGCCACCGGCTACACGCTCGGCTTTACGCTCTCCTGCATCGTCACGCCCAAATTCGTGCTGCGGGTCGGGCATGTGCGGGTCTTCACCGCGCTGATCACGCTGCTCAGCATCGCCATCCTGATGTGCGGGCTCGTGGTCGACTGGCGGGCCTGGGTGCTGTTCCGGGCGATTTCAGGCTTTGCGATTTCCGGCAGCTATCTGGTCATCGAAAGCTGGCTCAACGAGAAGGTCACCAATGAGAACCGCGGCGCTCTGTTCTCGCTTTATCTGATCACGACGATGCTCGGCACGATCGCCGGGCAATATCTGGTGCCGCTCGGCGATCCGACCAATTCCTCGCTGTTCATTCTCTGCGGCGTGATCTTCTCGCTGGCGCTTTTGCCCACCGCGCTTTCCTCCTCGCCGCTGCCGGCACCGCCTGCACAGGCGAAGTTCGATCTGCCGGGCCTGTACCGGCGCTCTCCGGTCGCCGTGGTCGGCGCGTTCCTCGCCGGTGCCATGTCCGGCGCCTGGCTCAATCTGGGCGGCGTCTTCACGCAGAAGGTCGGGCTGTCGACGGCAGAGGGCGCCACACTGCTCGCATCGCTTTTGTTCGGCAGCGCCATTTCGCAGATCCCGATCGGGCGGGCCTCCGACAGGATCGACCGGCGCATCGTCATGGTCGGCTGCGGCATTGTCGGCGTCGTCTCCTGCCTTGCCATGGTGTCGCTGATCGGCTCGAGTGCCGTGGTCCTCTATGTCACCGCGGCCTTTGTCGGCTCGGTGCTGTTTCCGATCTATGCGCTGAACGTGGCGCATGCCAACGATCTGGCCCGACCCAACGAATATGTCGAGGTCTCGTCCGGCATGATGATCACCTATGGCATCGGGACGATCTCCGGGCCGCTGATGGTCGGGCCGGTGATGGACTATTTCGGCCCGGGCGCGCTGTTTCTGGTTCTCGCCATCTATTTCGCGCTCTATGCGGCCTATGCAGCCTGGCGTATTGCCCAACGCAAGCAGCATGACGGGCTTGTCGGGAAGACGGATTTCCAGGCAAACACCGTGCCGCAACCGGGCACGGAGGCCGTGAATGCCATGAACCAGGCGCCACGCACTGCCGGCCGCATCGAGGACGATACCGCGCCAAGGGCCTGAACCGCGCTCCTATCCCTGCGGCGTCACGTGCTTGCGCGCGCCCTTGCGCTCCAGCCCCAGCCGGTGCTCCCGGAAAATGATGAAGATGCCGGCTCCGACGACGATCGACGTTCCGATCAGCATGACGCCGGTCGGCACCTCGTCGAACAGCACGTAGCCGATCGCCATTCCGAGAAGGATCGAGGTATATTCGAACGGCGCGATGGTGGACATGTCGGCATAGCGGTAGCTCTGCGTCAGCAGAATCTGCGCGATGCCGCCGCAGAAGCCGGCCGCCATCAGCAGCATGAAGGTACTCCAGGGCAGCGGTTCCCAGCCGAAGGGCAGCGTCAACAGCGAGAAGCAGGAGGCCGACAGGGAGAAATACAGCACGATCGTGTGCGTGCGTTCCTTTTGCACGAGCTTTCGCACCAGCACCATGGCAATGGCGCCCAGCGCCGCAGAGAGCAGCACCGACAAGGCCCCCAGCGCCGCCGCCGCATTGGCCGCCCCTCCGTCCCCCAGAACCGTCAGGCGCGGCCAGGTGATGATCATCACGCCCAGCAGTCCGACGAGCACCGCCGACCAGCGATAGAGACGGACGGTTTCCTTGAGAAACAAAGCGGCAAAGACGACGGCCAGCAGGGGCATGGCATAGCCGATGGCAATGGCCTCCGGCAGCGGCAGGTGCACCAGACCGTAAAAGCCGAAGCTCATGGCAAGAATGCCGATGAAGCCGCGCGTCAGGTGACCGATGATGTCGTTCGTCTGGAAAGCGGTGCGCAGGTGCCCCTTGAAGGCGAGGTAGGCGAGGATCGGCACCATGGCAAAGGCGGAGCGATAGAAGGTAATCTGCCCGGTGGCGATCTCGGTCCCCGCCGCTTTGATGAAGGTTGCCATGCAGACGAACACCAGAACGGAGAGGACCTTGAGGGCAATACCCTTCATCGGGTTAATCTGTTCGGAATCCATACAGCTTGCTCGTCGGACTTGCGGCAGCAGGCCGGACATCGGAAGCGACAGGCTGCGATCGGGACATTGCGGGCGGGAATCTGCCGCGGCACTAAGGCATTCATAGTAACGCGATGATCTGCAATGTTGGATCAATTTTCGTGATGTGAACCTGAAATATTTGATGCCTTTTGATTTTCAGGCCGCATCGTCATGCTCTTCATCGAAGGCACGTATAAAAAATATCTTAGCAATGCAAAAAATATCAAATGAATTTAAATATTATTAGGGCGATCTTCGTAAATCTGCGGTCCACTATCGCAAAATGGTTCAATTCGGGACAGTCGCTTGTACTGTCCTGAGGAGCCGAACTGACAGGCAACCCGGGAGATCGCCGTATTATTTGACCACGGCGGCCTTTTCACCATCATCGGCATCACCTAAAACGTCTGACGTGACGGGTGATGCAAGCAGGACATCCAATGCGCACAGATACCGGCGAAATCATTCATCTGGAAGACTACCGGCCGACGGATTTCGTTTTGGAAAGAGTGGATCTCACCTTCGAGCTTGATCCGCTGGAAACCAAGGTGGAAGCGCGGCTGATCTTCCACCGCCGCGAAGGCGTGGATGCCAATGCCCCTCTCGTTCTGGATGGCGATGAGCTGAAGATGACGGGCCTCCTCCTCGACCAGGAGGAAATTCCGGCCGCCAACTACGACGCAGCCGAAAAAACGCTTGTTATCCGCGGCCTGCCGGAGACGGCGCCTTTCGAGATCACCGTCACCACCGAGCTCATTCGCCGCAGAGCAACACCAAGCTGATGGGCCTGTACCGCACCAGCGGCGTCTACTGCACGCAGTGCGAGGCCGAAGGCTTCCGCCGCATCACCTATTTCCCCGACCGCCCCGATGTGCTCGCGCTCTACACGGTCAACATCATCGCCGACAAGGCGACCGCGCCGCTGCTGCTCTCCAACGGCAATTATCTCGGCGGTGCCGGCTATGGGCGATGGCCGGCATTTCGCCGCCTGGTTCGATCCGCATCCGAAGCCGAGCTATCTCTTCGCGCTGGTCGCCGGCGATCTCGGCATCGTCGAGGACACGTTCACCACCATGTCCGGCCGCGACGTCGCGCTGAAGATCTATGTCGAACACGGCAAGGAACCGCGTGCGACCTATGCCATGGATGCGCTGAAGCGCTCGATGAAGTGGGACGAGGAGGTTTTCGGCCGCGAATACGATCTCGACATCTTCATGATCGTCGCCGTTTCCGACTTCAACATGGGCGCCATGGAGAACAAGGGCCTCAACGTCTTCAACGACAAGTATGTTCTCGCCGATCCGGAAACTGCGACCGATGCCGACTATGCCAATATCGAGGCGATCATCGCGCATGAATATTTCCACAACTGGACCGGCAATCGCATCACCTGCCGCGACTGGTTCCAGCTCTGCCTGAAGGAAGGCCTGACGGTCTATCGCGATCACGAGTTTTCCGCCGACCAGCGCTCGCGCACCGTCAAGCGCATCGCCGAAGTCCGGCATCTGAGAGCCGAGCAGTTTCCGGAGGATGCAGGCCCGCTCGCCCATCCCGTGCGCCCGACAAACTACCGCGAAATCAACAATTTCTACACGACGACCGTCTATGAAAAGGGCTCTGAAGTCACCCGCATGATCGCCACCATGCTCGGCGCGCGATGCTGTTCAGCAAGGGCATGGACCTCTATTTCGAACGGCATGACGGACAGGCCGTGACGATCGAGGATTTCGTCAACTGCTTCGAGGAAGTCAGCGAACGCGACCTCACGCAGTTCTCGCTCTGGTACCACCAGGCCGGCACGCCGCTGGTCACCGCTTCCAGCGCCTATGATGCAGCGACAGCAGACCCTGACGCTGTCGCTCGAACAGATGGTGCCGCCAACGCCCGGCCAGAGCAGCAAGGAGCCGATGCACATCCCGCTGCGCGTCGGCCTGCTGCTCGAGAACGGCTCCGAAGCGACGACCACCGGCGTTACGGGCGCCGAAGTCACCGGCGACGTGCTGCACCTGCGTCGAGCGCAAGCAGACCGTCGTCTTTTCCGGCATCGCCGTCGCGCCCGGTCCTGTCGCTCAACCGCGGCTTTTCCGCACCGATCAACCTGCATTTCGAGCAGACGCCGGACGGATCTGGCCCATATTGCCCGCATCGAGAGCGATCTCTTTGCCCGCTGGCAGGCCATGAACGACCTCGCTTTGCCGAATCTTGTCGCAGCGGCAGCGAGCGCCAAGGCCGGACAGCCGGCCGAATGCGACGCTGCGCTGATCGATGCGCTGCTGGCGGCAGCCGCCGACGAAAGCCTTGAACCGGCCTTCCGCGCCCAGGCTCTCGCCTTGCCGAGCGAAGCCGACATCGCGCGCGAAATCGGCAGCAACAACGATCCGGACGCCATCCATGCCGGCCGGCAGCAGATCATGACGGCCATTGCCGAAGCCGGCCGCCGAGATCTTCACGACGCTTGTCGAGCAGGAAGACGACGCGGCAGCGTTCAGCCCGGATGCCGCAAGTGCCGGCAAGCGGGCGCTGCGCAACGCAGCCCTCTCCTATCTGGTCTATGCCGAAAATCTTCCCGGTCGGGCCGTTGCGGCCTTCGCATGCCGCCAACAACATGACCGACCTCAGCCAGGCGCTGACCGTGCTCGCGCACCGCTTCCCCGATGCCGCCGGAAACGGCAAAGGCTCTGGCCACCTTCGAAGCAACGCTTCGCCGATAATGCGCTGGTCATCGACAAATGGTTCACGATCCAGGCGACGATCCCGGGTGCCGATGCCCTGCAGCGGGTCGAGGCCCTGATGGGCGATCCGCTGTTCAACGGCAGCAACCCGAACCGCGTGCGTGCCCTTGTCGGCACCTTCGCCTTCTCCAATCCGACCGGCTTCAACCGCGCCGATGGCGAGGGCTACCGGTTCCTCGCGCGAACAGATCCTCGATATCGACCAGAGAAACCCGCAGCTTGCCGCGCGGATACTGACATCCATGCGTTCCTGGCGCTCGCTGGAGGAAAGGCGGGCCGACCACGCCCGCAACGCCCTGCGCGAAATCGCGGCCGCAGCGAAGCTCTCCCCTGACGTCGGAGATATCGTCGAGCGCATGCTCAAGGGATAGGGTCTGAAAGACCGGTTTGTCGGGGAAGCCGGCCCGGCGGCTCTTTGCGGTCAAAAAGGCGATGCTTTGACAGTGTCGCCTATCAATTCCCAATGATTATAAATGGTTAACAAAGTTTTACGTTTTCCTCTGGACAAGGCGAATCACAATTGATTCATTAGGTTAGATTCGAGCGAGCGGCGCGACGAATCATCAGAGGGTGACAAATTGACAAAGATGGCGGACGCGCGACGGGGACGCGCAGCCGGCGGGCCACTGCGACTCAATTTTCCGGGCTTTACGGTTCTGGAGAAGGAAGTGATGCAGCACGCAAGGCTTTTTACGGAACCGGCAGCCCTTCGGCTCTCGCGGGCGGAGCCGATCTTGAAGCGGTCAATCCCGATCCTGATCATTGCCTTTCTGTTGGTGGTCGCGATTTCGCGGATCAGCGGCATCATGGTCGAATATGGACGCATGGAAACCGGTCACAATCAGGCGGCCATGCTGGCTTCCGCGACAGCCAGCGCCGCCCTGCAGTCTGACAGCGCGACCCTCTTTGCGAACGGCCAGCGCTGGGAGGTCGAGCAGCGGCTTTCCAGATATCTGACCCCTGATCTGCTTGACCCGGGATCTTTTGTCCTCGCGGTCCAGAAGAGCGGTCAGATCTTTGCGAGTTCCGAAAAGGGCGTCGGCTATATCGGCCGTTCGCTTGCCACCATCGCCCCGGAAGTGGCCGCGTTCCAGTATTTCGGCGAACGCTCCACGCTGCTGCGCACCTTCATCGACGGCGCGGACCATGTCGTCGTGCTCACCCAGATGCCGAATGCCGTCGGCACCATCCTCGTGGCAACGCCAATGACGCTGATGGAAAAGCTGTGGCGCGACGAGGTCTCGCTCAACGTCACGCTGTTTGCCGGCATCTCCGCAATCCTGCTCGTCATTCTCTATGCCTATTACATTCAGGCCAAGCGGGCGCGCGATGCCGATGCGATCTTCGCGGAATCCAATCTGCGCGTCGAGACGGCCCTGTCTCGCGGACGCTGCGGCCTGTGGGATTTCGACATGAAGAACCGGCGGCTGTTCTGGTCGCGGTCGATGTATGAAATGCTCGGGCATGCGGCCCGCAGACGAGTGTGCTTTCCTTCGGCGATGCCGCACGGCTCATGCACCCTGATGACACCGGCATCTACAAGGTCGCCCGCACCATCGCCAAGGGCGACGCCAAGCAGATCGACCAGGTCTTCCGCATGCGCCATGCCGATGGTCATTATGTCTGGATGCGGGCCCGCGCCCAGCTCATCCGCACCTCATCCGGCCGCATGCACCTGATCGGCATCGCCATGGACGTGACCGAGCAGCACCGCCTGGCCCAGCGCTATGCAGAAGCCGACCAGCGCCTGGCCGACGCCATCGAGTGCACGTCGGAAGCCTTCGTGCTGTGGGACAAGAACGACCGTCTGGTGATGTGCAACACCCATTACCAGCAGGCCTATGGCCTGCCGGACGATGTGCTGGTGCCCGGCACCGAACGCGTCGGTGGTGACAGCGGCCGCGGCCCGCCCGATCATCGAGCGCCGCATCGCCGATCCGGACCGGTCACAACCAGTCGCAGACCACCGAAGTGCAGCTTGCCGACGAGCGCTGGCTGCAGATCAACGAACGCCGCACCCGCGATGGCGGTCTGGTTTCTGTCGGCACCGACATTACCCTGCTCAAGCGCCATCAGGATCGTCTGCGCGAATCCGAGCGCCGCCTGATGGCGACGATCGGCGATCTCTCGACCTCGCGCATGACGCTGGAGCGGCAGAAGTCGGAGCTTTCGGTTGCCAACGCCAATTACCAGGCGGAAAAGGAACGCGCCGAAGGCGGCCAACCGGGCCAAGTCCGAATTCCTCGCCAACATGTCGCCATGAGTTGCGCACGCCGCTCAACGCCATCCTCGGCTTCTCCGAAATCCTGCAGAACCAGATGTTCGGCCCGCTCGGCTCGACAAATACGATGAATATTCCCGCGACATCCATGAAAGCGGCAAGCATCTGCTGAACGTCATCAACGACATTCTCGACATGTCGAAGATCGAGGCCGGCCACATGAAGATCAATCGCGAGACGATCGATCTGGCGCCGCTGATCGAGGAGAGCCTGCGTTTCACCACGATCCCGGCCGTCGCAGAAGAACATCTGCATCGATCAGCAGATTCGCTCCGGCCTGACGCTGATGGCCGACCGCCGCGCGATGAAGCAGATCCTGCTCAACCTTCTGTCCAATGCCGTGAAGTTCACGAATGACGGCGGCAAGATCTCGCTGCGTGCCCGCAAGGTCGCCGGCGCAGTGACACTGACGATCGCCGATACCGGCATCGGCATCCCCCAGCGCGGCGCTGGAAAAGATCGGCCAGCCGTTCGAGCAGGTCCAGAGCCAGTATGCCAAGAGCAAGGGCGGCTCCGGCCTTGGGCTTGCCATTTCGCGCTCGCTGACAAACCTGCATGGCGGGACCATGAAGATCTGCTCAGCCGAGAATATCGGGACCATCATCTCGGTGCGCATTCCCGACAGCGCCTGAGGCTCAGGCCTTCACCGTCGCCTGGAAAATCCGCCGCACCGATTTCGACAGGCGGCGGATATCGGCTTCCAGCAATTTGACATCAGGATAGTCGCCTGCCCGGCAGACCAGATCGATCAGCCCGGAAGGTGCGCCCTTCAGCTCGAAATCGCCCTCAATGCACAACCGCACCATCTGCGAAAGCTCGGTGAAGAGGTGCAGGCCTTCCAGCACCGTATCGACATCATTGGCCTGCAGCACATGCGGGCCAAGGGTCTTCAGCACATCCACCGTCGACGCACCGTTCGGCGGCATCTGCAAACCTTGCGCCGGAGCGATCAGTTCCAGATATTGGGCAATGAACTCGATATCGACCAGCCCGCCGGGTATCAGCTTGAAATCCCAGAGATCGCTCGGCGGCTTTTCCTTGTCGATCATGGCCCGCATTTCGGCCACATCTGCCGCAACCTTTGCCCGATCGCGCGTTTGGCCCAGCACCTCGTCGAAAATGGCGCCCGCCTCGGTCATCAGGCTGGCATCGCCGCAGATGGTGCGGGCGCGCGTCAGCGCCATGTGCTCCCAGGTCCAGGCTTCTTCCCGCTGATAGCGGGCAAAGGCATTGATCCGCGTGGCGACCGGTCCCTTGTTGCCGGAGGGGCGCAGCCGCATGTCGACCTCGTAGAGCACGCCTTCCGCAGTCGGGGCCGATAGCGCCGCGATCAGCCTCTGGGTGATCCGGGTAAAATAGCGCACGGAATCGAGCGGCTTCGCACCGTCGGATTCGCCGCCGGCGTCGTCATGGTCGTAGAGCAGGATGAGATCGACGTCGGAGCCTGCGGTCAGTTCATGACTGCCGAGCTTGCCCATGCCGACGACCGCAACCCGCCCACCGGGAAACCGTCCATGCGTCACTTCGACTTCGGCCAGAACGGCATCCAGCGCTGCGGCAATGATGAGGTCGGCAAGGTCGGTGAAGGCCCGCCCCGCATGGGCGCCGCTGATGACGCCGGTCAGCAGGCGGATGCCGATCAGGAAGCGCTGCTCGGCGGCGATGATGCGCAACCGGTCGAGCGTGTCCTCGTAGTGTCGGGAACCCGACACGAAGCCGGCGATCCGGCTTGCCAGATAGTCGCGGGTCGGCAGTTCGGCCAAAAGGCGGGGATCGAGCATGCCGTCGAAGACATGCGGCCGGCTGGCGATGATATCGGCCAGCCTTGGGGCCGACGACATGATGCTGACGATCAGCGAGAGCAGTCCGGGATTGTTGCCGAGCAGCGAGAACAGCTGGATGCCGGCCGGCAGGCCCGAGATGAAGCTGTCGAAGCGCAGCAGCGCCTCGTCGGCGCGCTTGCCCTGCGCCGAAGACCCGCAGCAGCTCCGGCGTCAGTTCCGTCAGACGCTCGCGCGCCTCGACCGATTGCGTGGCGCGGTAGCGGCCGTAGTGCCAGGTGCGGATCGTGCGCGAAATGTCCTGCGGCCGCTGAAAGCCCATCTTTTTCAGCGTCTCCAGCGTGTCGGGATCGTCGTTCTGGCCGGTGAAGACCAGATTGCCGCTCTCGGTTGAAAGCCCTGCCTCCTGCTCGAACAGCCGCGCATACCGTTTCTCGACGGTCTTCAGGACCCGCGACAATTCGTTCGAAAACGCGGCCGTATCGATGAAGCCTACCATATAGGCAATCCGCTTCAGCTCGGCCTCGGTCGTCGGCAGAACATGGGTCTGCTCGTCGCGCACCATCTGGATCCGGTGCTCGACGTCGCGCAGGAACCAGTAGGCGGATATCAGCTCCTCGCAGGTTTTTTCATCGATCCATTTGGCAGCCACCAGCGCCCGCAGCATCGGCTCGGTCGCCTTCAGCCGCAGCTCGGGCGTGCGCCCGCCGGCGATCAGCTGCTGCGTCTGGACGAAGAACTCGATCTCGCGGATGCCGCCGCGGCCAAGCTTGATGTTATGGCCTTTCACGGCGATTTCGCCATGGCCCTTGTGCGCATGGATCTGGCGCTTGATCGAATGGATGTCGGCAATCGCCGCATAGTCGAGATATTTGCGGAAGACGAACGGCGTCAATTCGCGCAGGAATGCATCCCCGGCGGCAAGATCACCTGCAACCGGGCGCGCCTTGATGAAGGCGGCGCGTTCCCAGTTCTGGCCCCGGCTCTCATAATAGAGCATCGCCGCCTCGATCGGGATGGCCAGCGGGGTCGCACCCGGATCGGGTCGCAGCCGCAGGTCGGTGCGGAACACATAGCCGTCGCCGGTGCGTTCCTGCAGGATGCGGATCAGCCGGCGCAGCAATCGGGCAAAGGTCTCCGGGGCCTCGTCCGGATCGGGAATGAGTGCCGACTGCGGATCGTAGAAGACGACGAGATCGATGTCGGACGAATAGTTGAGCTCGAAGGCGCCGAGCTTTCCCATGCCGAGAACCACGACGCCGGAGGATCGGCTCGGATTGGCAGGGTCCGCGACGGCGAGCTTGCCGGCGTCATGGGCGCTTAACAGCAGATGATCGATGGTGGCGGACACGGCAGCACCGGCAAATTCGCTCAGCCATCGCGTCGTCTCGCGGGCCGTAAACAGCCGCTGCAGATCGGCAAGCGCTGTCACGAAGGCCACTTCGCGCTTGGCGATGCGCAGTCTCGTCATGATCTGGGCATCGGTCACCGGCTTGCCCGGCTCATCGCTTTTCCAGGCCTCGCGCGCAGCCTCGATACAGGCAGCAATCAGCGGAACGACGGGCTCGCTCAGCGCCCGGACCAGAAGCTCTGGCCGGCTCACTGCACAATCGCGCAGGAACGGCGACAGCGAAAAAGCGGCGATGATGAAATCCCGCGATGCGCCCTCGGTGGCGAGCAATTCGGCGATGGCTGCGTGACTTTTCGCCATGTCCTTGAGATCAGACAGGACCGATTTCCGCTCTGCCTGGCTCGATGGTCGAAGCGGGTTCGTCCCGATCTCCGAAAGCCGCCGCTTATCCGTTTCCACTCAATCCTCCTTGCCGTCCTCTCCGGCAAGACAGGTCTATCAGCCGATAGCGACGGGGAAAACCATGCTGACGGTCAAACCACGATTGTTTTCGGCGGCTGCATCCGTATCCGTGAGTTCGAGCGTGCCATGGTGCATCTCCATGACGGCCTCGACCAGCGAAAGCCCAAGTCCGGTTCCCGGTTTGCTGCGGCTTTCATCGAGCCGCACGAAACGCTGAACCACATCCTCGCGCCGCGCCGAGGGTATGCCCGGCCCGTGATCAGCCACCGAGACAAGCACCGACTGGTCTCGGCGTGCGATCCGAACCCGGATCAGCGGATTTTCCGCGCCCTGCGCATATTTGATGGCATTGTCGATGAGATTGCCCAGGGCCTGGCCGATCAGTTCGCGGTTGCCGCTGATATGGATACCGGCCGGCACTTCGGCCTCGAGCCGCAGAGCCTCGTCTTCGGCGACCGGCTCGTAAAGCTCGACGCAATCCTCCACGCTGCGCGAAAGATCGACGTCGCTCATCTCGGCTGCGGCAGCGCCCGCCTCCACACGGGAAATCATCAGGAGCGCATTGAAGGTGCGGATCAGTTGATCCGATTCGCCGATGATTTCCTCAAGCGAGGCGCGGTAGCCGTCATTGGTCGCCTTGTGGGCAAGGGCTGCCTCCGCCTTGTTGCGCAGACGTGTCAGCGGCGTCTTCAAGTCATGGGCGATGTTGTCGGAAACCTGCCGTAGCCCCTCGTTGAGCTTTTCGATCCGGCCCAGCATGGCGTTCAACGATTCCGACAGGCGGTCGAATTCGTCGCCGGAGCCGCTCATCGGCAGGCGTTGCGAAAGATCCCCCGCCATGATCTTCGTGCTTGCATCCGACATCCGGTCCATGCGCCTGAGCGCGTTGCGCCCGATCGCAAACCAGATGACCAGAGCACCAAGACCCATGATGCCGAGCGCCACCATCAGCGCCTGGCGCACCAGCACCCGGAATTTCTCCGGCTCCTGCAGGTCGCGGCCGACGAGCACGCGCAAACCGTTGGACAGAACGAAGACATGCGCAAGCGCGACATGGCCGTCCCTGCGACTTTCGTCCGTGTATCGCTGATAGCGGAAGGCCTGCTCGGTCCAGCCTTCCCTGTCGAGAAGCCCCGGCTGCAACGAGGCAACATTGCCCGCCAGGATCTCACCGGTCGGCCCGGCAATCACATAGAGATTGGCGCCGGGCTGGCGCGCGCGGCGCTCGAGCGTGCGCAGCAGGCCATTGACGCCGGCGCGGTTGTAGATCGCCTCGATCTGCGCCACCTCGGCAACGACGGCCTCCTTGGTCTGCTGTTCCAAAAGCCGCTGCGACATGCCCGTGACATAGAAGACGAGGAAGGCAGCACAGATGGAAAACAGGATGAGATAGAGCGCCGAAAGACGCACCGCCGTGGTGCGGAAGAGAACGCGCAACCTGCTCATGGATCGGGACGTCCATCCCCCTTGGCCGCCTCGTCCTTGATCATGTAGCCGGCACCGCGCACCGTCCGCAGAAGCGGCTGGTCGTAGTCCTTCTCGATCTTGGAGCGCAGCCGCGAGACGTGCACATCAATGACATTCGTCTGTGGGTCGAAGTGGTAGTCCCAGACATTTTCAAGCAGCATGGTCCGGGTCACGACCTGGCCGGCATTCTTCATGAGATATTCGAGCAGCCGGAACTCGCGTGGCTGCAGGGGGATTTCCTTGCCCTGGCGGCGAACCGAGTGGGACAGCCGGTCAAGCTCGAGATCGCCGACACGGTAGGCCATATCCTGCTCGGGTGCACCCTTGCGGCGGCCCAGAACTTCGACACGGGCCAGAAGCTCGTTGAAGGCGTAGGGTTTCGGCAAATAGTCGTCGCCGCCGGCCCGCAGTCCGGTGACCCGGTCATCGACCTGTCCGAGCGCGGAAAGAATAAGCACCGGCGTGTGAATGGCCTTGCGCCGCAATTCGGTGATCACGGAAAGCCCGTCGCGCCGCGGCAGCATACGGTCGATGACCATAACGTCGTAGGAATTTTCGCTGGCCATGAACAGGCCGCTTTCGCCGTCGCTTGCGTGGTCGGACACGATGCCGGCCTCGCGAAACGCTTTCGCCAGATAGGCAGCGGCCTCCAGATCGTCTTCGATAATCAGAATCTTCATGCGCGTGACCATAAGCCGGGACCCCTGCCTTCCACAACCGGTTTGCCTTGGGAACACTCGGCGAAACACCCCTATGCTTCGGGTGCAGGCTGCCGAATGCGGAACGCCGCGAAACCAGACGATTTCGCGGCGTTCCTGTCATTCATCAGTCAGGACCGCGATCAGCCCTGGTTGATCGGCAGCGCCACGAAGCGGCTGCCCTGTTCGGCTTCGATCTGGAACAGGGCCTTGGTGCGGCCGTCCTTGCGGGCACTGTCGAGCACCTTCAGGATGTCGTCCGCGGACTTGACCTCCTGATTGTTGACCGAAACGATCTTTTCGCCTTCCTTGACGCCGCGGTCGCTGGCGTCGGAGTCAGGATCGACCGAGGAGATCGTCACACCGGTGCCATCTTCGGCTGGCGAGACGGTAACCCCGAGGTCAGCCAGTGCCTTTTCGCTGGATGGCTGCGTTTCCTCGGGCTGCGACTGGTCCGTACCGGCCGAAGCTTCCTTGGTGTCTTCCGGCAGGGTGCCGATCTCGAGCTTGACCGTTTCGGCCTTGCCGTCACGCCACAGGGTCACCTCGGCCGTGCTGCCCGGACGCATGTCGGCAATCATGCGGGCGAGTTCACGCGGTCCCTTGATGGGATCGCCGTTGACCGCGGTGACAACGTCACCCTCCTTGATGCCGGCCTTTTCGCCAGGCGAACCGGCCTGCGGCTTCACGACCAGTGCACCGCCTGCTTCGGCAAGGCCGAGCGATTCGGCAACATCCTTGTCGACCGGCTGGATCTGCACGCCGAGCCAGCCACGCGAAACTTCGCCGTCCTTCATCAGGTCCTCGACGACGTTCTTGGCGACCGAGGCCGGAATGGCAAAGGCGATGCCGACATTGCCGCCGGAGGGCGAGAAGATCGCCGTGTTGATGCCGACCACTTCACCGTTGAGGTTGAAGGTCGGGCCGCCGGAATTGCCGCGGTTCACCGCCGCGTCGACCTGCAGGTAATCGTCATAGGGGCCGGAGCCAATGTCGCGACCACGGGCCGAGACGATGCCGGCTGTCACCGTGCCACCGAGGCCGAACGGATTGCCGACGGCGACCACCCAGTCGCCGACGCGGACCTTGCTGTCATCGGCAAAGCTGACATAGGTGAACTTGCGCTTGTCATCGACCTTGAGCACGGCCAGATCGGTGCGGCTGTCCTTGCCGATCAGCTTGGCGTCCAGTTCGGTGCCGTCATTCAGCATGACCGTGAAGGCGGAACCATCCGAAACGACGTGGTTGTTGGTGACGAGGTAGCCGTCTTCGGAGATGAAGAAGCCGGAGCCCTGCGATGTCGGACGCAGACGACCCTTGCCGTGCATGCCGCCGTGCGGCCCTGACCACGCTCTGCGCGCTTGTCGCCTTCAGGCCGTTCGGCCCGCCGAATTCCTTGAAGAAGCGCTTCAGCGGATGATCATCCGGCAGTTCGTCGAAGCCGCGGCCGCCGAAATTGAAGCTGAAGCCGTTGCTGGCATCGTCGGAAACCGGGTTGACGCGCGACTGGACGCGCACGGAAACAACGGCCGGTGAAACGGCGTCCACGACATCGGCAAAACTGGGAACCTGCGGCGCCTCGACCTTGACGGCGGCGGCGAACGAATTTGTCACGGCAGCAGGAATGCCGGTGGAGAGCATGACAGCCGCGAGGCCCGCGACAGTCGTGGTTTTCAGAACGGTCTTCAGGGAAGGACGCAGTGATTGGGTCTTGAACATCCGATTTGCCTTTTCTCTCATGTCTGGCTGCGCTGGAGGAACAGCCGATGGGAAAGCAATAGTCGAACGCACCTTACGGACTTGTGTCCGAGACATGAAAATTGGTAATGTTGAGAAAGAGATAGCGGTAATTCTACCTGCTACTCGCTATCGCGCAGCACCTGCGCCAGCCGCGCACGCTCGTCTGCAGACAGCGCCGTTCCCGTCACCTTGCCGTTCCGGCGTCTTGCTGCAACGGCCATTGCCGTCACGCCGGCCAAAAGCAATACGAACGGCGCGCCCCACAGAAGCAGCGTCTTCGTCTCGAAACGGGGATTGAGCAACACGAACTCGCCATAGCGCGAGACGACATAGTCGATCACCGCCTCGTCGCTATCGCCGTCCTTGATGCGTTCGCGCACGAGAACACGCAGATCCTTGGCAAGCTCGGCATTGGAATCGTCGATCGACTGGTTCTGGCAGACCATGCAGCGCAATTGCGCCGACAGCGCCCGCGCCCGAGCCTCAAGCGCCGGGTCGGCCATGACCTCGTCCGGATTGACGGCAAAGGCCGGCATTGCTGAGAACAACAGAACCAGCACAAGAGCCACGCGGCGGATCATTCTGCCGGCTCCAGAACGAGCGTCTTCTGCTTTCTTGCCCGCGACGGCGCGCCTACGCGAAGGCGCCGGTCGCTGAGCGAAACCATGCCGCCCAGCATCATGAACAGCGTGCCGCCCCAGATGCAGAGAATATACGGCTTCCACCAGATGCGCACGACGACGCCGCCATCCGCCATGTCGTCGCCAAGCGAGACGTACAGCTGGCTTGCCCCGAAGCTGCGGATACCGGCCTCGGTCGTCGGCATGCGCCTTGCGGTATACATGCGTTTCGAAGACCACATATCGGTCACGTTGACCCCGCCGCTGCTGACGGTGAAATGGCCGGATTCCTCGGTAAAATTGGGGCCATTGCCCTGTCGCATGCCGTCGAAGCGCAGCGTATAGCCGCCGGCCTGCGTGGTCATGCCGGGTTTCATCTCCACCACATGCTCTGTTTCAAACGCGGTCACGGCGACGATGCCGATCATCGTCACGCCCAGCCCCATATGGGCGAGCGCCGTTCCGAAAGCCGAGCGCGGCAGTCCTTTGAAACGCCGAAACGCAACGGAGGCCGAAACCTTCCCGACACCGGCGCGCAGGGCAAGGTCCGTCAGCGATCCGGCAAACACGTAAAAGCCGAGCGCAATGCCGAACAGCGCCAGGATCGGTCCGCCATTTTCAATGTAGTAAATGACACCCCCGACAAGCAGGCCGGCACCCACCGCCGCAAACAGGCGCTGCCCGGCGCCGAGCAGATCGCCGCGTTTCCAGGCGAGCAAGGGTCCGAACGGGACAGCCATCAGCAACGGCAGCATCAGCAGTCCGAAGGTCATGTTGAAGAAGGGCGCGCCGACGGAAATCTTCGTCCCGGTCAGAGCCTCCAGCACCAGCGGATAAAGCGTGCCCGTCAGCACCGTCGCCGTCGCCGTCGTCAGGATCAGGTTGTTGAAGACCAATGCGCCTTCGCGCGAGATCGGCGCAAACAGCCCGCCGGCCTTCAGGTGTGTCGCCCGCAAGGCGAAAAGCGACAGCGCACCACCGATGAAGAAGATCAGGATCATGAGGATGAAGACGCCGCGCGTCGGGTCGGTCGCAAAGGCGTGCACGGAGGTCAGGACGCCGGAACGCACGAGGAATGTGCCCAGCAGCGACAGCGAGAAGGTCATGATCGCGAGAAGCACGGTCCAGATCTTCAGCGCCTCGCGCTTTTCCATCACAAGCGCCGAATGCAGAAGTGCCGTACCGGCAAGCCAGGGCATGAAGGACGCGTTTTCCACCGGATCCCAGAACCACCAGCCACCCCAGCCAAGTTCGTAATAGGCCCAGTAGGATCCCATCGAGATCCCAGCCGTCAGAAACGTCCAGGCCGCCAGCGCCCATGGCCGGACCCAGCGCGCCCAGGCAGCATCGATGCGCCCTTCGATCAGGGCGGCAACGGCAAAGGAGAAACAGACCGAAAATCCGACATAGCCGAGATAGAGCAGCGGCGGATGGATCGCCAGGCCGATATCCTGCAGAACCGGGTTGAGATCCTGACCTTCGCCCGGCGCCGGCACCAGCCGTGCGAAGGGATTGGAGGTCAAAAGAATGAACAGTGTGAAGGCCGTGGCGATCCAGGCCTGGACGGCCAGCACATTGGCCTTGAGCGTCTCGGGCAGGTTGCTGCCGAATATTGCCACCAGCGCTGAAAAGAAAGCCAGGATCAGAAGCCAGAGCAGCATCGAGCCTTCGTGATTGCCCCAGACGCCGGAATATTTGTAGATCAGCGGGATCAGCGAATGGGAATTTTCCCAGACATTGTTCACGGAGAAATCAGAGGTCACATGGGCGTAGGTCAGGACTGCGAAAGACAGCGCGACCAGGCCGAACGTCGCCAGCGCCGCGGTCGTCCCGATCTGCATCAGCGAGCGGTCGCCGCGAAAGACGCCGAAGATTGGCAGCAGCGACTGCAGGATCGATGTCGCCAGGGCCAGAACAAGGGCATAATGTCCAAGTTCGATGATCATTTGGCTGCTTCCTCGCCCTGCCAGACGCCCTGTTCTTTCAGCCGGTCGGCAACATCCTTCGGCATGTAGTTCTCATCATGCTTGGCAAGCACCGTATCGGCAACAAAATCCGGGCTTCCGGCAACGAACTTGCCTTCGGTCACGACGCCCTGCCCCTCACGAAACAGATCGGGCAGAATGCCGGTATAGGTTACGTTGACCGTCCCGACTGCATCGGTGACCGTGAAAGTCACTGTCGATCCCTGCCCGCGCTTCACCGAGCCCTCGCCGACAAGCCCGCCAAGGCGAATGCGCGTTTCCGGCGCAATCTGCGTTTTCTGCAAATCGGCAGGCATGTAGAAATAGGCCACCGCCTGGCTGAACGCGAACATGACCAGAAGCACGGAGGCAAGCAGGAAGCTAACCCCGCCGCCGATGATTGCCAAACGCTTCTGCTTGCGGCTCATTTGCTTATCCCCGAAGGCTTCAAGCCCAGTTCGTCGGCGAGAGCCAGCAGTTGCTTGCCCTCTGCCCCATCAGCCGGAAAGGCTGCAAGTCCCTGCGCCAGCGCATCTGCGGCCTTGTCCTTCTGGTCGAGCACCACGTAGGAGCGCACCAGCCGCATCCAGCCTTCGAAATTGGCCGGATTTTCCTTGAGCTTGCCGGACAGGCTGTCGACCATGCCCTGGATCATTGACAGCCGATCACCGGCAGACATGGTCTCGGCCGCGGCGATATCGTCGGATGTCGGATTGCCGGGCGCTGCATCGTTGGCCTGTGTGCCGGCATCCGCGGTCGTTGCATCGTCTTTGAGGCTGGCGATGTGGTCATTGACAAGCGGCAGCCAGGGCGCATCCTTTGGCGATTGTGCAACAATCTTGTTGAAGGCGGCCAGTGCGTCGGCCTTCTTGCCTTCCTGCTTCAGTGCGAGCGCCAGATAGAACTTTGCGCGCGGATCGTTCGGCTCAAGCACCAGCGACTTCTGCAGGGCCGTCTGCGCCTCGGTGGTAATCAATCCACCGGACAGCGCAATCAGGCTTTCGGCATAACCGCCGAGTCGGGCGGGGCTTGGACCCAGGAGCCGGATGGCCCGGTCAAACGCCACCGCTGCATCCTCGATCCGACCGGTACGATAGTAGATCGGCGCCAGAATCTCCCATCCGGCTCCATCCTCCGGATTTCTGGCAAGTTTCTGTTCGGCCTGCGCAATCAGGATATTGACATCGTCGCCGGGGTTTGCGAGCCGCGCCGAAAGCGGGGCATCCGGCACATCCGGGCTGCCCGTCGTCAGGTAGAGACAGAGCCCCAGCGCCGGCAACACGATGATGACGCAGAGCTGCGCCAGCCGGTTGGTGCGCGCCGAAGAAGCCCGCACTTGAGATGTCTTGACCGCGTCGCTCGCCGCCAGCAGCCGGCGGGCAACCTCGGCGCGCGCGAACTCGGCGTCATCTCCGGAAATCAGCCCGGCCTTTTCGTCGCGGGTGAGTTCGTCCAGTTGATCGCGATAGACCTCGACGTCATGGCTGCGGGGGGCCTCGGCTCGTGCATTTGCACGCAGCAGGGGCAGGAGCAGAACGACGGCGACGGCCGCCGTCAGGATAGCAACTAGGATCCAGAACAGCATGTTTGCTCAATTACTATGCGGCACGCCGTATTCCAACTCGAAAACCGGTAATGCCGAAGATTTGAGGCGTTTCGCCGCAACAGCCTTGGAACGGATCAGCGCGTGCCGATATTCAGTTGAGCGGCGTCCAGCTGCCATCCGCATTGCGGCAGGCGGCACCCCGCGCCACAGTCTGCCGGCCCTTGCTCGTGACCGTATGGCTGTATTGCCGGCAGTTCTGCGATCCGACCTGATAGGGCGCGGCCGCAACGACGGAACCGCTGATGTCGGAGCCTTCCCAGGCAACCGGCTGTCCGCCCGGTGCGGCTTCCAGCGCCCGGTACTCGGCCTCAAGCGCCCTTTGCCGGTCGGCCTTGCCGATCTCAAGTCCGGCACTGCGTCCGATCACGCCGCCATCCAGTGCCGCAATCAGCGGTCCCGAACCGATCGACCCGCCGGCAAGTGTCGTTCTTTTGCTGCTGGAGGCCGAGCCGCAGCCAGCCAGCAAGACCATGCCGGCGATCGTTAAAACAGCGATCCGGAGCGGAGTACCCATCGTGGCGGCGGTCGTCTTCATCATTGTCAAGCTATCCAGCTTTCGCGGCTTCGTTCCAGCCAGAGCATCCAGCGAACGGAAACCGTGTCGATTCCATGGCAGACTATCTTTTTGCATTCCCCGAAGCCACAGGCAATAAAAGCCATCGCAACTCGGCACGCAATTGCGATTTTGCGGCGCATCCTGTCAAAAAAGACACGCCCAGCCCTCCTCAGGAAACGGCGGGCAGCACCAGCAGCGCCCTCAGCCCGCCCCTGTCACCGCGGGAAAGGCCAAGCGTGCCGTGATATTCGCCGGCAATCTCGCTGACAATCGACAGGCCAAGTCCTGTTCCGGGCTTGCTTTCGTCGAGCCGCTTGCCGCGCTTGATGGCAACGGCGATCTGCTCCGGCTCCAGCCCCGGCCCATCGTCTTCCACCTCGATCGTGATCCACTGCCGGCGCCCCGGATCCAGCCCCTGTATTCCCTCTGCCGCGGCCTGCGCGGTCAGGAACACATGCGAGGCTGCATAACGCGCGGCATTGTCCAGAAGGTTGCCGACCGTCTCCTCGACGTCCTGCTGCTCCATCGCCAGAACCAGTCCGGGCGGCGAGACCGACAGCACGAAGGTCTTGTCGGCGTGCAGGCGACGCATGACGCGCACCAGCCGCTCCAGCACAGGCTCGACCTCCGTGCGCGCCAGCACCGATTCGCGCTGGGCGGCGATGCGGGCGCGGTTGAGGTAGGATTGCACCTGCATCTGCATCGCGTCCGCCTGCGCCTTGACGAGTTCGCCATGGGGGGCGTCCAGCACGCGGGATTCGTTCAAAAGCACGGCGATCGGCGTTTTCAGCGAATGCGCGAGATTGCCGACCTGCATGCGTGCGCGCTCGATGATGCGCCGATTGCTGTCGATCAGTGCGTTGACTTCGCTGGCCAGAGGCTGGATCTCGCGCGGAAACTCGCCGTCCAGCCGTTCGCTTTCGCCGCCGCGGACCTTCTCCAGAGAGCGGCGCGCCTGGTCGAGCGGTCGCAGGCCGAAGAGGATGGCCAGCGCATTCATGCCAAGGCCGCCAAGGCCGAAAATCGCCAGAGCGATATAGAGATTGCGGTTGAAGTCGTTGATATCGGCCTCGAGCACATCCCGGTTGCCCGCCACGCGAAACCGCGCCGTATGCCCCTGAATGTCGAGAACCACTTCGGTTTCGGCCACTTCCACCAGATTGCCGAAGGAATCCGCTGTCGTGTAGAAGCGCTCGTAGCGGATGTCGAAGGGCACCTCGTCGACGCTGGCGATCGGCAATTTGCCCGACCCGAGCGATGTCGACATCAGCGGCGGCGTATTGAACTCGCCGATCGGCTCGACGATCCAGTACCAGCCGGTCTGCGGCTGCGAAAACCTGAGATCGCCCAGTTGCGGACTGCCGGCGAGCACCGTGGTGTCGTTCACCGAAATGGAATTGATGACATTGTAGAGCTGGGCGCGCAAAAGGTCCTGGAAGCCGCGCTCCGATCCCTGCCGGTAGAGCGTCGAGATGACGACGCCGATGACGACAAGCGCCAGCACCGCCCAGATGGTCGAGACGAGAAGAACGCGTGCTGTCAGAGATTGCGGCCGCACACTCATGGGCGCGCGCCGAAACCGGGCGATGCTGCAACGACGACCGGCCGGGCGAGCCCGCCATCCGTGCTTGCGTCGTCGCGCATCCTCTCCGTCCGCTCTTGCATGCGGGTCAGGATTTCGCGGTCGCGCTGGCGGCACCCGGCGCCTGCATCCGATACCCGAGACCACGCACGGTCTCGATCAGATCGTTGCCGATCTTCTTGCGCAGCCGACCGACGAAGACCTCGATCGTATTGGAATCGCGGTCGAAATCCTGATCGTACATATGCTCGACCAGTTCCGTCCGCGAGACCACCTGACCCATATGGTGCATCAGGTAGGAAAGCAGCCGGAACTCGTGTGAGGTCAGTTTCAGCGCGACCCCATCGACAAGCGCCTTCGATCCCTTGGTGTCGAGACGCACCGGCCCGCAGACGATTTCCGAACTGGCATGGCCCGCCGCGCGGCGGATCAGTGCCCGGATGCGCGCCAGCACCTCCTCGACATGGAAGGGCTTCGTCACATAGTCGTCGGCACCGGCGTCAATGCCGGATACCTTGTCGCTCCAGCGGTCGCGTGCAGTCAGGATCAGCACCGGCATCACCTTGCCGGCCGCGCGCCATTTCTCAAGGACAGTGATGCCGTCCATTTCAGGCAGGCCGATATCGAGGATCACGGCGTCATAGGGCTCGCCCTCGCCGAGATAATGCCCCTCTTCGCCGTCAAACGCCTGATCGACGACATAACCGGCTTCCTTCAGCGTATCCGTCAGCTGCCGGTTGAGATTGACGTCGTCTTCGACCACCAGAATGCGCATGAAAGTCCGATCTCCCTTGGTCTCGTTACTGCTTCGCCCCCTTCCCCTAAATCGGGGCTCTACATCGGGACGCGCATGGTCACCTTCTTCGGCCGGCCGCCATTGCCGGGGATCAGCACCGTGACGACGCATTCGCCACTGCCCGTCGGCTGGGCCGAAAGAAGTTCACCGCCCGTTTCAGCCACGACCCGTGCCGCTGCATTGCCGCAATCACCATCTACGCCAACAGCCATTGATGGCACATCAAGCGCTGGCGGTGCGAATCCGGCTAGGCCCGCGGCAAGCGTTGCTATGATCAAGGGTGAGGACATGAAAGCACTTTCAACCTGGGAGTTATCTGGGTCAATGCAATAACCGATCCAGTCTGAATGGTAAATGAATGTCGGCGGGGCGGCCAGCCGCGACCGATCACCGCAATCGTTTGCTGGCCGCAATACGCCCCCAGATCGCAATAATGCCGCCCGCTGCAGCCGCAATGGCCGTCAATTGTTCCATCAGATCGTGCTGATCGCCGGCGCTCATCTCCAGGCCGAAAAGATTGGCACAGGAGGCGAGGATTGCAATTGCGGCCCCCCAGACGGTCTTGGAAAAATACCAGTTCTTCAGTTCGCTCATGTCGCTCTCCTGATTTGAAACATGTCTTGCCCGTTTGAAACGTTCAGCCGATGGAAAGCAGGGCGGATGCGCCAAGGCCATGCGCAACCTTCGCACCGACCTGCCGGACACGGATCGAGACCGCCGTCTGGACGGCCCCGAAATCCGCCAGTTCGTCACTCACGGGATAGAGGCAGTCCGGCTGCAGAACCTCGATGCTGCGCTTGATCGCCGATCCGTCGAGAATGTCGATCCGGTAGCGCTCCTCGGGCTCGTCCAGCGCGATATCGCCGTCCAGCCAGTGATCGGCATCGCGCCGGGCGCGTCTTACCCAGGAAAAGCGGATATCGCCCGCTTCCTGCCGCCGCGCTTTCAGATGCACCGGCGCGATCGGTGTCTCGGCGCGCAATCCGCCGACAAATGCAAACGGCCCCACGGGCGCTGCCGCCTGTCCGCTCGTTTCCACAATCCAGTTCATCGCCTGCCCCGCCTCGCCCGTGGCAAGCCCCAGAGGTCTGACCGCGGAATTGAGCACCACCGCTGCAGCGCCTGCCACCGCGCCGGACATCATCGCATCCTCCGTGCCATGCAGCCCGCGCAACAGCCCCGAGAGCTGCCAGCGGCCGGCGGAAATTTCCTCCGCCATGCGATAGCCGATGATTTCCCAGGTGCCGTTTGACGCCCGAACAGCGATGCGGTTCTGGCCGTTGAGCACGGCGATCGTCGATGCCGAGGAAAGTCCGCCGAAATGCAGGTCGAGCACGACGATACCAGCCGGATCGAAACGCCCGCTGACTCCCGGCATCAGCACTTGCGCAAGCAGGCCGGTCTGCGCCGGCTGGTCCAGCCTTGCCCGCGCCCGGTAGCCATCCAGCCCGGCCGAGGAGGACAATGTCACCGCATGCCACGGCCGCGAAAACACCGCGGCGCGGGCAAAGCCGGCTGCATCGCCCGCCTCGTATTGCGGCAGGTCCATGAGGTGAACCACGGGATCGAAACCGTCCGAGACCTGCCGGGGCGCACGGCTTGTGTCGATCGCGACAGGCGCACCGCTCCCGCCCGATGGAACAAAACCCCGCGCCTCGACAGCACGAACCGCACCATCCTCGATCCGGCTGACCAGGAAAACACCATCCGGCCCGCCGTCAAGCGTCACGACATCGCCCGGCTCCAGCGCAACCATCGCTGGCGACAGCGAAAACCGCGTGCTGCGCCGCGTCGCCTGATGATCGCGCAAGCCGTCCTCGACGCAGGCCATTGCAGCCCCCTCATGCAGCACGCCGGGCAGAGACAGGCGCAGGACGCGGCCGTTGCCGGGTGTGGTGCTGCGCGATCGCGCCGTGGTCTTTTCATAGTCCTTCCGGGTATCGAAATGGTCGAGAATGGCCTCGCCGGCATAGTCGCTGTCATGCCCGCGCAGTCTCCTCGACCAGAGCCTGGTCATCGAGATCGGCAAGCACCGAAATCGTCGTGGCCGGTGCCGAAAGCCGCATCCGCGAGCGGAACCGCAAGATCCCGCCATCCTCCACCGCATCGATCTGCAGCGCCGCCATCAGCGGCTCCAGCACCTCACGCGCGGAGCCCTGCTCTGCCTGCAGATAGCCGCCGAGATCGCCGGCGACGCAGCTTGTGTCGGCGGCATCGAAACCATGGTCGGCCAGAATCGCACGGATCACATCGCCGGCGGTGCCCGCCCCCAGCCGGCCGTTCAGCCAGTGCCCGGTCGTCCAGTTGCCTCCGTCCGACCAGATTTCGATGTTCTCCGGAAAGGCCGGCAGCGGCCGTGCATCCCAGGTCCAGACGAAAATATGGTCCGGATCGACGCAGTCGGGCGCATCGGGTGCCGACCAGACGCCAAGCTGCGCATCGAGAAAAGCCCGCTGCATCGCATCGCTGCGCCCGCCGCCTGAAAAATACGGCACCGCCGTCTCCGAGGATTTCGGATCGGTAAAGACGTTCGGCTGGTTGCCCCCCTTGTCGATCGCCGGACAGCCGGCCTCGGTAAACCAGATCGGCTTCGAGCCCGGCACCCACGCCGTCGGGCCTGCCAGTTCCACGCCATCCATGCGGTCGTGATGAAGCTCGCTCCACCAGTTCGCCAGATCCTTGTATCGGTAGACCCAGGGCTTTCCCGAAAGCCCGTCCGTGATCGGCGTGCGCACACGGTTTCTGCGGTCGGCGTCGGAGGCATCGTAAAACCAGTCGTAACCTTCGCCGACAGCACCATGGCGGCCATCGCGTCGCGGTCTTCGGCAAGCCGGAACCCGTCCGGATTGCCGTTCTCCCTATCAGCGTCTCGCCAGTCTGCCGTCGTCGAACATGACGCGCATACGCAACTTGAAGGTCCCCCACCCCGCCGTGTGTAGCGCGTAGGGCTGCGCATCGGATTCCCTGTCGCACACTTTGCGGACCTGGGGTGTGAAGGTCTTGTGCAGCGTGTACTCGACGCAAATGACATGGTCGATCACCTCAGGTGCAGCTTCGATGAAGGCACTCCACTCCCACTGCTTGTCGGCGACCCGGGTCGCGACGTTGCGAGTGGTGATCCTGGCGCTCGCCGAGTCGAAAACTTTTGCGGGCGAACGCGTCGTCTCAACCTTTGCTGTTAACGCCGGTGTCACCGAATCTGATTGACGCAAGGCCGCAATACGATTGCGTGCCAGGGCCTCGTACGTGCCACCCGGGAATTGCCGCTGGTATTCCTGGAAATCCTCGACCACGGCGCTGTCCTTGATGCCCAGCCAGAATCGAGTCTCGCGCTCGGCCTTGGCCGTTGTGATGATCGTTGGCGGCTCAACGGCCCGGACCTCGCCGTTCTCGTTGAAATAAAAATCCCCGACCAGCGACGAGGCTTCCCACGGTTCCTGCGCGCCATTGGTCTCCGTCTTTACGCTGCGGCGCACGCCCTTGAACATCTGTTCGATCAATTCGCCTTTACGCAACATGCCGTCCGCAAGTGCAGCTGAATACGGGCTGTTGTCGCCGTCACCGTCACTCGCGACATTGCCGGGTGATGTTGCATAGGCGATCAAGGTGCCGGTCGGCGCGGTCATTTGCGACAGGCCGCGGTTGGGCGATCGCGTTCTGCTGGCGTACGGATTGTTGCGACAGGCATCGAGGATCACGATGTTGAGCTCGTTGCGCGCATAGGCGAACGTGTCCATGACGATATCGGTACTGACCGCTTCGGTCTTGATCCGACGAGCGTGATCGATGGCGGCGCCGATCGGTACCAGGTAATTCACGCCATCAACCTGCATCCCGTGACCGGCATAATAGAACAGCCCGACCGCCTTCTTGCCGGCGCTCTCCAGGCGATCGCCAAAATCCTGGATGGCGCGTTCCATCGTATTTTCGTCTGCGTCCAGCTGTTCGACAACGTCAAAACCGACCTCACGCAAGGTCGCTGCTACCAACCTGGCGTCGTTTACCGGGTTAGGAAGTGGGCCTTCGCTGTAATTGCTGTTGCCGATGACAAGTGCGATACGATCCTGGGCGTCGGCGGTGCCAACGGCAAAAAGAGCAAGTAGCAGGACTACGGCTCGCAGCATCACTCACACCCTGCTGTCCCCGGCGAGCCCCGTCACGCCTCTGTGGTTTTTGTATTTCACGCCGACTCTGCCGCCCTGATACTCGTCATTGTGCGACCACCGTCAGGTCGATCATCGCAGCGTATGATTTCGTTGCCTTTTGTGCGACCTTGATCGCTCGCACCGCCGTGCCCGACAGGCTTGCGAAATCCACGTTGATATTGCCATCTGCGTCCCGGCCGTCCAGTGTCTCATTGTAGAAATGCACAGGATCCTTTGTCACAAAGGCCGCCACCAGCGTCGTTCCGAGCGGTTCCGACGCGGGCAGTTCAAAGGTCATTCGCTGGGTAGGTATCGTAAAGGGTCCGCCCACCACCGCATTGTCGAGATGGTACTGATTCGGAAACAGCACTGTCGCATTGTCTTCGGAATCAACTGAAACGACATTCAGGTAGCCGCTATCGGGTAGGTCCAGTAAGAACTCTACCGGCTCGTCAACGACGTAGACCGGCTTGGTTGCCCGCAATTCGAAGCTGCTTTCCTGCGCCGAAACGAGGCTCTCGACACGCTTTCGCTTCGGACCATTGCCCGCGGCAAGCGGGATGATTTGCAGCGATCCGGCCGCCAGGTCGCGATTGCCGGTGACCTGCGGATGATGCACTCGGTTTTTGTCGAGTTTCGCCTCGATGAACTCGGCCGCGCGATCACGTATCGCCTGAACGGTAATAGACGACCCGGACTTGGCCGCCTCCGTAATCGCGTTGGAAAGCCCCAGCGTAAACATGCCGCCACGTATCCCGCCTATCGCAAGCTCGTCATCGTCCGCCGCAGAAATCGATACATAGTTGTATGCGACGGTCTCCGGGACACCCCGTGTGGAATAATCGCGTTCGGGCTCGGGCATTCCTTCGTAGGTGAAGGTCCTCGCGTACATCGCCTCGGACGACACGCTGCGATTGTCCGGAATGAATGAGCGCGTCGACGTACCGGAATGACACGCATCGACGATCGTCATGATATTTTTGCTGGGTATTTCACTCAACAGCTTGTTCAGGACATCGTCAACGACGACGCCGGACAGTGAACGCTTGCCGTCCCGTTTTATTTTTTTGACATCGTGTGTAACGAGCACTTCATCGACACCGTCTGGCTCGTCACCGTCGTAGTCAGGCACGTAACTGCCGTGGCCGCTAAAGTAAAAAATTACGCGATCCTGCGGACGCACGCCGTCCGTGAGCCAGGTTGCGATCTCCTTTTCGACGTTTGCCGCTGTCGCCTGTTCGTCCAGCAGGCTGTGAATCTGTGACGGCTCGAAGCCCATAACCTGGAGCGTGTCCTCCATCGTCTGCAGGTCGAGGTCAATCCCGGGCAGGTTGTGTTCAGGGTTTTCGTAGCGACCGACCCCGACGAGCAGTGCCCTTTGCTCCGCATTCGCAACCATCGTGGCAAAGATGGCCAGCGCTGCTATCGATCTCAGATACCGTGTCTTCATTATTCTTATGGCTCCCCTGTTGGTGCGGCGATCCGCTGTGGCGCAGCTCACTGCTCGCCGAGATTCCTGATTTCGACTCGACGGTTCGCGCCGTGCAATGGTTGATCCGGATGCAGCAGCTCGTCCTCGCCCCTGCCAATCACTTCGAGCCGCACGGGATCGACGCCGCGGTCGATCAAGAACTTCGTTACCGATTCCGCGCGTGCCCTGGATAAATTTCGGTTATACGCCGCGGACCCGGATGCGTCGGTATGCCCGACAATCGCAAAACGAAAATTCGCGAGCTGCTCCATTTGCAGCGCCTCTTCGAGCTGCACGAGTTGCTGTACCGCCTCGGGTTTCAGGTCACTGGAATTGATCTCGAACGGGATGTTCAGATCGACTTTCGATTTCGTTCTGACGCGGATCCCCCTGGTCACGGGCTTATCGAGAGCTCTCGAAATCTCGTCGCTCGAGACCGTCTCCGGCTCGGACTGCGCCCTTACATCTCCCGTCCCGATCAAGCTCAGAACCGAACACATGAACGCAAAAAGTAAAGTTCTCATTATTACAGGCCTCGCTGTTGTTATTTACCTGTTCCCGATTATTCGATGTGCCCGATATGCCCGGCCTCTTTGTGGAAATTGGCAATGACGGCGGCAACTTCACTGCCGACCGCGCGAATCCCTGGAACAACGATCTCGTCATTCTACTCCTTAGGCTCGAAGTTCTCGACAGTAGGCTCAAGCTCGCGAGAACTGGCGCGATCCAGCCGGTTTTCACAGCAGCCGCAGGCTGCTCCGCCGCTGCGTCCGCGAGCTAGTCCTGCAGGGAGCTGAATCGTGACAAGCAAACGTCTGTCCCGACCCGTTGCCGCGCGACGGGGTCGGCTGCCTGGTGTGCAGCGGCAGCGCGGCGGTCGAATTCAGGCGGTGATTGACAAGCGGGCCGCTCTCAGCGGCCGGTATGCCGATCCAGGGCCGGCATGGCTGGAAAAAATCCGTCCTTACGAGTGCAACAACCAGCGCAGGGCTTTCGCCGCTCGTCGTTTCGGTAGCTCCAGAACCTTGGCGTACAGTGCCCGGCTGATCCGGCAAACCAGCTTTCTGTCGTTGCCCGGGTCCTCGAGGTGCTGCAGCGCCGAGACGTTCTCTTCCCCGTAAATCTGGAACAATTCGGCGAATATTGGCTCAAGGTCTGGCCAGACCGTTGCTTCCCTCGGAATGCGCGTATTCGCATCGTAGGTTTTCAGAGTCTTTTCCAGCACGGCAAGTTCGGCATTTCGAGACTTCTCTGACAAGGCAGGCGGCTCGCCTTTGCCGGGTTTGCCGACGGGTACCAGGAGTTCATAACTCGGCTCCGTATTCGACTGATCGAACTCGTCAAGCTGGTCCACTATCGACCGGGCATAGGCAACGATGGCGTCGTCCGATGCCCGCGGCAGCAGTTTCTCGACCAACCTGGCCTGCTTTGCCCTGAGCGCATCATTGACTTGTTTGTCAGTGAGATCCTGCGCGATGAGTTGCTTGTACTTCGCAACCAGCTTGTCGTAAAACCGCGAGTCGAACTTTTTAAGCGCCTGATACGCCGGAATGTCGCTGACCGATTGCTCAAACATTTCAACGACGTGCGAAGGATAGATAGTGGAGTCTGACGTTGACTTTTTACCGTCCTTCGTCAGATTGCCAATAAGTTCGACCGCGGCAGCACCGCGTTTTTTCGTTTTGCGCGACGCCTGCAAATCCATGGCGTGTTGCTCGTGGCCGCCCGCGTCGGCGCCGCCTGCAGCAAGCCGGTCGCGCAGCGCATCCAGCTCGTCCGTCTTTTCCTCTACCAATTCTTTGAGCGCCGCGTTACTTCGCTCCAGGACATCGAACTCGGCCGCCTTTTCTTCTGCCGCTTTGAGATCAGATTCCAGATCCTCAATCGTGGCCCGCCAGCCCTCTTTCAGTTCGACCAGCTCGTCGACCTTTGCCGAGACTTTCGCGAGCTTCGCCTCAGCTGCTTCTCGCGCACGCCGCTCCTCGACCAGCTCGGCGGCCACTTCATCGGATCGCCGCTCGGCTGCCTGCAGGTCTTCTGGATCCTTGAGCACGGCGATACGGCTTTGTGCGGACTCGACATCTTTTTGCGCGTCATCAAGCTCCGCTTGCAAAGCGGCGATCGCCTCGTCTTTGGCCGACACCTCCTTCTGCAACGAATCCAGCGCGACTAGGGCCTCATCGCGCGCGGCCAGTTCCTCACGCAGCGTATCCAGCTCTCTCACCGCCTCGTCTTTTGCAGCCAGCTCCTGCTGCAACGAATCCAGTTCGCTGGATCGCTGCGCGATCTCGTCTTCGAGGCCCGCCGCAGCCTTCTCGGCCGCGTCAAAGCCGACGGCCCTTTCGTCTGCGACCTGCAGCCGCGCCTCCAGGTCGAGAACAGTGTCCTGCAGCGCGGCTTTCGCTTGCTGCAGATCGTCAACCTTTGCCACAGCCGACGCGAGGTCGGTTTCGGCGGCTTCTCGTGCCCGCTGTTCTTCGTCGAGTTCGCCGGCGAGGCGATCCGATAACTTCTCGATTTCCTGCAGGTCCTCCGGATCCTTGAGAATGGCAATGCGGCTTTCAGCCGCCGCGCAGGCCGCGTCCGATTCCGCCAGCTGCTTCTCCAGCTTGACGAAGTCCTTTTCCCGGTGCTCGAGCTGCTCTCGCAACGACGCCAGTTCCTCCGACTTTGCCCCGACCTCTTCCTCGAGCGCCGCAGAGCCACTGACGAGGGCCTCGAGCTCCGCGACCCGCTCATCGGCTGTCATGATCTGCGCCTGCAGATTATCGATCGTTGACTGCAAGTCTTGTTTAAGGTTATCCAGCTCTTCGACGGTCGACGACGCCGTCTCGAGTTCTTGCTCCGCGGCCTCTCTAGCGGACCGCTCCTTCTCCAGGTCGCCAACAACCCGCGAATGCACTGCTGCCATTTCCTCGAGCTCTTTCGGGCTCTTGAGCTCGAGGAGACGTTGCTGCGCAATCCGACATGCGCTTTCTGACTGTTCCAACTGCTGGCCAAGGTGCGCAATGTTTTCGTCTCGCAACGTCAGCTGTTCACGCAGCGAATTGACCTCTTCCGACAGTTCTTCGAAATTCTTCTGCAGAAGCGTCGTGCTTTCCTCAAGTGACTCGAAGTCGGTTGCCCGTTCTTCCGCCGCAGCGCGCGCTGATTCGAGCTCGGCGACGGTGGCCCGCAGCGTTTCGTCTTTCTTCGCAAACTCGTCAAGCGTTGCCGCAACTGCGGCGAGCTCGTTTTCCGCCGCCGTACGGCTGTGTTTTTCGTCCTCCAGGCTCGCCGCCAGCTGATCGGCACGTTTTGCGATCTCATTCAGATCTTCCGGATCCTTGAGTACTTCGATGCGTCGGTAGGCGGCTGCGCAGTCCTCCTGCGACTCCGCCAGCTGCGCCTCGAGCTTCGCCAGCGCCTCGCTTCGTGCAGCCAGGTCTTCCTGCAGAGCATTTAGCTCCTGACTCTTGGAGTCGAGCTCACCTTTCAGTTCCGCTGTCGCTTTTTCGAGTTTTTCCAAACCGGCGGCGCGATCGTCCGCCGACTCGAGCTCCGCCTGCAGGTTATGAATCGTGGCTTCAAACTCTCGTTCACGATGGGCGCGCTCATCGCCACTCGCACGGAGCTGTTCGAGCTCTTTTTCTGCGGCCTTTCGCGTGCGCTGTTCTTTTTCGAGTTCGGATGCGAGTTCTTTCAGAGCAGCAGAGTCGTCCTGCAACGCCTTCGAGCGGTCAGACAGGGCCTGCCCGGACTGTCCGAGTTCGCCACCGTCGACGACGAGTGAATGCGTCAGCGCTTCCAGCTCCGCCGTCTGGGCGTTGAGCTCGTTCCGCAAGGCACCGATGTCTTCATTGCGTGCCGCAATTTCCTTGAGCGCGCGCAGCTTGTCTGCGCGAAGGTCGGCAAGTTGCTCCGTCAGCTGGGAAACCAGCCGGGGCAGGTCTTTGGCCGCCATCGCCGACGGCTCGCCCTTCGCGTCGCCCTTATCGGTTTTTGGCACTTCGGCCACGCGCTCGTAGTCGGGATCAGTTTTTCGCCGTCCTCTTCCATGCAATGGCACGACATGCGGCATGAGTCCCTGCTTGGTCGCGGCGGCGCGGACGATCTTCTCCGAAATGACCCGCGATTTCAGCCCGAACGCTTCAGTCAGCATGTCATCGCAGATGGTGTTGATCAGATGCGGTATTCCGCCCGAATAGCGATGGATGACCGGGTGCGCCTCGTTCGCGATCTTCACACCATCATTGCCACCCGCCAGGTTCAGGCGGTGCCAGACGTAACTCGCCGTTTCCTCTTCGCTGTAATTTCGAATATTGAAGACGACGTGGTGATAAAAGCGCGTTTGACTCATCGCCGGTGCATCGATAACGCGCACGAGGTTTGCGTTACCGGCAAGCACCAGGCTCAGCACACGTCGACCATTGACTTCTATTGCAGCAATTTGTCGAAGCTGCTCCAGGATAATCGGGTCGATCAGATGTGCGTTGTCAATAATTAAAAGAACCGGGTTACCGGCGTTGCCACGATAAACAAGAAACTCTTTCGTGATGTTTTGCAGCTCGGCCGCCGTGCCGTCAATTTCCAGAAAGCCGATTTGCGTCAGAAACTCGCTGTAGAAATTTGCCTCGCCGCGGCAGGTCTCGTTGATGGCAACAAAATAGGTGTGATCATCGAGACCGCCGATGAAATGATCCAGCAACGTGGATTTCCCTGAGCCATTGGCGCCGCATACGACGACACAGGAATCGTTGTGCTGCGTTGCATTGGCCAGGTGCTGCATCAGCAATGAATATTGCTCGCAATGAAACAGCTGGGCCGTCTCGATAAGGCGCGAAAAAGGCGGCCGTGTCAGCCCGAAAAATTCGAGATACGTTGGGTCGGTATCTGGCTTTTCTAAGGAACGTAACACGCGGCGCATACCTTTTATTTTGTCTTATTTTATCGTCTTGTTACATGGCAATTGCATGACACCGTCATGCATCCTCGGAGTCGTTTTCGCGACCTGGCTTTGCCAGCCTCTTTGGAGGCTTCTCATAAGGTTTTATACAGGTATTCGGAGCTTTGAAAGTCAATCTGGCCAAATTATTCGAAGTATCCCGTAACTGCCTGAAAATTCGGAATGTTACGAGACCTCGAGCAGGTCCAATTCGACAAAATGTCGGGTCGCGCGCGAGTTGCGCCGCCCGTGCGGGAGGCAGCTTCGAACGCCACGCGGCCCTTGCCATTGCTCCGCAGGCCGATCAGGCGCTTGTTTTATAGGGCCCAGGCATCGCCCAGACCGAAGGACTGCCCGGCTACTTCGGCAATTCTTGCCCGCGTCGGCGGGTACAGTGCGATCGGGTAGCGCATGCAGGCGGCGGCAGCCGTCGCCGCAGCGAATCGTACAAGCGTTGAATCGCCCATACCCCTGGCCAGGGCATAGATCACTCCCGCCTTGAACGAGTCCCCGGCACCCAGGGTGCTTTCGGCGGCGACCTGGTAGGACGCCAAGCGCTGCGCGGCTTGTCCATCGCGGCCGAACCACAGCGATTTTTCCCCGAAGGTGAAAATTATGAGCCCGTCGTGGCCGCTCGCGTATTCCGCGAACAGCGACTCGGGTTGTTTTTCCGGATAACGGCCGCGGAGAAACTCCTCCGACAGGATACTGACGGCCGCGAGTCGGTGTATTTCCGAGTCAGCGGGGCAATCCACCGTGACATAGCGCACCTTGTGCTTGCGGCACAGACGGGCAGCTTCAACCGACTCCTCGAGGAAAAAGGGGTCCAGCCCTGCCACCTGTGCCTGCTGAATCGCCTTTTCATCGGGACGATTCCAGCGCGGCGGCGCATCGCTGGCAAAGAAGGCGCCAAACCGGCCAAACGCTGTGCGCGATTGCTGATCGATAAAAACGATATCCTCCAGGCCATCGAAATCGGCGTCATAGGTCATCAGGTCCAGCGACACCCGGCGCGACTGGAAAAAGGAAGTGAGTTGTGGGTAGGTGTTTCGCCCCAGGTGGTTGCCATCGACTTGAACGTCAAGGCCGAGGCTCGCCAGCACCACGGCACAGGTACCGGTCTCGCCTCCTGGCAGTCGATGACCGTCGTCGATCTCACCGTAGGTGCCCGCCGCCGGAAAGCCGGATGCCAGGCGATAGCTGGTGGTCATCAAGGTCATACCGTAGAGATAGACGCGGCTCTCGCCCATGGCGATATCCTCTGAGTGGCGAATTCGCGTGACAATACTGCACCTGGAGGGCGATTTGCAGTCCCGAAGGCTAAGCGCTCGCCGCGTTGTCACACGGCCCGGTCATTTCCTCAGGGCCAGATATCGCGCTGCAGAACGACGGTGGCGATTCTGTTGATCGCCGATACCAATGCCGCGTCGCGCAATGTTGGGGCGATCGACTCGCCTCCGCGTGGCCGTTCACTCAGACGGATCCAGCAGTCGACCGTGTCATCCACGGCGCGATTGATCTTCTTCCGCAGACGGCGCTCAACGTCGTCGAGGTCCCAGCGCTGGTTCTCGAGATTCTGCACCCATTCGAAATAGCTGACGATGACACCGCCGCTGTTGGCGACGATATCCGGCAGCACGATGACGCCGTCACGTTGCAGGATGGTATCCGCCGCCAGCGTCAGGGGACCATTGGCCACTTCAATGACCAGCCTGGCCCTGACATCGCCGGCATTGTCCGCGCGAAGCTGGCTCTCGAGGGCGGCGGGAATAAGGATGTCACAGTCAATGGCCAGCAATTGCTGGTTGCTGATCGCGGTCGTCCCGGGCAGGTCCGCGACGCTGCCCGTCGCGTTCTTCTGCGCCAGCGCCTTTCTTGGATCCAGTCCGGCGTCATTACGGATACCACCCCGGGAATCGCTCACCGCCACAATGCGGGCGCCCGCATCATGGAACAGGCGCGCCGCGATAGCCCCGGCGTTGCCATAGCCCTGGATCGCGACGCGCGCATCTTCAATGCTTTGCAGGCCGGGGACCACGTCGCGCTTCAGCAGTTGCTGTGTCGCGTACAGGCTGCCGGTCGCGGTGGCGGCTTCGCGGCCCGCCGAGCCGCCGAGTTCCACCGGCTTGCCTGTCACAACGGCAAGGTTGTTTTCTCCCGGATGCAGTGCGTCAAACGTATCGTAGATCCACGCCATGGTTTGCGAGTCGGTGTAGACATCGGGCGCCGGAATGTCCGTATGCGGACCGATGGCGTCGCCGAGCTCCGCCACGAAGCGGCGCGTGATGCGCCGCAGCTCATCCCGGCTCAGCTTTTTCGGGTCGCAGACGACGCCGCCTTTGGCGCCGCCAAAAGGGATGTCCACCACCGCCGTTTTCCACGTCATGAAGGCCGCGAGCGCCGCGACTTCCGCCTCGGTGACCTGCGGGTGGTAACGAATACCGCCCTTGCCGGGGCCACGCACCCGGTTATGCAGCACCCGAAATCCGTGGAACGTCCGTATTGAGCCGTCGTCCATGTGGATGGGAAAGCGGACGTGAACGGTTCGTTTCGGATTGATGAGGTAGTCGATGATGCCGGCCTTGATATCGTCGATCCAGTACAAGGCCCGCTCAAACTGGCCCCTCGCGTTCGCAAACAGGTCCAGGTTCTCCGCCACTTCGGGACGCGTTGTCATGACAGGTCTCCGCGAAGGAAATGCCCTCCTCCGACGCATTTTGTCACCGGCGCCCGTTCGCCGCGCTACGTAGAACCGCGTATTCGCCGAGGACAAATCGCGGTCGGCCCTGCCGGCAAACGCTGCCGTGCAGGAACAAGCGGTTCATGGCGAACGGGTTCGACGCAACACTGTGCGGCGATTTGCTAAGCAAATCGCGCCAGAATTCGGATTTGGAGGATCGAACGTGGAGCCGTCAGGCGGCGATTCGGACCTGGTTACGGCCGTTGTTTTTCGCCGCGTACAGCGCGGCATCCGCCGCTGCAATCAGCGTCGGCTTGGTGCGGAACTTGGTGAATGATGCAACACCGGCGCTAATGGTCACCTGTGAGTCCTCGCCGAGCACTCCTTTCATAAAGCGATGACTGGCAATGGACTGTCGCAGCGAATCCGCCAGCAGCGCGGCTGTCTTTTCATCGGTGGTCGGCGAAACGATGACAAACTCTTCGCCGCCCCAGCGGGCCACTACGTCTTTGTTCCGGACGTTCTCGCGCATCAGGGCACTCAACTCCCGCAACAGGATATCGCCGTTCTGGTGACCGTGCTCATCGTTGAATATTTTGAACTTGTCGACGTCGATAAAGATCAGTGACAACTCGGCGCCCTCGAGCATCGACTTTTCGATGTGTTTGTCCAGCAACTCGTTAATGTAGCGATGGTTGAAAAGCTCGGTCAGGCCGTCGCGAACAGCAAGCCCGTGAAGCACGCCGTTCAGGCGAGCGAGCTCCTTGTTGGAAAGTTTCAGCGAACGGATGAGCTGCGAGCGCTCAACGTCGAGCTGGAACGATTCGATCGCCCGTTTCGCGGCACTCGAGATGAGCGCCAGGTCCTCGAACGGTTTCAAGAGGTAGTCGTACGCACCGTGTTTGATCGCGTCGATGGAGGTCTCCAGCGAGGCGTGGCTGGTAATCATGATGACGTGGGTGCGAGGACTCACACGCTTGATGTGCTCCAACACGGCGACACCGTTCATACCCGGCAGGCGAATGTCCGACATCACCAGCGAGAATTCCTGTTCATTGAGCAGCGCGAGTGCCTGTTCACCGCTTGATGCCGTCGTCACGGCATAACCGTCATCCTCCAGCACTTCGGAAACCACACCGAGAATACTGGCGTCGTCGTCGACGACCAGCACCGGGATTTTGGACGAATTGTCAGCCTGCACGGCTGGCTGTGCCACGGTATTCATTGGCCTATTGGAGCAATTCCGCAGCCTTTTTTGCGTGATCTGCCGCACATTCCGCCCCAAAATCAGGCCCCTCAGGCGGCCTTGGAGGCCGCTGTGGGCAATGTGACGACAAACCGTGTGCCACCGCCTTGAACGTCCTCAATGCGGATATCGCCGCCGTGGTCCTTGATAATGCCGTAGGTTACCGACAGCCCGAGGCCGGTACCCTGGCCGGCCGGCTTCGTCGTGAAGAACGGCTCGAAAATCTTGCTGCGGATCTCCTCCGGGATACCGGGACCGTTATCCTCGACCTCAATGATCACGCCGCCCGGCGCGTTTTGGCGCGTGCGCACGATCAGGTTGCCTCCGGCCAGGCCCATCGCCTGCTGCGCATTGATCGCGAAATTCATGATGGCCTGCTGCAGCTGGTTGGCGTTGGCCTCGCAGTGCGGCAGGTCGTCGGCATACTCTTTGGTAATCTGCACGTTATTGACACCGAGCTGGTGATCGACGATTTGCATCGCTGCGTCGACCACCTGGTTGATCGACGTGGGCTGCATGCTGGTGCTTTCCTGCCGGGCAAATGTCAGCAGGTTGGAAATGATCTCGGTGCAGCGGCGGGTCTCTGTCTCGATGATCTTGAGGTTCTTTCTGAAGGGACTGTCTTCATCCAGTTTGCGTAGCGTCAGCTGTGCATAGCCGAGAATACCCGCGAGCGGGTTTTTGACTTCGTGCGCAATACCCGCGCCGAGCTGTCCAAAGGCAGCGAGCTTTTCGGATTGTATGAGTGCCGCGTTGGCTCCTGCGAGCTTCGCCTCACGCTCGCTGAGCTCGTCGGTCATCTGGTTGAAAGATCGCGACAAAGCGCCGATCTCATCGCTGGAGCGCGACTTGACGCGCACTTCGAATTCGCCTTTACCGACTTTTTCGGCCGCCTGGGAAAGCTGCTCCAGCGGCTTGGTCAAACGTCGCGCAAAGATCAGGCTCGCAATCGCGGCCAGGGCAAACAGCAGCAACGCGACGACTCTTGAGATTGGACAACAGGTCCCGGGCCGTCAGGTACACCACGCTGGTCGGAATCTGAATAGTTGCCCACAGTGCGCCATCGGCCAGCGGCGCGTAGGCCCCGATCATCGCTATGCCGTTTTCCTCAAATTCGAGCGCCGTGCCGATCGCCGCTTTCGAGCTGTTTTTCAATTGCTCCGTCCAGAAGGACCGCGAGGCAGCCAGCTCTGCCTCCTGTTGGAAGATGGGCTGGCCGGTGCTGTCGAGGATTGCGGCTTTAAAACCGCGAGAGCGCGCGGCAACGGCCGACAACCGGTCGATCTGAATGCTCGCGGCCAGGCTGGACGCTGGCTGGCCCTCGACAGCGGGAATGTGCACCACCAGTCGCAGCAGGTTGAGGTCGTCCCGAATGCGTTCCATGGAAACGTCGATTCCCTCGGACCGGCCCTGGGGCAGTGGATGCTCCTTCCGGTATTCGAGAAACGCCTCGCGACTGACATCCAGCCGGGTCAACTGGCTTGTATCGAAAATGGTGACCGGATCGGTGCCGTCGCGCTGCGCGACGATCGCCACGATGTCTTCATAGTTGCGGAACATGCTCTGGATCACCTGCTGTTTCGTATCAGGGTCGAGCATTGGATCGTAGATGACGTCGCCGAAGGCACGCATGTTGGAAACATAGTGTCGCAGCAAGGTGTCCGATTCTTCGGCAACGTGGATTGCCATCACAGCCGTGAGGTCGCGAATATACGTCGTCTTGTCGTCGCGGAAGAGGTTCGCCATGGTGCTGGTATTGATACTCATCACAACCATGATGAGCAGCAACACGGTGAGTAGCACCTTGAGGCGAAGTGGAAAACTGAATCGAGACATGTTTACTCGCTCCTACCGGTGGAACCGGGGACGTGGAACACTTGAGAACTGTAGGCAACATTGCCGACCGCATCGATGGACTCGACCACGATCGAATGAGTACCGGGTTCGGGACTGAATAAATACTCGAAGTAGCCGTCAGGTGACGCCTCGACGATCTGTCCGAGAATGAATACCTTGGTGCCGGGCACGGTCTGACCGCGCAGGACATAGCGGCCGGCAAATAATTCCTGAACCGGCTGCAGCTCGAGCTTTGGCGGAACAGCGTCGCGTACGACGCTAATGCGGCGCGCTAGTGTCGACGGACCCTGTACCCAGCCATCGCGCGCACTGACACGCCAGAAATAGTCGCCTGATGACAGGTTGCCATGCACGAAAGACATCTCGCCGAGATACTCATCGACCAGTATCTCTTCAAACTGGCGATCCAAAGCGATCTCGAGCCGGTACTTTTGGGCGCCGGACACTTCGTTCCAACGGAAACTTACGCGCGGCGGCGTCTCGAGGTATTTCAGCACCGTATTGTCGTACGGGCCGCGTACCACCGGCAGTGACGGCAGGCCGCGTGCGCCCGAGGTCCTGCCATCTTCGGCGATCGTCAGTCCCTCATTGGCAGCGACCTTATAGTGATCGCCGGCAATATTGACGTCTGCCTGCCCGGAATAGACGGCGATCGTTGACGACCCGTCCGGGTTAACGCCGACGCGGAAGTCAACGTCCTCTTTGGTTTTGCCGGACGCGCTCAGCTCGACCAGCCCGGCCGGAAACTGCACGCCGAGCGCACCGAACTCGGCGTGCACCGTGCCGGATATCTCGCCGTCCATGACAACAATCGGCCGGTTCGCGACGAGACAGGAAGGGATCGGCCGCGCCGCTCCTGAATACAACGAGCGAATTCTGACCAATTCGTAATTCGTTGTCTGTCGTGAAGTCCACACGCGCCCGCGAATTGGCAAATGTTTGTACGGCGTCGCGACTGCGCACCGTCGCGCCGGCGCGCGCCGCGGTCCACGCGATGCTGTCGGCTGGTCGGATCTTCACCTCGCGACGGATATCTGCGAGCTGCGCAATGAAACCACCGAACCCGTCAGTATCGCCGCCCGTGATGTCAACATCACCGGCACGGACTGTCGCGATAACAGCGGCTTCACTGCCCGACGACAGGCTGGACAATCGCGTGCCTTCCGGAAAGACAAAACGAATCAGCAGCGCCAGAAACAGCATGAAGATAGCGCACGCTATGAGCAGAACGCCGATGTCCAGCGCCTTGAGAAACCGCCGAGGCAACGGGATTTCCGCGTCGTTGGCTGGCGTCAGCACGCCGAGGCTCTACAGAATTCGCGGTAGCAGTCATCAGAATTTACCTTGTACGCGCAGGAAGGGACCTCGCGTGGAGAAGTTGTAGTCGACGTACTCGTTGTCGGAGACATCAGAGAAGTTGTAGCCAAGGCCAAGCCGAACCGGATCGAGGCCTTCCCACATCAACTCGGTCACGAAACCACTGCGCCGGTCATCAGCAATGTCCTGGTCCATCAGGCGGAACTCCGTTCCCAACAGGAACTTCTTCGGCATGTCCCAGTTGAGCCGTTGTATCGTCAGCGAGGTCTGCGATCGGACGCTCAGCGGATCGTCGTCGCTTTCACTCCAGCGAAGCGCCTGCTTGCCGACCCATTCGATACGTTGCGACAGCTGGTAGGACCAGTCGACCGAGAAAGATATCGCTGGTCGATTGGTGACAGCGCCGGCAAGCTGGAATTCTGTCGGCGTATTGTTGAGCCGGGTGTAGCGCGTCAGCAGATTGAGGCGATCGTGCTCAACCGGTCGATAGGCAAGCCCAATGCTCGCCTCGGTGAAGTCGATGTTGCGGCTCATCTGCGCACTGGACTCGCTCTTGCTGAAGCGGTACTGCCCGAGCACCGACATGTCGGTTCCAAGCGCCATCTTCACATGGCTCGTCGACAGGAACTGTTCACTGGCAATCGTGCGGCTGTCTTTGCGGTATTCGTTGCGCGTCGACAGTGTGATGCCGTCCTGGTTATCGTAGGTGGCACCAAGGGACACGGCGTAGCGTTCACCGGTGTCGACGCCCGCCGAGTCTTCCGCGCTGTGCTCGCCGGACACCTCGATCCTCAGGCCTTCGGTCGCCTGGAAACGTTGCCTTGCGCCGAACATCGCCTGCTTCTGATCGCCGACCGGCAATCGGTTCCAATGGTATTCACTGTAAACGGCACCGTCCGGCCCGAACGGCGCTTCGATGCCGACCAGGCGATTATTGCTGATGCCGTTGGCGGCCAGGTCGTTGAACTGCTGCGCAACATAAAGTCGATTGCCGCGCCAGTCGAACTGCGCGCCGAGCTGCGCCGACTGGCCCTTGGTGCCATCGGTTGCATTGGCATCGAGTGTCAGTTTTTGCGTTGCCCGATAGGCGATGCCAACGCTTGACTGGTCATTCTCGAGGCCCGCCAGCGTTTGCTGGTGCTCGAACGTCGTGCTGAGTCTCGGCGACCAGCGGTAGGTCATGCGCAATGCGGCCGTTCGTTCCTCAATGGCCTCGCCCGCCCGATCCTCGATCTCGGCGGCGATACCCCAGTGGTTACGGAGGAAGTTCCACTGCAAGGTACCGAGCGTATTCTCGCTGCCATCGAGTAACCGCGTCTGCCTCTCGAAGCGTCCGAGCAGCGAGCTGGCTGGACTGAACTTGTAACTCGCGCCGATGCCGCTCTTCTCGGAACCCTGTTCGCTGGTCACGCTGTTGGCCGAGAAGCCGGTATCGAGGTGCTTGAAGTACGTGTTAAGCAGCAGGCGATCCCTGGCACCAAACCAGTCACCGGCGTCGATCTCGGCCGCAATCTTGTAGGCATCACCACTACTGTCGGCTGCCTGCGAGACCGCCTGGTAGGTCAGGCCGCCATCGTCGCTCACGTATACCACGGAGTTATTGCCCTCGCTGGAGGCAAACTCAGCGACCAGGCGGGAGCCATCGCCCAATCGATATTCCGCGTCGGCCGCTTTCAGCGAGTACTGCCCGCCGAGCTGGTCCTCGTCGACCGTTGTCGCGCCCACCATCAGGCGCTCGCCGACGGCCTGCCGCACGCGCGCACCCGTAGCCGTCTGCTCAAACCCTTCCAGCACGGTTTCGTAGTCGATCTGCAGATACACCGCGCTGCCGCCAAGCAGGTCGCTGCTGACCAGCGAGTTGTCGGCGCTGAAGCTCGAAACCGGCCGGTTGGTCAGCAGTCGCCCGTCAACATAGTCGATGCTGTAGTCCAGCCCTTGCTGCAAGGCCGTGC
>CAWGHM010000014.1:0-5477 GCA_963822365.1 uncultured Alphaproteobacteria bacterium
GCCGAACGCCGACATGGCCGAATGGAAGGTCTCCGTACCCGCCAACGGCACGACGGACGTCACCGCCGTCTTCAACTCGACCTACTAGGCGGACGCCCATGCGGTTGCCCCGTTTCAGCTGGCGGCTGGTCGTGGCCGGGCTCATCGCCCAGGCCGCGCCGCCTGCTGCCATGGCGCAGGATGTCATCGCCGGTCCGCCGGTTGATCTTTCGGTCACCGTCTACCGTGACCCCTATCGCGAGAACGAAGGCGGAATTCGATCTCGACTATCTGCAGGGCTTCACCCTGATCACCGAGACCCGCCGTGTCGTGCTCACGCCCGGCGAACATCGCCTGCGCTTCGAAGGCGTGGCGGACGGCATCGAGCCGGCCACCGCCATCGTCACGGGCCTGCCGTCCGGCGTGATCGAAAAGAACCGCGACGCCATGCTGCTCAGCCCGTCGGCGCTGGTCGATGCGGCGTTGGGCCAGCAGGATCGCGTCCTGCTTAACCGCACCGACCCCATTACTGGCCGCGTCACCCGCACGCCGGCCACTGTCCGCTCCGCCGGCGAGGGCGTGGTGTTCGAAACCGCCAACGGCATCGAAGCGCTGCGCTGCACAGGCCAGCAGGAGATGTTCGATTTCGAAACCAGCGCCTCGGGCCTTGCAGCCTCGCCCACGCTCTCCGTGCTCACCCGCGTGACCGAGCGGATCGAGGCGGTTGTCCAGCTGTCCTATCTCTCGACCGGCTTCGACTGGTCCGCCGACTATGTCGCCGACCGCACGGCCACTTCCAGCAACAAGATGGACCTCGGCGCCTGGATCACCCTCGCCAACAGCAACAGCGTCTCCTTCAAGGATGCGCGCGTGCAGATCGTTGCGGGCCGGGTGGACCACGACGACGGGTGAGGTCGAACCCATCGACTTTGGCGGACCGATCCTGGCCTATTGCTGGCCGCAGGGCTCGACCAGCGACACGCCTATCGTGCCCGAGATCGATGACTTCACCAATTTCGCGCCCGGCCTCTCCTACGCCACGCGTGACATGGTCGTCGTCACAGCCCAGAAGCGCCAGGAGTCCATTGAGGACGTCGCCGTTGCCGTCACCGCCATTCAGGAAGACCTCGGCGACCTGAAGCTCTATCGCGTGCCGGATCGCACCAGCATCATGAGCCGACAAGCCAAGCAGGTGCGCCTGTTCGATCGCGAGGACGTTCCGGTCAAGCGCCTCTACCAGTTCTTCGTCTCGGCCAACGACACGTTTCGACTACGAGCCGATGCCCGCGCTGATCCGGACGAAGAACGACAAGAAGAACAATCTCGGCCTGCCCCTGCCGTCCGGCCGCGTGCAGATCTTCGAGACGGTGGGCAAGGGTCAACTCTGCCCAGCGCCTGCTCGCCGCCGAAACGCAGCTGCGCGATATCACCATCGACGAGATCACCGAGTTCGAGCTTGCCGGCGCGCCGGACGTGCAGATCCGCCAGATCCGCGAAACCGTCGAAGTGTCAAAGCGGCGACCAACCGTGCCGCTCGTGCGCGGCCTCAATCGCCGCACCCGCATCTTCGACGAAGTCAGCCGCATCGAAGTCACCAACGCGCGCGCTTTCCCCATCGACATCGAAGTGCGGCTTTTCCTGCACGACGAGCAGGAACTCACGCGCGCCGATCACAAGGCCGGCAAGAAGAACGGCCAGCCGATCTTCATCCTCACCGTCCCCGCCAATGACAGCGTGACCGTGCGCTACCAGACCTCGCCCAAGTGAGGTTTCAGCGCGGCTTCGAAACCGGCGGATTGGGATAGGAGCCCGCCGCCGTCACCGCCGCATCCGGCGCTTTCAGCATCTGCAGGTACATCTCCTTCGGATACGCCATGTGCGGCTTCGCCGGATCATACGCCGGCTGCGCCACCGGGCTCGGCCCCGTATAAGCCGCCGGCGTGCGGAACCGCGCCGCCTCCGCATCCGAAATCCCGGCCTTGGCCAGCACGCTCGGATCAATCCAGCTCTCCGGATCGATCGGCTCGTGCGATGTCGCCACTTCCAGCGTCATCTGATCCGGCCCGGCAAAATAGATCGACCGGCACATGCCATGATCGATCGGCCCCAGCACGTTCACGCCATGGCTGCGGATGCGATCCCGCATCGCCACAAGGTCCGCATCCGTGGCCACGCGGAAGGCAAGGTGCTGCAACGTCCCCGGCGCGCACGGCAGCGCGCCATTGCCTGCATGCGTCTTGCCCAGCTCGATCGGTATCTCGTCCACCTTCGGCAGCTGCACGATCGAGAAGTAGGAATGATCGTCCATCCGCAGGAAGGCATGCAGCCCGCCCGGCACGCCATGCATGTCGAACAGCGCCACCAGCGGGCATCCCATCACTTCCGAAAAGAACGCGATGTGCTTCTTGATGTCGCCCGCCATGAAGGCGAGGTGGTGAATGCCATTGGGGCTCTGCGCCATGAAACGCTCCGCGATGCGAACGGCATAGCTTGAAGCAGGAAGCCCTGCGCAGTCCAGCTATCAAGGAAGACAGGTTGTCGTCGCGTTCAGGCCCGCTAGCGCGCATGGACTTGGCCGGGCGCCCACCTATGCTCTGCCATACAGCAGCAAGGCACGCGCATGTCGGTGATCCGAGAGCCCTATGGCTACGTCCATTCCGATCCCGGCCCGATCAAGGAAGTCTATGGCGGCCCCTCAGGCCAGGTCTTCGTCGAATGCATGCGCATCCGCCCGTCCGACCGAGAGTCGCGCACCGCCATCCTGTTCAGCCATCCGATTGGCGGCGGCTCGTTCCTGCCGCTGGTGACGGCGCTCGCCCATGCCGGCCACCACGTCATCTATTGCAACACCCGCTACCGCGGAAATGATACGGCTCTCATTCTCGAAAAATGCGTGCTCGATCTCGGCGCCTGCATCGCGGATGCGAAGAAGCGCTTCGGCTATGAGAGGATCATCCTCGGCGGCTGGTCAGGCGGCGGCTCGCTCTCCCTGTTCTACCAGGACCAGGCCGAGCACCCCACCATCACCCACACGCCCGCCGGCGATCCCGTCGATCTCACCGCCGCAAAGCTGCAACCGGCCGACGGCATCCTGCTGCTCGCCGCCCACATCAGCCGCTCCGTCACGCTCACCGAATGGATGGACCCCTCCATCCTCGATGAAGACCAGCCCTTCAAGCGCGACAACGACCTCAACATCTACGCAGACGCCAGCGAAAAGCCGCCCTACAGCGCCGCCTTCGTCGCCCGCTTCCGCGAAGCGCAGATCGCCCGCAACCGCCGCATAACAGCCCGCGTGAAAGCCACACTGGCGCAGCTGCAAGCCTCCGGCGACCCTCACGCCGAACGCCCCTTCGTCGTCAACGGCACCATGTGCGATGTCCGCTGGCTGGACCCCACACAGGACCCCTCCGACCGCCGCCCCCACACCTGCTATCTGGGCGATCCCCGCAACGCCAATGACGGCCCGGTCGGCCTCGCCCGCTTCACCACGCTGCGCTCCTGGCTGTCACAATGGAGCTACGACGAAAGCCGCGCCAACGGCGTCCGCAACGCCGCGCGCATCAGCGTACCCGTGCTCACCATCAACAATACAGCCGACCTCGCCTGCACGCCCAGTCACGCGCATCGCCTCCACGCTGCGGTTGCGAGCAAGGACAAGACCTATGTCGATGTGCCGGGCGCGGATCACTACTACATCGAGCGCCCCGACCTGCTGCCGGTCGCAACGAAAGCGATTGCGAGCTGGCTCACAGAGCGCGGCTTCTGAACACGCCACATGCCGTAACGAGAACCCATTACACGCACTTGGCATCATGAAACTTGATGCAGCCGCATCGTCCGGGGGCTAGGCTCCGCCAGCCTTTCGGCGCTGCACGCTCGGAGACACGGAATGTCCTTCGGTTACGGTGATGTCTTCGACGCGGTCGGCGATGCCGTAGATCCCGATGATCCCGCCATCATCTGCGATGGCGAGCGCTACACCTGGTCGCAATTCACGCCCGCAACCAACGCCCTCGCGCGCGCCTTCGTCGCCGCCGGCCTGAAGCCCGGCGCCAAGGTCGCGCAGTACATGCGCAACAGCGCGGGCTATCCGCTGGTCTTCGTCGCCGCGATGAAGGCCCGCCTCTCGCCGGTGAACGTCAACTATCGTTACGGCCCCGACGAGATCGCCTACCTCATCGACAACAGCGACGCGGAAGCCGTGGTGTTTGACGCCGACTACGCTGACAACGCCCGCATCCTCAAGCCGCGCATGCCCAACGTGAAGCCGGGGTGGATGAAGGGGCAGTTTGTGTGTTGAGCCGGAGAGTTTTGCGCAGATTCGGAAAGAGTTGCCGGAGTTTTCTAGTGATTGGAGGTTCTATGGGACAAAGGAAAGGAAGAAAGACGCGGCACCATTAACGACTTGATTCACCGGCTCACGTGCGGTATCGAAAGCAACCAAATTTAGATGATCTTTATCGAATCGTCTATTTGGGTGAGCAACGCATAGTAGCATTTGATATCGTTGCAAGTTCTAATAGTCCGAAAATATACGATGAAGTTCTCAAATACGATATCTTACCCCAGGGACTTAGTTAAGCGTTTGTTTTTTTGCTGTTCTCGACAACAGAACAATCAGTTTGGGGATGAATTTGCAGAAATGATGCTTTCGAAATTCGGATATGAAGATAAGATACGGGCCGCATACTAGGGAATTCACGTTTTTCGAAAAACATGACATTGCAGAAGTTTAGAAAATGCCTGGGTATTGGTATGGCTTTAGCCAGAAAGTATGGCAATCTGATTTCTTGTTACCAGTTACTGCAGAGGTGGTGTTTCTATGCGATAGCGAGTAAATACCTAGATTTGAAAATGTTGGATGAGATTGAGAAGTCGTTCAGTGTTTTAGAGTCTCTAAGAATTGAGCTCTTTGGGAAACTGAAACCAGGTACGGTTTATATGGAGTTGCATAAGGATTTTGCGAAGAAGCAGCGGGTGAGGCTGGAGAAGGGTGGGGGGTAGGTTTTCGTTTTAAGTTTATTTAAGCCAGATATTGAATCTGGCTTTTTTTGTTTTTAAGGTGGAGGGGGAAGTGAGTTTATGAATATTAAGGGATTAGCGAAGAAGGCTTTTGGATGGTTGGGTGGAGATGAGCGGTGGTCGGGGTTGATGTGGGCACCAACGGTTATTCCTTCAAAGGAGAATGATGCCAACACGAATAGCATTGTGATGGCATGTGTGTTTTGGGCCATGCGGAATGTTGTGCAGGCGATTCCGGTAGTTGAACGGTTGGGGGGGAGGATGGAAAGTGGTGCCGGATCATCCGGGGTCCGCGTTGTTGAGGAATCCGCAGGCGAGATTGGCACTGGATGATCGGTCGGTTTTGACGGGGCGTAAGCTTTTGAGCTCATTGACTTATAGTCGAATGTTGGATCGAAATGCTTATGTTTTGAAGATTAGGAATGATGCCGGGATAGTGATTGGGTTAGATTGGTTGCCACACGGATCGGTGC
>CAWGHM010000015.1:0-57610 GCA_963822365.1 uncultured Alphaproteobacteria bacterium
AAGGAAGTGGATGACCTCCCAGTGCGCCGGCGTAAGTGCCAGGTTCTCCTGGCGCGCCAAGCGCGCGTGCGAAGTCCTCGGACCAATCGTTCAGATCGAGCAGATAGCCTTCGCTGTCGGTCGCGACGGCGTGGCCGTCAACGTCGATCGTTCGTTGCAGGGCGGTCATCATCATGATGTGCTCTCACGCGGCGAGCGCCGAGGCAGGCATTGCAGCCGGCACGCGGGACTGGCGAATGAAGTCGACGAATCGGGGCGCCCAGTTCGCCCCGGCAGCGCTGCGCAGGTGGGCATACGAGGCGAGCAGGCGATGCAGGACGATGCCGTCGTGGTGGCCGTCGATGCCGTGCCCACGCTCGACCTCGTAGGCAAAGCGCAGGCCCGGGTCGAGGTCGACCAGGGTCGAGTGATGGAACTCGTGACCGTGGACGGTGCCGCCGGCGGGCTGCCAAGGCATCGAGGCGGTCTCGCGCAGTCGCACGTAGCCGCGCCCGACTGGCCGCGCCTGCATGACGGCATCGCCCGGGATGGCGCCGATCATCGCCGCGCGGCGGCCGCGCCAGCTGATGCTGCGTGACAGCGCCATCAGCCCGCCGCACTCGGCATAGGTCGGCAAGCCGGCTTCGATGGCGAGCACCTCGCGCAAGGCGTGGCGCAGCGCGGCATTGGCTTCGATCGCCTCCGCGCAGGCCTCGGGAAAACCGCCGCCGATGAACAGGCCGTCGAGTGCGGGCAGACGCGTGTCGTGGAGGGTGTCGATGAAGATCAGTTCGGCGCCGGCGGCCTCCAGTGCGGCGAGGTCGTCCGGGTAGTAGAAGCCGAAGGCGCGGTCGCGCGCGACGCCGATTCGCAGGTCGCGCTGTCCTGTCGGCGCGAGCGCCGGCGCCGCCGTCGCGATCGGTGTCGGCGTCGCCGACGCCGCCAGGGCGCACACCTGAGCCAGGTCGACCTGGGCGGCGACGAGCGCGCCGATCGCTTTGACCCGCGCGCGCGCGTCGTCGACCTCGGCGGTCGGCATCAGGCCGAGGTGGCGTTCGGTCATTGCCAGTCGCGGGTCCTCGGTGACCGCACCGAGCACCGGCAGGTCGGTGTAGTGGGCGATCGCCGCGCGCAGCTTCGATTCATGTCGCGCACCACCCACACGGTTCAGGATCACGCCGCCGATGCGCAAGGCGCGGTCGATGACACCGGGCAAGGAACTGACGTTGAACTGGCAGTCCCAGCATGCCTGGCTTCTGCCCGAAGCAGCATGACAAAGACCCAAGGAAGGACACCCAATGACCTACAATGAAGACTTCATGCAACGCGCCGTGGAATTGTCACGGCAGGCACTGACGAAACCCGGTACCGAGCCTTTCGGTGCGGTCGTCGTTCTGAACGGAAAAATCGTCGGCGAAGGTTTGAACCACTCCCTGGCAAACTTCGATCCGACGTCCCATGGTGAAGTCGAAGCGATGCGCGATGCCTGCCGTCGCCTGGAATGTGTCGACCTGACCGGGGCCGATATGTACACCTCCTGCGAACCCTGCGCGATGTGCGTGGCCACCATGGAGGTCACCGGCATCTCGCGCCTGTTTTATGCGGCCTCGATGGATCAGGCCGGGACAGCATTCATGGGCTTGACGAAGAAGGAACGGCATCCCATCGATGTCGACAAGGTCCGCAAAGCGGCAGGTACACTGGTCAACGAACGCGCGATGCCCAGTGCGCAAAAAATGGACAGGGAAGCCACGGATATTCTCAACACGTGGGTGGAAATGAAAAAGGCAGGACGATGATCACTCGCAATGCACAGAGCGGTGGAACGGCTCGTTCGGTGAACGATCCGACCGCCAAGGGCAAAGGCCCGCCCGTCAACGACGAAACCGCAAAAGGTCGAACAGCCGCACCCACCTCGCGAACCGAAGCCGTCCAGGACGCACTTCGCCAGGCGATCATGGAACAGAAATTACAGCCAGGCGCACGTCTGCCCGAAGATGCAATCGGGGAGACGTTCGGAACCAGCCGCACCATTGCACGGGAGGCGCTGGGACGCCTTGCCGTGGAAGGATTGGTTGAATTGAAACCGAACAAGGGCGCTTACGTCGCAAACCCGTCGCTTGAGGAAGCTCTTGATACCTTCATGGTTCGCCGAGGCCTCGAATGCACCGTCACCGGTCTTCTTGCCGGAAAGCTTAAACCCGGCGAGATCGATGCGCTGAACAGCTTCATCGAGAAGGAACACGCCGTTTCCGGCGTCGATGATCGGGAGTCAATCCGGCTTGCGGGCGAGTTTCACCTGCTGCTCGCGCGGATGACGGGAAACCAGCTTCTCATCCGATATGTCACGGAAGTGGTGTCGCGGTGCTCGTTGATCCTGTCAATGTATGGCCGACCGCACTCTGCCGATTGCGGCGTGGACGAACATCGTCAGATCGTCCAGGCGTTGATCAATGGTGATGCCGCCAGCGCCAACGAACTGATGGACCACCATCTCGCGTCGGTCGCAGGCAGAGCCATGCTCGAAGCAAGACAGGAGCGCGATATCCGCGACCTTCTGGCACCCTATGCCGCTCGAATAAAAGGCCTCTGACAATGACAGCACAGATCGCGGACGTCCCTGCAAACAGCGGGATGACGTCCTTCGACTTCGCGACCCTCAGCGCCCGCGAACGCTACAAGCTGATGATCGGAACGATCATCCCACGTCCGATAGCCCTCGTCACGACCGTCGATGAAAATGGTCGCGTCAATGCCGCGCCGTTCAGCTTCTTCAATTGCCTGTCGGCGGACCCGCCGATCCTGGCGCTGGGTGTCGAAAACAACCCGGACATGTCCTTCAAGGACACCGGCCACAATATTCGCATGACCGAGGTCTTCACCGTCAACATCGTCTCCGTGGCCATCGCGGAGGCCATGCATAGATGCGCAGCGAAGTACCCTCGCGGCATCGACGAGCTTAAAGAGGCGGGACTGACGGCCATGCCGGGCATCAAGGTCGCATCGCCGTGGATTGCGGAAGCGCCGGCATCCTTTGAATGCCGGCGCCACATCACGCTCGAGCTTGGTAAGTCACGTCAGATTATCATGGGCGAGATCATCTACGCCCATTATCGCGAAGGTGCTGTCGATGAACGGCTCCACGTCGATCCCGATGTCATCGACGCAATCGCCCGCCTTGGAGGGGATACCTGCGCCACCATTCGGGATCGGTTTGACATGCTGACGCCGAAGCTGTGAGTCCATTGGTATCGTCTTTGCCAGCTTTGGGCCGACTCCAGACCAGTGCATCCGACTGTTGTGTGCTCACTTTCATCCTTAACAGTCTAGCAGCGGATGGTCCGCAGTTGGCCCCAGTCCAGCCTCCAACATCGAAGCAGTCCATGTCTCCTATTGGCGCGAAGCCGTCTTAGTCAGGCCATAGCGTCGACCCGAGCCGTGGCGCTCGGTGTGATGGAGATGGTGCTGAATGCAAGCTCACTACTCTGCAAATACCCCGCAGCCTAAAGCCGTCTGCTTTTCATTACGCAGGAACAGAACCGAAAGTCCGAGTTGTTTTGCCATCGATAGACCTCGGGTTTCGCCAAGAACCATCATCGCGGTGGCCCAGGCGTCAGCGCTCATGCAGTCGCGTGCAATCACGGTTGCCGAGGCCGGTGGGTTATCAAGCGGCATGCCGAGCTGCGGGTCCATCGTATGTGACAGGCGATGACTGCCAACATCAACCCAATGGCGGTAGTCACCTGAAGTGGCGATGGCTGCATCTTGCAATTCGACAATGGAATGGGCGGCGCGCGATTCCAGATCAGGCATTTCAATGGCGATTGCCCAACCCCGGCTATCCGGCTGCCGGCCGAGCGCCCGCAGCTCACCGTCGATGGCGAAGAGGCCCGCGTTGATACCATGCATGCGCGCCACCTCCATCAGCCGATCGACGCCGTAGCCCTTGGCAATGCCGTTCAGATCGAAGCGCATCTCGGCATTCTTTCGGGCGCGTCCGCCCGCTTGATCGATCTCCAGAACCTGATGCGCCGGGCGGCGGTCGGCAAGACGCGAGGTCTTGATCCGGTCTTCATTGACGGCTTCCGGGCCAAACCCCCAGGCAGCCACCGCATCACCCATGCCGATGTCGAAAGCACCACCCGAGGCACGACCGATCGCAAGACCGGCAGCCATGACGGTCAGCAGTGGTTCCGGCAGCGCGATCCATTCGCCGGCTCTGGCAGCATTGAAGCGGTTGAGGTCGCTGTCATGCTTCCAGGTCGACATTTGCCCATCCACCTCCGCCACAGCATCGGCCATGGCGGCGCGAGTTGGCTCGACGTCAAAACCCGCCTCCTTGTGAAACAGGGCCGACCAGCGCGTTCCCATCGTGTGGCCGTTCAGCGCGTATCGCTTCAAATCAGTAAACATCTTCGGCATAACGCCCCTCCGCTTTCAGCATCGCGACGCTGAGGCCTTGTGGCGCGAGAATGTCGGTAATCGCAGCAGCAACCCCGGCCGCCATGTCCCGCCCGCCGCAGACAAGCACCTGGCCGCCTGACGTGATGAAGCGACCAAGGCGGGCCGCATCCTTGCGCAGGATGTCCTGCACATAGGCAGGTGACGGTGTTCGCGAATAGGCCGACGATACGGAGGCAAGACGCCCATCTTTCTGCCAGGCAGACAGTTCCTCGGCGTAGAGAGCATCGCTGGCGGGATGGCGCGCACCGAAGTAGAGGTGCATAGGCCGATGTGAGCGATTGGCGCGGGCAAAGCCAGCCAGCGGGCCGATGCCGGTGCCGGCACCGATGAGAATGACGGGTCTCTCTCCTCCTGCAGGCCGAAAGCCAGGGTTGTGCTGGACGAAGGCCGTCACGGTATCACCCGGCTTCCAGCGCCGTGAGCTGACCCGAACAGAGGCCACCTAGCCTGCTTGCGCACACAGATTTCGACAAAGCCGTCTCGGCTGCCGGAGGCAAGTGAATAGAGCCGCGGCAAATCGGAACCCTCGGGAAGAACCCCGATCAGATCGCCTGCTTCAAATCTGGGCATGCCGGTCCCAGTGAGACGCTGCCAGACCGAAGTCACTAGGCAAGGCAAAACGCAGGATCGATGGTCATGGCCTGCAGGTTTTCGCCATAATCTCGTCGCGACACCAGCGAAAGCGCCCATGTCTTGCGTGTTGTGGGTTGATGGTTGAGGTCGAAATCCAGGCCGAGCACTTTTGCCAGATCACGACCCCACCTCGCGAAATCCTGCGGCGACTGGCGGTCCACCGTGTCGAAGGGCAAAAGCTGGGACCAGCCTTTCGCATAAGCGATCCTGGTGATCTCGGCGGCAAAGCCACAGAATGACGGAAAGCTGCGATCTCCGAAGCCAAGCACGGCCAGTGGCAGTCCCGGCTTTGCGGAATGCCTGTTGGAAATCGCCGATAAAACCGCTTGCCGACGCAGGTGCTGCGCCATCGCCATAGGTGGCGGCCAACAGGATGATCCGGCGTGCTTTCGGCCAGCGGGCTGGATCGAACCCCGTCATCGGGCCGACATGCACAAGGGCTCCTTGGGCGGTCAGAGCCGTTTGAAGAGTGGTGGCAAAGCCGCGTGTCGAGCCACCTTCGCTGGCAACCAAAAGGATCGTGTCGGCTTTCCCGGCGGGCACTGAGGCCGTGTTGCCGTCGCGGCGACCAGCGAGCCAGACGGAAATCCCTGTCCAGCCGAGAACCGGCACACTCACCGCCGAAAGTCCAAGAAGCACACCCAACCACGCCATGCCCTGGCCTGTGTGCAGCATCGAAATGAAGCTTGAGACGCTGTCGATCCAGCCCGAATCGGACCAACCCAGCAACGCGCCAGTGCCCTGATCGATATAGCCCTCGCCAGCCGTTGTTTCCAGTGTGTAGACATCGGTGAGGTCTCCGGCTGCCGGGAAGCTTAGCGAACGCAGTTCATGCACGGGGGTTGCGTCAAGCAGCGGTATGGAGGGAAGGGCGACACCCGCGGTGCCGCTGACCGCTGCCGGAAATGGCGGCGCACCAGTATTCTCTGGCAGCAGGCCGAAAGTGCCGGCGGACATCCACAATGCGGTGAGTGAGGAGAGCAGGAGACCCGGCACGGCAAGACGCGAGATCGTTGCATGAAGTCGTCCATTGCCGCTGCCACGCTGGGGTTTTAGCAGCAGACGCCACCCTCCGGCGCGACGTGCAAGAAGCATGAGACCGGAAATGGAAATCAGCAACATGGCACCCGCGCCCGTCGCGGTGACGATCCGGCCCGTATCATCCAGAAGAAGCGAGCGGTGGAAGTTGGTGAGCCACCGTTGCAGCGCAGACGTGTCTGCACTGCCCGTGGGCTTGCCTGTCGCGGGATCGATCACGGCGGATGCAGGCTGGTCACCCGCAAAATAATAGGCGGTAATGCGACCGGACGGCGCACGCCTGATCTGCTCCACCGAGGGCTCAGCCACCTGGACGCGCGCGGCCAGGTCGGCAATGCTGATCTCCTGTGCGGCAGGCGTGGTCAGCGCCTCGGTAACCGGGAAGACCGACAGGGCCATGCCGCTCACTGCGACAGTGGTCAGAAGCACAGCAGCAATCAGCCCGAACCAACGGTGGAGCGACCGGATCATGACAAGAGTCCTTTCTTGATCAACGGGCATAGGTGAAGTCGGCAATGTAGCGCTTGCCCTTCACGACCTGGCCGGTACCGTCTGCCGTCAGCGGCACGACGATCTCGTTGGGGCTGTCGCGCATGTCTTCGACGGCGGAATCGATGTGCAGCTGATAACCGGCGTCAAACAGCGTATCGGCCAGGTCGACCGTGATCTTGAGCGAGCGGCCAGCCCCGACGCTGGCACCGGTGATGCCGTTGATTTCGGCTGTGTTGCCCGCTGTTGCCCGGTACCAGCCGCTCAGATGCTCGTAATACTTGGCCTTGCCGCCTGCCATCCACAGGCTGCCGGCATATTTGCCCTGGGCATCGGTGACGTAGTAGGCGAGGTAGGCACCATCGCCACCGTAGCTGCTCATAGTCGTGGTGAATGTCACCTCGCCGGCAATGGCCACGGCAGGCATGGTGAGTGCCGTCGTGACGGCAAGTGTGGCAAGAAAAGCCTTCATGATAATCTCCTGTGCGGGATTCTTCGGATCAGTTGAGCTGGACTTTCGGCTTGGCGCCGGGCGTGAACAGTCCATTTGCCGGTGCCGTGTCGTTTTGCGGCTGCACGGCACCGTTGCTGTCCTCGCAACCCTCGTCGTCATCATCATCGTCGTCGTCGCATTCGTCTGCGACCTGACCGCTATCATCATCATCCTTACGGCGAAGCCCACCGGCGGTTGTCATCGCCATCGGATTCGTCATCGTCGACCAGGATGATGGCGCTTGCGAAGTCCGGCGTTTGGCGCATTGATCGGCATAGCCAGGCTGGCTGCTGCAATCAGAAGTCCAGTGCAGGTGCCGGTAGCGAGAATGAGTTTGCGATAGGTCATGGGTTGTCTCCTGTGGGGGGGCGTGGTGTGGTGAACGGCGTCAGCGATCATCGTCGTGATCCTCGATCTCGATCACTTCGAGCGTGGCGGGGTCTATCTTGGCCTCGAAGCGACGGCCCTTGCTGTCGGTGCCGTAGACTTCGTAGCAACCGTCATCGATCTTGATGCGCCGCAGTGTCCAGCCCCGGTCCGCGGCCATGGCACGGACGGCTTCGCGCATTTGCCACTGGGCGATCGGAACGTCGCAGTCGTCGCTGGCCTGGACGGAGGTCGCGGCCATCAAGGCTAAGGCAACGGTGTGCAGGATGGCGGTCTTCATGTTCTCTTCCTCAGTGGGTCGAAGCAATGAATGACGGCAGAGCCTGACGGCCACCTTACAAACCGCGCGACATCGCTTCAGCTTCCCGTAAGGTGCCGGGTGGACTAGGAGATGGGTGAAACGGGAGGCAACAATGCGGGTACTGCTGGTTGAGGACGATACGGCGCTGGGTGCTGCCATTCGCGATCAGATCGCGGCCGACGGCCATTCCGTCGATTGGGTCATGCGGCTTGATCGCGCAGGAGACGCCCTGGCTGCGGCCTGCTTTGACCTCATCCTGCTCGATCTCATGCTGCCCGACGGTCTCGGCATTCCCTTCCTGAAGGCCCTGCGAGGCCGGGGCGATGTCACGCCGGTGATGATCCTGACCGCCCTCGACCAGGTCTCGGACCGGATTGCCGGGCTGAACGCCGGTGCCGACGACTATATGATCAAGCCCTTTGACCTCGCAGAGCTTTCGGCCCGCATCGGCTCGGTCGCCCGTCGATACACCGGAAACCCCAATCCCCTCATCACCCAGGGCCCACTAACCATCGATCTTGCTGCCAGAAGCGTGATGCTGAATGGCAGGCCAGTCTATTCTGACTGCCCGTGAATGGGTGTTGTTCGAGGCGTTCCTGCAGCGTCCCGGCCAGCTGTTTTCGAAGGCGCAGCTTGAGGAGAGACTGTATTCCTTCGACACAGAGATCGACAGCAACGCCATCGAGGTCCATGTCAGCCGCCTGCGCAAGAAGCTTGGGCGCGCATGTGATCGAGACCGAGCGCGGTCTGGGTTATCGCCTGGGGCGGGCATAGAATGCGGACCTCGCTTCAAACACGCCTGGCGCTTGCCGTCGGGCATTTCGGTCACGCTGCTGTGGCTGGCGGCGGCGGCGGTAACCGCGCATCGCCTCGGCGGTGAAATGGAAGAGGTGTTCGATGACGGGCTGAAGGCCACGGCGCAGCGCATTCTGCCGATCGCCCGTCACGATCTGCGCGAGAACGCATGTTCGTCGTGACTCCACTGACCATGAAGACGACGACGGAGAGGACGAGGACGACGACGGAGAGAACAATGCAAGCCGCGAGGCACGATTTGGCGAGGATGTCACCTTCGTCGTGCGCAACAGCGAGGGACAGGTGCTGCTTGCTTCCAGGGGAGCCGATGTCGTCACGTTTCCGCCCTATGCCAGTTCTGGCTTTGTCAGGACCGACACGCATCAGCTCTATTACGAGGCAAGCCCCAACGGCAGGCTGACGATTGCCGTGGCCGAACCACTCGATCGTCGCACCGAGCTCTCCCGCAAGATGCTGCTTGGGCTGCTCGTACGCCGCTTGTCGTCGTCATTCCATTCAGCCTGCTCGCCATCATTCTGGTCGTACGCCGCTCGCTCGGCCCGATTCGCGGACTGCAGGAAGAACTCGCCCATCGCGGTGCCCAGGACCTTTCCCCATCTGCCCAATAGCCACCTGCCCAGCGAGCTACGACCGATTTCCGCTGGCATCAATCAGTTGCTCGACCGCCTGAAGGAAGCGTTCAATGCCGAGCGCGCCTTTGCGGCCAATGCCGCGCACGAGCTTCGCACGCCTGTTGCAGGTGCCATTGCCCAGGCCCAGCGCATCCGCGCCGAGACATCGGAAGAGGCTACCGGACAGCGCGCGACCGAGATCGAGACCACCCTCAAACGCCTGATGCGCATGTCGGAAAAACTGATGCAGCTTGCCCGCGCCGAGGGGGGACGCCTGCAAAGCGACGAACCCGTCCGACTTGAGGCCCGTACTGCAGATGATCGTGCAGGATTTTCCGCGCTCCGATCAGGAGCGTATCGTACTCTCGCTGCCCGACCAGCCGGTTCGTTCGAAGCTCGACCCAGATGCACTAGGTATCCTCTTTCGCAATCTGCTCGAAAACGCGATCCGGCACGGGACACAAGATGGTCTGGTCGAGGCCAGCTTGAAACCAGATGGCGCGCTGTGTGTCGCAAACGACGGTCCGGTCCTGTCGGCTGACGCGATGGACCGCCTGATGCTCCGGTTCGAGCGTGGCCCAGGGAAAGTCGGCGGCAGCGGCCTTGGCCTTTCCATTATCAAGGCAATTGCCGACCGGACCGGCATGAAGCTAACTGTCGTTTCCCCCAGAGTGCCTGGTGAAGCGGGTGTCGCGATACAGGTGTCGCTGCCACTCGATTACAGTGCTGATCTTGAGGGAAAATACCCATGACAGACCTCACCACGAGGGCGACGGACAAGCCTCAGGTGCTCGTGAGACGGCTGACGCTGACGCATGCGGTGCTGTACAGTCGCGCTCGCCGTGCCACTGGAAGGCCTCGTCAAACTGGCATCGCAAGGCACGCTGGTCGTATTTGCGATCATCAACCTGGCCCTGGTCTGGATCAAGCTCAGCGAGGCAGAGCCTCCAAGAGGCGTGTTCGTCTGCGCAATCTGGGTGCCCATCGCCGGGCTATCCGCGAGCGTATTGCTGCTTTTGCTTGACGTCGCTCTGTTCTCTTGACGCCGGTCAATCCCTCCCAGCCCCAGCGTGATAGCGTGATCGGAGCTGGCAATCTGTCATCGTCAATTCGAAAGGAGAAGCAACCATGCTGGAATACCGGATTGCGGCCCGCAGGATCGATACGGAGGGCAGTGTGGCCAATGCCAAGATGGCCGAGGTTAAACTGGATACGGGGCTCGCGGGTTCTCCCAATGCTTTCAACCCGGCCGAGTTGCTGCTGGCGGCGATTGCCGCCTGCATGATCAAGGGCATCGAACGAGTGACACCCATGCTGGATTTCAAGCTTGATGGCGTCGAAGTCAGCCTTCACGCGGTCCGGCAGGATGCGCCTCCAAAGATCGTTTCGGTCGATTATGAACTCGTCGTCGACACCGACGAGAGCAATCAGCGGCTGGAACTGCTGCACAAGAATATCCGGAAATACGGCACGATCTCGAACACTGTCGCGGCCGCAGCACGTCTCGAAGGCACGATCAGGAGAAAATCATGAGCCGGTTGCACATCGAAAACCACCTCGTGTCACGCATCGGCTGGCTGCGGGCAGCCGTACTGGGCGCGAATGACGGCATCGTGTCGACGGCAAGCCTGATCATGGGCGTCGCCACGGCATCTGCCAACACCCAGCAGATCCTTGTGGCGGGTGTCGCCGGTCTGGTTGCAGGCGCAATGTCCATGGCAGCCGGGGAATATGTATCTGTGAGTTCACAGGCGGATACCGAGCAGGCCGATCTGGCGCGGGAACGGCTGGAACTCGAGACGCTTCCGGAGGCCGAGCTTGAGGAACTGACACAGATATATGTCGAGCGTGGCCTCACCCACGAACTGGCAGGACAGGTGGCCCTGCAATTGACTGCCAACGACGCGCTCGATGCGCATTCGCGAGACGAACTTGGCATTGTCGAGCACATGGCGGCCCGACCGATCGAGGCGGCAGTGACCTCGGCTGCGACCTTCGCGGTCGGAGCCGCCATGCCCCTGCTCATGGTCGTCCTTTCGCCAGCCTCGATGCTGATCTACTCGGTCGCGATCGCTTCGTTGCTGTTTCTCGCCCTGCTTGGCGCAATCGGCGCGAAGGCAGGCGGCGCGCGCGTTTTTAGAGCTACGGCGCGCGTGACCTTCTGGGGCGCATTCGCGATGGCGCTGACCGCAGGGATCGGTGCCCTGGTGGGGACTGCGGTCTAGCCGGCGGTCTCTGCCAGACCGATCACGCTCGGCAGGGCCGCCATAGTCACCGCAAGCTCGATGATCTGATCCCCAGTCACCGGAGTAGAATGTGGTCTCTGGTCTTGTTTCAATATGAAATGTTTCGACGGGTTCTACTCAACGGGCCAGACAGTGAAAAAGAAACCGTCTGCCGGACAAGGCGGGTTACAATAGCCGCCGTATCACCTACTTCTGTACAAGTCCCTCAATGATTGATCCGAGCCCCATGCTGCTCTCGCTGCGAAACGTCAGAAAATCCTATACGACCGCCGAGGGGCGCCTGGAAATCCTCAAGGGTATCGATTTCGATCTCAAAGCCGGTGAGAGCGTGGCGCTGACCGGCGAGTCGGGCAGTGGCAAAAGCACGCTGCTCCATCTGGCCGCCGGCCTTGATCATGCCGACAGCGGCGCGATCGTCTCCAGCGGACAGGCGCTGGCCGATCTCGATGACAAGGGGCGGGCGGACTATCGACGCAGGTCAGTCGGGCTGGTCTTTCAGCAATTCAACCTTATTCCATCCCTTGATGTGGGTGCCAATATTTCCTTCCACGCGAAGTTGGCCGGGCGTCACGACCCGCGCTGGGAGCAGGAACTCGTGACACTGCTCGGCATCGAGACGTTGCTCTCCCGTTACCCGGAACAACTATCCGGTGGCCAGCAGCAGAGGGTCGCGATCGGCCGCACGCTGGCCGCAAGGCCACCGCTGGTGCTCGCGGACGAGCCGACCGGAAATCTGGACGAGGCAACGGGAGACGCGGTCCTGGCCGTGATGCTGTCGCTGACGAGGAGTGCAGGGGCTGCGTTGCTTCTGGTGACGCATTCTCAAAGGCTTGCGGCGGCTCTCGACCGCCGGGTTCATCTGCGCGGCGGAAAGGTCGCATGATGCAGCTGGACCGCCGCGACGGCGCTTCTTTCGCATTGGCGGCGCCATCCCCTCCAGCTTGTCACCCTGCTTTTCGGGCTTTCCCTGGCAACGGCGCTCTGGTCCGGCGTTCAGGCAATCAATGCCGAGGCGCGGGCTAGCTATGCGCGCGCCGCTTCGGTGCTCGATCAGAGCGAATTGACCCAGCTGGTCCCGCGGCAGGGTGAGGCCATAGCACCCGCCACCTATGCAGGATTGAGACGGGCAGGCTGGAACGTCTCGCCGGTCATTGAGGGCGAGTATCGGTTCGGCACGGTGCGTTTGCGCATCATCGGTATCGATCCGCTGACCATGCCCGCGACGGCAGGAGGCTTCGAGGCGGCGACATCCGATCTCGCTGCGTTCCTGTCTGATTCCGGGCTCCTCATGGTCTCGCAGGCGACCGCCCTGCGGCTTGCGGGGCACACGGACATGCCGCTGAAGGTTTCAGCCGACATCCCTGATGGCGCAGGATTCGTCGATATCGGCGTCGCTGACCGGCTCCTCGGCAAACGCGGACAACTGAGCCGTCTCGTTGTTGCCCTGGATCAAAGACCCGCGCTCCCGCCCATCGAGCGCTTGGCGCCCGGGATCACGATACAGCCGCCAGGCGAACGACCCGACGTTGCCCAGCTCACCGACAGCTTTCATCTCAATCTCACGGCCTTCGGGTTTCTGGCTTTTGCCGTCGGTCTGTTCATCGTCTATGCCGCCATTGGTCTTGCCTTCGATCAACGGCGGGCAACCTTCCGGACACTGCGCTCGCTCGGCCTTTCGCTGTCTTCGCTCACGCTTTTGCTGATCACCGAACTGCTGACCCTGGCACTTGTGGCCGGGCTGATCGGTGTCGTGATGGGCTATTTCGTTGCCTCGCTTCTCCTTCCGGGGGTGGCGGCAACGCTTCAGGGCCTTTACGGCGCCAGCGTTCCCGGAACGCTGTCAATCCGGCCCGAATGGTGGGCAACGGGGCTCGGGATTGCCATTGCGGGTACGATCGTCTCCTCCGCGCAAGGCCTCTGGCGGGTCTATCGGCTGCCCCTTTTGACTGCGGCGCAGCCTTTCGCCTGGGCACGTGCTTCTGCCAGAGCGATCCGGCTGCAGCTTCTCGTGGGCTCGGTACTGCTTGCTGCGTCTGTTCTTCTCGCGACCTTCGGGCATGGCCTTGCGGTCGGTTTCGCCGTGCTCGGTTCGCTGCTTCTGGGGGCAGCCCTGGTCCTGCCGGGCGTGTTGGCAGGTGGCCTCGTTGTGCTGCAGAAACGTTCATCGGGTGCCTTGGCCGGCTGGTTCTGGGCCGATACGCGCCAACAACTGCCCGCTTTGTCGCTTGCCTTGATGGCGCTCCTGCTGGCGCTTTCCGCCAATGTCGGGGTCGGAACCATGGTGTCCAGTTTCCGCCTGACCTTCATCGGCTGGCTCGACCAGCGGCTTGCCGCCGAGCTTTACGTCACGGCCCGTAACGAAGAGGAGGCTGCACGGCTGCGGGCCTGGCTTCCAAACCATTCGACAGTCGGTGCTGCCGATCTGGAGTGTGGAGGGCGAAGTGCTCGGGGATCGCCTGCAGATTTTCGGCGCGGCGGCAAACGATCCCACCTACCGCGACAACTGGCCGCTGTTGTCGGGCACGGGCGACGTCTGGGATCGCGTGGCGACGGGTGAAGGTGCGCTGGTAAACGAGCAGTTGTGGCGGCGAAAGGGGCTTGCCATCGGTAAAACACTCGCTTTGCCCGGTGGATGGAGCATCCCGGTCGTCGGCGTCTATTCGGATTACGGCAATCCGAAAGGACAGGTTATTGTCGGCATCGATATTCTGACGCAACGCTATCCCGATGTTTCCAAGCTTAGATATGGTGTCCGCATCGCACCGGCCGAGGCGGCCGCCTTGCAGGACAGGTTGATGTCTGAATTTGGTCTTCCCGCGGAGAACATTGTCGATCAGGCCAGCCTGAAGCGCCAATCGCGTGCAGTGTTCGACCAGACCTTCGCCGTGACCGGCGCGTTGAATGTCTTTACGCTTGGTGTTGCCGGCTTTGCCATGTTTTCGAGCCTGCTGACCCTGTCCGGTATCCGCTTGCCGCAACTTGCCCCTGTCTGGGCGATGGGTATCCGGCGTCGCGATCTGGCCATGCTGGACGTGTTGCGAACGCTGGCTCTCTGGCTTGCAACCTTTGCCGCAGCCATCCCAATCGGTCTTGCGCTTGCCTGGGTGCTGCTCTCCATCATCAATGTCGAGGCTTTTGGCTGGCGCTTGCCCATGCGGATTTTCCCGATGGACTGGCTGATCCTTGGGCTGGTGGCGCTTGCAGCAGCGATCCTGTCGGTTTTCATCCCGCTGCGCCGACTGGCGACGATCGGCCCGGCGGAACTGTTGAGAGTTTTTGCGAATGAACGCTAGACGATTTCTGGCCGTGCTTGGTGCCATCATCCTCACTGCGGCCGTTCCCGTTTCCGCCGTTCCGCAGGGTTTTGCCGGACTGGGCTCTACCGCCGACGGCTTCGCAATTCCGAAACCGGGCAGGCAGTTCCTGTTTCCCGCTGATCACGGCGCCCATCCGGATTACCGGATCGAATGGTGGTACGTGACGGCCAATCTTCAGGCCGAGGATGGAACAGAATACGGTGTGCAATGGACACTGTTCCGTTCTGCGCTTGCTCCCAAAACGGAGCCCGGCTGGTCGGACCCGCAATTGTGGATGGGGCATGCGGCGGTCACGACCAAGGATCGGCATTTCGTCGCGGAAAAGCTTGGACGTGGAGGTGTCGGCCAGGCCGGTGTCGTGGCTGAACCATTCTCCGCCTTTATCGATGATTGGGAAATGAAAGGGCTGCTGCCTCCAGGAAACGATCCGACCGCCAAAGTGCAGCTGAATGCCGCCGGCAAGGATTTCAGCTATTCGCTGACGCTGGCGGCAAATGGTCCTCTGGTCTTGCAGGGTGATCGCGGCTATTCCGTCAAGTCTGCCGAGGGGCAGGCCAGCTACTATTACTCGCAACCCTTCTACGATGCTTCGGGCACGATCGATATCGCCGGAAAGGCTGTCCGCGTCGAGGGCAAGGCCTGGCTCGATCGGGAGTGGTCTTCGCAGCCCCTGGCCAAGGATCAGACCGGTTGGGAATGGTTCTCCTTGCATCTGGACTCTGGTGAAAAGCTGATGGCGTTCCGCCTGCGCGACAGCGCAGATGGCTATACATCGGCAAACTGGATCTCCCGCGATGGAACGGCAACACCTTTGCCGCCCGGATCGCTGGAGATTTCACCTGTTCGTTCCGCACGGATCGAAGACCGCACTGTTCCGGTTGCATGGCGCGTCCGCATTCCAGAACGGAATTTCGACGTGACGACGACCCCCTTGAACGATCAGGCCTGGATGAACACCGTGACCCCCTATTGGGAGGGACCCATCACCTTCGAAGGCAGCGCCAAGGGGCAAGGCTATCTCGAAATGACCGGTTATGACTGAGACCCGCAGCCAGCGCCGGATGTTGCCATCGACACTCGGCTGGAGCCGGCCAGATCCGGTTATATTCTAGACGGAGCGGGTAAGACCGCCGTCGACCTTGATGTTCTGTCCGGTTATGTAGCCGGCGCCATCTGAGGCGAGGAAGGAGATCGTGGCAGCGATTTCCTCGCTTGTCCCGTAGCGCTTCATCGGCACGCTGTCGCGGCGCTCCTCGGTGCCTGGAAGACTGTCGATCCATCCGGGCAGGACGTTGTTCATGCGCACATTGTCGGCGGCGTAGCTGTCGGTGAAGATCTTGGTATAGGCGGCAAGACCCGCCCGGAAGACGGCAGACGTCGGAAACATCGCTGAGGGCTCGAAGGCCCAGGCCGTCGAGATGTTGATGATCGCGCCCGATTTCTGCTTCTGCATCACGGGCGCAACCAGCCGAACGGAACGGATGACGTTCATCAGGTAAACGTCGAGGCCGGTGTGCCACTGCTCATCGGTGATCTCGATGATCTGGGCGCGGGGGCCGTGGCCGGCGCTGTTCACCAGGACATCGATCCGCCCCCAGCGCTCAACTGTCGCCTCAACAATCCGAGCAAGATCATCAGGGGACTGGTTCGTGCCTGTGATGCCGATGCCGCCGAGTTCCTTCGCAAGCGCCTCGCCTTTTCCCGACGAGGAAAGAATCGCAACCTTGAAGCCATCGGCCGCGAGCCGCCTTGCCGCCGCAGCGCCCATTCCACTGCCGCCCGCTGTGATGATCGCGACTTTTTCTGCCGACATGCCAGTCTCCCATTTCCCGATTGTTCGTCGCACCCTCACCGGGAAGACTTAAAACTGTCAGCCATTGTGCCGGTTTCGCGCATGAGTTCAATTCAATTGCGCTGATAGCAGGTCCAAAGCTTTGCACGTTTGGCGCCGACATCCACAACAGTTCGCGGTCACCGCCGACATCCATGAGCCGGATAAGAAAATGCCCGCTTCATCGAGCGGGCATATCTGGTGCTGTTGGGTTTCCCGAGCGCGTGGAGGCTACGTCCGGGGCTTGAGGTTCTGCGGGTCGTAGAGCGGCTTGTATCCGACGCCGGCCACTTCCACCGGGTAGGTTTCGCCGAAATACTCGACATTGAGCTTGCGGCCCTCCTGGCAATAGGACCACGGCAGGTAAGCAAGCGCGATGTTCTTGCCGATCGTCGGGCCATAGGCGACAGAGGTCGTATAGGAGCGGCGGCCGAGTTCGTCGATCAGCACATCGCCGGTTTCAGGATCCATCACCGGCATCGAGCCGACCGGATAGCGCTTGACGCCCTTGGCATCGGTGTTTTCCGTCATGACAAGCGTGCAGAGCATGGCCGGCTGGTGTTCCCGCGCCTTGTATTCCAGGTGCTTTGCCTTGCCGCGGAAGTCGGCTTCCTTGACCTTCGGACGGGCCAGATCGGCTTCGATCAGGTTGTACTGGGTCAAGAGGTCGGCATTCTGCAGGCGCAGGCTCTTTTCCATGCGCCGCGAATTGGCGTAGGTCTCGACGCCGAAGGCCATGACGCCGGTGGAGCGCAGGGCGTCCCAGACGGCGAGGCCGTCTTCGTATTTCATGTGCAGTTCCCAGCCCTGCTCGCCGACATAGGAGATGCGGAAGGCGGTGACTTGTTTGCCGCCGATCTCGATCTGCTTGATCTGGGCGAAGGCGAAGTTTTCAGGGTCGAGGCCGGCAGGATCGGCAACGACCTTTTTCAAGGTGTCACGGGCATTCGGACCCCAGATGCCGATGGTGATGAATTTCTCGGTGACATCGGTGATGGTGACGTCGAGACCGCGATCATCAGCCACGCGCTTCATGTAGTGGAAGTCGCGCGGGCCGGCGTCCGCCCCGTTGATCAGGCGGCAGCGATCGGCCATGCGGATGACGGTGAAGTCGGCGCGCACCATGCCCTCATCGTCAAGGAAGTGGGTGTAGATGCCCTTGCCGATATTGCCGTCGCCGCCGATCTTGGCAGCGCAGAGCCATTCGAGCAGTTCGACATGGTCAGGGCCTTCGATGTCCACCATGTGGAAATGGCTGAGGTTGACGATGCCGCAATCCTCGCTCATCGCCAGGTGCTCGGCATTGGAGACACGCCAGAAATGGCGGTTGTCCCATTCGTTTTCGCGAACCGGCACCTTGTCGCCGTATTTTTCCAGAAGGTGCTCGTTGGCAGCGTAGCCATGCGCACGCTCCCAGCCGCCCAGTTCCATGAAATAGCCGCCCAGTTCCTTTTCCCGCTCATGGAAAGGCGAACGCTTGACGCCACGGCTTGAGGCATAGGGCTCGCGCGTGTGCACGGCCGGGAAGTAGATCTTCTGGGCCGCTTCGTAGCAGCGGTTCTCGATGAATTCTTCCGTCAGCTGGTGCGGGTAGAAACGCGCATAGTCGATCGAGTTGTGGTCGATCTCGGTGCGTCCGTCGGTCATCCAGTCGGCGATCAGCTTGCCATAGCCGGGGCCATCCTTGACCCAGATGGCGACGCAATACCACAGGCCGCGCACCTTCTGGCTCTCGCCGCAGGACGGGCCACCGGCGGCAGAAACCTGCAGCAGGCCGTTGAAGCTGTGGCTCTCATTATAGCCGAGCTCACCGAGGATCGGCGTCAGTTCCATGGCCTTTTCGAGCGGCTCGAGGATCTGTTCCATGTCGAGGTCGCGCTGCGATGGCGACAGACGGGCTTCGTGCTTTTCGAGAATGTCGCGCGGATGGCAGAGGCGCGGATTGGTCTGCTCGTAATAGCCCCATTCGATCTGGCCGCCTTCGGTGGTCTTCGGGTCGCCGGTGTCGCGCATATAGGCCGAGTTGCCCTGGTCGCGCAGCAGCGGATAGCCGATTTCCTTACCGGTGCCTTCAAACTCGTTATAGGGGCCGAAGAAGGTCAGCGGATGATCGACCGGCATGACCGGCAGGTCTTCGCCCACCATTTCGGCAATCAGCCGTCCCCAGATGCCGGCGCAGACGATGACGTGGTCGGCCATGATCGTACCGCGATGGGTGACGACACCCTTGATGCGGCCGCCCTCGACGATCAGCGATTGGGCCGGCGTGTTGCCGAAGATCTGCAGCTTGCCGGATTTCTCGGCAGCGTCGACGAGTTTGCCGGCGACGGTCTGCGAGCGCGGAACGACGAGGCCTGCATCAGGGTCGAACATGCCGCCCATGACCTGATCTTCCTCGATCAGCGGGAACATCGCCTTGATCTCGGAAGGGGAAACATAGTGGGCGCGGGTGCCGAAAGCCTTGGCGGAGGAGAGCTTGCGCTTGATCTCTTCCATCCAGGTGTCGTCGCCTGATCGAACGACTTCCAGACCGCCGATACGCGCGTAGTGGCCCATCTTCTCGTAGAAATCGATCGAATACTGGGTGGTCCAGACCGAGAGATAGTCGTGGCTGGTGGTGTAGCAGAAGTCGGACGCATGCGCCGTCGAGCCGATATCGGTCGGGATGCCTGATTTGTCGATGCCGACGATATCGTCCCAGCCGCGCTCGATCAGGTGATGAGCGATCGATGCGCCGACGATGCCGCCGAGCCCGATGATTACGACTTTCGCTTTCTGAGGAAACTGCGCCATTGCATACGACCCTGATTGATATTGAAGAGGGATTTTAGGATTTGCTGCGCAGCAACCAGAGCCTGTCTACGACATAATCAGGATGCTGCACGACCACGGCAGCGCGCAGCGGACGGCAGCATCCCTGGTTCGCCGGCAATCGTCGATTCCCCGTATTGAAAGCACAGGAGCCAAGGCGGCGTCAAATATGTCGCGCATGATATCGCCGCATGACGACCGATGTCACCGAAAGCGGCATGCGTCGATGGAAAAGGGTATCAGCGTCCGATGGCTTCGCCTGTGCTTTTCAGGAACAAGTGCATCTTTTCCGGATCCAGCGAGACATCGATTGTGTCATCCGGCCTGACGCGCGACGCGGCATGAATCTGCGCGGTGAAAGCGCCGGCACCAACCTTGCCGATGGCAAGCGTGTGTGGGCCCAGCGGCTCGATGTCGGCGACATGCACCTTGACCTGCGGAAACGCGGGGTTGGCTTCCATCGTGTGCTCCGGGCGGATACCGAGAACGACGGCCTGTCCGATCGCGGTGGCGAGCCGCCCGGCGGTCGGCGCGGGCACAGGGATCGCGACATCGCCGTCTGCCCGGAAGAAGACATTGCCATCCGTGCTGTCCAGGCGGCCTTCGATGAAGTTCATGCTGGGTGCGCCGATGAAGGCGGCGACGAAGAGATTTTTCGGCGATTCGTAGAGCGTGATCGGATCTGCAGCCTGCTCGATCCGCCCCTGGTTCATCACCACGACGCGGTCGGCCATGGTCATTGCTTCGACCTGATCGTGGGTGACGTAGACGATCGTGGTTTGCAGGCGCCGATGCAGCAGCTTGATCTCGGTGCGCATTTCGATGCGCAGCTTGGCATCGAGGTTGGACAGCGGCTCATCGAACAGAAAAACATCCGGCTGGCGAACGATGGCGCGGCCGATCGCGACACGCTGGCGCTGTCCTCCCGACAGGGCGCTCGGTTTTCTTTCGAGATAGGCATTGAGATTGAGAATGCGGGCGGCATTGGCCACGGCCTTGGCGATCTCGTCCTTGGACGTTCCGCGCACCTTCATGCCGTAGCCGATGTTCTCGGCAACGGTCATGTGCGGATAGAGGGCATAGTTCTGAAACACCATGGAGCAATTGCGAAGGCCGGGACGCAGACCGGTGACGTCACGGTCGCCGATGTGAATTGCCCCGGAAGATGCCTGTTCGAGACCGGCGATCATGCGCAGCGTGGTGGTCTTGCCGCAGCCCGAGGGGCCGACGAGAACCACAAATTCCTTGTCGGCGATCACGAGATCGAGCGGCGGAATGACCGCAACGCTGCCATAGGACTTGGTGACCTGTTCTAAGCGAACCTGGGACATGCTGTGCCTTTTTCATGAGAACGCCAAGGGCCGGCTGTAAGCGGCAATGGTCCATTCTTGTGTCCGAGTTAAACCAGACCCGCCCCGATCGTCTCGGGGCGGGAATTGCTGTTGAAACGTCTTACTTCGCCGGCAGGCCCATCGAAGCGCGGTATGCGGCCAGCTGCTTGTCGCGACCGAATTCATCGGTCAGCTTGTTCCAGCCTTCAGCCACCGTATCAAGCGCCTGCTGCGGCGTTACTTCTCCGGCCAGAGCCTTGGAAAGCTCGATCTCGAGAATTTCCGTATAGGAGAAGTAACCGGGCAGGCGCATATCGAGAGCCGTGTTCTTGGCTGTCACAGCCGCCTGCTGCGCGCCGAGATATTCCTTGGCTTCGCGTTCGGAGAAGCTCTTCGACCACAGCTCCATATTGGTGGTGTGCGAGATACGGTACGGGTTGACGCCCGTGCCGCCTGTGACTGCAGCCTGGCCGGATACCGCCGGGCTGGTGAGGTACTGGATGTAGTTCCAGGCAGCTTCCTGGTTCTTGGACGATGCGGGAACGGCCGCCTGCCAGCCACCGAAGGCCATGAAGGAGGTCTGCACGACTTCGGGCTGCTTGTCCCAGGTCTTGGTCTTGTAGTTCCAGATCTCGTCCGAGCCAGGCAAGGATGCAGAACCGACATTGCCGGCAACCTTGGACTGCTTCGGATCGGCGCCGATGACGCCGGTGTCGCCCCAGCCGATGGATTCCGCCACCTGTCCGCCGGCAAAGGCGGCGTTCACTTCACCGAAGGAGAAGTTCAACGCGTTCGGCGGAGCGAGCTTGGAGGCGCGGATATATTCCTCAAGTCCGCGAACCCAGCCCGGATTGTTGACCTGGGCATCCATCGTGTCCGGGTCGAAGAACATGCCGCCCGGATTGTCGGGATGGCTCGTGTAGCCGGCGACATGGCTGAACAGGAACCAGAACTGCTGGCCGCCGCGGCGGAAAGCTTCAGCCGTTCCCCAGAGGCCCTTGTCCGGCTGCTGGAAGAATTCAGCGATGTCGAGATACTGCTTCCAGGTCTTTGCCGGAGCAAGGTCGTAGCCATACTTGGCCTTGAAAGCAGCCTGGTTTTCAGCGTTTTCGAAAAGATCGATGCGGTAGGTATAGGTGTGCGCGTCGCCGTCCATGGTCTGCGACAGGACCTTGCCGTTCCAGACCATCAGCTTTTCACGATAGACCGGCGCAACGTCCTCCCAGTCAGCGCCCGTCTGCATCGAGGCAGGCATTTCGGAGAGGAAGTCGGTGAAGTCAGGGGCCCAGGCCGGGGCAAAGGCGATCATGTCGAACGTGTCTTCGCCAGACGTCAGCGAGGTCACGATCTTGGGGTAGAGTTCCGACCACGGAAACTCGACGACATTGACCTTGCCGCAGGTCTTTTCTTCCCAGCCCTTGGCGGCCAGCTGCAGCGCCGAAGCGATATAGGGGCCGGTCTGTGTCGTGGCGTTGATCGTCACGCCTGTATAGTCGGGCTCGCAGGCCAGAGCCGCCGTGTTTGCGGTCAGGGCCAGCAATGCGCCGGCAGTTGAACTCAGCAGAAGTTTCTTCATGGTTTCCTCCCAGAATTAAAACGGTGTTCAAGCACGTAAAGCGGTCACTTAATCGCTCCCAAAAGCAGGCCGGACCGCATCAGCCTGCTTAATATTCCCGCCATGACGACCATGGGTATGATCGCGACCAGGGCGGCTGCCGATATCGCCCACCATTCGTCGCCGCGCTGGCTGTTCTGGCCGGCGACGAGAATGGGAAGGGTCTGCCATTTGGAATTCGTCAGGAAGAGTGCAAACAGGAACTCGTTCCAGACGAAGGCCAGGGTGATCATGAACGTCGCGATCAGGCCTGGTTTTGACATGGGCAGCACGATACCGAAGAAGATTCGCCATGTCGGGACATTGTCCACCATGGCTGCTTCCTCGACCTCCACCGGCAGGGCCGCGAAGAAATCGCGCATGAGCCAGATGACGATGGGAAGCGAGAAGGCGACATAGGCGAAGGTGAGGCCGGTATAGGTATCGACGAGCTTGAAGCCCATCTTTCCCATTTCGGTGTACATCAGGTACAGCGCAAACGCCGTGACGATCGGCGGGAACATGCGCTGGCTGACGAACCAGAAGACAATGTCGTCATTGCCGAGCACCGGTCCGGGGAGCCTGATCCGGCTGGATCCGATGGCAAGGGCGAGTGCGGCGACAAAGGCATAGATCAGCGAGATTGCCTGTCCAAGGCCCAGCGCATGGCGCCCGAGGAGAAAGCCCCCGAATGCGACGACGACGAAAATGACGGCCGACAAAAGCCTGACTTCGAAGGTGAAGCGCACCAGGGCATAGGCTGCCATCGCCCCGATGAAGGTTGCCAGCAGTGATGCGGAAATTCCGATGATCGTGGAGGCGATGAAGGTCGCATAGAACTGTCCGCGCGCACCGGAGAGCAGCTCGCTCCAGGCCGTCAGCGAAGGCTCGAAGTCCACGAAGGGAATATAGGTGGGGCCGCCGACGACGCCGAGCGGCGACTTGAAGGACGTGATCACCGCCCAATAGAGCGGGAAGAGGGTGAAGGCCAGCCAGATCAGGCAGCCGGCGAGTGCCCACCAGCGGCTCGGGCCCTTGAGGTCGCGGATGCTCATCTGTGCTTCTCCAGATAGGGCTTCAGAACAGCCAGATAGACAAGGCCGATGACGGTGATGACGATCAGGAACAGGAAGGAGAGCGCCGACGTATAACCGAGGTTGAACTTCTTGAAGCCCTCCTGGTAGGCAAACAGGGTCAGCGTTTCGGTCGAAATGCCTGGGCCCCCGCCCGTCATGACGAAGACGGTATCGATGATCTTGTAGCTTTCGATCAGGCGAATGAAGACGACCGCAGCAGAGATCGGCAGCATCATCGGAAAGGTGATGCCGGTGAACTGCTGCCACGGGCTGGCATTCTCCAGCGCGGCGGCCTCGTAGACATCGTCAGGCAGCGTCTGCAATCCGGCCAGCAGCATGAGGATGACAAACGGCGTCCACTGCCAGACTTCGACCGCAATGATCGCGCCGATGGCCCAGTATGTCTGGGTCAGGAAAGGCAGGTTGGGAAAACCGAAGAAGGTCATCACCTCGTTGAGCGGCCCCATCGTCGGATTGAGCAGTTGCCGGGCAATCAGCGCGACCGCAACCGGAGCGACCAGCATCGGCAGGAGAAAGCTGACCCTAAAGAGGCCTTCGCCGGGAACGCGCCGGTTGAGAGCCAGTGCGACGGAAAAACCGATGACATACTGGAGGACCACCGACGTGACGGCGATAACAGTCGTTGTCCAGGTGACCTGCCAGAAACGTGGGTTCTGCAGCAGTTCCGAATAGTTCCCGAACCCGACAAAACGCGCCGGGATCGGCGGCACCAGACGCAGGCTCATGAAGCTGGTGGTCAGTGAATAGATCAGCGGGAAAATCGAAATCACCAGCACGATCAGCAGTGCCGGCCAGATGAAGAAGTGCTTGATGGGATCCTGGCGTGTCATCCGGCAACTCCCTGCCGAAGAAGCGCTTCGACCTCTTCAAGGCGTGGCATTGCCGGTGCCGTGCCCCGTCGGGTCACCGCAATCCCGGCCGTTGCGCAGCCGAAACGCACCGCCTCGACCGGTTCGAGCCCACGCGAAAGAGCTGCGGAAAAACCACCCACGAAAGCATCGCCGGCTCCCGTCGTATCGATCACGGTTCCGGACGAAATGGCCGGGACATGAACCGATCGATCGGCTGTGTGGTAAAGAACTCCGCGTCCGCCAAGCGTGATCAACGCCGTCCGGACACCCTTTGCAAGCAGCGCATCGCCGGCGCGTCGTGCGTCGTCCAGCGTATCAAGCGCAAAGCCGACGATCGCCGCGGCTTCCGTCTCGTTCGGCACGATATAGTCGCAGAGCGGATAGATCGCGTCCGGAAAGCTTTCGGCCGGGGCCGGGTTGAAGATGGTGGTGACGCCGGCGGCACGGGCGATTTCAAGCGCCCGTTGCGCTGCCTTTGCCGGCTGCTCGAGCTGGGTCACGAACACCAGCGACTGCTCGATGGTGTCGCGTGCGGCCTCGACATCGGCAATATCGATCGTGCCGGCAGCACCGGGATAGACGATGATCGCGTTGTCGCCGTTCTCGTCATTGACATAGATGAAGGCGGCGCCTGTGGGCATGTCGTCCATCTGGACGATCTTCGGCAGAACGCCGGCGTCCGCAAAGGTCTTCAGTGCCATCTCGCCGAACGTGTCCCGGCCGAGCTTGGAAATGAAGGACACCTGCGCACCGGCGCGCGCTGCAGCGACCGCCTGGTTGGAGCCCTTGCCGCCGGGGCCGACAGAAAAGCCGGTGCCGGTGATGGTTTCACCGACATTGGGCATCCGCTTGGCCAGATAGGCCGTGTCGGCCACGAAGATCCCGAGGATCGAAACGCCTGCCTTCATGACGATCTCCCCGCTTTCAAACTGTTTCCGGCGGAATGACGCCCTTGGTGAAGAGGAAGCAGCCGTAGAACCGGTTTTCGCCCGTCGTGATCACGCAATAGGCCTTCTTGGCTTCCTCATAGAATTTGAACCGTTCGATCCCATACATCGGTGCCGGCTTGCCCTCTGCCGCATCGATCTCGGCCTGAACCTCGCTCTGGACCGGCGGAATTTCATTTGGTGCGCCCATGATTTCCATGCGCCCCGCAGACGGCTGCAACGGTGTATCGAGCGGCATCACCGACAGGATGGCCTTGATGGCGCGGGCCGTCGAAACATTGTCGATGCGCAGAAGCTTGCCGAGAACGGTCTGGCGGGCAATCGAGTCCGACGGGAAATTGGTATCGGATACGACCAGCGTATCGCCATGGCCCATCGAACGCAGCGCGTGCAGCACATCGGCGTTCAACGCCGGGTCGAGATTCTTCAGCATGAAAGTCCTCCCTCATTGTCTCTGTCTCGAAACGATATCCGCCTGAGACTTCCGGGATCGCCCGCCGCTCCGGCCAAACGATCCCCTTGCATGTTTACTCCAAAAAACCGGACTGCGCTGGCGCTCCCCCGCGCCGCGTCCGGCTCCCCTATTCGCCGTAGGGGATCCAGATGTTCTTGATGTCCACCGCGCGGCGCAGATAGAGCGCGCCCTCTGCGGCCGTCCTGTCCGTCCAGTCGGTGGCCTTGCCATGATCGACGAAGGTCCGTTTCAGGTTGCCGGCGGACAATTTCTCCACCATCGCCGAAAGTTCGGCTGTACCACAGGCCCAGAGTGCATCGACGTCATTGTGGGTGGCGAGCGTCTTTGCCAGTTCGTCTGCCGGTCCGGTGACGATGTTGACGACGCCGGCCGGAACATCCGACGTTTCGAGAATGGAGTAGAAATCCGTGGCTGCAAGCGGATGGGGCTCGCTGGGCACGACGACCACGCGGTTTCCGGTGGCAATCAGCGGCGCAACGAGGCTGATCATTCCAAGCAGCGGTGCTTCCGGCGGGCAGATCACGCCGACCACGCCCAGCGCTTCCGGCATGGCAAGGGCCACGCCGCGCAAGGGTGGCTGATGCACCACGCCCTCATACTTGTCGGCCCAGGCGCCATAGGTAAACAGCCGGGCGATCGAGGCTTCGACCTCAGCCTTTGCAGCGGAGGCTGACGCACCCGTCATCGCGCCAATGCGCTCGGCAAAGGCATCGGCACGGCCGCTGAGATTTTCGGCGATGTAATAGAGGATCTGCGCGCGGTTATGCGCCGTCGCACTGGCCCAGCTCGAGGCGGCATGGGCCGCAACGACCGCATTGCGGATGTCCTTGCGGTTGCCTTCGCCCGACTTCGCCGACAGCTTGCCCTTGGGCGAGACGACGGGGCGGGAATAGTTGCCGTCCGGCCGCGCCTGCTTGCCGCCGATGAAGAGTTTTGCCGTGCGGTCGATCATCGGCTGCGAGAAGTCGCCGGTGGTGGTCCTGATTTGCGGCAGGGCCGGAACGGTCGCGCGCCTTGCGACCGAGCCCAGGCCTTCGGCTTCAGATATTCGTAGCAGCCTTCACGTGCCGCCTTCGCGACCGAAGCCGGATTCGCGTTCTTGCCGCCGAAACCGACGGCCGCGTCAAAAAGGTTGGTGGCATTGACCCAGACGACACCGGCGGCAAGCTTCGCCGCAACATTGAGCGCAAGCCCGATGGTCTCGCTCCAGACGCTGGCGGCAAGGCCGTAGCGGCTGTGATTGGCAAGCTGGATCGCCTCTTCCGGCGTGCGGAAGGTCATGGACACGGCGACCGGCCCGAAGATCTCCTCCGTCGCCACGTCGATGTCGGCTGGACGTCGCTGAGCAGCGTCGGCGGATAGAAGCTTCCGCCCTTGGGCATGTCGATCTGCGCCTGGTGCAGCGTGGCGCCTTCGGCCACGCCCTTTTTCACCAGGCTTTCGATGCGGCTCAGCTGCACCGGGGCGACGATTGCGCCCATGTCGATGCACTTGTCGAGCGGCTGGCCCACGCGCAGCGTCTGCATGCGCCGCTTCAGGCGCTCGTGGAACAGTGCGGAAACACCTTCCTGAACCAGAATGCGCGAGCCTGCGCAGCAGACCTGACCCTGATTGAACCAGATCGCATCGACGACACCTTCGACCGCGCCATCGAGATCGGCATCGTCGAAGACGATGAAGGGCGACTTGCCGCCGAGTTCGAGCGTCAGCGACTTGCCGCTGCCAGCCGTGCGTTCGCGGATGATGCGGCCGACATCGGTCGATCCGGTAAAGGCGATCTTGTCGATCTCAGGATGATCGACCAGAAGCGCACCGGTCTCACCTTCGCCGGTGACGATGTTGATCACGCCCGGCCGGCAGGCCGGCGGCTGCGGCCAGTTCGGCAAACAGCAGTGCCGTCAGCGAGGTGAATTCGGCCGGCTTCAGCACGACGGTATTGCCGAGCGCCAGCGCCGGCGCCAGCTTCCAGGCCAGCATCAGGAAAGGGAAATTCCACGGAATGATCTGGCCGACGACGCCGACCGGCACGTGATCGGCAAATTCCGTATCCTGGATCTGTGCCCAGCCGGCATGATGATAGAAGTGACGGGCGGCGAGCGGCACGTCGATGTCGCGCGTCTCGCGGATCGGCTTGCCATTGTCGAGCGCCTCGACCACGGCAATCAGCCGGGCATGACGCTGGATCATGCGGGCGAGCGCATAAAGATGGCGGGCGCGGGCATGGCCCGGCAGCTTCGCCCACTGCACCTGCGCCTTGCGGGCGGCGGCAACAGCAGTATCGATATCGGCCTTGTCGCCAAGGCCAGGCGCGGCCAGCACCTTGCCGGTCGCCGGTTCGAAGGTGTCGAAGCGTCTTGCCGGATGCGGACGGCACGAAGGCGCCATTGATGAAATGGCCGAAACCGGAATCGTGGCGCTTCAAGCCAGGCGCGGGCTTCGGTGTCGGCTTCGGGGGCGGGTCCGTAGGACATTTCGTCGAAGATACTTTGCGACTAGACATGGGGTCATCGTCATCATCCGATCGGGTGTCTGTTGAAGGCCGAATAGGCGCCGGTCACGTGGTGTTCGAGCTGGCGCTCGATATCGGCAAGCAGGCTGGATGCGCCGATGCGGAAGAGATCGGGCTCCAGCCATTCGCGGCCCAGTTCTTCCTTCATCAGGAACTGGTAGTTCAGCATGTCCTTGGCCGCCGAAATGCCGCCGGCCGGCTTGTAGCCGACCCTGATGCCGGTGCGCTCCTCATAGGCGCGGATCATCCTGCAGCATGATCAGCGTCACCAGCAAGCGTGGCATTGACGCCTTCCTTGCCGGTCGATGTCTTGATGAAATCGGCGCCTGCCATCATGCAGACCAGCGAGGCCGGGCGACATTGCGCAGCGTCTTCAGGTCGCCGGTGGCAAGGATCGCCTTGACATGGGCATCGCCGCAGGCGGCGCGATATTCGTGCATCTCGTTGTAAAGCGCCGACCAGTTGCCGGTCAGGACGTGTTCGCGGGTGATGACGATATCGATTTCCTTGGCGCCGTCGGCGACCGAGGCTTCGATTTCCTTGACCTTGAGGTGGTGCGGCGCGAGACCTGCCGGAAAGCCGGTCGACACGGCGGCAACCGGAATGCCGGTGCCGTCCAGCGCCTCGACAGCGGTGGCGACGAAGCGGTGATAGACGCAGATCGCACCGGTGGTGATGGATCGCGTCGCCCATGCCGAGCGCATCGAGAATATCCTGGCGGACCGGGTTCGGCGCCTTGGCGCAGAGCCGCTTGACGCGGCCGGCGCGTATCGTCGCCGTTGAGCGTGGTGAGGTCGATGCAGGTCACGCGCCTTGAGCAGCCAGGCAGCCTGCGCGTCCTTCTTGACGGTGCGACGACCGGGCAGGGTCGCGACCCGGCGTTCGCTTGCCGAAAGATTGACGCGCGTATCCATGACCCAGGACAGATCGAGCTCCATGCCCGGATTGCGCAGGTTTGCATGGTTCGAAAGCGGGACGCCTCCGGCATGGTTAGCCGCATCACGGCGAGGTGCAACTTCTGCTTCCACTTGGCTTCCTCCCGGCGTCACGGCCCCTCGGGCCAGCGACACATGGTTTGTTATTTTATTATCATTGGTTTGATATTTTCATCACAAGGCGTGGTCGTCAAGCGTCTTTGCCAAGGCTCGATGAAAAATTTACTTCAGGCAGAGAGGTCGGTGGAACCATCTTCCGTCAGGACCGCGTCGAACGCCTGCATATCGCTGAAGAATGCCGGTTTGAGCTTGCCGATCTTGCTTTTATCGATCAGGAGCACGTTTTTCTGTGCCCGTGACATGGCCTTCCGCTTGATGTCCGCCTCGTGAAAATGCGCGCATGTCGCGCCGCGCCGGCTGTCGACCCCGGCCGCAGACAGAAATGCGACGTTGATCACCAGCGAATCGAGCGTCTCCATACCGGAGGATCCGGAAAACGAAGCGGATGCCGGGTGATAGAGGCCTCCCAGCATGACGAGCCGCACATGCGGCTTTCGCGCAAGCCGCTCGGCAACATTGAGGGAGTAACAAACCGCAGTCAGATGAATGTCTTCGGGGAGAAGGTCGACGAGATAGGGCAGCGTCGTGCCGCAGTCGAAAAAGATAGTTTCGTCATGATGGATATAGTTGACCGCATGCGCGCAGACATCCCTTTTGGCCGTGGCATGGCTGTCGGCTGCCTTCGAGATTTCGTAGGGATTGTCAGGCTCGCTTTCTGCTGCGGGCACGATATGACCACCCAGAAAGCCGAAAAGGTCTGAATTGGCGCTGACATCGCGGCGCACGGTCATTTCGGAAACGCCCAGGATCTGGGCAGCGTTCCGGATGTGGAGAACGCGGTGCTGCGACAGGGCATCGGACAATGCGGAGATGCGCTGTCCCTTACGCGTGTTCATGAAGCCAGGCCTCGCATAGTTTTCCCTTGAGCCTCCCCTTCGGGACGAAAGCGCCAAGGATCAATGCAGAAATAGCGCTTTGTTAGAAATATAACAAGAGCATGTTCGGCAGGTCACCGACACTTGCTGCGAAACAAGCCTTTTCACTCCGTCTACAAGGTCAAGCTCCGGGACTTGTGCCGATGGTCACCCAAAGCAGCTGGTCAGATGACCACCTGTTCGCCGATTTCCACCACCCGGTTGGCCGGCAGGCGGAAGTAGGAGGATGGGTCGATGCCGATGCCCGCCGTGGCGATGTAGAGCTTGTCCTGCCAGCCGGGCAGGCCGGACTTGGGGTCGCTGATGATATTGCGCCGGCCCAGATAGAAAGAGGTCTGCATGATCTCGAATTTGAAGCCCGCTTTCTTGCAGAGCGCCAGTGCCCGCGAGACGTTCTGGTCGTCCATGAACCCGAAGCTGACCTCGATGCGCAGGAAGCGCTCCGACAGCTTGGTGATCGTCACGCGCTGCGCATCCGGGACATACGGCACATCGGCGGTGTTCACCGTCAGGATGACGTTCTGCTCATGCAGGACATGATTGTGCTTGATGTTGTGCAGAAGAACGGCCGGCGTCGTATGGGGAACGCTCGTCAGGAACACCGCGGTGCCCGGCACCGAAACCGGAGCATGATCCGATTTGCGTTCGATGGATTTGATGAACATCTCCAGCGGCACATCGTTGCGCGCGGTTTTCTGCCTAAGGATCAGCGATCCCTTCCGCCATGTCCACATGACGATCATGATGACAAACGCGAGAAGCACGGGCACCCAGCCGCCGTCATGAATTTTCAGCAGGTTGGCGCCGAGGAAGACCACTTCAAGCAAAAGCAGGGGCAGCAGGACCAGGACCGAGGTCACTGCCGACCAGCCCCAGACGGAACGGAGATACTGCACACACATCAGCGTCGTCACGACCATCGCCCCGGTCACGGAGATACCATAGGCGGTCGCCAGTGATTCCGAATCCCCGAAGGTGAAGATCAGCACCATGACACCGACAAACAAAAGCATGTTGACGGCCGGCACATAGATCTGTCCCGTATTGGTCTCGGATGTGAAGGTGATCTGCAGTCGCGGCAGGAAGCCCAGATGCACGGCCTGACGGGCGAGCGAGAACGCGCCGGTGATGACCGCCTGGCTGGCGATGATGGTCGCTGCCGTCGCGAGAAGAACGATCGGCAGCAGCGCCCAGTCGGGATACATCAGGTAGAACGGGTTTTCGACAGCCTCCGGATGGGCAAGCACGAAGGCGCCCTGTCCGAGATAATTCAGCGCCAGTGCCGGGAAAACCAGGATGAACCAGGCGACCTGGATCGGCTTGCGGCCGAAATGCCCGAGATCGGCATAGAGCGCTTCTGCGCCGGTGACAGTGAGGAATACCGCACCCAGCACGATCAGGCCGACAAAGCCTGCATGGGTGATGAACCAGATGGCATTCACCGGATTGAGCGCCTGGAGGATCTGATAGTCGTCGGAAATGTGGAGCAGGCCGCCCCAGGCAAGCGCCAGAAACCACACCACGGTAATCGGACCGAAAAACTTCGAGACGGCAGCCGTGCCACGCGACTGGACCAGGAACAAAAGGATCATGATGACGGCCGAGATCGGCAGCACATAGTCGCCGAGAACCGGTGTCACCAGCTTCAGCCCCTCGACCGCCGACATGACGGACAAAGCCGGGGTGATCATCGCATCGCCGATGAAGAGGGCTGCCCCGATGATGCCGGCAAAGAACAGAACCGGCATGTAGCGCCCGGTCTTCTTCATCAGAAGCGCGAGGAGCGAGAGCGTGCCGCCTTCGCCGTCATTGTCGGCGCGCAGCAGGAAGAGGACATATTTGAAGGTCACGATGATCGTCAGGGTCCAGACCATCAGTGAAATCAGGCCGATGACCTCCTGGGCGCTGACGCCGTCATGGACGAAGGGCCGGAGAGCCTCCCGGAAAGCATAGAGCGGGCTGGTACCGATATCGCCATAGACAACGCCGACCGACCCTACGAGCAGGGTCAGGAACTTGCGCATGTCTGGCTGGCTTGCGGACGTATTGCCGGCGGAAGCAGTCATTTGTTCTCCAGCTCGTCCGAGCCTGTTGACCGTCGAAACGGATTGAAACTACTTTGCAACGCATCCGTTGCGTTGGACCGATTGCGTTTTTGTCAGTCCCTTGCGCCCATGCTGGCGCGCTTCCCATAGCGCTAATGCAACGGCTTCTCAAGATCGCCCGGGATTGCCGCGCTGTTGAGATAGTTTGCCTGCACGCCAAAGCGATAGTGCAGTGCGGAAAAAACTGCTACAGGCCTCGAAATCCCGCGGCACAAGGGCGCCGCAGCCATTCTGGACGTCATCGACCTATGATTCGCATCGAAAATATCAGCAAGCAGCTGAGCCACCGTATTCTCTTCATCGAAGCCTCCGCCGCACTCAACCGGGGCGAAAAGGTCGGTCTTGTCGGGCCGAATGGCGCCGGCAAGACCACGGTCTTCCGGATGATCACCGGCGAGGAGCAGCCGGACGAAGGCCAGGTCTCCGTCGATAAGGGCGTGACCATCGGCTATTTCAACCAGGATGTCGGCGAGATGGAAGGCCGCAGCGCCGTCGCCGAGGTGATGAATGGTGCGGGTCCGGTGAGCGTCGTTGCCGCCGAACTGCACGCGCTCGAGGCGGCCATGGTCGATCCGGACCGGATGGACGAGATGGACGCGATCATCGAGCGCTATGGCGAGGTGCAGGCGCGCTATGAGGAGCTGGATGGTTATGCGCTGGATGGCCGCGCGCGCGAAGTGCTGGCCGGATCTGAGCTTCACCGAGGAAATGATGGATGGCGATGTCGGCGCGCTCTCGGGCGGCTGGAAGATGCGCGTGGCGCTGGCCCGTATTCTCCTGATGCGCCCAGACGTGATGCTGCTCGACGAACCGTCGCAACCATCTGGATCTCGAAAGCCTGATCTGGCTGGAGGCGTTCCTGAAGAACTACGAGGGCGCGCTTCTGATGACCTCGCACGACCGCGAGTTCATGAACCGCATCGTCAACAAGATCATCGAGATCGATGGCGGCTCGCTCAACAGCTATTCCGGCGACTATGACCTTCTACGAGGGACAGCGGGCGCTGAACGAGAAGCAGCAGCTGGCCCAGTTCGAGCGGCAGCAGGCGATGCTGGCCAAGGAAATCAAGTTCATCGAGCGCTTCAAGGCCCGCGCCTCGCATGCATCGCAGGTGCAGAGCCGGGTCAAGAAGCTCGACAAGATCGACCGCGTCGAGCCGCCGAAGCGCCGCCAGACCGTTTCCTTCGATTTCCTGCCGGCGCCGCGCTCCGGCGAGGATGTCGTGATCATCAAGAATGTGAACAAGAAATACGGCAGCCGGGTCATCTATGAGGGTCTCGATTTCGTCGTCCGGCGCAAGGAGCGCTGGTGCATCATGGGCATCAACGGCGCCGGCAAGTCGACGCTGCTGAAGCTGGTGACCGGCTCCACCAATCCGGACGAAGGCAGTGTCGCGCTGGGCGCCAGCGTCAAGATGGGCTATTTCGCCCAGCATGCGATGGATATTCTCGATGGCGAGACACACCGTGCTTCGAGATGCTGGAAAATCAGTTCCCGCGGGCGGGCCAGGCACCCTTGCGCGCTCTGGCCGGCTGTTTCGGTTTTTCCGGCGACGATGTCGAGAAACGCTGCCGGGTGCTTTCGGGCGGTGAAAAGGCGCGACTGGTGATGGCGATCATGCTGTTCGACCCGCCCAACCTGCTCGTGCTCGACGAGCCGACCAACCATCTCGATCTCGATACCAAGGAAATGCTGATCAAGGCGCTGTCGGAATATGAGGGAACCATGCTCTTTGTCTCGCACGACCGGCATTTCCTCGGCGCGCTGTCCAACCGCGTGCTGGAACTGACGCCTGATGGCATCCACCAATATGGCGGCGGCTATACGGAATATGTGGCACGAACCGGCCAGGAAGCGCCCGGCCTGCGCAGCTGATCGGCGGAAAAGCCCCTGTTGTTTGAATGTTAAGACCCGACCGGTGGAGGCGCCGGTCGGGTCTTTTTGCAAGCGAGATCAGTAGCAGCCGGCGCACATGGCTTCCGTGCCCATGGCGGGTGGCTTGATCATCGCCAGCAAGTGTCTTTTGCGACCCGCGAAAAGTCCTTCTTCGACAGAGCCGGATTCGGTCTGCCAAGATGGTGCCCGGTCCGTTTTCTGTTGCGATTGCCGCTGGCGAATACCCTTCGCTGCTGTCTGGAGCAGAGATTTGAATTCCGCCATCTGCACACCGTCGGCACGCATCACGGCGCGGATCAGCGGGTCAGTCAGGACCTCGTCGAGGGTCATTTCTGTCTGGGACTGATACATGGGGGTCTCCTTTGGTCTTTCGCGTCTTGCCGGTTCGGGAGCCGTTCTTGACTTTGGTGTCTTGTGGTGTTACCGGTAAGTAACATCGCAATAGTTACCGACCGGTCACACCCATGTCAATAAGCACGACGCAGAAAAATTCAAAACGCAGTTCCGAGCCCAAACCGGACGCGGACAGTCAGCCGGCGCGGCCTGCACCGCGCGACCGCATCGTTTCCACAGCATGCGATCTTTTCCGTCAGCACGGCATTCGCGGCATCGGCGTCGACGCGATCGCGGAGGCCGCAGAAACCAACAAGATGACGCTCTACCGGCATTTTGGCTCGAAGGACGATCTCATCTGCGAAACCTTGAAGTTCACGTCGCAAAAGGCGGCTGCCTTCTGGGATGAGCTTGAGGCCGCCCATCCCGGCGATGCCCTGGCCCAGTTGCATGGTTGGGTGAAAGTCCGCGCCCAGTGCCTGACGGACGAGCCTTACGGCTGCGATCTCGCCAATGCCGCCGTGGAGCTCAAGGAGCAGGGGCATCCGGCTCATATTGTCATAGAAAATTTCAAGATCGCCCAGCACCAGCGGCTTGTGCTGCTCTGTGGGCAGGCGGGTGTCGCGCAGTCCGAATTGCTGGCCGATACGCTTTCCTTGCTGCTCGAAGGCGCGCGTGTCAGCCGCCTTGCAATCGGAACGGACGGACCGTCAGCCCAGTTCGTGCGGGCCTGCGAGGCAACGATCGCCTCCTTCGGCAACACCCGGTAGCGGCACAAGCCTGGACCCAAAGGGGTTCAGGGCCGACCTGACGGCATCATTTTACAAGAGGTCGCCGCCCCGGCAGGGACAGGTCAGTCAAGCCTGTCGACGGAAAATCAGCGAAAATTCGGGTCGCGCGTCGACAGTTTCTTGTGCAGGTGAACCATCATGCCCGCGGCAAACAGCGGCGTCAAAAGGTTGAGGATCGGCACGGCAAGGAAGGCGGCAAGCAGAAGCCCCGCAAGAAATACCGTTGTCGAATGCTTGGCGCGAAAAAGTCGCGCCTCAGCCGGTGTGCGATAGCGCATCGCCGCGAACTCGAAGAATTCCCGCCCCAGCAGATAACCGTTGACCAGGAAGAAGGCGATCAGGTTGATGCCGGGAATGAGAAGCAGAAACAGCGCAAACAGGTTGCCGATGATGATCACGCCGAGGAATTTCAGCGTGCCCGCGATGGCCTCGCCCAGGGGCAGCGCCTGACCGGCCCGCTCCAGCGGATAGTCGCGCTTTTCCACGACCTCGGCGACGTCGTCGAGAAAGAACCCGGCAATCAGCGCCGTCACCGGCGCCATCAGAAGCGCAAGGGCGAGCGCGAGCCCGAGACTGGCAAAGATCCCGATGATGAAAGTGAACCAGCCGGCCCATTCGGTCGAGACTGGCAGAAGACCGCTCAGCCAGGGAAGCGCCAGATAGGCGAGGATTTCCTTGAGCGCGAACCAGGCAGCGACCAGGACCAGCAGCGTCAGTCCGATGACCTTCCAGAAGACGGAGCGGGTTTCCGGCGCGAAAAGATTGGAAAAGGCAAGCCGCGCTGCATCGAAAATCATGAACCCACCCGTTGGTTGTTTGCCGGAAACATCCCGGAAACATCGTTGTGCGTCTCCGATGTAGGCAGGCAGTGTCGGGCCGGCAAGGGTAAGCCGAATTTCAAAGGGCGGCGGATCGGCAAAATCGTGGGAAAGGGTCTGAAATCTCTGGCAAAGCCGGACGGCGGCGATATGGTGCGGCGAGTATTTTCAGGCGTGATCCGCGACGCAAACCCTTGCGCGGCACGGCAATCGAACGAGGAACAGGATGAGCGGATACGACAATGGCGGATCATCTGTGGCATCGCTTTCGACGCGCCTGCAGGGCGGGTCGCTCGATCCTGTCGCTCTTGCCGAATCGACCTATGAAAACATAGCCGGCTACGGAGATAATGCTATCTTCACCGCTCTGCTTGAAGAGCGCGCAAGACAGGAGGCTGCGGCTGCCCGCGATCGTCTCAAGGCAGGACGTTCGCTGGGCCTGCTCGATGGCATGCCGGTCGCCTGGAAGGATCTCTTCGATACGGCAGGCTCGGTCACCACCGCCGGCTCCGTCGTTTTAGGCGCCAACGGACCGGCTGAGGCCGATGCCGCGGTCGTTTCAGCGCTGGCCGGCGCCGGCATGGTCGCCATTGGCCGCACCAATCTCAGCGAGTTCGCCTTTTCCGGCCTCGGCATCAATCCGCATTACGGCACGCCGCGCAATCCGGCCTCCACCGACGGCGCCCGCATCCCGGGCGGCTCATCCTCCGGCTCTGCGGTCGCGGTGGCGGCAGGGCTGGTGCCCGTGGCGATCGGCACCGATACCGGCGGGTCGATCCGCATTCCCGCGGCCTTCAACGGCATTGTCGGATATAAGGCCACACGGGGTCGCTATTCCATGGCCGGTGTCTTCCCGCTGGCAACAAGCCTCGATTCGCTGGGGCCGCTCTGCCGGACCGTGCAGGATGCCGTCTGGATCGACGCCGCGATGCGCGGGCTGACCGCGCCGTCCGTCCGGCGGGGCACGGTGCAGGGCCTGAAGCTCGTCATTCCCGAGACGGTGGTCTTCGACGGTGCCGAGCCCGGCGTGATCGCGGCCTTCGATGCGGCAATCGGACGCCTGCAAAAAGCGGGCGCCACGGTCGAGCGCCGTGCATTTCCGACGTTTCAGGCAGTGTTCGATGTCTCGGCCCGTTATGGCGCATTGGTCACGGCCGAGGCCTATGCGCTGCATCGCGAACGCCTGTCGGGCGAGGACGCATCCCGCATGGACCAGCGTGTCGTTGCCCGTGCGCGGCTCGGCGAAAAAATCCTGACGCCGGATTATATCGCGATCCTTGCGGCACGACAGCGCCTGATCGAGGAGACGAATGCCGCCCTGAAACCGGGCGAACTGATCGCGCATCCGACGCTGCCGCATGTCGCGCCGCTTCTGGCGCCGCTGCTTGCCGATGACGACCTGTTCTTCGCCACCAATGCAAAGACCCTGCGCAACACGCTGATCGGCAATTTCCTTGATTGGTGCGGAATTTCTATTCCCTGCGGCACCGGCGAGGCCGGCATGCCCGTCGGTTTTCTCCTGTCCGCACCGCGCAACGACGACGAACGCCTGCTGTCGGCAGCGCTTGCGGCCGAAGCTGCCATCCGGGGCGAGGCATGATCGTCTGTTTCGATATCGGCGGCTCCGCGATCAAGGGGGCCGTCGCCCATGCGCCGGACCGGATCGTGCCGCTTGGGCGACAACCCACGCCGCTCAATGATTTCAGCGCCTTCGTCAGTGTATTGCGGGCGGTGATGAGTGAGGCCGGCGGCGCGCCGGAGCGCATCGCCCTGTCGATCACAGGCGTTGTCGATCCGGATACGCAGGCGACAAAATGCGCCAATATTCCCTGCATCGACGGCCGTCTGCTCTCCGCCGAGCTTTCCGCCGCACTCGGATTGCCGGTGCTGGTTGCCAATGATGCAGACTGCTTCGCGCTTGCGGAAGCCGTCATCGGCGCGGGGCGTGGTCATCGCATCGTGCTCGGCGCCATTCTCGGCACCGGCGTCGGCGGTGGGCTGGTGGCCGATGGCCGGTTGATCAATGCCGCCGGCGGATTTGCCGGCGAATGGGGTCACGGGCCGGCCGTTGCCTCCCATGCCGGTCATCCGCCAGTTGCCATCCCGTTTTTCGAATGCGGTTGCGGCCAGAAGGGGTGCGTCGATACGGTCGGCGGTGCCCGCGGCATGGAGCGCCTGCATCTGGCGCTGCATCGCATCGAGGCGACGAGCGAGGCGATCACGCAGGCCTGGCTCTCAGGCGATGCGAGAGCCGCGCGCACCATCGATGTGCTGGTTGATCTGGTGGCTTCGCCGCTGGCGCTGACGGTCAACATAACCGGCGCGACGATCGTCCCCGTCGGCGGCGGCCTTTCCAATGTCGAGCCGTTGCTTGATCTGCTCGATCAGGCCGTGCGCGCCCGCATCCTGCGGCGTTTCGATCGGCCTCTGGTCGTGCGCGGCGAATGCCGCATCGAACCCGGCCTGATCGGTGCCGCTATCCTTGGTCTGAACGGGGGAGAGACATGAGACCGGTTTTGCTCGAAGTCTGCGTCGATGATGCGGCCGGCCTTGCGGCTGCGATCGAAGGCGGGGCTGACCGGATCGAGCTTTGCTCGGCGCTGGCGCTGGGTGGTTTGACGCCCACGCCCGGCCTGATGGCACTGGCCGCGAAAGCAACCGTTCCCGTCTATGCGATGATCCGTCCGCGGCCGGGACATTTCGTCTTTGACGAAACCGAGGTCGCCATGATGTGCGTGGAAATCGATGCCGCCCGGGCCGCAGGTCTTGCCGGTGTCGTGCTTGGCGCCAGTCTCGACGATGGCCGGCTGGACGTGGCCACGCTGGAGCGATTGGTGAGGCAGGCGGCCGGCATGGGCCTGACGCTGCATCGGGCTTTCGATCTCGTCCCGGATTTCACCGAAGCGCTGGAAAGTGCAATCGGCCTTGGTTTTGAACGGATCTTGACCTCCGGCGGCGCAAACACCGCCCCTGAAGGCGCAGGGCAACTCGTTGATATCGTGAACCAGACCTCTGGCCGCATTTCGATCATGCCCGGTTCAGGCGTAACGCAGGCGACCGTCGGCGACCTGCTGGCGCGATTGATGGTGTCGGAAGTCCATTCCTCCTGCTCGATTGCTGAGCCGGCTCAGCAATCCCGTGTCGTCTCGCTGGGATTTGCCCCGGCTGTGACACGTCGAACCAGTGCCAGTTTGGTTGCGGCACTCAAGGCGCAGCTCTCAAACAGCGCGGATTGACGGCCGGTCCGTCTCAGGCCTCGAAAACGCACGTGCCGCCGATCCATGTCGAGGCCATATCGAGGGTTTCCGTCAAAAGCACGAAATCGGCGTCCAGCCCCGGCAGCAGCCGGCCCTTTCGCGTGCCGATGCGCATCGCGTCGGCAGGATAGGCCGAGGCCATGCGCAGCGCTTCGTCCAGCGGCAGCCCGAGCCTCTCATGGACGAAACGCACGGAGGAGAGCATATCGATGTCCGCACCGGCCAGCGTACCGTCGGCCAGCGTCAGCCTTCCGTCCTTGCGGAAGATCTCGCGGCCGTTCAGCGTGAAGCCGGTCTGGTCGGAACCGATGGTCGACATGGCGTCGGTGACGATGAAGATGCGACCGGGGCCGGCCTTGGCGCGCAGGGCAATGCCCATCGATACAGGATCGACGTGGAAGCCGTCGGCGATGATGCCGGCAAAGAGATCGCCGCGGTGAAGTGCAGCTCCCACGACGCCGGGCTCGCGGTGGCCAAGCGGGCTCATGGCATTGAACAGATGGGTGACGGTACGCGCACCGGCGTCGGCATAGGCCGCGACGGTCGCATAGCTGCTGTCGGTATGGCCGATGCTGACGACGAAGCCCGCAGCGGTTAGGGCTGCCACCTGCTCCAAAGTCGTGTTCTCAGGCGCAACCGTGATCATCATCGCGTCGAACGCGCCCTTGCAGGCCAGCAGCGCATCGAGATCGGTCGCATCCATCGGCCGTATCAAGGCGGGATCGTGTGCACCCTTGCGGGCGACGGAAAGATGCGGGCCTTCCAGATGAAGGCCGAGAAACCCCGGCACGCCCGCCGCCTTCGCCTCGACCCCGGCCGCAATCGTTTTTGCCCGGATGTCGAATGTATCGGTGATCAGCGTCGGCAGAAGTGCCGTGGTGCCGAACTGCGCATGGGCCGTGCAGATCGTGCGGATGCCGTCGACATCCTGTTGGTCATTGAGCATGACGCCGCCGCCGCCATTGACCTGCAGGTCGATGAAGCCGGGAACCAGCAACTGGCCGGACGCATCGATGGTCTCGACATCGTCAGGCAGATCGTCGATGCCGACGATGCCTGCAATGGTTCCATCCTCCACGAGCAGGGCCTTGCCCGCATGCCAGGCCTGACCGTCGAAGATGCGGGCACCGGTTATGGCTTTCCGGATCATGGCGTGCGTCGCGGTCATCGTGTTTCCGTAACCTTCTTGAGAGCGACCGGGGCATCCGGGTTGAGGCCGCGCGAGCGGGACCAGGATTCCACGAAGCCATAGAATGGCAGGATCAGCGCCAGCGCATCGGTGATCGGATGGCCGGTTTCGACAAAGGGCAGCACCTTGGCCGTTTTTGCGTTTGCCGATGTCACGAAGGCGCGCGCACCCTTGGCACCGAGGCCATCGAGAATTGTCCGAGACCGAGCCTTCGGCTGCGTCGCGGGCGGCAAGCCCGATCACCGGGAATTTCTTCTCCACCAGCGCCACCGGCCCATGCAGAACCTCGGCTGCCGAATAGGCCTCGGCGTGCATGCCGGAGGTTTCCTTGAATTTCAACGCTGCTTCGCTGGCAATGGCAAGGGCCGGCCCGCGACCAAGCACGAACAGCGATTCGGCGTCGGCGAGATCGGCGGCCAGCATCTGCCAGTCGAGCTTGACGGCCTTGGCAAACTGCACCGGCAGATCGGCGACAGCGCGCTGAAGGGCCTCATCGCCCGTCCATTCGCCGAGGATTGCCAGACCTGCGACAATGGAATTGACGTAGGATTTGGTGGCGGCGACGGCGATTTCCGGACCGGCCTGGATATCGACCGGATGCGTACTGGCGTCTGAAATCGGCGAGGGCAGGGTATTGGTCAGCGCAATCGTCACGGCGCCCGCCTTGGTCGCAGCCTCAGCCATCGCGACGATGTCGGGGCTTTTGCCCGATTGCGAAATGCTGATCGAGGCCGCCCCCGCCAGGTGCATCTTGGCACCATAGATCGAGGCAAGCGATGGGCCAAGCGAGGCCACGGGCCGGCCGGTCGTCAGCTCGATCGCATATTTCAGAAACAGCGCGGCATGATCGGAGGAACCGCGGGCAATCGTGACGAGGAACGCCGGATCCTTTTCGCGCAGTGCAAGGCCGGTCGCCCTGACGGCATCCTTGGAGCGATCGAGCAGCCGGGCCGCCGCTTCCGGGATTTCGTCGATTTCGCGCCGCATGTTCGTTTGCATCATCATGTCTTTCTTCAATAATCTGGTCTTCACGAATCCGACAGGGTCAGTTCCGCTACGAAGTCATAGGCGTCGCCGCGATAGATGGAGCGCGTGCATTCCACGACCCGTCCGGAGGCGAGATAGGAGATGCGCTCGATCGACAGTCCGGCCGAGCCGACCGGAATGCCGAGCATGGCGGCATCAGGGTCTTTCATGTTGCAGGCGGAAATCCGCTGCACGGCCCGCACCGGCCGCGACCGGGTCTTGTCGAGTTCGGCATAGAGCGAGGAGCCGATGCGCAGCGGATCAGGCAGAAATTCCGCGGATATGCTGGCCCGCTCGATGGCCAGCGGCATGTCATCTGCAATACGCAGGCGCCCCAGTCGCGCGACAAGGCCGTCGGCGGGCAGGCCGAGCGTCATCATTTCGTCCGGGGAGGGCTGGTAGAGACCACGCTCGATCCATTGCGCCTGTGTCGTCAGCCCCCGTCTTGCCATGTCCTCGGTGAAGGATGTCAATCGTGACAGCGATTGCTGCACGCGGCTGACCGGCTTGACGACAAAGGTTCCAGAGCCATGCCGGCGCACCAGGAGACCATCCTTGACCAGATCGTCGACCGCCTTGCGGACCGTCACGCGGCTGATATTGGCATAGTCGGCAAGATCCCGCTCCGGCGGCAGCGCATCGCCGTGATTGAGCTTGCCCGAAAGAATGGCGCCTTCGAGCGATTGCCTGAGTTTCAGGTAGAGCGGGCCGGAGCCGCCGGCCTGCAGGCCCTCGAGAGGGAGAATGGCTTCGAGTTGCTCCGTCATGCGCTCATCTCCGAAATCGCGCCTACACGCTGGGCCGCGAGCATCACCGAACCGGTCAGGGCGTCCGCTAAGGGCTCGACGAACAGTGGCTGATGGCGTTCAGCAAGCCATGGTCGGTAAAGGGCGGCAAGACCGCCGAGCAGGCAGATCGGTTTGCCGCCACGCCTGACAACCACATCAAGCGTTTCGTCGATGCTGTCAGTTGCCGTTCTCAGCAGACGGACCGCCACAGGATCGCCGCGGCCGGCAAAATCGAACAATCGCGGCGCATAGCGGCCGAACTCGCCGGGGCGAGCCTGTCGCGCGAAATCGACAACCTCGCGCGGGTCGCCATGGAATTCCGCCATCACCGCATCGGTCAGCGGCGAAGCCGGATGAATGCCGTCATATGCCAGCACGCTTTCCTGCAGCAAGGCCTGGCCAAGCCGGGCGCCGCTGCCGAGGTCACCGATCGTGAAGCCCCAGCCGCCGATATAGCTGACGTTCGCGCCCTGCCGCACGACATAAACGGTTCCGGTCCCCAGGCTTGCGACCGCTCCGTCGCCGGCAGGCAAGGCGCCCTCAAGCCCGATCAGGACATCCGAGACGATTTCAGCCCGCGCGAAGGGAAGTCGTTGTTCCACATAGTGGACGGCGTCGCCCACATTGCTGCCGGCCAGCCCCAGGACTGCGGTCGTCGAGCCTATATGCGCCGGGTCGATACCGGCGTCGGCAAAGGCGGACCGGGCGGCGTCGACGATGTTGATGAGGGCGGCATCGGGATCGGTCAGGATATTGGCGGCGCCGCTCCTGCCTCGGCCCAATATAAGGCCATCCGCGCCGGCAACAGCCGCACGGCAGCTCGTGCCGCCTCCGTCGATTCCCAAAATATAAACTGGCATGGATACCTCCGGGAAAAATGATACCAAAAAAATACCATTAACCAAGGGGGATTTGCATCCGAATTGGAAATATCGGCTAAATTGCAGAAAAATAAGAGATATTTCGGCGCTTGAGATTTTTCTTCTGTCGGAAGTTAATTTTTCCTAGACAATTGGTATTTTTTTGGCATTAATTTGCTGCGAGGGAGATTGAGCGCAATGCCGTTAGCCAAGACCGAAGAGCGTCACGACAAGGCAAGAGGCCTGGATGTCATACATCCGGCGCAGGCGCTGCGTCTTCTCGCTGTCGGTCAGCAGGCTGCGGCCAGGGCCGCAGAAGCAGCGATCGAGCCGATTTCGGCGGCGGCGCGCATTGCCGCCGATTGCCTGGCCTCCGGTGGGCGCCTTGTCTATGCGGGCGCTGGAAGCTCCGGACTGATGGCCATGGCCGATGCGCTTGAACTGCCCGGCACCTATGGACTGGCGCTCGACAAGGTGGTTGTTCTGCTCGCCGGTGGTGCCGCGAGCTTGAGCGATCTCGCCGGCGGCTACGAGGATGACATGGATCTGGCGCGCAGGGATGTCAGCGGTGCCGGCATCGGTGCGGGCGATTGCCTGATCGCCGTTTCCGCCAGCGGGTCGACGCCCTATGCGCTTGCAGCCCTCGATGAGGCCCGCAAGAATGGTGCGCGCGTCATCGGCCATGGCGAACAATCAGGCTGCCGTGCTGTTTCAGGATGCCGATGTTTCCATTCTGCTGCAGACCCCCCCGGAAGTCGTGTCGGGATCGACGCGCATGGGGGCGGGTACGGCGCAGAAGATCGCCTTGAACATGTTTTCGACACTCGTCGGCATTCATCTCGGCCATGTCCATGACGGGCATATGGTCAATCTGAAGGCCGACAATGCAAAATTGCGTGGTCGCGCCATCCGCATCGTCTCGGACATCGCCGAGATCGGCGACGCGGAGGCCGGGCATTATCTTCAACTGTCATCGGGTTCGGTAAAGATAGCCATTCTGCTTGCTGCTGGGGCAAGGGACGTGGCCGCTGCACAAGCAGCGCTTACTGAAGCCGGTCAAAGCTTGCGCCGTGCCTTGTCGCTTGTCTCGGCGCACTGATCTGGGTTCCAAAACCGCGCCATCCGGCGCTTATAAAAGGGAGAACGTAATGACCCGCACGACACTAAAAGGATTGCTTCTGGCATCCAGCATTCTCGGCTCCGCCGGGCTTGCCCATGCAGAAGACGTCACGCTGACCATCGAAAGCTGGCGCAACGACGACCTGACCATCTGGCAGGAAAAACTGATCCCGGCTTTCGAAGCCAAGAACCCGGGCATCAAGGTCGTGTTCGCGCCGACCGCGCCGACCGAATACAACGCGGCGCTGAACGCCAAGCTCGATGCCGGCTCCGCTGGCGATCTCGTCACCTGCCGTCCGTTCGACGCCTCGCTGGAGCTCTACAACAAGAAGCACCTTGCAGACCTCTCCGGTCTTTCCGGCATGGAAAACTTCTCGCCGGTCGCCAAGATCCGCCTGGACGACGGACGATGGCGCCGCCACCTTCTGCGTGCCGATGGCCTCTGTTATCCACGGTTTCATCTACAACAAGGACGCCTTCGACAAGCTCGGGATTGCGATCCCGGCAACGGAAGCCGATTTCTTTGCAGCGCTCGACAAGATCAAGGCTGACGGCACCTACATCCCGCTTGCCATGGGCACGAAGGATCTCTGGGAAGCCGCAACCATGGGCTACCAGAACATCGGCCCGACCTACTGGAAGGGCGAAGAAGGCCGCGCAGCCCTCATCAAGGGCGAGCAGAAGCTGACGGATGCCGGTTGGGTCGAGCCCTACAAGGTCCTCGCCAAGTGGAAGGACTATCTCGGCGACGGTTTCGAAGCCCAGACCTATCCGGACAGCCAGAACCTCTTCACGCTCGGTCGCGCTGCGATCTACCCGTCCGGCTCGTGGGAAATCGGCCTGTTCAACACCCAGGCGCAGTTCAAGATGGGCGCCTTCCCGCCGCCGGTCAAGGCTGCTGGCGATGCCTGCTACATCTCCGACCACAACGACATCGGCGTCGGCCTGAACGCCAAGAGCGCGCATCCGGAAGAAGCCAAGAAGCTTCTCAGCTGGATCGCTTCTCCGGAATTTGCCGACATCTATGCCAACTCGCTGCCGGGCTTCTTCAGCCTCAATTCGACACCGGTGAAGATGGCCGATCCGCTCGCTCAGGAATTCGTCTCCTGGCGCGAAAAGTGCAAGCCGACGATCCGCTCGACCTACCAGATCCTGTCGCGCGGCACGCCGAACCTCGAAAACGAGACCTGGGTCGAATCGGCCAACGTGATCAACGGCACCGATACGCCGGAAGTCGCCGCCGAGAAGCTCCAGAAGGGCCTCGACAGCTGGTACAAGCCTGCGAAGTAAACCTGGGTTCTGGGGTTTGCCCCTCACCCTGACCCTCTCCCCGTAAACGGGGAGAGGGGACGACAGAGTTTGCCGCTTGTCCCTTCGCCCCGTTTACGGGGAGAAGGTGCCCGCCCTATTCGATGGAGGATGGGAGGGCGGATGAGGGGCAGCTCATGCGCCGGACGTTCTTCTGCAAAAAAGCACGGCGTCCAGCCGAAAACATGTAATCTGAAATCACATCCTGCCAGCACCTCTCAGGACTGCTGGCGTGGCATGCGCGGCGGGGACCGGCGGCGCATGACCTGTCGCGTGTTGCGACGATTGACGAAAAACGGGTCGGAGCGGCAGGGCATGAGCAACGCCACATTTTCTGAAGATGACATGACGGTGCCGAAACGCGGCACGCGCTGGCACATTCTTGTATTTCTGGCCCCAGCCTTCATCGTCTATTCGGCCGTGATGATCCTGCCGCTGATCGAGACCCTGCGTCTCTCGCTGTTCAACACGGTCGATGGTCAGCCGGCCTTTGTCGGTCTTGCCAATTTCCAGGTTCTGTTCGGCGACGAGCGCTGGGCCGCCGATTTCTGGCGGGCGCTGAAGAACAATTTCGTGTTCTTCGCCATCCACATGCTGATCCAGAACCCGCTCGGCATCGCGCTTGCCGCGATGTTGTCGATCCCCAGGCTCAGGCTTGCCACCTTCTATCGCACGGCGATCTTCATGCCGACGATCCTGTCCTTCGTCATCGTCGGTTTCATCTGGAAGCTGATCCTCTCGCCGATCTGGGGCATTACACCGTTCTTCATGGATCTCGTCGGTCTGAAGTCCCTGTTCGGCCCCTGGCTCGGCAAGCCCGGATCGGCGCTGATCACGGTTTCGCTGATTTCCGTCTGGCAGAATGTCGGTATCCCGATGATGCTGATCTATGCGGCCCTGCTCAACATCCCCGATGAAGTGATCGAGGCAGCCGAGTGCGACGGCATTACCGGCTGGAGCCAGTTCTGGAAGATCAAGCTGCCCCTCGTACTGCCGGCCATCGGCATCGTCTCGATCCTGACCTTCGTCGGCAATTTCAACGCCTTCGACCTGATCTACACGGTGCAGGGCGCGCTTGCCGGACCGGACGGATCAACCGATATCCTGGGCACGCTGCTCTACCGCACCTTCTTCGGTTTCCAGCTGCAACTCGGCGACCGCTCGATGGGCGCGACGATCGCAACCGTGATGTTCCTGATCATCCTTGCCGGCGTCTCGCTCTATCTCTTCGGCATCCAGCGGCGCGTTCGCCGCTACCAGTTCTAAGGGGGACGGATCCATGTCAAAAGCCCGCATGTCGCCGCTGCGCTCCGGCTTCGTCCATCTCGCCCTTGGCGCCTATACTGTTATTGCGCTGTTTCCGGTGGTGTTGACGATCTTCAACTCCTTCAAGGACAAGAACGCGATCTTCCGCACGCCGCTGGCGCTGCCCACGACCGAGACGTTCAGCCTGATCGGTTATACGACTGTGCTGAAGCAGGGTGATTTCATCGGCTATTTCCAGAACAGCCTGATCGTCACGGTCGTCTCGATCTTCTTTGCACTGCTGTTCGGCGCCATGGCTGCCTTTGCGCTCTCGGAATATCGGTTCCGCGGCAATACGCTGATGGGGCTCTATCTCGCCATCGGCATCATGATCCCGATCCGGCTCGGCACCGTCGCCATCCTGCAGGGCATGGTCGCGGCTGGCCTTGTCAATACACTGACGGCGCTGATCCTCGTCTATACCGCGCAGGGCCTGCCGCTCGCGATCTTCATCCTGTCGGAGTTCATGCGCACGGTATCCGACGATCTGAAGAATGCCGGCCGCATCGACGGACTGTCCGAATATTCGATCTTCTTCCGGCTGGTCCTGCCACTGGTCCGTCCGGCCATGGCGACGGTCGCCGTCTTCACCATGATCCCGATCTGGAACGACCTGTGGTTTCCGCTGATCCTAGCGCCCGGCGAAGCCACCAAGACGGTGACGCTCGGATCCCAGGTGTTCATCGGCCAGTTCGTCACCAACTGGAACGCGGTTCTGGCAGCGCTGTCGCTGGCGATCCTTCCCGTCCTCGTTCTCTACGTCATCTTCTCGCGGCAGTTGATCCGCGGCATTACCGCAGGAGCCGTCAAGTGAGCAGCAAACCCATCCGCGTTCTTGTTGCCGGTCTTGGCAACATGGGCCGCAGCCATGCGCTCGCCTATCACAACAATCCCGGCTTCGAGATTGTCGGGCTCGTCAATCGGTCGACGCCCGTGCTTGCACCCGAGCTTGCCGACTATACGATCCACCCGGATTTCGAGACGGCCCTGAACGCGCTGAAGCCCGACCTCTGCTCGATCAACACCTATTCCGACAGCCATGCGGATTATGCCGTCATGGCGATTCGAAGCCGGCTGCGCACGTCTTCGTCGAGAAGCCGCTGGCAACGACCGTTGCCGATGCCGAACGTGTCGTGGCAGCGGCGAAGACCAAGCCGGCCGGAAGCTCGTCGTCGGCTATATCCTGCGTCATCACCCGTCCTGGATCCGGCTGATCGCGGAAGCGCGCAAGCTCGGCGGGCCCTATGTCTTCCGCATGAACCTCAACCAGCAGTCCTCCGGCCCGACCTGGGATGACGCACAAGTCGCTGATGGAGACGACATCGCCGATTGTCGATTGCGGTGTGCATTATGTCGACGTCATGTGCCAGATCACCGATGCGAAGCCCGTCGAAGTGCGCGGCATGGGCCTGCGTCTGTCGAATGAGATCGCCGCCGACATGTATAATTACGGCCACCTGCAGGTCATCTACGAAGACGGCTCGGTCGGCTGGTACGAGGCCGGCTGGGGTCCGATGATTTCGGAGACCGCCTTCTTCGTGAAGGACGTGATGTCGCCGAACGGCTCCGTCTCCATCGTCATGGACCCGAATGCGAAGTCCGACGACATCGACACGCATACAAAGACCGCGGTGATCCGCATCCACAAGGCCGAAACCGGTGCCGACGGCAAGTTCCTTTACCCGGATGAGGACCTGAAGATGGACGGCGAACCCGGCCATCAGGAACTCTGCGATTTCGAGCAGGCCTATGTCTTGAAGGCCATCCGCGAAGACATCGATCTCGACCGGCACATGGACGACGCCGTGCAGTCGCTGCGCATCTGCCTGGCAGCAGATGAAAGCGTGCGCACCGGCCAGCCGGTCAAACTGTAACAAGGCATGCCATGTCCCGATGCGCAGCACGGGAACTGGCTTCTGCGACAAGAAAAGGGGCATCCCGTGGGGTCACTTCAACTGAAATCCATCCGCAAGGCCTTCGGTACCCACGAGGTGTTGAAGGGCATTGATCTCGAGGTCAAGGACGGCGAATTCGTCATCTTCGTCGGCCCGTCCGGCTGCGGCAAGTCCACGCTTCTGCGCGTGATTGCCGGCCTCGAGGATGCGAGTTCCGGCAGCGTCCGGATCGATGGTGAGGAAATGATCACGACGCCGCCTGCCAAGCGCGGCATCGCCATGGTCTTCCAGTCCTATGCGCTCTATCCGCATCTGACCGTCAAGGACAATATGAGCCTCGGGCTGAAACAGATGGGTGCCCCGAAAGCCGAAATCGACGCCAAGGTCGCAAAGGCCTCCGCCATGCTGTCGCTGGAACCCTATCTGGCCCGCCGCCCTGCCGAACTGTCCGGCGGCCAGCGCCAGCGTGTCGCCATCGGCCGGGCCATCGTGCGCGAGCCAAAGCTGTTCCTGTTCGACGAGCCTCTCTCCAATCTCGATGCAGCGCTTCGCGTCAACACCCGCCTCGAAATCGCCCGCCTGCATCGCAGCCTCAAGGCGACGATGATCTATGTGACGCATGATCAGGTCGAGGCGATGACGCTGGCTGACAAGATCGTCGTGCTCAACGCCGGCCAGATCGAGCAGATCGGCTCGCCGATGGAGCTCTACAACAAGCCGGCCAACATCTTTGTCGCCGGTTTCATCGGCTCTCCGCAGATGAATTTCATCGATGCGGGCAAGCTGGGCGATACGCAGGCGAAGACTGTCGGCATCCGTCCGGAACATATCACCCTGTCGCGGGAAGGTGGCGACTGGAAGGGCAAGGTCATCCATGTCGAGCATCTCGGCGCCGACACGATCCTTTATCTGGAAACCGAGGTAACCGGCCTTCTGACGGTGCGCCTGTTCGGCGAACATCGCTATGCCGTTGATGACATCGTCTATTCGACACCGGACAAGGCGAGCATGCACCGGTTCGGCGCGGACGACCGGGTCATTGCCTGACCGCTGCTTGGTTGCCGATCACGGTTTGGTGAGATGCATTGTGCACTGCATCATCGCCTTGCCATGAGTGGCGGTTTAACATACAATTTTGTTTGTATATTAGAAACACGGTTGCGAAGAGGCCTCTCCGCAGCCGTGTTTCCTTGATTTTCAGGTCTTCAGCCGCTGCTTTTCGCCTCCCAGGAAATGACCGGCCGAGCCTTTTTATATGGATGAACCGATGCGGATGAACCGACTGATCCTGGCTGCAACCACGGCCGCCCTTTTCGTTTTGGCAGGATGCCAGGAAAAAGAGGAGCAAAAAGCAGCACCGGTCTATCCGCCGGCGCAGGTTGCGGTGGTCACGACGAGCGCTGCACCGGTCACGATCACCAATGATCTTCCAGGCCGGATTGCTGCGACCCGCGTTTCCGAAGTTCGCCCGCGCATCAGTGGCATTGTGATCCAGCGCGTCTTCGAGCAAGGCTCGATGGTCCAGGAAGGTGACGTGCTCTACCGCATCGACCCCGCCTCATTCCAGGTGCAGGTTGCAAGTGCGGAAGGAACCTTGCGTCGCGCAAAGGCGGTCCAGCTTCAGGCCCGGCAGTCGGCCGATCGCCAGGAGCAGCTGAAGAAATCCAATGTCGCCTCCGCCCAGCAGTATGACGATGCGATTGCAACCCTTGCGCAGGCCGATGCCGATGTGGCGATCGCCGAAGCGGGGCTGGCGACCGCCAAGCTCAATCTGCAATATGCAAGCGTGACGGCGCCGATCAGCGGCCGCATCGGCCGTGCGCTGATCACCGAAGGCGCGCTTGTCAGTGCCAATGGCACCGAAAACCTTGCGACGATCCAGCAGCTTGATCCTGTTTATGCCGACTTTACCCAGTCCGCGACCGACCTTATCCGGCTGCGCAAGGCCATGAAGACAGGTGCCGTTTCCGGTGATCCGAACGAGGCCAAGGTGCATCTCCTGATGGATGATGGCAGCCCTTATCCCCATGTCGGTCGCCTGCTGTTTTCAGAGGCTGCCGTGGACGAAACGACAGGTCAGGTAACGCTGCGCGGCGAGTTTCCCAATCCGGACGGCGATCTTTTGCCGGGCATGTATGTGCGCGTGCTGATCGAGCAGGGTATTGAACAGAACGCCATCAGCGTTCCGGCGCAGGCGATCCAGCGCGACACCGCCGGCAATGCCCAGGTGTATGTGGTCAAGGGCGATGACACGGTCGAACTGCGTCCGGTCTCGACCGGGCAGGTCTCCGGCGATCGCTGGGTTATTTCCAAAGGTTTGAATGTCGGCGAAAAGGTCGTCGTCGAGGGCTTCCAGAAGGTTCGCCCCGGCGCCAAGGTCGTGCCCTCCGATTGGAAGCCGGCCGAGGCAGCAGCTTCGACCGACGCCAAGCCGGCAGAGGGCGAAACCAAGGCCGCTCCGACTGACGCAGCCAAGTGAGGATCTGATCGATGCCCAGTTTCTTTATCGATCGCCCGATCTTTGCATGGGTCGTTGCGATCTTCATCATGCTGGCAGGGGTGATTTCGATTCCGCTTCTGCCGATTTCGCAATATCCGAACGTCGCGCCGCCGCAGATCTCGATCAACACCACCTACCCCGGCGCCTCCTCGGAAGAGACCTATCAGAGCGTCAGCCGTCTCATCGAGAACGAGTTGAACGGCATTGAAGGCCTGCAATATTTCGAATCGACATCCAGCTCCGCCGGTGCCGTGAGCATCAGCGTTACTTTTGCTCCCGGTACGGATTCCGGCGACGCGGCTATTGACGTGCAGAACCGTGTGCGCCGTGTCGAGCCGCGCCTGCCCGATGCCGTCAAGCAGCAGGGTATCCAGGTCGAAGAAGCCGGCTCCGGCTTTCTGATGATCGTGGCGCTGACCTCGACCGATGGGTCGATGGATGCGGTGTCACTTGGCGATTATCTCAGCCGCAACGTTCTGAACGAGGTCCAGCGCGTCGAAGGCGTTGGCCGCGCGCAGCTTTTCTCGACAGAGCGTTCCATGCGCATCTGGCTCGATCCCGACAAGATGCTCGGTCTCAACCTGACCACGGGTGATGTCACCGCCGCCATCGGTGCGCAGAACGCCCAGATCGCCTCGGGCAGTATCGGCGCGCAGCCCAACCCCATCAACCAGCAGGTGAGTGCATCCGTGCTGGTCAAGGGCCAGCTGACCTCGACTGAAGAGTTCGGCGCGATCGTCCTGCGGGCCAATCCGGACGGCTCGGCAGTGCGGCTGCGCGATGTCGCCCGCATCGAGATCGGTGGCCAGAGCTACTCGTTCTCGACGCGCCTCAACGGCAAGCCGTCGGCCGCTATCGGTGTCCAGCTGACCCCGACCGGCAATGCGCTCAACACCTCGACGGCGATCAAGGCGCGCCTTGACGAACTGGCGCGCTTCTTCCCGCCCGGCGTCGAATATGCGATCCCCTACGATACCTCGCCTTTCGTGGCGATCTCGATCGAAAAGGTGCTGCACACGCTGCTCGAAGCGGTCGCGCTCGTCTTCCTCGTGATGTTCCTGTTTCTGCAGAACATCCGCTACACCATCATTCCCACGCTTGTGGTGCCGGTCGCGCTGATGGGCACCTGTGCCGCCATGCTGGCCATGGGCTTCTCGATCAACGTGCTCACCATGTTCGGCATGGTGCTCGCCATCGGCATTCTCGTCGATGACGCGATCATCGTTGTCGAAAACGTCGAGCGCATCATGTCGGAAGAAGGGCTGACACCGAAGGAAGCCACCCGCAAGGCGATGAAGCAGATCACCGGCGCCGTCATCGGCATCACGCTGGTGCTGTCGGCGGTGTTCATTCCGATGGCCTTCTTCCCCGGCGCCGTCGGTATCATCTACCAGCAGTTCTCGCTCACCATGGTCGTCTCGATCCTGTTCTCGGCGCTTCTTGCCCTGACGCTGACGCCGGCACTGTGCGCAAGTTTCCTCAAGCAGGTTCCCAAGGGCCATAACCATACGAAGAAGGGCTTTTTCGGCCTCTTCAACCGTGGCTTCGACAAGGCCTCGCACGGCTATAGCGGTTGGGTAGCGTGGATGATCCGCCGCACCGGCCGCTTCATGCTGGTCTATGTCGTCCTGCTTGGCGGTCTCGGCTATCTCTTCCTGCAATTGCCATCCTCCTTTCTGCCAGACGAAGACCAGGGCTTCGTCATCGTCTCCATGCAGTTGCCGTCGGAAGCGACCGGCAACCGCACGACTGAGGTCATCGAGCAGGCCGAGGCCATTTTCGGTAGGGAAGAGGCGGTCGATCGCATCATCGCGATCAGCGGCTTCTCCTTCTCCGGTACCGGCCAGAATGCCGGCCTTGCCTTCGTGACGCTGAAGGACTGGAGCGAACGCGATGCCAGCAATGTCGCCAGCGCCATTGCCGGCCGCGCGTCCGGGGCGATGAGCCAGATCAAGGACGCCATCGCCTTTGCTCTGTCGCCGCCGCCGATCCAGGGGCTCGGCACCACCAACGGCTTTGCCTTCCGCCTGCAGGATCGCGGTGGTCAGGGCGCCGTCGCACTGGCTGCGGCACGCGACCAGCTTCTCGGCCTTGCCGCCCAGAGCCAGATCATCTCCGGCGTCCGTGTCGATGGTCTGCCTGATGCTGCCCAGGTCGATCTCGTCATCGACCGCGAAAAGGCCAACACGTTCGGCGTGGCCTTTGCGGATATCAACGCGACGATCTCGACCAATCTCGGCTCGAGCTACGTCAACGACTTCCCGAATGCGGGCCGTTTGCAGCGCGTGACCGTCCAGGCGGACGAGAACAAGCGTATGCAGACCGGCGACCTCTTGAAACTCAACGTGCGCAATTCGAATGGCGGCATGGTGCCGATTTCGGCCTTTGCCCATATCGAGTGGAAGAGCGGCCCGACCCAGACGATCGGCTATAACGGCTATCCGGCGGTGCGCATCAGCGGCCAGTCGAATCCGGGCTTCTCCTCCGGGGAAGCCATTGCCGAGATGGAGCGTCTTGCCGGACAGCTGCCGGCGGGCTTCGGTTATGAGTGGACCGGCCAATCGCGCGAGGAAATCTCCTCGGGCACGCAGGCGCCTCTGCTCATCGGCCTGTCCTGCCTGCTGATCTTCCTGTGCCTTGCAGCGCTCTATGAAAGCTGGAGCATCCCCGTCGCGGTGATGATGGTGGTGCCGCTCGGTGTCATCGGTTCGGTTCTCGCCGTTCTGATGCGGGATATGTCGAACGACGTCTACTTCAAGGTCGGTCTCATCGCGATCATCGGTCTCTCAGCCAAGAACGCCATCCTGATCATCGAGTTCGCCAAGGAACTGCGCGAGAGCGGCAAATCGCTGCTGGAAGCGACGATCGAGGCTGCGCATTTGCGCTTCCGGCCGATCCTGATGACGTCGCTTGCCTTCACGCTCGGCGTTCTCCCGCTCGCCATCGCCACCGGCGCAAGTTCCGGCAGCCAGCGGGCAATCGGCACCGGCGTCATGGGCGGCATGATTTCCGCCACGATCCTGGCGATCTTCTTCGTTCCCGTCTTCTTCGTCTTCATCGCCAAGCTTTTCGAGCGCGGCCGAAAGAAAGAGACCGAAGCGACGACACCGGCGACAGTGCCCGCTCCCGGCGAATAACCCAAATGGCCCGTCTCAAAGCGGGCCATTCTGCTGATGAGAGGAGGCACCATGCGCAGGACCAAGGCCGAGGCAGAGGAAACCCGGCATCGTATCCTTGATGCGGCAGAACGGGTCTTCTATGCCAAGGGCGTATCGACCGCGACGTTGGAAGACGTTGCCCGTGAAGCCGGCGTTACCCGCGGTGCGATCTACTGGCATTTCAACAACAAGACCGACCTGTTTCTGGCGCTCTATAATTCGGTGAAGATTCCCCAGGAGGACATGCTGGAGCTCGATGGTGCAGACGGTCATACCGATGCGCTGGCCTTCATCGAAAAGAATGTTGTCGAATGGCTGGACGTGATGGAGAGGGACGAACAGCGGCAGCGCATCCTGTCCATCCTGCTGCGATGTGACTATGGCAGCGATCTTGCACCCGTGCTCGCGCGGCAGCAGGAGGTTGACGAGCATCACAACGGGCTCTTGGTCAAAGCCTTTGCGTCCGCCGCAATGAGCGGCCATCTTGATCCGCGTTGGACACCGGAATCAGCCACGCAAGCCTTGCGCTGGATGATGAAAGGCATCTGCAGCGAATGGTTGCTGTTTGGCAAGCGCTTCGACCTTGCGAGCGAGGGTCGCGCAGGCCTGAACCGATTGTTCGCAGGCTTTCGCCTGACAGCCTTGGCATGAACAGGTCGTCAGACCGTGGTCGATTTGAACTTGCTCATCAGATAGGGGCCGGACAGGACCGGTGGATATTTTGCCGTCTCGCCTGGCTTGAGGCAGGCGTCAAGCACGTTGATTTCCGCATCCCAGTTGGGCTGATGGAAGAAGGCCAGCGATTGTCGCCGTGCCATGCCGCCATCGGCCGGTGACGGATTGACGACGCGGTGCAGCGTCGAAACCCAGCGGTCATTGGTCCAGCGCGCCATCAGGTCGCCGATATTGATGACGAAGGCGCCATCGACCGGCGGCACAGGCGTCCAGTTCCCGTCCGGCGTGATGATCTCCAAACCTTTCGAGCCTGTCTGGGGCAGGAGAATCGTCAGGCTTCCGTAGTCGGTATGGGCACCGGCACGCAGTTGCCCGGGTTTCGGCGGTACGTGCTGTTCGGGGTAGTTGAGCGCCCTGAGTGCACTGATCGGCGCGTCGATGAAGCTGTCGAAATAGGTTTCCGGCAGCTGCAGCGCCACGGCGAAAAGCCGCATCACTCTTGCAGCCAGATCCTCAAGCGCCGCGTAATAGGCCTTCCACGCGTCGATAAAGCCTTCCGGTTGCTGCGGCCAGATCGTTGCGGCATAGCAGAAGGAAAGCGCTTCCGGATCGGTGATCGCGGCCGGACGCTCCAGCGGACCGCCGTTGAAGCTTTCCTTCAGGTCAGGCGGACTGTCGATGTCGCGGGATTTGGCAAGAGCCTCAAGTTCCGGGCCGAGATAACCGTAGGGATAACCCTTGTACGGCGCGCGGGCCTTCTGCTTTTCCTCGGCCGGCAGGTCGAAGAAGCCACGGGCCCTGGCCCAGACGCTGTCGATCACCGCCTGTGGGACACCGTGATTGCGGATCGCAAGAAATCCGGTCTCGCGGCAGATATCGTCGACGACCTGACCGAGCTTTTGCTTTTCCGCCGCATTGCCCGCTTCGAAAGCGGCAAGATCGAATACGGGAAAGGACTGCATCATGCTCGGCTCCGGACTTCAGGCTTAGGATTTTGAATGAAGGCGTTCAGTGTGCCTCGTCCCAATTGTGGGCGGCACGGGCATCGACCTTCAGCGGCACCCGCATGTCGAGCGCCGGCATGGCGGCGTTTTCCATGACAGAGACAACGAGCGGAATGGTCTGCTCGACATCGGCATCCTCTACCTCGAAGATCAGTTCGTCATGCACCTGCAAGAGCATGCGGGCGCGGTCGGCAAGGCCGGCCTCCACAAGCGCCGGCTCCATGCGGATCATGGCGCGGCGGATGATATCGGCTGCGGAACCTTGAATCGGTGCATTGATCGCCGCGCGTTCATTGAAGGCGCGCATCGACGGGTTGGACGAGCGGATGTCCGGATAGTGCGCCCGACGTCCGAAAATCGTCTCGACATAGCCGTTCTCGCGGGCGAAAGCCTTGGTCGAGTCCATGTAGTCGCGGATGCCGGGAAAGCGCTCGAAATATTTCTTGATGTAGTCGCCGGCTTCCGACCGCTCGATCGACAGCTGGTTGGCAAGGCCGAAGGCCGAGATGCCGTAGATGATGCCGAAGTTGATCGCCTTGGCCCGGCGGCGGATTTCGCTCGGCATGCCCTCGACCGGCACGCCGAACATTTCCGACGCGGTCATGGCATGGATGTCGATGCCGTCGGCAAAGGCCTGGCGCAATTGCGGAATGTCGGCGACATGGGCGAGAACGCGCAGTTCGATCTGGCTGTAATCGGCCGAAACGAGCTTGTGGCCGGGGGTAGAGACGAAGGCCGTGCGGATCTTGCGGCCCTCCGTGGTGCGTATCGGAATGTTCTGCAGGTTCGGGTCCGACGACGACAGGCGGCCGGTCGTGGTTGCGGCAAGTGCGTAGGACGTGTGAACGCGCTTGGTTTCCGGGTGCACGAAGCCGGGCAGGGCGTCCGTATAGGTCGATTTGAGCTTGGTCAGCTGGCGCCAGTCGACGATCTTGCGCGGCAGCGGATGCCCTTCCGCCGCCAGGTCTTCCAGCACCTGCGCAGAGGTCGACCACTGTCCGGTCTTGGTCTTCGAGCCGCCGGCCAGCCCCATGCGGCCAAACAGGATGTCGCCGAGCTGTTTCGGCGAGCCGATATTGAAGGTTTCCCCGGCCAGCGCATAGATATCGTGTTCATGCGCGGCGGCACCCTGCGCCAGTTCGCCCGAAAGCCGCGACAGGATCTGGCGATCGACGGAGATGCCGCGCTCTTCCATCCGCGCGAGAACCGGCACCAGCGGTCGCTCCAGCCGCTCGTAGACGGAAACCAGCCCCTTGGATGCCAGCCGCGGTTTCAGCACGTGCCAGAGCCGGAGCGTCACATCGGCATCCTCCGCGGCATAGGCGGTGGCCTTGTCGATCTCGACATAATCGAAGGTCTGCGAGGACTTGCCGCTGCCGGTCACCGATTTGTAGCTGATCGGCTGATGGCCGAGCCATCGCTCGGACAGCGC
>CAWGHM010000016.1:0-45000 GCA_963822365.1 uncultured Alphaproteobacteria bacterium
CCGGAAAATCGCGAGGTCTTCGGTCGCCTGATGGCTCGGGCCGTAGCCGGTGGTCAGGCCCGGCAGCGCGCAGACGATCCTGACGGGAAGGTTTTCCTCGGCGATCGCCATGGCGATGAAATCATAGGCCCGGCGGGAGGCAAAGACGGCGTAGGTGGTGGCAAACGGCATGAAGCCTTCGCGGGCCATGCCGGCGGCCGCCGAAATCATCACCTGCTCGGCCATGCCCATCTGGTAGAAGCGCTCCGGGAAGGCTTCGGCGAAAACGTGAAGATCGGTGTATTTCGCAAGATCGGCCGTCAGCCCGACGATCCGGTCGTTGCGCCTTGCCTCGGCAACCAGGGCATGACCGAAAGGCGCCGGATACGGTCTCATAGCCTTCTGCCGCCAGCGAGGCGATCATGGCGGATGTGCGGACGGCCTCGCCGGGTTTCGGCGGTGTCCGCGGCTGCCACTTGCGGTGTGGATCGTAAATTGGGGTCGCGCTCATTGTCTCTCTTCCCTCATTCCGGCCGGTTCGCGTCGAGCACGGCAAGTGCCTTCTGCCATTCGTCTGCTTCGACGCGGACAAAATGGGTGATTTCGCGGGCTTCGAGAAAGGGCACGCCCTTGCACATCAGCGTGTCGCAGATGATGACGCGGGGCTTTGCATCCGTGACGGCGCGCGCGGTATCGAAGGCTGAGACCAGGGCTGCCATGTCGTTGCCATCGACGCGCTGCGTGTGCCAGCCGAACGCCGCCCACTTGTCCCAAAGCGGCTCGGCGGACAGCGTTTCCGTCGACTTGCCGTCGGCCTGCTGGTCGTTGAAATCGACGATGCAGATGAGATTGTCGAGCTTGTGGTGGGCCGCCGACATCGCGGCCTCCCAGGTGGATCCTTCGCCCAGTTCGCCATCCGACATCAGATTGTAGACGAAGGCCTTGTTCTTCTTGGCCTTCAGGCCCAGTCCCATGCCGACGGCAATGCCGAGGCCCTGACCCAGCGAGCCACCGGTAATTTCCATGCCTGGTGTATAGGACGCCATGCCGGACATCGGCAGCCGGCTGTCATCCGTGCCATAGGTTTCGAGTTCAAGCTCCGGCAGCACACCCGCCTCGATCAGGGCGGCATAGAGCGCGATGGCATAGTGTCCGATCGACAGAAGAAAGCGATCGCGGCCTTCCCATTCGGGCTCTTCGCGGCGATAGGTGAGAGCGTGGAAATAGGAAACGGCGAGAACATCGGCAATGCCAAGCGCCTGGCCGACATAGCCCTGGCCCTGGACTTCGCCCATGCGGACCGCCTTGCGCCGGATTTCCCAGGCGCGGCGTGCAAGGCTCATATTCGACAGTTCTGTCGCCGGAATTTGGCTGGTCATGTTTCCTCCCTGGCTGCATCGGCGCGAACACCGACAGCTGCAAGCCAAACTCTGGACTTAACTCGCGTCCATGGGCAATTAAGAAAAACGAACGATTTGGTAAGTAAATCTTAGATGACGCTACGATCGAGATCAGACAGGGTCGGATCAGGCAGAGCGTGGAGGCGCTCGCTGCGTGAATTGCAAAGCCTGGGAGGGTTCGATTCAGAACATTTTTCAGGCACGGTGGGCAACCGGCCGAACCGCACGCAGCACGGGGAGTTTCCCTGCAAGCCTAAACACGAGTTCTCAGGGAGGAATGATGACTATTCGCACACTCATAGCCGCAGCTGTTTTGTCGCTCTGCGCAAGCCATGTCGCCGCGCAGGAATTGCAGCTGTCGCACAATGCAGCCTCGGGCAATCCGAAGGATGTCGCATCGCAGAAATTTGCCGAACTTGTGGAAAAGAACTCCGGCGGCCGGTTGAAGATTTCGGTAGGCGGCAGTGCGCAGTTTGGCGATGATGCTGAAACCATCACCAATATGCGCCTGGGCACCATCGCCTTTTCGGCAAACTCGCAGGGCACCACGTCTGCTGTGGTTCCGGAAATCGCATTGCTCGGTCTCCCGTTCCTGTTTCAGGACCTGAAGCAGGCCGAGACGGTGATGGATGGTCCCGTCGGCGACAAGATCGCTGCTGCGGCAGAGGCCCAGGGCCTTGTCGTTCTGTCCTGGTGGAACAATGGCATTCGACAGACGTCCAATTCCAAGAAGCCGATCATGGTTCCGGGTGATCTCGCAGGCCTGAAGATCCGCACGCCACCGGATCCGATGACGGTGGACATCTTCACGGCACTCGGCGCCTCGCCGACTCCGATGGCTTTCTCCGAACTCTACATCGCCCTGCAGCAGGGCGTCGTCGATGGCCAGGAGAACCCGCTGATCAACATTCATTCGTCGAAGCTTTATGAAGTGCAGCCCTATATCTCCAACACCAACCACAAATACGAGGCAACACCGTTCCTCGCTTCCAAGATCGTGTTCGATGCGCTTTCTGCCGAAGACCAGAAGATCGTCCGCGATGCGGCCGTCGAGGCCGGCACGCTGAACCGCCAGATGGTGAATGACCAGACGGAATCGCTGCGCGGCGAACTCGAAGCGGCCGGCGTGAAATTCAACGATGTCGATCCAGCGCCCTTCGTCGCCGCCACGCAGTCGGTTTATGACAAGTGGCGCGCGCAATATCCCGAACTGGTCGATGAACTCATCGCGGCTGCCAAGGAAGCCGGCGCAAAATGACGACACCGTCAAACACGCCGATCGATGGCAAGGCGGGATCCCCCGCCTTGCGTGTCGCCGATGGCATAGGGCTCGTTATCGACAGCCTCGCCGCCGCCATCGCCGTTGTCTCCATCGTCGTCATCTTCCTGGCGCTGTTGATGGAGGTGGTCATTCGCTACTTCACCTCGTCCGGTCTCGGCTGGCCCAACGAGGTCCCGAACCTGCTCTTTCCATGGCTGGTCATGGGCGGCATCGTCGTCGGCGCCCAGCGCGGATCGCACATCGCGGCCGAGGCGCTGCGCTCCAAGCTCAACGATACGCAACTGCGTTACCTGCTGGTCTTCATCAACCTGCTTGTTGCCGTCTCCTTCGCCTATCTCGCCTATCTCTCACTGCAGGTCATCGCCATCACCAGGGCGCAGGTTTTCCCAATGACCGGTCTTGGTCAGGCCTGGGCCTATAGCGCACTGCTCTTCGGCTTTGGCGGTATCGCGCTTTCGTCGGTGGTCAATATCGTCCGCGTCATATGCTGCGAAGACCCGCGCAACGTTCACAACACCGCTCCGGAGCACATCACATGACCGCAATCATGACCGGATTGTTCGCCATCCTTCTCGCCCTGTCCGTTCCCGTCGGTTATGGCCTGATCATCTCTGCCGGTGCGGCCATCCTCTGGTATGGCGGAACGCCGACCGTGCTTGCGGTCGTCAAGCTGTTCCAGCCGACGCAGAGCTTCCCGCTTCTGGCCATTCCCTTCTTCATCCTATCGGGCTCGCTGATGATGTCGGGAACGCTCGGCAGCAAGCTCGTGCAGTTCGCAGCCGCCCTGGTCGGTCGCTATCACGGCGGCATGGGCCAGGTGACCGTCGTCGGCTCCACCATCTTCGGCGGCGTCTCCGGCTCGGCCGTGGCCGAAGCCTCCGCGCTCGGTTCCATGCTTATCCCCTGGCAGAAGCGCGAAGGTTATCCGCCGGGCTTTGCCGCTGCCGTGACCGCCTCGTCTTCGACGATTGCCGGCCTCATCCCGCCCTCGATCCCGCTCATTCTCTATTCGACCGTCTCGAATGTCTCGATTGCCTCGCTGTTTTCCGCAGGCGTCCTGCCGGGTCTGCTGCTGGCCATCGGCTTCATGCTTGTCTGCTATTTCTCGGGCCGCCTGCGCAACTTCCCGCGCCTGGAAAAGAAGAACCTGCTGGGCACGCTCGGGCAGAGCTTTATCGGAGCCCTGCCGGCCCTGCTGATGCCTTTCTTCATCGTCGTGCTTTTGCGGGCAGGCATCGCCACGCCGACGGAAGTCAGCGTCATTGCGGTCTTCTACGCCCTCGTCGTCAGTTCGCTGCTCTACCGAGACCTGACCGTCGCCCGTGTCATCCACGCCCTCGTCAATACCGTCATCACGACCGGTGTCGTCATGCTGGTCATCACAGCTTCCAGCCTTGTCGGCCATGTGCTGATTTCCGAGCGCATCCCCACGCTCGTCGCTCAGTGGGCGCAGGAGGTTCTGGTCAACCCGATCCTGATCATCATCATGATGAACATCATCATGCTGGTCATCGGCATGTTCCTCGACCTGCCGGCCGCCATCCTGCTGCTCGGTCCGACCTTCGTCGCCATCGGCCAGTCGATCGGCATGGACCCGATCCAGCTCGGGGTGATGATCTGCATCAACCTGTCGATCGGCCTGTTCACGCCGCCCATCGGCACGACCCTGTTCATCGGCGCGGCAATTGCCCGCGTCCCGATCGGAGCCGTCGTCAAGGAACTCTGGCCCTTCTACCTCGTTGCATTCACGGTGCTGATGCTGATGTCCTATGTTCCCGCTATGACGATATATTGAGATGATGATGGACATGCAGAAGAAGACGATCGCCTTTGTTGGCCTTGGATCCATGGGCCTGCCCATGGCCATCAACCTCGTCAGGGCAGGTCATGCCGTGCGCGGCTTCGATATGCGGGCTGCGGCGATGGATGCACTCACCGCTGCCGGCGGCCTGCCTGTCGGCGACCTGGCTGCGGCCTGCAGCGGCGCCGACATCCTGGTGCTGATGGTGGTCAATGCCGATCAGGCGCGAACGGTTCTGTTCGATGCCGGTGCCTTGGACGCCCTGCCTGCTGGTGCGCATGTCTGCCTGATGGCGACATGCCCGCCGGATGCGGTCAAGCGTTTGGCAGATGATGTCGAGACCCAGGGCCGGACCCTTGTCGATGCCCCGGTCTCCGGCGGCGTTGTCGGTGCAACGGCTGGCACGCTGACCATCATGGTTGGCGCGCCCAAGCCCGCCTATGATGCGGTTGCCGGTGTCCTGGCCACAATGGGCGACAAGCTCTATCATTGCGGACCGCAACAGGGGCAGGGCGCGGTGGTGAAAGCCATCAACCAGCTTCTCTGCGGCGTGCATCTGGCCACCGCCGGCGAGGCACTGGCACTTGGCGAGAAAGCCGGCGTGGACACGGCCACACTGCTCGAGATCGTCTCGGGCTCTGCGGCTTCCAGCTGGATGCTGAAGGACCGCGGTCCGCGCATGCTGATGGAAACGCCACCGGTCACCAGCGCCGTGGATATCTTCGTCAAGGATCTGGGCATTGCCCTTTCCGCCGGCCGTTCGCTCGGCATGGGCCTGCCGCTGGCGGCGGCTGCCCACCAGATGTTTCTGTCGGAAAGCGGCATTGGCAACGGCCTTGCCGATGACAGCAAGGTCATCGCTGCCTACCGCCGCCTCAACGGGATCACTTGACACCGGGGTGGACGGACCGCATTGACGAACTGTGCCGCGCGCCCGTTGCCAGCGCTGACACAGGGAGGCACGCTTGGCGCTCAATCCGAATCTCAATTCGCTGGCCTATTTCGAAGCGGTTGCGCGTACCGGACGCGTATCCCTGGCGGCTGCCGAGCTCGGGGTTTCAACGGCGGCTGTCAGCCAGCAGCTGAAGCAGCTTGAGGAGCAGTGGGGCGTCCGCCTGTTCCGCCGCGACAACCGCAGGCTGACCCTGACCATCGACGGGGAAATGCTGTTCCAGACCACCACGACGGCGTTTCGCATGATCCGCGGGGCACGGTCCACAATCCTGCGCCAGCATATCAGCCGTCAGCTCAATGTCCGTTCGAGCCCGAGCTTTGCGGTTCGCTGGTTGACACCGCGGCTGAAGAGTTTTCTGGATGCCAATCCGGACTGGGGCGTGCGCATCGATGCCACGCCCGATTTCTCCAGTTTCGAGACCGAAGTCGTCGATCTGGATCTGCGCTATGGATCAGGCTCCTGGGAGAAGCTCCATACCGAGTGCATCATCCATGATTTCGTGCTGCCGATGTGCAGTCCCGATTACCGCGACCGGCTGCGTGCGCTTGGCGACGATCCCCTGCTGCAACTGTCGCAGGCGCGGCTGATCCATTCGGTCAAAGCCCTGTACCAGTGGGAAGTCTGGCTGATGGTTCATGGTATTGATCCGCCGCCGGAACAGGCGCCGCTGCGTTTCGACCGGTCGTCGATGGCAATCCAGCTCGCCCGTGACGGCGTGGGCGTCGTCCTGGATTCTGCGACACTTGCCCAGGAAGATCTGGAGCGTGGCTCCCTCGTTCCGGTATCGACGGCCTTCGATGTCGTGGAGTTTCCAGCTTACTGGATCGTCTGCCCGGCACGCCACATGACCCGCCGCCCCGTCAGACTGTTCACGGACTGGATCCGTGCGGAAGGCATCCGCTTCGACCAGTCGGCACGATCCCTGCTCGGCACTCTCGGTTGTGGCATCCGCCCGGCCCGCGAAGAAGAGCCGGGGCTGCTCTGAAAATTCGTTAAATTGTGAGTGCTGAGCGACGTCTGCACGCCCTGTGGAGCATGCGGCGCTGCAAGGTCGACGAGGTGCCATTGGATGCCCAGAGGCGCCCCGTCGCAAACCGTTCCGGAGCATTCTGCATCGGACCGAAAATGTCGGAGCGCGTCACAGACGCCTCCCGGGCGTGTTCAGCAAAAGCCGTTGAGTTTCAGGATCTTGTGCGCCTCGATCGATGCGCGCAGCTCGTCTTCTGAAGCCCGGTTGCCCTCGTTGGCGTCGGGATGGTGCATCTTGAGCCTTTCCTTGTAACGGCTCTTGATTTCCTCCGGTGTCGCCCCCGGAGAAAGCCCCAGTGTTTCGAAAGCCTTTGCTTCGAGCACCTTGAGTTTGCGGACTGGAAGACTGCTGCCGGGCGTCTGGCGCGAAGCGGTGGCCGTTTTGCGCGCGTTCAATGTCTTTGCCGAACCGGAACGAACAGTCGAGGGGATCGGGATTTCTGTCGGTTGGGTAACCCGGGTGCCAATGGTCGGACGGCTGCCGAGCGTTGCTTCCTTCTGGTAGCGCGCAACCTCGGGGCTCGATGGCGCCGTCGTGAAGCTGTATCCCTTGTTGTATTCTCTCACATGTTCGAGACAGAACTGCAGATAAAGGCCTTCAGCACCCGGGCCGACAGGGGCGCGATGCGTGCCAACCTTTTCACAGCCATCCCATTGGCATTTCGGGCCACTGGGTTCGCTGGAGGAAGCCGATTTTTTGCGAGAGGACTTAAGGCCCACGAATATTTTCGAATCAGTCGTCATTGCATCTTTATGAATGCCGCACGCCACCTCGGCAAGATTTAGTGAACCCACTCGTCAATCGCCCAGGCTTTCAGCAATTGCGAACCAACCGGATCATGCAGGACGGTGCATGCTCGGGCGTTTCGGTTGCAACGGATCTATCAGATACCCGACCCGTTGAACTGCGGCACGTCGTCGCCTTGCCAAGGTGAGGGCCTCGACGTGCGGCCGAGATTCGCCGAGGGCATCGGCATCCAGCATTTAAGCTCCGGCTCTGCATATTCGATGACACAGCCCGGGGAGGAATCCGCGGCGCGCCAGCCTCCTGCACCAAACCGGTCGCCATTCGACCAATAGGCGAGATCAACCTCTGCCTGTCCCTGCTCAGACGGGCGGACGGTAACAAGGATCCGGCTTCCGTCTTTCGGCGCGCTCATCATGGGGCGCCATTCGTCTGGTCCATCCATCGATAGTCCCTCCTGCATGTCAGGCGAAGTGTCGCCTCGCGATTTATGGTGGTCAACCCCAACTTTAGAGCATCGTTCGCGATATTGCTCTGGAGCCACGGTGGCTCAGCGTGCAAGCACCACGATATCGATAGGATGCGCAACGCCGCCCACCTGTCTGGCCAATCGTATATCGGGCTCGACTGTCGGACTGTAACCTTGCTGGAGCGCAAGCTCATAGGTGGACATATCGGTCAGCGAGGTAACGGCCTCAACGCGCGTGTGTTTCTCCAACTTGGCAGCGACGTTGACCGGATCGCCGATGACTGTGTATTCCATGCGCGTGTCGTCGCCGACCACTCCGAAAAGAACTTCGCCGCTGGCGACCGCAAGACTGACATCCACCACAAACAGCCCCTTCCGACGACGTTCATCCGTCCAGGCATTGAGTTCCTTGACGATTTCGTCTGCCGTCGTCAGCGCGTCGGTCGCAAAGGTTGTGGACGACCTGACCGTCCCGAATGTCGCAAAAATTCCATCCCCCAGGAACTTGTCGATCTGACCACCATGCCGTTGCACGATCGGCAAGACGCACCTTTGGTATTCGCCCAGCAACAGCATCAGATCAGTGGGTGGAAGGGCGCGCGTCAACGCCGTGAATCCCCTCATGTCAATGAACAGTGCAGCGGCCGACCGTATTTCAGCCTGACCGGGCTGGATCGCACTGTTTGCCGTACTGATTGTCTTGGCAACGCCGGAAGCCACGAAACGGGAGAGATCCGAGGCCGCAACATGATCGATCGCGGCGCGCTCCATCAGCCTTCTCGCCCGCTGAACAGCGACGGCGAGCACCAGCGATACAATGGTGATCGATATGACCTTGTCTATCTCCGCTCCGAGCAATACGGAGGATGAAGTCATATACTCAATATAGTTTCGCGTGATGCTGCCTTCGTCATTGATGGCGATTGCCAGCAGTATCAGCCAGCCCACGGCGCCTGCGGACCCTGCAATCAGGATCCATTTTGCTTCGAAGCGAAGCGTTCTCAGCGAGATGAAGATGAAGACATAGAGAAGTGTCGGCGCCTTCAGATAGAAGGCCGGCGGCTGACCATATTGCAAGTGGAAGCTCCAGATGAGCACCATCAGTGCAGCCATATCGGCAACGATCGATGCCGAAAGCAGCCAGGGCGAGAGGCGACGGATATGCGCAAGCCAGACCCGCACTCCCAGGAAGCAGGCATACACAGTCAGTGTCCATGGGACCGGATGGAAGCTGACTTCACTGGAGAATGCTTTCGGTGAAACCGCATAAAGCACTGCCCATGTCGCCAGGATGACCGCCTGCACCCAGCCAACAAGGATCTCGCCTTTTCGCTGCTCCTCCTCCAGGGCAACCCGAACCCGCAAGGGCACGGTGCCTTCGGGGGATCGGCCAACAAGTCCCTCCCAGAGTCTGGTCAGGACACCAGTCCCGCTGGCCAAAACAGGCTTCACTGTCAGGGATACACTTTGACCATCCATGCCGGTATCGGACACGTCTTGCCTTTTCATGTTGTTTGACACCTCGTGAATGCCCCTGTCGCATTAAACCCAGGATGCAATCTTCGTGTGAAGGTCCGTGCCAGCGGCCTAAACATCGAAACATTGAGGACGGCATCCAGGAGCCCGGCCGAAACTATCGAGCAAAAGCAGTCGGTCGCTATCCCTGCGGATTTCCCGGTCTTTGACGGAGACTGTAAACGAACGGACTGATTTCACCTGCAGCCACTATGTCCGACGGACAGGGCGTTGTGCAAGTGATCTACAGACAGGGACGAGGCACATTTCTGTCCTCCCGCAAGTGACGATGGTTCACCTAAAGATGATGCAGGACCAGCAGGCGTCCTTCTCTCTGTTCCACGACCATGCGGTACCCGAAGATCGCTTCGAGCGTGTCGCTGTTCAGGACCTGTGCCGGTGGACCGTCCGCAAGCACGCGCCCGTTACGCATGGCAATGATCCGATCTGCATAGGCTGCGGCCTGGTTGATGTCGTGCAGGACAATCACCGCCGTACGCTTTCCCTCATCGGCAATCGCCCGCAACGCCCGCATCAATGCGCGGGCGTGGAACATATCGAGATTGTTCAGCGGTTCGTCGAGCAGAAGATAGTCCGTGCCCTGGCAGAAGGCCATCGCGACCATGGCGCGCTGACGCTGGCCACCGGACAATGTGTCGATGTAGCGCTCACCAAGCGCTTCCAGATCAAACTGCGCCAGCGCCTGTTCGACCAGTTCGTGATCGCTTTTGCCGGGATGGCCCTGATGATGCGGAAAGCGTCCGAAGCCGACGAGTTCGCGCACCGTCAGTCGGCTGGCGATCGCGCCGTCCTGGCGCAAGATCGCGAGGCGCTGCGCCAATGCCCGGGACGGCGTTGTGTCGACCGGCAGGCCATCGACCGTGATCATGCCCCTCTGCAAAGGCTGCAGCCGGGCGATCAGCGAAAGAAGCGTCGATTTGCCAGCGCCATTCGGTCCGATCAGTGCGGTGATACCACCCCGGGGCAGGGAAAGGCTGATGTCGTGCAGGATGGGTGTCTCGCTATGGGAGAGCGAAACCTTGTCGATGACGATCATGTCCGGCTCCGAAGAAACAGCAGGAAGAGGAAGACGAGTCCGCCCGCAAATTCGATGACGACGCCGAGCGTCGAAGCGCCGCCCAGAACATGCTGCAGCATGGCCTGCCCCCCGACGAGGATGATGATTGCGACCAGAACGGCGGCGGGCAGGAGACGTGCATGGCGCTGGGTGCGCATGATGCGTTCGGCAAGCGCTGCAACCAGAAGCCCGAAGAAGGCGACCGGTCCGACGAGCGCGGTGGAGACCGCAACCAGAAGCGCGACCAGAAGCAGGAGACCGGCGGCCGTGCGCGTCCATGCAATGCCGAGCCCGATCGCGGTCTCGCGGCCGAGCCCGATGATATCAAGCACATGGCGATTGCGCCAACAGAGGAGCGAGGCACCCAGCGTGATGATCGTTCCCGCGATCGTCAGGTCGGCACGCAGGCTGTTGAAATTGGCAAAGCTTCCAAATTGGACGACGGCGAACGCATTGGGATCGAGCAGGCGCGACAAAAGCTGCGACAGGCTGCGGAAGAGAAGACCAAGCGTGACGCCCATCAAAAGCAGAAGATTCATATCCACCCGCGCCTTCAAAAGGGGCCAGAGCAGCGCGATCGACATCGCTATCATCACCGCGATTTCCGCGCCGAATTTCAGGCCTGAATCCAGCGCTGCATAGCCGATGCCGCCGAGGGTGAAGACAAGTGCGGTCTGGCCGAAAATGTAAAGCGCATCCAGACCCATGATCGAGGGTGTCAGGATACGGTTGGCGGTGACGGTCTGGAAGAGAACCGTCGACAGCGCGATGGAGACGGCGACCTGCAGCAGGGCCAGCAGCTTCAGACCGCGCAGTTGCAGGACGAAGACGATATTGCCGCGAAGGCCGATGGCCAGGAAAGCAATGATTGCGGCAAGGGAAAGGATCGCAAGGATCATCAATCGGCGGTCAGGCATGGGTGGCCTTCAGGAACATCAGGCGCAGGAAGACAACGGCGCCGACCACGCCCATCACGGTCGCGACAGGGATTTCGTAAGGGTAGCGCAGCAACCGGCCGAGAACATCGCAGCCGAGAACCAGCATGGCCCCGCAGAGCCCCACCCAGGGAATGGTTCCGCGCAGATTGTCTCCAAGGCTGCGCGAGACGATGTTGGGAACGACGAGGCCGACGAAGGGAATGATGCCGACGATCACAACGGTCAGTGCGGAGATGACCGATACGATGACAAGGCCGAGCTGCAGCGTGGTGCGGTAGCCAAGGCCAAGGCCGATGCTGACGTCGCGACCGAGCGACAGCACGGTCAGGCGGTCGGCAACCCACCAGGCAAGGACGACCATGACGGCGGCGCCCCAGAGCAGTTCGTAGCGGCCGCGCACAACGCCCGAAAACTCGCCATTCGTCCAGATGTCGATGAATTGCAGCAGGTCCGCCTGCCAGCCGACGAAGGTGACGACTGCACCGATAACCCCGCCATAGACAAGGCCGAAGAGCGGCACGAGATAGGGCTGCGTCGGCGGCAGGCGGTGGGCGGTTGCGAGAAACAATGAGGTTCCGGCGAGCGCCAGCAGGCTCGCCGCCGCTGTTTTCAATGCAAGCGGTGCCGCGGGAAAGGCAAGGGTCATGATCAGGATGCCCAGCGCTGCACTTTGCGCGGTGCCCGCCGTCGCGGGCTCGACAAAACGGTTGCGCACCATGGCCTGCATGATCAGGCCGGCAATCGCCAGCGCGGCGCCGGTCAAAAGGGCTGCGGCCGTTCTTGGAAACCGGCTGGCGAGCAGCAGGTCAAGCGCTTGCGGATCGGTCAGCAGCCCGGACAATGTCAGCCTGTCCGCGCCGATGAAAAGGCTTGCAATCACCAGCACGGCAAGGGCCGCACATGCGGCCAGCTTGCCGATCGACTGCCTGTTGGTGGAGTGCCGTTTGGTCATTTCGCTCCGGAGAAGGCCTCAGTGATGGCCGAGAAGACACGAACCATCGCCTGCGCGCCGCCGGCCGCGATGTAGAAATCTCCCGACGGGAGGTAAAGCACCTGGCCCTTTTTCCACGCGGTGGTTTCTGCCACCAGCTCGTTGTCGAGTGTGGTTCTGGCGTTCTGGTCGTCCGAGCCGATGGCCGCCGCGCGGTCGAGCACGAGGAGCCAGTCGGGATTGGCGCTGCGGATGAACTCGAACGAGATGGCCTCGCCATGGGTCGCGGACTCGACGTCCTCGACGGCTGGCGGCAGGTCGAGCGTCTTGTGCACCCATCCGAAGCGCGAGCCCGGACCGTAAGCCGTCACTTTCGGGCCATTGGTCATGACGATCAGCGCCGTTCCCTTGCCGGCAACGGCGGAACGCGCTTTTTCGACCGCGGCATCAAGCGTCTGCGTGACAGTCCTTGCTGCTTCGGGCTTGTCGAAGAGCTCGCCATAGGTCGCGATGCGGTCCCTGGCCTGCTGCAGGAGATCGTCGCCATCCATTGTCATGTCGATGGACTTTGCCACCTGAGAGGCTGCCTCGACCTGCGTCGATGAACGTCCGCCGAGAATGATGAGGTCGGGGGCAAGCTCGCTGAGCGCTTCGAGATTGGGCTCGAAGATGTCACCGACGACAACGGAGGCATCTTTCAGATGCGACAGTTCAGGCAGATAGAGGTTGGAGGGCAGGCCGTCGATTCTGACGCCCATGGCGTCCAGCGTGTCGATCGCTGCAATGTCGAACACGGCGATCTTGGAGGGCGTCTGTTCGATCGCCACCATTCCCGTGGCCGTCTTAATGTCCGTAGCTGCCGCTGGACAGGCGAGCGACAGGGCGAGAAGACCGGCCAGAAGTCCGGCCGGATGTTTGAAGCGCGCAAGGACGGGGACCATTCCTGTTTCTCCTGGAGGTGATTAAAAATTCGCGGCGAGACGGGCGGGTTTTTGCGGGGTCAGCGCCTGATGCACGTGCCGCCGATCGGTGCTGAGCACGTCGAGGCAATCATTGCCGAACCATTCCAGCGACGCTTCCGCTTCGGGATCGTCCGCTATTTCTGCGAGGAAGCGGTGATAGTCGAAAACACCGTCGAACAGCGGCGTCATGCCATCCCGTCGCCCGGCGGCGGCGTAGACGTTGGCGGGTTCGAAAACCGCGAGATCCGCCCTGCGGGCAATGTTCTTGAGGTGATAGTGATGGATATGCGGCTTCAATTCGCGGTGCGCGGCAACGGGATCGTCACCGCCTTCCCAGACGTGCAGCGTATCGAAATTGATCGCGAATGCCGGGTGATCGACCTCGGCGATCAATGCCCGTGTCGAGGCCAGGGTGTCTGCGAGCGTTTTCGGATGGGTCTCCGCCAGGAGACGGATGCCGTAGCGCTCGGTGATGGCGCAGACGTCCCGCAGGCGCTGCGTGAGATGCCCGCGCTCCGCAACGGACGTCTCTGCACTGCCGCGATGACCCGCGAATGTCCGGATCTTGTGGCAGCGCCAGCGATGCGCAAGCCGGCACAGCTCGATCGTCTTGCGCTTCAGCGTTTCCGGATCCGCGTCGAGCGGCAGGTAGTCGCTGATCATCGGAACCGAAAGGCCGAACTGGTCGAGCCATTCGGCGTTTCGATCGGGCTGCGACGCAAGATTGCGGGCATGGGCGCCCCAGAGTTCGATGCCCTGAAAGTCATGGGCTTGCGCCCAGGCGGCAATTTCCGCAAGCGAGATCAGGTGATGGCGAAAGGTGATCGTGCAAAGCGAAACCTTCATCGCGCAATCCTCCTCAAGGCTGCTTCATCTGCCGGAACGAAGCGCCGGCACCAGAGAGCGAAGACCTCCGCCAGCTTTCCCTTGAGCTTGGTTTCGAGGCGATCTGCCTCGTCCAGCTTGTGAAAGACCGCGATCGCCTGGGCCGGGTCTTTGGTCTGCGAGAGTTTCAGGCAGGCGTAGTGCAGCGTTTTCAACGCCTGCACGAGCGCCTCGATCTCCAGGCACCAGACCTCGAATTCGGCAGCCGGCAGCTGCAGGGCCCGCCAGAAAAAGGCAAAGCCATGCTCATAGGCATATTTGCGGATGGTGATGACAGGCAGTTCGCCCACGGCATCCCCCAGCATGGACAGCACAAGACCGTCGCGTTCTTCGATGTGCGCTTTCACAATGGCGCGCATGGCATCCACAAGCGGATTGCTGTCTGCACGGAAGCAGGCCTCGAAATAGGCACGCAGATCCTGCGGGTCAGGTGTTCTCGCCTCCGCATGATCAAAGACATAACCGCCGCCCACCGTCGGCTGGAGGATGGCGTGGATCACCCTGTCGCGGGCAATTTCTCCCTCCCAGCGGTAGTCCGGATCATGGACGAACCAGACATCCGGATCGGCGGTTTCCTGCAGCATGAGATAGTGCGGGAAGGGGTTCTGGTTGAACTTGTTTTCCCGCTCCGGCAGGTGGAACATGTCGAGCATGACCATCACCGATCCGGTTTCGCCGCGGTGCTTCACAAGGTCGATCAGCACGGCGAGATTTTCGATCTTCGTGCGCGCCGGATCGTACCATTCCCGGACCTTCACCCCGTAAAGCCGCTCGAACCAGGCGCGGAAGAATTCCTGCGTGATGTCGTCGGCGTGATAGAGCAGCGCATGGCGGTCGCTGACCGCGAATTTTGCGTCCCAGACGCCGAAATAGAAGGGGCGATGATCGAGGCCCTGCCGCTTCAGCCCGTCGCAGACGCAACTGACGAAGCAATGGACCTTGATGTCGTAATAGGCCTCGCCGTGCACGCCTTCATCCGTATCGCCTCCGGTCAGCGCAAAGCCCGGCACGACGGGTCCGGCACCCTTCGGCAGATAGAGCCCGACCAGATCGGCGACGGTCTGGATCTCCTGACGGGCAATCGCTTCTTCCGGAACGGTCAAGCCGTGCTCAAGCTCCAGATTGAGGAAGATCTGCAGGATGAGCACGGAATCGAGATAGAGGTCCTCGTTGAGCCGGGCGTCGGGGCCAAAGCCGTCCATATGCGCATGGGCCATTGGCTCGCGCAGCACCTTTTCGATCAGCGCCAGGATATCCATGTCGGTCATGAAGCGGCTCCACGGGTGGCAGCTGGCGTTGGTGCCGCAAATTCGCCGGCGGCGTGACGCGCTGCGATCTCCCGCCGGCTGATCTTGCCGTTGGCCTGGCGGGGAACAGCGTCCACCTGACGGATGTCCATCGGCAGTTGATGCCCGGCAAGGTGCCGGCTGCACCATTCACGCACCGCCTGAGGCCCGATGGTCTCGGAGGCGCTGAACAGCAGGGCAACGCGCTCGCCGGCAAAGGGGTCCTGCTTGCGGAAGGCAACCGCGTCGGTGACCAGGGGCATGGCCATCACGGCATCCTCGACATCCTGCGGATAGACGTTGAGGCCGGAGACATTGATCATGTCGTCGATGCGCGACACGAAGACCAGCATGCCGTCTTCTCGGCGATAGCCGAGATCGCGTGTGTGGATGGCGCCGCCATTCCGCGTCGTGACGACGATCTCGCCGGTGTTTTCCGCGCTGGTCCCGGTTTCGGCGCAGAGATGCGGAAGGACAAAGCCCATGTCGCCTGCCGCTCTCACATCGCGATTGATGGCGATGCAACCGGACTCCGAGCAACCATATTGCTGGAACATATGCTCGCTTCTTGCCCGGATCAGCGCAAACCACGGTTCGGGCAAGAGTGTGCCGGATGTCATGGTCGCGTGCATCGTCTCGCCCTCGGGCAGAAGCCGCGCCAGGGTGTGCAGGATTGCCGGCGACGAATAGAGAAGCGGTCGCTCCGTTTCGCGCAGAACCTTCAGCAGATATTTCGGATTGTTCGTATTGACGACGACCGGTGTGCGGCCGCGTTTCAGCGCCACCAGGATGCCGCAGATCAGACCGTAGGAATGCGTGGTCGGGCAGGCAACGACCGGTGTCATATCCTCGGGCTCGCGGAAGTGCCGGACATAACTCTCGACCTCGGCATCGATCTCTGCCCAGCCGCGCGCAACACATTTCGGGGCACCCGTCGTCCCGGAACTCATCTGCAGCAGTTGTCCCGTGGCGCATTCGGGCGCTTCGGTCGCCAGCACTTCGGCGGTCAGGCTGTTGTAGAACAGGCGGTCGCAACCGGCGGCAATCGCCAGTTTGCGGGCTGCCGGATAGGGCGTGCCGGGATGGATCGGCATCACGCTGGCGCCGGCGCTGCGAATGGCGAAGAACAGGGACAGCCAGTCGATCGTGTCAGCGAAGCAGACGGCATAGCGGCCGCCGCCCGAAAGGCCCGCCTGCTCGCAAAGGCGGCTGGCGCTGTCGTCGAAATAGGCGTGATCGTAAAGCCTGTCGTCGATGCTGATCATGGCTTTCTCCTTTGTTGCAACCTGTCGGCGGCCAGGGCGTTGGGCACCCGGTGATGGTATTCGGGCCGGAGCGCCAGCAGCTTGCGCGTCAGCAGGGATTCCGTGAGGATTTCGGGCTGGTCGTGGCCAAGCAGCGTCAGCCGCGCCGTGCCATGGGTCTGCGCATAGGCCGACAGCACAGCCTCGACGCGCTGCCAGAAGCGCTCTTCCGGCAGGCCGTAGCATTGGTCGAAAAGATGGGAAATCTCGCTCAGATTGTAGATGAACAGCGTGTCCATCACCAGTTCCCGCAGCGAGTCCGGATTGTCTGTCCAGTAGAACTGGTCGGGTTCCGCCTCACTGTAGAGCGGATGAAGCATGGCGAAGTCGGGGGCTTTTTCCGGGTCACGCAGAAACGCCGCTGAAAACTCGATGCTTTCATGAAAGTCGCGCAGGATCAGTCGCACCGGCCAACCGTCGCGATGGACAAGCAGCATGTTCTGCCCATGCGCCTCGACAGCGATGCCGTGATGCACCAGCAGGTGCCAGACGGGCAGGACCGCAACCTCGATCAGCCGGTTGATCCAGGGCATCAGGCCGAACCGGCGAATCCAGTCGTCGACAAAGGGCCGGCCGTCGTTTTCCACCATCATCAGCGCGTTGAAGGGCACGACCGATTCCCCGGGCAGGAGCGTCGCCTCGGCGTTCTCACGCCAGATTGCGCCGATCTGGCCTTCGAGCCCGAGCCCGGCGTCGGCAATGATGCCGGCATATTCCTCAAGGATGGTCAGCGGATAGGTCTCGGCAAAATGCGCGTCCCCGGCCACGATCCCTGCGATCCAGGCGGAGATGACCGGCGCCGTGCAGACGGAGTGCGGCTCGAGCGTCCGTCGCGACGATGTGTTGACGATATTGAGCGGCAGCTTGATGCTGGCGGCCAGCGGCCGGTCGGTGTTGATCAGCGAACGGACCGATTGGGTCGCGGTGTAGGCGTCTCCGGCCACGCCCAGGCAATGGACGTCGCCCGCCGCGATCCAGTCGGCGAGGTGGGTGTCCTTCAGGTCACGCCACTGGAAGGGATGCATCGGCACGAGGCCGAAATCGTCTGCATCAAGGCCCAGCTCCGCCTGACGCGACTGCAGCAGCAACCATGTTTCCTGCCCAAGCTCGTCCTGCCAGAACGCGGCTTCGTTCCCTGGCAGAGCCTGCCGCAGGTGCCTTCGCGCAACCAGCAGCCAGACGAGGCGAAACGGTTTTGCGGCCTCCGGGCCATAGATCGCATGGTCGGCAAGCGAAAAGCCGCTGCGCGCCTTGTAGCAGGGGTGATAGGGATGTCCTTCATCCAGCGCGCCTTCCAGAAGGGCGTAGGGCAATGCACGCCGATCACGTCTGGGCAAATTCCGGTCGTTCCATGTGCAGAAATCGATTGTCTGCCTCATTTCGCCGAGCAACTTGCCGCGGGTGATACCGGTGCCCGGCAGGCACGAGACCATCTCGTTCAGGGCCGCTGGCGACCAGGTATCGTCAGCGGTCTGCATCTCCACCGAGGCCGGCAGCGGCCGGATACGGCCGAACGGGCCGACCAATGCCGTGCAGCGGAACGCTCGTCCGCCGAGTGTCCAGGCAAAACGGATGACCCCGTTCTCAAGCGTCCGCTGGGCATCGACAAGGCCTTCGAACAGAAGCGCACCTGTCAATTGCCGTAGAACCCGGTCATCCGGCCGACCGGGAAGATCAAGAGGCAAGGGCATGACTTGTCCTCGAAACGGTCAGGGCGGTGGCCGAGCGCAGCGGGTTCGGCATGGAGCGGTACAGGCTTGGCGCGTGGTCGGATTGCAGTTCGTCCACATCGTACAGGCGTGTCGTCAGGTTCGCCTTGGACGCAATGGTCGGCAGGTCAAGGACGTGGCGGGCGAAATCGCGACCGGCACCCTTCATTGTCGCAGCGCAGTCCTCCAGATGCTCGCGCAGCACGCGCAGCAGCATGCCCTCCGCACAGATCCCGTCATGGGCCAGCCGGCTGATGATCGAAAAGACCTGGTTGACGATGAGGTAATAGGCAAATCGGTCGTGGATTTCGCTTTCCGCGAAATAGAGCGATGCGATCGACTGTGTTTCCGGCACATGGCCGCACAGGAAGGAGCGATAACGCTCCGACAGATAGAATCCCTGGTTGTCGCGATAATAGCTGACGGAGGGGTAGAGCCCGCTGATGTCGAGCAGGCTGTTCTGCTGGTGTGCCTCCAGCGCGACGCCGATATCGTCATAAAGCCGGATCAGCGGCTCGACGGCGCAGGCGAGATAGCGCTGGAACCAGACAAGGGCGACCATGGCCGGTGTCTCGTCGTCGCGTTCGGCGCGTTGGCGCACAAGACTTTCCAGCCGGGATTGCCGGCCGGGCAGGGGGTCGGCCGTCAGCGCCGCGACCGTGACGATCCCGTTTCCCCTGTTGCCCCGGAATGGGTTTTCGCGAAGGATGACCTCGAAGCCGCTTTCGCAGCGGTCGGGCAGGTCGAGCGTGATATAGGCGGGGTCTTGCAGGATGCGGAAATTGGACGACTTTCCTGAGAAGCCGATCCGGTCCAGCAGCCGCGCCATGGCGACGCCGGCTTCCAGTTCCGACCGTCGGTTGAGGCGCAGGGAATTGGTAATCCGGACCGGCAGCGAGAATTTCAGCATCCATTCGCTTGCAGCATTGTAGACCGTGCGCACGGAGGATGTCGCGGTAAAGTGCGCGCCGGCCGGGCCGAGCTGGCGCAGAAGCCCACGGTTCTGCATGTCCCGGATATCCGGATCCAGCAAGAGCGCTTCCGCCTGCAGCGGATGCATCGGCAGGAGATATTCATCGTCTGCGATCACGATATCGGCGGTATTGTCGGTGAGCAGGGAGCGCACCAGCGCCTGCGCGGTCTCCGGTCTTGCCGAGTCCTGGCGGACGAGCGCGGCTTTCGCTGCAAAATAATGCAGCTGGAATTGCCCGCGCAGTTCCGGCGCGTAACTTTCCTGTTGCCAGTACGTCATGCCCTGGCGGCTTTTCGGGGTCGGATGCAGCCAGTGGCCGAAGACCAGGGACTGTTCGGCCTCTATGAAAGTGCTGGCCGTCTGCGGCTCGGGTTGCGCCTTCTCGATGTAGAGGGCGGTCTGCTGGTAGCTGTCGAGCACCCGCATCAACAGTTCGAGTTCGAAGCCGCGCAATGCCTCGGCATCGCCATTCTCCGCCTGCCGATAGGTTTCGTGCACGAGGCAGTGCAAAGCCGACATGCGCTCGATCGGTCGCCACGCTGCGTCCGATTGGCCGCAGCTCCAGACCCGGCCGAAATGCTGGGGTCCGCAGAGCGACGGTGAGGTAATCTCGACACGCAAACGCATCTGCTGGCGCGGCAGCGACCATTCGATGCAGTCCACAGCGCCAGCCGTTGTCCGGTGCACGACCCGCGCCCCGGCGCTGACTTCGCGCAGATAGCAATTGGTGAAGCTCTGGAAGGTTGCTGCTTCTGCGATCTGCCTAGACGATTGCATATGTCTGTCCTCGGCGCGCGGCACTGGGCCACGCTCTGGCGCCCAACGTGTCGCTGCGGCACCTCGAATTTTCCTCAGGATCGAATTTGGGTTGAGCCCCTCGGCTATCGCCTTCTCAGTCCGCGGCATCCCAGTGCAGAGGGCCGGCCTCCTCGCGGAACGCGAAGCGAAGAAGGTGGCTTTCGATCACGTGTTTCGTTTCGGCAAGCTGCTCCGCGTCGGGTGAAACAGCCCTGATGTCGAGACCGAGCTCATCGGCGGCGAGATATCCCGTCCCGCAGGAGAACCGCAGTTCGCCGCTGCCGTCGGCCTGCACAACATCGATCTTGTGCGCGAAATGTTTGCAGAGCTGGGCCAGATATTTCGGGCCGTGTTCCGTTACAAAACGGGTTCTCGCTTCCTGCACTGGGAACTCCTGTCATGTCTTGATTGGCAGGTGCGGGAAGCCTTTCCCGCACCGGTTCTCATCTTTGCAGGCACGCCGGATCAGAACGTCGCCTTGGCTGTCAGGATGAAGGCGCGGCCGGATTCGTAGAGCGGGGTCACCGTTCCGAACTCCTGGCCGTAGGTTGCGCGGTCGGCATAGGTCTCGTCGAAAATGTTCTTCAACTCCGCGCGGAATGTCAGATTCTTGTGCGTTGGCGGCACATATTCGACGTAAGCGTTGACGACTTCGTAGCCCTCGTATGGCTGGCTGCCGACCGCGACATCGTCATAATCCAGCGCGATTTCGGCATCGGCGCCAAGCGTTACGCCCCAGTCGCTGAAGCTATGGATCGCCTGCAGGGTGATGATCTGTCCGGCGGGCGCGGCGAGATAGGTGCCGAGGTCGGAATCGGCCGGCTGGCCATCGATCTCGACGTCGATATTGGCGTATTTTACCTTGAAAGAGCCATCGCCCCAATTGTAGCCGCCGCCGATTTCGAAGCCGCGGGAGCGGACCTCATGGGCGGAAATACCGAGCTGAGCGCCATAGCGCGGCGCGCGGGCATCATCGAGATCGGTCTGGAAAAGGCTGCCTTCAAGCGTGAAGCCGTTATAGTTCGCTTCCAGCCCGATATTGACGTTGTCGGCCGTAACCGGCTTCGGGCCCGAGCCGTAGTTCCAGTTGGGATTCAGAATGAAGTTTTCGGCAAGCGGAACACCGCCCCAGACATGGGAATAGCCGGCCTTGGCGATCAGCAGGTCCTCGATCAGATCGTATTCACCGGAAATGTTTCCGCTGAAACCCGAATTGTTCCAGTCCTGGCCGGTCGTGCCGGTGAATGTCTGGGTATCGCCACGTCCGCCAAAGGAAAGCCGTGTCCTGTCAAACGGTTCGATGCGGGCCTGCGCATAGATGCCGAGATTGCGGGATTTCTCCGCGCCGGGTTCGTATGGGTCTTCGTATTTCGCCTCGTCATTGTAGAAGTCGATGCCTGCGACGACATTGCCAATGTCGAAAGAAAATTTGTTCTCGAATTTCCCGTTCAGGCTGTCCGTCGTGCCGGTGCCCGGATAGCTGGAGCCATTGCGCAGAAAGATCGGCACTTCAAGTTCGGTTCGGCTGTAGGCCAGCACCAGCTTCGGATCCCACCAGCCTTCGGGTGTGCTGTCGGTATAGGTGAAAACCGTATTCTGGCGGTCCAGCGTGTAGTCGCGCACGACGGGTTCCCATGCGCGCCCGGTATCGACGAAACCGGCATTGGCCCGGAAGGGCCGCGGTGCATCGTCGTGGGCGCGTTCGTGGCTGATCTCGATGCGATCACCGCTATCGAATTCGTAGGCAAGCTTGCCGAGGCCGCTCAGAAAATCGCTGCTGGTGCCAGCGACGTCGCTGCCATTGCCGGCCGTGAAATTGTTGCCGTTCGCGACGTTGAAATAACCGAGGAATTCCAGACCGTCCTTCATGCCATAGGCTGAAAGGCCTGTTGTCACGGTGTCGCTGTTGAAATTGTAGCTGGAGGTGATGAACCCGCCGAAACCATCGCCATCGAGCAGGTCGCGTGCATCCTTGGTCTCATAGGCGATGGCGCCGCCAAGGGCGCCCGGGCCGGCATCTGCCTCTGCCACGCCGGCATCGACGCCGACACTCTTCAACAGGCCGGGGTCGATCAGGTTTGTGCCGCTGTGATGGAACACCTTGTTGTTCTGGCGGCTGCCGTCCATGGTCACGGCCAGGCTCGTTTCCTCGATACCGTGCACGTAGACCTTTTGCGACATGGGCAGCGAACTGCCGACCGAAATGGCCGGTTCGCCTTTGAAGACATCGGCAATGCTCGCCGGGTTTTTCTCTTCCAGCTCTTCCGCCGAGATCGTGATCTTTCCCGGTCCGTTGCCGCTGCCATTGCCGCCGAGGACGGACAGAGGGTCGAGCACGGTCGCTCCCGCGACATCGACTGCACCCGTCGTCTCGGCCGATGCCTCGGAGCCGATAACGGCTGTTCCGCCGGAAATCCGGTAGGAAATTCCTGTCCCGGAGAGCAGTTGGGCAAGCGCCTGCTGCGGGGCGAGCGTGCCGCTGATCGGGCTGGAGCGCATGCCTCGCGAGGTTGCTGCGGCGAGCGTTACCTGAAGACCGGATTGACGCCCGAAGACGTTGAGCGCACTTGCCAGCGGCTGTGCGGGGATGTCGAAGGCCTGCACGTCATCCACGTTTGCCGCAGCCTGCTGCGCCGCCGCAGGACCGCCGGCAGCCATGCTGAAACATGCCAGGCCGATGATGGCGGTGGTTGCAAGCAGGCGTCTGTTGCCGCGTCTTGATGTCTTGGATGATTGCTCAGTGCGGTATTTCGGCGACTTCATTTTACCCCCGTCTCGGTTTTCAGTGCATTGCTTCGGGCATTGCCCCGGCGTGCGCTTCCGACCAAAGACGACCAGCTACGGATTTTTTTTCACCGCATCGAATTTTTCCTGATTTTTCTAATCATGTTAAAATCGCGTCAGCACCCTCCCATAGGGCGTGACCGCGCGAACCCGCCCACCGAAGGGCTTGATCAGTGCCTCCAGCGCACTATCAGGGTCTTTCAGATCGTAGAGACCGGTGACGTGCCTCTGCGCCAATGCTCGATCGGGTATCGCGATCCAGGCCGGATGATAGCGCTGCAGGCGTTCTATGGCCGCAGCGACGCTGACGTCATTTACGAACATCTTGCCCGTGCGCCAGACTGCGATGTCTTCGGGTGCGATCGCGCTGCGGGCAACATTCCCGGTTCCATGCTCGACGGCGGCCATCTCGCCGGGTGAAAGTTCGAAATTCTCGGCCTTTGCGTCCGTCCTGTAGGAGATTGCTACGTGACCGCGCGCAAGTTCAACCGTTGTCGCGTCGTCGGCCAACTGAACGTCGAAGGCGGTTCCAAGAACCGTTATGGCGACGCCGCCCGCCGTGACCGTAAAGGGGCGGGAGGCATCGTGCGATACGTCGAAGAATGCCTCGCCAGCGAGGATCATGACGCTTCTTTTCTCTGTCGTCATCGTCGTCGCAATTGCGCTACCGCCGGCCAGTTCGACGACGGTGCCGTCTTCCAGCGTGAGTTTCCTGGTCTCGGCTATGTCGGTTCTGTGGTCGGCCTGAAGCCGCAACAGGAGGCCTGGGGCGACAAGAACAGCGAGAGCGCAGGCGGCAAGACCAAGGGTTACAACCGCGGCCACGCGCAGGCGGCGATGAACCGATTTTCCAGTCCGCTGTTCCAAGGGGGCCGCCGGGGCGCTTTGCCGGGGTTGTCCGCCGGGCCACAGATGCGCGTTCACTGGCGGCACCTCGCCGAGACGCTGCCAGGTATTCAGGGCCCGGCTCCAGGCAAGGGCATGCATTGGCGAACGGCCGATCCATGCCTGAAAGCCCGCTTCCGTTTCAGGACAGTCCGGGCGAGCCTTTATCAAAAGAAACCAGTCAATGGCCTCTTCGAGCAATGCCGGCGATATGGGGATATCTTGAGTCAAAATTCTGCCTGCACCGCTGGGTTCCAATAGGTCCGTAGACATCGCGCCGTACCATCATTCGTCCTTAAGACGAACCAATGCCGGATTTTTTTCAAGTCGCATTGATGTTTTCAAGATGCGGCTGCGGCAAGGGACGTCGCGACGCGCAGCATGGCCATGCGAACGTAGCGATGGGCAGTCGCGACGGAGATGTTGAGATGCGCGGCGATCTCTTCCAGAGTGTATCCTCCGAAACGATGCATTTCGAGGGCGATGCGAACCTCGACCGGTAGGTCTTCCAGAATGCGCGTGATGTTTCGCACTTCATCGGTCACCAGGGCAATCTCTTCCGGCGTCGGCATTTCGACCGGCATTGACCAGCAGGGCATTTCGTTCTGGCGTTCGCGCGTCTCCAGCTTCTGGCGCTTGAGAACGTCGAAGGCGAGGTTTCGGACGATCCGGTAGAGGTAGGCGAGTGGCTGGCTGGAACCGGCGGGACCGGCTTTGGCGGGAGAAAACCGCAGGAATGCTTCCTGCACGATATCCTCGGCGGTCTCCCGCGAACCGAGAATGCGTGTCGCATAGGCCACGAGCGCCTTGCGATTGGCGAAATAAATCTCGTGGCGCATGTCTGCATCGATCAAGGTCTTGTTCCGGTCACTGCGGGGTTCGCGACGCATCGCTCGGTCTGTCCTTCGCCCTATCCCGAGGACATAATCGTATCGCGACCAAAAGGCACGCAGAAAGTTGTCTCAATTTGTCATGTTTATTCCGTCGTCGGTTTGATATCAAGATGCGCACGCAAAAAGGGGGAATCTGCCAAGTGGCCCCCGCTGACAGATGGACCCCGCTGACCGTTGCCAGTTTCTGGCGGGCATCTGGCGTTGAGGCGATCCGGGCCAGCTTTTCAGCGTTCAGGCAATACGTGATCATTCTTCGAGAGGGAGTTGTCCGCGCGGCAATCCGCCCGTTCCGATAGCTTTCGGCCGGGCTCACTCCACGCTCGACAAAACACCATGCACATCGCTAGATAGGCAAGTGCAGCTGGGAGGCGTCGCACGGGAGAATAGCGTTTTCGCTGTGGTTTCAATCGCTCGTTTCGGAGAACGGCGACGCTTTGGCTTTGAAAGGTTTCAACGACAGCAATGACGGACATGGCCGCATCGTTCAGCTACAGCCCGATCCTCGTGGCCCTGTCCGTGGTGGTGGCGATCCAGGCGAGTTATGTCGGCATCAACCTCGCGCTTCTCGTCCCGATTGCCTTTGCCAACAGACGCCGCCTGCTGATCGCGACCTCGGCGACGACGCTGGCGGTCGGCATCTGGAGCATGCATTTCATCGGCATGCTGGCGGTCACCTCCTCGGTCACGATCGATTATGCGGTTCTGCCGACACTTCTCTCGTTCCTCGTCTGCGCACTTGTCACGGGCGTCGCAATCTATCTGGCAAGTCTGCGCTCGCAGCGCCTGCTGGTGATCGCGGCCGTGCTGATGGGGCTTGGGATCGTCACCATGCATTATGTCGGCATGCTTGCCGTTCACTCGGTGGTGCATCTCACCCACGATCCCGTCTACGCCATCGCCAGTGTGGCGATCGCGATCGCAGCCTCTGGCCTGGCGCTGTGGCTTGCCTTCTCGGCTGAACGGCGTCCGCCGCTGTTTCTCTGTGCCGTGGTGCTCGGTTGCGCGGTGTCGGGCATGCACTACACGGCCATGGCAGGAACGACCCTGCACCTCGCCGCGATGGCCGCGACCACCACGAACTCCGTCATCTCCGGCGATATACTGGCCGCCATCGTCAGCGTGGTTGCCACCTCGATTTCAGCGATTTTCATGCTCGCTCTGGTCCCCGGCGAGCACGAAGGAGGGGCAGGGGGATGCCGCGTGGCGCGCCGCAGACATCCCGCCTGAGGCGCCACCCGTATTGGCAGACACCGATCTTGCGACAATCGATGCAGCGCCTGTCCCGCCCCCACCCGCCGACGAATTCCTGCCCATCGAGAAGAACGGCAGGCGCTTCCACATCGGGGTAGGCGAGATCGCCTCGGTCCATTCCAACGCCCATTACAGCTACATCTTCAACGGTGGCGACGATCTCTTCTGTCCGCTGTCGATCACCGAAATTGCTGCGCGCCTGCCGAGCAAGGCGTTTTTTCGCACCCATCGCAGCTATATCGTCAACCTTGCCTGCGTCATCCGCATCAAGAAGGCCGGCGATGCGGGCGTTGCCGAACTCGATACGCCGGTCAGGCGCGCCGTGCCTGTCAGTCGCGCGCGAATGGCGGCACTCCGGCAGGAACACGCCACCTACAGGGCAGCGGAAGAGGCCGGCTCCCCGAATATTTAGGTCAGCGATCCTGTCGCAGTTCGTGCGAGCCGCCATGCGTTTCGTGAAAATCGAGGCGATTGGTGCAGCAACGCTTGTCTTGCACCGGCAAAAACGGACTCCCTTCGACATCTGACGCCGCGATCGAGGAAACGCGGCGGGCCGTAAACACGGCGCGCTTTGGGAGGAGCAGCACATGATACCCGGAACATTCGATTACCATCGGCCGACCACTGTCGGCGATGCGGTCGCACTGCTCGACCGACTGGGCGAGGAAGCCCGGCCACTCGCCGGCGGTCACAGCCTCATTCCGCTGATGAAGACGCGCCTGGCCGCGCCGGAGCATCTGGTCGATCTCAGCGCGATCGAAGGGCTGCGCGGAATCGACCATGCAGGCGGCGAGGTTGTCGTCGGTGCGATGACGACGCAGCATGCGCTGATCGGCTCTTCGCTCCTCGCGGAACTGGTCCCCATCATCCGCGAAACCGCCCTTGTCATCGCCGATCCGCAGATCCGCTACAAGGGAACGATCGGCGGTAACTGTGCCAATGGCGATCCCGGCAATGACATGCCGGCCCTGATGCAGTGTCTGGACGCCCGTTACGACCTGACGGGCGCAAACGGAACGCGACAGGTCTCCGCCCGCACCTTCTACCTCGGCGCCTACGAGACCGAACTCGCACCGGGCGAAATCCTCACGGCCGTGCGTATCCCCGTGCCGGCTGCCGGTCATGGCTACGGCTATGAGAAACTCAAGCGCAAGGTCGGCGACTACGCGACAGCCGCCGCTGCCGTGATGATCACGCTTGCCGGCGGCATCTGCACCAGTGCCTCGATCGGCCTCACCAATGTCTCGGAGACGCCGCTCTGGGCGGAAGAGGCGGGGCAGATTCTGGTCGGCACAGGGCTCGATGAGGCGACTGTCGCCAGGGCTGTGGCTGCTGCGGAAGCGATTACCAATCCCGCATCCGACATGCGCGGACCGTCCGAATACCGCACCAAGATGGCGGGCATCATGCTGCGCCGCGCGCTCGAGCGGGCAAAGACCCGCGCCACGGCTTGAGGGAGATGAGAATGACGAAAACCCATATCAAGGCCACCATCAACGGCAAGGCCGTGGAGGCTCTCGTCGAGCCGCGCACGCTGCTGATCCATTTCCTTCGCGAACAGCAGAATCTGACCGGAGCCCATATCGGCTGCGATACGGGCCATTGCGGCGCCTGCACCGTCGACATGGACGATATGTCGGTGAAAAGCTGCATGACCTTCGCTGTCCAGGCCAACGGCGCGAACATCACGACGATCGAGGGTGTCGCCAATGCCGACGGAACGCTGAGTGCCCTTCAGGAGGGCTTCCGCATGATGCACGGGCTGCAGTGCGGCTATTGCACGCCGGGCATGATCCTGCGCGCCCATCGCCTGCTTCAGGAGAATTCCAACCCCACGGAAGATGAAATCCGCAATGGCATTGCCGGCAATCTCTGTCGCTGCACGGGCTACGTGAATATCGTCAAGGCCATCCAGTATGCGGCGGCCAAGATCAACGGGACACCGTATCAGGAGGCAGCGGAATGAACGAGCAAGTCAAGATCGATCTCGATCGCGCCGAGCGCACCGAAAAACTCCAGGGCATGGGCTGCAAGCGCAAGCGTGTCGAGGACATCCGCTTCACGCAGGGCAAGGGCTCCTATGTCGACGACCTGAAGCTGCCGGGCATGCTGTTCGGCGATTTCGTCCGCTCGCCGCATGCGCATGCGCGGATCGTCAGCATCGATACCTCGCGCGCCAAGGCGCTGCCGGGCGTCATCGCCGTGCTGACGGCGGCGGATCTCAAGCCGCTCGGGCTGCACTACATGCCGACCCTGGCCGGCGACGTGCAGGCGGTTCTGGCCGAAGAAAAGGTGCTTTTCCAGAATCAGGAAGTGGCCTTCGTCATCGCCGAGGATCGCTATATCGCGTCGGACGCGACCGAACTGGTGGATGTGGTCTATGAGGCCCTGCCTGTTATTGTCGATCCGTTCAAGGCGATGCTGCCGGACGCACCGACCCTGCGCGAGGATATCAAGGACAAGATGGTCGGGGCGCACGGGCCGCGCAAGCACCCCAACCACATCTTCGAATGGCAGATCGGGGACAAGCAGGCCACCGACGACGTCTTTGCCAATGCCGACGTCACCATCAAGGAAATGCTGGTCGATCACCGCACGCATCCCTGCCCGTTGGAAACCTGCCAGTCGGTTGCCTCCTTCGACAAGATCAAGGGCGAGCTGACGCTCTGGGGAACCTTCCAGGCGCCACACGTCATCCGCACGGTGGTGTCGCTTATTTCCGGCCTTCCCGAACATAAGATCCATGTCATCGCGCCCGATATCGGCGGTGGTTTCGGCAACAAGGTCGGTGCCTATTCCGGCTATGTCTGCTCGGTCGTCGGCTCCATCGTTCTCGGCGTTCCGGTCAAGTGGGTGGAAGACCGGATGGAGAACCTCTCCACCACCTCCTTTGCCCGCGACTATCACATGACCACCGAGCTTGCGGCTACCAAAGAGGGCAAGATCGTCGGCATGCGCGTGCATGTGCTCGCCGATCATGGCGCTTTCGATGCCTGCGCCGATCCATCGAAATGGCCGGCCGGTTTCATGAACATCTGCACCGGCTCCTACGACATTCCGGTGGCCCATCTGGCAGTCGACGGTGTCTATACCAACAAGGCCTCGGGCGGTGTCGCCTATCGCTGTTCGTTCCGGGTCACGGAGGCGGTTTTCGCCATCGAGCGTGCCATCGAAATTCTGGCGCAGAAGCTCGGCATGGATGCCGCGGAGCTTCGCATCAAGAACTTCATCAAGGCCGAGCAGTTTCCCTACCACTCGGCGCTCGGCTGGGAATATGACAGCGGCGACTACCACACGGCCATGAAGAAGGCGATGGACACGATCGGCTACGCACAGTTGCGGGCCGAGCAGGCGGAAAAGCGCGCAGCGTTCCAGCGCGGCGAAACCCGCGAGATCATGGGCATCGGCATCTCGTTCTTCACCGAAATCGTCGGTGCGGGACCCGCCAAGAACTGCGACATTCTCGGCATTGCGATGTTCGACAGCGCCGAGATCCGGATCCATCCGACCGGCTCCGTCATCGCCCGCATGGGAACCAAGAGCCAGGGGCAGGGGCATGAAACCACCTATGCCCAGATCATCGCCACCGAACTCGGCATTCCCGCCGACGACATCATGATCGAGGAGGGCAATACCGACACGGCGCCTTACGGGCTTGGTACCTATGGGTCGCGTTCGACGCCGGTTGCCGGTGCCGCCACGGCTGTCGCAGCACGGAAAATCAAGGCAAAGGCGCAGATGATCGCCGCCCATATGCTGGAGGTCCACGAGGGCGATCTGGAATGGGATGTCGATCGGTTCCGCGTCAAGGGTCTGCCCGAGAAATTCAAGACGATGAAGGAAATCGCCTGGTCGGCCTACAACGCCCCGCCGCCGAACCTCGAACCCGGCCTTGAAGCGGTGAACTACTACGAGCCGCCGAACATGACCTATCCCTTCGGCGCCTATTTCTGCGTCATGGATATCGATGTCGATACCGGTGTTGCCAAGACACGGCGCTTCTATGCGCTCGACGATTGCGGCACGCGCATCAATCCGATGATCATCGAGGGCCAGGTGCATGGCGGGCTGACGGAAGCTTTCGCCTGCGCCATGGGACAGGAGATCCGCTACGACGATATGGGCAATGTCATGGGCGCGTCGCTCATGGACTTCTTCCTGCCGACGGCTGTGGAGACGCCGCACTGGGAGACGGACTTTACCGTCACACCTTCGCCGCATCATCCGATCGGCGCCAAGGGGGTTGGCGAAAGCCCGCATGTGGGCGGCGTTCCGTGCTTCTCCAATGCCGTCAATGATGCCTACGCCTTCCTCAATGCAGGACATATCCAGATGCCGCACGATGCCTGGCGGCTATGGAAGGTCGGCGAACGTCTTGGGCTGCACGCGTAAGACAGGATCAGTCGATGGCAGTAAAACTTCCACAGGAGACGATCGCCATGCAGATGGCGGCGGTCGGGTATATTCCCGACCGCGACCTGGCGACCGCGCTCTGGCTGATGGACAGCCTGTCGCGGCCGCTTCTGCTGGAAGGCGAAGCGGGTGTCGGCAAGACGGAAGTTGCCCGGGCGCTGGCCCTTGCGTATGAGACGAAGCTCATCCGGCTGCAATGTTACGAAGGCCTGGACCAGAGCGCTGCCCTTTACGAGTGGAACTACCAGCGCCAGCTTTTGGCCATCAAGGCGCGTGAAGGGGACGACGCGGCAACGGTCGAGGAGCACGTCTTCTCTGAAAAATACCTGCTCGAACGGCCACTGCTGGCGGCGATCCGGCAGCAGAAGTCACCCGTGCTGCTGATCGACGAGGTGGACAGGGCCGACGAGGAGTTCGAGGCGTTCCTGCTCGAACTTCTATCGGATTTTCAGATCTCGATCCCTGAACTCGGCACCATCACCGCGACGACGATTCCGCGTGTCATCCTGACCAGCAACGGCACGCGCGAACTGTCCGACGCACTGAGACGGCGGTGTCTCTATCATTATGTCGATTTCCCCGATGTGGACCGCGAGGCCCGCATCATCCTGTCGCGCCTGCCCGGCATCGACGCCGCACTGGCGCTCCAGATCGCCGGCATGGTGGGGCTGATCCGCAAGGAGGATCTGCGCAAGACGCCAGGCGTCGCCGAAACCCTCGACTGGGCGGCGACGCTTTCCGGCCTCGACATTCGCCACCTGCATGATGAACCGGAGGCCGTCTACGAGACGCTGATGTGCCTGATCAAGACCGCCGAAGACAAGGCGCGCATGACGCCTCAGGTCTGCGACCGGCTTCTGGGAAAGGTTGCGTGATGCGCAATACCGTGGCCTTGGAACATGATCTGGGCATGTCGATCGGTGCGAAGCTCTCCGGCTTCACGGCGACTTTGCGCGACAACGGCTTCGTCATCGGTCTTGCCGAGACCCGCGATGCACTGACGGTCATTGGTAGCGAGACTGCGACACGCGTCTCGAGTTTTCGGTCCTCGCTGCGGTCGCTGTTTTGCAGCCGCCAGTCGGACTGGACGATGTTCGACGAGATTTTCGATGCCTTCTGGCTGAAGCGCGGCATGAAATCCGCCACGCGCATGTCCGGCGCGCCGCAGAAGACGCCGGCCGGCATTCAGGCGCTGGCAGCCGGAGCACGCGGCCTTGGCAGCGAGCAGAGTGCCGATCATGTCCAGCGTGGCGAGGGCGAAGACCTGTCGACAGCCGGTCAAACCCGGCGCGAGGGTGCTTCCCGGGCCGAATTCATCGGCAAGACGGACTTCCGGCATCTGACGCAGCCCGAGGACCTCGCCGAGGCGCATTCTCTTGCCGCACATCTGGCCAAGACCATGCGCGCCCGGATCACGCGGCGCATGCGGGCGCGGTCGAGCGGCCGGAGGCTCGATCTGCGGCGCACGATCCACAAGAGCATCGCCCATGGCGGTACCCCGCTGGAGCTGGTTTTTCGCCGTCGTCGCGAAAAGCCGCTGCGGCTGGTCGTGCTTCTCGACGGTTCCGGATCGATGAGCCTCTATTCGGCTGTGTTCCTGCGTTTCATGCACGGCGTTCTCGAGACCTTTCGCGAGGCCGAGGCTTTCATCTTTCACACGCGCCTTGTTCATATCTCGCCCGCGCTTCGCGAGCGCGACCCGCAGCGCGCCGTCGAGCGCATGTCGCTGATGGCCCAGGGCACCGGCGGCGGCACCTGCATCGGCGACAGCCTTGCCACCTTCAACCGGTGGCATGCGAAACGCTGCATCCATTCGCGCACCTGCGTCATGATCGTCTCCGATGGCTACGATACAGGCCCGGCCGAGCGTCTGGGCGAGGAGATGAAGGCGCTGCGGCGGCGCTGCCGGCGGATCGCCTGGCTGAACCCGATGATCGGCTGGCAGGACTATGCACCGGAGGCGGCAGGCATGAAGGCGGCGCTGCCTTTCATCGATCTGTTCGCGCCCGCCCACAATCTGGACAGCCTGAAGGCGCTTGAACCCTATCTGGCGAGGATCTGACCATGCAGGAACCGGCCGATATTCTCGATCTTGTCAGCCAGACCAAAGCGCGGGGCGAGCCCTTCGCGATCGCGACTGTCGTGCGGACCGTTTCCGTAACGGCCGCCAAGGCGGGTGCAAAAGCGCTTGTGCTGGCCGATGGCAGCATCACGGCCGGCTGGATCGGCGGTGGCTGCGCGCGCACCGCCGTGCTGAAGGCCGCCCGCGAGGCTATCGGCGATGGTCAGCCGCGTCTTGTCAGCATCCAGCCGGCAGACCTGCTCGAATTGCGGCAGGTCCATGCCGGGGAAGAGCAGGATGGCATCGTCTATGCCCGCAATCTTTGCCCGAGCCAGGGCACGATGGATGTGTTCATAGAGCCGGTGCTTCCACGGCCCCATCTTGCCGTCCTCGGCGCCTCGCCGGTTGCGGTAGCACTCTGCGACATCGCCCGACGTTTCGGTTTCTTCGTGACGGTCTGCGCGACCAAGGCCGACCATGCGGCGTTCGGCGCGGCCGACCGGCTGGTTGACGGGCTCGAACTGCCATCGGATGGCGCCCGGCAGGGTTTTGTCGTCATCGCGACGCAAGGGCGCGGAGACAGCGCGGCCTTGAAGGCCGTCATCGGCGCGCCGGCGCAGTATGTCGGCTTTGTCGGCTCGCGCAGGAAATTCGCGGCGCTGCGTCGCGATCTTGATGCCGCCGGTATCGATGTCACGCCGATGGACGCGATGCGCTCGCCGGCAGGCCTCGACCTCGGCGCCATCACACCCGACGAAATCGCCCTTTCCATCATCGCCGAGATGATCACCATCCGCCGACGCGGACAACGCACAGCCTGAAGGAGATACAGTATGGATATGAGCGGCTCTCAACGGATCGACGCCTCGCGCGAGGCGGTCTATGCCGGTCTTAACGACGTCGATGTCCTGCGCCGGTGCATTCCCGGATGCGACACGATCGAAAAGACCTCGGATACCGACATGGTGGCGAAGGTGACCCTGCGGATAGGCCCGGTCAAGGCCAGCTTTTCCGGCAATGTGACGCTTTCGGATCTCGATCCGCCGAACGGCTATACCATCTCCGGCGAAGGCTCCGGCGGCATGGCGGGTTTCGCCAGGGGCGGTGCCAAGGTCAGACTGGAGCCGGACGGCGATGCGACGATCCTGCACTATGACGTAGCCGCCGAGATTGGCGGAAAGCTGGCGCAACTCGGCAGCCGACTGATCGACGGCACTGCAAAGAAGCTTGCCGCAGATTTCTTCGAGACCTTCAGTTCGGTCGTCGGGAAGCCACAGGTCGTCGATGCGCCGCCGGAAGAGCCCGCGGCCAAGGGATGGATGAGCCGCATCCTCGGCACCGGCGCCGCTGCCTTCCTCGTCTTCGCGCTGACGCCGGGGCTGTGCTGCATCACCGGCGATCATAGTGCCATGGCGGACGAAATGATGATGTCCTCTATCTGCTCGTCCGGTCCGGTGCTGTAAGAACCGGCGTTTGTGACGCAGTCGTCCACCCTGGCTGACCTTGAGCTTGGTGACCAGTTTGTGGGCGCTTGTCAGCATCTGCCGCTTGCCACCCGACCGCTGGGTTCCGCCGTTTTCCGTCGCCCCTTCGGTGGCGGGAACGGCTTGTAGCCTTATCCCGAAAGCCCGACCGGCAGAGACAGATCTAAGACGTTTCCTGATCCGCCAGCAGCCGGTACCCCACGCCAGGTTCCGTGCGCACAATTCGTGGCTCTGTCGGATCACGTTCGATCTTCTGGCGAAGCTGGCCAATGAACACACGCAGGTAATGCAGGTCATCCCCGTGCGCGGGACCCCATACCGTTGTCAGCAGCGCCCGGTGGGTCACCACGCGGCCGACATGGCGCGACAGAAGCAGAAGCAAGTCGTATTCCTTCGGTGTCAGATGGATCGTCTCGGCACCCCGCGTGACCAGGCGGCGGATCGGGTCGATCGTCAGGCCGTCCACCTCCATGATCGCCGGAATTGCATCACGCCTGCCGCGGTGGCGAAGGGCATTGCGCAAGCGCGCTGTCAGTTCTCCAATGCCGAAGGGCTTTTCGACATAATCGTCGGCTCCGAGATCGAGGGCCGCAATTTTTTCGCTTTCGCGATCGCGAGCAGAGAGGATCACAATCGGCACCTCGCTCCAGCCTCGCAGGCTGGCGATGACATCCTTGCCGTCCATGTCGGGTAGACCGAGATCGAGTATCACGAGATCGGGGGCCTTTGTCGCCACAGCCTTCAGGGCCTCGGCACCGGTCATTGCTTCGATCACTTCATAGCCCGCTGCCGTCAGGGACGGCTTCAGGAAGCGCTGTATCTGCGGCTCGTCATCGACAACCAGGATGCGTGGCACGGTCATTCGGGCTCCCTCGCCGCTGTCTCGGCTTCCGGGAAACGCATGGTGATGCGGGTCCCCTTCTTCTTCCAGGCTGGGCTTTCGGCGTGAATGCGGCCGCCCATGGCCTCGACGAAGCCGCGCGCGATGGACAGGCCAAGGCCCGTGCCGGGCGCGCGACCATCAGGCTTTCCTCTGCGATAGAATTTTTCGAACACCCGGTCCAGATCCTCGGACGGTATACCCTTGCCGAGATCCGTGACCGAAATGAGCACATCGGTGCCATCGCGGCGGGCATAGACATTGATCGGATCTTCTCCACCATATTTGACGGCGTTGTCGAGAAGATTGAACAAAACCTGGGAGAGCAGCACACTGTCGCCTCTGATGAGCGGCAGATCCTGTGCGATGCCGGTTTCGATGACGCGGCCCGGTGCATATTTGCGGGTCCGCTCGACCGCGGACTGGATCACGTCGGTTGCGTCCACCCAGTCCTGCTTGGGTTTCAGCGTGCCGGCCTCGATCCGGGTCATGTCTAGCAGATTGGCGACAAAGCGGCTCATCCGGCCGCTTTCCTCCTCGATCGACTGAAGAAGATCGTCGCGATTGTCGGCCGTCATGCGGTCGCCAAGCTGGCGAAGGCCGGTGACAGCGCCCGTGATGGTGGCAAGCGGTGTCCTGAGGTCATGGGAGATCGAAGAGAGAAGTGCCTCCCGATAGCGTTCACCCTCCAGCCTTGCTGCCTGCTGCACCGTCTCTTCAGCCAGTCTTGCACGGTCCAGCGCGATCGCCGTCTGGTCGAGAATGGCCGTCAGGGACCGCTCCGCATTGAGGTCGAGGCGATCTGCCGTGTGCTGGATGCCGCACACCCCGACGATGCCGTGAGGACCGAGCAGCGGCCGGAATTCGAAGCGGCTGCTCGGCAGAGTGCCGGTGCCATGGCCCGCGGCTTCGCGTTTGTCGTGGGTCCAGCGGGCCGCGGTGAGGTCGGTAACGTCAAGCTCCGTATCCGGCGGCCACGCAGCGGCAACGCTCAGATCCCCTTGTCGCGGAAGGAGCAGAACAACCTTGCGCTTCAGGCTCGCCTGCAGTTGCGACACGGTGAGCCAGAGCGCATCCTCGGTCTTGGCCGCGCTGGAGAGCTTGCGCGAGAAGTCATGGAGGGTTTGCAGCGCCGTCGCCCGCACCCGCGCCACTTCGCCCTGCTCGCGGATGCGCGATGCAAAACCCCCGGCGATAATGGCGACGGATAGAAAGACAAAAAGCGCAAAGACCTCGTGGGGGGCTGCGATCGTGAAGGTGTGGACCGGATCGATAAAGAAGAAGTTGTAAGCGAGCGTCGACAGGAGCGCCGCGAACAATGCCGCAAGATAGCCCCCGGAAACCGAAGCACCGAGAACCGCCAGCAGGAAGAGAAGCGAGATGTTTGGCAGGTCGATGACCAGATCGATCAGCTTGCCGATCCCGGTCACGACCGCGACGAAGGCCAGCGAGAGCATGGCCGAGCGCTGGAGCGTCGACCATTCGGGCCTGACGAAGGACGGTTTGCGCCGGGCGGGCGCTTGCCCGTCGGGCGTGACGATGTGGACGCTCACGCCCGATGCCCGTTTCGCCAGCGTCTCCGGCAGCGATTTCGACAGCACCTGCTGCAGCAGACTCCTGGGTCGCCTGCCGATGACGATCTGGGTCACATGCTCGCGCCGCGCAAGCTTCAGGATCTCCACAACGAAATCGCTGCCGATCACACGTCGCGTTTCCGCTCCGAGCTGTTCAGCCAGTCGAAACACCGTATCGATACTCTGCAGGCGTTCCGGCGTTTCCACCTCCCGGTCGGCGCGTTCGATCGACACGACGATCCAGGGTGCGTTGAGGCCAGACGCCAAACGACTGGCCATCCGCACGACCTTTTCGGAAAGCGGATCGGACCCGACGCAGACCAGCAGGCGCTCGCCCGTGGCCCAGGGGCCGTCGATCGCATTCTGCTTCAGATAGTCGACCATCTGGTCATCCACGCGGTCCGCGGTCCGGCGCAGCGCCAGTTCCCGCAGAGCCGTCAGATTGCCGAGCCGGAAGAACCGGTCCACGGCCCGACCGGCGCTTTCCGGGAGATAGACCTTGCCGTCTTTCAGGCGCTCGATCAGTTCCGTCGGCGATAGGTCGACCAGGAGGACGTCGTCGGCGCGCTTCAGCACGATGTCGGGCACGCGCTCGCGCACCGTGACGCCGGTGATCTGGGCCACCAGATCGGAAAGGCTTTCCAGATGCTGGATGTTGAGCGCCGTCCAGACATCGATCCCGGCCGCGATCAGTTCCTCGATGTCCTGGTAGCGCTTGGGATGCCGGCTGCCTTCGGGATTGGAATGCGCCAGTTCGTCGACAATCAGGATCCGCGGGTGCCTCACCAGCGCCGCATCGAGATCGAACTCGTCGAGCATGCGTCCGCGATAGGCCACACGCCGGCGCGGCAGAACCTCCAACCCCTGAAGAAGGGCTGCCGTCTCGCTCCGGCCATGGGTCTCGACCAGGCCGACGACGATGTCGGTGCCGTCGGCTTTCAGCCGTGCAGCCCGAGACAGCATCGCATAGGTCTTGCCGACGCCGGGCGCGGCGCCAAGAAAAACGGTCAGCTTGCCCCGGCGGTCCTTGTCGGCCAGGGCAAGCAGCGCATCGGGATCGGGCCGGCGAACTTTGTTGCGGTCGTCATCCGCCATTCAGTCTCTCACATTGCAAGGGCATCAAGCGCCAGGTTGAGCTTTAGCACATTCACCCGTGGTTCGCCGATGATGCCGAAGTCACGCTGTTCGGTTATCGCGTTGACAAGATCGGCTACCTTTGCGGCAGGCAGACCGCGGGCCTGCGCGACGCGTGCGACCTGGGACATGGCATAGTCCGGGGAAATATGCGGGTCGAGGCCGGAGCCCGATGTCGTGACCGCATCTGCGGGCTGCGGCAGCGCAATGCCGGACGCCTTCAGGCGCGCGACATCGGCCGCTACCCGATCCTTCAGTTTGGCAGAGGTCGTCCCGAGGTTGGAACCGGAAGAGGCGCCGGCATTGTAGGGATCCGGTCCTGTCGCCGACGGGCGTGGCCAGAAATAGCGGTCGGAGGTGAAGTTCTGGCCGATCAGCGACGAGCCGATGACGACACCCTGCCTCTCGATCAGGCTGCCATTGGCCTGCGGCCGGCATGACAGCCTGGGCGATACCGGTGATCGCCAGCGGATAGGCGAGACCGGTCAGGGCGGTGAAGAGAACAACGATCGTACAATGGCGGGGCGAAGATGATGGATCATGGTTACACCAGATGAAGAGCGGTGACGGCGAGATCGATGAGCTTGATGCCGACGAAGGGCAGGACGAGGCCGCCGAGCCCGTAGACGAGCAGGTTGCGGCGCAGCAGGGCGGCGGCACCCGACCGGCCGGTAGGCGACGCCCTTCAGCGCCAGCGGGATCAGCGCGACGATGATCAGCGCATTGAAGATGACGGCCGACAGGATCGCCGACTGCGGTGATGCGAGCCCCATGATGTTGAGCGCGCCGAGCGCCGGATAGGTGGCGACGAACAGCGCCGGGATGATGGCGAAATATTTGGCCACGTCATTGGCGATCGAGAAGGTCGTCAGCGAGCCGCGCGTCATCAGCAACTGCTTGCCGATCTCGACGATCTCGATGAGCTTGGTCGGGCTGGAATCGAGATCGACCATGTTGGCGGCCTCGCGCGCCGCCTGCGTGCCGGTCTGCATGGCGACGCCGACATCGGCCTGGGCGAGCGCCGGGGCGTCGTTGGTGCCGTCGCCGCACATGGCGATCAGCCGGCCGCCCTTCTGCTCGTTGCGGATGAAGGCGAGCTTGTCTTCCGGCGTCGCCTCGGCGAGGAAATCGTCGACGCCGGCTTCCGAGGCGATGGCCGCGGCGGTGACCGGATTGTCGCCGGTCACCATGACGGTGCGGATGCCCATGGCGCGCAGTGCGGCGAAGCGCTCCTTGATGCCGGGCTTGACCACGTCCTTGAGGTGGATGACGCCGAGCAGGCGGTCGCCATCGGCCACGGCGAGCGGCGTGCCGCCGCGTGCGGGCGATCCTGGTCGACCGCCTTGCGGAAATCCGGCCGGCGCGATCCTGCTCGTCGAGGCCGGCGAACTTCAGGATCGGCATCGACGGCGCCCTTGCGCAGCCGGCGTGCCGCCGATATCGACGCCCGACAGCCGGGTTTCGGCCGCGAAGGCACGATCACGGCGTCGATGCGGCTTGCCGGCATGGCGACACCGAATTCGCCTGTCGCGAGCGCCACGATGGAGCGGCCTTCCGGCGTCTCGTCGACGAGGCTGGCGAGCAGCGCGGCCTCGGCCAGTTCGCTCTGGCGTCGACGCCCGGCGACCGGCAGGAAATCGCTGGCCATGCGGTTGCCGAAGGTGATCGTGCCGGTCTTGTCGAGCAGCAAGCGTGTCGACGTCGCCGGCAGCCTCGACCGCGCGGCCGGAGGTGGCGATGACGTTGAAGCGGACCAGCCGGTCCATGCCGGCAATGCCGATCGCCGACAGCAGGCCGCCGATGGTGGTCGGGATCAGCGTGACGAGCAGCGCGGCCAGCACGGTGACCGACAGCACCGTCCCGGAATAGCCGGCGAGGCCCCAGAGCGTCACGCACGGCGATCAGGAAGATCAGCGTCAGGCCGGAGAGCAGGATCGACAGCGCGATCTCGTTCGGCGTCTTCTGCCGCTCGCGCGCCTTCGATCAGCGCGATCATCCGGTCGACGAAGGACGAGCCCGGCGCGACCGTGATGCGCACCTTGATCTCAGTCGGACAGCACCTGCGTGCCGCCGGTCACGGCCGAACGGTCGCCGCCGGATTCGCGGATGACCGGCGCGGATTCGCCGGTGATGGCGCTTTCGTTGACCGAGGCGACACCTTCGATCACTTCGCCGTCGCCGGGGATGAGTTCGCCGGCGTCGACCAGCACGATATCGCCGATCTTGAGGTCGCGGTGCCGCGATCGTTTCGGTCTCGGCCGTCAGCGAGCAGCCTGCGGGCGACGAGTTCGGACTTGGTCCGCCTCAGGCTGTCGGCCTGCGCCTTGCCGCGCCCCTCGGCGACGGCTTCGGCAAAGGTGGCAAACAGCACGGTGAACCAGAGCCAGGCCGCGATCTGGCCGGAGAACGAGCGCCTCGGCCGGATCGGCGACGAGATCGCGCAGGAAGAGCAGCGTCACCACGACGGCGACCACTTCGGTGACGAAGATCACCGGGTTGCGGAGGAGCTGGCGCGGATCGAGCTTGACGGAACGCATCGCGCGTGCGCCGGAAGCAGGATGCCGGGGTCGAGCAGAGCTTTGGGCTTTATGGTCCTTGGACATGGATGTTCCTTCAGAATGTCTGGCCGGCGAGCATCGCGAAATGCTCGACGATCGGGCCGAGCGCGAGCGCCGGGAAGAATTGCAGGCCGCCGAGGATGAGGATGATGCCGATGAGCAGGCCGACGAACAGCGGCGTGTCGGTCGGGAAGGTGCCGGCGGAGGCGGGCGACTTGGTCTTGGCGGCCAGCGAACCGGCGATCGCCAGCACCGGCACGACATAGGCGAAGCGGCCGAGCAGCATGGCGATGCCGAGCGTCGTGTTGTACCAGGGCGTGTTGGCCGAGAGCCCGCCGAAGGCCGAGCCGTTGTTGCCGGCCGCCGACGTGTAGGCATAGAGGATTTCCGACAGGCCATGCGGCCCGGCGGTGCCGATGCGACGCGACCGCGAACGGCAGCATGGCCGAGACCGCGGTGAAGCCGAGGATGGCGAGCGGCAGGATCAGCACCGCCAGCATGGCGAACTTCATCTCGCGGCCCTCGATCTTCTTGCCGAGGAATTCCGGCGTGCGCCCGACCATCAGGCCGGCGACGAAGACCGTCAGCACGCGCGAAGACGATCATGCCGTAGAGACCGGAGCCGACGCCGCCCGGCAGGACCTCGCCAAGCTGGATCAGGAACATCGGCACGAGGCCGCCGAGCGCCGTGAACGAGCCGTGCATGCCGTTGACGCCGCCATCGGAAAGGCCGGTGGTCACCGCCGCATAGAGCTGCCGTCATGGCCTGGCCGAAGCGGACTTCCTTGCCTTCCATGTTGCCGAGCGCCGGATCGACGCCGAGCGCGGTGAGGATCGGATTGCCGGAGGTTTCCGCCCAGTAGATGACGCGCCGACGCCTGCTATCAGCAGCACGGCCATCGCGGCGATGCAGCGCCCAGCCCTGGCGGCGGTCGCCGACCATCTGGCCGAAGGCATAGACCAGCGCCGCCGAGATCGACAGCATGGCGAAGATGTTGAGATAGTTCGACCACGCCGTCGGGTTCTCGAACGGATGCGCGGCATTGACGTTGAAGAAGCCGCCGCCATTGGTGCCGAGCTGCTTGATCGCCTCCTGGCTGGCGACCGGACCGAGCGCGATCGTCTGGTTGGCGCCTTCGAGCGTGGTCGCCGTCACCGACGCATCGAGCGTCTGCGGCAGGCCCATGGCGACGAAGGCGAGCGCGACGACGATCGACAGCGGCAGCAGCACGTAGAGCGTGGCCCGGGTCATGATCGACCCAGAAATTGCCGAGCGTGGCGACGCCGGAGCGCGCAAAGCGCCCGGGTGACGGCGAGCGGCAAGCGCGATGCCGGTGGCAGCCGACAGGAAGTTCTGCACGGTCAGCCCGGCCATCTGGCTGAAATGGCTCATGCGTGGTCTCGCCGCCATAGGTCTGCCAGTTGGTGTTGGTGACGAAACTCACGGCCGTGTTGAAGGCGAGGTCCGGCGCCATGCCGGCAAAACCCTGCGGGTTGAGGGGCAAATGGGCCTGAAGGCGCAGGATGGCGTAGAGCACCAGGAAACCGGCGAGCGATGAAAACGAGCATCGCGGTGACATAGGCCAGCCAGCCCTGCTCCCTGGCGGCATCGATGCCCGACAGGCGGTACAAGTCGCTTTCCAGGCGGCAAAGCACGGGAGAAAGAAAGGTTCTTTCGCCGGAAAACACACGTGCCATGTAAAGCCCGAGCGGCTTGATGACGAGCGAGAACGGCGACGAAGAGGAGGCTGATCTGCAGCCAACCGATAATGGTCATGGGGCTGCTCCGGTCAGAAGCGTTCGGGACGCAAGAGCGTGATCACGAGATAGACGCCGAGCGCGACGGCGACGAGAAGGCCGAACAGAGGTTCAAGCATGTCTGCCTCCTCTAAAGCCGGTCGAGCGCGCGGGCGTAAAGTGCCAGCACGAGAAGCGTGCCGCTGCCGAGCGAGATAAAGATTAGGTCGGACATGTCCGTGTCTCCTGTTGATGCGGAGACAGCATTAAGGGAGCCTCGGGTCAGGCTTCGATTGGGAAGAGGCTGGAGCAGAGTAAAGAAAAGATAAGGATGCACCCGGACGGCTGACGATCGCACCATGGCGGCGGCTATGCGGGCGAGGGATGGTTGGGCGATTTTCATCCGATGTCGCCTCCCGTGCGCAGGCGGGTGTTCATGCACAGCTTCGACATGCGGATGCACTAGCTTGCTTCATGAATCAGGCTGCGCATCCAAACCAGGGCGGGATCGCGTGTCCGATAACTGTGCCACTGAAGCGATTGTTGCAGCCGCGGCAGGTCAATCGGCATGTCTATTATCTTTACGCCCCCCAGATTGGCAAAGATTTCTGCCAATCTGCGTTGAATGATAGCGATGCGGCTGCCTCCTCGAACAAGCAGCGGTAAGGAGCTGAAGCTGTAGCTGTTGATTTCTACCCTTAGCTTCAGACCGGTGCTGTCAAAAGCACGTTGGGCAAAACTCTCTCCTCCGTTCGGAGGCTGCATGACAATGAAACCAGCCTTGAGGAAATCTGCCGTCGAAAGGCTCCCGTCTCCAAAGGGGCCATCGGCGGCGACAACGCAACAGAGGTCGTCCTCGAGAAGCACCTCCTTCGGGTGGTTTTCGGAACAGAAGGGAGTTGGAGCGATCAACAGGTCTGCCTCCCCGCGTTCCAACAGGATGTGGGGATGGTTCTGCTGCGGCTTGAGATCGACCTGGATGCCGGGTGCGCGCGTCTGAAGCAGTTTGATGAAGTTCGGCATGATCGTCATCATCGTATAGTCGGACACGATGAGGCTGAAGCTTCGGGTCGATGTCTCCGGGTCGAAGGACGGCGTGGAAACGACCGCGGCTTCGATCCGCACGATGATGTCGCGCAGGGGCTGTTCCAGTGAGGCCGCCAGCGGCGAAAGTTCCATGGAGCGGCCCACCTGGATCAGCAGGGCATCGTCGAAATAGTCCCGTAACCGCCCGAGTGCATTGCTCATCGCTGATTGCGTGATGAACATTTCTTCCGCCGCCCGGCTGACATTGCGCACCCTGATCAAGGTATCGAGCGCCACGAGAAGATTAAGGTCAAGGTTCTTGAAACGCATCCCGAACAGCCTCCCATCTATTTTCCCCGTAAATACAAATCATTCATCAAAGCAATTTTGTAAACAGCCTAATTTTCGCTAGATCTCGGGTCGGGAGGAGATGTCGACGTATGGCCATAGGGCCGAACGTTGGCGGCTTCCCATCGACAGTATCGCCGGAAGGGCGATTTCGAGGAGAAGCAATGTTCAAGTACTTTCCCACCAACTACGTCTGGAACCTGTCGGTCAATCTGTCGATCGAGATGGGCGCCCGGATGGGAGAGATCGAGGAAATGTGCGCGCCGCTGCAGGATGCAGCCAAGGCGCCGGATGCGGCCGGTACCCAGGCCTTCCGCGAAACCTGGATCAAGATGGCCGACAAGCTCGTCTCTCTCGCCGAGGAGGATGAAGCGCGCGGACGGCTCATTTCGGCCGGCGACAAGCTGCTTCGGGCCGCCAACTACATGCTGACTGCCGAGCGGCTGCTGGCGCATGGTTCCGAAGGTCGCATGGCGCTTTATGAGCGTTTCCTGACCGCCTTTGCAAAGGGCCTCCAGCTTTCCGGCTCCACCTGTCGCCGTGTCGAAATCCCCTATGAAGGCAAGCATCTGTCTGCGCTTTACGTGCCGGCCGAAGGCGTCACGGGACCGGCGCCTCTGCTCGTGCAGGTCAACGGGCTGGACAGCACCAAGGAAATGAAGTTCCTGGTCGGGCTGCCGGCCTGGCTTGCCAAGCGTGGTGTTGCCTCGCTGATCGTCGACCAGCCGGGAACCGGAGAGGCGCTGCGCCTGCACGCAATGACGGCGCGCTTCGACAGCGAGCACTGGGCAAGCCGTGTGGTCGACTGGCTGGAGACGTGTGATGATGTCGATGCCAACCGCATCGGCATGGAAGGCGTTTCGCTCGGCGGTTACTACTGTCCGCGTGCTGTGGCCTTCGAGCCGCGTTTCGCCTGCGGCGTGGTCTGGGGTGCCAATCACGACTGGCGCGACGTCCAGAAGAAGCGTCTGGCGCGAGAAGGCAATCTCCCGGTTCCGCATTACTGGAGCCACGTCATGTGGGTCTGGGGCGCCGCGGATATGGATGCCTTCATGGAGATTGCCGAAAAGGTGCATCTCGACGGAATCCTGGACCGCATCCGCGTGCCTTTCCTCGTGACCCATGGTTCGAAGGACAGCCAGATTCCGCTGCAGTGGGCGCATGCAACCTATGATCAGCTGGTCAACAGCCCGAAGCGCGAACTGAAGATCTTCGACGAGCGCACCGGCGGCGTGCAGCATTCCAGCTTCGACAATTCCGCCAATGCCGGTGCCTACATCGCCGACTGGGTGGCCGAAGTTCTGGGCGGCAAGGTTGCTGTGGAGACTGCGGCATGACCATCAAGACAATGATCTTCGGGCGTCGTCGCCCCGGGCAGACCCTGGCCGAGCATCGGGCCCACATGAAGGACATTCATGGCGGACTGGTTCTCGATTACATCCGCCTCCACCCGGATCAGGCGCCGCGCCGCTATGTTCAGAACCATGCGTTCGATGGCATCTATCCGGCATCGGACACCCGGGTCGGTGTGTTTACGCTCGGTCTGGATTTCGTGACGGAGGTGTGGTTCCCGGACCTTGCGACCGCGAAGGCTTCGCGGGAGACACCTTTTTATGTTGAGCGTCTTCGGCCTGACGAACCGCGGATGGTCGATGACAGCACTGTTTTCGGTGTTCCCGTGACCGAGGAAATCATTCGCACGCCAGGGGAACCACAGGAAGGTCGGGCCAAGGTCTTTGTCGTCTGGCACGGCGCAGTGCCCCTTGCCTTCGACACGAGCGATACGGTGCAGGCCCTTTTCGCCTCCGCACCGGCACACTATCGCAACCTTCCGCTCTTTCCGTCGCCCGTTCACGCCGTCGATGAATTCGTTCTCGCCGACGCGGCAACTGGCGTCGCCTTCGCACAGTCGGTGAGGGATGCGATCACCAG
>CAWGHM010000017.1:0-42199 GCA_963822365.1 uncultured Alphaproteobacteria bacterium
TAGCCCGGCGCTCCTCATCATCGGCGCGGCTTTTCCAGCCGATCGGCCATGTCTGGCGCGTCACCCCCTGAAAGGCCCCGACGATCAATGCGAAGACCGGATTGCGCGATGCGCGGGCAATCGCGCCATGAAAGGAAATATCATGTTCCATGATCGCCACGGGATCGGCGAACGCATGTTCCATTGCGCGGGCATGGCGCAGGATAAGGTGTGCTTCCGCATCCGTTCGCCGCAGCGCAGCAAGTGACGCGGTGCGCGCTTCGATCGTCCGTCGCACATCATAGATCTGAAGAATATCAATCTGGTCGGTGACAACGCCATGCTCGATCGTCATTGCCATGGAGGCATCGTCGAGGTGAGCGATGGTCGGTCTCTTCCCCGACCCGAGATCGACAAGCCGAAGGGCTGACAACGAACGCAGCGCTTCACGGATCACGGTCCGCGACACCTGGAATTGCTCGGAAAGTACCGCCTCGGCCGGCAAACGGTCTCCGGGCTTCAACGCCTTGTCGCGGATCAAGCGCGTGATCGATGCAATCGCACCGGCAACGAAATCATCCGCCGCAAGCGGCTTGCTTATAGGTTCCACACGAAATGTCTCCAGCTTTGCAAAAGCTATAGTACAGCTTTACGCAAAAATGAAGTGTGCCTCTGCCCGTGCGATCCTTCTGCCTGATCGCTCCCGTCAGAAAAGCAGGCGCAAGGCGTTGTGACGGCCTCCTGATGCCTCCATGAACGCGACACGCGGTGCCGAACCCCGCATGGTTCAAATATGCGGGGTCGATTGGCATCAACTGGCCTGGCTCAGTACACGCTGGAGATATTTGCCATAGGTGCTCTTGCCATAGGATTGGGCGATGGCGGCGAGTTGCGGCCCGTCTATGAAACCGAGGTGAAAAGCGATTTCCTCCGGACAGGAAATCTTGAACCCCTGCCTGCGCTCCAGCGTCGCCACAAATTCGGACGCATCCAGCAGGCTGTCGGGGGTACCGGTGTCGAGCCAGGCATATCCGCGACCCAGTTTCTGAACCGAGAGCCTGCCGCGCTCCAGATAGATGCGATTGACATCGGTGATTTCCAGTTCACCCCGCGCCGAAGGCTTGAGGTTGGCGGCGATGTCGATGACGTCCTTGTCATAGAAATAGAGACCGGTCACCGCCCAGTTCGATTTGGGCTGTGCTGGTTTTTCCTCGATGGAGATTGCCTTCATCCCCTTGTCGAACTCGACCACGCCATACCGTTCGGGGTCGCTGACGTGATAGGCAAAGACAGTGGCACCGTCGTTCTGGGCAATCGCCGATTTGAAGAGATCGCTGACCCCATGCCCATAGAAGATGTTGTCTCCGAGGATGAGGCAGGAGGGACTGCTCCCGACGAAGTCGGCGCCAATGATGTAGGCCTGGGCCAGCCCGTCCGGTGACGGCTGCTCGGCATAGGAAAGCGATATGCCCCATTTCGAACCGTCGCCAAGCAAGGACTGGAAGCTTGGCAGATCCTTCGGCGTCGATATGATCAGGATGTCGCGGATCCCGGCCAGCATGAGTGTCGACAAGGGATAGTAGATCATCGGCTTGTCATAGACCGGCATGAGCTGTTTCGACGTCACCAAGGTCATCGGGTGCAGTCGCGTTCCGCTTCCGCCGGCCAGAATAATACCCTTCATTTTTCCTCCCCCGGAATATTCAAAGATAGGCCCTGTTGTTGACCAGGCGTTCGATGACGCGTTGCGTGGACATCTGCCAAGACGGTAGCTCCACCCCATGGGCGCTCTGCAGTGCCGTGTTGTTCAGCCGAGAATTGGCGGGACGTTTTGCGGGCGTGGGATAGTCGGCAGTCGAGATCCGACCAACAGTTGCTGCCGGCCCACCCGTCGCGGCCGAGACGCGGAAGATTTCCTCTGCAAAATCCGCCCAGGTGGCATCGCCGTGTCCGGTCATGTGGAATATTCCGCGCAGGCCTGCCGCGGAATCGTCGATCATGTTGCGAGCAACCTTGAGAATGCCGTCCGCAATATCGAGCGCCGACGTCGGATTGCCGATCTGATCGGCAACGACATTCAAAGCATCGCGGGTTTCCGCCAGGCGCAGCATGGTCTTGGCAAAATTCTTGCCAAAAGGACTATAGACCCAGGCCGTGCGGAGGATCGCAACATTCCGGGCGATCTCCAGCAGGTGGCGTTCGCCCTCCAGCTTGGTCCGCCCATAGGCACTGACCGGACCGACCGGATCGGTCTCGACATAGGGCTGCGACTTCATGCCATCGAACACATAGTCCGTCGAAAGATGAACAATCGGGATCTGCCGCGAAGCGGCCGCTTCAGCCAGCGCGCGCGGGCCAAGGGCATTGACCTGCCTCGCCGTTTCCTCATCGCTTTCGGCCTGATCCACTGCCGTATAGGCGGCCGCAGAGATAATCAGGTCGGGCTTGATATCGTGCACCGCCGAACTGATGGTTTCGGGTTTCGCCAGATCCAGGTCAGGACGGCCGATCGCGATGAGCTCAATATGCGCGTGCTCGGGGCGCCGGCACTGCTCCAGGAGCGACTGCACGACCTGACCTTCGCGGCCGGTCACAAGGTATCGCACTTTCGCGTTCATTCAGCCGCATCCGGCTTGATGATGCCCAGCCGCTGACCGGCATAGCCTTGACGCAAGGGGGCCCACCACCATTCATTCTCGATGTACCAGCGGACCGTCTTTTCGATCCCGGTATCGAAGTTTTCCTGCGCCTTCCAGCCCAGTTCCGTTTCCAGCTTTGACGCATCGATTGCGTAACGGGCATCATGACCTGGGCGATCGGTCACGTACTGGATCAATGTCTCGTGCGGCTTGTCGGACGGCCGCAAGCTATCCATCAGGCTGCAGATGCGCTTGACGACGTCGATATTGCGCCGCTCATTGCGCCCGCCGACATTGTAGGTCTCGCCGATGCGTCCACGCTCGGCGATGATGTCGAGCGCCCGGGCATGGTCCTCGACATACAGCCAGTCGCGGATATTTGCGCCATTGCCGTAGACCGGCAAAGGTTTGCGGTGCAGGGCGTTGAGGATGACCAGCGGAATGAGCTTTTCCGGAAAATGGTAGGGACCGTAATTGTTGGAACAGTTGGAGACCACGACGGGCATGCCGTAGGTGCGGGTCCAGGCCTTTGCCAGATGATCGGAGGCGGCCTTCGAGGCGGAATAGGGCGAGCTTGGATCATAGGGCGTCGTCTCGGTGAAGAGACCTTCATCCCCCAGGGATCCATAGACTTCGTCGGTCGAGACATGCAGGAACCGGAAGCTGTCCTTGGCCGTTCCTGAAAGGCCCTGCCAGTACGCCCGTGCGGCTTCCAGCATTGTGAAGGTACCCAATACGTTGGTCTCGACGAAATCCCGGGCACCGGTGATCGAGCGGTCGACATGGCTTTCCGCAGCAAGATGCATGACGCGATCGGGCCTGAAACTCGTGAAGGCTTCGCTGATGGACCTGGCGTCGCAGATGTCGGCCTTGAGGAAACGGTAGTGGTTGCTGCCCTCGACCGAGGTCAGTGACGTCAGCGTTCCGGCATAGGTCAGTTTGTCGATGTTGAGAACATCATAGCCCTTGTCCAGAACCAGATGGCGCACGAGCGCAGAACCAATGAAACCGGCGCCACCGGTGACGATAACACGCATGCGAACCTCTTATTCCCCAAAGACAAAGGACGTTGGCAGATCCGCCAGCGTCGGCTGACGCCTGTCCTTGTCCGACAATACGGCACTTTCGCCCCTCACGGGCCAGTCGATACCAAGGGCCGGATCATTCCACAACAGGCCGCGATCATGCTCGGGGCTGTAGTAATCGGTCACCTTGTAGCTGATGATCGTGTCCGGCACGAGGGTGCAGAAACCATGCGCAAAGCCTGCGGGGACCCAGAGCTGTTCGCCGTTTTCGGCGGTCAGTTCAGCCGATACAAAGTGACCATAGGTCGGCGAACCCTTACGGATATCGACGGCAACATCGAGGAGAGCGCCCGCCGTGCAGGACACGAGTTTACCTTGCGCTCTGGGAGGCAGCTGGAAATGCAGACCGCGGACGGTCCCTGCTTCGGCAGAAAGCGACCGATTGTCCTGGACGAAGCGGACGGGTCCCGCATGCTCCTGAAACAGGTTCTCGCGAAAACTCTCCATGAAGTAGCCGCGGTGATCGCCAAATTTCTTCGGCGTTATATGCAAGACTTCGGGAATACTCAGTCGATTGAACTGCATGCTTTTCTATTCCAAACCATGAGACGGCAAACGCGGCAATGCGCCTGCGCGCAGTGTAGATCCCACATCACATACTGAAGCTTCGTGACTCATGCCAGAACTTCGCGACGATGCACAGTCTGAACCCGGGCAATATCAAGATGAAGCGGGCGAAGGAATAGGCTTTTGAACGTTTTGTGCGTGGGCTCGGCACCGATTTTATCGATCGGTGGCGGATGACTTAGGGATGAGCGCTGTTTCGGCCGCTGGATTTTACGATGAACATGCAGATGAGGAAGGGAGCAACTATCCGGAATGTCTTTTCCGCTCTGCCAATCGCCACTGTCGGGGCGTATGCCCTGTTTCACGCTTGAAGAAGCGACAAAAATAGCCCGGTTCGGTGAAGCCCAACCGCTCGGATATGACCTGAACCGTCGACAGGGTGAAGAGGAGCTCCTGCTTTGCTTCCTCGATCTGGCGGACTGCGATGAGACGCTGCAGGCTGAGCCCGCAGGCAGCGCGAACGACGCGATTGAGATGTGTCCGCGGACAATCCCAGCCTTTCGGCATAGAATTGCACGTCCTGCTGTTCCCGGATATGTCGCGCGATCAGCGATAGCAGGTGATCGAAGCGGTCATCATCGGGATTGTTCTTGCCCTCGGATGCCTTCGGCCGATCTGCCCGCGCAAGAAGCGAGACGATCATGGCGATATGTCCTTCTATCATTGCGTCCCGCCCCACCTCATGGGTCACGTATTCCTGAGCAATTCGCTCGAAGGACGCTTGAACGGCTTGTTTTTCCGCACTGTCTTTCAACGCCAGCAAGGAGGGGTGCCGGAAGTGGTGCCGCAAGACCGCCTGAACCGAGGTGGACAGCGCGCCCGGCAAAAGGGTGACGATGACACCGGCAATATCGCGCGAAAAGCGGAATCCATGTTCGAAACCGGGTGGCACCAGGATGACCGCAGGCGGGCAAATGACCTGCGATGTGCCGTCCAGTCTGGCATCTCCATCACCTTCGGAAATGTACAAGATCTGGAAAAATCCCGGATGCTGATGCGTATCGATTTCGAACCGGTAAAGACTGCTTCTCGAAAACAGCGTCTCGCAATGAAACCGGAAACTTTCATTTTGGTTCGGTTCCTCGCCGTAGAGCCGATCCCTTACCATTGCGCGTCGTTCATGTTGGCCTTTCCCCTCGGTGGTCGGATAGTCCAATAAAGCGGCAGAAAAGTCCATTGAGGAAATGCCGGCGCTTCACCAGTATTCCGACCGCAGACACATTCGGGAGGAAAACGTGCGCACTCAGGTCGTCATCATAGGATCAGGTCCCTCAGGACTATTGCTCGGCCAGCTTCTTTCCAAGGAAGGTGTGGACAACGTCATTCTGGATCGCGTCGGCAAGGACTATATTCTCAGTCGTGTCCGGGCCGGCGTTCTCGAGGAAGGGACCGTTCGCCTGCTGGAAAAAGTTGGCGCAGGCGAACGCCTGCACCGGGAAGGATTGCCGCATAACGGTTTTGAGCTGGCATTTGACGGCAGCGGCCATCGGATCGACCTGCTCGATCTTTCCGGCGGAAAGCGTGTCATGGTCTACGGCCAGACGGAAGTGACGCATGACCTGATGGTCGCGCGAGAAGCAACGGGCACAACCACGAAATACGAAGCAAACAATGTGACCCCGCATGATTTCGAGGGGGAAAATCCGTATGTGACCTATGAGATGAACGGTGTGGAACACCGGATCGATTGTGACTTCATCGTCGGCTGCGACGGCTATCATGGCGTCAGCCGCAAGTCGGTACCGAAGGGCGCCATTCGGGAATTCGAACGCGTCTATCCCTTCGGCTGGCTTGGAATTCTGGCAGATGTGCCGCCCGTGAGCCACGAACTGATCTATGCCAATCATCCGCTTGGTTTCGCGCTGTGTTCGATGCGCTCGGAAAAGCGCAGCCGCTACTATGTGCAATGTTCGCTGGACGACAAGGTCGAAGACTGGAGCGACGACCGCTTCTGGGACGAGATCCGGCGCAGGCTGCCTGCGGAACATGCCGAAGCCATGGTGACCGGCCCGTCATTCGAAAAGTCGATTGCGCCGCTTCGGTCTTTTGTGGCCGAGCCTATGCGTTTCGGGCGTCTGTTCCTGGCCGGTGATGCCGCCCATATCGTGCCGCCCACCGGTGCAAAGGGCTTGAATCTCGCGGCAAGCGACGTCCATTACCTGAGCGAAGCACTGATCGAATATTACAATGAAAAGTCTGAGGCCGGCATTGACGGCTATTCTCAAAAAGCGCTTTCCAGGGTCTGGAAAGCTGTGCGTTTTTCCTGGTGGATGACGATGATGATGCATCGTTTTCCCGATACCGGCGATTTCGGCCAGCGCATCCAGGAAGCGGAGCTCGACTATCTCGTTCACTCTCGCGCAGCATCGACGGCCCTTGCTGAAAACTACGTCGGCCTGCCATTCTGATCGGCGAACGGTCGGCGGCCGGTTGCCAATCTTCGGCACCCGGCCCTTAAACCTTCCATCCGTCGCCGCAAGCCGACCGCGGACGGGCGGTTGACGCCCCATCACTAGCCGGCGATTGGAAGCTCCGCCTCGAAGCGGGCGATCTCTGCGCCCGCCTCCAGATAGCTCCCGGCTTCTGCCGTGAAACGGAGCTTGCCGGCGCGCGCCGCGACAACCTGCGTTTCCATCTTCATTGCTTCCATGACGGCAATCAGCTCACCGGCCGCAACGTCTGCCCCGTCCTCGATCTTGAAGGCCTGCAGGGTACCGGAGATGGGCGCGGTTATACTGGCAGCGTCTTCTGTCCTGACGGCTTTATTTTGCGGCGCGGCGGACGAGGAGAGACCGCCCAGACCGGCGAGCAGAGCGGCGGGGATGCCGAGCGCATGGCGCTTGCCGTCAATCTCGACATGGGTGCGGATCAGGGACGTGTCGGCCGCAGGCTCGGGGCGGGCCTCCGCCTCAAGCCGGTCGGCGAAATCGGTCTCGATCCAGCGCGTATGCACCTTGAAGCCATCTTCGCCGGTGAAGTCTCTGCTTTCCATCGCGGCGCGATGGAAGGGCAGGACGGTCGCTATGCCCTCGATCTCGAATTCGCGCAGAGCGCGGCGGGCGCGGTTCAAGGCCTGTTCGCGGGTGGCGCCTGTTACGATCAGCTTGGCCATCAGGGAATCGAAGGTACCCGGTATGGTCGAGCCGGAAACGACGCCGCTATCGAGGCGGATGCCCGGACCGGAGGGTGCGTCGAACCGTGTGATGGTGCCCGGCGTCGGCAGGAAGCCGCGGCCGGGGTCTTCGGCATTGATACGAAACTCGATCGAATGGCCGCGGGGGGCGGGCGTTTCGGTGACGCGCAGCGGCAGCCCGTCGGCAATGCGGAACTGCTCGATGACGAGATCGATGCCGGTCGTTTCCTCGGTCACGGGATGTTCGACCTGCAGGCGTGTGTTGACCTCCAGAAAGGAGATCGTGCCATCGACGCCAAGCAGGAATTCGACGGTGCCGGCGCCGGTATAGCCCGCGGCGGCGCAGATGCGCCTCGCGGCATCGTGGATTTCATGGCGCTGCGCATCGGTAAGGAAGGGTGCTGGAGCCTCCTCGACCAGCTTCTGATTGCGCCGCTGCAGCGAGCAGTCGCGGGTGCCGACAACGAGCACATTGCCGTGTCTGTCGGCGATCACCTGCGCCTCGATGTGACGGGGACGATCGAGGAAGCGCTCGAGGAAACATTCGCCGCGGCCAAAGGCGGCCTTGGCCTCGCGCACGGCGGATTCGTAGAGTTCGGCGATTTCCTCCATCTTCCAGGCGACCTTGAGCCCCCGGCCGCCGCCGCCATGCGCCGCCTTGATGGCAACGGGCAAACCATGCTTCTCGGCGAAAGCGATGACTTCGGCTGCGGTTTCGACCGGACCGTCGCTGCCGGCAACCAAGGGCGCGCCGACTGAGGTCGCGATGCGCCGCGCCTCAACCTTGTCGCCGAGGGCTTCAATGACGTGCGGATCGGGGCCGATCCAGATGAGCCCGGCGTCCTGCACGGCGCGGGCGAATTCCGCACGTTCGGAGAGGAAGCCATAGCCAGGATGGACAGCGTCCGCGCCGGAGCGCTTGGCGATGGCGATCAGCTTTTCGATGTCGAGATAGGTTTCCGCCGGGCGGCTGCCGTCCAGCCCGTAGGCCTCGTCGGCAAGTTTGACGAAGACCGCATCCATATCCGGATCGGCATAAACCGCGACCGATTGCAGGCCATGGTCGCGACAGGCGCGGATGATGCGGACGGCGATTTCGCCGCGGTTGGCGATCAGCACTTTTTTCATGGATGTCTCCTCAACTGGTCTTTTCAGGTCTGCGGTCTCAGGCCTTTGCGGGCTGGATATCCGCAAAGGTCGTTACGGGCCTGAACTGTATCTGGGCATTGACCGGGATCTGCCCGGCGAGATCGAGATGATATTCGGCGACGGTTCCGATGACGGGATAGCCGCCGGTCAGCGGATGATCGGCGAGGAAGAGAACCGGCTGGCCGCTATGGGGCACCTGGATGGCGCCGGTCGCGGTGCCCTCGCTCGGCAATTCCGCCTTGTCCCTGCGTTCCAGCGAAACATCGCCGGACAGGCGGATGCCGACACGGTTCGATTGTGGCGTGACCTGCCAGACCTGCGACGACAGCGTGGCGATGCCGGTTTCGCTGAACCAGTCGCTGCGCGGCCCCATCATCGACGTCGAGTGTGACGATCTCTCCGGCCGCGGGATGGTCGAAAGCGGGCTCTTCGGTCATCGAAACCGCAGATAGTCGTGTCCGGTCTTTCTGAACTGCGAGGACGCTGCCGGTGACAACCGGATCCGGCCCGACGACTGCGAGTGTATCTGTGGAAGCGCTGCCGAGCACCGGTTTCACATCGAAACCACCGCGAATAGCGAGATAGCTGCGCATGCCGCGCGGCGCCTGCGAAAGCGTCACGATGTCGCCGGGCTCAAGCGAAATAGGCTTGTAGGTCTCGGCGCTTGTGGTCCGGCCCGACGCATCGCGGATTGAAATGGGGCAGGGGGCTCCGGTGAGCGCAATGACCGTGCGTCCGGAGGCTTCAAACGAGAAACCGCCGAGGATGATTTCGAGGCAGGGCGCGTCGGTCGGGTTGCCGACGATACGGTTGGCGGCCTTGTACGCGCCCTGATCGAGCGCGCCGGAGGAAGAGACGCCCTGGCCGGTCTGGCCGAAGCGTCCGAGGTCCTGGAACAGGGCCGGTACGGGGCTTGCGAGGATTTTCAGCGTCAGAGCATCGGCGTCAATGACGCTCGGTGCGTTCACCTTGTTGTTTGCCGGTGCCGCGGACACAGTGATCGAGCGTTTGGCGAGATCAAAGAACCGGACCTGATAGCCGGGCTGGAACAGTGCCGGCGGATCACGCGAGAGATCCCACATCTTGTCCGGTGTCGTGCCGATGATCTGCCAGCCCCCCGGGCTGTTTTGCGGATAGACGCCCGAGAAGGCACCGGCAAGGGCAACAGAGCCGGCGGGGATTTTTGTGCGCGGGCTCTGGCGGCGGGGCACCTGGAGGGCAGGATCGCCACCGACGAGATAGCCGAAGCCCGGTGCAAAGCCGCAGAAGGCAACCGTGAAGGTGCTTTCGCTGTGGCGAAGGATAACGTCTTCGACCGAGAGGCCGGTGAGTTCCGCCACGTCTGCAAGATCCTCGCCGTTGTAGTGCACGGGGATCTCGACGCGTTGGTCGGAGGGCGCGATGCGGGCCGTCAGATCGCGGGTGGAGATTTCGCCTGCAAGTCTTTCCGGCGTCCATTTCTCGGCCCGGAAGCGGATCATCAGCGTCCGGGCGGCGGGGACCATATCCACAATGCCGTCCACCGGGTCGGCTTCGAGCGAGGCAAACAGCGCCAGCGTCTCGTCGAGATCGGCGAGTTCGACCAGAAGGACAGTGAGGCTGACGGGCAGGAAACGCATGGGAACCTCAGGCGTGATAGGCGGAATCGGGAATATCGGTGACGAACATATGCCCCGGTGCATGGGTGATGGCAAAGGGCACCCCGGACGCCATGACGGCAGCCTGCGGGGTGACGCCACAGGCCCAGAAAACAGGAACTTCCCCCGGCTCGATGCGCACGGGATCGCCGAACTCCGGTCTCGCGAGATCCTTGATACCGATCTCCTCCGGTGATCCCACATGCACGGGCGCACCATGAACGGCAGGGAACCGGCCTGAGATGGTTGCAGCATCCGCAACCCGGGATGCCTTGATCGGTCGCATGGAGACCACCATGTTGCCATGCAGCCGGCCAGCCGGACGGCAGGGCTGGTTGGTCAGATACATCGGCACGTTGGACTTGTCGGTGATGTGGCGGATTTCGATGCCGGCCTCGACCATCGGGGTTTCGAAGGTGAAGCTGCAGCCGATCAGGAAGCTGACGAGATCGGGATACTCAGTCCAGGCTGCGCTGGCATCCGGTGTTTCCTCGGCAAGCTTGCCATCCCGCCAGATGCGGTAGAGCGGCAGGTCACGGCGCAGGTCTGCACCGCGCGCCAGCACGGTCGAATGCGAGCCGGGATCGGAGACGTCGAGAACCGGGCAGGCTTTCGGATTGCGCTGTGCATAGAGCAGGAAATCGAAGGCCCAGTCGCGCGGCAGCACGATCATGTTGGCCTGGGTGAAGCCCGGCGCGATCCCCGATGTCGGCTCGATGATGCCGGTACGATAGCGCTCACGCGCCCTGCGTGCAGGCTCGATATCGACGTGGCGAAGATGGTCTATCGCGATCATGGTGTCCTCCCTTGATCTTGCGTTTACCGGGACAGGAATGAGCGGACGGCAATACCGTCAGCTTCGAAGGCCCGTCTGATTTCCTGGGCTATGGCAACGGCGCCTGGACTGTCGCCATGGACGCAGATCGACTGCGCATCGACCCGGATGGTCGAGCCGTCGATCGCCTGCAGCGTGCCCTCACGGGCGAGCTGCAGCATGCGATCGGCGATCAGCTGCGTGTCGTGCAGAACGGAACCGGGTTCCCGCCGCGAGACGAGCTGGCCATCCGGCATGTAGGCCCGGTCGGCAAAGGCTTCGGCGACGACGTTGAGGCCGGACTTTCGGGCGAGATCAAGGATCGGCGCGCCGGCGAGGCCCATGAGCACCAGCGAAGGATCGATCGCCTTGATGCCGTCGATGACGGCCTGGCCCTGTTTGGGATCATGGGCAATGCGGTTGTAGAGCGCGCCGTGCGGCTTGACATAGCCGACGGTGACGCCCGCTGCAGCTGCAACGCCCTTTAGTGCGCCGATCTGGTAGATGACGTCGGCGATCAGTTCCGCCGGGGTGACATCCATGTCGCGCCGGCCGAAGCCGACGCGATCCGGGTAAGAGACATGCGCCCCGATCGAAACACCTTTTTCGGCGGCGGCCCTGACGGTTTTCAGGATGCCGACAGGGTCGCCGGCATGGAAGCCGCAGGCGACATTGGCGCTGGAGACGATGGCAAGCATCGCCGCGTCGTCGCCCATGGGCCAGGCGCCATAGCTTTCCCCGAGGTCACTGTTCAGATCGATGGCGGTCATGTCGTTTCTCCTCAGGCAGCCGAAAGCAGGGCGAAGATCGGGCCGATCGACTTATAGCCCATGTACCAGGTGAGTGCGCAGGTGATCACCCCGAGAACCAGCAGCCAGCGCGGATAGCGATATCCGCCCATCAGGTCCGAGCGTGCCCAGGCCGCATAGATGAAGATCGACAGACCGATCGGCAGGATGAGGCCGTTCAAGCCGCCGACGAAGACGAGCATCTGGGCCGGGGGCGTGGTGATGATCACGTAGAAGAACAGCGAGACGGCGATGAAGATCACGGTCGCGATGTTGCGGGCGCGCTCTGTGATGTCCTTCTTGAAGACGGTGATGAAGGATACCGAAGTATAGGCAGCACCAATCACCGAGGTGATCGCGGCAAACCAGAGAACCGCGCCAAAGATGCGGAAGCCGACATCGCCGGCTGCTGCCCGGAAGGCCTGGGCCGCAGGGTTTGCGCCCTTGCCGGAGACGTCGATGACGACGCCCGAGGCAACCACGCCGAGAATGGCAAGGAAGAGCACGTAGCGCATCAGGCCGGTGACAGCGATGCCGGTGAGCGCAGCACGGTTGACGGCGCCAAGGTTCTCGATGCCGACCGTGCCCTTGTCGAGCAGGCGGTGTGCACCGGAATAGGTGATGTACCCGCCGACCGTGCCGCCGACGATGGTGGTGATCGTGGCGAAATCGATCGTGCTTGGCAGGAAGGTCTGGAAGAGTGCATCGCCGACCGGAGGTGCGGAAACAATCGCCACATAGAGTGTGAGCAAGATCATCAGAACACCGGCGATGACGATGAGCCGGTCAATGGCAACACCTGCACGTTTGGACATGAAAATTGCGATGGCAATCAGCGCACTGATGGCGCCGCCCCATTTCGGGTCAAGGCCGAGCATGGCGTTCAGACCGAGGCCCGAGCCGCCGATATTGCCGACATTGAAGAACAGGCCGCCGACGATGACGAGAATGGCCAGAACATAGCCGGTGCCCGGAATGGCAGCGTTGGCGATGTCGGATGCGCGCATCTTCGTCAGCGTGACGATCCGCCAGATGTTCAACTGAACGACAAAGTCGATCAGGATCGAGGCAAGGATAGCAAAGGCAAAGGCCGCACCGAGCTTGGTGGTGAAAGTCGCCGTCTGGGTGATGAAGCCCGGGCCGATGGCCGATGTCGCCATCAGAAAGATGGCTGCTGTCAGCGCTGCGCGGCGTGACTTCACCGACATGCCGCCGGGTGAGGTGCTGTCTTGGGTGTTCGAATTCTGTTCCATGTTACCCTCTCTTTTTTGATCGTTTTGACGTTCGCAACTCTGTGCGAACGCACCGTCGATGAAGGCAGCGTCCTACTGTTTCACAATTCTGTCAATATTGTTCAACGATTTTATTCTTTCGTTCTTTCATTTTGTACAAATGTTGAGCGATTTGTTTCTGTTTTAGGCACAAAGCGCCCACTTTCCGAACGGATTTCAGCCACAGTGTCGATCTCCGGTCGCAATCCTGCGGTCGCAAAAGAGCAGCAAGACTGCTGGCCACTGTCGCCGTCGCTTTGCGACCTGCAAATGTCACTGTCGAATAACTTGTTTTCACCGCCTGCGGCCGGTTTCGTTTCGCCGAGAACCGCGCTAACGATGCCGCGAGGGCCGGCGCATCTTCATTGGCGTGCCCAGGGAACATGTATGGCTGAGCAGGACACGACATCGGCGCTTGCGCCGCGGCTGGCGGAAGAGATCCGTGACAAGCTGATTGCGGGTGAGTTGAAGCCCGGTCAACGACTTTCCGAGGCGGCGCTCAGTGTCGATCTCGACGTATCGCGCAATTCGCTGCGAGAGGCCTTCCGGCTGCTCACCAAGGAAGGCTTGCTGCGTCACGAGCCCAACCGCGGCGTGTTCGTCTCGACGCCCAGCATGGCCTCGATCATCGATATCTACCGCGTGCGTCGCATGATCGAATGCCAGGCCATCGAAAAGGCCTATCCCAATCACCCGGCCGTCGTCCGCATGCGGGATGCCGTGGACGCCGCCCGCATTGCGCGTGACGTGAAAAACTGGAGCGCGGTGGGCAGCCAGAACATGGTCTTCCACGCGGCAATCGTCGATCTTGCCGACAGCCGCCGGCTGAACGCCTTCTATGCGCAGATCGCAGCAGAACTGCGCTTGAGCTTCGGCATGCTTGCCGACCCGGAGCTGCTGCATGCACCCTATGTCGATCTGAATTCTGCGATCCTCGAAAAGCTCGAAGCGGGCATGACATCGGAAGCGGCAGTGCTGCTGGAGGCCTATCTCGCCCAATCGGAGAGAACGGTGCTTGCCGCCTTTTCGCGCATCGACGCAGGGAACTGAGTTCCCGCGGGCGCTATGGGAGATGCTGATGTTTTCGGAAACAACTCTGGCCCGATGAAGCGGCCTTGCGCCAAACGAAAAAGCCTGCCGCGGGAGGAGGTGCGGCAGGCTTTCTCTAAACAACCGAACAGCGACCGGGAGGAGGAGTGTCGCTGCTCTCACAGGCAGCCCCTTGGGAGGAGGAGCGGGGCGCCCGGTACACGAAGCTCTGCGGGAGGAGGTGCATTGCTTCGATGAAAATGAAGATAGCGGATTTCCCTGCTTATTAAAGATGCTTTACTGCAGTGCAGCCATGCAAAAAGACGATGGCTCTTTCCGGCGTGTCGTGATGCCCGTCCTTGACGAAAGGCGTTGTGAACGGCCATCTATGTGCCGTGAAGCAGGGGCGAGTGTTTTCCATGATCGAACCAGACGCGAGCCACCTTCGGGAGAAGATGATCATCCTCGGTGATCTCGCGGCGTCGTCCTTCATTCCCTGGATCCATCGCCACGCTGCCAAGCTCGGTCTCGCGCATCGGATATCCCACATCGACCTCATGCGGATCGAACTCGAGCTTGCAGGGCCGGAAGAGCTCATAGACATGATGGAGATGGGCTGTTCATTGGGGCCGATCGACGTCTGGGTCGACAGCATCGAACGCGCACCGATCACCGGAGAGGCGCGCTAGAATTGCGCTGCTTGTACGTCTGCATGTTCCCCTTGTGCATCATATTTAATCAATGTTGCCATTGCGAAATAATTATGCAAACCTAGGATAATTGATGAGCGCCGTTGCCTCCCTCGAGGCGCAAGTCATTTTCAAGTCTATGAATTCGCTCAGAAAGTCTGATCATGTGCGCCGATACGACCGGCTCCTGGACGCCCGTCGCCCTTTCCTCCGATCTGCCGGCCGGGACCGTCATCCCGGCCCTCGTTGCAACTGAATCGATTGCCCTGTGGCGCAGCGATTCAGGGCGTGCCACGGCATCCGCAGATCGCTGTCCGCATCGGGGCATGCGCCTTTCTCATGGCTTCGTGCGCGGGGAGACAATCTCGTGCATCTATCACGGTTGGAGTTATGCGCAGGCTGGAAATTGTGTGCGTATCCCGGCCCATCCGGGCCTGGTGCCGCCGGAGACGATCCGTGTCGCAACGCATGCGGTGGAGGAGGTGGACGGCGTGATCTGGGTGGCCTTCGGTTCGTCTGTCAAGCCGCCGCCAAAGCTCGATGGTTTCGTTCCGTTGCGTTCGATGACGGTTCTTGCGGCGAAGGCGGCGATTGAGGCTGCCGCCGACGGCACGGCAAATTCGGAAGGATCTTATCGATGCCGGGAGCATTTGCCTGCTGCTTTCAGTGCAGGGTGAGGGGCAGACACTGGTCCACGTGCTGGTGAAGGACGATACCGATGTTGCAGCCCGCCTGGCTGCGTCGCGGAGCGCTGAAAGCCTGCGCCGCAAGGCTGAGGATCTTCAAATCAAGGGGATCGCGCAATGAGCATGCAGGCGATGATCGATGAATGGTACCCGGTCGGACTGTTCAGCCAGCTCGATGCAGCCGGTCGCAGCACAGCATTGATGGGCGAGCCGATCAGGGTTGCTTGCAATGCCGATGGCGAGGCTACGGTAACCGGCGGAAACGGCCGCGCCCTGCCGGTGCTCGTGCGCTACGGCCATGTCTGGTCATCGCTCGGCGAGCCGAAGAAGGACATCTTCCCGATCCCCGAGGCTGACCAGCCCGGCCGGCGGTTTGTCGATGTCGGCGTCGTTCGGGTGCGCTGCTCGCCGCTGCGCGCCGTCGAGAATTTTCTGGATATCGCCCATTTCCCCTTCGTGCATACCGATATTCTCGGCGCCGAGCCGCATACGGAGGTGCCAGAACTACAAGGTGGAGATCCGCGAAGATGTCGACGAGGTCTGGGCGACGCAGGTGAAATTCTACCAGCCGCAGGCGGCCAAGTCGGCGAGCGGCGGCATTACGACCGAATACATGTACCGCGTGCCGGCGCCGACCTGCTCGGTTCTCTACAAGACCTGCCCGCCGCGTCCGAGCGAATGGGATGTCATCACGCTCTTCGTGCAGCCGCTGGCGGAGGATCTCTGCGATGTCTGGCCCTGGATGGCGCTGTTCGATGACGACGACCTCGCTGACCGATCTCATCCATTTCCAGCAGACGATCTTCCTGCAGGATCGCTCGATCCTCGAAAACCAGATTCCGCGGCTTCTGCCGCTCGATCCCGGCATGGAAATTCCGACGCGGGCGGATCTGACCTCGATCGCCTATCGCCGCTGGCTGAAGCGCCACAACTATACCTATGGCGCACAATTGGTGGCGCAATGAAGCTCTACGACTACATCCTCTCGCCCAGCTGCTACAAGGTCCGCCTGATGGCCGCGCTGATCGGCGTCAAGCTCGAACTCCGCCCCGTCGATTTCCATCCGGGCCTCGAACATCGCAGCCCGGACCTTCTGGCGCTCAATCCGGCCGGCTCGATCCCGATTCTGGAGGATGGCGATCTGATCCTCAGCGAATCCTCGGCGATTCTCGTTTATCTCGCGGCGAAAGCAGCTCCGGAGTGGCTTGGCCGCAGAAAAGCCGGATGAAGCTGGTCGCGTTCAGCAATGGCTCTCGTTCTCCGGCCGGCTGACGGCAAGTCTCGGCGGTGCGCGCCTGCATGAAATGCTGCTGCGTCCCGGCGATATCGACGGCGTTGCAGGCACAAGGGGTCGCGGCCCTTCGCGAGCTGGAAGCGGGTCTCGTCGAGCAGCGGCTGCGCGGCATGCGCTTTCTGGCCGCCGACCGGCCGACAGTGGCCGATATCGCCTGTTTTCCCTATGTGGCGCTGGCGCCCGATGGCGGCGTTTCGCCTCGATCCCTATCCCGCAATCCGGCTCTGGTCGCGGGCGCTCCGCGCTCTGCCCGGTTTCATCGAGATGCCGGGCATCCACCGGCTGCACGAATTGAAGCCAGAACCCCAGATCGAACCCAGATCGAACCGGGCGAGGCATGAGATGAGCGGCATTCTCCTGAAGAACTGCGCGGCCGTGATCACCGACGAGGGCAAGGGTCCGGTCGTGCACCGCAATGTCGATCTCCTGACCAGCGGCCCGGCGATCCAGTCCATCGGCGCAAATCTCGATAGACGATGCGCCTGCCGGCCGGAACGATCGTCCAGGATGCTGCCGGCTGGTTCGTCTATCCCGGTCTCGTCAACACCCACCATCACTTCTTCCAGTGCTTCGTGCGCAACCGCGCCGATCTCGACTGGACGAAGCTCTCGGTCATCGAATGGCTCGACCGCATCTATCCGATCTTCTCGCAGCTCGACCGAGGACTTGCTTCTACCATTCCTCGGTCACGGCAATGGCCGAGCTGATCAAGCATGGCTGCACCACGGCCTTCGACCACCAGTATAATTTTCCCCGCCACGCCGGAAAACGGCTGATCGATCGCCAGTTCGAGGCGGCGGATCTCCTCGGCATGCGCTTCCATGCCGGTCGCGGCGGCAATACGCTGCCGAAATCGGAGGGGTCCACCATCCCCGACGAGATGCTGGAAACGACCGACGAGTTCATCGCCGATTGCGCCCGCCTGATCGACAGCTATCACGACACCAGCCCGTTCAGCATGCGGCAGGTCGTGGTCGCACCGTGCCAGCCGGTCAATTGCTACCGCGAGACCTTTGTGGAATCGGTGGCGCTGGCGCGTGATCGCGGCGTCATGCTGCACACCCATGTCGGGCGAGGGCGAAAGCCCGGTCATTCTGGCGCGGCACGGCAAGCGCACCGTCGACTACCTGGAAGAACTCGGCTTTGCCGGTCCCGACACCTTCTATGCCCATTGCTGGGAACTGACCCACGACGAACTGCGCGACGATGGCGAAGAGCGGCACTGGCGTGTCGCATTGCCCAGAGCCGGTCTATCTCGTCGGCGCCGAGGTTACGGATATTCCGGCCATGGCGGCCTTCGGCTTGCGGGTCGGTCTCGGCTGCGATGGTGCGGCCTCGAACGACAATTCAAACCTGATGCACTGCATCCATTCGGCCTACATGCTGCAATGCCTGGTAGCCTCCACCCGCGCCCATCCGGTGCCGCCGACCGGTCGATTTCCTGCGGCTACGCCACGACCGGTGGCGCAAGCCTGCTTGGCCGGCAAGACATCGGACGGCTGGCGCCCGGCATGGCGGCCGATCTGTTTGCGATCGATACGCGCCGGATGGATTATGTCGGCACGCGCCACGATCCGCTCAGCCTGATCGCCAAGCGTCGGCATCGGCATGGCGACCGACATGACCATGATCAACGGCCGGATCGTCTGGGCAGAAGGGCGAGTTCATCGGGCTCGACGAAGCCAAGCTGTCTGCCGATGCCGAAGCCGCACTTGCCACCGTAGAATTCTAAAAACCAAACAAGAGGGAACTGATATCATGACAAGACTGACCCGCAGAAATCTGATGAAGGCTGCTGCCGCCACCGGCCTTGCCGGCGCACTCGGCAGCCGCATGGCCTTCGCCGCCGACGAGCCGCTCGGCATCACGCTCGTCATCCCGTCGCCGCTCGGCGATGTCGGCTGGGGCCATGCGCTGGCAGCCGGCCTCGAGCCGATCAAGGCCGCCTATGGCGACAAGGTGAAGGTCACCATCCTCGAGAATATCGCGGAAGGCCCGGATGCCGACCGGATCATGAACAAGACGGTTGCCGACGGAAACAAGTTCCTGATCGCCGGTTCCTTCGGCTATCAGAACGGCGCGCTGCAGATCGCCAGTCGCGATCCGAGCGTCACCGTGCTGCACGCCTCCGGCTTCCAGGTCGCGCCGAACTTCTCGCCGTTTGCCGCCAAATATTTCCAGGGCACCTACCTGCTCGGCATGGCGGCTGCAGCCCTGTCCAAGACCGGCAAGCTGGGTTCGGTCTCGGCCTTCGCCATCCCGGAGCTGATCACCTCGATCAATGCCTTCACGCTCGGCGCGCAGTCCGTCAATCCGGATATCGAAGTTTCCGTTGTCTGGGTGAACTCCTGGTTCGATCCGGCCAAGGAGCAGGAAGCCGCCAAGGCGCTGATCGCCCAGAAATGCGACGTCATCTTCTCCAACGCGCAGGACACGCCGTCCGTCATCGCGGCCTGCGAGGAAGCCGGCGTCTACTGCGTTCAACCTCAATTCTTCGATGAAGAAATATGCCGAGAAGACCTATCTCGGTTGCGTCGCAACGGACTGGTCGCCCTTCTTCAAGGCGTCGGTCGATGCCCATCTCGCCGGCAACGTTCAAGGGCGCGAACGCCTTCCTCGGCGTCGCCGAAAACGTGGTCGAAGTGGTCGACTGGAACCCGGCTATCCCGGCCGACACCATGACCAAGATCAAGGAGATCGAGGCCAAGATCGCCGATGGCAGCTTCTCGCCCTTCACCGGGCCGATCATGAAGGCCGATGGCAGCGAGGGCGTCGCATGCCGGCGTGACCCTGGCTGATCCGGAGATCATTGCCATGGACTGGCACGTCAAGGGCGTTGCCACGCCGCTGCCGAAGTAAGCCATGAACACCCCGCTCCTGTCGCTGCGCGGCATTTCGAAGAGCTACGGCCAGATCGACGCCAACCAGGCGATCGATCTGGACGTCGGCGCACAATCGATCCATGCGATCCTCGGCGAAAACGGGGCGGGAAAATCGACGCTGATGAAGCTGATCTATGGCGTCGAGCAACCGGACGACGGCGAGGTCGTCTGGGAAGGTCAAGCCTTGCGCCTCGCTTCCCCCGCCGAAGCACGGCGCAAGGGCATCGGCATGGTGTTTCCAGCATTTCTCGCTGTTCGAGACCCTGACGGTGGTGGAAAACATCCGCCTGGTCGTGCCCGGGCCGAAAGCCGACCTTGCACAGCGTATCCAAGACGCTGGGACAGGAGTTCGGCCTGGAGGTTGATCCGTTCGCCCATGTGCATGCCTTGTCGGTCGGCGAACGGCAGCGGGTGGAAATCATCCGCTGCCTGATGACCGAATCCGAAGCTTCTGATCCTCGACGAGCCGACCTCCGTCCTGCCGCCGCAAGCGGTGGAAAAACTGTTCGAGACGCTGCGCCGTCTGCGCGATGGCGGGGTGTCGATCCTCTTGATTTCCCACAAGCTGGAGGAAATCCGGGCGATCTGCGACCGCGCAACGATCCTGCGCAGCGGGCGCGTCACCGGCGATGTCGATCCGCGCGATCATGATGCGCACGATCTCGCCCGCATGATGATCGGTCGCGACATGCCGGCGCCGATACCGGCCGACCATCGTCCGGCGGGCGAAAAGCGGCTGGAGACTCATCGGGCTCAATCACCAGCCGGACGATCCTTTCGCCGTGTCGCTCTCCGGCATAACGCTTGAGGCTGCGTGCCGGCGAGATCCTCGGGATTGCCGGAATTTCCGGCAACGGCCAGAGCGAGCTTGCCGCGCCTGATATCGGGCGAAACCATTCTTGCCGCGCGAGCAGCGCGACCGGATCTACATGATGGGCACGGATGTCGGCAGGCTCGATTCGGCCGCCCGGCGCAAGCTCGGCTTTGCCTTTGTTCCGGAAGATCGGCTCGGGCGCGGCGCAGTGCCCTGAAATGTCGCTCGTTCTCAACAGCCTTTTGACGGCGCACCCGCTTGATCTTTTGCGGCGCGGCCTTGTCGACCGGAAACGCGCCGAGGCCATTCACCACCGACTGCATCCGTCAATTACGATGTCCGCACGCCCGGTCCCGATGCCGAAGCCGGGACCCTGTCCGGCGGCAATCTGCAGAAGTTCATCGTCGGTCGCGAGATCATGCTGTCGCCGAAGCTGTTGTTCGTCGCCCAGCCGACCTGGGGCGTCGATATCGGCGCTGCGTCGGCGATCCGCAGCCGGCTGGTGGCCTTGCGCAATGAGGGCATGGCCATCCTCGTCATTTCCGAGGAACTCGAAGAACTGTTCGAACTCAGCGATTCGCATTCAGGTTCTGCACCACGGGACGCTCAGCCAGCGGCTCGTCACGCGCGATACCCAGCCGGAGGAGATCGGCCGCTACATGATCGGGGCGCAACATTCGGCCGGGGACATTCACGCATGAGCGCCGGGTTTGTCGCTTCCTTCCCCTCGCTGGTTCGCCGTGAGCGCGCCTCGCTCGCTGCGACCTTCATTGCGCCGGTCGTTGCGCTTGTCGGTCGCCCTCGTCCTCAATCTCAGCCTTTATCTTTTGATGGGGCGCGATCCGGTTGCTGTCCTCTATGCGATGCTTCTGGAACCCTTCCTCTCCTGGGCATCGTTTTCCGAGGTTCTGCTGAAGGCTGGGCCGCTCATTCTCATCGCGCAGGGGCTGGCGATCGGATTTCGGGCCAAGGTGTTCAACATCGGCGCCGAAGGCCAGTTCGTTCTCGGTGCGATCTTTGCCTCGGCCATTCCGGTCTGGTTTCCGCAGGCGACAGGCCAGTGGATCTGGCCGGCCATGCTTCTGCTCGGTGCCATCGGCGGGGCGCTCTGGGCGTCGCTGACAGCGTTCTGGCGGGTGCGGCTCAATGCCAACGAAATCCTGGTTTCGCTGATGCTCAGCCTCGTCGCCGTCCAGCTCCTGAATTACCTGCTGCTCGGCCCCTGGAAGGATCCGAACGGTTTCAATTTTCCGCAATCGGTGATGTTCCAGTACGACGCCATGGTGCCGACCCTGATTGCCGGCACCCGCCTCAACGTTTCGTTCCTGATCACGCTTGTCCTGTCGCTTGCCGCCTTTGTCTTCATGCAGAAGAGTTTCAGCGGCTACAAGCTGCAGGTCGGTGGTCTGGCACCGCGCGCCGCGGGTTATGCGGGTTTCAAGGAAGGCTGGGCGATCTGGCTTTCGCTTCTGATCGGCGGCTTTGCTGCAGGGCTTGCGGGCGCTGCGGAAGTTGCCGGCCCGCTCGGGCAATTGCAGCGGTCGATCTCCAGCGGCTACGGCTATGCCGCCATCATCGTCGCCTATCTCGGCGGACTGCATCCGATCGGCATTGTCGTCTCGGGGCTGGTCATGGCGGTCATCTATATCGGCGGTGACAATGCCATGGTCTCGGCCAATCTCCCCATCGCCGCGGTTCGCGTCTTTCAGGGCAGCCTGCTGCTTGGTTATCTCATCGCCGTCGCCTTTGTCCGCTATCGCCTGGAATGGCCGAAAGCCGCCAGAAAAACCGCCGCCCGGAGCCCGTCATGAACGCCATCGAGTTCATCCTTGCCGGCATGCTTGCGGCCGCGACACCGTTTCTGCTGGCTGCCCTCGGCGAACTGGTGGTGGAGCGCGCCGGGGTCCTCAATCTCGGGGTCGAGGGGCTGATGGCGCTTGGGGCCGTACTCGCCTTCATCGTGGTCTATCAAGGCGGCGGGCATTTTCTCGGCTTCGTTGCTGCCGGTCTCGGCAGCGCCGCCCTGTCGATGATCTTTGCCTTCGTCACGCTCGGCTTTCGGGCAAACCAGGTGGCGGCGGGGCTTGCCATCGGCATATTGGGGCAGGGGCTTTCAGCCCTTTTCGGAAAGACCTATGAAAGCCTCACGGTCAAGGCTCTTCCGCGACTTGCGGTTCCGGGCCTGTCGGAAATCCCTGTTGTCGGCGGACTTTTCGTTCAGGATATCGTCGTGTGGATCTCGCTCGTGGCGACCTTTGCCATCTGGGCGATGTTTGCCTATTCGAAACTCGGCCTCGTCATCCGTGCCGTCGGCGAAAACCCGAAGGCGGCGCATGCCATCGGTTATTCGGTCATCACCGTGCGTGTGCTGGCGATTGCCTTCGGTGGCGCCATGGCCGGCTTTGCCGGCGCCTATGCGGCCGTTATCTACACGCCACTCTGGGCAGACGGCATGATTGCCGGTCGCGGCTGGATCGCCATTGCCCTCGTCGTCTTCGGCACATGGATGACCGGACGCATCTTCCTCGGGGCTTGCCTTTTCGGGGCGGTGTCGCTGATGGGGCTGGCCGCACAGGCGACCGGCCTCGACGTGCCCTCGCAATTGCTGTCGAGCCTGCCCTATCTCGTCACGATCATCGTGCTCGGCATCATCTCCGCCGACCGTCGTCTGTTGAAGCTCAACGGCGTCGCCTCGCTCGGCGAGCCGTTCGAGCGGTAATCAGGCGGCCAGACTGGCGACGAAAGCCCGCCAGCCGCCGAAATCGGAAATGTCGATGGCATTCTCGAGCCCTGCCGGCTCGACCAGAAACCCCTTGGCCTGGCTGCCATCGCTGAGCGTGATGGTGCCGATGCCAAGCGGCGCGGGGATCGCGGCGACAAACTGGCCGAAGGCTGCAGGAGACAGACGCCAGACTTCGACCGCAATCATCGCCCCCTTGTCGTCCGTGCAGCGGATCAGGCCGGGTTTCGCCGGTGTCTGGCCGGCAAGGCTGTAGAGACGGTAGGAGCCTGCCGTGGTCGCCGTTTTGACGAAGCGCGCCTCAAGCGCCTTCAACTGGCCATTCAGCGGCATGCCGGAGAGATGGGCGCCGACGACGACCAGATCGATTCCGGGCGCATCGATCTCCGGCAGTGGTGTTGTCGCCGGTTGCGCCCAACCGGTCGCACCAAGGGTGAGACCGCTTTTTTCGTGGATCTGTGCCGCAAGTGCTGCGGTCAACCCATCCTTGCCGGATGCCGCCAGCAGCGTCACGCTGGCGGGAAGCCCGTCGCTACGCGTGCCGGTCGGAACCGCGATGCCGCACATGTCGAGCAGGTTGACGAAATTGGTGTAGGTCCCGAGCCGCGAGTTTTCCCGGATCGGCTCTGCTTCCAGTTCAGCCGTCGTATAGTGGCGGGGTGCGGTGGGCACGCAGAACAGGTCGACGGAGGCGATCAGCGGCGCCACCTTGCGTTTCAGTGCCTGCAGGGCATAGAGCCCGTTGAAGGCGTCCGCGGCTGTCAGCGACTTTGCCCCGCCGTAGATTTTCCGGGTCACCGGATGAAACGACGCCTCGCTCTTGTCGAAGAAGTCCTTGACCGCAGCATAGCGTTCGGCAACCCAGGCACCTTCGTAAAGCAGGTTGGCCGTCGCATAAAAATCCTCGAAGGGCACTTCAACGAGGACGTGACCGAGCCCCGTCAGCACTTCAAGGCCGGCGGCATATGACGCCTCCATAACCTCGTCACCGAAAAACTGCCGGTCGGCTTTCGCGGGTACACCGATTTTCAGCACGGGCGGGAGGGGACCATAACCGATGGCGGCAATCGACTTCGAATAGGCGTCGGCCGTGTCCAGGCGTGCAGCAATCGAAAAAGCCAGATAGGCGTCGCCGGCGGTGAGTGCGAAAATCGAAACGCAATCCAGCGTGCGGCAGGCGGGAATGACGCCTGTGGTCGAGAGCGCGCCGACGCTCGGCTTCAGGCCGACGATGTTGTTGAGGCCCGCCGGAATGCGGCCGGAGCCGGCGGTGTCCGTCCCAAGCGCGAAACTGACGATGCCGTGGGCGGTTGCGACTGCAGAACCGGAACTGGAGCCGCCGGGCACAAGCGAGGCATCGATTGCATTGCGCGGGATCGGATAGGGCGAGCGCACCCCGACAAGGCCGGTGGCGAACTGGTCGAGATTGGTCTTGCCGATAACCAGCGCGCCGGCCTCCTTCAGGAGGCGTACGACGGTCGCGTCCTTTTCCGGCAGATAGGCATAGTCCGGGCAGGCAGCGGTCGTCGGCATGCCGGCGACGTCGATATTGTCCTTCACAGCAAATGGGATACCCCACAGCGGCCTTGCGACGGGATCAAACGCGCCGAGGTCTGCTGCCTGCTGCAAGAGTGCCTTTTTGTCCGCCAGATGCAGGAAAATGCCGGGATCGGCCACCGCCTCGATGCGGGAAAACACAGTCTCGATCATCGCCGAAGCCGGCCATCCACCGGCATAGGCCGTATGCAGGGAGCCGATGTCGAATGCAGGCGCGTCTGTCATGCCATTTCCTCTTGCAATATTTTTACGGGCCGATCCCACTGGATCAGCACAACGCATCCGGTGTCGCTCCACACCGAATGTTCGGAGCCTTCCCTGTTGACGACAAGACTGCCCGGACCATAGTCGCCGGCCTCGTCGGATTGCGTTCCCTCCAGCACGACGATGGTTTCGAGACCCATATGCCGGTGACGGGGCACGGAGGCGCCAGCCTCATATTTCAGCAGCGCCACACCGGGCTGGTCGCTTTCGAAGGGCTGGATCCAGTGGATCGTGACCTCGTCGCGGAAGGGTTCGAAGGGCAAGGTCTTCCAGCCGCCGGCGGTGAGGCTTTCGCGCGTCGTCTCTGGCATCAGGCAATTCCTTCGATGATATCGTCGACCGACGCGACCCAGCCGACGATGGCGCCCTGGGCCTTGATCATGGCGATGGCGGCGGATTTGAATTCCGGGAAATAGCTCTCGGTTGCCTCTTCCGCGAGCAGGCATTCATAGCCGCGGTCATTGGCCTCGCGCATGGTGGTCTGCACGCAGACTTCGGTGGTGACACCGGCAAAGACGAGCTGCTCGATGCCGCGTGCCTTGAGGATTTCTCCAAGCGGCGTCGCGTAAAAGGCGCCCTTGCCGGGCTTTTCGATCACCACTTCGCCGTCGATCGGCGCGAGTTCAGCAAGGATTGCGGTTCCCGGCTCGCCCGCGATCAGCACCCGGCCCATCGGACCCACATCGCCGATCTTCAAGCTCGGGTTGCCGCGATTGCGCTTGGCGGGCGGCAGGTCGGAGAGGTCGGGCCGGTGGCACTCCATCGTGTGGATGACGGGCAGGCCGGCTGTGCGGAAACCCTCGATCAGGCGCTTGACATCGGGAATGATCTTCGTGATGCGACCGACATCGTTGCCGAGGCTGGCACCGAAGCCGCCCGGTTCGGCGAAATCGCGCTGCATGTCGATGACAACAAGGGCGATGGCATCGCGCTTGAGCGGGAAGGCGAAGGGTTCGGCCTTGATCTCTGGTGACAGTTTTTCCGACATCAGTGATGCCCCGCCATATGCGCGCCGATCACGGATATATCCGCCGAAAGCGCAGGTGTCTCGTAGACCAGCTTGCCGTCGGACATGACCATGATCCGGTCGGACATTTCGAGAAGCTCGTCCAGATCCTCGGACAGCAGAAGCACGGCGGTGCCGGCATTGCGGGCCTTCATGATCCGGGCGCGGATTTCGGCGACGGCCGAGAAATCCAGCCCGAAACAGGGATTGGAAACGATCAGCAGATCGACGTCCCCGGTCAGTTCGCGGGCAAGCACCGCGCGCTGGACATTGCCGCCGGAGAGCGAAGCGATCGGCGAGGAATGGGACGCCGTCTTCACCTTGAAATCGGAGATCAGCGAAGCTGCGCGCCTGCGCATCGATTTCATGTCGAGCCAGAGCGCATCGCCGCCCTGCTTCTTCACGTCGAAAGTGCGGAAGGCGAGGTTTTCCGTCACCGTCATTTTCGGCGCACAGGCGTTGTTCAGCGGCTCCTCCGGAATGAAGCGGACATTGTTGATGCGGGTCTCCTGCCGGGTGGCGCCATAAAGCGAGCCCTTGACGGTGATGCTGCCGGCATCGGCCGGCCGCTGGCCGGCGAGAACTTCGGCAAGCTCCTTCTGTCCGTTTCCGGAGATGCCGGCGATGCCGACGATCTCGCCGGCATGGACGGTGAGATTGCCGATATCGATCATTTTCAGGCCCGTGCGGTCCGGGGCCTTGATGTCGCTGACCACCAGGATCGGCTTGGCGTCCGATGGGACCGGCAGGCGGGTGTCGAGTTCGGCAAGCTTGACATCGCCGATCATCATCGCCGCCATGTCCTTCGTGGTCAGGTCCTTGACCAGTCCGCCGCCGGCCATCTTGCCGCGCCGGAGAACAGTCACGGCATCGGTGAACTTGGTCACTTCGTGGAATTTGTGGCTGATCATCAACACCGTGAGTTCGCCGCGTTCGGTCATGCCGCGCACGAGGCCGAGCATTTCGTCGGCTTCGGCCGGCGTCAGCACAGACGTCGGCTCGTCGAGAATGAGGAAGCTGCGGCCGAGATAGAGCTGCTTGACGATTTCGAGCTTCTGTTTCTCGCCCGCGGCCAGTTCGCTCACCGGTCTGTCGAGCGGGATCTTGAACGGCATGCGCTCCATGAAGGCAGCCAGATCCTTGCGCTCCTTCGCCCAGTTGATGATGGCGGGAACATGGGTGCGGTTGATGACAAGGTTTTCGGCGCCGGTCAGCGACGGCACCAGCGTGAACTGCTGGTAGACCATGCCAAGGCCGTAGGTTGCCGCATCGCGTGGCGACTGGACCGCGACTTCGCGACCGTCGACGGAGAGCGAGCCGGAGGTCTGGTGGTAGAAGCCCATGATGCACTTGACCAGCGTCGACTTGCCGGCGCCGTTTTCGCCGAGCAGCGCGTGGAAGCTGCCGGCCGGGATGTCGATCGAGACATTGTCCAGCGCCGTGAACGAGCCGAAGCGCATGGTCATGCCGATGGTCTGGATACCGACGGCCTTGCCGGCCTGCGGGAGGGGCGTGTCGCGGATCTGGATCATGGCAGTTGCCTCACGAGCGCGTCGGAGTTGGACACGGCACCGAAGACGCCGCCCTGCATCTTGACCATCTTGATGGCCGCCAGATGATTGCCATAGTCGGTGGCGCCGCAGCAATCCTCCAGCATCAGGCATTCGAAGCCGCGGTCATTGGCCTCGCGCATGGTGGTGGAGACGCAGACATCGGTGGTGATGCCGGTGAGGATGATGTTCTCGATGCGCTTCTGGTTGAGGATCAATTCCAGATCGGTGGCGCAGAACGAGCCTTTGCCGGGCTTGTCGATGATCACTTCGCCTTCGATCGGGTAGAGGTCCGGGATGATGTCCCAGCCGGGTTCACCGCGGGTCAGGATGCGGCCGCAGGGGCCGGGATCGCCGATGCCGGCGCCGATGCGCTGGGAGCGCCAGCGCTTGTTGGCCGGCAGGTCGGCGAGATCGGGCCGGTGGCCTTCGCGCGTGTGGATGATGTGGTAGCCCTTGGCGCGCATGACTGACAGCACCTTCTTGATCGGCTCGATGGGTGCCTGCACCAGCGACAGGTCGTAGCCCATGTGATCGACATAGCCGCCCTTGCCGCAGAAATCCGTCTGCATGTCGATAATGATCAGGGCCGTGTTGTCGGGGCGCAGCGCGCCGTTATAGGGCCATGGATAGGGGTCGGCCTTGATAAAGTTCTGTGTGCCTTCTGCAATCGCATCCATCGTGAGAACTCCTATTCGCCCGCCAGTTTGAAGGTTTCGCCATAGGTGCGGACCGGTTTTTCGAAGCCGCAGGACGTGCCGTCGGTGACCTTGACCTCCGCTTCCCAGGGCAGGCGGTATTGCCCGGCCACCAGATCGTGCATGTAGCTATAGGGCGCATCGCCGGCGCCGCCGGCAACCGCGACATAGCCGCGATGGCCAAACTGGTAGATGTTGTTTTCGACGCCCCAGCCAAGGCGTGCCTCGCGCACCAAGTCGGGCCGCACCTCGGCGGTGATGATCTCGTTGACGCGGCCGGATGTGCCATGCGCGATGATGGCTCCATCGAAATTGCAGATCATGCCTTCGCCCATCGAATCGAAGGTTCCGTCCGAGCCGCACATGCAGACATTGGCGGTGACCATGAGATTGCAGAAAGCGTTCGACTGGTTGGTGAATTTCCAGCTGTCGCGGATCGGGGCCGTGTAACCGGCCGTCCGGATCATGATTTCAGCGCCCTTGTAGGCGCATTCACGGGCCATTTCCGGGAACATGCCGTCGTGGCAGATGATCAGCGCCAACTTGGCGCCCTTCGGGCCGTCGATGACGGGAATGCCAAGATTGCCCGGCTCCCAGGGCTCCACCGGCACCCAGGGGTGCATCTTGCGATAGTAGAGTTTCATATCGCCCTGATCGTCGATTATCAGGCCGGAATTGTAGGGCATGCCATCGGGATTGAACTCCATGATGGAAAAGCAGCCCCAGATGGAATTGTCCTTGCAGGCCTTCTTGAAGGCTGCGACCTCGGGGCCGTCAAGACGGCACATGATCTCCGGATTGATGTCCATCGACAGGCCGTGCAGGGCGTATTCCGGGAAGACCACGAGATCCATGCTGCCTTGATTGCGGCGGGCCTTGGCCACCATGGCGACGATGACCTCCGTTTGCCGTGCGAGGTCGTCCCGCGTCACGACCGTGGGAAGCTGCAACTGCACGAGCCCGATGCCGACGCCGTGTTCGGATTTGTTCAGTCCGCCTAGACCGTTCATGCCAGTCTCCTATTTGGTAATGGAAAGCGCGCCGGGAGCGCCCGCAAGCGAGCGCGTCGGCGAAGAGGTTGCCACAAGGATGGCGAGTGTGAGCACGTAAGGGGCTGCGTAGAAGAGATAGTAGCCCTGCGTGACACCGACCGACTGGAGCGCCGGGCCAAGAGCCCCGGCACCGCCGAAGAGGAGGGCTGCGAGGAAGCAGCCGATCGGGTTCCAGCGGGCGAAGATCACCAGGGCCACGGCCATCAGGCCCTGACCCGACGATATGCCTTCGTTCCACGATCCGGGATAATAAAGCGAGAGGTAGGCACCGCCCACGGCCGCGAACGAACCGCCGACGGCCGTGGCCAGCAATCGCACCGTATCCGGGTTGAGGCCCATGGCGCGGGCGGCATCCGAGCTGTCGCCGACGACGCGCAGGATCAGCCCGACCCTCGTATTCCTGAAGGCCCACCAGAGGGCAACGGCCAGCAGCCCGCCGATGACGAACAGCACATTGATATTCAGCGCCGACTGGACCTGCGGCAGATCCGACCAGCCACCCAGCGGAATGGATGGCAGGCGCGGCGCGACGGGCTGGATGAAAGACTTGCCGAGGAAGAAGGCAAGGCCGAGGCCGAACTGCATCATGGCGATACCGATGGCGATGTCATTGACCTTCGGGAACTTGCAGATCCAGCCGTGGATCAGGCCGAAGATGGCCCCGGTCGCCATGGCGGCGAGGACCCCGAGCCAGGGCGAGTTGGTCATGACGGCGACGGCATAGGCCGTCATCGCGCCGAAGACCAGCGTTCCCTCAAGCCCGAGATTGATGCGGCCGGAGCGTTCGGTGATCGATTCGCCGAGGCTGACGAAGATGAACGGGGTGGAGACGCGGATGGCGCCTGCGAAAATGGCGAGGGGAACGCCCCAGAGACCGATGCCTGTTTCTTCCATCAGACGGTTCCTCGTTCAGGAGCAGGTGTTTTCCAGAGATCGGGATTGAAGATCTTGAAGCGGCCATAAAAGGTTTCGCAGAGCAGGATCACCACAAAGAGCGTGCCCTGAAGGACGAGCACCGTTGCATCCGGAAGCCCCATGCGCCGCTGGATCAGGCCGCCCGAGGCATCGATCCCGCCCAGCAGGATCGCGACGGGAATGATTGCCAGCGGATTATGGCGGGCAAGGAAAGCGACGAGAATGCCGGTATAGCCGTATCCCGCGGCCAGCGACGCGTTGGCGGATCCTTGCACGGCGGCGACCTCGATCATGCCTGCCAATCCGGCAAAGCTTCCGGCAAGCGCGGTGAAGCCGACGATCAGCCGTCCCACGGGCAGGCCTTGAATCTGGGCGGCGCGGACATTGCCGCCGGCGATGCGGGCGGCAAAGCCGAAGCTCGTTGCTTCGATCAATATCCAGGACACGATGCAGGCGACGATGCCGATCACAAGCCCCCAGTTGACATCCATGCCGGGAATGTTGCCGAGCATGAACTCGGGCGGCAGCGGCGCCGTCGAGGGTTTGTTGAGGCTGGCGGGATCGCGCAGCGGACCTTCGATGACATGGTTCATCAGGGCGATCGCGATATAGGCCAAAAGCAGCGAGGCGATCGTTTCGTTGACGCCGCGATAGTGACGCAGAATGCCTGTCATGCCGATCCACAGGCCGCCCATGATCATGCCGGCAATCGCCATCACCGGAAGCACGATGATCGGCGACACGGAGCCGGTCAGCGGCAGGGCGGCGGCGGCGGCTGCCACGCCGCCGAGCACGACCGCCCCTTCACCGCCGATGATGACGAGGCCGAGCCTGGCGGGCAGGGCGACGCAAAGTGCTGTCAGCAGCAAGGGTGCTGCCCGGCTCAGGGTGTTCTGGATGGAAAACCAGCTGCCGAAGCCGCCGGTATACATCAGCTTGAAGAGATCGATCGGCGACTTGCCGACCACCGCGATGAATATGGAGAAGAGCGCCAGGCCGGCGAGGATCGCCGCAAGCGAGATCGTCACCGGTTCCGCCCTGCGCGCCAGCCATTCCAGGAGGGCGCGCAGGTTTGCCGTTGGCGCGGAAAGCGGAGGGAGTGTTGGACTGTTCGCCTCGATCGTCATGACGCTCTTCCTCCGGTTCAGGATGTCGAGCCGACGACGCCTTCGACGAGGTAGCCCATGCTTTCCAGCTCGATCGCATCCTCTGCAAGAACCTGGCCGGCGGTGACTGCATCGCCGCCCTTGTTGTCCTTGATCGGTCCCTTGAAGACCGAGAAGCTGCCACCCATCATTTCGGCGAGCGTTGCGTCGAATTTCTTGCGGGCTTCCTCGGAGACAGCCGGGTCCAAGCGGGCTCATCTTGACAAAGCCGTCCTTCAGGCCGCCGCGCACGAAATTGCCGAGCGGCGTGCCGGCCTGCGCTTCGGTGACGAATTTCGTGTAGACATTGCCCCAGGCCCATTCGGCGCCGGTCAGATATTTCTCAGGCGCAAGCGGGCTCTGATTGGCATGGTAGCCGCAGACGAAGGCGCCGCGACCGGCCGCCGTCTCGACGACGACCTTCGGGCTGTCGACATGGCAGGTGATGACGTCGGCACCCTGATCGATCAGCGCATTGGTGGCTTCGGCTTCCTTGACGGCCAGCGACCATTCACCGGTGAAGATGACCTGGCAGGTGATTGCCGGATCGACCGAGCGCGCACCGAGCAGGAAGGAATTGATGTTCTGCAGAACCTGCGGGATCGGCTTTGCGGCGACGAAGCCGATCTTCTTGCTCTTCGACGCATAACCGGCGGTGATGCCGTTCAGATACTGGCCCTGGCCGATGTAACCGAAATAGGAGCCGGTATTCATCGGGTTCTTGCCCTCCTGCCAGAGGCCGCCGCAATGGCGGAACTGCACGTCCGGATATTTCTCGGCCATGGCCAGCATGTGGGGGTCGAAATAGCCGAAGGAGGTCGGGAAGACGAGGCCTGCACCATCAAGGTTGATCATCGATTCCATCGTCTTCTGGACATCGACGGTCTCGGGCACGTTTTCCTCTTCAACGACGGTGACGCCGGACATCGCCTTGATGATGGCAGCACCCTCGGCATGGGCCTGGTTATAGCCAAAGTCGTCTTTCGGACCGACATAGATGAAGCCGACGGTCAGAGCCGTCTGGGCTGCTGCCGGCGTCGAAAAGAGGGAAGGTGCAAGACCGATCGCTGCGGCACCAGCGGCCGTTGTCTGTAGGAAGCTGCGGCGGTTCATGGGAAGGAGTTTGGTCATTGCGGGCTCCTCGCGGCATCATGCCGGGTTCAAAAGGGGGTACAGTAAACTGTATGCAATGACCGTGCCATTCTTTATCCTATTGTTTTATAATAATAAATTTCTTGAGAGAAAACACATCGCGTAAACTGTATGCAATTTTCTCGATTTGTGATCTATTTTTGAGCATGCATGAATTTTAGACGCTACGCCGCAGCGTACGCTCAACTAGGGAGAATTCGGGGTGTTTGGTGCGTTGTTGACAAGGCAGACCCTGCACTGCATCTGTATGCACTCTTGATCCAAACAGATTGTCGCCGTGAAAATCGCCAGAAAAAAAGAAATCATCCGGTCCGGGACAACCGTCGAACAGATGGTGCGGTCGATTGCCGATCTGATCATCACCGGCGCCATGCGGCCGGGCGAACGGCTGGACGAGATTTCGCTGGCCAATCGTTTCGAGGTGTCCCGCACGCCGGTTCGTGAGGCTCTCGGGCAGTTGTGTGCCATCGGCCTGGTCGAGCGTGAACCGAACAAGAGCGCGGTTGTCACCAATGTGAAGCAGCAGCATCTGGCTTCGATGTTCGAGGCGATGGCGGAGCTCGAGGGCATCTGCGCGCGTCTGTCCGCGGAGCGCATGACCGTGGACGAACGCCGTATGCTGGAGATCGAACACAAGGCATCGGTGCGATTGGTCGATAGCGGTGAGGAAGACGATTATGCGGCTTACAACACCGAGTTCCATACGCGTCTCTATCGCGGCGCGCACAATGACCATGTGTTCGAACTGGTGACGCAGACCCGAGCCCGTCTTGCTCCCTTCCGCCGCGCGCAGTTCCGCCTCCCCGGTCGTCTTCTGCGGTCCTTTGAAGAGCATGAGGCAATCGTCACGGCCGTCCTTCAGGCGGATGCCGCCCGCGCAAGCCGCGCGGCTTACGCGCATGTCGCCACCGTCAGCGACGCCAGCATCGTTTTTGCGGAGCCGACCACGTAACTGCGTGGGGCGGCAGCGCCTGTCACGTGCCGTCAGACAAGGTCGTTTCACGCCGGAAGGCGCTCGGTTCGGAATAGCCGAGCTGCATGGCGATATCCGCGACGCTGCCCTTGCCGTTGCGCAGCAGCCGGACGGCAAGATCGCGGCGGATTTCACGCCTGATGCCGGCATAGCTCTGGCCTTCCCCATGCGGACGGCGGCAAAGCGTCGAGGATCTGAAATTCTGCGTCAAGATCCGGTTCGCCTACTATATGTTTACGGCCTATGACCAGATCACCCAGGAAGCCGCAATGAAAGCTCTTGGCCATGCCCTCCCTATCTGAATCCGCCGCTCCGGAAGCTGAAACGATCGTTGGGCGCCAGGGCGCTCTGGGCCGCATCCGGCTCAATCGTCCCAGGGCACTGAACAGCCTGACACTGCAGATGGTGCGCGACATCGATGCGGCGCTCGACGATTTCGAGCGTGACCCGACCATCGCAGCCGTGCTTGTCACCGGCGAGGGGGATCGTGGCCTCTGCGCCGGCGGCGATATCCGCGCCATCTATGACGGAGGGAAAGCAGGATCGGACGCACCGTGGACGTTCTGGCGCGAGGAGTACACGCTCAACGCCCGCCTCGGCCGCTATCCGAAACCCTATGCGGTCGTCATGGATGGCATCGTGATGGGCGGCGGTGTCGGTATCTCCGTCTATGGCAGTCACCGGATCGTCACCGAGCGCACCCGCCTCGCCATGCCGGAAACCGGAATCGGCTTTTTTCCGGATGTCGGCGCATCCTGGTTCCTGACGCGGCAGGCCAACGAACTCGGTACCTATGTCGGACTGACCGGGGAGCCGCTGGGCGCTGCCGATGCCATCCTTGTCGGCCTTGCCGATGTTTTTGTCCGGTCAGACCGGCTTGCGGATTTGACCGAGGCGCTTGCATCGCTGCCAGCGGGAAGTTCGCGTGACGCTGTTTCAACCGTGATCGCAGGGATTTCGGAGCAGCCGCCAGCCGGAGTTCTGGAATTGCATCAGCAGACGATCGATCGCCTTCTTGCCTTCGACACAATCGAAGCCATCCTCGACGCCCTGCGCGCGGATGGCCGCCCATTCGCGCATAAAATTCTCTCCGTTCTCTCTGCCAAGTCACCGCTCAGCCTCAACGTCACGCTGCGGCTGCTGCGCCTTGGCCGTCAGACCGAGAGGCTGGAAGACTGTCTCGAGCGGGAATTTGCGGCCACGGCTGCGGTTCTGCGCAGCCATGATTTCTATGAGGGCGTACGGGCGGCCGTGATCGACAAGGATCGCAATCCGCAATGGCGCCCTGTCCGGCTCGAAGATGTAACGGCAGCCGAAGTCGATGCCTATTTCCAACCATCCGCCCAGCCGCTCTTTGCGGACGAGAACAAGGAAGGATCAGCAAGATGACGATCGGCTTTATCGGTCTTGGTCACATGGGCGGGCCGATGGCGGCCAATCTCGTCAAGGCAGGACACACGGTCAAAGGCTTTGACCTTTCACAGCCCCTGCTGGAGGAAGCGAGCGGCCGTGGCATTGCGGCCTGCGCATCGCTTGCCGACGCGGTCGCGGGTGTCGACGCCGTCATCACCATGCTGCCGGCCGGCAGACATGTCGTTTCGGTCTGGGAAGAGGTGGTGGCGACGGTGACATCCGGCACGCTGCTGATCGATTGCTCGACCATCGACATCGACAGTGCCCGCATGGCGCATGAACTGGCAGCCGGAAAGGCTTGCCCGTCGCTGGATGCGCCGGTATCCGGCGGCACAGGCGGCGCGGCGGCTGGGACGCTCACCTTCATGATCGGCGGCGAACAGGATGTGTTTTCGCAATCCCGGCCGATCTTCGAGGCGATGGGCAAGAAGATCATCCATTGCGGCGGACCAGCGGCAGGGCAGGCGGCGAAGATCTGCAACAACATGATCCTCGGCATCAGCATGATTGCCGTCGGGGAAGCCTTCGTGCTCGGCGAAAAGCTCGGCCTGTCGCATCAGGCACTGTTCGACGTCGCCTCGGTGTCGTCGGGCCAGTGCTGGTCGCTGACCACCTATTGCCCGGTGCCCGGCCCCGTCCCGACATCACCGGCCAACAACGACTACAGGCCGGGCTTTGCCGGAGCCCTGATGCTGAAGGACCTGACGCTTGCGCAGGCGGCGGCGCAATCTGCCGGTGCGGCAACGCCCTTGGGCGCCAAGGCGGCCGAACTCTACGCCTTGTTCAATGAACTCGGGAACGCCGACAAGGATTTCTCCGGCATCATCGACATGCTCAGGCTGCAATCCGGCAAAAACGCCTGACAACCCTTGAACATCCGCAAGAGGATCGAGCCCGTGGAAAAACCAGTCATCATCGAACAGCAGGATCGCGTCGTCATCGTCACGCTGAACCGCCCCGCTGCCCGCAATGCGCTCAATTCCGACATCATGAACGCGCTGGCGAATGAGCTTGCGCCGCTTGACCGCGATCCCGGCGTCGGCTGTTTCGTCCTCAGAGGCTCGGACAAGGCCTTTGCCGCAGGTGCCGATATCAAGGAGATGGCCGACAAGTCGTTCACCGACATGTTCGCGGAGGATTTCTTTGCGGCATGGGATCGCTTCGCTGCCCTTCGCACGCCGAAGATTGCGGCCGTATCAGGCTATGCGCTCGGCGGCGGATGCGAATTGGCGATGATGTGCGACATGATCTTTGCGTCGGACACCGCCATGTTCGGCCAGCCCGAAATCAAACTTGGCGTCATTCCCGGAATGGGCGGATCGCAGCGCCTGACGAAACTCGTCGGCAAGGCCAAGGCAATGGACATGATCCTGACCGGGCGGCTGATGGATGCAACAGAGGCCGAACGCTGCGGCCTCGTTGCCCGCGTCGTGCCGGTGGACCAGTTGATGCAGGAGACACTTGCCGCCGCACAGACTATTGCGGGCTATAGCAAGCTGGCAACCATGGCGGCCCGCGAGGCTGTCGACAGGGCGCTGGAGGGCGGTCTGCGGGAAGGAATCCTGTTTGAACGTCGCATCTTTCACGGACTTTTCGCAACCGCGGATCAGAAGGAGGGCATGTCCGCCTTCGTTGAAAAACGGCCGGCGCAATTCAAGGGCAGTTAAGCGACGGATGCATGGCGCGACAATAGCTCCAGCCGCTCCCGCGTTTCCTGCTGCTCTCCCGACCGGAATTCCAATGCACAGATTCCGTTGCATTTTCTCTCCCTGCCGTGCGTCCCCGTGGAACTTTTAAAGTCATGACGGGTTCACTGGCCGAGGATCACTGACCGATCCTGCAAGGAGAATTCCATGAAGAAAACGCTCATCACGATGGCGATCATCGCCATGTCCGCAACCTCGGCTTTTGCACAGACGGCGACGCCGAATGCAACGCCTGATGGTGATACGCCTGCTGTTGCCACGCCGACCGATCAGAACGCAACCGCGCCGGTCGAAGGCGCCAACAGCTTCACCGAAGCGCAGGCTACCGACCGGATCGTAGAGGCCGGTTACACCGATGTTTCCGAGCTGAAGCTCGATGAACAGGGCGTCTGGCAGGCGAAAGCCAACAAGGACGGCAAGCCGATGATGGTAACGCTCGATTACCAGGGCAACATCGTCGCCAAGTAAGCGTCGTCCCCACAGAAACAATTCAGGAGAAACACCATGACAAAGACCGTTACAGGACTTTTCGACCATTATTCCGATGCAAGTGCTGCCGTTGAAGAGCTGAAGTCGGCAGGCATCCCGGACCGCGACATCAGCGTCGTCTCCAACAATTCGGACGGCCACCATTCCAACGACAACAATGCTGCTGAAGGTGCTGGCGCCGGCGCCGGTATCGGAGCAGCCGTTGGCGGCGCCGGCGGGCTGTTGACCGGCCTTGGCATCATGGCCATTCCGGGCGTCGGTCCGGTGGTTGCCGCTGGCTGGCTTGCTGCGACAGCAGCCGGTGCGATTGCCGGCGCCGTGGTCGGTGGAGCAGCCGGTGGGCTGATTGGCGCGCTGACGGAATCCGGCGTCGATGAAAACGATGCGCATGTCTATGCGGAAGGCGTTCGCCGTGGCGGCACGCTTGTGACCGCAAAGGTCGATGAGCCGCTTGTTTTCGAAGCGGAAGCGATCTTGAAGCGGTCGAACTGGGTTGATTTGCCGACCCGCCGTTCCGAGTACGAAGGTCAGGGTTGGACCCGCTTCGACGATAATGCGGAGCCCTATTCGAAGGCGCAGGTCGAGGAAGACCGCGCGCGTTACGCCGGGCGCCGCATGTAACATTCGGTAGTCAGTAGTATGGTCAGGGTCGCGACGTTCGCGGCCCTGATTTTATTTGCGCCGCTCGGACCGGCGAATTGCCGCCGTATCCTCGGCTCGCGTTATCATGGCAAGAGGCTGGCAGTGTTTTAACCGGTCGGATCGATTGCGTTGCACCGATCGGCTTGTTTGGCGGCCTATACGGCCGATGACCTCAGGCTTTCAGGCGACGGGCCAGTCGATGAATGTGGCCGGTGCCGACGCCACAGCAGCCGCCGACCATCGAGGCCCCAGCCTCGACCCAGGTACAGGCGAAATCGCAATAGACGTCGCCCGTCAGGTCTTCGCGGGTCGCATGCAGGGCCTCGTTGGCAGCGCCATCTTCCTCCAGCGGCTCGAAGGCATTGGCGTAGACGCCGATGGCGATCTTTGCGTTCCGTTGCTTGAAAATATCCGCAGCAATACGGACGGCGCCGGCCATCATTTCCGGGCGGCTGCAATTGAATAGCAGGGCTTCAAGGCCTGCCGAGGCCGCCCATTCCGCCGCCTCGGCGACCGTTTCGCCGGAGCGCAGGCGCGGCACGCTCCCATCGTCTTCTGCAGCGTCTGCCAGCGTGAAGGAGATCCAGAAGGGTTTTCCAGTTTCCGCAATGGCCTGCCGCACGGCTTCGCCCTCGGCGATCAGGGAGAGTGTCTCGCCCAGCCAGACATCGACGAAGGGCGAGAGACCGCGGACGAGAACCGACAGATAGTCCTGAACCCTTTCAGGCTGGAAAAGCTGCGGTTCATAGGATCCGAAGATGGGTGGCAGAGAGCCGGCGACGCGAACCCTGCGCCCGGTGAACGCATCCGCCGCTTCCCGCGCCAATCGTCCAGAAAGCGCGATCAGCGCTTCGCCCTCTTCGCGAAACCGCGTCTCGCCGATGTGGAAGGGCACAAGCGCATAGCTGTTGGTGGTCACCACATCCGCGCCGGCCTCGATGAATTCCCTATGCACATCGCGGACGATTTCCGGTGTGTCGATGAGCGCCAATGCCGACCACTCGGGCTGGCGCAACTGGGCACCGAGCCGGACGAGTTCCCGGCTCATGCCGCCGTCGAGAATGATAACGTCGTTCATTGTTTGGGCCTCCGGGACCGTTGTTTCTTTGCGTCGCGCCTGGTGCGGCTATTGAGGGGCACATTAAATTGCAGCCATACGGATCGCCCGCAAAATTTGGGAGAATCTGCGGGCAAAATGCGCTTGTCGTTCGATACGCGCGGCAGATATGCCTATGCAGCGGGCGGCGAATGCCCGATCGCGCAGGTTCGCGCCGTGGTGAGGAGTTGAAATGCCCGGATTGCTGGACGCATTCGATCGCAACATTCTGGAAATGGTGCAGAGGAATTGTCAGCTGAAGGCCGAGACGATCGCGGACGAGGTCGGTCTTTCAGCCTCCGCCGTTCAACGGCGGCTGAAGCGCATGCGGGAGGAGGGGATCATTTCGGCCGAGATCGCGGTCGTCGATCGCAAGGTCGCTGGAAACGCCATGACCTTCATCGCCGGTATGGAGATCGAACGGGAGAACTACGATGCCCTGTCGAAATTCCGCATCTGGGCGGAAAAGCAGGATCATATCCAGCAGGTCTACTACGTCACCGGTTCCGTCGATCTCATTGCCATCATAACGGCCCGCGATGTCGGCCAGTATGACGATATCACCGCCGGGATCATGGCACAAAATCCACAGATCAAACGCATCCATACCAATGTGGTGCTGAAGGATATCAAGCTGGGCCTCTTCGTGCCCGTTGAACCCTGAACCCGGCAGGCTTTTCGAAACATCGCCGGGTCAATCGATGTCCTTGAGGGCGTCGAGCGGCCCCATCAGTGCGGTGCGCGGTGGCACGAGCTCCGGTCGTATCAGGTGCAACTGCGGTGGCGAACGGCCCTGGTCGATGATTTCGAAAGCCTTCGCGATCATGCTCTCCACATCCTGGCGGATCATGATCACCGGAAAGGGCAGGAAAGAGCCGAAAGGATCATAGTCATAGCAGCCGACAACGATGTCGGCGAAGGTCTCGTGCGGGTGCTGGCCGAGAAAGCGCAGCAGTCCTTCGAAGTTGATCGATGAATTGATGAAGAAGGCGCGGGGAAGACGGCCCTCGCGGGCGTAAAAGGTTTCGAACGCCTTCTGGGTCATGGCTGGCGAGTATCCGGTTGGCTGGATACACTCCTCCGGGTCGCCGCCGAGGATCTCGCGTTTCACTTCTCGAAACCCGCGGATGCGCTCGCGGCTGGCATGGTCGTCGCGCCCGCCGAAGAGGTAGAGTTCCTCCGGTTGCAGCGGTCGGTCGGCGTCGCAGTGGCGGATGATCGCCTCGGTCAGCAGCCGTCCACCTTCATAGTTGTCGCTGATGACGGAGTGGGTCTTGGTGCCCGGAAGGTCGATATTGATATGCCTGAGGCCGGCTGCCTCGCAAACGGCATGGACCCCGTCGGGATCGGTGGCGCCGGCAACGAACAATTCGTCGATCGAATAGGAAATCAGCGTCTCGACCGTTTGCCGCTCTTCCTGCGGATCGCGGCAGGCGCTGACGACGATCGGGCATTGTCCTCTGGCGCGCACATAGGCCTCGAAGGTCTGGGCCATGGATGAAAAATATCTGTTGTCATGCACCGGCAGCAAGAGGCCGACGAGGCCGGATCGCGAACTGCGCAGGCCGCGTGCCTGGAGGTTTGCCGTGTATTGATGTTTCTCCGCAAGTCCTCGGATAAGCTCGGCCGTGCTCTCCTTGATCCTCCGCTTCTGCCAGGTGCCGTTCAGCACAGCGCTGACCGTCGATGCGGAGCAACCGGACAGGACCGATAGATCGTAGATCGTGGCTTTTTTCTTGCTCTGCTGTCGCATGCCAGCCCTCTGAGATTTTTTCGAACCGCCGGAAAGGCGGAAAAGTTCTGTGTTTCTAATACATTGAATCCGTCGTTGCACCTGCGGAAAACGCGCCGGCGACGCTGCGCAATCCCGTCGCATCAATCTCCGCTTGACGAAAGAATAAATCTATTTGATATTAATTGCACCATCGATTGTGCAAAAAAGAAATATCGATTGTGCAACGCGGTATCGCTTGAGGAGGCGGTTTTCGGGAGGGCAGGCCACGGCTTGATTCCCGTTTAAATTCTGATTGGAGGGCCGGCTGTCCGCAGCGGTCAGGACGTTCCCCTGAAGGGGACTTTGAGGAGGAATTCGAATGAAGAAATTTATGATCGCGGCGCTTGCTGCGTCACTGTCGCTTGGCGTTTCGTTCGCGGCTCTCGCGGCCGACAAAGTTGGTGTCGTCGTGAAGATCGGCGGCATTCCGTGGTTCAACGCTATGGAGGCCGGCATCAAGGAGCAGGGGGCCAAGCTTGGTCTCGATGCCTTCATGGTCGGTCCGACCAGTGCTGACCCGGCTCTCCAGGTGCGCGCCATCGAGGACCTGATCGCCCAGGGCGTCAAGGTCATCGGCGTGGTGCCGAACGATGCCAAGGTGCTCGAGCCGGTTCTGGCCAAGGCCAAGGCGGCCGGCATCTTTGTCGTCACGCATGAATCGCCAAGCCAGAAGGGTGCCGACTGGAATTTCGAGCTGGCCTCGTCCACCGGTTTCGGTGAAGCCCATGGCAAGCTGCTCGCTGAAAAGATGGGCGGCAAGGGCGCATATGCTGTGTTCGTCGGCTCGCTGACGGTGCCGCTGCACAATGCCTGGGCCGATGCCGCAATTGCCTATATCAAGGCGAACCACCCCGACATGAAGCTCGTCGGCGAACGCTACGGCGTGGCAGAAGACGTCGACAAGAGCCGCTCGACGGCACTCGATCTGATTGCTGCGCATCCGGATCTGACGGGCTTCCTTGCTTTCGGCAGCCAGGGGCCGATCGGTGCCGGCCGCGCTGTCGAAGAGCGCCGCAAGACCGGTGAAATCTTCGTGCTTGGCCCGTTCTCTCCTGGTCAAGGCCAGAAGCTGATCAAGGCGGACGCGATTTCCGGCGGCTTCATGTGGAATCCGAAGCAGGCCGGCGAAGTCTTCGTCACCATGGCAGACCGCCTGATCAAGGGCGAGAGCGTCAAGGAAGGCGACGACATTCCGGGTCTTGGTGTCATCAAGCCTGCCGGCAATGACATCATCGTCGATCAGCTGCTGCCGATCAACAAGGATACCGTGGACGAACTGGCTGCCATGGGCCTGTGATCCGCTAGAGGGTTCTCCCGACTGCTGGGGGTGTTAGAAAAATTTATACTTATTGGCAAAACGATGGATATGCATGTCGAATTAATACAGAAAAAAGACTTAGTTCGTTTATATGAATTTGATGCCTTATTTATTCGTGAAACGACGGGAATTGATCATCATACATTTCGCTTTGCAAAAAAAGCTGAGCGAGAAGGCATGGTGGTGATAGACGACTCAGAATCCATTTTCAAATGTACTAATAAAGTGTATCTGGCAGAGTTGCTCAAGCATC